>CAUPRW010000010.1:0-133169 GCA_963513825.1 uncultured Duganella sp.
AGCTTGCGCATTGTGAACAGCTTTTCGGTGAAGGTATCGGCGCCGCGCATCGGTTCTCAAAAGGGGAAATGGGAGAGCGTCAGGGTAACATTTAGCGGTGCGTCCGGGGGACTGCCGGACGGTATTTCAGCAGCCTGCTAGTGTCTTCTTTAACCCGCGCCCCAAGTGGTGACGCCCGCGTATTCCCAAAAGGCGGGTGGGGTTAAAAACTGAAGACTGGCAGAATCCGGCCTTTGTGCCTTAGAATCTGCCCATGCACATCAAAATTATCGGTTTGGTATGACCATGCGTAATTTACGTATCGTGGTTGTCAACGCCATCATCCACGCCGGCGACGAGGATGACGAGTCGTTGCGCGCCCAGGTCGAACGGGCCAGGGTGCTGCGTATCGGCCTGCTGGAGGCGGGCTACGACATCGTCGCCTCGCTGCCGCCGGACATGTACCTGCCCGAGCGGATCGCCCAGCTGCAGCCCGATATGATCATCGTCGACGCCGAGTCCGACGCGCGCGACGTCCTCGAACACATCGTCATCGCCACCCGCGACGAGCGCCGCCCCATCGTCATGTTCACCGAGAGCGAGGACACCGAGAGCATGGATGCGGCCATGGCGGCGGGCGTGTCGGCCTATATCGTGGCCGGCCTGCAGGGCGAGCGCATCAAACCGGTGCTGCAGGTGGCGCTGGCGCGCTTCAAGCGCGAGCAAAAGCTGCTCGACGAACTGTCCGACACCAAAAGCAAACTGGCCGAACGCAAGGTCATCGAACGCGCCAAGGGCCTGCTGATGGAGCGCCAGCGCTACACCGAGGAGCAGGCCTACCAAAAGCTGCGCGGCATGGCGATGAGCAAAAACCTCAAGCTCTCCGAGGTCGCCCAGCGCATCCTCGACGTCGAAGACCTGCTGGGTTAATACTTTATTTTGATCCGCCGTCCAAAATGAGGCGGCGCGCACCGCCGCCGCGCTTTTCCGGCCGCGACCCGGCCATTTGGCGGTGCGCCGGTGATCGCCGCTGCTTCATCCTCCCTCTGTAAACAATGCTGGCACGGACATTGCATAGCCTGTAGGCAAGCGCAATGATGCGCCGATGAGCTTCGCCAACGGCGGTGGGGCGCACCAGACAATGATGTCTATCCGAACATGAATGCGTTCATGCGGGATAGGCATTTTTTTTTGTCCGAACGGTTTTACTGTCTACAGAGGGATAGTCATGAACGATAAGAAGCTTCCAGCAGATTCCACCTTGCCACCAGCGGCCAGCGACGTTAATGTCTCGCGCAGAGCAGTTATTCAAAAAGTGATTCATGGCGCAGGCCTTGTAGCGGGAGGAAGTATGTTGGGTTTATCGACGGGTGGCGTGTGGGCGGCGGGTTCGGACAAGCCGGAGAAGGAAGAAGTCAAGATCGGCTTCATCCCATTGACCGATTGCGCATCGGTGGTGATGGCGTCGGTGCTGGGCTTCGACAAAAAGTACGGCGTCAAATTCGTGCTCAGTAAGGAGGCCTCCTGGGCCGGCGTGCGCGACAAGCTGGCCAACGGCGACCTCGATGCGGCCCATGTGCTCTATGGCCTGCTGTACGGCGTCCAGATGGGCATCGGCGGCCAGAAGAAGGACATGGCGGTGCTCATGGGCCTCAATAACAACGGCCAGGCCATCACGCTGTCGAAGAAGCTGGCCGACAAGGGCGCCGTCGACGGCGCCTCGCTGGCGAAGCTGATGAACTCCGAAAAGCGCGAGTATACGTTCGCGCAGACCTTCCCGACCGGTACCCACGCGATGTGGCTGTACTACTGGATGGCCGCCAACGGCATCAACCCGATGAAGGACGCCAAGGTCATTACCGTGCCGCCGCCGCAGATGGTGGCCAATATGCGGGTCGGGAACATGGACGGTTTCTGCGTGGGCGAGCCGTGGAACCACCGCGCCATCATGGACGGCATCGGCATCACCGCCACCACCACCCAGGACATCTGGAAGGACCACCCGGAGAAGGTGCTCGGTTCGACCCTGGAATTCGCCAGGAAGTATCCGAACACCTGCCGCGCGATGATGGCCGCCATCCTCGAGGCGGGCAAGTGGATCGATGCCTCGCTGGCCAACAAGAACAAGATGGCCGAGGTCATCGCCGACAAGTCCTACGTCAACACCAGCAAGGACGCGATCGACCAGCGCATCATGGGCCGCTACCAGAATGGCCTGGGCAAGACCTGGGACGACCAGAACCACATGAAGTTCTACAACGACGGCCTGGTGAACTTCCCGTATCTGTCGGACGGCATGTGGTTCATGACGCAGCACCGCCGCTGGGGCCTGCTCAAGGACGATCCGAACTACGTGGCCGTGGCCACCTCGGTCAACCAGATCGACTTGTACAAGGACGCGGCCGCGATGACCAAGACCCCGGTGCCGAAAAGCCCGCTGCGTTCCTCGAAGCTGATGGACGGCTCGGTGTGGGACGGCAAGGACCCGAAAGCCTACGCCGCCTCGTTCAAGATCAAAGCCTGATCCGCGTTGTTCCCATAGCCTGTTTCATCGCCCGATAAAGGAATGCCATGAACGCCATGCTCCAACCCGATAGCGCCGAACCGGTAACCGCCGTGGTCGACGCCACCGCCGCCACCAAGGCGGACGCCAAGCCGGCGCGCCGTCCGCGCCGCCCGTTGGCCGCCAACTCCGGCGGGCGCGCGCGCCAGCAGGTCTCGGCCACCGCCATGAAAATCCTCGCGCCGCTGCTGGGGGCCCTGTTCCTGCTGCTGGTGTGGCAGATCATCACCGTCAAGAACAGCACCTTCCCGACGCCGATGGTCACGTTCACGGAGGCCGTCAAGCTGTTCTCCGACCCGTTCTACCGCAACAGCCCGAACGACCAGGGCATCGGCTGGAACCTGCTGGCGTCGCTGCAGCGGGTAGCGATCGGCTTCGGCCTGGCCGCGCTGGTGGGCATCCCGCTCGGCTTTTTGATCGGCCGCGTGCAGTTCGTCGGCAATATGTTCAGCCCCATTATCAGCTTGCTCAAGCCGGTGTCGCCGCTGGCGTGGCTGCCGATCGGCCTGTTGGTGTTCCAGTCGGCCAATCCGGCCGCGATCTGGTCGATCTTCATCTGCTCGATCTGGCCGATGATCATCAACACCGCCGTCGGCGTGCAGCGCGTGCCGCAGGATTACATGAACGTGGCCAAGGTGCTCAACCTGTCGGAGTGGAAGGTGCTCACCAAGATACTGCTGCCATCGGCGCTGCCCTACATCCTGACCGGCGTGCGCCTGTCGATCGGCACGGCGTGGCTGGTCATCGTCGCCGCCGAAATGCTCACCGGCGGCGTCGGCATCGGCTTCTGGGTGTGGGACGAGTGGAACAACCTGAACGTCCCGCACATCATCATCGCGATCGTGGCGATCGGCTTTGTCGGCCTGCTGCTCGAACAGGCGCTCATGGCGCTGGCCCGCGCCTTCACCTACGAACAAGTATCCAACTAAGGAGCACTGTCATGGACGATCCGAAATTCATCGATATCGAAGGCGTGGAGATGGTCTTTCACACCAAAAAAGGCGTGTTCCACGCGCTGCATGAAATCGACCTGACGGTGCGCAAGGGCGAATTCATCACCCTGATCGGGCACTCGGGCTGCGGCAAGTCGACCTTGCTCAACCTGATCGCCGGCCTGCTCAAGCCCAGCGACGGCGTTCTGCTGTGCGCCAACCGCGAGATCGCCGGGCCGTCGCCGGAGCGCTCGGTGGTGTTCCAGAACCACTCGCTGCTGCCTTGGCTGACCTGCTATGAAAACATCCACCTCGGCGTCGAACGGGTGTTCGGCAAGACCGAATCGAAGGCCCGGCTGCGCGAGCGCACCATGCAGGCCCTGGCGCTGGTGGGGCTGACGGCGGCCGAAACCAAGCGTCCGCACGAGATCTCCGGCGGCATGAAGCAGCGCGTCGGCATCGCCCGCGCGCTGGCGATGGAGCCGAAGGTGCTGCTGATGGACGAGCCGTTCGGCGCCCTCGACGCGCTCACCCGCGCCCACCTGCAGGACGAGCTGCTCAAGATCGTCGCCGCCACCAAGTCCACCGTGGTGATGGTCACGCACGACGTCGACGAAGCGGTGCTGCTGTCGGACCGCATCGTCATGATGACCAACGGCCCGGCCGCCACCATCGGCGAGATCGTCGACGTGCGTCTGGACCGGCCGCGCGACCGCGTCGCCCTGGCGCAGGACGCGCGCTACACCGAGTACCGCACCGCCGTGCTGGAGTTCCTGTACCGCAAACAGGCGCACCCCGCGAAAGAAGCGGCGTAATGGACGGGTCCACGCGCCCCCTGGCGCCGCCCGCCGCCGGCAAAACGCTGACCGGCGAGGTATTCGGCGCGTTGATCAACCTCTCGGGGCGGCGCCGCTTCACGTCGCAGCGCATCGTGCTGTACGCGCTGCTGGCGTCGCAGGGGCAGCCGGATGGCGCGGCGATCGCGCACGAGGCGCTCAAGCTGTTCCGCGGCGCCCACAAGGCACTGCTGGGCGAGGCGGACGGGCTGCCGGGCGTGTTCTGCCCCGAGCTGCGGGAAGCCTACTTCGGCAAGATGGAGGGCGACCGCCAGATCGTCGCCTTCGCCGACCTGGGCGAGCGCACGCTGGGCGCCATCGAGCGCGGCTCGCCGCAGTCGGCCGAGCTGCTGGCGGAGCTGGTGCGCATCACCACGCCCACGTTGGGCATCCTGAACCAGATCACCAGCATCTACGAAGAGCAGGCCAAGCAGAACGCCCGCCAGGTGCGCAAGCAGCTACGGGGCGTCATCACGGACATCGAAACGATCAACCGCCAGGCGCGGATGGTCGCCTTCAACGCCCGCATCGTCGCCGCGCGCGCCGGCGCCGCCGGCAAGGAGTTCTCGGTGGTGGCTGGCGTGCTGTCGAGCATCAGCGGCGAAATCGACGAAATGGTCGCCGCCGCCCTCGCCGCCGCCGGCTAACCCCCGTCGGGGTCAAGTCTGACATTTGGACACGGGCTCAACCGTAGTGCGACAAAACGGTTGAGCCCGTGTCCAAATGTCAGACTTGACCCCGAAGCCCTGCACCGCCATCGCGCACCGCCAGCGTGCGCCGTGCACCGCAACATCGCACCGACATAAGCTTGCAATTTCTCTACTGAAACGTCAAACCCGCATTCTCCCTATGGCGGGGCCTTTCCGGCACCGGTGGCACGGCTCTTGCATTAACAGGAGCAGGGGGTCAACGGCGATCCCTCCCAAATACATACGGCTGGTCCAAAGACGGATCGGCAGGACAACGGCGTCCGCCCAACCCGGTCTTTGAGACCGTAGTTGAGCGGGCGCCTTTTTGTTTTCTGAACGGGATAAAAAATGGCCACCAAAGCTACCAGCATCAAGCTCTTCTCCATCTCGACGCCGCAAATGCGGGCGTTCCACCTGACCTGGATGGCGTTCTTCGTCTGCTTCTTCGCGTGGTTCGCCTGCGCGCCGCTGATGCCGGTCATTAAAGGCGAGTTCGGCCTGAGCGTCGCGCAGATCGCCAACATCAACATCGCCGCCGTCGCCATCACGATCCTGGTGCGCCTGATCGTCGGCCCGCTGTGCGACCATTTCGGCCCGCGCAAGGCCTACACCGGCCTGCTGCTGCTCGGCTCCATCCCGGTCATCGGCGTGGCCTTCGCGCAGAGCTACGAGAGCTTCCTGTTCTTCCGCCTCGGGATCGGCGCTGCCGGCGCCAGCTTCGTCATCACGCAATACCATACCTCCGTGATGTTCGCGCCTAAAGTGGTGGGCACCGCCAACGCGGCCGCCGCAGGCTGGGGCAACGCCGGCGGCGGCGTGGCGCAGGCCGTGATGCCGCTGCTGATGACGGCGATGGTGATGCTGGGCGTGTCCGAGACCTTCGGCTGGCGCGCCGCGCTGATCGTGCCGGGCATCCTGATGATCATCATGGCCGGCGTCTACTACCGCTACACCCAGGACTGCCCGCAAGGGAACTACAGCGACCTGCGCGCGGCCGGCATCGCTATCGAAGGCGGCAAGAAGGGCGGCTGGGAGAGCTTCAAGCTGGCCGCCGCCAACTACCGCGTGTGGCTTCTGTTTATCACCTACGGCGCCTGCTTCGGCATCGAGATCTTCATCCACAACATCGCCGCGATCTACTACGTCGACCACTTCAAGCTGACCCTGGGCCAGGCCGGCATGGCCGCCGGCAGCTTCGGCCTACTGGCTTTGTTCGCCCGCGCGCTGGGCGGCTGGGCTTCGGACAAATTCGCCGCCCGCGGCAACCTGAATAACCGCGTCACGCTGCTGTTCGTGCTGATGCTCGGCGAAGGCGCGGGCCTGCTGATGTTCGCCCACGCCGGCACCGCCGCATTGGCGATCGGCGCGATGCTGGTCTTCGGCCTGTTCACCCACATGGCTTGCGGCGCGACCTACGCCGTGGTGCCCTTCGTCGACAAGCGCGCCCTGGGCGGCGTGGCCGGCATCATCGGCGCCGGCGGCAACGTCGGCGCGGTGGCGGCGGGCTTCCTGATGAAGGGCCTGGGCGACACCCAGCAGACCCTCAGCATCCTCGGCATCGTCGTCGCCGCCACCGCGCTGTGCGCGCTGGCCGCGCGCTTTAGCACCAGCGCCATCGAAGAATCCGTCTCCGCCACCAAACTGGCAGCTTAAGCCCAAAGGAACCTACTATGAAAATCATCGTTATCGGCCACGGCATGGTCGGCCACAAATTCCTGGAAAGCCTGGCTGCGAGCGGCAACACCAAGCTGCAGGTGACGGTGCTG
Organism: uncultured Duganella sp.; assembly: GCA_963513825.1. GTDB lineage: Bacteria > Pseudomonadota > Gammaproteobacteria > Burkholderiales > Burkholderiaceae_D > Rugamonas. Next base: position 6,766 of record CAUPRW010000010.1, read on the forward strand.
TGCGAGGAGGTGCGTCCCGCCTACGACCGCGTGCACCTGTCCGAATTCTTCTCCGGTAAATCGGCCGAGGACCTGTCGCTGGTCAAACCGGGCTTCTTCGAGCGTGACGACATGGTCCTGCGCCTCAACACCCGCGCCACCGCCATCGACACCGCCGGCAAGACCGTCACCACCGGCGGCGGCGACGTGCTTCCCTACGACAAACTGGTGATCGCCACCGGCTCCTATCCGTTCGTGCCGCCGCTGCCGGGCAAGGACCGCAAGGATTGCTTCGTCTACCGCACCATCGAGGACCTGGAGGCGATGCTCGAATGCGGCGCGCGTTCGAAGACCGGCGTCGTCATCGGCGGCGGCCTGCTGGGCCTCGAATGCGCCAAGGCGCTGCGCGACCTGAAGCTTGACACCCACGTCGTCGAATTCTCGCCGCGCCTGATGGCGGTGCAGGTCGACGACAGCGGCGCGCGCGTGCTGCGCCGTAAAATCGAAGAACTGGGCGTGACCGTCCACACCGGCAAAAACACCACCGCCATCGTCGATGGCGTCGATGGTACCCACCGCATGGAGTTCGCCGACGGCGGCCATCTGGACGCCGACATGATCGTCTTCTCGGCCGGTATTCGCCCGCGCGACATGCTGGCGCGCGAATCGGGCCTGGCGGTGGGCCCGCGCGGCGGCATCGAGATCAACAACAACTGCGTCACCTCCAACCCGGACGTCTACGCCATCGGCGAATGCGCGCTGTGGGGCGGCTTGATTTTCGGCCTGGTGGCGCCGGGCTACGAGATGGCGCGCGTGGCGGCCAAGCATATGCTGGGCGAGGCGGGCGAGTTCGCCGGCGCCGACATGAGCACCAAGCTCAAACTGATGGGCGTGGACGTGGCCAGCATCGGCGACCCGCACGGCAACGCCGCCGGCAGCCGCTCCTACCAGTTCACCGACGAGCGCAAACAGATCTACAAGAAGATCGTCGTCTCCGATTGCGGCAAATACCTGCAAGGCGCGGTGATGGTCGGCGACGCCGCCGAATACGGCACCCTGCTGCAGATGATGCTCAACAAAATCGAGCTGCCCGAGTCGCCCGAGTTCCTGATCCTGCCGCAGTCGGACGGCGCCGCCAAGCCGGGCCTGGGCGTGGACGCGCTGCCCGAGGGCGCGCAGATCTGCTCCTGCAACGACGTCTCCAAAGGCGCGTTGTGCGCGGCGGTGGCCGCCGGCGCCTGCACCATCGGCGACCTGAAAAGCTGCACCAACGCCGGCACCTCGTGCGGCGGCTGCGTGCCGCTGGTGACGCAGGTGATGAAGGCCGAGATGAAAAAACTCGGCATGGCCGTCAACAACCACGTATGCGAACACTTCGCCTACTCGCGCCAGGAGATGTTCCACCTGATTAAAGTCGGCCAGATTAAGTCCTTCGACGATCTGCTGGCGAAGCACGGCAAGGGCCTCGGTTGCGACGTGTGCAAACCGCTGGCGGCCAGCATCCTGGCCTCGGTGTGGAACGACTTCGTGCTGAAGAAGGAACACGCCAGCCTGCAGGACACCAACGACTACTTCCTCGGTAACATCCAGAAGGACGGCACCTACTCGGTGGTGCCGCGCATGCCGGGCGGCGAAGTGACGGCCGATGGCCTGATCGCGGTCGGCATGGTCGCCAAGAAGTACCAGCTGTACACCAAGATCACCGGCGGCGCGCGCGTCGACCTGTTCGGCGCCCGCGTCGAACAGCTGCCGCTGATCTGGGAGGAGCTGATCGCCGCCGGCTTCGAATCCGGCCACGCCTACGGCAAGTCGCTGCGCACGGTCAAATCCTGCGTCGGCTCGACCTGGTGCCGCTATGGCGTCGACGATTCGATCGGCCTGGCCATCGAACTGGAAAACCGCTACAAGGGCCTGCGCACGCCGCACAAGATCAAGTTCGGCGTGTCCGGCTGCACCCGCGAGTGCGCCGAAGCGCAGGGCAAGGACGTCGGCATCATCGCCACCGAAAAGGGCTGGAACCTCTACGTGTGCGGCAACGGCGGCATGAAGCCGCGCCACGCCGAGCTGCTGGCGACGGACCTGGACAAGGCCACGCTGGTCCGGTACATCGACCGCTTCCTGATGTTCTACACCCGCACCGGCGACCGCCTGCAGCGCACCAGCACCTGGCGCGAGAACCTCGAAGGCGGCCTCGATTACCTCAAGCAGGTCGTGGTGCAGGACAAGCTGGGCATCGCCGCCGACCTGGAAGCGGACATGCAGCACGTCGTCAACACCTACGCTTGCGAGTGGAAGGAAGCGGTCGAGAACCCGGAGACGCGCAAGCGCTTCCGCACCTTCGTCAACAGCGAGAAGGGCGACGACAACGTCGTCTTCATGGAAGAACGCGGCCAGATCCGTCCGGCCACCGTGGAAGAGCGCAAACGCGTCATTCCGATCGCCGTCAGCGCAGCTTGAGGAGAATACAAATGCATCGCGATATTCAAACTGATAACTGGACCGCCGTCTGCGACCTGGACGACATCGTACCCAACACCGGCGTGTGCGCACTGCTCAACGACACGCAGATCGCCGTCTTCCACGTCAACGACGGCGGCCCGCGCGTGTTCGCCATCGATAACTACGATCCGAATTCGGAGGCGGCCGTGCTCTCGCGCGGCCTGGTGGGCAGCCTGGGCGAGCGCATCGTCGTCGCCTCGCCGATCTACAAGCAGCACTTCGACCTGCAAACCGGCGAGTGCCTGGAAGCGCCGGCCAACTCGGTCGGCACCTATCCGGCCCGCGTGGCCGACGGCAAAGTCTGGGTCGGCATATGATACCGGCGGAGCGCGTGGAATCGAAGCCTGCGCTGGTCGTCATCGGCAACGGCATGGCCGGCATGCGCACGGTCGAGGAGCTGCACAAGCTCGATCCGGACATGTACGACATCACCGTGTTCGGCGCCGAGCCGCATGGAAACTACAACCGCATCCTGCTCTCGCCGGTACTGGCCGGCGAGAAGACCATGGACGACATCATGCTCAACACGCGCGAGTGGTACGTCCAGCATGGCATCACCCTGCACGCGGGCGACCCCGTCGAGCATATCGACCGCCGCAAGCGCATCGTGCGCGCGCGCTCCGGCCTGGAGGTCCGTTACGACCGCCTGCTGATCGCCACCGGCTCCAAGCCGTTCATCATTCCCGTGCCCGGCCATCAACTGCCCGGCGTGCTGGCCTTCCGCGACATCCAGGACGTGGAGTCGATGCTGGAGGCGGCGCGCAACCACAAGCACGCGGTGGTCATCGGCGGCGGCCTGCTGGGCCTTGAGGCGGCCAACGGCCTGCAGCGCCAGGGCATGTCCGTCACCGTGGTCCACGTGACCGACACGCTGATGAACCAGCAGCTCGACAAGCCGGCCGCCCAGCTGCTGCAACGCGCGCTGGAAGACAAGGGCCTGACCTTCATGATGAACGCGCAGACGGCCGAAATCGTCGGCACCGACCGCGCCACCGCCGTGCGCTTCAAGGACGGCAGCGAGATCCCGGCCGACCTGGTGGTGATGACCGCCGGCGTGCGTCCGAACATCGAACTGGCTAAATCGGCCGGCCTGCACTGCGACCGCGCCATCATCGTCGACGACACCCTGCAAACCTACGATCCGCGCATCTACGCCGTCGGCGAGTGCGTGCAGCACCGCAGCGCCACGTTCGGGCTGGTGGCGCCGATCTGGGACCAGGCGCGCGTGTGCGGCGCCCACCTGGCCGGCGCCGGCGTGCGCCGCTACGTGCAGCAAACTTCGCCCACACGGCTCAAGGTCACCGGTGTAGACTTGTACTCGGTCGGCGATTTCGTCGGCGGCGAGGGCACCGAGGACGTGGTGCTGCGCGATGCGCGGCGTGGCGTCTACAAGCGGCTGGTATTGAAGAACAACCGCGTCACCGGCGCCGTGCTATATGGCGACGTCAAGGACGGACCGTGGTATTTCGGCCTCATACAAAACAGCACCGACATCACCTCGATCCGGCAAACCCTGTTATTCGGCGAGGCGCTCAGCGCCAGGGCCGCGTGATTTCCTAGTCTAAGCGAGCGAACCTTGAACCTGTCCCAAGACCATCTGTCAGTACGCACCACCTGCGCCTATTGTGGCGTCGGTTGCGGCGTGAACGCCACCCCCAAGGGCGACGGCACGGTCACCATCGCCGGCGACAAGCTGCACCCGGCGAACAAGGGACGCCTGTGCGTCAAGGGCTCCGCCCTGGGCGAGACGGTGGGCATGGAAGGGCGCCTGCTGTACCCGCAGGTGCGCGGCGACGGCGGCCTGCGCCGCGTCTCGTGGGACGAGGCGCTCGACCAGGTGGCCGGCACCTGGCGCGCCATCATCGACGAACATGGCCCGGACGCGGTGGCCCTGTACGTCTCCGGCCAGCTGCTGACCGAGGACTACTACGTCGCCAACAAGCTGATGAAGGGTTACGTCGGCAGCGCCAATATCGACACCAACTCGCGCCTGTGCATGTCGTCGGCGGTGGCCGGCTACAAGCGCGCCTTCGGCGAGGACCTGGTGCCGCTGTGCTACGACGACCTGGAACTGGCCGACATGGTGGTGCTGGTCGGCTCCAACACCGCGTGGTGCCACCCGATCCTGTTCCAGCGCATCCTCAAGGCCAAGGAAAAGCGGCCGGAGATGAAGATCGTCGTCATCGATCCGCGCCGCACCGCCACCTGCGAGCTGGCCGACATGCACCTGCCGGTCAAGGCCGGCACCGACGTCTGGCTGTTCAACGGCCTGCTCAGCTACCTGCGCCGCATCGGCGCGGTCGATCCGGCCTTCGTGGCCGACCACACCAACGGCTTCGACGCGGCGCTGGCCACCGCCGATGCCGACTGCGGCGATCCGGCCGTCGTGGCCAGGATATGCCGCATCGAGCTGCCGGTGCTGATGGCGTTCTACGAACTGTTCGCCGCCACCCACAAGACCATCACCGCCTATTCGATGGGCGTGAACCAGTCGTCGGCCGGCACCGATAAGGTCAACAGCATCATCAACTGCCACCTGGTCGGCGGGCGCATCGGCCAGCCGGGCATGGGGCCGTTCTCGATCACCGGCCAGCCCAACGCCATGGGCGGGCGCGAAGTGGGCGGCCTGGCCAACATGCTGGCCGCGCACATGGACCTGGAGCGCGCCGACCACCGCGACGTCGTGCAAACCTTTTGGGAGTCGCCGGCCATGGCCGACAAGGCCGGCCTGAAGGCGGTCGACCTGTTCAAGGCGATCGAGGACGGCAAGGTCAAGGCGGTGTGGGTGATCTCCACTAATCCGGTGGTCAGCATGCCGGATGCCGACCAGGTGCGGCGCGCGCTGGAAAAGTGCGAGCTGGTGGTCGCCACCGACATCATGCAGGATACCGACACCAACGCCTACGCCGACGTGCTGCTGCCGGCGTTGGGTTGGGGCGAGAAGGACGGCACGGTCACCAATTCCGAGCGCCGCGTGTCGCGCCAGCGTCCCTTCCTGCCGGCGCCTGGCGAGGCCATGGCCGACTGGAAGATCCTGGCGCTGTTCGCGCAGCGCATGGGCTTTGACGGTTTCGACTTCGCCGGCGCGCACAGCGTGTTCGACGAGCACGCGCGCCTGAGCGGTTTTCGCAACAGCGCGGCCGAGGTGCCGCGCGCTTTCGACATGTCCGGCCTGGCGCGGCTCACCCAGCGCGAGTACGACGATCTGGAGCCGGTCCAGTGGCCGGTGCGCCGCAACGCCGCCGGCGCCATCGAGGTCGAAGAGCGCCTCTTCGCCGACAAGCGCTTCGCCCACGCCGATGGCAAGGCGCGCTTCATCGCCACCGCGCCGCGCGCGCCGGTCAACGCCGTCAGCGAGGATTTCCCGCTGTCGCTCAACACCGGCCGCGTGCGCGACCAGTGGCACACGATGACGCGCACCGGCAAGTCCTTCACGCTGGCCGACCACATTTCCGAGTCGTTCGTCGACATCCACCCGCAGGACGCGCTGCTGCACGGCGTGCGCGAGGGCGATCTGGCGCGCGTCAGTTCCGAATGGGGCGCCATGGTGGCGCGCGTGCAGCACGGCGGCGGCATCCCGCGCGGCACCGTCTTCATTCCGATCCACTGGTCCGGCCAGACCTCGTCGGACGCGCGCGTCGGCGCGCTGGTCAACCCGGTGGTCGATCCGGTGTCGGGCGAGCCGGAATTCAAGCACACGCCGGTGCGCATCGAGCAGTTCCGCGTCAACTGGCACAGCTTCATCCTCAGTCGCACCGAGGTCGATCTTGACAGCGTGGCCCACTGGACCCGCATCCAGGGCCGCGAATTCGCCCGCTACGAGCTGGCCGGCCGCAATACCATCTCCGACTTCGGCCAGTGGGCGCGCGGCGTGCTCGGTGTGCGGGACCTGGACGCCGACTGGCTCGAATACGAGGACCGCACCGCCGGCGTGTACCGCGCCGTGCACGTGGTGAACGACTGCATCGAGCAGTGCATCTTCCTCTCGCCGCGCCAGGACATGCCGTCGCGTGCGTGGCTGGCCAGCCTGTTCGTCAAGGAGGAGTTGAGCGAAGCGGACCGCGTCGGCCTGTTGGTCGGCATGCCGGTCGAGAAGGGCGCCGACACCGGTCCGACCGTGTGCTCGTGCTTCGGCGTGGGCCGCAACACGATCTGCAACGCCATCGTCGAGAAGGACCTGCAAACGGTCGCGCAGGTGACGTCGTGCCTCAAGGCGGGCGGCAATTGCGGCTCCTGCGTCCCCGAAATCAAAAAGATTCTCGTGCAAACGCGCGTGGAGGCGGCGGAGGCAAGGTTGTAAATATGGTAAATTAGACTATCGATCGCTTGATCATGACTACAGAGAGCGAACATGTCTATCCGTGAAAACTTCTCCGACGCCGATATGGACCAGTGGCTCAACGAGAACCGAGTCACCGAAATTGAATGCCTGGTGCCCGATCTGACGGGCGTCGCCCGCGGTAAAATCCTGCCGCGCGCGAAGTTCACCCAGGAGCGCGGCATGCGCATCCCCGAGGCGGTGCTGGGCATGACCGTCACCGGCAACTACCCCATCGACAACGCGGCCTACGACCGCGCCATCTCCTCCACCGACCGCGACATGATCCTGCGCGCGGACCCCGGCAGCATCACCACCGTGCCGTGGGCGGTCGATCCGACCGCGCAGGTGATCCACGACTGCTACTTCGCCGACGGCACGCTGGTGGACTTCGCGCCGCGCTCCGTGCTGCGCCGCGTGCTCAAGCTGTACGCGGAGCGCGGCTGGAAACCGGTGGTCGGGCCGGAGCTCGAGTTCTACCTGACCGAGAAGAACATCGATCCCGACCTGCCGCTGCGCGCGCCGGTGGGCCGCAGCGGCCGCGCCGAGACCAGCCGCCAGGTCTATAGCATCGACGCCGTCAACGAGTTCGATCCGCTGTTCGAGGATATCTACGACTACTGCGCGCTGATGAACCTCGACGTCGACACCCTGATCCACGAAACCGGCGCCGGCCAGATGGGCATCAACTTCCAGCACGGCGATCCGCTGGCGCTGGCCGATAACGTCTTCTACTTCAAGCGCACCTTGCGCGAGGCGGCCCTCAAGCACGACATGTACGCCACCTTCATGGCCAAGCCGATGGCCGGCGAGCCCGGGTCGGCGATGCATGTGCACCAGAGCGTGAGCGACGCCGCCACCGGGCGCAATATCTTCAGCGCGGCGGACGGCTCGCCGTCGGCCATCTTCCGCCACTACATCGGCGGCCTGCAGCGCTACACGCCGGCGGTGATGGCGATCATGGCGCCCTATGTCAATTCCTACCGCCGCATCGTGCGCCACACCGCCGCGCCGATCAACGTCCAGTGGGGGAACGACAACCGCACCGTGGGATTCCGCATTCCGATCTCCGGCGTCGAGCAGCGCCGCGTCGAGAACCGCATCATCGGCGCCGACGCCAATCCCTATCTGGCGATGGCGGTGACGCTGGCTTGCGGCTACCTCGGCATGGTCGACAAGCTCGAGCCGACGCCGATGATCTCCGGCAGCGCCTACGACCATGCCTCCGAACTGCCACAGGGTTTGCCGCAGGCGCTTGAATGGCTGCGCCGCGAGGACCGCATCCGCGAGGTGCTGGGCGAGCGCTTCATCGACGTCTACACGGCCATCAAGGAAGTCGAACACCAGGAATTCATGACCGTCATCAGCCCGTGGGAGCGGGAACACTTATTGCTGCATGTGTAAGGGGTGTGCATTTATAATCACGTGTCCCAAAATCGGGCGTCCGGCTTCGGACGGGCCGTCAAGCTAAACCCGGACCAATGGGGACGTACCCCAACGTCCCCGGTATGCCGCCGTGCGGGGTAAAATTTTAATATCATTTATATTCTTATAATATGACCATAGAGCGAGCTGCTGAACCCTTTCTCCTGATCCGCAATCTGGTCAAGGACTTCGACGGTGTGCGCGCTGTCAACGACGTGTCGGTGGCCATCAACAAGGGCGAGATTTTCGCGCTGCTGGGCAGCTCCGGCTGCGGCAAGTCGACCCTGTTGCGCATGCTGGCCGGCTTCGAGACGCCGACCCAGGGCCAGATCACGCTCGCCGGCAAGGACATCGTCAATGTGCCGCCGTATCAGCGGCCGATCAACATGATGTTCCAGTCGTATGCGCTGTTCCCGCACCTGTCGGTGTGGGACAACATCGCCTTCGGCCTGCGCCGCGACGGCCTGCCGAAGGACGAAATCGCCGCCCGCGTGGAGCAGATGCTCAATCTGGTGCAGCTGGGGGCCTACGGCAAGCGCAAGCCGCACCAGCTCTCCGGCGGCCAGCAGCAGCGCGTGGCGCTGGCGCGCAGCCTGGCCAAGCGGCCGCAATTGCTGCTGCTCGACGAGCCGCTCGGCGCGCTGGACAAGAAGCTGCGCGAGCGCACCCAGATGGAACTGGTCGGCATCATCGAGGAAGTCGGCGTCACCTGCGTGATGGTCACCCACGACCAGGACGAGGCGATGAGCATGGCCACCCGCATCGCCGTCATGAGCGAGGGCCGCATCCTGCAGGTCGGCCCGCCCGGCGAAATCTACGAAACGCCGAACTGCCGCTTCGTCGCGGACTTCATCGGCAGCGTCAACCTGTTCAACGGCAGCGTGACGGTCGATGAACCTGACCACGTCATCATCGACACGCCCGAGGGGCGCCACTACGTCACCCACGGCATCACCGGCGTGATGGGCATGCCGGTGTCGGTGGCCGTGCGGCCCGAGAAGATCGCCCTGCAAGCGGCGGCGCCGACGATCGAGCAGCGCGCCAACGCCGGCGAGCATGGCTACAACTGCGTCGAGGGCGTGATCAGCGCCATGGCGTACTTCGGCAACGAGACGCTGTACCACGTGCGGCTCGACGGCGGCATGCAGATCAAGGTCTCGCGCACCAACGCCGCCCGCCACGACGACGATGCCCTCAAGCGCGACCAGCGCGTGTTCGCCTGGTGGGACGGCGCCGATGTCGTCGTGCTGACCAGCTAAGGCGCGACCATGGACTTCCTCAAGAACCTGATGACCTTACGTTGGCTGACCGGCCGCCGCGTCGTCATCGCCGTGCCGTTCGTGTGGCTGGCGTTCGCCTTCCTGGTGCCGTTCCTGATCGTTTTGCGCATCAGCTTTACCGAGTCGGACATGGGCAACCCGTTCGGTACCCTGGTGACGCTGGCCGACGGCGTCGTCACGCTCAAGGTCAAGATCTCGAACTACCTGTTCATCGCCGAGGACGAGCTCTATGTGCTGACGTATCTCAGCTCGCTCAAGTTCGCCGCCATCACCACCGCGCTATGCCTGGTCATCGGCTACCCGTTCGCCTACTTCATGGCGCGCGCCAAGCCGACGGTGCGTCCGGTGCTGCTGATGCTGGTGATGCTGCCGTTCTGGACCTCCTTCCTGCTGCGCATCTACGCGTGGAAGGGCATCCTGGCCAACAACGGCATCCTCAATAACTTCCTGATCGGGATCGGCGCCATCGGCGAGCCGCTGCACCTGATGAACACCCAGTTCTCGCTGATCATCGGCATGGTGTACGCCTATTTGCCGTTCATGATACTGCCGCTGTACGCCAACCTGGTGAAGATGGACGTGCGCTTCCTGGAGGCCGCCGCCGATTTGGGCGCCACACCGCTGCAAACGTTCTGGCGCATCACCGTGCCGCTGTCGAAGTCCGGCATCATCGCCGGCTCGATGCTGGTGTTCATTCCGGCCGTCGGCGAATACGTGATCCCGGAACTGCTGGGCGGCCCGGAGACCTTGATGATCGGGCGCCAGCTGTGGGACGAATTCTTCACCAATAACGACTGGCCGCTGGCGTCCTCGGTGACGGTGGTGGTGATTCTGCTGATCCTGGTGCCGATGGCGATCTTCAATAAATACAAGGCAGAGCAGGAGGCCCAGTCATGAAAGGCAATTTGATGCAGCGCTGGTTCGGGCGCGGCTGGCTGTCGATGGGTTATCTGTTCCTGTACTTGCCGATCCTGGTGCTGGTGGTCTTTTCGTTCAACAGCTCGCGCCAGGACATGGTGTGGACCGGCTTCTCGTTCCAGTGGTATGCGGCGTTGATGAGCGACTCGGAGATCATCAGCGGCCTGGGACTGTCGCTGCGGATCGCGTTGATGACCGCTTGCGCGTCGGTGGTGCTGGGCACCTTCGCCGCGTTCGTGCTTGATCGCTACCACCGCTTTTCCGGCCGCACCCTTTTCGCCGGCATGGTCAGCGCGCCGCTGGTGATGCCGGAGGTGATCATCGGCCTGTCGCTGCTGTTGATGCTGGTGTCGGTGCAAAAGGTGTTCGGCTTCCCGGAGCGCGGCATGCTGACGATCTGGATCGGCCACACCTTGCTGGGCATGGCCTATGCGGCGGTGGTGGTGGAGTCGCGCCTGAAGGAGATGAGCAAGTCGCTGGAGGAGGCGGCGATGGACCTGGGCTGCAAGCCGTACCAGGTGTTCTTCCTCGTGACGCTGCCGAACATCAAACAGGCGCTGGGTTCCGCATGGCTGCTGACGTTCACGCTGTCGCTCGACGACGTGGTGCTGTCGGCCTTCCTGTCCGGCCCCGGTTCGTCGACGATGCCGATCGTGATCTTCTCGCGCGCCCGCCTGGGGCTTGATCCGCGCGTGAACGCCGTGGCAGCGCTGACCATCCTGGTGGTGAGCATCGGCGTGATCGCGTCGAGCCTCTACATCGCCCGCAGCGAGCGGCTGAGGCAAAAGCAGATATCGTCGGCCGCCAAAGCCTCGTAGGGCGGATTAGCGCGCAGCGCGTAATCCGCCAAGCGCCGCCGACGGCTCATTGCGGATCACGCGCTGCGCGCCAATCCCCCAACGTCGTGTCATTCCGATAAATATCAGCAGCAGGGGTTCACCATATTACCAAAATAGGATTATGATCAAATAACCCATATTAAATCGGCAAATATGCGCAGTCCCATCGTTTTGGTTCCCGCTTGCGTCAATCTGGTTGGCGTCCACGCCAGCCACACCGCGCACCTCAAATACGTCGCCGCCGTGGCCGACGGCGCTGGCTGCGCTCCGCTGATCGTGCCGGCGCTGGGCGACGCCACCGATTTCGACGCGCTGCTCGACCTCGCCGACGGCATCATGCTTACCGGTTCCCCCTCCAACGTCGACGCCTCCCTGTATGGACAGGCGGTGCTCGACCCCCTGCTGCCGCGCGACTCCGCCCGCGACGCCACCACGCTGCCGCTGATACGGGCCGCCCTCGAACGCGGCATACCGATCTTCGCCATCTGCCGCGGCTTCCAGGAGATGAATGTCGCGCTGGGCGGCACGCTGCACCAGGCGGTGCACGACGTCCCCGGCATGCTTGACCATCGCGAGCAGAAGACCCAAACGCTGGAGCAGCAATACGCGGCGTCGCACAGCGTGGCACTGGAACCCGGCGGGCGCATGGCGCAAATCCTCGGCGGCGTATCGACGATCATGGTCAATTCGCTGCACGGGCAAGGCATCGACAAACTGGCGCCCGGCCTCGCGGTCGAAGCGCGCGCCGACGATGGCCTGGTCGAGGCCTACAGCCTGCCGGGCGACACGGGATTCACGCTCGCGGTACAGTGGCACCCTGAGTGGCGGTTATCCGACAACCCCGACTCGATCAAGTTGTTCCAGGCCTTCGGCGAGGCCTGCCGCATCTACAAGCAAGGGAGAGACGCATGAAGACCTACGAACAGTGGGCGCGGCGGGTCCCTTAGTGCCCTTATTCGCGACTTCCACGAACCAGCACTGCTGGCGCACGCACGCGTCCCGGCCAAAACAACAATGAGAGAATCACATGGCAATCCGCGAGAACTTTACCTACACAGACATGGATCTGTGGCTGAACGAAAAACACGTCACCGAAATCGAATGCCTGGTGCCCGACCTGACGGGCGTGGCGCGCGGGAAGATCCTCCCGCGCGGTAAATTCACCCAGGAGCGCGGCATGCGCATCCCCGAAGCGGTGCTGGGCATGACCGTCACCGGCAACTACCCGACCGAGGACGCAGGCTACGACCGCGCCATCTCCAGCACCGACCGCGACATGATCCTCAAGGCCGATCCGACCACCATCACCATGGTGCCGTGGGCCAGCGACCCGACCGCGCAGGTGATCCACGATTGCTACTTCTCCGACGGCCGGCTGGTCGATTTCGCGCCGCGATCGGTGCTGCGGCGCGTGCTCAAGCTGTACGAGGACAAGGGCTGGAAGCCGGTGGTGGCGCCGGAGCTGGAGTTCTACCTGACCGCCAAGAACACCGACCCGGACCTGCCTTTGCGGCCGCCGATCGGCCGCAGCGGCCGCGCCGAGACCAGCCGCCAGGTCTACAGCATCGACGCCGTCAACGAGTTCGATCCGCTGTTCGAGGACATCTACGACTACTGCGAGTTGATGAACCTCGACGTCGATACGCTGATTCACGAAATCGGCGCCGGCCAGATGGAGATCAACTTCCTGCACGGCGACCCGTTGGGATTGGCCGACAAGGTGTTCTTCTTCAAGCGCACCCTGCGCGAGGCGGCGCTCAAGCACGACATGTACGCCACGTTCATGGCCAAGCCGATGGCCGGCGAGCCCGGTTCGGCGATGCACGTGCACCAGAGCGTGGTGGACGTCAAAACCGGCATGAATATCTTCAGCGCCGAGGACGGGTCGGCGGCGCCGATCTTCAAGCAGTACATCGCCGGCCTGCAGCGCTATATGCCGTCGGCGATGGCGATCGTCGCGCCGTATGTGAACTCGTACCGCCGCCTGGTGCGCCACACGGCCGCGCCGATCAATATCCAATGGGGCATGGACAACCGCACGGTCGGTTTCCGCGTGCCGGAATCGGGCGTGCAGGATCGTCGCGTGGAGAACCGCATCATCGGCGCGGACGCCAATCCATACCTGGCGCTGGCCGTCACCCTGGCCTGCGGCTATCTGGGCATGACCGAGCAGCTCGAGCCGACGCCGATGACCGTCGGCAGCGCCTATGACCTCAAGGTCGAGCTGCCGCAAGGCTTGCCGGAAGCGCTGCAGCATCTGCGCGCCGAGGACAAGCTGCGCAGCGTGCTGGGTGGCCGCTTCATCGACGTCTACGCCGCCATCAAGGACCTGGAGCATCAGGAATTCATGACCGTCATCAGTCCGTGGGAGCGTGAGCACTTGCTGCTGCATGTCTGATTGCGCGCGGCGCCACCCCGCAACGCGGCCACAGGGGACGTACCCCTTGGGGTACGTCCCCACGGCTCCGGGTTGCGGGGTTGGGTTCATCCACTTTAAAGAACAAGGAATCACCATGCCGAACAATTCACTGGCGCCCAGCGCCGCGCTGATCGCCTCGGCCAAAGCGCCGGCCGCGCCGCAGGTGTACGACACCGCCGCCATTCAAAAGCTCGACACGGCCCACTACATGCATCCGTTCACCGACCACAAGGCGCTGGGCGAAAAGGGCGCGCGTGTGATGGTGCGCGGCGAAGGCATCTACCTCTGGGATTCCCAAGGCAAGAAGATCCTCGACGGGATGTCGGGCCTGTGGTGCGTCAACGTCGGCTACGGCCGCACCAGCATCTCGGAAGCGGTGTACAAGCAAATGGAGACGCTGCCGTTCTATAACAGCTTCTTCAACACCACCAACGTGCCGGCGGTCGAGCTGGCGGCCAAGCTGGCGAAAATCTCGCCGCCGCAATTCAACCACGTCTATTTCACCGGTTCGGGCTCGGAAGGCAACGACACCAATCTGCGCATGGTGCGCCGCTATTGGGACGTGCTCGGGTACAAGGAGCGCCACACCATCATCAGCCGCCACAACGCCTACCACGGCAGCACCGTGGCCGGCGCCTCGCTGGGCGGCATGGACGGCATGCACGCGCAGGGCGGCTTGCCGATTCCCGGCATCGTCCACATCGGCCAGCCCAACTACCTGGAATCGGGTCGCGGCATGACGGAAGACGAATTCGGCATCGAGGCGGCGTCGTGGCTGGAGAAAAAAATCCTCGAGGTTGGCGCCGACAAGGTGGCCGCCTTCATCGGCGAGCCGGTGCAGGGCGCCGGTGGCGTGATCATTCCGCCTGCGACTTACTGGCCGGAGATCCAGCGCATCTGCGACAAGTACGGCATCCTGCTGATCGCCGACGAGGTGATTTGCGGCTTCGGCCGGCTCGGCAAGTGGTTCGCGTCGGAGCTGTTCGGCATCAAGCCCGATCTGATCACCTTCGCCAAGGGCGTCACGTCCGGCTATGTGCCGCTGGGCGGCGTGCTCGTTGGCGACCGCGTGGCCGATGTGCTGATCGGGCAGGGCGGCGAGTTCAATCACGGCTTCACCTATTCCGGCCACCCGGTCGCTTGTGCCGCGGCGCTGGAGAATATCCGCATCATCGAGGACGAGAAGCTCGTCGAGCGCGTGGCCAACGAAACCGGGCCTTATCTGAAGAAGCGCTTCGCGGAACTGTCCGACCATCCGCTGGTCGGATATGCTGACAGCTGCGGATTCGTCGCGGGTCTTAACCTGGTGCGCGTGAAGGCGCCGGTGGTGCATGACAATGTGACCTTTGACGAGTCGCTGGGCGTGGGGATGGTTTGCCGTGGCTATATGTTTGATAACGGGATGATCATGCGCGCTGTTGGCGATCGTATGATCATTGCGCCGCCGCTGGTGATGACCGTGGCGCAGATCGATGAGATGGTGGCGCTGATCCGTAAGTGTTTGGATCTGACTTATGCCGATATCAAGGGGCGTGGCTGGGTCGGGTGATCCTTTCGGCGCTTGTGGCGGAACATGGCGGATTACGCGCTGCGCGCTAATCCGCCCTACGGAGTTTGATATGACGACTTTATCTTGGCATGAGCGGGCGGCTGGCCTGCAAATCGATGGCCGCGCTTTTATCGGCGGCCAGCGCGTTTGGGCTGTGAACGGGCAGCAGTTCGAGAACCTGTCGCCGGTCGACGGCCGCGCGTTGGGCATGGTGGCGCGCTGCGATGGCGCCGACGTCGACGCGGCCGTGGCAAGCTCGCGCGCCGCCTTCGAGGCGCGCAGCTGGGCCGGCAAGTCGCCGGCGCAGCGCAAGCGCATCATGATCAAATTCGCCGATCTGGTGCAAAAATATGGGCCGGAGCTGGCGCTGCTTGAGACGCTGGATATGGGAAAGCCGATCAAGTACAGCCAGAGCGTCGATGTCGGCGCCACCGCCAATTGCCTGCGCTGGTACGGCGAGGCGATCGACAAGATCTACGACGAGATCGCGCCGACCGCCGAGAACAGCCTGGCGCTGATCACGCGCGAGCCGGTCGGCGTGGTGGCCGCCATCGTGCCGTGGAACTACCCGATGATCATGGCGTCGTGGAAGATCGCGCCGGCGCTGGCCGCCGGTAACAGCGTGGTACTCAAGCCGTCGGAAAAATCGCCGTTGACGGCGCTGCGGTTGGCGGACATCGCGCTGGAGGCGGGCATTCCGGCGGGCGTGTTCAACGTGCTGCCCGGTTATGGCCACGAGGCCGGCGCCGCGCTGGCGCTGCACATGGACGTCGACTGCATCGTTTTCACCGGCTCGACGCGCGTGGGCAAGCAGATCATGCAAATGGCCGGGCAGTCGAACCTCAAGCGCGCCTGGACGGAGTTGGGCGGCAAGTCGGCCAACATCGTCTGCGCCGACTGCCCGGACCTGGACGCGGCGGTGGCCTCGGCCATCGGCTCGATCTACTTCAACCAGGGCGAGAGCTGCAACGCGCCTTCGCGCCTGTTCGTCGAAGCGTCGATCAAGGATCGTTTCATCGAGAAGGCGCTGGCCATGATGCCCAACTTCCAGCCGGGCGATCCGCTCGACGAGAACACGGTGATGGGCGCCATCGTCGACGCCACCCAACTCAAAACCGTGATGGGCTACATCGAGGCCGGCAAGGCCGGCGGCGCCAAGCTGCTGTCCGGCGGGCGCCAGGCGCGCACCGAGACGGGCGGCTTCTTCGTCGAGCCGACGCTGTTCGACCAGGTCGACAGCGACATGACCATCGCGCGCGAGGAGATCTTCGGACCGGTGCTGTCGGTGCTGGCCTTCACGGATTTGAAGGATGCGATCAAACAGGCCAACGCCACATCGTACGGCTTGCAGGCGGCGGTGTGGACGTCGGACCTGACCAAGGCGATCCAGACGGCGCGCGCGCTGCGTGCCGGCACCGTGCACGTGAACCAGTACGATGGCGACGACATCACCGTGCCGTTCGGCGGCTACAAGCAGTCAGGCAATGGCCGCGACAAGTCGCTGCACGCCTTCGATAAATACACCGAGCTGAAAACCACCTGGATTCAGATTGGATAAGCCAGAGAGGGCGGATGAGCAAAGCTGAAAAACAGCAGGAGATGGCGGCGCAGGGCGTGAAGTACGTGTTCGCGCAGTTCACCGACATCCACGGCGCCGCCAAGGGCAAGCTGATACCGCTCGCCCACCTGGAGGATATCGTCCATCCGGGCGCCGGCTTTTCCGGGCCGTCTATCTGGGGCACCGGACTGCCGCGCAACGGCCCCCGCTCCGAATATTATGGGCGCGCCGATCTGGCGACCTTGCAGGCCATGCCGTGGCTGCCGGGCTATGCGCGCGTGGTGCTCGATGGCCACGTGGCCGGCCACCCGTTCGACCTGTGCCCGCGCCAGATTCTGCGCCGGCAGGTGGAGCGCCTGGCGCGGCACGGCTGGACCCTCAACGCGGGGCTGGAACCGGAGTTCTTCCTGCTGCAAAAAGGGCCAAACGGCTACGACGCCGAGCCGGCGGACGCGCTGGAGAAACCATCGTACGACACCAAAAGCCTGCTGCGGCGCCGCGTCTTTCTGGACAAGCTGACCGCCTCGCTGGACCAGTGCGGCCTTGGCGTGTTCCAGATCGACCACGAGGATGCGAGCGGGCAGTTCGAAGTCAATTACCGGTACGCCGACGCCCTGAAGGCGGCCGACAACTTCATGCTGTTCAAGATGGCCGCGCACCACATCGCGGAGGAGGAGGGCATGCTGTTTTCGATGATGCCCAAGCCTTTCGCCGACCGTCCCGGCAGCGGCCTGCACTTCCACCTGTCGCTGGCCGATCGTGACGGCGAGCCGGTGTTCGCCGCAGAGCAGGACGAGCGCGGGCTCGGGCTGTCGCCGCTGGCCTATCACTTCATGGCCGGCCTGCTGCGCCATGCGCCGGCGCTGACGGCGCTGTGCGCGCCCACCGTCAACTCCTACAAACGGCTGATGTGCGCACAGTCGTTGTCGGGCACCAGCTGGGCGCCGGCCTTCATCGGCTACGGCGACAACAACCGCACCACCGTCGCGCGCGTGGTCTACCAGCGCATCGAATGGCGTCTGCCGGACAGCTCGGCCAATCCCTACCTGGCGCTGGCGGGCGTGATCGCCGCCGGCCTTGACGGCATCGAAAGCGCGCTGGAGGCGGGCGAGCCGGTGAACGAAGATGTCTACGAGATGGCGGAAGACCGGCGCGCCGAACTGGGGCTCAAGCTGCTGCCCCAGAACCTGGGACAAGCCGCCGCCGCGCTGCGGGCCGATCCCGTGCTGGCGGCCGCGCTGGGCGAAGACTTCGTCAAGGAGTTCGTCGCGCTCAAAAGCGCGGAATGGATCGAATACAGTCAACATGTGAGCGCGTGGGAAACCGCGCGCTATCTCGAACGGTTTTAACAGGAGGGCGGCATGAGCCAGGCAATGAAGGATTTTCTACGAGAGCGCAACATCCACGAGGTGGAATGCGTGATCGCCGACATGACCGGCATCGCACGCGGCAAAATCCTGCCCAAGGACCTGTTCCTCAGCGAAGGCGAAATGCGCCTGCCCAAGAGCGTGCTGCTCAACACCGTCAACGGCGAGCAGCCGAACAACCTGCCCTACACCGGCGCCACCGATCCGGACATGATCTGCGTGCCGGACCTGGCCACGCTGCGACAGGTGCCGTGGGCGGCGGAGAACGTCGCGTTGGTGATCCACGACTGCCAGAACTTCGACGGTACGCCGGTCGGCCTGTCGCCGCGCGCGGTGCTGCGCAAGGTCCTCAAGCTGTACGCCGAGCGCGGGTGGCAGCCGGTGGTGGCGCCGGAGATGGAGTTTTACCTGGTGGCGCGCAGCAGCAATCCGCACGAGCCCTTGACGCCGCCCCTGGGCCGAAGCGGCAAGACGGAATCGGGCCGGCAATCGTATTCGATCGACGCGGTCAACGACTTCGATCCCTTCTTCCTGGAGCTGTCGACCTTTTGCAAGCAGCACCAGCTGGGCGTGGAGACGCTGATCCACGA
The DNA here is from genome assembly GCA_963513825.1 of uncultured Duganella sp. Lineage (GTDB taxonomy): Bacteria > Pseudomonadota > Gammaproteobacteria > Burkholderiales > Burkholderiaceae_D > Rugamonas. The sequence continues at coordinate 25,507 of CAUPRW010000010.1, forward strand.
AGCCGGCGCCGGCCAGATGGAGATCAACTTCACCCACGGCGACGCGCTGGAGCTGGCCGACCGCGTTTTCCTGTTCAAGCGCGCCGTGCGCGAGACGGCGCTGCGGCACGGGATCTTCGGCACTTTCATGGCCAAGCCGATGGAGACGGAGCCGGGCAGCGCGATGCACATCCACCAGAGCATTCTCGATACGGCGACCGGCAACAACATCTTCAGCGACAAAAAGGGTGAGCCCAGCGCCCTGTTCTTCAACTATATCGCGGGACTGGAGCATTACACCGCCGCCGCCACGCTGCTGTTCGCGCCGCACGTCAACTCCTACCGGCGCCTGTCGCGCTTCATGTCGGCGCCGACCAATGTGCATTGGGGGTACGACAACCGCACCTGCGGCTTCCGCATCCCCAACTCCACGCCGACCAATCGCCGGGTGGAGAACCGCGTGCCCGGCGTCGACGTCAATCCCTACCTGGCGATGGCCGCCACGCTGGCGTGCGGCTACCTCGGCATGGTTGGCGGCCTGACGCCGTCCGAGCCGACCGAGGGCAGCGCCGAGCATGTGCACGACCAGCTGCCGCGCAATCTGGAGGATGCCATCCTGCGCCTGCGCGAATGCAAACCGCTCAGCGACATACTCGGGGAATTGTTCGTGCAGGCGTTCTGCGAAGTCAAGGAGCTGGAGTTCGCCACCTACAGCCGCGTGATCAGCTCATGGGAGCGCGAGCATCTGATGCTGCTGGTGTGAGGAGGGCGCGATGCACGACACCCGCAAAGGATTGAACTGGCCGCGCGCGCAGGCCCTGGCTGCGCGCGAGCGCGCCAGCTACTCCCTCCGCAATCCGGAGTCGGCCAGGATGGCCGGGCAGGCGGCGCAACATCTGCTGTTCGGCGTGCCGATGCACTGGATGAACGACTGGTCGACGCCGTTCGCGCTGACGGTCGCCGAGGCATCCGGCGCGCGCTTTCGCGACGTTGATGGCCACGAGTATGTCGACTTCTGCCTCGGCGACACCGGCGCCATGTTCGGCCACGCGCCGCCGGCGGTGGCAAAGGCAATCGCCCGCCAGGCCACGCGCGGCTACACGGCGATGCTGCCCTCGGAGGACGCGGCGCCCGTGGCGGCGGAACTGGCCCGGCGTTTCGGTTTGCCGTATTGGCAGTTCGCGCTGTCGGCATCGGACGCCAACCGCTTCGTGCTGCGCTGGCTGCGGGCGACGACGGGGCGCGACAAGGTATTGGTTTTCAACGGCTGCTACCACGGCACCGTCGACGACGTGTTCGTCGATCTGGTCAACGGTGTGCCAACCCAGCGCGACAGCCTCCTTGGCCAGGTCTACGACCTGACGGACCACACGGTGGTGGTGGAGTTCAACGACTTGCCGGCCCTGGAGGCGGCGCTCGCGCGCGGTGACATCGCCTGCGTGCTGGCCGAACCGGTGATGACCAATATCGGCATGGTGCTGCCCGAGCCCGGGTACTGGCAGGCGGCGCGGGACATCATCGAGCGCCACGGCGCGCTGCTGGTGATCGACGAAACCCACACGATCAGCAGCGGCCCGGGAGGCTACGCGCGCGAGCACGGCCTGCGGCCGGACGCGCTGGTGATCGGCAAACCGGTCGGCGGCGGCGTGCCGTGCGCCGTCTATGGCTTCACGCAGGCGCTGGCGCGCAGGGTCGAGCAGGCCAAGCGCGGCGCGCCGCCGGGCCACTCCGGCGTCGGCACCACGCTGAGCGCCAACATGTTCACCATGGCCGCCATGCGCGCCAACCTGGAGGAGGTGATGACCGAGGCGGCGTACCGGCACATGTCGGCGCTGGCGGCGTCACTGGCGCGCGGGCTGCGCGACGCCATCGCGCGGCATGGCTTGCCGTGGTGCGTGACGCAGGTCGGTGCCCGCACGGAGTTCCAGTTCGCGCCGTCGCCGCCGCGCAGCGGTAGCGACGCGCACCGAATCCTCGACGGCGAGCTGGAACAGATCATCCATCTGTATCTGCTCAATCGCGGCCTGTTGATCACCCCCTTCCACAACATGCTGCTGGTCTGTCCCGCCACCACGCAGGACGACGTCGGCCTGCTGCTGTCGACCTTCGACGCGTGCCTGCACGAGCTGCTATAGCTGAAACAATCGCGATACAAATCCGTTCATTGATGAGCGCGCTATGTGCCCTGGCGAACCGAAAGGATGGCGCGCCAGGTCTACCCTCGTAATGGCGCGCGGCCTGCATTCGCCAGGCCGGCGCACTTTGACAGTGCGAGGATACGATATGAAAATCGGCATGGTAGGTCTCGGGCGCATGGGCGCCAACATGGTCTGGCGGCTCGCCAGGGACGGTCACCAGTGCGTCGCCTATGCGCGCCACGCGGAGACGGTGAAATCGGTGCTGCGCGAGGGCGTCGTTGGCGCCTCGTCGCTGGAGGATCTGGTGTCGCAGCTGGAGACGCCGCGCGTGCTCTGGCTGATGGTGCCGGCGGCGTCGGTCGACGCCACGCTCGACACGCTCAAGCCGCTCCTGCGCGAGGGCGACATCGTCATCGATGGCGGCAATTCGCATTATCACGACGATATCCGGCGCGGCGCCCAGCTCAAGGAATCGGGACTGCACTACGTCGACGTCGGCACCAGCGGCGGCACGCATGGCCTGGAGCGCGGCTATTGCCTGATGATAGGCGGCGAGAAGCAGACGGTCGACTATTTGAAGCCCTTGTTCGTGTCGCTCTCGCCGGGCCACGCCGCCGCCGCGCCGACGCCGGGCCGCGACAAGCCCAATAGCAGCGCCGAACAAGGCTACCTGCACTGCGGCCCGAACGGCGCCGGCCATTTCGTCAAGATGGTCCACAACGGCATCGAGTACGGCATCATGGGCGCCTATGCCGAAGGTCTGAACATTCTGCGCAACGCCAACATCGGCAAGCTCGAACACGAGGTCGACGCCGAGACCACGCCGCTGCGCAACCCCGAACACTACCAGTACGACCTCGATCTGGGCGAGATCACGGAAGTGTGGCGCCGCGGCAGCGTGATCAGCTCCTGGCTGCTCGACCTGACCGCCGACGCGCTGCTCAAGGACCCGCACCTGGACCAATTCGCCGGCCGCGTCTCCGATTCGGGCGAGGGCCGCTGGACCATCAACGCGGCCATCGACGAGGGCGTGCCGGTGCCGATCCTGAGCTCCGCGTTGTTCGAGCGATTCAGCTCGCGCGGCAACGCTGAATTCTCCGGCAAGGTGCTGTCGGCCATGCGCGCCGGCTTCGGCGGCCACGCCGAGAAGCCGGCCAAGTCATGATGGACGATATCGTATTTTTCATCGATTGCGACAATACGCTGATGGACAACGACGCCGTCCAGCAGGACCTGCGCGACCATCTTGAGCGCGAGTTCGGTCCCCAGGTGCGCGACCGTTACTGGGAGATCTTCGAGGAGCTGCGCGAGGAACTCGGCTACGTTGATTATCTGGGCGCGCTGCAGCGCCTGCGGGTCGAGTCGATCGACGATCCGCGCATGCTGCGCCTTGGCGGCTGGATGATGAACTACCGCTTCGCCGGCCGCCTTTACCCGCGTGCGCTTGAGGTCATCAAGCACTTTGGCCAGTGGGGCAAGGTGGTGGTGCTGTCGGACGGCGACGCCGTCTTCCAGCCGCGTAAGGTCGAGCATTCCGGCCTGTGGGATGCGGTGGACGGCCGCGTGCTGATCTACGTCCACAAGGAGGAGATGCTGGCCGAGGTCGAGCGGGCCTACCCGGCGCGCCACTATGTGATGGTCGATGATAAGGTGAGGATACTGGCGGCGATGAAGGCCGGTTGGGGCGATCGCCTGACCACCGTCTTTCCGCGCCAGGGGCACTATGCCTTCGCGCCCGATGTCGCCGGCTTCACCACGCCCGACCTGACCGTCGAGCGTATCGGCGATCTTTTGCAGCACCAGTTGCCGGCGTTCGCCGGCCGTGAAGAGGAGAGCACACTATGAACCCCGCACTGCATCTGTCTGAGCTCGGGCAAAGCCTGTGGCTGGACAATATCACGCGTGGATTGCTGACCAGCGGTACGTTGGAGAAGTATATCCATGAATACGATCTAAAGGGCCTGACCTCGAACCCGAGCGTCTTCGAGGCGGCCATCCACGGCGCCGATTTCTACGACAAGGCGATCCGCGAGCGCAGCGCCGCCGGCCAGTCCGGCGAAGCGCTGTTCCTGGAACTGGCGCTGGAAGACTTGCGCGCGGCGGCCGACCTGTTCCTGCCGATGCACACGGCGTCGAAGGGACATGACGGCTGGGTGTCGATGGAGGTCTCGCCGCTGCTGGTGCACGACGCCGAGGGCACCCTGCGCGAGGCGAAGACGCTGCACAAGCGGCTGGATCGTCCGAACGCGTTCATCAAGATTCCCGGCACGGCCGAGGGGGTGAAGGCGATCGAGGAGGCGATCTTCGCCGGCATTCCGGTCAATGTGACGTTGTTGTTCTCGCGCGAGCAGTATCTGGCGGCGGCGGAGGCTTATCTGCGCGGGATCGAGCGGCGCGTGGAGCAGGGGCTCGATCCGAAGGTGGCATCGGTGGCGTCGCTGTTTGTCAGCCGCTGGGACGCGGCGGTCAAGGACAAGGGGCCGGAGGGGGCGAACAATACGCTCGGTATCGCCATGGCGCGGCGCACCTATGTGGCGTATCGCGAGTTGCTGGCCTCGCAGCGCTGGAAGCTGCTGGCGGAGCAGGGCGCGGTGGCGCAGCGGCTGCTGTGGGCGAGCACCGGGACCAAGGATCCGGCGGCGTCGGATGTGCTGTATGTGACGTCGCTGACGGCGCCCAATACCATCAATACCGTGCCGGAGAAGACCTTGTTGGCGTTTGCCGACCATGGCGTTGTCAATGGCAGCATGCCGCCGGAGGGTGGCGACGCGGAAAAGGTGATCGCGAAGTTCGCCGACGCCGGCATCGATGCCGATGAACTGGCCGAGCGCCTGCAGCGCGAAGGGGCGGAGGCGTTCAGCAAGTCGTGGGCGCAACTGCTGGACGTGATCGCGGAAAAGGGCGCGCGCTAGGCGCTGGTCGATCTTGTGACGCCCACCCCGGCAAGGGCGGGGACGTACCCCTTGGGGTACGTCCCCATGCACGCGCCCTTGGCCGGCCGGGCAAGGAGGGGAGGGGTAAGGCTTTTTTGTGGTCGGATTCGACGCCGGTGCAGTGAGCTGCAGCCACCCCGGGAAGGGCGGGGACGTACCCCGTGGGGTACGTCCCCAGTGGGCCGCCGTGCGGGGTGAAAGCCCGCGCTAGCCCAACACCTGCCGCGCCAACAGCAGCACGTTCTCCACCCCGAATCCATACTCGCGCAGCAGCCTGTCACCGGGCGCCGACGCGCCGTACCCCTCGATCGACAGCACCTTGCCGCGCGATCCCACATACCGCTCCCACCCCTGCGCCACGCCGGCCTCGATCGCCAACCGCGCCGTCAGCGCCGGCGGCAGCACCTCGTCGCGATACGCCTGCGGCTGATCCTCGAACAACTCCCAGCTCGGCATCGATACCACGCGCGCCGGCACGCCTTCCTCCAGCAAGCACGCTTGCGCCTTGAGCGCCAGGTCCACCTCCGACCCGGTGGCGATCAGCAGCAGTTGCGGCGTGCCGCCCTGCGCCTCGCTGACCACGTAGGCGCCGCGCCGCAAGCCCTCGGCCGCCGCGTAGCGCTCCCGGTCCAGCGTCGGCACGTGCTGGCGCGTGAGCACCAGCGCCACCGGCCGTGTGGCCGATTCCACCGCCACCTTCCACGCCACCGCCGTCTCGTTGGCGTCGGCCGGCCGTATCACCACCAGCCCCGGTATCGCCCGCAGGCTGGCCAGATGCTCGACCGGCTGGTGCGTGGCGCCGTCTTCGCCCAGGGCGATGCTGTCGTGCGTGAACACATACACCACCTGCAATCCCATCATCGCCGACAGCCTGATCGCCGGCCGCATGTAGTCCGAGAAGACGAAGAACGTGGCGTTGAACGGCAACGCGCCGCCATGCGCGGCGATGCCGTTGCTGATGGCCGCCATCGCGTGTTCGCGCACGCCGAAGTGCAGGTTGCGTCCGCGCCGGCTCCAGCCGCCACCGTTCGAACCCTGGCGGTCGCCGGTGCTCTCGTCCATGCCATCGGGCTGGAAGTCGCCAAAGCCGGTGAGCGCGGTGAAGGTCGACGGATCGAGGTCGGCCGAACCGCCGATCAGCGCCGGCAGCTTCGCCGCGATGGCGTTGGCCACCTTGCCGGCGGCCGTGCGCGTTGCCACGCCCTTGGCGTCCGCCGGGAAGACGGGGATCTCTGCGTCCCAGCCCGACGGCAGCTCGCCGGCGCCGTCGCGCATCAGCTGTTTGAGTTCGCGCGCCTGGTCGGGGAAGGCCTGCTCGTAGGCGGCCAGGCGGTCCACCCATTCGGCCTGGTGGCGCGCGCCGTGGGCGCCGCCGTTGGTGAACGGGCTGGCCGCGCCGTCGGGGATGAGGAAGGCCGGCTGCTGCGGCCAGCCCAGCGCGCGCTTGGTCAGCGCCACCTCGTCGGCGCCGAGCGGCGAGCCGTGGGCGTCGATCTTGTCCTGTTTGTTGGGCGAGCCGAAACCGAGGTGGCTGCGCACCAGGATCAGCGACGGCTTGTGCACCTCGGCGCGCGCGGTGGCCAGCGCCTGCTCGATCGCCTCGATGTTGTTGGCGTCTTCCACCGTCTGGATATGCCAGCCGTAGGCGGCGAAGCGCGCGGCGCGGTCCTCGCTGAAGGTCATGTCGCTGCCGGCCGACAGCGTGACCTGGTTGTCGTCGTACAGGTAGATCAACTTGCCCAGCTTGAGGTGGCCGGCCAGCGAGGCCGCCTCCGAGGCCACTCCCTCCATTAAATCGCCGTCGCTGACGATGCCGTAGGTGTGGTGGTCGATGACGTTGTGGCCTTCGCGGTTGTAGCGCGCCGCCAGGCTGGCTTCGGCGATGGCCATGCCGACGCCGTTGGCGAAGCCCTGGCCCAGCGGGCCGGTGGTGATCTCGACGCCGGGCGTGTGGCCGCGCTCCGGATGGCCGGGCGTGCGGCTGTCCCACTGGCGGAATTGGCGCAGGTCGCCGAGCGACAGGTCGTAGCCGCTCAGGTGCAGCAAGCTGTATAGCATCGCCGAGCCGTGGCCGGCCGACAGCACGAAGCGGTCGCGGTCGAACCAGTGCGGATCGGCGGGGTGGTGTTTCAGGAAGCGCGTCCATAGTACATAGGCCATGGGCGCGGCGCCGAGCGGCAGGCCGGGATGGCCGCTGTTGGCCTGCTGGACCATGTCGACGGCCAGGAAGCGCAGCGTGTTGACGCTGAGCTGGTCGGTGTTGTTCATGCGTGACTCCTCGTAGCGGTAGTTACAAAGGAGGCCGACGCCGGAATGGGGCGGCCGCCTCCTTGATACTAGCTCGGGTGTGTCACTGGCTCTGTGCGGGAGCTCTCTTTAGAAACAGTGTTCCAGCGCCGGGAAGCTGCCGTCCTTGACCGCCGCGACATACGCGCTGATGGCGGCGTCGATGCTGGTCTGGCCTTCCATGAAGTTTTTCACGAAGCGCGCTTTGCGGCCCGGGAAGACCCCCAGCAAATCATGCATCACCAGCACCTGGCCGGTGCAGTCCGGACCCGCGCCGATGCCGATCGTCGGTATCGCCAGCAGGTCGGTGACCTCCTTGCCCAGCGCCGACGGTATCGCCTCGAGCACCAGCACCGAGGCGCCCGCCGCCTGCAGCTTCAACGCGTCGGACTTGAGCAGATCGGCGCTGTCGGTGGTCTTGCCCTGCACCTTGTAGCCGCCCAGCTGATGCACCGATTGCGGCGTCAGGCCCAGGTGCGCGCAGACGGGGATCGCGCGCTCGGTCAGGAAGCGTACCGTGTCCGCCAGCCACGCGCCGCCTTCCAGCTTGACCATATGCGCGCCGGCCTGCATCAGCTGCACCGAGTTCGCGTACGCCGTCTCCGGCGTGCCGTAGGCGCCGAAAGGCAGGTCGGCGACGATCAGCGCCGACTTGCTGCCGCGCGCGACCGACGCCGTGTGGTACGCCACTTCGGTTACCGTCACCGGCAGCGTTGATTGGTGGCCGTTGCAGACCATGCCGAGCGAGTCGCCGATCAACAGCATCTCCACGCCGCAGCGGTCCATCAGCGAGGCGAAGCTGGCGTCGTAGCAGGTCAACATGGCGATCTTCTCGCCGCTCGAGCGCAGATGGGCCAGGGTGTGGACGGTGACTGCCTTGGTGGCGGCCGCTTTGGCCGGTGCAGGCGAGGTGGTGGCGGCGGGCTTTTGGCTCGCGGCCAGTTCGTTTCCTTGCAAATAACCAGACATGGGGATTCCTTTAGAGATGAAGTCGGACCGCGATAGTGTAGCCCTGAATGCTACCGCGTGCAGAAGGTCAGGTGGCCGGGCCGATGCCCTGGCCGGCGACGCCGGCGGCGTAATCGCGCGCCGGGCCGCGCCCTGGAATGTGGATCGCCGGCGCCAGCTCCAGCAGCGGCACCAGCACGAAGGCGCGTTCGGTCATGCGCGGATGCGGCACCGTCAGGGTCGGGCTGGCGATGACGGCATCGCCATACAGCAGCAGGTCGAGGTCGAGCGTGCGCGGCGCGTTGCGATAAGGGCGTTCGCGCCCGTGCGCCTGCTCGATGTCGTGCAGCGCGCGTAGCAAGGCCTCGGCGTCCAGGGTGGTGGCGACGCGGGCGACGGCGTTGATGTAGTCGTCGCCGCCGGCGTCGATCGGCGCGGTGCGGTACAGGCTGGACGCGGCCATCAGCGTGCAGCCGGGCAGGCGTTGCAACCGTTCGAGGGCGTCGGCGACGTTGGCGCGCGCGTCGCCAAGGTTGGCGCCGATGCCGATGTAGGCGATGGTGAAGGCGAATGCCCCTTCATCCTTGCTGCCGAAGGTGTTGGCGTCCAGGCTCATTGCACGCGCGTGGCTTACTCGCCGGTGCCGCCGGTGCCGCCGGTGCCGGCGCCGGTCTCGCCGCCTTCGCCCGCCGCGCCCTTGCTACGGCCGCCGCGACGTGGCGCGCGTTTGCGTTTGCTCGCCGCCCCGCCGGTGGCGGACGACGACTGGCCGGCCGTCGCGAGCAAGTCCTCGCGGGTGGCCTCGTCGCCCTCGTAGAAGGCGGTCCACCATTCGCCCAGCTCGGCGTCGATCTCGCCGGAGGCGCAGCGCAGCAGCAGGAAGTCGTAGCCGGCGCGGAAGCGCAGGTGCTCGAGCAGCTTGTACGGCGCCTTGCCGGTGCGGCGCTCGAAGCGCGGCTGCATCGACCAGATGTCGCGCATGTCGGTGCCGATCTTGCGCTGCAAGGCCAGCTTCTCGGTCTGCGAATCGAGCACGTCGTCGGCCGCCAGGTGCAGCGCCGGGATGGTCTGCTCGCCGGCGGCGCGGTAGGCGGTCCATTTTTCCAGCACCTGGTGCCACAGCAAGGAGGCGAACAGGAAGCCCGGCGAGACCGTCTTGCCGGCTGCGATGCGGGCGTCGGTCGAGTCCAGCGCCAGCGTGACGAACTTGAAGCCGAGCGGCTGCTCGAGCACCACGTCGAGCAGCGGCAGCAGGCCGTGGTGCAGGCCTTCCTTGCGCAGCTGCTGGAGGCAGGCCAGCGCGTGGCCGCTCATGAGCAGCTTGAGCATCTCGTCGAACACGCGCGCCGGCGGCACGTTGTCGATCAGCGAGGCCATCACGGGAATCGGCGCGGCGGTCACCGGCTCGATGGTGAATTTGAGCTTGGCGGCGAAGCGCACCACGCGCAGCATGCGCACCGGGTCTTCGCGGTAGCGCGCTTCCGGCTGGCCGATGATGCGCAAGGTCTTGGCGCGGATGTCCTCGATGCCGCCGTGGTAGTCCAGCACCTGCTGGTTGGCCGGGTTGTAGTACATGGCGTTGATGGTGAAGTCGCGCCGCACCGCGTCCTCCGCCTGCGAGCCGAAGGTGTTGTCGCGCAGGACGCGGCCATGGTCGTCCTTGGGCGCGTTGTCGAGCGTGGTGCCGCGGAAGGTGGTCACCTCCAGCAGGTCCTGGCCGAACATCACGTGCACGATCTGGAAGCGTTTGCCGATGATGAAGGCGCGGCGGAACAATTTGCGCACCTGCTCCGGCGTGGCGTTGGTGGCGATGTCGAAGTCTTTCGGCTTGACGCCCAGCAGCAGGTCGCGCACGGCGCCGCCGACGACGAAGGCCTCGAAGCCGGCTTCCTGCAAGGTGCTGGTGACGCGCACCGCGTTCGACGACAGCAGCTTCGGATCGATGCCGTGGGCGTCCGGGCCGAGGATGACGGGCGTGTTGGTGTCGCGGGCCTTGGCGCTCTTGTCTTTGGTGCCGAGGATTTTTCGGATCAGTTTCTTAATCATTGAATAGTTCAATTAAAGGCCAGCCTTGAGCGGTAGCGTGCGTTTTCAGTTTGGCGTTCGGGTTGGTCGCGATCGGGTGCGAGACGATCGACATCAGCGGCAGGTCGTTGTGCGAGTCGCTGTAGAAGTAGACGGTGTCGAAGTCCTCCAGCGTCTTGCCCATTTTTTCCAGCCAGGCCTTGGTGTGGACGATCTTGCCGGCGCCCTGGGTCGGCGTGCCGAGCAGGCGGCCGGTCATGACGCCGTCGGCGCCCAGTTCCGGCATGGCCGCGATCAGGTGCTCGACGCCCAGCGCCCTGGCGATCGGCGCGGTCACGAAGTGGTTGGTGGCCGTGACGATGGCCACCAGGTCGCCGGCGTCCTGGTGCTTTTTGAGCAGCGCCAGCGCGGCCGGACGGATCGCCGGCACGATCACCTCGTTCATGAATTGCGCCTGCATTTCCGCCAGCCGCACCGGCGAAAAGCCGGCCAGCGTGCCGAGCGCGAACTCCAGGTATTCGACCGGATCGATCGTGCCGGCCTGGTACTGCGCGAAGAAATCGTCGTTGCGGCGCTTGAAGGTGGCCGCGTCCACGGCGCCGATGCGCACCAAAAACTCGCCCCACTCGTGGTCGGAGTCGATTGGCAGCAGCGTGTGGTCAAGGTCGAATAAGGCTAGCTTCATGCGGGGTTCGTCATTCTTTCGCTTCCGCCTGCAACCACTCGCGCAACAGCGGCAGGGTGATCGGGCGTTGGGTTTCAAGGGAATACTGGTCCAGCGAGTCGAGCATCGTCGATAACGATCGCATGTCGCGCTGAAAATGGGACAGCAGGTAGGGTATCACGCCGGGCGACAGCGTCAAGCCGCGGGCGGTGGCGGCCGCGCCCAGCGCGGCGACCTTTTCGTCGTCGGTCAGGCCGTGGATCTGGTAGATCAGGCCCCAGCCCATGCGCGTGCGCAGGTCCTCGCGCACCGGCAGCACCGCCGGGGCGACGGCGCCGCTGCAGACCATGAAGGCGTCGTTGGCGCGGATTTCGTTAAACAGCGCGAAGGCGTCGATCTGCGCCACCGGCGAGAGCTTTTCGCAGTCGTCGAGCAGGTACAGGTCGACCTCAGGCGAGTACTGGAACTCGGACTCGATCGAGAACGGCGAGATGTAGCGCGCGCGCCGCTGCTCGTCCTCGCCGCCGGCGCTGGCCAGGGCCTTGAGCAGGTGGGTCTTGCCGACGCCGCCCAGGCCCCACAGGTAGGCGAAGTGCTCGCGCGAGCTGCGGTCGGCGAATTGCGCCATCAGCGCGGCCGCCTCGGCGTTCTGCCCCACCTCGAACGAGGCGAGGCTGTGCGCCTGGTCCGCGCCTAAATCGAGCACCAGCTGTTTCATGGCGTTCGCCTTGGTTTGATCGTTTGCATGACGCTTTTCTTGACGCTTTTTTTAAATACGTCACGCATTATAGAGGGGCGCCGGGGCGCGTGGTGCCGAAATGCCAAGGGAGGTGCCCGCCCGTGCCGCCAGCCGGAATGCCGTGTGCGTGTGCGCTAGCGCGAGGGGGAAAGGCATGGATTGTGATTTAGATGGTTAAAAACGGCAGGTGGACGGGGCATTTTGATAAAATAGCGGATTGACCGGGTTCGCGCAGGCTTATTTGCGCCGATATGTGCAGAAAAGCGCTGAAAACGTGCGATTTTGTTACGAAACGGTCTCCGCCTTCTATTTTACCGCCTCCGCTGCGAAATACACCATGAGCCAAACTTCAAATGTTTCCCTGTCCTACCGTGACGCCGGCGTCGATATCGACGCGGGCGACGCTTTAGTCGAAGCAATCAAGCCTTTCGCCAAGCGCACCCTGCGCGAGGGCGTCATGGGCGGCCTGGGCGGTTTCGGCGCCATGTTCGAGATCAGCAAGAAGTACAAGGAGCCGGTGTTGGTGTCCGGCACCGACGGCGTCGGCACCAAGCTCAAGCTGGCGTTCGAGCTCAACCGCCATGACACGGTCGGCATCGACTTGGTCGCCATGAGCGTCAACGACATCCTGGTGCAGGGCGCCGAGCCGTTGTTCTTCCTCGACTACTTCGCTTGCGGCAAGCTCGACGTGGCCATCGCCACCGACGTCATCAAGGGCATCGCCCAGGGGTGCGAGCAAGCCGGTTGCGCGCTGATCGGCGGCGAAACGGCCGAAATGCCGAGCATGTACCCGGCCGGCGAGTACGACCTGGCCGGTTTCGCCGTCGGCGCGGTGGAAAAGTCGAAGATCATCGACGGCACCAGGATCGCCCCGGGCGACGTCATCCTGGGTCTGGCCTCGTCGGGCGTGCACTCGAACGGTTACTCGCTGGTGCGCAAGATCATCGAGGTGGCCAAGCCTGACCTCGACGGCGACTTCCACGGCCGCAAATTGGCCGACGTGCTGATGCAGCCGACCCGCATCTACGTCAAGCCGCTGCTGGCGCTGATGGCCGCGATGGAGGTCAAGGGCATGGTGCACATCACCGGCGGCGGGCTGGTCGAGAACATTCCGCGCGTGCTGCAGCCGGGCCTGGTGGCCGAGCTCGACGCGAAGTCGTGGACCCTGCCGCCGCTGTTCACCTGGCTGCAGCAGCACGGCGGCGTGGCCGACGCCGAGATGCACCGCGTGTTCAACTGCGGCATCGGCATGACCGTGATCGTGGCGCAGGAAAACGCCGCCGCCGCCATCGCGCAGCTGGAAGAGGCCGGCGAGATCGTCTACACCATCGGCAAGATCCGCGCCCGTGTCGGCGACGAGCACCAGACCATCGTCGTGTAACTTTACAGGCGATCGGAAAAAGCGGACCATGCCTTGGCGTTGTCCGCTTTTTTTATGGAGAATCGGCATGGATGAGATGCTCACGCGACGCTTGGTCGACGTGCTGCGCGGGCAGTTGCCCGCGCTGCTGGCGGTGTATGTGTTCGGCAGCCGGGCCAATGGCCACGCCGGGCCGGACGGCGACCGCTCACCTGCCTATCGTCGTGACGATCATCGAAAAGCACCTGGATGATTTTCTGCGCTTTAGCCAAGCCATGCTGCGGCGGTGACGGGTGTCGATTTTTCGCGCTACAGATCAGTTCGTGTCCAAATGACAGACTTGACCCCGACGGGGTTAGGCGATGGCGATGGCGGACCAGTGCACGTCTTCGACCGGGGTGCGCGTTTCGCGGTCGCGGCGGTAGCTGTGGTAGGTGTAGCCGGCCCCGCTCCGATGGCACATCGTGCATTCGGGCGCGCGCGAGCGGGCGCCGAAGCCGGCGCGCTCGAGCTGCCAGGCGGCGATGCCGGACAGGTTGAGCTTGCCTTCGGCGGTGGCGATCATGTCGCGCGGCATCGGGTAGCGGTCGGCGAATTGGTCGATTAGCGCGGGCGCGACCTGGTAGCAGCATTGGCCCGCCGACGGGCCGGTGGCGGCCAGCCAGTCGGCCGGGTGGTCGCCGCGCGCGATCAGCAGCCCGGCGAGGCGGGCGATGATGCCGGCGTAGGCGCCGCGCCAGCCGACGTGCAACGCCGCCACCGCTTTGCCGTCCTTGCGCGCCAGTAGCACCGGCACGCAGTCGGCCGTGGCGATGCACAGCAGCAGGCCGGGGCGCTCCGTGTACATGCCGTCGGCCTCGCCGCAGTCCTGGTTGGCGTGCTCGACCACGGCGATGCGCGTGCCGTGCCGCTCGTGCTGCATCGGCCGCCTTTGCCAGTAGCCGGGGAACAGCGCTGCCATGTCGTCATGCCGCCCGCCGAAGCCGTGCAGAACCTTGCCCGTCGTCTCGGACAATCCTGCCGTCCCTAGCGGTGCCGTCGACCCTGCCGCCGCTGCCGTCCACCCTGGTGCTGTCGCCGCTGGCGCCGCTGCGGTCCACCCTGGCGCTGTCGCCGCTGTCCCCGCTGTGGCCCCTGCCGTCCACCCTGGCGCTGCCGACAACCGTTTCGCTGCCGCCGCGCCGGCGGCCCCCGGCAGGCCTGCCATGTCCAATACTGTGCTTCTGGTAACCATCGATGCCCGTCTCTAGCGGTTGAGGATTTTTTCCACCGGCGCCGGCCGCAGGCGGAACGCGTCCGGCATGCCCGAGCCGAGCAGCGGTCGCAGATACATGCGGAAGGCGTCCGTCACGTCGGTGCCGCTGGCGCTGATGAACTCGTCCTCCATGACGCGCGTCTTGCCGGCCACCGCCTGTAGCGCCTGCAACTCGTAGTCGACCGAGTAGAAACCCGTGCGGCGAATCGCCACCGAACCGTCGCGGTCGCCCCACATGGCGAATTGCACCGCTTTTTCCGCCACCTCGCGCGCTTCGCGCTGGTCGACGTCCGACACGCAGCCGATGAACGAGCGTTGCAGGTAGCCGAAGGTGTCGCCGCGCACCCGCTTGATGCCCAGCTTGGCCTTGATTTCGTCGCACAGCAGGTCGGCCAGCGCGCCCGTGCCCGACAGTTGCACGTTGCCGTGGGCGTCGCGCTCGACCTCCTTGGCCAGCAGGCTGGCGATGGCCTCGCCCGAGGCGTCGTGGATGCCCTCGGAGACGGCGATCACGCAGCGCCCGTGGCGCTCGTAGACGGCCTTGACGTCGAGCAGGAACTGGTCGAGCGAGAACACCCGCTCGGGCAGGTAGATCAGGTGCGGGCCGTCGTCGGAAAACTTCTTGCCGAGCGCGGCGGCGGCGGTGAGGAAGCCGGCGTGCCGGCCCATGACGACGCCGACGTAGACGCCCGGCAGGGCGGCGTTGTCGAGGTTGGCGCCGGCGAACGCTTGCGCAACAAAGCGCGCGGCCGACGGGAAGCCCGGCGTGTGGTCGTTGCCGACCAGGTCGTTGTCGATGGTCTTGGGGATGTGCATGCAGCGCAGCGCATAGCCGGCCTGCTGCGCGCGCTCGCTGACGATGCGCACCGTGTCGGACGAGTCGTTGCCGCCGATGTAGTAGAACTGCTCGATCTGGTGCGCGCGCAGCACCTTGAAGATTTCCTCGCAGTACGGCAGGTCCGGCTTGTCGCGGGTCGAGCCGAGCGCCGACGACGGCGTGGCGGCGACCAGTTCGAGGTTGTTGCTGGTCTCGCGCGTGAGGTCGACGAAGTCTTCGTTGACGATGCCGCGCACGCCGTGCATGGCGCCGTAGACGCGGGTGACGTCGCGGAAGCGGCGCGCCTCGAGCACCACGCCGGCCAGCGATTGGTTGATGACGGCCGTCGGGCCGCCGCCTTGGGCGACCAGAATTTTTCCTGAAGGCATAGTCCGCTCCCTTGTCGTTGACTGGACTGTGACTATAACGCGAATCCGGGCCGGGGTCGGCGCTCGCGCGTCACGGTGTTGCCGGCCGCCCGATGTTTTTGTCGAGGAACTTCTCGACGCGGCCCCAGAAGTCGATGCGGTTCTTCGGTAGCGCCCAGCCGTGGCCTTCCTCCTCGTACTCGACCCATTCGACGTCGGGGTTGCCGTCCTTGACGGCCTTGTAGAACTTGGTGCCATGCGGCAGCGGCACGCGCATGTCGGCGCCGCCGTAGGCCAGCAGCAACGGTTGCTTGATCTCGGCCGCGCGCAGCAGCGGCGAGGTGGCCTTCAACTGCTCGGCGTCCTTGACCTGGTCGCCGACCAGCGTCGGCATGCCATATTGCTTCCAGCCGTCGGGCAGGTCGGAGGTGAAGTTCCAGTGGCCGTCGTAGAGCAGATTGATGTCGGTCACGCCGACCCAGTCGATGCCGCACTTGTACAGGCCGGGATCGTTGATCAGCCCCATCAAGGTGGCGTAGCCGCCGTAGCTGGCGCCGGCGATGCAGATGCGCTTGGGATCGACGGTGCCCTGGGCGATGGCCCAGCGCGCGCCGTCGGCGATGTCGTCCTGCATCTTCAAGCCCCATTGCTTCCAGCCGGCGCGGAAATGCTTGCCGCCGAAGCCGGTGCTGCCGCGATACTCCGGCTCGAGCACGGCGTAGCCGCGCGAGGCGAGGAATTGCGCGTCCGCGCTCCAGCCCCAGCTGCCGCCGCGCACGTAGGGGCCGCCGTGGACCAGCACCACCAGCGGCAGGTTCTTGCCGCTGCCCGGCGGCACGGTCAGCCACGCGGGAATCTCGAGGCCATCACGGGCCTTGTAGCGCACCAGCGATTGCTGCGCCATCTGCTTGGGATCGATTTGCGGATGGCTGCCGCCGACCAGCGTGAGTTTGTTGGTCTCGCGGTTGTAGAGCATGGTGCGCGACGGGAAGCGGTCCGAGTAAGCCACCACCAGCACCCACGGCGATTCCGGCCGGGTCGGCAGGGTCAGCAGGTTGATGGTGTTGGGCAGCATCGCGTCGACCTTGGCCTGCATGGCTTTCATGTCCTCGTCGATCCAGGTGGTGTCGTTGGCGTCGGTCAGGCGCCGCACGCCAAGCAATTTATTGTTGCCGAAGATCAGGCGGCCGCTGAAGTCGTAGCCTTCCAGTTCGATCAGCGGCTGGTCCGAGATCTTGGCCGTGGCCAGGTTGAAGGTGTAGACCGCCGATTTGTCCTTGCCGGCATGGCTGACCACGTACAGGGTGCCGTCCGGGCCGAACGCGAGCGGGCTGAACGCGCCCTTGCCGCCGGTGTAGGTGCTGAAGTCGACCAGCTTGCGCCACTCGTTGTTGTTGGCCGGGTCGCGGTAGTGGATCGTGCTGACGCCTTTTTCGACCGTCGTCGTCAGCCTCGGCTCGCCGTTGTTGTCGAGCAGCCAGCGGGTGCTGGCGCCGGGGCGGTTGAACGAGGTGATGCGGCCGGTGAGCGTGTTGAGCCGCTGCAGGTCGATGTAGTCGAGCTGGCCCGGCCCCGACGTGACGCGGTAGGTCACATAGATGAACTCGGAATCCTGGCCGTTCTTCTGGCCCAGCAAGTAGGTGTTCCACGGCAGCAGGTCGCGGCTGCGCGCGGCGCTGCCGCCGATGGTGACAAAGGGCTTGCCGCTGCGGCTGACCAGTTGCAGGAATTTGCTGCCGTCGCGGTTGATCGCGTAGAGGCCCGGGGCGTAGCGCACGTCGCCCTGGCCGACGGTGCGGTCGGTGGCGGTAAACACCAGCCGCTCGTCGTTGACCCAGTCGAAGGTGCCGATGTCGGCGTCGCTGAAGTTGCCGACCGCCTTGACACTGTTGTCGCTAAGCGTGACCACGGCGAGCGCGTCGCGTTTGTCCTTGCCCTTGCCGCCGAGGCGCACGGCCAGGTATTTGCCGCTCGGCGAGAGCAGCGCGCCGCTAAATTCCGGGTTGCCGAAGAAATCGGCGATCGGCGGGCGTGCCGGCTGCGCGGCGACGGGGGCGTCGGCGGCGGCCGTCGGCGGGTGGCACAGGACGGCGGTGGCCGCCAGCAGGGTGGCGCGGGCGAGCAGTTGATTAAATCGCATGATCCAAACTGTGAAAAATTCAAGTGCTCGAGCATAGCATCGAGTTATCAAATCCGCCATGTTTTGTTTGAGGCGGTTGCTCCGCCGGGCCGGGCGGGGAGGTGCGGGCGCGCGCGGTCGGCTTACGGCTTGGCCGCCGGCCCGATGTTTTTATCGAGGAATTGCTCGACGTGGCTCCAGAAGTCGATCCGGTTCTTCGGCAGCGCCCAGCCGTGGCCTTCCTCCGGGTACTCGATCCATTCGACGTTGGGGTTGCCCGCCTTGACGGCCTTGTAGAACTTGGTGCCGTGCGGCAGCGGCACGCGCATGTCGGCGCCGCCGTAGGCCAGCAGCAGGGGCTGTTTGATCTCGGCCGCGCGCAACAGCGGCGAGGTGGCCTTCAACTGCTCGGCGTCCTTGACCTGGTCGCCGATCAGCGCCGGCATGCCGTAGTGTTTCCAGCCGTCCGGCAGGTCGGAGGTGAAGTTCCAGTGGCCGTCGTAGAGCAGGTTGATGTCGGTCACGCCGGCCCAATCGATGCCGCACTTGTACAGGCCGGGGTCGTTGATCAGGCCCATCAGGGTGGCGTAGCCGCCGTAGCTGGCGCCGGCGATGCAGATGCGTTTGGGATCGACGGTGCCCTGGGCGATGGCCCAGCGGGCGCCGTCGGCGATGTCGTCCTGCATCTTCAAGCCCCATTGCTTCCAGCCGGCGCGGAAATGCTTGCCGCCGAAGCCGGTGCTGCCGCGATACTCCGGCTCGAGCACGGCGTAGCCGCGCGAGGCCAGGAACTGGGCGTCCGGATTCCAGCCCCAGCTGCCGCCGCGCACGTAGGGGCCGCCGTGGACCAGCACCACCAGCGGCAGGTTCTTGCCGCTGCCCTGCGGCAGCGTCAGCCATGCTGGAATGTCGAGGCCGTCACGGGCCTTGTAATGGACCAGCGACTGCTCCGCCATTCGGCGCGGATCGATTTGCGGATGGCTGTTGCCGACCAATGCCATTTTCCTGGTGTCGGTGTTGTAGAGTACGACGAGCGGCGGACTGCGGTCCGAGTACGATTCCACCAGGACCCACGGCGAGGCCGCCTTGCTCGGCAAGGTGACGATGTTGACGGTGCTCGGCAGCATCTCGTCGATCTTGGCCTGCACCGCCTTCATATCGTTGTCGAGCCAGGTGGTGCCGAGCGCGTCGGTCAGATGGCGCACGCCGAGCAACTTGTTCTTGCCGAAGATCAGGCGGCCGCTGAAGTCGTAGCCGTCGAGCTTGACGAGCGGCTCGTCGGCGATCTTGCCGGCGGCCAGGTCGAAGGTGTACACGGCCGACTTGTCCTTGCCGGCGTGGCTGACGACATACAAGGTGCCGTCCGGTCCAAAGGCTAGCGGACTGAACGTGCCTTTGCCGCCGGTGTAGGTGTTGAACTCGATCAGCTTGCGCCATTCCTCGTCCCTGGCCGGGTCGCGGTAGTAGATCGTGCTGACCCCCTTGTCGATCGTGGTGGTCAGGCGCGGTTCGCCGTTGTTGTCGAGCAGCCAGGCCACGCTGGCGCCGGGACGCTTGAACGACGTGTAGCGGCCGGTCAGCGTGTTGAGGCGCTCGAGTTCGACGTGGTCGAGCTGGCCGGGGGCCTGCATCTCGCGTTTCACCACATAGACGAAGTCGGAGTCCTGGCCGTTTTTCTGGCCCAGTAAATAGGTGTTCCAGGGCAGCAGCTCGTGGCCGCGGATGGCGCTGGCGTTGCCGCTGGTGATGAAGGGCTGGCCGGCGCGGTTGACCAGTTGAATGAATTTGCCGCCGTCGCGGTTGACCGCGTACATGCCGGGCGCGTACTGGGCGTCGCCCTGGCCGACGGTGCGGTCGGTGGCGGTAAACACCAGCCGCTCGTCGTTGACCCAGTCGAAGCTGCCGATGTCGGCGTCGCTGAAGTTGCCCACCGCCTTGACGCTGTTGTCTTCGAGCGTGACCACGGCCAGCACGTCGCGGTGGTCCTTGGCGCCGAGCCGCACGGCCAGGTAGTTGCCGCTGGGCGAGAGCAGCGCGCCGCTGAATTCGGGGTTGCCGAAGAAGGCGGCGATCGGCGGCGGCGTGGACGGCGCGCCCGCCGCCGGCGGCGCCGATCGCTGGTCGGCGGCCGCCGCCGCGGTGGACAGGGCGGCGGCCAGCGCGGTGGCGGCGCAGCGGACGAGCAAGTCTTGGAGTCGCATGATCTTCCATGAAAGTAGGTTCATGCGGCCAGCGTACCACCCTGTTATCAAATCCGCCACGGCCTGGCGCTGTCTGAAATGTAACGTTACATGTCCGGGCGCTCGGCGGCGCGGATGTAGTCGACCAGCGCGCCGCTGGCGCGGTCCGGCGCCGGCGTGAGCAGGCTGACGGCGACCATCGTCAAGAGGCCGGTCGGTACGCCGAAGATGCCGGCCGAGATCGGCGCGATGTGGAACCACTGGCCGGCCGCGCTGCCGCCGAGCACCGGATTGGTGTGCAACATATAGTAGAGGCACATCGAGAAGCCGGCCACCATGCCGGCCACCGCGCCCTGGTGGTTGGCGCGCTTCCAGAACACGCCCAGCACCAGCGCCGGGAACAGCGCCGAGCCGGCCAGCGAAAACGCCGCCCCCACCAGCGAGATGATGTCGCCCGGCTTTTGCGAGGCGCCGTAGGCGGCGATGAAGGCCACGCCGAGCAGCAGCAGCTTGGAGATCGTCACCCGCTTTTGCGTCGAGGCGCCGCGGTCGACGATCTTGTAATAAATGTCGTGCGAGAGCGCGTTGGAGATCGCCAGCAGCAGGCCGTCGGCGGTCGACAGCGCCGCGGCCAGGCCGCCGGCGGCCACCAGGCCGGAGACCACGTACGGCAGCCCGGCGATCTCCGGCGTGGCCAGCACCAGCACGTCGGCGTCGATGGTGATCTCGGCCAGCTGCACCACGCCGTCGCGGTTGATGTCGCTGATGCTAAAGAGCGGATTGAGCTTGTCGACATTGCTCCAGTACGACACCCAGTTGGGCAGGTGGGCGAAGTCGGTGCCCACCAGCGCGCTGTAGATGTCGTACTTGACCAGCACCGCCAGCGCCGGGATCGTCAGGTAGATCAGCAGGATGAAGAACAGGGTCCAGAACACCGACACGCGCGTCTCGTGCACCGACGGCGTGGTGTACGAGCGCATCAGGATGTGCGGCAGCGCGGCCGTGCCCAGCATCAGGCAGAACACCAGCGCCAGGAAATTGTTGCGCTTGATGTCGGAGGTGGCGGCGTCGCCGGGGTAGGGCGTCGCGTGCGGGGTGATCGGCTCGGCGCGCGCCAGGTTCTGCTCGCGCGCGTCCGCCCACAGGCGCGCGGCCTCGTCGGCGTCCTTGGGGTAGGCCACCAGCGCCCGCTCGGCGTTACGGATTTCCAGCAGCGAGGCGTTGCGCAGCTTGACGTCGTCGAGCTTGCGCTGGGCCTGGAGGCGTCCCGCCTCCCACGACGAGGGCAGGGTGTTGATGCGCAGCTGGTAGTCGTCGGCGCGCTGGCGGAAGATGGCGCGCACGGCGGCCTCCTTCGGATCGTTCTGCAGCACCGCCTCGCGCGCGCTCAGCTGCGGCAGCAGCTTGCCGTAGGCCACCTGCGGAATCGGATTGTCGCTGTGCTTGGCCGACAGCCACACGGCCGGCATCAGGAACGCCACCAGGATGATGATGTATTGCGCCACCTGGGTCCAGGTGATGGCGCGCATGCCGCCGAGGAAGGAGCACACCAGGATGCTGGCCAGGCCGAGGAAGATGCCGACCGAGAAGTCGACGCCGGTGAAGCGCGAGGCGATCAGCCCGACCGCGTAGATCTGCGCCACCACGTAGGTGAACGAGACGATGATGGTGGCGATCACGGCCAGGATGCGCACGGTGCGCCCGCCACGGCTGTCGTCGCCGCCGGCGCCGCCGTAGCGCGCGGCCAGGAAATCGGGGATGGTGTACTGGCTGAACTTGCGCAGGTAGGGCGCGATCAGCAGCGCCACCAGGCAGTAGCCGCCGGTCCAGCCCATGATGTAGGCCAGGCCGTCGAAGCCGTGCAGGTACAGCCCGCCGGCCAGGCTGATGAAGCTGGCCGCCGAGATCCAGTCGGCGGCGGTGGCCATGCCGTTGAACATGGCCGGCACGCGGCGCCCGGCGACGTAGTATTCGAGCACGTTGGAGGTGCGGCTGAGCACGCCGAGCGTGGCGTACAGCACGATGGTGGCGAACATGAACAGGTAGCCGATCCACACGCGCGGCATGCCCTCCTGCTCGAGCACCAGCAGCGAGATCAAAAAGCCGCCGAAGCCGGCCGTAAACAGCAGGTAGTAGCGGCTCAGGCGCCCGAAGAAGGTGCGCTGCTCTTTCATGGGCGCGGCTCCGGGCGGGGCGGCGCTGGCGGCGGCGCGGCCGGGGTTGCCGCCGGTGCCGCCGGGCTTGCCGCCTTGGCCGGCGCGGCCGCCAGGTCGAGGCGGCGCATGCGCCAGGCATAGAAGCCGAGGATGGCCAGGTACACCAGCGAGGCGCCCTGCGCGGCCAGGTAGAACGACAGCGGCCAGCCAAACACGCTCAGTCCGGTGAGCTCGCGGGCGAAGAAGGCGGCCCCGAAGCCGGTAAGCAGCCACAGCAGTAGTAGCCAGCCGGTCATGCGGCGGGTTCTTTGCCAGTGCTGCCGGCGCGTGAGTGGCGGCGGGGGCGGGCGTTCAACCATAGTGGGGCGGCTCGCTTTCTTCCACCGGCGGCGCCGGCGGCGGCGGGAAGCTGACGCGGAACAGGCAGCCCGGCAACTTCGGTTGCAGCGCCCGCGGGTTACTGAAGATGTCGACCTCGGCGCCGTGCTGCTGGGCGATCTCGCGCACGATCGCCAGGCCCAGGCCGCTGCCCTCGGCGCTGTGCCCGAGAATGCGGTAAAAGCGTTCGAACACCCGTTCGCGCTCGGCCTTGGCGATGCCGGGACCGGTGTCCTCCACTTCCAGATAGCCCGGCTCGCCGGCGTTGCCGCGCACCCGCACCGTCACGCTGCCGCCGGCCGGCGTGTAGCGCAGCGCGTTGTCGATCAGGTTGGACAACAGCTCGCGCAGCATGGTCGGGTCGCCGACGATGTGCACCGGCGCCGGCGGCGCCTCGTAGCCGAGGTCGATGCGGTGCGAGAACGAGGCCTGCACCCAGTCCTGCACCGCGCTGCGCGCCAGCTCCGACAATTCCAGCGGCAGCATGGCGGTGCCGGCCTGCGGCTGGTTTTCGGCGCGCGCCAGGGCCAGCAGCTGGTTGACCAGCCGCGTGGCCGCCTGCGAACTCTTGGCCAGTTGTTCGAGCGAGCGGTGGATCTCGCCGCTGTCGGTCTGGCGCAGCGCAAGCTCGGACTGCATGCGCATGCCGGCCAGCGGCGTGCGCATCTGGTGGGCGGCGTCGGCGATGAAGCGCTTTTGCATCTCGATCGACAGCGACAGCCGCGCCAGCATCTCGTTGAGCGAGCGCACCAGCGGCGAGATTTCCTCCGGCACGTCGTTCGAGGCGATGGGGCTGAGGTCGTCCGAGCCGCGCGCGCGTATGCGCTCCTGCAACTGCGCCAGCGGCGAGAGCCCGCGCGCCAGCGCGAACCACACCAGGGCCAGCACGATGGGCAGGATGATGAACTGCGGCAGGATCACGCCCTTGATGATCTCGTTGGCAAGCTGGGCGCGCTTTTCCAGCGTCTCGGCCACCTGCACCAACGCCAGCCGCGGCGCGTCGCCGCCGACCGGCTCGAGCCGCACATAGGAATAGGCCACGCGCACCGGCGTGCCGTGCATGGTGTCGTTGCGGAAGCGCACGCCGCCGGCGCGCTGGCGGTCCTCGTCGTCGAGCTGCGGCGCCGGCAGGTCGCGGTCGCCGTCGATGTGCTCGCCGCTGGGGCCGTGGATCTGGAAGTAGACGTTGTCGACGTCGTCGGCGCGCAGGATGTCGCGCGCCGAGCCCGACAGCGTCTTGATGATCTTGCCGTCGACCGAGCGCACCTGCTGCGCCAGGACCGTCACGCTGTCCTCGAGCGCGTGGTCGAACGGCTGGTTGGCGATCGACTTGGCCACCAGGTAGGTGATGGCGATGCTCATCGGCCACAGCAGCAGCAGCGGCGCCAGCATCCAGTCGAGGATCTCGCCGAACAGCGAATTCTGGATGCCCTCGTCGGCCTCGGCGGCCGGGGGCTGGTAATCGGGGACGTCGTCGGCGCCGTCCGCCAGCGGCGGCGGGAGCGGCGGCGGGGCGGCCGGCTGCCGGTTCACTTGGCGGTGTCGCCGAGCTCGGCGCTGGCGCGGGCCGCTTCGGAATATTTCTCGAGGCAGTAGCCGAGGCCGCGCACGGTGGCGATGCGCACGCCGCCCAGTTCGATCTTCTTGCGCAGCCGGTGCACATAGACCTCGATGGCGTTGTTGCTCACTTCCTCGCCCCATTCGCACAGGTGGTCGACCAGCTGCTCCTTCGACACCAGGCGGCCGGTGCGCGCCAGCAGGATTTCGAGCAGGCCCAGCTCGCGCGCCGACAGGTCCAGCATCTGGTCGTTGATGTAGGCGCTGCGGCCGACCTGGTCGTACGACAGCGGGCCGTGCTTGATGATGGTGGCGCCGCCGCCGGCGCCGCGGCGGGTGAGCGCGCGCACCCGCGCCTCGAGCTCGGAGAGCGCGAACGGCTTGGCCATGTAGTCGTCGGCGCCCAGGTCGAGGCCGTTGACGCGCTGCTCGATCGAATCGGCCGCCGTCAAAATGAGCACCGGCAGCAGCGAGGCGCGCGCGCGCAGGCGCCGCAATACTTCCAGCCCGGACAGCTTGGGCAGGCCGAGGTCGAGGATCAGCAGGTCGAACTCCTGGGTCGACAGGGCGGTGTCGGCCTCCTGGCCGTTGCGCACGCAATCGATGGCGTAGCCGGACTGGCGCAGCGAGCGTGTCAGCCCGTCGGCCAGCACGCTGTCATCTTCGGCAAGTAAAATACGCATGTAAAACACTCCGGCTGCAGAAGCTTGTATTGTGTTTCATTTCCCGCAAGGTGGCGAGTTTTTGTACGAATTGCGCGATTCGGTACAAATCCGCTTGCATTGATCACTGTTTTTTTATACAGTACTGCCTGAACCGACGCATAGTCCCACCCCCCACTGGCTGAAAGCACATCATGGACGACAAAAAAGCTGTAGTACCCGCATCCGAGAAAGCCAAGGCGCTGGCCGCCGCGCTGGCCCAGATCGAAAAGCAATTCGGCAAAGGCTCCGTCATGCGCATGGACGCCAGCGCCCCGATCGAGGAAGTGCAGGTCGTCTCGACCGGCTCGCTGGGCCTCGACATCGCCCTGGGCGTGGGCGGGTTGCCGCGCGGGCGCGTGGTGGAAATCTACGGTCCGGAGTCGTCCGGTAAAACCACGCTGACCTTGCAAACCATCGCGGAAATGCAAAAACTCGGCGGCACCTGCGCGTTCATCGACGCCGAACACGCGCTCGACGTCGGCTATGCCCAAAAACTGGGCGTGAACCTGCACGAACTGCTGATCTCGCAGCCGGACACCGGCGAACAGGCGCTGGAAATCTGCGACGCGCTGGTGCGTTCGGGCTCGGTCGACATGGTCGTCATCGACTCCGTCGCCGCGCTCACGCCGCGCGCCGAGATCGAAGGCGACATGGGCGACTCGCTGCCGGGCCTGCAAGCGCGCCTGATGTCGCAAGCGTTGCGCAAGCTGACCGGTTCGATCAACCGCACCAACACGCTGGTCATCTTCATCAACCAGATCCGTATGAAGATCGGCGTCATGTTCGGTTCGCCGGAAACGACCACCGGCGGCAACGCGCTCAAGTTCTACGCCTCCGTGCGCCTGGACATCCGCCGCACCGGCTCGATCAAGTCGGGCGACGAGGTGATCGGTAACGAAACCAAGGTCAAGGTCGTCAAGAACAAGATCGCGCCGCCGTTCAAGGAAGCGCACTTCGACATCCTGTACGGCGCCGGCACTTCGCGCGAGGGCGAAATCCTCGACCTGGGCGTGGAAGCGAAGATCGTCGAAAAGTCGGGCTCGTGGTACAGCTACAACGGCGAGCGCGTCGGCCAGGGCAAGGACAACGCCCGCATCTTCCTGCAAGAGCGTCCGGCGCTGGCGTGGGAAATCGAAAACAAGGTGCGCGAATCGCTGGGCGTGCGCACCTTGCCGCCGCTGGCCGCCGACAAGGGCGACAGCGTCGTCAAGCTCAAGTCGGTGGACAAGGCCGACAAGGGCGACAAGGCCGACGCCGCGTAAACGCGCCGCGCCTTGCCTCAACCACCGCGCCTGATCGGGGCCGGTGGTTTTTCTCATTTTGCGCAGGACTTTTTATGGCCGCACCACAACTTAGCCTGAAAGCACGCGCGTTGCGTTTCCTGTCGATGCGCGAGCACAGCCGGCTCGAGCTGGGCCGCAAGCTGTCCAAGTACGCGGAAGAGGGCGACGACGTCGAAGCGCTGCTCGACCTGCTGGAAAAAAACAACTGGCTGTCGCAGGAGCGCTTTTCGGAATCGCTGATCCACCGCCGCTCGGCGCGCTTCGGCAACAGCCGCATCGTCGCCGAACTGCAAAGCCACGGCGTCAAGGGCGAAGCGCTGCAGGAGCTCAAGGCCGGCCTGGCCGACAGCGAAACGGCGCGCGCCTGCGAGGTGTGGCAGCGCAAGTTCGGCGAAGTGCCGGCCGACCCCAAGGAGCGCAACAAGCAGGTGCGCTTCCTGATGCAGCGCGGCTTCTCGCAACGCGCCGTGCAGGCCGCGATGAAAGGCGTCGACCTCGACGAATAGGCAGTCATCCCGCAAGCCGGTTCGCGTTTGCCACGACAGTACGCGCCACCGCTAAGGTCAACCCCGCCAGCGTTTGACACGACGCCGGCGTCACCACTTGGGGGACGTACCCCAAGGGGTACGTCCCCGGTGGGCCGTGCGGGGTAGCAACTGCCGTACAAGCCAAATCCCGCGCTGCCGCCACGCGACACCATTCCCCCGCGCCGCAGCATTTATCAGGAACTTGACCTCAGGCACGTCCCAAGTCGGGCTGGGGTGTGCTACACTTTTAGGGTTTTTGCAGCACCGTGGGTGCGGTGGTTGTCCGTAGAAGCTACGGCAACGTGCATTTTCGATAAGAGAAATGCGCAAGGCTGCTAACTAACTCATGCCGCGAGAGCGGTATATTCTTATGTCACTGTCAAGACCAGTTCCCTGTCGTGCGTTGCGCACGGTCGTCCCAGCATATCCGCGCACCGACTGCCTGTGGAACATTGACGCCTGTATCACCTCCGGCCACCGCGCTGGCTGCACCCCCCTGATAGCACCGAACGACCCCAATTCCAAAACATTGTCCCGCACCGCGTCACGACGCCGTCGCACGGGCCGGTTTTACCCGCGCTGGGTGGACAAAGCAGCACCGGGTAGCGCGTAGCAACATCTGCTTATCTAGCATCACACATTTCGCAGTATCAACCGATTTATACACATCAGCATCAGAAGGGAAGCCAGCATGAAAATCCATGAGTATCAAGGCAAAGAAATCCTCCGAAAATACGGAGTGACGGTTCCGCGCGGTATTCCGTGCATGTCCGTAGAAGAAGCAGTCAAAGCTGCGGAAACCTTGGGCGGCCCGGTCTGGGTTGTAAAAGCACAAATCCACGCCGGTGGCCGTGGTAAGGGCGGTGGCGTCAAGGTCGCCAAATCGCTGGAACAAGTCAAAGAATTCTCCGAGCAAATCCTCGGCATGCAGCTGGTCACGCACCAGACCGGCCCTGAAGGCCAAAAAGTTCGCCGCCTGCTGATCGAAGAAGGCGCCGACATCAAGAAAGAACTGTACGTGTCGCTGGTCACCGACCGCGTCTCGCAGCGCGTCGTGCTGATGGCCTCGTCCGAAGGCGGCATGGACATCGAAGAAGTGGCTGAATCGCATCCGGAACTGCTGCACTCGATCGCCATCGACCCGTCCGTCGGCCTGACCGACGCCGAAGCGGCCGGCATCGCCGCCAAGATCGGCGTGCCGGAAGCGTCGATCGCCGACGCCGTCGCCAACCTCAAAGGCCTGTACAAAGCCTACTGGGAAACCGATTCGTCGCTGGCCGAAATCAACCCGCTGATCCTGACCGGTTCGGGCAAGGTCATCGCGCTGGACGCCAAGTTCAACTTCGACGCCAACGCGCTGTTCCGCCAGCCGGAAATCGTCGCCTACCGCGACCTGGACGAAGAAGATCCAGCCGAAGTCGAAGCATCGAAATTCGACCTGGCCTACATCTCGCTGGACGGCAACATCGGCTGCCTGGTCAACGGCGCCGGCCTGGCCATGGCCACCATGGACACCATCAAGCTGTTCGGCGGCGAGCCGGCCAACTTCCTGGACGTGGGCGGCGGTGCGACGGCTGAGAAAGTGACCGAAGCATTCAAGATCATGCTGAAGAACCCGGGCCTGAAAGCCATCCTGGTCAACATCTTCGGCGGCATCATGCGCTGCGACGTGATCGCCGAGGGCGTGATCACCGCGGTCAAGGCCGTGTCGCTGAACGTGCCGCTGGTGGTCCGCATGAAGGGCACCAACGAAGACCTGGGCAAGAAGATGCTGGCCGATTCCGGTCTGCCTATCATCGCTGCCGACACCATGGAAGATGCAGCGAAGAGCGTCGTCGCCGCCGCTGCCGGTCAAGCTTAATTAAGGAATCAACATGTCCATTCTGATCAATAAAGATACCAAAGTCGTTACCCAAGGGATCACCGGCAAGACCGGCCAGTTCCACACCCGCGGCTGCCGCGACTACGCGAACGGCAAAAACGCCTTCGTCGCAGGCGTGAACCCGAAGAAAGCCGGCGAAGACTTCGAAGGCATTCCAATTTTCGCCAACGTCGCTGAAGCGAAAAAAGAAACCGGCGCCAACGTGTCGGTCATCTACGTGCCGCCAGCGGGCGCCGCCGCCGCGATCTGGGAAGCCGTCGAAGCCGAGCTGGACCTGGCAATTTGCATCACCGAAGGCATTCCAGTGCGCGACATGATGGCCCTGAAGGACCGCATGGCCAAAGCCGGCTCGAAGACCCTGCTGCTGGGCCCTAACTGCCCAGGCCTGATCACCCCTGACGAAATCAAGATCGGCATCATGCCGGGCCACATCCACAAGAAGGGCCGTATCGGCGTCGTGTCGCGTTCGGGCACCCTGACGTACGAAGCGGTCGGTCAGCTGACCGCGCTGGGCCTGGGCCAATCGTCGGCAGTGGGCATCGGCGGCGACCCGATCAACGGTCTGAAGCACATCGACGTCATGAAGATGTTCAACGACGATCCTGACACCGACGCGGTCATCATGATCGGCGAAATCGGCGGTCCGGACGAAGCCAATGCCGCTTATTGGATCAAAGACAACATGAAAAAACCGGTCGTCGGCTTCATCGCCGGTGTCACCGCGCCTCCGGGCAAGCGCATGGGCCACGCCGGCGCGCTGATCTCCGGCGGCGCCGACACCGCACAAGCCAAACTGGAAATCATGGAAGCTTGCGGCATCACCGTCACCAAAAACCCGTCGGAAATGGCGCGTCTGCTGAAAGCCATGCTGTAATCACAGCCCGCTTGAACGTGGAGTAATAAAGGGGAGCCTGGCGCTCCCCTTTATCTATTTGGCGCGCCGCTTTCGCGGTCGCAACGGCTGACGAAAATCGTCAGGAGCGGGGCCGCCGCTGACAAATCGTGGCGGCGCGGACTGACAAAAAACGTCAGCGGGCCGGATGGAAGTCGCCGCCATGGCAATGTTCCAGGCATTTGAGGCGAAAACCGGCGGGTACGCGACTTGCGTTGAAAACGGCATGCCGACCATATCCATCTCGAAGGAGTCGCCAAATGAAGCTCGGGAACATGATGAAAGCGCCGGTCCAGGCCGGCTTCACGCTGATCGAATTAATGATTGTCGTCGGCATCGTCGCGGTCCTGGCGGCGGTCGCCATTCCGCTCTACAGCGACCATATGGTCCGCGCCAAGGTCGCCAACATCCAGACCGCCGCCGACTCGATGAAGACGGCGGTGGCGCTGTGCGCGCAGGAGGCCGGCGGCGTGCTCGACGACTGCGACCTCGGCGCCAACGGCGTGCCCGCCGCGCTCACTCCCACCAAAGAAGTGCTCTCGGCCGCCGTCACGGACGGCATCATCGTGCTCAATCTGGCGAAGGCCAATCTAGGCCAGGGCGTCAACGGCGAAACAGTCACTTACGCCCCCGACATCGCGCCGGGCGCGACCAACCTCAACTGGACCGTCAGCACCACGGTCACGCACATCGCCGCCAAGGAAGCGCTACTCAAGCACAACGTCGAAAAAACCCGATGACGTCGATGGCGAAAAACCTCAAACAATCTTTTGCCGATCCGCGATCAACGCCTCATAGGTCAGGTTCTGCAACATGGTGTAATGCACCGGGTCCAAATCAATAAACTGTACGCCGTAAGTAAACACCTCCGGCTTGTCCCCGGCGGCCGGCTTGACGACGTTAATATTGCGAATCGTCGCGTTGGGATTAATGCGCACCTGGCGGTTGCCCGGCTGCGCGATCAGATAAAACGACAGGCCCACCTGCGCGTCGTCCTCCTGCAAGCGCTTGGCCGACTCGATCAACGCCCCCGACACACTCAGGTTGACCAGGAAAACCGACGTCGTGCCGATCGGCGTGGACACCTGCGCCGGAATATCGACCTTCACCCGCATCGCCGCGCGCAGGCTGGTGCCCTGGATCGACACCGGGAACGACAGATGCGCATAAAAGAAAGGCCGCGGAAACACCCGCTGCACGACGCACGAGAACGAGCACACGTTCACACCGGAAAACACGCGGATGGTGAGCTTGTCGCCATCGTTGATCGAAATGGCCGCGTTGTTCTCGAACGGCACCTTGACGATCATGTACTCGTCCTTGACCCACCCGATGATGGTCGAAAAGTGCTGGATCGGCTTGATCGTGCGATGGGTAATGAACTGGATCCTGCCGCCCACCTGCAGGTTCATTTGTTCGAATTCGTATTCCTGAGTCTTGGCTTCGCTCGGGGGAGGGTTGCTGCTCATTCAAATTCTTTCTCGCGGGCGCGTGGCGGCCACGGTCGGCTAACCTTCAAAAAATTACTCACGTGCTATTTATTATATACGCGTCAATTAAATGTCACCAAGCGGCGGTCGGCGATGTTGTCATGGACAGCCGGCCAAGGGGTAAAGCGTTGCTATTTGACGATACGCTGGGCCACTAGTACTGCCGTTAGCGAGGCAGGGACGAGTTCGTGTCCAAATGTCAGACTTGACCCCCAGGCCCCCCAGGCCCCCGGGGGCGCTGCGTTTTGGTCGCTTTTGCGATGGCGGATTGCAATTTCATGATGCACAAGCGGTAGTCCAAGCGATGGTGAAAGAATCCGGCCCAGATGGCTAGCGATGCGATGTTGTTTTTTGTCATTGCTTTAACGAGACAGCCGAAAAAAACCTCGGCTTCGTAGTCAGGGGTTTTGGGGTCGGCATCTTTCAAGGCGGCGCCGGTGAGAATAAAGGAGGCCCTGGGAAATTTCCCGCGCAGCTTCTGCGGCACTTCCAGCACTTGCGAAACATGCTCTATCGGCGTCGCATTCCATGCGCCAGTGAGGTAAAACGGCAAATAGACCGCGTCGGCAGGCACCGCCGCGAGAAACTGTTGAAAATCCCCGTTGTGTAATTCGATTTGCGGATCGATACCGTGCTGTAGTTCCTGAATGAGCGGCTCGTCTTCCTGTAATCCAAAATAGATTTTCATGTTCTGCCCCTCTCACAGCATGGTTGCGGGCGCGTGAGGGAAGTAACTGTCGTCTAACACGATGGCATATCCTTCCCCGCAATAAATACTTTATTCGGCAAGGCCTTATCGAAGTGCCCGAAACTTAAGCAATATGGGCCGTCATTGAAAATGTCTGTCATGGTAAAAACCGATTGAATATGGCGGCCCTCCGCTTCCGTTTCCACAAAGTACTTCGTTCCGGTCGGCATTGAAGGATGCATCCGGTACGAATTTGTCGCAATGATGTCATTCTTCTCTTGAGCAGAGACCGCCCGAAATAATTTTTTCATTGATCATCGGGCTCCGCATTCCAGTCGCCGCTTTTACCTCCGTGCTTTTCCATCACGCGGATATTGGTCATGACCATGCCGCGATCGACGGCCTTGCACATGTCGTACACGGTCAACAGTCCGACCTGCACCGCCGTCAGCGCCTCCATCTCCACCCCGGTTTTGCCGAACGTTTCGACCTGCGCCCTGCAGTGCACCGTGGAGCTGGCCTCGTCCGTCTCGAAGTCGACCGTCACCCGCGTCAACGCCAGCGGATGGCACAGCGGGATCAGGTCGCTGGTGCGCTTGGACGCCATGATCGCGGCGATGCGGGCGATGCCGAGCACGTCGCCCTTCTTGGCCGTGCCGCTGGTGATGATGGCCAAGGTCTCCGGCTTCATGCGGATGCTGCCGCTGGCCACGGCGACGCGGTGCGTCTCCTGCTTGGCGCCGACGTCGACCATGTGGGCCTGGCCCGAGGCGTCGAAGTGGGTCAAATGGTCGGCGGGCGGAGCGGATTTGGTGTCGGTCATGGTCAAAGGCTAACAAAATAATTCAGTGGAGGGCGACGTGCGTGAGCGCCCCGGTTGCGGGTATCATATCACCGTGAAATCGAACCGTTGCCCCCCCTCCCACGTAGTCCGCCGCCCGCTGCGCATGCGCTTGATCGCGGCCGCCCTGCTGGTCGCCATGCCGGTGGCCATGGCCCAGAACGCGCTCGCGCCGGCCCGCATTCCCAACCTGCCGGCGCTGGGCGACACCGAACGCCAGGACTTGTCGCCGCTGATGGAGCGCAAGCTGGGCGAGGAGATCATGCGCGATATCCGCCGCGACCGCGATTTCCTCGACGACGGCCCCATCCTCGAATACCTGAACACCTTCGGCAACGCGCTGGTGGCGGCCCGCCCGGACGCGCGCGGCGAGGCCAATTTCGACTATTACTTCTTCGCCGTGCGCGATCCGAACCTGAACGCGTTCGCGCTGCCGGGCGGTTTCATCGCCGTCCACTCGGCGCTGCTGCTGGCGGCGCAGTCTGAATCGGAACTGGCGTCCGTGCTCGGCCACGAGATCGGCCACGTGGCGCAGCGCCACATCGCCCGCTCGATCGGCCAGCAAAAGCAGGACGCGCTGATCCCGCTGGCGGCGATGATCCTGGCCGCGCTGGCCTCCCGCGCCGGCGGCGACGCGGCCATCGGCGTGTTCATGGGCGGGCAGGGGCTGGCGATCCAGCGGCAGTTGAACTTCGGCCGCGACGCCGAACGCGAGGCCGACCGCATCGGCTTCCAGATCATGGGCGAGGCCGGGTTCGACACCTCCGGCATGGTCGGCTTCTTCCAGCGCATGCAGGCGGCCTCGCGCAACTACAGCGACCTGGTGCCGGCCTATCTGCAGAGCCATCCGCTGACCACCGAGCGCATCGCCGACATCCAGGCCCGCATCCGCGAGCAGCCGTACAAGCAGCGCGTCGACAGCCTCGATTTTTATCTGGTGCGTTCGCGCGCGCGCGTGCTGCAGGATACGAGTTCGCAGGGCTACGCCGATTCCAAGGCGTTTTTCGAGACGCAGATGCAGCAGGAGAGCCGCCACCAGCTGACGGCCGGCCAGTACGGCATGGCCTTCCTGGCGCTGAAAAAAGGCGACACCGCCAACGCGCAAGTGTGGCTTGACAAGGCGCGCGCGACGTTCGGCAAGGCACCCGCCGCCGGCACCTTCAGCGCGGCGCCGAAGCCGTCGTCGGACGCGATCTTCGTCAGCACCGCCATCGAGATCGAGCTGGCGCAGCCCAACGACAAGGCCGTCATCGCCAAGGCGGTGGCCGACGCCGAGGCCGCGCACCAGCGCTATCCGCTGTCGCGCGGCATCGCGCATCTCTACGGCGAGGCGCTGATCGCCGCCGGCAAGTACGAGGAGGCGGCCAGTTATCTGCGCGACCAGGTGCAGTCCTACCGCGAGGATCCGAACGCCTACGATCTGCTGGCGCAGGCGTATTCCAAGCAGGGCAAGGTGGCGTTGCAGCACCTGGCGCTGGCCGAGTCGTACGTGCTGCAGGGCGGCGTGCTGTCGGCGCTCGACCAGCTGAGCTATGCGCGCAAGGCGCCGGACGCCTCGTTCTACGACCAGGCCGTCATCGACGCGCGCGAGCGCGAGCTGCAGGCGCGCCGGCGCGAGGAAATGGGCGACAAGGGCAAGAAGGATTTGCGCGAGGCCGACAGCCGGCCGGCGTTCAAGGCGGAGCTGCGCTCCGGCGCCGAGGACGACAACCGTTCGAACAACCGTTCGAACAATCCCAACAGTCCGTTCTCCAACCAGTCGACCAATCCGTTCGACCGCTTGCGCCAGGGCTCCGACCCTAGCCAGGGGCGGACGGTGCGCTGACGTAGCCGAAGTGCTGCGCCAGCCGCGCGGCGGCCACGCGCTGCACCGGGACCTGGCGCTCGTGGTCGGTCAAGGTCAGCGTCGAGGCGACCGCGTGGGCGTCGCTTTCCATCCATTCGAGCAAGCTCTCGTCGGCCACCGGCTCGTTGTTCATCCGTAGCAGCGGCAGCACCTGCGCGAAGTCGCGGTCGTCCACCTGGGCGACGATTTCGCCGCTGCGCAACACCAGCGCGCCGGTTTCCGTCAACACCGCCTTGTCGATGCCGCCCAGCGCCGTGCCCGTGTGCAGCAGCCAGCCGCAGGACGGATCGGTGCGCACGATGTAGGGCGTCGCCTCGAGGTTGACATACACGCGCTGCGGACCGTTCTGGAAGTACCAGCAGCCGCGCTCGTCAGCCGCGTAGTTGCGCACGATGAAGGCGATCAGCGCCTCGTGCGCGAGCTTGTCGCCGGGCAGGTTTTGCCGCTGCGCGCGCTCGTCGCGCATGCGCCAGTTGCCGCGCGCGTCCAGACCCAGCCAGCCGTAGCAGTGGGGCACGTTGGGCCATTTGGCCAGGGCTTGCTTGACGATGTCATCCATGTTTCCTGGACCAACTGTCGTTGGCGCCTTCCATAAAGTGAATCAGACGCCGCGGCAGCCAGTGCAGCTTGCCCGGCAGGGCGCCGACGGCGAAGCCGACATGGCCTCCGTGCTCAGGATAGTCCAATACCACGTTTGGCGCCGCACGCCGTGGCAGGTGGCGCCCCGGCAGGAAGGGGTCGTTCCTGGCGTTGAGCACCAGGGTCGGCACGGTGATGTCCTCGAGCACGTGCTTGGCGCTGGCGCGGTCCCAATAGTCGTCGGTGTCGCGGTAGCCGTGCAGCGGCGCCGTGACGACGTTGTCGAAGGCGTACAGGTCGCGCGCGGCGTGGAGCGCGTCGAGGTCGAACAGGCCGGGAAATTGCTTCAGTTTGGCCACGCACTTGGGCTTGAGCGTTTGCAGGAACATGCGCGTGTAGATCATGTTCAAGCCGCTCGACAGCGACACGCCGCCCTGCGCCAGGTCGAGCGGGGCCGACACCGAACAGGCGGCGTCGACGAAGTCGGCCTGGTGCTGCGATTCCCCGAGCCAGCGCAGCAGCGCGTTGCCGCCCAGCGAGACGCCGACCGCGTAGAACTTGCCGCCGCCATGGCCGGCGCGGCGCGCGTGCAGCCGGCGGATGATCCAGTCCACCTCGGTGGCGTCGCCCGAGTGGTAGAAGCGCGGCGCGCGGTTGGGTTCGCCGGAGCAGCCGCGGAAGTGCGGCACGGCGCCGGACCAGCCGCGCGCGGCGATGTCGGCCATCAGCGCGCGCGCGTAGTGGCTGTTCGACGAGCCCTCCAGGCCGTGGAACAACACCACGAACGGCTGGCCCGGCTGGCCGTCGACGAAATCGACGTCGACGAAGTCGCCGTCCGGCGCGTCCCAGCGTTCGCGCCGGAACGCCACCGCCGGCTTGGCGATGGCCACGGCCGGGTAGATCGTTTGCAGGTGGCCGCTTGGCAGCCAGAACGGGGCGGGGTACTCCATGGCGCGGCGGTGGTGGGGACGGCGGGCGGGCGCCTAGTGCAGCATTTGCGCGGCCGTGTCGGTCGGCACCGGGCCGGGCGCGACCGACACGTGGTGCAGCACGATGCGCCAGCCGCGCGGCGTTTTGATGTAGACGTTGGTGGCCACCAGGTGGGCCGGCTCGCCGCTGCCGGCGGTCGTGCCTTCGACCACCGTGTGCACCGAGCTCATCAAATTGTGGGTCTCGTGCAGCTGCGACGGCATGATGTGCAGGCCGCCGTGTTCGAGGATCTTGCTCCAGGACGCGCGGATCGCCGCGTGGCCGATCAGGCGCGTGCCGCCCGGATGGACGCAGACGATTTCGTCGTCGTCGGCCCACAGGGCCATCAGCGCGTCCAGGTCGGCGCGGTTGAGCGCGGCGTAAAACGCCGCCTCCACCTCGACGGCGCTGCCGTTCAACTGTTTTTCTCGTTTAATGGGCATGCTGGCTCCGGGCGGCGCGGCGGGCGGCGGTCATGAAATTAATGGTGGCCGACAACGGTGCCCGGCTTGAGGCGGTAGGCGGTGCCGCAGTACGGGCACTTGGCGACGCCGTCGTGGTTGAATTCGAGGAACACGCGCGGGTGCGACGACCACAGCGGCATGGCCGGGTTCGGGCAGTGGGCCGGCAAGTCCTTGCCGTCGAGCTCAACGGCGTTGGTGGCGGCGGCGGACGTGTTGGCGTTGGTCATGTTGTAATGCTCCGAAAGGCGTGAAAACCACGATTTTAACGGAATTGCGCATTGAGCAAAAATCATCGGTAAAATAGCGCCTCAACAACACCGGTGCAGCCTGCTATGTGGCGGGAATGCCACAGACCTTTAAGCGCCCTCAGCCACATGACCGAACCCCGCAGCATCCCGCCCGCGCCCGAGCGCTACGTGGCGGAACACCATGAGCCGTCGTGGCGCGAAGGCCTGAGGGTCGGCACGCCCACTTTGTTCGGCATCGGCGCCTGGGGCCTGGTGGTCGGCATCGCCATGGTCAAGTCGGGGCTGAGCGTGCCGCAGGCGCTGGGCATGACCTTGCTGGTGTTCGCCGGCTCGGCCCAGCTGGCCGCGCTGCCGCTGATCGCCACCGGCGCGCCGATCTGGGTGATCTTCCTCACGGCCTTCGTCGTCAACCTGCGTTTCGTCATCTTCGCCGCCTTGCTGGCGCCGCATTTCGCCCATCTGCCGTGGAAGCGGCGGTTTTTGCTCGGCTATGTCGCCGGCGACATGACCGTCGCCCTGTTCCTGCAAAAGTATCCATCCGAGGCGCCCCAGGTGGGCAAGCTGTCCTACCTGAAGGGCTTGCTGTATCCGAACTGGGGCGCATGGCAGGTAGGCTCGATCGCCGGCATTTTTCTCGGCAGCACGGTGCCGGCCGAATGGGGGCTGGGCTTTGCCGGCACCCTGGCCATCATCTGCGTGATGATCCCGCTGATGGTGGGCCGCGCCGCGTTGTGCGGCGTGATCGTCGCCGGCGTGGTGGCGGTCGCCGCCGCCGGCCTGCCATACAAGCTGGGGCTGCTGCTGGCCGTGCTGGTCGGCATGTTGACATCGATGGCGGTGGAAGAACTCACGGCGTCCCGCAGGGCGGGTTAGCGCGAAGCGCGTAATCCGCCGTGCACGCGCATCGACGGCCCAAAAACGGCGGATTGCCGCGCAAACCCGTCCACACAACAATGAAGAGGTAACAATGTCCGACCTGGAAATCTGGATCGTCATCGGCGTGCTGGCGCTGGCCACCGCCGCCACGCGCAGCTCGTTCTGGCTGATCGGCCACCACATCACCATCCCCAAGCGGGTGCAGGAAATGCTGCGCTACGCGCCGGCCTGCGCGCTGGCCGCCATCATCGCGCCGGACCTGGTGCTGGGCCCGGCCGGCCATCCCGTCCTGGACCCGAGCAACCTCAAACTGATCTCCGGCATCGTCGCCACCGGCTATTATTTGCTGCGACGCAACATGCTGGAAACGATCATCCTGGGCATGGCTTTCTTTACAGCACTACGTCTGCTGCCGGCCTACGTTCCTGTATTTTAATAACAAGAAAACACGCTTCAGCTTGCGGTAAAATAGCGCTCTTCTTTCAACTCACTCCTGGGTCGCCATGTCCGCTGTTTTGAACTTCATCCGTCTGCAAGATCTCATCGCCCAGAATGCGCTGCAAGGCAAGCGCGTCTTCATCCGCGCCGACTTGAACGTGCCGCAGGATGATGCGGGCAATATCACCGAAGATACGCGCATCCGCGCATCCGTTCCAGCGATTAAGGCGGCCGTTGCCGCCGGCGCCAAAGTCATGGTGACGTCCCACCTCGGCCGTCCGACCGAAGGCGAGTTCAAGCCGGAAGACAGCCTGGCGCCGGTCGCCGCGCGCCTGTCCGAGCTGCTGGGCCAGCCCGTCGAACTGAAACAGAACTGGGTCGACGGCGCCGGGCTGGAAAACCTGCAAGCCGGCCAGGTGGTGCTGCTGGAAAACGTCCGCGTCAACAAGGGCGAGAAGAAGAACAACGACGAACTGGCGCAAAAAATGGCCAAGTTGTGCGATATCTACGTCAACGACGCCTTCGGCACCGCCCACCGCGCCGAGGCGTCGACCCATGGCATCGCCAAGTTCGCGCCGATCGCCTCGGCCGGCCCGCTGCTGGCCGCCGAGCTCGACGCGCTGGGCAAGGCGCTCGGCGCCCCAGCCCGGCCGCTGCTGGCCATCGTGGCCGGCTCCAAGGTCTCGTCCAAGCTTTCGATTCTTAAGGCGCTGGCCGACAAGGTCGACAACCTCATCGTCGGCGGCGGCATCGCCAACACCTTCATGAAGGCCGTCGGCCTGAACATCGGCAAGTCGCTGGTGGAAAACGAGCTGGTCGAGGAAGCCAAGGCCATCATCGACATCATGGCCAAGCGCGGCGCGCAGGTGCCGATCCCGGTCGACGTGGTGTGCGCCAAGGAGTTCTCGCCGACGGCCGCCGCCACCGTCAAGGATGTGGCCGACGTCGCCGACGACGACATGATCCTCGACATCGGTCCGAAGACCGCCGCCACCCTGGCCGCGCAAATCGCCGCCGCCGGCACCATCGTCTGGAACGGCCCGGTCGGCGTGTTCGAGTTCGACCAGTTCGGCGAAGGCACCAAGACGCTGGCGCTGGCCATCGCCAATTCGAAGGCGTTCTCGATCGCCGGCGGCGGCGACACGCTGGCGGCGATCGCCAAGTACGGCATCACCGATCAGATCGGTTACATCTCCACCGGCGGTGGCGCCTTCCTGGAATTCCTGGAAGGTAAGACCCTGCCGGCGGTCGAGATCCTGACCCAGCGTGCTGCGGCGCAATAATCAGGCAGTGGATGCGAGGTAAAAAGCACGGTCGTGCGGTGTAGCAAATTGCCAGTAAAATCCAGGGAATAGCTGAAAAGTGTCCGGTTTGTGAAAGTTTGCTACAAAGCTTTGTAGTTTGGCTACATCAGTAGCCACTTTGCCTACTTTGAACCGGGCGACAC
Source organism: uncultured Duganella sp. (assembly GCA_963513825.1). Lineage (GTDB taxonomy): Bacteria > Pseudomonadota > Gammaproteobacteria > Burkholderiales > Burkholderiaceae_D > Rugamonas. Next base: position 64,583 of record CAUPRW010000010.1, read on the forward strand.
CAAGCCCGACACAGGCTTACAGTGCAGCTTTTCCTGGTCCCCGCCGCCGTCGCGGGGGCTGTCCGCATGACCCACACGCTAAGGAATACTATGTCCCGTAGTACCAAAATTGTCGCAACGATCGGCCCGGCCTCCACAGATTTCAACGTCCTGGTGAAAATGATACGCGCCGGGGTGGACGTGGTCCGTCTGAACTTCTCGCACGGCAAGGCGCAGGATCACATCGACCGCGCCAAGCTGGTGCGCGAGGCGGCCGCCGAATGCGGCCGCGAAGTGGCGATCATGGCGGACATGCAGGGACCGAAGATCCGCGTGGGCAAATTTGAAAATGGTAAGATCGACCTGACCAATGGCGACAAGTTCATCCTGGACGCCAAGTGGGGCGAAAACGGCGAGCTGGGCAACCAGGAGCGCGTCGGCCTGGACTACAAGGCGCTGCCGCAGGATTTGCGCGCCGACGACAAGCTGCTGTTGAATGACGGCCTGATCGTGCTGGTGGTCGACAAGATCGTCGGCCACGAGATCTTCACCACCGTCAAGATCGGCGGCGAGCTGTCCAACAACAAGGGCATCAACCGCCAGGGCGGCGGCCTGACGGCGCCGGCGTTGACGGCCAAGGACATGGAAGACATCAAGACGGCAATGAGTTTCCAGTGCGATTACCTGGCGATCTCGTTCCCGAAAAGCGCGACCGACATGGAAATGGCGCGCACCCTGGCCAATATCGCCGGCGAGCCGTTCAACCATAAGCCGATGATGATCGCCAAGATCGAGCGCGCCGAAGCGATCCCCGTGCTGCAGGAGATCCTCGACGCCTCCGACGGCATCATGGTCGCCCGCGGCGACCTGGCGGTGGAAGTGGGCAACGCGGCGGTGCCGGCGTTGCAAAAGCGCATGATCAAGATGGCGCGCGAGTCGAACAAGCTGGCGATCACCGCGACCCAGATGATGGAGTCGATGATCTTCAACGCCGTGCCGACCCGCGCCGAAGTGTCGGACGTGGCCAACGCCGTGCTCGACGGCACGGACGCGGTGATGACCTCGGCGGAAACGGCCTCGGGCCGCTACCCGATCGAGACGGTGGAAATGATGGCCGCCATTTGCGTGGAAGCCGAGCAGTCCGAGTACAACAAGCTCGACGCCGACTTCCTCAATGTGACCTTCACCCGCATCGACCAGTCGATCGCCTACGGCGCGCTGTTTACCGCGCACCACCTGGCGGTCAAGGCGATCGTCGCGCTGACCGAGTCCGGCTCGACCGCGCTGTGGATGAGCCGTCACAACATCGACACGCCGATCTTCGCGCTGACGCCGAGCGTGACGACCCAGCGCAAGGCGGCGCTGTACCGCAACGTGAAGGCTTACAATCTGGCGCAGGCGGGCGATAGCGCCGCCGTGCTCAAGGCGGCCGAAGACTTGCTGGTGCAAAACGGCATCGTCAAGAAGGGCGATATGATCGTCGTGACGTGGGGCGGCCAGATGGGCCAGGCCGGCGGCACCAACGCGCTCAAGATCGTCAAGGTAGGTGAAATCAAGTAAGTCCGATAGCGCGCCCCCGCGGAACGGGGGCGCAACGCTCCGGCAACCAAGTTTTTTTATTGTTTGGAGTACACATCATGTCCCTCGTATCCATGCGTCAACTGCTGGACCACGCCGCTGAAAACGGCTATGGCATCCCTGCTTTCAACGTCAACAATCTGGAGCAAGTGCAGGCCATCATGGCCGCCGCCGACGCGCTCGACAGCCCGGTCATCATGCAAGCGTCGGCCGGCGCCCGTAAATATGCCGGCGAAGCGTTCCTGCGCCACCTGATCGACGCCGCCATCGAAGCCTATCCGCACATTCCGGTCGTCATGCACCAGGATCACGGCCAGTCGCCGGCGGTCTGCATGGCCGCGATCCGCTCCGGCTTCTCGTCGGTGATGATGGACGGCTCGCTCGAAGCGGACGGCAAGTCGGTCGCATCGTACGAGTACAACGTCGAAGTGTCGCGCGAAGTGGTCAAGTTCTCGCACGCCATCGGCGTCACCGTCGAGGCCGAGCTGGGCGTTCTCGGTTCGCTGGAAACGATGAAGGGCGACAAGGAAGACGGCCACGGCGCCGACGGCACCATGACGCGCGAGCAGCTGCTGACCGACGTCAACCAGGCCGCCGACTTCGTCAAGCAAACCCAGTGCGACGCGCTGGCGATCGCCATCGGCACCTCGCACGGCGCCTACAAGTTCACCCGCAAGCCGACCGGCGACATCCTGGCCATCGACCGCATCAAGGAAATCCACGCCCGCATCCCGAACACCCACCTGGTGATGCACGGTTCGTCGTCGGTGCCGCAGGAACTGCTGGCCATCATCCGCGAATTCGGCGGCGACATGAAGGAAACCTATGGCGTGCCGGTGGAAGAGATTCAAGAGGGCATCCGTCACGGCGTTCGCAAGATCAACATCGACACCGACATCCGCCTGGCGATGACGGCCGCGATCCGTCAATTCATGTTCCAGAACCCGTCGAAGTTCGATCCGCGCGACTACCTCAAGCCGGCCCGCCTGGCCGCCGAGCAAATCGTGCGCGCCCGTTTCGAGCAGTTCGGCTGCGCCGGACAAGCGTCGAAAATCAAGCAAGTGACGCTGGAAAAAATGGCCGAGCGCTACAAGGCCGGCGAGCTGCAACAGATTGTGAAGTAAAATTCGGGTTGGACGGGCGCAGGTGGCCCGAATCTCTTGACCGGCTGGCAAGGTTTCCTTGTCGCCGGTTTTCGCTTTTTCTACGTTTGGTTAATACATTCCCCGCTATGAACAGCCTTTACCAATCCTCCATCAAATCCCTGCCACTGCTCGGCCATGGCAAAGTCCGCGACAACTACGCCGTCGGCGACGATAAAATTCTGATCGTCACCACCGACCGCCTGTCGGCCTTCGACGTGGTCATGAACGAGCCGATCCCCGGCAAGGGCATGGTCTTGAACCAGATGAGCGATTTCTGGTTCGACAAGCTGGGCCACATCGTGCCGAACCACCTGACCGGCGTCGCGCCCGAGTCCGTGGTGGCCGCCGATGAGGTGGAGCAGGTCAAGGGCCGCGCCGTGGTCGCCAAGCGCTTGAAGCCGATCATGGTCGAGGCGGTGGTGCGCGGTTACATCATCGGTTCGGGCTGGAAGGATTACCAGGCCACGGGCAGCATCTGCGGCATCGAATTGCCGGCAGGCCTGCGCCAGGCGGAGAAGTTGCCGGAGCCGCTGTTCACCCCGGCCGCCAAGGCCGATCTGGGCGAGCACGACGAAAACATCAGCTTCGCCGACATGGAAAGCCGCATCGGCGCCGAACTGGCCGCCAAAATGCGCGATATCAGCATCAAACTGTACACCGCCGCCGCCGACTACGCGGCCACGCGCGGCATCATCATCGCCGACACCAAGTTCGAATTCGGCCTCGACGAAAACGGCGTCATGCACCTGATGGACGAAGTGCTGACGGCCGACTCGTCGCGTTTCTGGCCGGCCGACTCGTACGCGCCGGACATGTCGCCGCCGTCGTTCGACAAGCAATTCGTGCGCGATTACCTCGAAACCCTTGACTGGGGCAAGACCGCGCCGGCCCCGGCGCTGCCGGCCGACGTCATCGACAAGACCCAGGCCAAGTACTTCGAGGCCATCGAGCGCCTGACCGGCCAGAAGCTGAAGGCCTGAGATGGCGGACGTTCAAGCCAATAAGCCGCTGGTCGGCGTCATCATGGGCTCCTCGTCGGACTGGGACGTGATGCAAAACGCGGTCGCCATCCTCAAGCAGTTCGGCGTGCCGTTCGAGGCGCAGGTCATTTCCGCGCACCGCATGCCCGACGAGATGTATGCGTACGCCAAGAGCGCGCGCGCGCGCGGCTTGCGCGCCATCATCGCCGGCGCCGGCGGCGCGGCCCACCTGCCGGGCATGGTCGCGGCCATGACCATCGTGCCGGTGCTGGGCGTGCCGGTGCCGTCGAAGTACCTGCGCGGCGAGGATTCGCTGTTGTCCATCGTGCAGATGCCCAAGGGCGTGCCGGTGTCGACCTTCGCCATCGGCGAGGCGGGCGCGGCCAACGCGGCGTTGACGGCGGTGGCAATGATCGCCGCCAACGACGACGCCCTGGCCGACCAGCTCGAGGCCTTCCGCGCCGCGCAGACGGAGGCCGCCAAGGCCATGACGCTGCCGCTTGAATAATCCCGCTTGAATACGCGCTTGAACGCGCGCTTGACTACGATGACTAAAGAGTTTTCCACGGAGTGCGCTCCGTTACTGCCAGCGGCCAATCCACCGGCGTGGCTGGGCGTGATGGGCGGCGGTCAATTGGGCCGCATGTTCGCCCAGGCCGCCCAGAGCATGGGTTACCAGGTCGCCGTGCTCGAGCCGGCCGATGCCTGTCCGGCCGGGCAGGTCGCGCAGCGGCTGGTCAACGCCGGCTACAGCGACGCCGCCGGCCTCGACGCGCTGGCCGCGCAATGCATCGCCGTCACCACCGAATTCGAGAACGTGCCGGCCGACAGCCTGTCGCGGCTCGCCGAGCGCGTGTTCGTCGCGCCGAACGCGCATGGCGTGTCGGTCGCGCAAGACCGCATTGCCGAGAAGAAATTCTTTGTCGACTGCGCTGCGCGCTCGGGCGTGATGCCGGCGCCGCACAAAGTGATCGCATCGCAGCAGGATATCGACGATATCGGCGACGATCTGCTGCCGGGCATTTTGAAGACCGTGCGCATGGGCTACGACGGCAAGGGCCAGGTGCGCGTGAAGTCGCGCGAGGACGTGCGCGCCGCCTTTGACAGCATGGACCAGGTCACCTGCCTGCTGGAAAAAATGCTGCCGCTCGCGTATGAGGTCTCGGTGTTGACCGCGCGTGGCGCCGATGGCGCCTCGGTGGTCTATCCGATCGCCGAGAACGTGCACCGCGACGGCATCTTGTTCACCACCACCGTGCCGGGGCCGAACGTGTCCGAGGCCAGCGCGCGGGTGGCGCAGCAGGCGGCGCAGGCGATCGTGGCCGAGCTTGGCTATGTCGGCGTGTTGTGCATCGAATTTTTCGTGCTCACCGACGGCAGCCTGGTGGTCAACGAAATGGCGCCGCGTCCGCACAACAGCGGGCACTACACGATGGACGCCTGCGTCACCAGCCAGTTCGCGCAGCAGGTCCGCGCGATGGCGCGCTTGCCGCTGGGCGACGTGCGCCAGCATTCGCCGGCCGTCATGCTCAACATCCTCGGCGACGTCTGGTTCGCCGGCGACGATGACACCGCGCGCGAGCCGGCCTGGGACCGCATCCTGGCGTTGCCGGGCGCCTGCCTGCACCTGTACGGCAAGGACGAGCCGCGCCGGGCACGCAAGATGGGGCACCTGACCCTGGTCGCGCCGACCTTGGCCGAGGCCCGGCGCCAGCTGGACGCCGCCTGCGCCATCCTCGGTATCGCGCCGTGAAGCAAGCGCGCCACACCGTCGCCGACGCCGCCGACATCGCGGCGGCGGCCGCCGTGCTGGAGGAGGGCGGCCTGGTCGCCTTCCCGACCGAGACCGTCTATGGCCTGGGCGCCGACGCCGAGAACCCGGACGCCGTCGCCCGCATCTACCAGGCCAAGGGGCGGCCGAACGACCACCCGGTGATCGTGCACGTCGCGCCCGGCGCCGATCTCGACTACTGGGTCGCCGACATCCCGGACCAAGCGCGACAACTGGCCGCCGCCTTCTGGCCGGGGCCGCTGACCTTGATCCTCAAGCGCGCCGGCCACATTCCGGACGCCGTCTCGGGCGGGCAGGACACGGTGGGCATCCGCTGCCCGTCGCATCCGGTCGCGATCGCCTTGTTGAGCGCCTTCAAGGGCGGCAAGGGCGGCGTGGCCGCGCCGTCGGCCAACAAGTTCGGCAACGTCAGCCCGACGACGGCGCAGCACGTGCGGGACGAATTCGCGCTCGACGACGAAGACGAAGGCTCGATCAGCGACGACGACGCCTGTTCGGCGCAACTGCTCAACATCGTGCTCGAGGGCGGCCCGAGCGAGGTCGGCATCGAATCGACGATCGTGGACCTGTCGCGACTGGCGACGCACGGCCCGGTGTTGCTGCGCCCCGGCCACATCAGCGCGCGCCAGATCGCCGACGTCATCGGCCGCGCGCCCGCCGCGCCGGACCAGGCCGCGCCGCGGGCGTCGGGCACGCTGGAATCGCACTACGCCCCGCGCACGCCGGTCGCGATGCTCGACGGCCCCGCGCTGACGGCCAAGCTGGCCCAACTGCAAGCCAAAGGCATCCGGGTCGCCCTCATCGGCCACACGCTGGCGCAGCTGGTGCCGAGCCAACAAAGGCTGCCTGCCGACGCCGCCGGCTACGCGCAAAGCCTCTATGCCGCGCTGCGCGACATGGACCAGTCCGGCGCCGACCTCATCCTGGTCGAAACTCCGCCGCAGGACGCCGACTGGCTGGGCATCAACGACCGCCTGCGCCGTTCCGTCTTCGGCTCCGCCGGCATCCTCGACGCCCTCCTGCGCTAACCCCCCGGGAGGGTCAGTGCCGACATTCGGACATTCTTGAACTTTTTGAACGTGGCAAAGTTCCCAAGTTTTTCGATTTGTCCGAATGTCGGCACTGACCCTCCCCGGCTGACCCTCCCCGGTGGGGATGCTATGATGAATTGTTGCCGGCCGAAAAGCTTGCCCGGCCGCTTGCCGGGAGGACGATATGCGCTGCGTTAAGGGGACGTTGGGGGTGTTGGCGGTTCTGCTGGCTTCGTGCGGCGGCGGGGGCGGCTCGGGTGGCCAGAGCAATGGTTCCGTGGTGGTGGTGCAGCCGCCTCCGCCTCCACCGCCGCCTCCGCGCGGCTTGGCCATCGGCGGACCGACGCTGGTGCCGGCGTCGCTGGCGACCGGTGCCACCGTCAACACGCTCGAGCCCGGCCAGCTCAAGACCCTGGTCGACGACGCGGTCGTGCTGGGGACGACGGTGACCAGCACCCCCGTGTGCGCCATCACCACCTATACCCTCAAATACCATACGATCGATTCGATGGGGGCCGATACCGATGCCAGCACCGCTGTCATGGTTCCTTCCGGTACCGGCCCGGCCTGCCAGGGCGCCCGGCCCGTGCTGCTGTATGCGCATGGCACCACCGTGCAAAAAACCACCGATATGGCCAACCTGTCGGCCACCGAACCGTTGCTGCTGGCCGCGCTGTTCGCCGCCCAGGGCTACATCGTGGTGGCGCCCAATTATGCCGGCTACGCGGGTTCGTCGCTGGCCTACCACGCTTATCTCGACGCCACGCAGCAGTCGAGCGACATGGTCGACGCCCTGCGCGCCGCCCGTGGCGCTTTCGCCGCGATGAAGGCGAACGCGTCGAGCCGCTTGATGCTGACCGGCTATTCGCAGGGCGGCTACGTGGCGCTGGCCACCCAGCGCGCCATGCAGACCGGCTACGCGGGCGAGTTCAACGTCACCGCCGCCGCGCCGCTGTCCGGCCCCTACGCATTGCTGCTGTTCGGCGACGCCATCTTCGGCGGCGCGCCGTCCGTGGGCGCGACCGGTTTCCTGCCGCTGGTGATCACCGCCGGCCAGCGCGCCGGCGCGGCCCTTTACGCCAGCACCGCCGACGTCTACGAGGCCAAGTACGCCAGCGGCATCGACACGCTGCTGCCGGGCACGCGCGGCTTCGGCGACCTGGTGGCCGCCGGCAAGCTGCCCGACGATGTGTTGTTCGCGCAGGATTCGCTGCCGCAACCGTCCGGCTACGCGTCCTTCTTCGGCGCCGACCATTTGATACGCACCGCCTACCGCGACACCTACCTGGCCGACCTCAAGGCCAACCCGTGCAACACCAGCGCCGCCGCGCCGCTTGGCTGCGCACCGGCCCAGCCCTTGCGCCGCTGGCTGCTGAGAAACGATCTGCGCACCTACACGCCGACCGTGCCGCTGTTCCTGTGCGGCGGCGCCGATGATCCGGTGGTGCCATTCGCCAACACCCGGGCGCTGGGCGCCTACTTTGCCGCCCGTGGCGCCACCACCGTCACCGCGCTCGATCTGGAGGAGAACTCGCTGGCGGCGCCTTATTTGACCAGCCGCACGCAATTCGCGGCCGCCAAGCAAGTGCTCAGGCTGGCGAACAAGTCCGTCAGCGACAGTTACCACGCCGGCTTGGTGGCGCCGTTTTGTCTGCGCGAAGCGCGCGCCTTTTTCGATTCTGCCGCAAACCGCTAAAGGGCAACTTGATCTCGCGTAAGCTTGCAACCAAAAAGCCGAGCAATTGTTCTTTTTTCCTCACAGTTATTCATTTCATAGGGTGTTTCCCTATACAAGTGGCGCCAAGGCTGGCATATTGGTTGGGTTGCGAATAGCACGTTCGTTCGTATCAAACCATAAAAATATGTTTTCAGGAGACAACATGCGCCACACCAAATTTGCACTCGCTGCAGTGACTCTGGCCGTCCTTGCGGGTTGCGGCGGCAGTGCCGACCCCAAGCCGGGTGATCAAACCGTTAAGAACAAGTACAGCGCCCAGGTCTCGTTCGGCGACAGCCTCTCGGACGTCGGCTCGTATGCCGTCGGCACCGTGGCGGCGCTCAAGGGCGGCAAGTTCACCATCAACGGCGACAACACCGCGATCGCCTCTACGCTGACCGGTAAGAACTGGACCGAACTGGTCGCGGCCCAGCTGGGCCTGCCCGCGCCGTGCGCGGCGGTGACCGGCCTCGACGGCGATGCGACCAAGGGCTTTTCAGTGCCGCAAGTGGCCCACGCCGGCTGCTACGGCTATGCCCAAGGCGGTTCGCGCGTGACCAATCCTGTGGGCCCGGGCAATAAGTTGGCCGGCAGCGCGCTCGGCGCGTTGACCATTCCCGTCGTCACCCAGGTGGCCAACCACCTGAAAGCGGTCGGCGGCAAATTCAAGGGCGACGAGATGGTGTTCGTCATGGCCGGCGGTAACGATGTGCTGTACCAGCTGGCCGCGCTTAGCGCGGCCGCCACCGCCGAAGGCACCCGCGCCGGCGGCGTCGCCTACGTGCAGAGCCTGGTGCCGCAGCTGGCCGCCGGCGCCACCAATCCGCTGACCGCCGCCCAGGCCATCGGCCTGGCCGCGCAAACCGAGGCGGCGCGCGCCGGCAGCACCCAGACGACGATCACCCAGGTCGCCGTGCGCGCGGCCGCCGGCCAGCCGGGCAACGCGGCGGTCGCTTCGCAGGCGGTCTTCGGTCCGATGGTGGCCAAGGCCACCGCCGACGCCACCGCCGCCGGCGCCAAGGCCGGCGCCGACTACGCCACCGCGCAGGGACCGGCGCTGGTCGCCGCGCTGGGCACGGCCGGCACCGAGCTGGCCAACCTGGTCAAGACGCAGATCATCGCCAACGGCGCCAATTTCGTCACCGTCAACAATCTGCCGGACGTGGCCACCACGCCGTCGGGCCGCGGCCAGACGCCCGCCACCCAGGCGTTGATCAACGCCATGGTGTCCGCCTTCAACACGGCGCTGACCAATGGCCTCGCTTCCGAGCCGAAAGTGGTGATCGTCGACGTGTTCTTCGTCAGCCACGACCAGGCCACCAATCCCGGCCCCTACGGCTTGACCAACGTCACCGAGCCGGCCTGCGACCTGAGCGCCGCCAAGAACGCGCTGGGTACGGCGCTCACATGTAACGGCGGCAACCTCAAGTCGGGCGACGTGAGCCACTATTCGTTCGCCGACGAGGTCCACCCGACCCCGTTCAACAACCTGCTGCTGGCGCGCTACGTGTCCCGCAGCCTGGTGACCAAGGGCTGGCTGTAATTCTGTCGTCGCGGGCAGCGCCGCCACCTGCGGGGGCGGCCGCCGGACTACCATATAAAAATCAGGAGACGATATGAACAAGGGTTTCAACACGACGGTTAAATTGCTGGCGCTGGCCGCCGCGATGTCGCTGGCCACGGCCGCGTCGGCGCAACAGACGGCCGGCACCTGGCTGGTCACGGCCGGTATCAACAAGATCACGCCGAAGGTCAAGTCCGGCGACGTGTCGGCGCCGGCGCTGCCCGGCACCAAGGCCGACATCGACGCGGACATCAAGCCGCGCGTGGCCTTCGCCTACATGGTCACCGATAACATTTCGGGCGAGGTCGACCTGGGCCTGCCGTACAAGCACGACCTGGTCGGCGGCGGCTCGATCACCGGCACCGGCAAGCTGGGCACGTCGGAAGTGTTGCCGCCGACGGCCTTCATCCAGTACCGCTTCCTGCCGGCGAGCGCGATGTTCCGCCCGTATGTCGGCCTGGGCGTCACCTACGCGCACTTCCAGAAGGAACGCGGCTCGGCCCAGCTGACGGCGATCCTCAACACCGGCGGCCCGGGCGCGACCTTCAAGGTCGACGACAAGTGGGCGGCCAGCTACCAGGTCGGCGCCACGCTCAAGATCAACGAGCAGTGGTTTGTCGACGCCACCGTCATCAAGACCCGGCTCAAGACCAAGGTCAGCTTCTCGACCGGCCAAAACCAGGACATCCGGCTCGATCCGCTGGCCGTCAGCGTCAGCGTCGGCTACAACTTCAAGGGCTTCAACTTCTGATCGTTGGCCGGGCCGAAAAAACCGCTGCCGCGCGCAGCGGTTTTTTTTCGCCCGCGCATGTCTGCGTTTGCTGAAATACCGTCATATACTGTGGCCGGTTGCGCCCGATGGGGGGGGCGTGTCATCGGCGGAGGGCATCTTGGGCTTACGGCGTTTCCATGGTTGTGCACCGGCGTTGATGCTGGCGCTGGTGTTGTTGTTTCCCGCGGTGGCGGGCGCCGCGCCCGATCGTCTGTCCGCGTCGATCGCCCGGCAAATGCAAGTGAACCAGCAGCGCTATGGCATCGCCGCGCAGGCGGTGCTGGTGGCCCGCAACGGCAAAGTGGTGTTCCGTGGCGCCGACGGGCTCGCGGACATCGCCAGCGGCAAGCCGGCGCGCGCCGGTGACATCTTCCCCGTATATTCGCTGGCCAAACTGTTTGCAAGCACGCTCGTCATGCAGCTGGTCGAGCGCGGCGAGGTCGACCTCGACGGGCCGGCCAGCGTCCACGTGCCCTGGCTGCCGGCCGCGTGGCGGACGATCACCGTGCGCCAGTTTCTCGAGCATACGTCCGGCGTGCCGGAGTACTACAGCGAGAAGTTTGCGACGTCGGCTTTTCCACCCACCTTGCGGTCCGCGCTGGGGACGGTGGACGGCAAGCCGCTACAGTTTTCGCCGGGTACCGCCTCGCGCTACACGCAGACCAATTACCTCGTGCTGACCGCCCTGCTGGAAGCGCGCTACGGCAAGCCCTACGCGCAGATCGCGCGCGAGCGCATCGTCGACAAGCTGCGCCTCGACCATACGTCGCTGGGCGCCGCGGCGCTGCCCAAGCATGGGGCGGTGACCGCCTACACCGGCAGCGGTGGACGGCTCGAGCCGAGCCCGGTGGTGCCATGGCCGGCGTACGCCCACGGCCACGCCGAGCTGTATTCGACGCTCGACGATCTGGCCACGTTCCTGCAGGCGCTGCGCGGCGGCGTTTTGGTGGACCGATCGACCCTGGCGCGCTTGTGGCAGCCGCCGGCCTTGTCCAGCGGCCAGCGCGGCGTGTTTGCCGCCGGATGGGAATACGGCGAGAGCGGCGAGTACCGCCATGTCGGCCATGACGGCGGCGCGCGCGTGCGGGTGCGCTGGGCTTTCCGGGATACCCCGGCGGGCGACAGCTATGTTTTCATCTACCTCACCAGCGGCAGTGTGAAGAATGTCTGGTCGCGCACCCTGGTCGACAGCGTGATGGCGCGGGTCGCGCCGGAGGCGTTCCCGACCGAGGCGCTGTCGGCCGGATTGATCGACTACGCGCTCCAGCCTGCCGCCGATGGCGACGCGGCCGCGCAGGTCGAGCAACTGCGCGCGAACGCGGCCGTGCGCGGCGCGGCGCTCGAGGGCGCCGTCAACAACACCGGCTACGCGGTGCGCGAAATCATCGGCGTGGCCGAGTCGATCCGCTTGTTCGAACTCAACACGCTGCTGTTCCCGTCGTCGGCGAACGCCTGGGACAGCCTGGCGGAGGCCCGTCAGGCGCACGGCGAGCATGACGTGGCGAAGAAGTTGTACGAGAAATCGCGGGCGCTGGCCGCACCCCGATGAGGGGCGGCGGCGCGCCGCTTACTGGAACGCCTGGATGCCGGTCTGCGCGCGGCCGAGGATCAGCGCGTGGATGTCGTGCGTGCCCTCGTAGGTGTTGACCACCTCCAGGTTGACCATGTGCCGGATCACGCCGAATTCGTCCGAGATGCCGTTACCGCCGAGCATGTCGCGCGCCACGCGGGCGATGTCGAGCGACTTGCCGCAGGAGTTGCGCTTCATCATCGAGGTGATCTCCACCGCCGCCGTGCCGGCGTCCTTCATGCGGCCCAGTTGCAAACAGCCCTGCAGGCCGAGCGTGATCTCGGTCTGCATGTCGGCCAGCTTCTTTTGCACCAGCTGGTTGGCGGCCAGCGGACGGCCGAACTGCGAGCGGTCCAGCACGTACTGGCGGGCGATGTGCCAGCACGCCTCGGCCGCGCCCAGCGCGCCCCAGGCGATGCCGTAGCGCGCCGAGTTCAGGCAGGTGAACGGGCCCTTGAGGCCGCGCACGTCCGGGAACGCGTTCTCCTCCGGGCAGAACACGTTGTCCATGACGATCTCGCCGGTCAGCGAGGCGCGCAGGCCGAACTTGCCGTGGATGGCGGGCGCGCTCAGCCCGGCCATGCCTTTTTCCAGCACGAAGCCGCGGATGGCGCCCTCGTCGTCCTTGGCCCAGACGACGAACACGTCGGCCACGGGCGAGTTGGTGATCCACATCTTGGCGCCCGTCAGCGCGTAGCCGCCCGGCACCTTCTTGGCGCGCGTGATCATCGAACCGGGGTCGGAGCCGTGGTTCGGTTCGGTCAGGCCGAAGCAGCCGATCCATTCGCCCGTGGCCAGCTTGGGCAGGTATTTCTGGCGCTGCGCCTCGGTGCCGAATTCGAAGATCGGCACCATCACCAGCGACGATTGCACGCTCATCATCGAGCGGTAGCCGGAGTCGACCCGCTCGACCTCGCGCGCGATCAGGCCGTAGGCCACGTAGTTCAGGCCGGGGCCGCCGTATTGCTCTGGGATGGTGGGACCAAGCAGGCCGAGCTCGCCCATCTCGCGGAAGATCGACGTGTCCATCTTCTCGTGGCGGAACGCCTCCAGGATGCGCGGCTGCAGCTTGTCCTGGCAGTACGCGGCGGCGGCGTCGCGCACCATGCGCTCGTCGTCGGTCAGTTGCTGCTCGAGCAGCAGGGGATCATCCCAGTGGAATTGCGCGCGGGCTTGGCTCATGGTGGTCTCTCATTATGGTGAATGCTGCCAGCATTCTATGCCGCCCACCCGGGCGCGGCTTTTCAAATGGCGACACCAATTTCCGTTTTTCGACGGTGCCGCCAGATGCTAGTGTCCTGAATTGCAGATTCGTTGAATAAATATGGCGAGAATCGGCCTGATACGGCGTCGCCAATGCGCGCAAGGCCTCGGCCTTGCTGTGCTTAGCTCCTTGTCTCAGGCCGATTTCGCCACATTTATTATTCAACGAACTAGCAATTCAGGACACTAGCCCAGGCTGCCGAACTGGCCGCTGTGGAAAATCAGCGGCGGCGAGGGGGAGAATTCGCAGAACTCGACTTCGCCGACGAAGATGACGTGGTCGCCCTCCGGATAGCGGCTGCGGTTGTGGCACTCGAACCAGGCCGAGGCGCCTTTGAGGATGGGCTGGCCGGTGCGCGAGAGCTCGTATTCGGCGCTGTCCCACGGGTTGCTGCCGCGCGAGGCGAACAGTTTGGCCAGGTGGGCTTGCTCGGCCGACAGCACATTGATCACATAGTGCGAGTTGCCGGTGAAGATGGGCATGCTGGTCGCGCCGTTCGACAGGCTCCACAGCACCAGCGGCGGATCGAGCGAGACCGAGTTGAACGAGCTGGCGGTCAGGCCGCGAAAGCTGCCGTCGGCCAGGCGGGTGGTGATCACGGTGACGCCGGTGGCGAACTGGCCCAGTGCTTGGCGGAAATGCGCGGTGTCGAAGGGGCGCTCTTCGGCGCGGGGGGAGATGGTGTTCATGGGGGGGCCTGTGACTTTTAGCCATTATGCCAAAGATTTGGCCCCGTTAGCGATCTAAGCGATGGCGTCGGCGGATGACAGCGGTTCAGCTTGGGCGGTTGCCGGTCCTTCGCTAGTTGGTGGGCTTGGGCCGTTGATTCGTTGGGGGCCGTCGACGGAGCTTGGCGGATTACGCTGCGCTAATCCGCCCTACGGGCGACCGGCACTTCAATGGTCGTACATGTGCTGGCGCGACCACGGCAGCGTGGCGCTGCGCTGGCCGGCCTTTTGGCCGACGATTTGATACAGGCTGATCAAATCCTGCTCGAAGGCGTAGCTGCAGCCGGCCAGGTACACGTGCCAGATGCGGAAGCGCTTGTCGCCGGCCAGCGCTTTGAGCCGCTCGGCGTGCGCTTCGAAATTGTCGGTCCAGATCGCGCAGGTGCGGGCGTAGTGGCGGCGCAGGTTTTCCACGTCGTAGGCTTCGAGCCCGCCTTGCTGCATCGCCCGCAGCACGCTGCCGATGTGCGCCAGCTCGCCGTGCGGGAACACGTATTTGTCGATGAACTCGCCGCCGCCGTAGGGCGTCTGGCCGTTGTCCGGGTCGGTGGTGGTGATGCCGTGGTTCATCACCACGCCGTCCGGCCCCAGCAGCCGGCCGATGGCGGCGAAGTATTCGGGCAGGTGGCGCACGCCGACATGCTCGAACATGCCGACGCTGGTGACGCGGTCGAACTGGCCGCGCACGTCGCGGTAGTCCTGCAGCCGGATCTCGACCAGGTGCTCGAGCCCGGCCTGGCGCACGCGCTCGCGCGCCAGCGCGTACTGGTTCTCCGACAAGGTGACGCCGACGCAGCGCGCGCCGTACTGGCTGGCCGCGCGGATCACCAGCGCGCCCCAGCCGCAGCCGATGTCGAGCAGCGTGTGGCCGGGCCGCAGCGCGATCTTGCGCAGGATGTGGTCGATCTTGTTGTGCTGCGCGGTGGCCAGGTCCTCGTCGCCGCGCGCGAAGTAGGCGCACGAGTAGACCATATCGGGGTCGAGGAACTGCGCGTAGAAGTCGTTCGAGACGTCGTAGTGGTAGCGGATCGCCTCGGCGTCCTTGTGCTTGTCGTGCCGCACCGCGCGCGCCAGCCGCGAGAACTTGCCCTCCGGCTTGAGCGTGGCGCGCGCCAGCGCGTTGACGACGGCGATCATGTCGCGCGCGGCGCCCTTGACCTCGATCGCGCCTTCGACGTAGGCGGTGCCGAGGTTGGCCAGCGACGGCGTGAGCAGGTAGCGCGCCGCCGACACGTTGGGCAGGCGTATCGTCACGCGCGGCGCCTCGCTCGACAAGTCGACGCACTGGCCGTTCCATAATTCGATCCGCAGCGGCAGCGCGATCTGCCGGCGGATGCCGGCGATCCAGGCGCTGAGCCGGTTTTGCACGAACACACGATTTTGCATGAACACGATATCCTCCGCCGAACGAAAAAGACCACCGCAAGCGGTGGTCCGGTGTCCGGATCGGCGGCGCGCGCGTTACGGCTGCAAGCGCTCCCTGATCCAACCGCCATCCGCTTGTTTCACATACACGATCCGGTCGTGGAAGCGCGAGCGGCGCCCCTGCCAGAACTCGATGCGCACCGGCTCGAGGCGGTAGCCGCCCCAGTGTTCCGGCCGCACCGGATGCTCGCCGCTGGCGGCGGCGACCGCATCGTAATTGGCTTCCATCTGCCGCCGGTCGGCGATCGGCGCGCTCTGGCGCGAGGCGAT
Source organism: uncultured Duganella sp. (assembly GCA_963513825.1). Lineage (GTDB taxonomy): Bacteria > Pseudomonadota > Gammaproteobacteria > Burkholderiales > Burkholderiaceae_D > Rugamonas. The sequence goes on from CAUPRW010000010.1 coordinate 80,398, forward strand.
CGCGGCGATCTGGCTTTTCACCGGCCGGCTGTAAAAGTATTGATCGCTTTCCTCGCTCGAAGTTTTGACGACCTTGCCTTCGATGCGGACCTGGCGCTCGAGTTCGTTCCAAAAGAATAGCAGCGCCGCGTGCGGGTTGGCGCGCAATTGCTGCCCCTTTTGGCTGTCGTAGTTGGTGTACCAGGTGAAGCCGCGCTGGTCGAATTGCTTGATCAGCACGATGCGCGACGACGGCTTGCCGTCGGCGTCCACGGTGGCAACGCTCATCGCGTTCGGTTCGTTGACCTTGGCGTGCAGCGCCTCGTCGAACCATTTGCCGAACTGGGCGATCGGATCGTCGAGCACGTCGGCCTCCGTCAGGCTGGCGCGGCCGTAGTCGAGGCGCAGGTCGGCCAGCACCACGCCGTCGGCCACCGTGTTGGCGACCGCCACCTGTTGCTGTTCGGGCACCTGGCTTTGCGGCAGCGACGGCGTGATGCCGCGCCGTTCCTGCATCGCGCTGCCCAGCTGCGCCATCTGTTCCGGACTGAAGATGCGCTTGGCCATGGGGGCGATGTTGGCCTCCTCCTTGGCCATGTGGGCCGTGTAGGCGTCGCAAAAGCGCGCGACGTCGGCGGCGGCCAGCTCGGCGCCGGCGCCGGCGGCGATGGCCTCGAGCTGCGCGCGGACGATGTCCCAATCCTTGTCCATGTGCCGGTGGTCGGCCAGGATGCCGGGCACCAGTTCGTCGAGCAGCGCGGCGTCGGCGTCGCGCGCGGTGGCGCGCAGCATCGGCATCAGGTTTTGCTCCTCGTCGTCGTGGTGCAGGTGGGCGGCGTGGTTGAAGTATTTGAGCACGGCCTGGGCCGCTTTTTGCGCCTCGGCGTCGGCGCCGTGGACGGGCAGGTGGGCCAGCAGGTTTTGCATCGTCAGCAATTGTTTGCGGATGCGGTCGTGGCAATGTTTCAATACCGCTATCGGTTGGCTGAAGTCGGGGGCGGTGTCGAACAGGGAATTTTGGGTGGCGTTGCTCATGGCGGGGGACTCTGGCTGCGTGGGAAAGTCATTCTAGAATAAATCTTGCCGCCGCGTCCGGTAAAATGGCGGCATGAACAGTCTCTCCGACCTTTTGCCCGACGCGCCGGACGCCGTCGACTTCGACCGCCGTTTCGGCGGCATCGCCCGATTGTACGGCGAACGCGCGCTGGCGCGCTTCCGCGGCGCCCACGTGTGCGTGGTCGGCGTCGGCGGCGTCGGCTCGTGGATCGTCGAGGCGCTGGCCCGCAGCGCCATCGGCCGGCTCACCTTGATCGACCTCGACAACGTGGCCGAGTCGAACATCAACCGCCAGATCCAGGCCCTCACCGGCACCGTCGGCCAGGCCAAGATCCACGCGCTGGCCGAGCGCATCGCGCAGATCAACCCGTATTGCGTGGTGCATCAGATCGAGGACTTCGTCAGCGCCGACAATCTCGACGAGATGCTCGGCGCCGGCAAGTTCGATTATGTGGTCGACGCCATCGACAGCGTCAAGGCCAAGGCGGCGATGATCGCCTACTGCCGCCAGCACGCGCTGCCGCTGGTGATCATCGGCAGCGCCGGCGGCCAGACCGATCCGACCCAGATCGCCGTGCGCGACCTGGCCCGCACCGAGCAGGAGCCGCTGTTGAAGAAGGTGCGCAAGGTCTTGCGCAGCCAGTATGGCTATCCGCGCGGGGAAAAGACCAAGTTCCATGTGGACGCGGTGTTTTCGATGGAGCCGCTCAAGTTTCCCGAGACGGGCGAGGTGTGCGCGGTTGACGGCGACGAGCGCGCCGGCGGCGTGACCGGCTTGAACTGCGCCGGCTTCGGCTCGGCGATGGTGGTCACGGCCACGTTCGGCATGGTGGCGGCAGGGCACGTGCTGCGGCGGCTGGCCGATGCGGGGCAGGTCGCGTCCGCGGACTAGGGTATCGGTGGGGCGGTCGCGCGCCACCCCGCACGGCCGGGCGGGGACGTACCCCTTGGGGTACGTCCCCTAAGTGGCGGCGCGGGCGTCCAGGCAAAAGCATGCGGGGTTGCTCTAACGCTAATTTTATCCGGTCCGCCCGACAGGTTTGCTATCATTGTGCGCGCTGGCACGGCCGCCGTGCCGCCCACAGTAACCCATTGAAAGAATACACATGATGCGTAGTTCCGTTTTAGCAGCAATGCTGTGCGCGATGGCGGCTTCCGCAGCCCAGGCGCAGACCCCGGCCCCCGCCGCCCAGGCGGTACCGGCCGCCCCCGCCGCCCAAGCCACCCCGGCCGTGGCGCCGCCGCCGCCACCGATGGTGGTCGGCTCGGCCACGCCCGGCCCTGCCGCCGAGCAGCTGATCGTCACCGACACCAAGGTCGGCACCGGCCGCGAGGCCAGCACCGGCGCCACCGTCTACATGCACTACAGCGGCTGGCTGTACCGCCCGCTGGCGAAAAACATGCACGGCAAACTGTTCGATTCGTCGATCGCGCGCGGCGAGCCGCTCGATTTCGTGCTTGGCGCCGGCCGCGTCATCAAGGGCTGGGACCAGGGCATCCAGGGCATGAAGGTCGGCGGTAAGCGCACGCTGATCATCCCGTCCGAACTGGCCTACGGCTCGCGCCCGGCGCCAGGCAGCGGCATCCCGCCGAATTCGGCGCTGATCTTCGATGTGGAATTGGTGGATGTGAAGTAGTGGAATTTCGTAGGGCGGATTTAGCCGGCAAGGCGTAATCCGCCATGTGTGAGTCGTCGACGGATCGGGCATGGCCGATTACGCTTCGCTAATCAGCCCTACGTGATCCGGATTTTTCCGGAGGTAGTCCATGAAAATAGCAAACGACGTAACCGAACTGATCGGCCGCACGCCGCTGGTCCGGCTCAACCGCCTGACCAAGGGCCTGCACGCAGAAGTGCTGGTCAAGCTCGAATACCACAACCCGGCCCACAGCGTGAAAGACCGCATCGGCCTGGCCATGATCGAAGCGGCCGAGGCGGCCGGCCAGATCCAGCCCGACACCATCATCCTCGAACCGACCAGCGGCAACACCGGCATCGCGCTGGCGATGGTGTGCGCCGCGCGCGGCTACCGCTGCACGCTGGTCATGCCCGACACCATGAGCCGCGAGCGCCGCCTGCTGCTGCGCGCCTACGGCGCCGAGCTGATCCTCACGCCAGGCAGCGAAGGCATGCTCGGCGCGATCCACCGCGCCGAGGCGCTGGCCCAGGGCGACCGCCGCTACCTGATGCCGCAGCAATTCAACAATCCCGCCAATCCGGACGTGCACCGCCGCACCACCGCCGAGGAAATCTGGGCCGACACCGACGGCCGCGCCGACATCCTGGTGGCCGGCGTGGGCACCGGCGGCACCATCACCGGCGTGGGCGAGGTGATCAAGGCGCGCAAGCCGCAATTCCGTTGCGTCGCGGTCGAGCCGCTGGCCTCGCCCGTGCTGGCGCACGGCACCAAGGGCCCGCACCCGCTGCAGGGCATCGGCGCCGGGTTCGTGCCGGCGGTACTGAACACCAAGGTATATGACGAGATCATCGGCGTGGGCAACGACGACGCCTTCGAGACCGCGCGCCAGGCGGCCAGCCAGGAGGGGCTGTTGGTGGGCATTTCGTCGGGCGCCGCGTTGTGGGCCGCGCTGCAAGTGGCGCGCCGGCCGGAAAGCGCCGGCAAGATGATCGTCACGATCATCCCCTCGTTCGGCGAGCGCTACCTGAGCACCGCGCTCTACGCCCAATACGCCGACTGACGACGGAACGCCCCGTAGGGCGGATTAGCGCAGCGTAATCCGCCATCTACGCGCCGCCGCCTGCACCGCCTAATGCCCCGCCTCCTGCAAGCAGCACGCATGCACGGTGGTCCCCAGCCGCACCTGCAAGGTGCTGTGCTGAATGGCGAAGTCCTCGCGCAGCCGGCGCGTGATGTCGTCGACCACCAAGTCCCCCGGATACCCGGCCGGCGTGACGAGCTGCGCGGTGAGCGCCGTCTCGGTGGTGCTCATCGCCCAGATATGCAGGTCGTGCACCTCGGTCACGCCGGGGCTGGCGCGCAGGAATTGCTCGATCTGCGCGCGGTCCACATTATCCGGCACGGCCGCCAGCATCATGCGCAGAGACTGCTTAAGCAGCGACCACGTGCTATAGACGATGATCGCCACGATCACCATGCTCACGGCCGGGTCGACCCAATTCCACCCCGAGTAGCGCACGATCACGCCGGCCACCAGCACGCCGAGCGAAATGGCGGCGTCGGCGGCCAGGTGCAGGTAGGCGCCACGGATATTGATATCGTCCTTGCTGCCGGACATGAACAGCCACGCCGAGAAGCCGTTGATCAAAATGCCGACGCCGGCCACCACCGACACCGTCAGCCCGGCCACCGGATCGGGATGGCGCAACTGCTGCACGGCCTCGAAGGCGATGCCGCCGCAGGCGACCATCAACAGCATGGCGTTGAACAGGGCCGCCAGCATCGAGGTGCTGCGCAGGCCGTAGGTGTAGCGTTGGTTCGGCACGCGCTTGGCCAGGATGGCCGCGCCCCACGCCAGCATCAGGCCCAGCACGTCGGACAGGTTGTGGCCGGCGTCGGCCATCAGCGCCGTCGAGTTGGCCAGGAAACCATAGAAGAACTCGACGCCGACGAACGCCAGGTTGAGCACGATGGCGATGGCGAAGGCGCGGCCCATCGTGTTCGGATCGCCGTGGTGGTGGTGGCCGTGCGCGTGGTCGTGGCCATGTCCGTGGTCGTGGCCTTTCGCGGCCTTGGCGCCGCTCGGCGCGTGGGCGTGTCCGTGTCCGTGGTAATGATCGTGGTCGTGCCCATGATCGCCGTGATCATGATCGTGGCCAGGCTGGCCGGAATGGTCGTGGTGCTTGCTCATGCTTCGTTCCCGTTGGAAGGTTCGGCGATATGTTCGAGCATATCGTTCAGGACGTCGCTGATGTGCGCATCGGCGGCGGAGTAGAAGACCTGCTTGCCTTGTCGCTCCGACTTGACGATGCGCGCCGCGCGCAGCAGGCGCAGGTGGTGGCTCACGAGGGAGCTGCTCAGGTCAAGCGAGGTGGCGATGTCGCTGACCGCGATCGGCGCCGCCACGCACGCGAGCACGATGCGCAAGCGGGTCGGATCGCCCAGCAGATGGAACAGGTCGGCCAGTTGCGCGATGGCGGGATCGACGCCGGTGTAGTCGTGTTGGCAGCTCATGTATTTCGTACAACTCATCATGTGAATAGATGTTCACATGTTAGCACGGAAAATTCATTTGATCACGCGAACGATCGGGAACGCGCGGCCACGCTGGCGTGGTGGCCGGCGCGCGCCGCGCCGACGCCGTTATTTCTGCAACTCGGCCTGCAACTGGTTGCGGGTTTTCGGATCGAGCTTTTCAATCGCCTTGGTGAGTTTTTCGGCGTTGCGCAAGGCTAGCGTCTGCTCGGGAGTCAGCGCCTTGGCCTGCTCGACGATGGGCGCCGGCGGCGGCTTGGAAAACACCGCCTGCGCGCCGACCACCACCAGCGCGCTGAGCACGGCGATGCCGGCGGCGGTGGCCAGCAGGCGCAATTCGCGCGGCGTGACCGACGACGACTGCGTGGCGATCGGGCGCACCGGGCCGGGCGGCGTTGGCACGTAGCCGGCCGGTGCCGCGGTGGTCGTGGAACCGGCGGCGCCGCCAGTGGCTGTCGCCGCGCCCGACGGCAACGGCTCGTTGGTGGCGTCCAGCGCCGCCGCCGGCGCCACCGGCGGCAAGCCGCCGGCCAGCCGCGCATGGCGCGTCAGCTCCAGCGAGGCGGCGTCGATGGCGGCGATATGCCGTCCGACCGCCTCCTCCAGCACCGCCTCGTTGAGCGCCACCAGGGCGAAAATCGGGTCGTCGATGTCGATCTTGACGCCGGTTTTGTCAAATACCAGGCTGCGCAGCTTTTGCTGGTCCATGGCCTACCACTCGACCTTGTCGAGCTGCTCGAACAGGTCGCGGAACACGACCTTGATGCGCTGCTTTTCCATCACGTTGAACTTGTCGCTCTCGCGCACTTCCTTGGCCGTCAGGCGCGCCGTGTTCATCTTCTTGATGTCGGCGCCGAAGGTGTCGGCGTTGCGGGCCGACAGCACGATGCGTCCGCGCACGCGCGACGCGTTGTCGGCGTACGTTTGCGACTCGGTGAACTGCTTGCCGGACGCCGATTGCAGCAGGCCGAAGTGCTCGTTCTCCCACAGCACCAGCGGCACCTTGGTCGCCTTGGCGGTCGAGACGAAGCCCATCGCCGTGTCGTGCAGGGTGTCGCCGCCGCCGACGATGGTGTGGATGTAGACCTTGCGGCCCGATTCCTCGAGCAGCGCGAAACAATCGTTCTCGAGCAGATAGCCCATCAGCGGCGAGAAGGTGTTGGCGCCGTTGTCGATGACGCAGTTGCCGTCCTCCTCGAGGATGTCGATCATCAGCGCGTCGAAGCGTTTCGGGTCGATGGTGCGGCTGTCGGTCATCACCGGTACGTGCTTGACCTCCATCGCCTTGTAGCGCGAGAACGTCGCGTTCTCCTGGTCGGTATCGTAGCAACGCAGCGGCGGGCGTTGCTCCTCCATGTCGCCGGCCGCGTCCTGGCTGGCGAGCCATTGCGCGAGGATGGTCGAGACCAGCGTCTTGCCGATGCCGCCTTTGCCCTGGAGAATAAAATGTACCGTGTTTTGCATCGAAGTCACCCCAAAATCTGCTGGAAGCGGGCGCACCAGCGCGCTCGAACGCCACGAGAGTAAATGTTTTGTGGCCGGAAGGCAACCCGGACGGCAACCGCCCGGCGCCCGCTCAGGGCGCGGGGGCGTCAGTCGATGAAACGCAACAGGCCCTGCAAGGCGTGGATCACGGTTTGCTCGCGCACGGCCTTGCGGTCGCCGGCGAACACCAGCCGCTCGGTGTGGACGGTGTCGGCGTTGGCCCAGCCGAAGCACACGGTGCCGACCGGCTTGCCCGGCACGGCGCCGGTCGGGCCGGCGATGCCGGTGGTCGAGACGGCCAAGTGCGCGTTGCTCGCGCCGAGCGCGCCGCCGGCCATGGCCGCCGCCACCTCCTCGGACACGCTGCCCATCTGCGCGATCAGCGCGGCCGACACGTCCAGCAGCTCGGTCTTGGAGGCGTTCGAATAGGCGATGAAGCCGCAGTCGAACCACGCGGTCGAGCCGGCGATCTCGGTGATGGCCTGGGCCACGCCGCCGCCGGTGCACGACTCGGCGGTCGCCAGGATCAGCCCCTTGTCCTGCAGCGCCTTGCCGACCTGCGCGGCCAGTTGAAGAATGGTCTCGGAATTGTCGTTACTCATGCAAATCTCCTCAAGCGGATCACGTGGCTGGAACTCGCTGCCACTGTACCATGCAGATCACAATCGTTGCCAGCGATGCACGCTCATTGGCGGCGACGTTAACTTTGCATAAAAACATTAGACCGCCGATTTGAACTTGCGTACACTCAATAGGGCCGGGTGACGTGCTCTGCCTAAATACCGCTGAAGCGCGCCCCGGTTCGGCAAGCCAATGTAGCTTGTCGGTAGCAAGTGGACTGAGCCGGCCCAGAGACGCCGGTTCACCAGCCCATCCGGAGGCGCATCCCATGATCAGCCAGACCGATATTTTTCACGCGCGCATATTGATCGTCGACGACCAGACGGTCAATGTCGAGCTGCTCGAGTTCCTGCTCAAGTCGACCGGCTACAAGGAGGTCAGCGCCACCACCGATCCGCGCGTGGTGGCCGATTGGCACGGCCGACAGCGCTACGACCTGATCATCCTCGACCTGCAGATGCCGGGCATGGACGGCTTCGAGGTGATGGACGCGCTACGCCCGCTCGAAGCCGATTCGTGGCTGCCGGTGCTGGTGGTCACGGCCCAGCCGGACCTCAAGCTCAAGGCGCTCGAATCGGGCGCGCGCGATTTCCTCAGCAAGCCGATCGACCCGGTCGAGGTGCTCACGCGCATCCGCAACATGCTCGAGGTGCGCCTGCTGCACCGCGAGGCGCGCAACTACAACGCGCGCCTGGAGCAGACCGTGCGCGAGCGCACCGTCGAACTGCAGCGCTTCCGCAGCGCCATGGACGCCACCGCCGACGCCATCTTCCTGCTCGACGCGGCCACGGCCGAACTGGTCGACGTCAACGACGGCGCCTGCCGCATGCTCGGCTACCCGCGCGACGAGATGCTGGGCCAGACCGCCAGCCGGCTGGGACTGGGCACGCAGGCGCTGCTGCGCGCGCAGGCGCACCGGCTCGACGACTACGCCGCCGCCATCGGCCAGCCGCGCGCGCCGGAACTGGCCGAACTCGAATTGATGCGGCGCGATTTGGTGTCGGTGCCGGTGGAGATGTACTGGCAGCTGCTCAAGCGCCCCGGCCAGCCGGCCGTCATGCTGGGCGTGGCGCGCGACATCAGCGAGCGGCGCCACTCGCAGGAGCTGCTGCAGCACATGGCGCACTACGACAGCCTGACCGGCCTGCCGAACCGCACGCTGTTTTTCCAGACGCTGGCCGACGCCATCGCCATCGCGCAGGAAAAAGCGCTGCGCATCGTCGTGTTGTTCATCGCGCTCGACCGCTTCAAGAACATCAACGACTCGCTCGGCGCCGCGCTCGGCGACGAGCTGCTGCGCCAGTTCAGCAACCGGCTGGTGCAATGCGTGCGCCTGCGCGACACGGTCGGGCGCGTCGGCGGCGACGAATTCGCGCTGATCCTGTCGATGCCGCGCGACCAGCAGGACGCGGTCCACACGGCCAACGAGGTGCGCGAGGCGCTGCGCCTGCCGTTCGACCTCGATGGCCATCCGGCGGTGCTCAGCGCCAGCATCGGCATCGCCATGTATCCGGACGACGCCACCGATCCGGAGACCTTGCTCAAATACGCCGACACCGCCATGGAGCGAGCCAAGCAGGCCGGCCGCGACGGCTACCGCTTCTTCACCGCCGGCATGAACGTGCAGGTGCTCGCGCGGCTCGACATGGAGCTGGCGCTGCGGCGCGCGCTCGACAACGACGAACTGCTGCTGTACTACCAGCCCAAGGTCAACCTGCACACCGGCGCCATCGCCGGCGCCGAGGCGCTGCTGCGCTGGCAGCGGCCCGGCTTCGGGCTGGTGTTCCCGTCCGAGTTCGTGCCGGTGCTCGAGGACACGGGCCTGATCGTGCGCGTCGGCGCCTGGATCATCGACGCCGCCTGCAAGCAGATCGGCGCCTGGCTGCGCTGCGGCGTGGGGCCGGTGCGGGTGGCCGTCAACGTCGCCAGCCGCCAGTTCGTCGAGGGCGACCTGGAACAGGTGGTGCGCTCGGCGCTGGTGCGCCACGAGGTGCCGCCGGAACTGCTGGAACTGGAGCTGACCGAGACGGCGCTGATGTCGAACGCCGAGCGCACGATCATGGTGCTGACCAACCTGAAGGCGATCGGCATCAAGGTGGCGATCGACGACTTCGGCACCGGCTACTCGTCGCTGGCGTACCTGCAGCGCTTCCCGATCGACAAACTCAAGATCGACATCGCCTTCGTGCGCGAGATCACCACCAATCCGAACGACGCGGCCATCGCCACGGCCATCATCAGCATGGCGCACAGCCTCAAGCTGCGCGTGATCGCCGAGGGCGTCGAGACGCGCGCCCAGCTCGAATACCTGCGGCGCAGCCGCTGCGACGAAATCCAGGGATATTTTTTCAGCCGCCCGGTGGCGCCGGCCGACATGGGGGTGCTGGTCGAATCTGGGCGCTGCCTGCCGGTCGACCCGTCGGCGCCCAACCAGCCGGCGCAAACGCTGCTCATCGTCGACGACAACCCGGACATCCTATGGTCGCTCGACCAGCTGTTCCAGCGCGACGCCTACCAGATTTTGACGGCCGGATCGGCCGACGAGGCTTTCGAGCTGTTGGCGCTGCACCCGGTGCAGGTGATCCTGTGCGACCAGCGCCTGCCGGGCATGAACGGCACCGAGTTCCTCGGCCAGGTCAAGGACATGTATCCGGAGACGATCCGCATCATCCTGTCCGGCTACATGGGCCTCGACGCCGTGCTCGACTCGGTCAACCGCGGCGCCATCTACCGCTTCTACACCAAGCCGTGGGACGACACGCAACTGCGCGACAACATCCGGCTCGCGTTCCACCACTACTGGCTGATGCACGGCAGCGGCCTGCGCGCCGGCCAGCCGGACGAGGACGTGACGGCGCTTCAGGAGCTGAAGTGATCGAAGCCGGCCAGTTTCAGCTCGAGCGGGGCGCCGGCCGCGTCGACCAGGCGCAGGCCTGACGCGGCCTCGATCGCGCCCACCCGCGTGACCGGGGTGGCCACGCTGCCGGCGGCCGCGATGACGGCCGCGCGCGCCGACGCCGGCGCCGTGAAGCACAACTCGTAATCGTCGCCGCCGGCGGCCGTGTAGGCGCGCCGCAGGTCCTGCGCGCAGGCAGCCAGCGCCTCGCCCGGCGGCAGCGCGTCGACGTTGAGGGTGGCGCCGACGTTGGAGCGCGCCAGGATGTGGCCGAGGTCTCCCACCAGGCCGTCGGAGATGTCGATGGCCGCGTGGGCGATGCCCTGCTCGGCCAGCAGCACGCCCAGTTCCACGCGCGGCACCGGCGTATGCATGCGCACGGCGGCCGTGTGCAGCGCGGCCGGTTCCAGCGTGTGTTCGAGACGGTAGCCGGCCAGCGCCAGGCGCGCGTCGCCGAGGGTGCCCGAGATCCAGATATCGTCGCCGGCGCGCGCGGCGTCGCGCCGCAGCGCCTGGCCGGGGCGCAGCTCGCCGAACACGGTGATGCAGATCGTCAGCGGCCCCTTGGTGGTGTCGCCGCCGATCAACTCGATATTGAAGGCGTCGGCCAGCGCGAACAAGCCTTGCGAAAAGCCCGCCAGCCACGCGCGGTCGGCCGACGGCAGCGCCAGCGCCAGCGTGAAGCCGACCGGCCGCGCGCCCATCGCCGCCAGGTCCGACAGGTTCACGGCCAGGCTTTTATGCCCGAGCCGGAAGGCGTCCTCGCCGGCGAAGAAATGGCGTCCCTCGACCAGCATGTCCGACGAGATGGCCGTCTGCATGCCGGGCGTGGGGGTGAGCAGCGCGCAATCGTCGCCGATGCCGAGCGTGGCCCGGCCCGGATGCTTGGGGCGCTGGAAGTACTGCTTGATAAGGTCGAATTCAGAGATCATCGCTTATTGTACCGAGCCGGCGGACGACGGGCACAAAAAAGCGAAGCACCAGCCGCGACGACGTAGGGCGGATTAGCGCAGCGTAATCCGCCAAGCTCAGTTGCCGGCGTCCGCCAGCGCGCCGGATGAACTGAAAAGCCCGCCACAAAAGAGCCAATCCGAGCTCCATCGACCTGGATCACCGGGCGCTGTCCCGGGCTGTTCCGTTTTTTCGATACGGAAACAATGTTTGCGAATTCTCCGATAGTACAGGACTGCTTAGGACTAAGGTAAGCGCTGCGGTAACCGGGGCGGCACATGCCCGGCTGGCCATGCAGCGCATGGCCCAGGCATGCGCAAACAAAGCGTCGCTATAGCGGCTGAACTTAAGGGGAGCGAAATGGAATTGGTCTTTACCGTGACCTGCGCCTTCGCGATCATGGCTTGCGTGCTGTACTACGAACGCAGCAGAAATGAACGACGGGAGCGGTCCATCCACGACTTCACGCCGCCGCCGGAGCTGTTGGGCGCGCTGCGCGCGCGTCATCCGCATTTGACGATGGCGGACTGCGAAATGGTGGTTCATGGACTGCGCCAGTTCTTCCTGGCGCACCATCAAGGCGGGATGTATTTTCTATCGATGCCTTCGCAAGTGGCCGACGACCTCTGGCATGAAATAATCCTCTCCACGCGACTCTATGAGGATTTCTGCCGTCGCGCCTTTGGCAAGACGCTGCACCACAATCCAGCGCACACGGTCGGTGGAGGCCGCAAGGCTGGGCGGGGCTTGCGACGCGCATGGAGACTCGCCTGCGCGCAGGAGCGCATCGACCCGGAAAACCCCGCGCGGCTTCCGCTGTTATTCGCTCTCGATGGCGCTCTGAAGATCAAAAACGGCTTCGTCTACCTCCCGGATTGTGGCGAAGGCATGCGCCAGGGCGCCACGCTTGGCGCGGGCGGCGCGACGGGCGTCTATTGCGGCGCCGATCTGGGCATCGATTCCGGCGCCGCGGGAGATGGCGACGGTGACGCCGGCTGCGGCGGGGACGGGGATGGCGGCGGCGACGCGGGGTGTGGCGGAGGTTGCGGTGGTGGGTGTGGTGGGTGTGGCGGAGGTGGCGACTGAGCGGGTCTCCAAGCGGCCGGTGAAGGACCGCAACCACGGAATCTTTTTGAGGCGGGGCGGCAGCGGCGAAGTGGCACCTTGGGTGCGTCCGCCGCCGTGGGGCGCCTAGAAACTGTGCCGCAAACCCAGGTTGTAGGCGCGGTCGCCGCTGCCGGCCTCGGTGTTGTTGGCCACCGTGTAGCCGGCGCCGTTGCGGTTGGCTATGCTGCCGTAGGCCGCGTACAGGCTGGTGCGGCGCGACAGCGGATGGACGTAGCCGACGCCCCAGGTGCGCGCGTCCTGGTTGAAGCGCGTGCGGTCGTCCTTGCGCATGAGCGACGCCATCAGCGTGCCCGACGATAGCGGCACGGACACGCCGAGCAGCGCCTCGCGGCCGTCGGTCGAGGCGGTCGGCGCCACGCCGCCGTAGGGATTGCCCGTGTTGCCCAGCGGCGCGCTGTTAAAACCCCGGTCGACGCCGACGGCGGCGAACAGCCTGGCCGCGCCGAAGTCGTAGTTGGCCGCCAGCAGCTTGTTGCTGCCCGCGCCGCGCCGCACGGCCGGCGCGTCGGGCGTGGCGGCCGTGTCGGCGTTCTTGTGGTTGTAGGCCAGGCGCACGTTAAAGCGCGCGCTCGCGTAGCCGAACGAGGCGCCCGTCTGGCGGCCCGCGTCGGCGCTGCCGGGCTGCTCGCCGGGGCTGTAGAACAGGTCGCCGGCAAAACCGTTCAGATCGGGCGTGGCGACGATCACCGTGTTGCTGGCGCGCACATTGGTGCCCCAGTCGGGGAAGGCGTTCTTGATGGTGCCGGCGTAACCGGTGCCGAACGGGTCGGCCACCGCCACCAGCGTGTTGTGGTAGGGCGTGGCCTGGCGCCCGACGCTGACGCTGCCGGCGCCGCCGCGCAGCCCGACCAGCGCCAGGCGGTTGAACAAGGTGTTGGCCGAGGCGAAGCCGCCGGTGTCCAGGCTGTAGCCGGCCTCGAGGATGAAGAACGCCGACAGGCCGCCGCCCAGGTCCTCGCTGCCCTTGAAGCCGATGCGCGAGGCCGAGGCCGGGCCGCTGGTGAGCTTGGTGACATTGCCGGCGGCGCCGCCGCGTTCGCCGACGACGCCGATGTCGGCGATGCCGTAGACGCTGACCGACGAGCCTGCGGCCGGTTGCGATTGGGCCAGCGCCGGCGCGGCGGCAAGCACGGCCGCGAGCACGGCGCAAAGGCCGGCCGCGAGGCCGGCGGCGCGCTCGGCGCTGCGGCCGGTCAAGGCGGTCGCCGCGGCGACGGTGAGGGGGCCGGCGGCGGCGGGGGAGGCGGCGGCGATGGCGGGGCGGGGGATGCGGCGGTTCTTCATTGAGTCTCCTGTTTTATTGTGGGCCCTCCCGTTGCCGGTGGGCGAAGTGCTCGATCGCCATCAGCCGGAACGCGGTGACGGCGGGGTTGTCCTGGTCCGAGCGCCAGGCCATGCTCATTTCAGCTTGCGCCACCACGTCCGCCAGCGGCCGGAACTCGACGTTGTCGTAGTGGAAGCGCTGCGCCGACGCCGGCAGGATAGACACACCCAGGCCGGCGCGCACCATCGACAAGATCGTCGGACTCTGGTCGATGTACTGCGTGATCTGCACCTGGACATCGTTGCTGGCGAAAATGCCCATCAGGCGATCATAAAAATACTTGCCCTGCACCGGCGAATGCATGATGAAGGGCTGGCCGTCGAGCTGCGCCAGCGCGATGGCCGCGTGCGCGCCGAGCGCGTGGCCGCGCGGCAGCGCCACCACCAGCGGCTCCTCCTCCACCAGCAACAGCTCGAGCTGCTGGCGCGCCGACACCGGCCGCATGAAGCCGAGGTCGATGGTGCTGGCGTTGAACGCCTCGATCTGCGCCACCGAGATCAGCTCGAACAGCACCACGTCGATCTCGGGCAGGGCCAGCTTGCCGGCCGCCAGCAGGCCGGGGATCAGCTCGTAGCCGGCCGCGCCCGTGAAACCGATCCGCACGCGCCCGGTCTTGCCCTTGCTGGCGCGCCGCACCGTCGTCTCGGCCTGCTCGGCCAGGTTGAGCAGGCGGCTGGCGTCGGCCAGGAAGATGCGCCCCTCCGTGGTCAGCTTGACGGTGCGCCCGACGCGGTCGAACAGCGCCACGCCGAGGCTGTGCTCGAGCAGCTGGATTTGCCGGCTCAGCGGCGGTTGCGTCATGTTCAGCAGCGCGGCGGCGCGCCGGAAGTTCAATTCGGTGGCGGCCGCGACGAAGCAGCGCACCTGTCCCAGATCTAGCATGGCAGTCCCATAAGGCGTGATGAGTCAGCCATGATAGCCATAATCGGCCGCGCGGCGGCGGCGCGCGCCCCTGCCATTGGATCAGGTGGTCAGGCTGCCCTCGGGACGGCGCCCGGCCAGGCCGGCCGCCAGGCTGGCCAGCACCATCTCGCCCATGGCCGTGCGCGACTCGACGGTGGCGCTGGCGCGGTGCGCCTGCAGCACCACGCGGTCGAGCGGGAACAGCGCCGGCGGCACGTTCGGCTCGTCGACGAACACGTCCAGGCCGGCGCCGGCGATGGCGCCGCGCCCGAGCGCGGCGACCAGGTCGGCCTCGACCACCAGCTTGCCGCGGGCGATGTTGATCAGGTAGCCGTCCTTGCCCAGCGCGTCGAGCACGGCGGCGTTGACGATGCCCTGCGCCTTGTCGGCCGCCGCCGCCAGCACCAGGATGTCGCTGTCGCGCGCCAGCTGCATCAGGTCGGCAACGAAGCGGTGCGGCACGTCGGCGATCGCGCGCAGGTCGGTGTAGGCGATCGGGCAGCCGAAGGCGGCGGCGCGCTGGGCGATGGCGCGCCCGACCTTGCCCATGCCGACGATGCCCACGCGCTTGCCGCTGAAGCGGCGCGACAGCGGCAGCGCGCCCGGATGGGGGTTGCGCTGCCAGGCGCCGGTCTTGACGAACTGGTCGCCGGCGCAGATCTCGCGGCAGGATGCCAGGATCAGGCCGATGGCCAGGTCGGCCACGTCCTCGGTCAGCGCGCCGAAGGTGGCCGTGACGGGGATGCCGCGTTCGCGGGCGTAGGCCAGGTCGACCGCGTCGGTGCCGACGCCGTTGACGGCGATCACCTGCAACGCCGGCAGCGCGGCGATCATGTCGTTGCCGATGCCGGTATGGCCGCCGGTGATGACGCCGCGGATGGCGGCGCCGTGGGTGGCGAGGTAGGCGGCCTTGTCCGCTTGCTCGAACAGGCGGTGCATGGTGTAGAGTTGGTTCAATTGCTCGTTGATCGCTGGCACCAGGATCGGGTTCAACTGCAAGATGTCGGGCTTGACTTCGGTCGGCTTCATTCAACACTCCCTGTTAGACGGTGGCTGGTCCGATGGCAACATCGCATCGGAACGCCAGCGCATCATGGGCGGTTTCGCCGGCAGCGTCCAATCCGAAAGCGCTATCAATTGATACCCGGTTTGTAGCGGCGCGCGGTGATTCAATTTGCGGATCAGTGCATGTCCAGAAAAGATTGGACGGCGCCGCCACCCGGTGCGAGCATTTGGCGAGCATAAAAATAAAGCACCCGCCAACAATGGAGACCCCCACATGCGCCAGCAACTCGCCGCGAGCATTCCCGCACCATCCGAGCAGACCGAACCGTCCAAGGAGAAGCGCACCAACTACCGCTGGGTGGTGATGGGCCTGATCTTTTGCATCTGGGCCATCGCCTGCGCCGACCGCGCCAACTTCGGCGTGGCGCTGCCATATATGAAGAAGGAATTCCACATCACCAACACCGAGGCGGGCCTGATCGTCAGCCTGTTCTCGTTCGCCTACGCCATCGTGCAAATCCCGGTCGGCATCCTGTACCGGCGCCTGGGCGAAAAGGCCAGCGGCATCTTCCTGGCCGTGTGCATGGTGATGACGTCGGTGTTTACCGGCCTGATGGCCACCACCTCGTCGGTGCTGCTGTTGCAGCTGTACCGCATCGGCCTGGGGCTGTCGGAGGGGCCGCTCGGGATCGGTTGCACCAACGTCGTCAACCGCTGGTTCCCGCCGCAGGAAAAGGGCCTGGCCACCGGCCTGTGGATCGCCGCCTCCAAGCTCGGGCCGCTGATGGTGCCGTCCGTGTGCCTGGTCGTCATCGCCATCTGGGGCTGGCGCGAGATCTTTTACGTGTTTGCCGTGCCCGGCCTGCTGTTTGCCGTGCTGTGGGTGTTCATGGTGACCAATTCGCCGTCCGAGAGCCGCTTTTGCTCGCCGGCCGAGCGGCGCTACATCCAGGGCGGCGACGCCGCCGGCGCGCCGCGCGCCTACGGCGCCGCGCCGCGCCGCGTGCTGCGCAGCATGCCGCTGCTCGACGCCATCAACCGCACCCGCCCGGTGGTGCGGCTCGACAGCGTGCGCCAGGTCTTCACCTCGTGGAACATCATCGGCGTCGCCCTCGGCTACGGCTGCATGATCGGCATCACCAACATCTTCATGTCGTGGATACCGACCTACCTGGTGTCGGTCAAGGGCTATGCCTCGGTCAAGATGGGCTTTCTGGCGTCGGCGCCGTTCATCGGCGCGGTGGCCGGCAATATGATCGGCGGGCTGATCTCGGACCGCCTGCTCGACGGCCGCCGCAAGCCGATGATGCTGCTCGGCGCGGTCGGCACCACCTTGATGCTGTGCCTGCTCATCGAGGCGCCCGACAGCGCCGCCTACCTCGGCGCCACGCTGCTCGTGTCCGGGCTGATGGTGGGCATCGGCTTCGCCGGCTATTCGGCCTACGCGATGGGATTGGTCACCAAGTCGGCCTATCCGACCGCCTTCGGCATCGTCAACTTCCTCGGCCAGATCGGCGGCGCGATCGCGCCGCTGACGGTCGGCATCCTGCTCGACCATTACGGCTGGGGCAGCGTGTTCCTGTACATGGTGGGCACGGCCCTGTTGTGCGTGGTGCTGGTGGCGAGCGTGGTCGAGCCGGTGGCCGAACCGGAACTTTGACGTGGCGAAGGGTAAATATTGACAATCCCAATCAATGTTGTTCTACTAATAGCTAAAACGCATAACCATCGAAAATTGATTATATTGAAGCTATTGATAGCGTAAAGCCGTTAAAAGCAGCAAAAATTCGGGCAATTGCCTACGAGAACAATAAATTCTGCCAATAACTGTTATCACCGTTGGTGAAAATACCTACTTAAATGAAAGAATTGGTCTGATAAAATCGTAGGCTTTCCGACCGCACAAACAGGAAGGCAGCACAGCATGGATTCGTCATCTGAGAAAAAAGAAGAAATTCGTCAACAATTGCGCGTCGCCGCGCTCGAGTACCACGAGTTCCCGACCCCAGGCAAAATCAGCGTCACGCCGACCAAGCAACTGACCAACCAGCGCGATCTGGCGCTGGCCTATTCCCCGGGCGTGGCCGCCCCGTGCGAGGAAATCGTCATCGACCCGGCCGCCGCCTATAAATACACGGCGCGCGGCAACCTGGTGGCCGTCATCACCAACGGCACCGCCGTGCTCGGCCTGGGCAACATCGGCCCGCTGGCCGCCAAGCCCGTCATGGAAGGCAAGGGCGTGCTGTTCAAGAAGTTCGCCGGCATTGACGTGTTCGACATCGAAATCAACGAACTCGATCCGGACAAGCTGGTCGACATCATCGCCTCGCTCGAGCCCACCTTCGGCGGCGTCAACCTGGAAGACATCAAGGCGCCCGAGTGCTTCTACATCGAGCGCCAGCTGCGCGAGCGCATGAAGATCCCGGTCTTCCACGACGACCAGCACGGCACCGCCATCATCGTCGGCGCGGCCATCATGAACGGCATCCAGTACGTCGGCAAGGACATCAAAAACTGCAAGCTGGTCGTCTCCGGCGCCGGCGCGGCCGCGCTGGCCTGCCTGGACCTGATCGTCGACCTCGGCTTCCCGCTGGAAAACATCTACGTCACCGACCTGGCCGGCGTGGTCTACAAGGGCCGCACCGAGCTGATGGACCCGGACAAGGAACGCTTCGCGCGCGACACCCCGGCCCGCACCCTGGCCGAGGTGATCCCCGACGCCGACATCTTCCTCGGCCTGTCGGCCGGCGGCGTGCTCAAGCAGGACATGGTCAAGTCCATGGCCTCCAACCCGTTGATCCTGGCGCTGGCCAACCCGAACCCGGAAATCCTGCCCGACGACGTCAAGGCCGTGCGCGGCGACGCCATCATCTGCACCGGCCGCTCGGACTATCCGAACCAGGTCAACAACGTGCTGTGCTTCCCGTACATCTTCCGCGGCGCCCTCGACTGCGGCGCCACCACCATCACGCGCGAGATGGAGATCGCCGTGGTGCACGCGATCGCCGAGCTGGCGCACGCCGAGCAGTCCGACATCGTCGCCACCACCTACGGCTTCACCAACCTCTCGTTCGGTCCCGAGTACCTGATCCCGATGCCGTTCGATCCGCGCCTGTTGATCAAGATCGCCCCGGCCGTGGCCAAGGCGGCCGAGGAGTCGGGCGTGGCCACGCGGCCGATCAAGGACCTGCAAGCGTACGCCGACAGCCTGCAGCAATTCGTCTACCGCAGCGGCACCTTCATGAAGCCGCTGTTCCAGGTGGCCAAGAAGACCGAGATGGAGCTCAAGCGCATCGTCTACGCCGAGGGCGAGGAGGAGCGCGTGCTGCGCGCCGTGCAAGTGATCGTCGACGAGAAGCTGGCGCGCCCGATCCTGGTGGGCCGCCCGGCCGTGCTCGACACGCGCATCGCCAAGTTCGGCCTGCGCCTCAAGCAGGGCGTCGACTTCGACGTCATCAACCCTGACCACGACGACCGCTACCGCGACTACTGGCAGACCTATTACGATATGACCAGCCGCAAGGGCGTCACCCAGGAGTACGCCAAGCTGGAGATGCGCCGCCGCCACACGCTGATCGGCGCCATGATGATCAAGAAGGGCGACGCCGACGGCATGATCTGCGGCACCTTCGGCACCACCCAGCTGCACCTGCACTACATCGACCAGGTGCTGGGCAAGCGCGAGGGCGCCTGCGTGTACGCCGCCATGAACGTGCTGATCATGCCGGAGCGCCAGATCGTCATGGTCGACACCCACGTCAACGAGAATCCGACGGCCAACGAACTGGCGGCCATCACCGTCATGGCGGCCGAGGAGATGCGCCGCTTCGGCCTGTCGCCGCGCGCCGCGCTGCTGTCGCACTCGAACTTCGGCTCGTCCAACAGCGAGTCGGCGCAAAAGATGCGCGCCGCGCTGGCGCTGGTCAAGCAGCGCGACCCGACCCTCGAGATCGACGGCGAGATGCACGGCGACACCGCGCTCGACTCCAAGCTGCGCCACGCCATCATGCCCGAGTCGACCCTCACCGGCGACGCCAACCTGCTGGTGGCGCCGAACATGGACTCGGCCAACATCGCCTACAACCTGGTCAAGACGGCGGCCGGCAACGGCATCGCGGTCGGCCCGATCCTGCTCGGTTGCGCCCAGGCGGTGCACATCCTGACGCCGTCGGCCACCGTGCGCCGCATCGTCAACATGACCGCGCTGTGCGTGGTCGACGCCGTGGCCCAGCGCAAAGTCTAAGCGCTGCCGCCTTGTAACCGGTCCCGTTCCGCCAGGAGCGGGGCCGGTTTTTACATGGGCGCACGGCTGTAACCGGATGTAATTTATGTAATCTTCGCCCCCCGCGTGCGCCGCCCGGTGTGACGACCCTGTTACAATACGCGACCATTTTTACTTACATTTGTAGCCACATACCATGACGACAACAAAAAAAGCCCTGATCACGGGCATCACCGGACAAGATGGCGCCTATTTGGCCGAGCTGCTGCTGGAAAAGGGCTACGAGGTCACTGGTACCTATCGTCGCACCAGCTCGGTCAACTTCTGGCGCATCGAGGAACTCGGCATCGCGTCGCACCCGAAACTGAGCCTGGTCGAGTACGACCTGACCGACCTGTCGTCGAGCATCCGGCTGATGCAGACCGTGCAGCCGGACGAGGTCTACAACCTGGCCGCGCAAAGCTTCGTCGGCGTCTCGTTCGACCAGCCGTTGACGACCGCCGAGATCACCGGCGTCGGCCCGGTGCACCTGCTCGAGGCGATCCGCATCGTCAATCCGAAGATCCGCTTCTACCAGGCGTCGACCTCGGAAATGTTCGGCAAGGTGCAGGCCGTGCCGCAAAAAGAGGACACCCCGTTCTACCCGCGCAGCCCGTACGGCGTGGCCAAGCTGTACGCCCACTGGATGACCGTCAACTACCGCGAGTCCTACGGCATCTTCGGCTCGTCGGGCATCCTGTTCAACCACGAGTCGCCGCTGCGCGGGCGCGAGTTCGTCACCCGCAAGATCACCGATTCGGTCGCCAAGATCCACCTCGGCCTGCTTGACGTGCTGGAACTGGGCAACATGGACGCCAAGCGCGACTGGGGCTACGCCAAGGAATACGTCGAAGGCATGTGGCGCATCCTGCAGGCCGACGAGCCGGACACCTTCGTGCTGGCCACCAACCGCACCGAGACCGTGCGCGACTTCGTCAGCATGGCCTTCAAGGCGATCGACGTGGCCATCGTCTGGAGCGGCGCGGCCGACCACGAGATCGGCACCTGCAAGAAAACCGGCAAGGTGCTGGTGCGCGTCAATCCGAAGTTCTACCGTCCGGCCGAAGTCGAGCTGCTGATCGGCGACCCGGCCAAGGCCACCGAAAAACTGGGCTGGAAGCCGTCGACCACGCTCGAGCAGCTGTGCCAGATGATGGTCGAGGCCGACCTGCGGCGCAACAAAGCCGGTTTTTCGTTCTAAGGCGGCCAGGGTGACGGCCGCGTTGTTGGACGAGGGGGCCGCGGGGGCCGAAGGCGCCGGCAAGCGCGCCTTCATCACCGGCCTGTCCGGATTCACCGGCCAGTACGTCGAGCGCGAGCTGCGCGCCGCCGGCTACGAGGTGTTCGGCACCGTCTCGCCGGGCGCCACGCCCGGCGCCGGCCAGTTCGCCGTCGACCTGAACGACCGCGACGGCCTGGCCGCCGTGGTGCGCCAGGTCGCGCCCGACGTCGTCGCCCACCTGGCGGCGATCGCCTTCGTCGGCCACGGCGACATCGAGCAGCTGTACCGCGTCAACGTGGCCGGCACCCGCAACCTGCTCGAGGCGCTGGCCGCCTTGCCGGCCAAACCGTCGGCCGTGTTGCTGGCCTCGAGCGCCAACATCTACGGCAACACCGACGTCGGCGTGATCGGCGAGGACGTGCCCGCCGCGCCGGCCAACGACTACGCCGTCAGCAAGCTGGCCATGGAATACATGGCGCGCCTGTGGCGCGACAAGCTGCCGCTGATCGTGGTGCGCCCGTTCAACTACACCGGCGTCGGCCAGCACGAGAACTTCCTGCTGCCCAAGATCGTCGCGCACTTCCGCCGCCGCGCCGCCGACATCGAGCTGGGCAACCTGCACGTGTGGCGCGACTTCTCCGACGTGCGCATGGTCGCGCGCAGCTACCGGCGCCTGCTGGCCGCGCCGGCGGCGCTGGGCGGCACCTTCAACATCTGCTCGGGCCAGGCCTGGTCGCTCGGCGAGGCGCTGGCCATGATGGGCGACATCGCCGGCTACCAGATCAACGTCCACGTCAATCCGGCGTTCGTGCGCGCCAACGAGGTGGTGCGGCTGGTCGGCGACCATTCGCGCCTGGCCGGCGTGGTCGGCGCGCTCGCGCCGGTGCCGCTGGCCGACACCCTGCGCTGGATGTACCAGGCATGAGCGGCACGCCCCGGGTCGGCCTGTCGACCACGATGGCCGAAGCGGGACTGACGGGCGGGCGCCTCGACGGCATCGGCGTCTACAGCAGCGCGCTGCGGCGCCACCTGCCGGCGGCCGGCGCCGAGGCCGGGCGCCGCCGTGCGCTCGAGCCGACCTGGGAGGCGGCGGCCCGCCGCACCGCCGCCGTGTATCTTGACGTCCTGTCACACCAACCGGCTCACTGAGCAGCAGCCTTCACCACGAGCCATGCGCGTCCTCCATTTCTACAAGACCTACTATCCCGACACCTGGGGCGGCATCGAGCAGGTGATCCGCCAGATGTGCGTGGGCACCGGCCGCCTGGGCGTGACCAACGAAGTGCTCACGCTCAGCCGCGACGGCGGGCCGTCGCAGGTCCAGTTCGAGGGCCACACCGTGCACCGCGTGCGCATGGACTTCGAGATCGCCTCGACCGGCTTCTCGTTCGCGGCCATCCGCGCGCTGGCGCGCCTGGCGCGCAAGGCCGACGTGATCCATTACCACTTCCCGTGGCCGTTCATGGACATCGCCCACTTCGCCGCCCGCATCGACAAGCCCAGCGTGGTGACCTACCACTCCGACATCGTGCGCCAGAAGAACCTGCTGCGCGTGTACGGCCCGCTCAAGCGCCGCTTCCTGCACAGCGTCGACACCATCATCGCCACCTCGCCGAACTACCTGGCCTCGTCGCCGGTGCTCAAGCGCTTCGAGCACAAGACCCGCACCATCACCTACGGCCTTGACAAGAGCATCTACCCGCAGCCCTCGGAGGCGACGCGCCAGCGCTGGCGCGCGCTGTGCGGCGAGCGCTTCTTCCTGTTCGTCGGCGTGCTGCGCTACTACAAGGGGTTGCACATCCTGCTCGACGCCATGGCCGACATCGACTATCCGGTGGTGATCGTCGGCGCCGGCCCGATCGAGCGGGAGCTCAAGGAGCACGCCGCGCGGCTGGGACTGACGCACGTGATGTTCGTCGGCGCGCTCGACGAGGAGGACAAGGTCGCGCTGATGCAGCAGTGCTACGCGATGGTGTTCCCGTCGCACCTGCGCTCGGAGGCGTTCGGCATCTCGCTGCTGGAGGGGGCGATGTTCGGCAAGCCGATGATCTCGAGCGAGATCGGCACCGGCACCACCTACATCAACATCGACAACGACACCGGCCTGGTGGTGCCGCCGAGCGACCCGCGGGCGTTCAGCGCCGCCATGCGCCAGCTGTGGGAAAACCCGGCGCGCGCCGCCGAGATGGGCCGGCGCGCCGAGGCGCGTTACTGGGAGCTGTTTACCGCCGAGCGCATGGCCGCCAGCTACCACGCGCTGTACCGCGAGCTGGCCGCGCCCCACGGCGCCAAGCGCGCGCCCTTGCGCGACCGCGCCATTTGATCTGGCGCAAGGCGCCGGCGCGGCGCCGCCACTACCATGGTGGTCGAACTCCGCGTCCGGCCGACGGTCCTCATTGAAGGCGCCACCAAGATGGCGCCGCCCCCTGTGCGACGCAACGACGCCGTCCGGGCGGGAGTTCACCCCGGTTGCCTGCCGTAGGGCGGATTAGCGCAGCGTAATCGGCCAAGCGCCGTCGGCGGCGCATCCGGCCCACGGCGACCCACGGCTTCCCATGTCCGCCCAAGGCCGCTGGCGCGCCGCGCGCCTAGCGGCCCGGGGAAACGCCGCGGTCGCGCCCCGGCCGCGCAAGCGGGTAGAATACGCCATCCCCCCTGCCGGAGAACCGCGTGCGCTGCCTGGTCATCGAAGACGAAGCCGAAACCTCGAACTACATCTGCAAGGGCCTGCGCGAGGCGGGCTATGTCGTCACGGCCTGCGCCACCGGCCCGGACGGACTCGATTACGCCACCGGCGAGCAGTGGGACCTGATCATCCTCGACCGCATGCTGCCGGGCCGCATCGACGGCCTGTCCATCGTCGACAAGCTGCGCGCGCTGGGCAAGACCACCCCGGTCATCATCGTCAGCGCGCTCACCACCATCGACGCCCGCGTGACGGGCCTGCGCGGCGGCGCCGACGACTACCTGTCCAAGCCGTTCGCCTTCTCCGAGCTGCTGGCGCGGGTCGAGGCGCTGCTGCGGCGCAGCGCCCCCGGCGCCGACAGCACCCGGCTGCAGGTGGCCGACCTGACGCTGGACCTGCGCACCATGCGCGTCACGCGCGGCGCCAAGGTCATCACGCTGCAGCCGCGCGAGTACCGGCTGCTGGAATACCTGATGCGCAACGAGAACCAGGTCGTCACCCGCACCATGCTGCTCGAATCGGTGTGGGACTATCATTTCGACCCGCAGACCAACGTCATCGACGTCCAGATCAGCCGCCTGCGGGCCAAGGTGGACAAGGACTTCCCGCTGATGCTGATCCACACGCTGCGCGGCGTCGGCTACCGCATGGGCGCCGCCGCGCCGGACCAGCCGGAGCCGCCGGACACGCCGGACACGCCGGGGCGCGCGCTTGTTTAAGCCGCTGTTCGCGCACGCCTCGATCGCCGCCAAGCTGGCGCTGGGCTACGGGCTGCTCGGCGCGCTGTCGATCGCGGTGGTGTCGGCCGTGTTCTACACCGGCACCGTCGGCGTGCTCGACAAAAACCTCGACGGCAAGATCGTGGCCCAGTCCGAGCGCCTGCTCGAACACGCCGGCATGCCGGGCCATGGCGCGCTGGTCGAGGAGGTGCGGCGCCAGCTGGACGACGGCATCGACAGCGACCGCGAGATCTTCCAGCTGGTCGGCGCCGGCGGCGCCCCGCTGGCCGGCAACCTCGACGCCGTCCCGGCGGCGCTGGTGGCGGCGGCGCGCGCCGGCGGCGACGGGCGCAAGCTCATGGCCAGCGCCGAGGTGCGGCGCGACGGCCGGCAAAAGCCGGCGCGCCTGTACCTGCGGCCGCTGGCCGACGGCAGCCTGCTCATCGTCGGGCGCGACCTGAGCGAGCAGCACGCGGTGCGCGAGGTGATCTGGCGCGCGCTGCTTGCCGGCGCCGGCGTGTCGCTGCTGCTGACGGTGGCCGGCGCGCTGCTGTTCCGGCGCGGCATCGAGGGCCGGCTCGGCCAGATCCGCCGCACCGCCGCGCAGATCGAGGCGGGCAATTTGAGCCACCGCATCCCGGTCTCCGGCGGCGACGAGTTCGCGCTGCTCAACCGCGACATCAACCGCATGCTCGACCGCATCGAGCTGCTGATGGAGGGCATCCGCCACGTCTCGAACGCCATCGCCCACGACCTGCGCACGCCGCTCGCCCGCATCCGCGGCCGGCTCGACGACGCGCTGCGCCACGAGGTGACGGTGCCGCGCCTGGCCGGCGCCGCGCACGACGCCATCGACGACATCGACGACCTGATACGGCTGTTCGAGCGCCTGCTGCAGATCGCCGAGGCCGAGTCGGGCATGCGCGCGCGCCTGTTCGAGCGGCTCGACCTGGGACGCGTGGTGGCCGACATCGGCGAGATGTACGAGGCCATCGCCGAGGATGGCGGCATCGCGCTGACGGTCGACGCGCCGGCCTCGCTGTATGTCGACGGCGACCGCAACCTGCTCGCCAGCGCCGTCGCCAGCCTGCTCGACAACGCCATCAAATACGCCGGGCCGGGCGCCGCGATCAAGGTGCGCGCCGGGCTGTACCGGGGGCAGGCGTCGATCGCGGTGCACGACAACGGCCCCGGGATTCCGGCGGCGGAGCTGGAGAAGGTCACGCAGCGGTTTTACCGGCTCGACAAGAGCCGCCACTTGCCGGGCAACGGCCTGGGACTGTCGATCGTCGGCGCCACGGCCACCTCGCACGGCGGCTCGCTGGCGCTGGAGGACGGCGCGCCGGGGCTGGTGGCGCGCATCGTGCTGCCGCTGGCCAAGCCGGCCTAGCTATCCTGGCTGTAATGTGGCCGCAATCTTGCGGAGAGGCGGGGGCGCCTATCATGGCTTCACGCTCACTCGACCCCCTACCACCATGCACGATTTAAGCGACATTGGCCATTGGCTCAAGCACCACCCGATCCACCACGACTCGCTGGTGCACAGCACCTTGCCGGATCCGACCTTCGTCACGCAAGGCGAGACGGTGGTCTCGTTTAGCACCAACAACTACCTGGCGCTGGCCAACCATCCGCGCCTGGTGGCGGCGGCCAAGGACGGCCTGGACCGCTACGGCGTGGGCAACTGCGAATCGCGCCTGCTCGGCGGCGACCTCGAGGTCTACCGCGAGCTGGAGCGGCGCCTGGCCGCGCTCAAGCACAAGGACGACGCGGTGCTGTTCGTCACCGGCTACATGACCAACATCGGCGTGCTGTCGTCGATCGTCAAGGCGGCCACGCTGGCGCGCCTGCACGGTTTCCGCACCAAGAAGCGCCACAAGTACGCCTACTACTCGGACGAGTTCAACCACATCAGCATCCGCGAGGGCATCCAGATGTCCGGCGCGCTGCGCTACAACTACCGCCACTGCGACATGAACCACCTCGAGGCGCTGCTCAAGGCCGGCGCCGGCGACGGCACCACGCCCCTGATCGTCAGCGACGGCGTGTTCAGCATGGAGGGCACGATCGCGCCGCTGCCCGACCTGGTGGCGCTGGCCGAGCGCTTCGGCGCGCTGCTCTACATCGACGACGCCCACGCCACCGGCATCCTCGGCGCCAACGGCGGCGGCACCTCCGAGCACTTCGGCTGCTACAGCGGCAACATCATGCAGATGGGGACCCTGAGCAAGGCGCTCGGCGCGATCGGCGGCTTCGTCGCCGTCGAGCGCGACGTCGCCGAGGTGATCCGGCTGACCAGCTCCGCCTACGGCTTCACGTGCCCGCCGCCGCCGGACCAGGCGGCCGCGCTGCTGGCCGCGCTCGACCTGCTCGAGCAGGAGCCGCAGCGCCGCCAGCGCCTGTGGGACAACCAGCGCTACTTCATCGAGCGCATGGCGCCGCTCGGCTACACCATCCTGTCGACGCAGACGCCGATCCTGCCGGTGCTCATCGGCGATGCCGAGACCTGCCAGCGCTACGCGATCGAACTGCGGCGCGAGGGCATCCACGTCGACGCCATCCAGTTCCCGGCCGCGCCGGTGGGCCAGGCGCGCCTGCGCTTCATGATGAACGCCGGCCACACGCGCGCGCAGATCGACCACGTGGTCGGCGTCATGGCGCGCCTGGCGGCGCGGGAGTTGCGCCTGGTGGCCTGACCATATTTCACCGATGCTCTGCCCGCGCCCCTCGACGCCGAGCTGCGCGGGCATCTTTTTTTCAGGCCAGGTGGCGCTTGAAGAAGGCGTCCGTGCGGCCGTTGGCCAGGGTCGCGGCGGCGGCGTCGTAGTGGTCGCCGCCGGGCCGGGCGAAGGCGTGGTTGCAGCCGGGGTAGGTGTGCAGCTCGGCGTTGGCGTTGTCCTCAAGGGCGGCGGCGATGACCGCCTGCGCTTCCTTGCCGATGTACTCGTCGTCGCCGGCCAGGTGGTAGAGCAGCGGGCGCTTGATGGCGGCGCCTTCGGCCGCGTAGTTCTCGGTGCCGCCGCCGTAGTAGGCGACGAAGGCGTCGGCGTCGGCGCGGGCGGCGCTCAGGAAGGTCATCAAGCCGCCCAGGCAGTAGCCGGTCACGCCGACCTTGCCCGAGGCGCCGGGCAGCGCGCGGGCGGCGGCCACGGTGGCGGCGATGTCGCCGACGCCGGCGCCGAAGTCGTAGGCGTTGTAGAGCGCGAAGCCGCGCTCCCAGTCGCCGGGGCTGGCCTCGGACATGTCCAGGCCCGGCGCGGCGCGCCAGAACAGGTCGGGGCCGACGGCGATGTAGCCCTTGGCCGCGTAGTCGTCGCAGATGCCGCGGATGCCGGCGTTGACGCCGAAGATCTCCTGCAGCACGACGATGACCGGCGCCGGCGCCGTGCCGGCCGGACGGGCGAGGTAGCACTGGAAGCTGCCGTCGGCGACCGTGACGGTGAGTGATGCGCGGGGGGCGTTGTCCATGGTGTGAGCTCCGGTGTGGGGGTTGTGGGCATGTCGTCCGGTGCATGGTAGTGCCGAATCGGGCGCGTGGGAATGGCCAATTCTGCAAAGTTCGATTGCAAGTTTGCATATCCCGAAATCAGGGGGCGGGGCACCACGCCGGAAGTGATAGCCCGCGCTCCGCCGGCGGGCGCAGGGGCGGTTTTCAGCGCACGCGGACGGCGACGGCCACCGGTCAAGAAGGGCTGGTGCCGCCCACGCTAGCCCCACCATCTTCACCTAGTAGTCGAACTTCTTGCTGCGCGTGGCGCTCTTGAAGAAGGTGACCGGATCGCGCTCGTCCTCCATTTTTTTGCGCCGCTCGCGCGCCTCCTTGGCCTTGAGCGCGGCGCGCTCGTTGTGGTCGGCGATGCGCCGCTGCACGCGCAGCCCCTTCTTGCTGTTGTCGAGCAGCCCCAGTTTCTGCCGCATCGCCAGCGCCCAGAGCACGAAAATGATCACCAGCGCGAGCAGATAGACGGACTGCCAGATGCCATAATTCTGGCTGATGAAGGGAAACAGCGGCGCGGCGTCCTCCAGCCAGCCCTGGCCGAGCACGCCGAGCACGCCCGCGCAGGCGCCCAGCGCCACGGTCTTGGTGATCAGCCATCGGCTGGCCTTGATGCGCTGCTCCCAGAACGCCAGCGGCGCCTCGTGTGGATCGGTGTGGTCGGTGTCGAAGCTGTCGGTGGTCATGGCGGCGTTTGCTGGGCCCGGTGTGGCGGGGGATATTATATGCCATATTTTCCTTTGGGAAATTATAGTTGCGTTTGATGTTGGTCAATCGAGGACGGTACGGATGAGGAAAAACGTGTGGTCGGTGGTGTTGGTGGCGCTGTTGTCGGCCGTGTCGCGTGGCGCTTGGTGCGCCGGCGACGACGGCGGTGGCGGCGGCGCGCCGACCGAATCGGTGGTCGGCCAGGGCTGGGCCAACAACTCGGTCAACGCCGTGGTGTTCCGCAAGAATTCGCTCGTCTCGGACGAGCACACGCAATACGTCGGCTACTACGACGCCGAGCGCTACCTGGTGCTGGGCAAGCGCGAACTGGGCACGTCGCGCTGGACCACGCGTCGCACGGCCTATCGCGGCAACGCCGCCGACGCCCACAACGCCATCAGCATCATGCTCGACGGCGCCGGCTACCTGCACGTGTCGTGGGACCACCACAACAACGCGCTGCGCTACGCGCGCGGCGTGGCGCCGGGCTCGCTGGAGCTGGGCGGCAAGCTGCCGATGATCGGCGCCGACGAGGAGTCGGTGTCGTATCCCGAGTTCTACCGCCTGCCCGACGGCAATCTGCTGTTCTTCTACCGGCTCGGCGGCTCCGGCCGGGGCGACCTGGTCATCAACCGCTACGACGTCGCGGCGCGGCGCTGGACGCGCCTGCACACCAAGCTGATCACCGGCGAGGGCCGGCGCAACGCCTACTGGCAAGCCTTCCTCGACCACCTTGGCACCCTGCACCTGTCGTGGGTGTGGCGCGAGTCGCCGGACGTGGCCAGCAACCACGACCTGGCCTACGCCCGCTCGCGCGACGGCGGCGTGACGTGGGAAAAGTCGGACGGCAGCCGCTACGCGCTGCCGATCGGCGCCGGCAGCGCCGAGTACGCCGCGCGCATCCCCGAGAAGAGCGAGTTGATCAACCAGACCTCGATGGCGGCCGACCGCGACGGCAACCCCTACATCGCCAGCTACTGGCGCGACGCCGGCTCGGCCGTGCCGCAGTACCACGTCGTCTTCCACGGCGCCGCCGGCTGGGCCGTGCGCGCGTTTGATTTCCGCACGACGGCGTTTTCGCTCAGCGGGCAGGGCACCAAGCGCATCCCGATCGCGCGCCCGCAAATCATGGTCGACGCCGGCCCCGGCGACGGCGCGCCGGGCGGGCTGCTGGTGTTCCGCGACGAGGAGCGCGGCAGCAAGGTGTCGGTGGTGCGCATTCGCGACTTCGCCGCCGGCAAGTGGAGCGTGGCCGACCTGACCGCCGCCTCGGTGGGCGCGTGGGAACCGAGTTTCGATACCGAGTTGTGGCGGCGCAACGGTCTGCTCAGCCTGTTCGTGCAGGACGTGCGGCAGGTCGACGGCGAGGGAACGGCCGCCGTGCCGCCCCAGCCGGTGCGGGTGCTGGACTGGCGGCCGCGCTAAACCGGGCGCGGAAACATTACGTGACAAATCGGCGCCGGCGGCGGCCCGTATTTTGTTGTGGTTTGGTATTTGATTGGACTACCATTGATTTTTTTACGTCAAGAGCAGCCCATGAAATCCTTGTTCGCCCGGTTGATGCCGTTCCCGTTGATGCTGGCGCTGGCCACGGCCGGCGCCGCCCAGGACGGCGACGCCGCCAAGGCCGCGCCGGCCGAGGCGGCCGCGCCCGGCAAGGAGCGCGCCGCCGACCTGCTGGCCAACGAGCGCGTCATCAAGGCCGACTCGCGCGTGAGCAAGAGCGCCACCGTCACCATCAAGGGCAAGGCGGTGCCGTACAAGGTCACCGCCGGCACCCAGCCGGTGTGGGACAAGGACGGCAAGGTCAGCGCGACCTTGTTCTACACCTACTACCAGCGCACCGACGTGGCCGACAAGGCCAAGCGGCCGCTGGTGCTGTCGTTTAACGGCGGCCCGGGCTCGGCGTCGGTGTGGATGCACGTCGCCTACACCGGCCCCAAGGTGCTCAACCTGGACGCCGAAGGCTACCCGACCCAGCCCTACGGCGTGCGCGACAATCCCCATTCGATCCTCGACGTCGCCGACATCGTCTTCATCGACCCGGTCAACACCGGCTTTTCGCGCGTGTTGGACGGCAAGGGCGACCGCGCGCGCTTCTTCGGCGTCAACGCCGACATCGCCTACCTGGCCGAATGGGTCTCCACCTTCGTCTCGCGCGAGGGGCGCTGGACCTCGCCCAAATACCTGATCGGCGAGAGCTACGGCACCTCGCGCGTGGCCGGCCTGGCGCTGGAGCTGCAAAACGCGCAGTGGATGTACCTGAACGGCGTGGTGCTGGTGTCGCCGACCGAACTGGGCCTCAAGCGCGACGGCATCGTCGCCGACGCGCTGGCGCTGCCGTACTTCGCCGCCACCGCGTGGTACCAAAAGGTGCTGCCGGCCGATCTGCAGGCGCGCGACCTCAAGGACCTGCTGCCGGAGGTCGAAGCGTTCACCCTCGACGAACTGCTGCCGGCGACGGCCCGGGGCGGCTTCATCGATCCGCAAAAGAAGGCGCGCATCGCCGCGCAATACGCGCGCTATTCCGGCCTGTCGGAAACCTATGTGCTGCAGAACAATCTGGCGGTGCCGGTCGACAGTTTCTGGAAGGAGTTGCTGCGCAAGCAGGGCAAGACGGTCGGCCGGCTCGATTCGCGCTACCTCGGCATCGACAAGACCGATTCCGGCGACAAGGTCGATTACAACGCCGAGTTGACGTCGTGGCTGCACTCGTTCACGCCGGCCATCAACCAGTACCTGCGGGTCGAGCTGGGCTACAAGACCGACATCAAGTACAACCTGTTCGGCGACGTCCACCCCTGGGATTTCAAGAACGAGAAGACCGGCGAGAACCTGCGCCTGGCGATGGCCGCCAATCCCTACCTGAAGGTGATGGTGCAGTCCGGCTACTACGATGGCGCCTGCACCTATTTCGACGCCAAGTACACGATGTGGCAGCTCGACCCGGGCGGCAAGATGAAGGGCCGGCTGCGCTTCGAGGGCTACCGCAGCGGCCACATGATGTATCTGCGCTCGGAGGACCTGGCCAAGGCCAACGACGATCTGCGCGACTTCATCCGCCAGGCGACGCCGGCGCCGAACGCCCCCGCCAAGTACCAGGAATAAGCGACCGGACCCGGTCGAACCACGTCGCGCGGCTTGGCGCGGCGTGATCCATCGGGCCCGGTCGAAACACGCGGGGCGGGCGCAGCGTCAGGCGCGGGGCGCCTACGCCGGCTGACGCGCCGGCCGTTCACGGCTGTTGCTGATTGCGCTTGGCGATTTCATTGCCGGCGTAGGCGCCGCCGACCGCGCCGGCGATGGTGGCCAGCGTGCGGCCTTTGCCGTCGCCCACCTGGTTGCCCAGCAAGCCACCGACCACCGCGCCCAGGCCGATGCCGACGGCGCTGTTCTGCGGCGCCGGCGCCGGCGCCGGCGCGCGCTGCAGCGGCGCCTGCGCGACCTGCTGGCGCTCGTCGTCACGGCTGGCCTGGCGGGCCGGCGCATACGTGTGGTGCACCACGGTGCGGTGCTCGACCACCTGGCGCGCCGGCTGCTGCGCCAGGGCGCCCGGCTGCTGGCCTGCTTGTGCGGGATTGGTCTGGGACAGGCCTGCCGGCGCCGGCGCGCTGATGGCGGCCAGCTCCGGCGTGGCGCCGTTTTTCGCCTGCGAGTTGGGCAGCCAGCCGAGGATGGAGGCGGCGCCGACCAGGCTGACCAGGGTCAGCGAAAAGGCGGCCACGGCCAGCAGTGGGTGCATGCGGTTCGGTACGGTATGTTCCATGTGTCTCTCCAGATATCGCCATGCTTGGCGCTTGTCCCTCTAACGCGGGCCGGCGCGCGCTCGGTGACCTGAAAAGTGTTTCCAGAGTAAGCAGATGTTACGACGTCGACGCTACGCCGCGCCTTTGGCGGCCGCGCGCCGTTCCAGCCATTCGTGTCCGCCGCGCGCGAGCGCGCGCTCGACCACGGCCGGCGGCAGGCTGTAGACCGTCGCCCAGGTGGCGCGGCCGTCGGCGCCGTTCGACGGGAAGCTGCTCGTCTCGACCGGCCAGTGGTATTTGCGTTTCAAGCTCTTGATGATGGCGGCCAGCGATGTGCGGCCCTGCAGCGGCGGGCTGCCGGCCTGGTCGGTGTCGGAAAGAAGCACCGCCAGCACGGCGCCGCGCGCCGTCAGCGGTCCGGGAAAGGCGGGCGCTTTGGGTGGTTTTGGGGTTTTGGTAGGCATGGCGTATTCTATGCGAACGCGCCATGCCCACCCGATTCAAGCTGCACAGGCGCGGGCTGTGCGCTTGCGCGCCAGCCCGATCATCCCCAATCCCAGCGCCATCATCAGATAGGTTTCCGGCTCGGGCACGGTCCCGATGCGTACCGTGTCGATGCCGATGTAGTTCGAATTGGCGCCGAACAGGCCGCCATCGGTGACCGTGTAACGGAACGCGAACGCGCCGCTGGCCGGCCCCGCCAGGCCGCTGAGCGTGGCGCTGTAGCGCGTCCATTGCTCTGGATAGC
Source organism: uncultured Duganella sp. (assembly GCA_963513825.1). GTDB lineage: Bacteria > Pseudomonadota > Gammaproteobacteria > Burkholderiales > Burkholderiaceae_D > Rugamonas. The sequence continues at coordinate 113,507 of CAUPRW010000010.1, forward strand.
CGCCCACCTCCAGCGCCGGATTGATGCTCACCAGCAGTGTCGAGAACCTGCCCACGCTGGTGGCCGAGTTGCCGACGTCGGTGCCGCCGACGCTGCTAAAGCGCAGCTCCAGCCGGTCCGGCCACTCGGAGAAGTCGGCGGTGCGCGAGTAGAACGAGAACGTATCGCCGTTGCGATAGGTCGACGTGGGTGCGATCAACCAGCTGCTGATGGTCGACACGTCCCCGCCCGATTCGAAGTTGGCGGCCACGTAGGAGTTCGGCGCGCCCTGGTGGGCGTCGAACACCGACTCATTGCCCTGGAACCAGTCGAGCGTGCCGGGCGGCTGGCTCAGGTTTTTGACGGTCCAGCCGGCGGGAAGACCGTTGTCGAAGTTTTCGGCCAGCGGATCGGCCCACGCGCGCGGGCCCATGCCCAGGGTCAACGCCAACGCGCACGTCGTCAGCGCGGCGGATTTGTAGGAGACAGCCATTTTAACCTCCATTGATAATGGGAAGACGGCGAGCGGGCGCCCGCCGTCATGGTCAAAATAGCATTCTTAATTAATCCACATTAGCCGCAAAACAAGCTCGGCGTATTTGCCGCGCGGGCGGCGCGTCGAAACACCGCCGGCGTCGGCACTTAATGCACTTGGGCCATTTTGCCCAACGCGACCTTCAGGCTCGCGCTGTCAAGCGAATTGACCAGTTGCGGATGGTCGGCGAACAACGTGGCGACCCGTTCGGCCACGCCGGGGTTGTGTTGCAACGCCGTCGTTGCGATTTCGGCCACCTGCGGCGGCGTGATGTCGGCCACCTGTTGCGGCGACAGTTGGGCATGGCCGTTGTCGGTAAACAGCTCGCCGACGCTGCCGGCCAGCGCGGCGAGCATGGCCGGGCTGACGTCGTCGAGCAGCCGGTTGAGCAGGCCGGCCTGCAACGCCGGATCGCTGCGCACGAACAGCTGGCTGACCAGTTGCCCGAACGGCGGCGTGTCGTCCGACAGGAAGGCCGAGGCCAGGCCCTGCGCGATGGCCGAGCGCGGCGCGTCGCCGGCCACGTGCGAGAACGCCTGGGCGACGCCGTCCGGATCGGCGGCGGTCGGATGGCCGGCGAACTGCTGCAATAGGTTTCCAAGGTCGAATGCCATGACTGCTCCCGATTAAAAAGCCCAGCTTAGCGGTGGCGCCGTATGGTGTCTGTTAGGGCGCTAACCAAGGCGCGCGGACGGCTCGTGCTGCAGCGTTTTTATTTTTATGATAACGTGCGGGGCTTCGGTAAAGGACTTTATGCAAACAGAGCAACGACACAACGCCACGCTGAGCGCGGCGGTCGATCACGGTATTTGGCTGGCGGAATCGCGCGGCAGCGCCATCGCGTGGTCTTACATGCAGGCGTATCATGTGCCGCCGGAGGCGATCCGGCGCGTGTTGGCCTACCCGGAGACGCGGCGCAAGCGCGACAGCGGCCGGTCGTGACCGGCGGGCGCTTGGGCGCCGCCGGCGTTCCGCATGCCGGACGTAAAAAAACCCGCCGGGCCGGCAGGCCCAGCGGGTTTTTCTGTATTCATGGTGCCGGGAGCCGGAATCGAACCGGCACGCCTTGCGGCGCGGGATTTTGAGTCCCGTGCGTCTACCTATTCCGCCATCCCGGCAACGCGACCCGCATTATCACTGATTTGCCCAGCGGCCGCAAGCCTTGATGCGCCCTATTTGATTTTCCCCACCAACAGCTTGCCGCGCCCGGCGCTTCGACGCGGATCAAACCGCATGGTTCTTGCACCGCCGGCGCGGCGCGCAAGGCGCCACAATCGCTATATGAACGAACATCGTATTCCCGCAAACAGTATAAACTTCAGTCGTGCATCGGAAGGAGCGGAGGGCGCCATGGACTTGTCCGACAGAGTAGATATGCTAGCCGCGCGAGTGGACGCGTTGACCGACCTGGTGAACGCGGCGCACACGGAACAACTCGAATCACACGGCGAGCAACTGGGCGACCAGGACGAGCGCCTGGCGGCACTGGAGCGGGTACTGCGCAGCCACAGTGAACAGGTTGTCGCCATGCGCAAGGAGGTCGCCGCGCTGACCGTCAAATCGACGGTGCTGGAGGAGCGCTTGCACGGATTGCTCGTGCGCCTGCAAACGCTTGAACACGAGGTCTCGCTATTGCGTGCCGACGTGTCGGCGCTTTCCGTCAGGATCGACAACCTCAGCGCGCGGGTTGACAAAGTCGACCAGCGCGTCGAAAGAGTCGACCAGCGCGTGGAAGCCGTGGACCAGCGCGTCGAAAGAGTCGACCACCGTGTCGAAGCCGTGGACCAGCGCGTCGAAAGAGTCGACCAGCGCGTGGAAGCCGTGGACCAGCGCGTCGAAAGAGTCGACCACCGTGTCGAAGCCGTGGACCAGCGCGTCGAAAGAGTCGACCAGCGTGTCGAAGCTGCGGACCAGCGCGTCGAAAGAGTCGACCAGCACGTCGAAGCCGTCGACCAGCGCGTCGAAAGAGTCGCACGGCGCCTGGGGCGCGTGGAGTTCGTCATGTGGTTGCTGGTCCTCGCCAACCTCTCGCAACTGGCGGTGGCCCTGAGCCGCTAGGCCGCCTTGATCTCCCGCTGCCGGTGTTGTTGCTCCAGCAGCGCGAAGATGGCGTCCTTCGACAACACATACTGGTCCATCAACACTTCTTTGAGCTCGCTGATCTGCTCGCGGTAATCGTTGATCGACTGCAAGGTGTAGGTGTAGAGCTCGTCCGCCTTGGCCTGCACCTGGTCCAGATCGTTTTCCTTGTTCTTGAACTGCGAGTAGTCCAGCTTGGAGCGCGAATACATCGACAGCTTGTTGACCATCATGTCGAGCATCGAGGTGGCCTTCTGGATATCGTTCTGGCTGCCGACCGAGATGCCGCGCGCGCCATAGAACAACTCCTCGGCCGCCACGCCGCCGTACAACTGGATGACGTCGCGCTCGAGTTCTTCGAGCGTGCGCAGCGCCACGTCGTCCGACGCCGACAGCACATAGCCGAGCGCGCCGAGCTTGGACACCGACTCGGTGCTGATCTTGAGCAGCGGCGAGCGCTCCTTGACCTCGGCCAGCGGCAGGCCGGCGCGCAGCCACGGATCGATCTGCATGAAGAAGTGGCCCAGCTCGTGCAGCGCGACGCGCTCGCGCTGGCGCGTCTTCTCGGCCGTGGTGGCGCGGTCGGTCAGGCCGATGGTGGCGCGCTCGAAGGCGCGGAACATCAGGTCGGTGTTGATGACGGTTTTTTCCTGGATGGCGATCATGCTGGCGCGCTCGACGACGGTCTGCAGCAGCGCCGGACTGAGGTTGGCGGTGATCTCGGCCACGTGCTCGAGGTTGAGCGCGTCCCAGTCGACGCAGCCGGCCGCCTTGCGCGCCAGGAAGGCGCGCAGCAGTTCGCCGCGCTCGCCCTTGTTGGGCAGGCGGAAATTGATCTTGACCGAGAAGCGCCGCAGCATCGCCTCGTCCATCTGCGAGGAGGCGTCGTCGAAGTTGGAGGCCACCACCCAGATCACGCCGGCGCCCTGGTCGCTGCGCACGCCGTCGAGCAGGCCGAGCAGCGTGTTGGCGGTGTCGTCCTCCCATTTCTTCTCGCCGCGGCCGCGCGGCATGAACAAGCCCTGGGCCTCGTCGAGGAAGATGATGCAGCTGCCGCGCGCGCAGGCCTTGCGGTGCAGCGCGTGCAGGGCCTTGGAGCCGCCGCCGATGTAGCCGGACTCGAGCGCCGAGGCCGAGGCCTGGATCAGCGGCACGTCCAGCCGCTTGGCCAGGTAGCCGGCCAGCTTGGTCTTGCCGGTGCCGGCCGGGCCGGTGAGCATGACGTTGAACGGCTTGTCGATGTCGTGCTCGCGGTAGACGGCGCGGTTGCGGATCATGTCCTCCAGGTGCAGCACCTCCTGCTTGATGTCCTCCATGCCGATCAGGTCGTCCATCGTGCCCTTGAGCTGGTCCGGGGTAAGCACGGTGGCGCTCACGCCGGTGCCGGGGATGCCGTGGCGCAGCAGGAACAGCACCAGGCCGATCAACAGGATGTCGACCGCGTGGCGGCGCAGGAAGGCGCCGGCGCGCGCCAGCTTGCTGTCGTCGTCGTCGATCAGCACCGCCTTGTGCGAGGCGAGGTAGTCCTCGCGCGCGATCGAGTACGGAATGCCATTGCGCAGCAGCACCTCGCGCTCGAGGCTCAGGTGGGAGGTGCTGGGCACCTTGACCACGTGCAGCACGGCGTCGCCCTTGAGCTTGAAGATGTAGCGCGGCGCCTCCGACAGCGGTGCGGCCACCATCAGGTATTCGAGCTTGTCGCGCTGGGCGGCGAGCGCGGTGATCTGCGAAATGTCCTGCGAGCGCATGATCGGGCCGGTGTCCTGCGGCACGTCGGCGCGCCAGCCCAGCAGCGCGGCGGCGGCCACGGCCAGCAACGCCAGCGCGGCGCGCACGTAGTTGTTGCGGAGTGCGGATTGAAGTTTGTGCAGAGTAAACATGTGCTATCCAACCAGGAGTGGGCAGCTAAGTGTCGGGCCGATGCGCGAGGGTGGGGCGCAGCAGCCGGGGCCGCCATTGCCGGCGCGCGGTGCGGCGCCACCGGTGTTGCTTAGGAATATAGGGAGGCGAATCTTGCGAAACTAACATGCCGTGCGGCAACTCGCCATGGGTGAACTATAGCGGTCCTTACGCGTTTTGTCTCGCGTTTGCTCAATAAAAAAGCACCGCGTGCAACAGCCGGCGGGCGGCGGCGCCCGCGCCGCCGGCGCGCGCCGTTTATCGCGGTTATTTGCTTTTGACGGCCGTGGTTCGACCGCCCGTCGCAAACGCCGGATCTCGGCGCCGGCCTTTGTTAAGGTGATCACATCAGCCGCTGAAACGCACATGCCAGCGGTGATGCCCGAGCAGTTTATTGAACCGACAACCTTACGGAGCCCACCATGAAAACCACCCGCCTGATCGCCCTCGCCGCCGCCCTCGTCCTGTCGTCGCTGTCGAGCGCCCACGCGCAAGAGAGCAGCGTGCAAATCACCAAGCCGTCGCGCTACCACCTGGCGGCGAGCGACTTCGGCGACTTCAAGAACGCCTACGAATTGACCAACGGCCAAATCCTCAAGTTCACCCAGAGCGGCAACCTGTTCTACGCCCAGCTCGACAAGGGGCAGCGCGTGCGCATCTTCGCCGTCTCGCCGACGGCCTTCGTCACCGACGCCGGCACCCGCATCAGTTTCACCGAGCAGGGCCAGACGGTCGGCATCAGCAACTTCGAGAAGCTGCCGATGGCCGCCAAGCTGCCGGCCAACACCATGATGATGGCGCGTCGTTGATGGTGCCGGTGCGCGCCGGCGGCGCGCGCCCCTAGTCGACCCGGCGGTACAGGCGGAAGCGTTCGGCGCGGTCGGCCGGGCGGCGTCCCTCCCACAGCAACACCCATTGCCGGCCGCGATGCTGCGGCTCGATCTGGCGGTTGTCGCGCACCTTGGTGCTGTCCTGGAGCAGCAACAATTGGCAGCGCCCGCCCTCGACGCCGGCGAACGGCAATTGCCCGTAATAGGCGAACGAGGCGCGCTGCGCCGGTCCCGCGTTCGTTTCGATGCAGTCGGCGCCGGCCGGCAGCTTGCTGGCGATCTGGCGCGCGACGCTGGCGTAGCTCTTGCTGTAATTGACATCCGGCAGGAACAAGGTCATCAACAGGATCCAGATCAGGATCAATCCCCCCGACGACAGCACCACCGCGCGCCACAGCACGGTCGGGCGGCGCGACACGCGCCAGTGCACCAGCGCGAACCAGCCGGCCGTGGCCAGCAGCGCCACCGGCACCGCCACCAGTCCCACCTCGGGGGTGAAGCCGGGCACCAGCTTCAACGCGTTCTTGGCCGCCTGCGCCGGCCAGCCGGTCAGCTTGGCGACCCAGAAGATCCAGATGATGGCCGCGCACAGGGTCAGCGCCATGACCGAGAACCAGTCGATGGCGTTGATGGCGCCGCGCTTCATCGTCAGCAGGCCGAAGGCGGCCATCACGGCCAGCGGCGGCAGCAGCACCAGCAACTGGCCCTGCTCGGGCGTGTCGGTCGACAGGCTCAGCAGGGTGCCCATGGTGACGAAGGCGAGCGGCACGACGATGTGCAGCGCCAGGCGCTGGCGGCGCCAGGCCCACACGGCCCAGCCGGCGAACGGCCAGGCCGGCCAGAAGAACCAGACGCCGACGCGGAAGAAGAACTTGAACGCGGCCACGGTGGGCAGCGCGACCTGGTGCAGGTTCCAATCCATCCAGGCCTGCAGCGGCTGCTGGTGGTAGGGCCGCAGCGCCTCGGCCGGCACCAGCCAGACGGCGGCCACCAGGGCGGCCACCAGCAGCGCCAGGCCGAGGTCGCGCAGCGCGCGCAGCACCGGCTGGGCCAGCAGGCGGGTGCAGGCGAACACGGCAAGCATGAGGAACACCGGCGTGACCCAGCCGCGCGTCAACGTCAGCAGGCCGATGGCCAGGCCGCTCAAGGCGGCGTTGCGCAGCGACGGCGCCTCCACGTAGCGCACCGTGCGGTACAGCATGAAGGCCGTCAGCGACACCTGCAGCGCCTCGGAGGTGGTCTCGTGGCTGTGCAGCAGCAAGCCCAGGCAGCCGAGGTAGATCAGCGCGGCGGCGTCGGCCAAGGTGCGGCCGAAGTCGTCCGGCTCGGGCTGGCCGCCGAAGGCCAGCCGCAGCGGCTGGGCGTCCTGGCGCCGGCCCAGGTTGAAGGTGGCGAACCACAGCGACGACACGCCGAGCAGGAAGATGGCCACGGTGCCCACGCGCGCGGCCATGACGTCGCCCAGCAGCCAGCCGAACAGCTTGATGCCGAGCGCGCCGACCCAGAACGCCAGCGGCCCCTCGTCGGGCATCGACAGGCCGGCGATGTTGGGCCAGAGCCAATCCTGCCAGCTGCCGTGCGCCATCGTCCACATGATGCCGAAGCTGGCGGCGTCGTCGTTCTTCCACGGTTCGCGGCCGATCAGGCCGGGCAGGATATAGAGCAGGCCCAGGGCGAACAGGGCCCAGCGTGGCAGCGCCAGGGTGGCGGCGGCGGGAAGACGGACTGGCTTCATCGATCGGTGCGCAAAATGAGGTAGACGGGAGTATGAAGGAAAACCGGCGGGCGGCGAGGCCGACAAACAAAAAAAGCAGCCCGAGGCTGCTTTTTTTGATCGCGGTGGGAAATTAACCCTGGGCGATTTGGGTCTTCGAACCGACGGCGCCGAATTTCTGGCGGAATTTCTCAACGCGGCCAGCGGTGTCGACGATTTTGTGTTTGCCGGTGTAGAACGGGTGCGATTCAGCCGACACCTCGATTTTGACCAGCGGGTATTCTTTACCCTCGTGCTGGATTTTTTCGCGGGTCTGGATGGTCGAACGGGTGACGAATTTGAAGTCGCACGACAGGTCGTGGAACACCACGTCGCGGTATTCTGGATGGATTTCTGGTTTCATGTTCAAGTCTCGGTAGGTTAGGTAGCCAAACGGCACTTCGTCGGTCGATCCTGCTTCTTGACCCGATTGCCGATCACTTGCCTGGGGTTGGGTGGTGCGACCGGGGATTATACAGCCGTATACGCAAACAGGCAACCGAGGTTGCCTGTTTATCATGATGGGGCGCGCACCCACCCGGCAACCGGCGACCGGGGGACGTACCCCACGGGGTACGTCCCCATGTGGCCGCTTTGCGGGGTGGGGCAACGACGCCGCGGGCGGGTTTAACCGCCGCGTCGCATCATGTCGAAGAACTCACCGTTGTTCTTGGTGGCCTTCATCTTGTCGAGGATGAACTCCATCGCCTCGATCTCGTCCATCGAGTACAGCAGCTTGCGCAGGATCCAGATCTTCTGCAGCTGGTCCGGCTTGATGAGCAACTCCTCGCGGCGCGTGCCCGACTTGTTCAGGTTGATGGCAGGGTAGACCCGCTTTTCGGCCAGGCGGCGCTCCAGGTGCACCTCCATGTTGCCGGTGCCCTTGAATTCCTCGAAGATCACGTCATCCATGCGCGAACCGGTCTCGATCAGGGCGGTGGCGATGATGGTCAGCGAGCCGCCCTCCTCGATGTTGCGGGCGGCGCCGAAGAAGCGCTTGGGCCGCTGCAGCGCGTTGGCGTCGACGCCGCCGGTGAGCACCTTGCCCGAGGCCGGGATCACGGTGTTGTAGGCGCGCGCCAGGCGGGTGATCGAATCGAGCAGGATGATCACGTCCTTTTTCATCTCGACCAGGCGTTTGGCCTTTTCCAGCACCATCTCGGCCACTTGCACGTGGCGCGTGGCCGGCTCGTCGAAGGTCGAGGCGACCACTTCGCCGCGCACCGAGCGCTGCATCTCGGTCACTTCCTCGGGACGCTCGTCGATCAGCAGCACGATCAGGGTGCAGTCCGGATGGTTGGCGGTGATGGCGTGGGCGATGTGCTGCAGCACCACCGACTTGCCCGACTTGGGCGAGGCCACCAGCAGGCCGCGCTGGCCCTTGCCGATCGGCGCGATCAGGTCGATGATGCGGCCGGTGATGTTCTCGCTGCCGTTGATGTCGCGCTCGAGGCGCAACGGCTCGTTCGGGTGCAGCGGCGTCAGGTTCTCAAACAATATGCGGTGCTTCGACGCCTCGGGCGATTCGCCGTTGACCTTGTCGACCTTGACCAGCGCGAAGTAGCGCTCGCCATCCTTCGGCGTGCGCACCTCGCCCTCGATGGAGTCGCCCGTGTGCAGGTTGAAGCGGCGGATCTGCGACGGCGAGATGTAGATGTCGTCGGTCGAGGCCATGTAGCTGGCGTCCGGCGAGCGCAGGAAGCCGAAGCCGTCCGGCAGCACTTCGAGGGCGCCGTCGCCGAAGATCTGTTCGCCGGTCTTGGCGCGCTTTTTGAGGATCGCGAACATCAGTTCCTGCTTGCGCAGGCGGGCCGCGTTGTCGATGTCAAGACCGATGGCCATCTCCAGCAATGCCGAGACGTGTAGGGCCTTTAATTCAGATAGATGCATATGTGTTGAGTGTCCCGTGACGGGAAAGTAAAGGTAGGGGAGGGAACTGCGTGGTGTTGTCTGTTTAATTATAAAACGGGCCGCGGTCGGGCCGGGCCGGCGTTTTGTGGCGAATGACCGGCGGTGCCGCGGGCGCGGCGCCGTCGGTGCAGCCTAATACTATCGTACTTAGATATTGCTGTCGATGAAAGAAGTCAGTTGACCTTTTGCCATCGCGCCGACTTTTTGCGCGGCCGGTACGCCGTTCTTGAACAGGATCAGGGTCGGGATGCCGCGGATGCCGAACTTGGCCGGCACGGCCTGGTTCGAATCGACGTCCATCTTGGCGATCAGGATCTTGCCGTCGTATTCCTTGGCCACTTCCTCGAGGATCGGGGCGATGCTCTTGCAAGGACCGCACCATTCGGCCCAGAAGTCGACCAGCACGGGGCGGTCGGACTTGAGCACGTCGGCGTCAAAGGAAGTGTCGGTGATGTGTTTGATATTTTCGCTCATATATTCCTCAATCGAGGTCAGTGGGTCAATAACGCCTGGGGATTATGCCATGTTGTCCGCAATCGCCGTCAACGTTGCCGGTTACCGACAGCAGATGGTGGCCAATTGCGCGAATTCAATGTCTTGGATGGGATGGCAACAAGGTCGGCAGGCGGGGATGGCTGAAATAATAACCCATTTTTTAAAAATGTGCGGAATTGTCGCCGGCCCGGCTTAATTGTCGTCGGCGAAGGTGGTGTTGGTCATGATGTGCTCGGTGATTTTCTCCAGCAGCGGCCACAGCGCCGCCAGCAGCGCGCCGGCGCGCGCCACGCTGGCCGGGTCGTCGGCCGGCAGCTCCTCGAGCTCGCGCAGCAGCGCGGCCATGCCGAGCGCGCCGACGGTGCGCGCCGGCGACTTCAGGCGGTGGCCCAGCTCGCGCACCTCGGCCAGCTCGCCGCGCTTGAGCGCCGCCTCCATGCGGGTGATGACGTCCTGGCTGTTTTGCAGGAACTTGAAGGCGAACTTGCGCACCTTGTGCGGATGGTAGCCGAGCAGCTTGGCCAGGATCGACAGGTCGATCACGGCCGGGTCGCCGCCGAGCGTGGTCTTGAACGCCGGCCGGCCCGGCGCCGGCGCCGGCGCGCGCGCGGCGTCGCGCTCGGGCAGCCAGTTGGCGATGGTCTGGTACATCAGCGCCGGCTGGATCGGCTTGGAGATGAAGTCGTCCATGCCGGCCTCGATGCAGCGCACCCGGTCCTCGCTGGTGGCCGTGGCCGTCATGGCCAGCACCCGCATGTCGGCCAGGCGCGGGTCGGCGCGGATGCGCCGGGTCGCCTCCAGGCCGTCCATCAGCGGCATCTGCACGTCCATCAGCACGCAGTCGAAGGCGGTCTGGCGCAGCAGCTCGAGCGCCTCCATGCCGTTGGCCGCCAGGCACACCGACGAGCCGGCCTCCTCGAGCATCTCGAGCGCGATCTGCTGGTTGAAGGTGTTGTCCTCGACCAGCAGGATGCGGGCGTTCTTGAGCGCGGCCATCACCGCCGCGCTGCGCGAGGACGCCAGCAGCTCGGCGGCGGCGTCCTGGACGCGCCCGATCAGCGTCGGCACGCTCGCGCCCGACACGCCAAGGCGCGCCGTGAACCAGAAGGTGCTGCCTTCGCCGGGCCGGCTGTGCACGCCCACCTCGCCGCCCATCAACTGCGCCAGCTGCTTGCAGATCGACAGGCCCAGGCCGGTGCCGCCGTATTCGCGCGTGGTCGAGGCGTCGGCCTGCTGGAACGACTGGAACAGCTTCTGGATCTCGGCCTCGGACAGGCCGATGCCGCTGTCGCTGACCTCGAAGCGCAGCAGGCAGGTGCCGGCGGCGGCGTCGGCGGCGAGCTGGCGCACGCGCACCTCGATGCGGCCCTTCTCGCTGAACTTGATGGCGTTGTTGGCGTAGTTGATCAACACCTGGCCCAGGCGCAGCGGATCGCCGCGCAGCACCCGCGGCAGCGCCGGGTCGAGCTCGAACACCAGTTCGAGCTCGCGGCTGGCGGCCTTGGGCGCGACCACCGTGGTCAGCGTCTGGATCACGTGTTCGAGCGCGAAGTCGACGTGCTCGATCTCGAGCTTGCCGGCCTCGATCTTGGAGATGTCGAGGATGTCGTCGATGATGCCGAGCAGGTGCTCGCCGGCGAAGCGGATCTTTTCAAGGTAGTCGCGCTGGCGCGGATCGAGCTCGGTCTTGAGCGCCAGGTAGGCCATGCCGATGACCCCGTTCATCGGCGTGCGGATCTCGTGGCTCATGTTGGCCAGGAACTTGCCCTTGGTCTGGTTGGCCTCCTCGGCCAGCTGGCGCGCCTGGTCCAGTTCGCGCGTGCGCCGCGCCACGCGTTCCTCGAGGTGTTCGTTGAGTTCGCGCAGCGCGTCCTCGCCGCGCTTGCGGTCGGTGATGTCGGTCAGGCTGGCCACCACCAGCGCGACGGCGCCGCCCTGGCCGGGCACCGGCTCGGCGTTGATCGACAGCCAGCGCAGCGCGCCGTCGGGCTGGACGATGCCCATGACCACGTCGCGCACCGACACGCCCGTCACCAGCGCCAGGCGCACCGGGTGGCTGTCGGCGTCGAAGCGGCTGCCGTCCTCGCGCACGCCGCACCACAGATCACCGCCCGGGCACGCTTCCCTGTCCCCGTTCCGCCCCTGGTCCTGGTCTTGGTTACGTTCCTGCTCCTGCTCCTGCTCCGGCCCCGGGTCGCGGCCGCCGTCCGGCGCGGGGCCGGCGCCGCGCGCCGCATGGTCGATCGGCAGCGCGTGCGCCAGCATGCGCGCGGCGGCGGCGTTGCGTTCGAGGATGGCGCCGTGGACGTCGACCATCACCAGGCCGTTGGTGACGGCGTTGAAGATCGACGCCAGGCGCTGGCTCGAGGCGCGCAGCGCGCCCTCGGCCTGGCGCCGCGCCGTGATGTCGGTGAGCATGGCCAGCGTGCCGGCGTAGTGGCCGGCGTCGGAATTGATGACGGTGGTCGACAGCAGGCACCAGACGGTGCTGCCGTCGCTGCGGCGGAAGCTGACGTCGCCCTGGATCGCCTCGCCGGCCAGGCGCCGCTGCAGGTGGGCGCGCAACTGGGCGCGGCCGTCGGCGTCCATGAAGTCGGTCATGGCGCGGCCCATGATGCGCTCGACGTCGTAGTCGAGCATGCGCACCATGGTCGGGTTGACGAAGGTGGTGCGGTCGTCGGCGTCGCTCATCCAGATGCCCTCGGCGGCGGTCTGCACGATCAGGCGGTAGCGCTCCGAGCTCGCCTGCAGCGCCTCCTCGGCCCGCTGGCGCTGGGTCATGTCGCGCAGCGCCATGATCACCAGCTGCTGGCCGCCCAGCTCCACCTGCGAGATGTGCACCATGGCCGGAAAGCTGCCGCCGTCGGCGCGGTGCGCGCACAGCACCCGCCCGGGCAGGTTGGGGCGGGCGAACAGCTCGCGCCCGCGGCCGTTGGCGCGCATCGCCTCGGGCACGAGCTGGTCGATCGATTGCCCGGCCATGTCGCCCGGGTGGCCGAAGCTGGCCGCGCAGGCCGGGTTGGCGTGGCGCACGCGCCCGCTCTTGTCGGCGATCAGCACCGCGCCGGGCGTGGCGTCGACCACCGCGCACAGGCGCGCCTGCTCGGCGGCGGCGCGGTCGCTGATGTCGGCCAGCGTGCCGGCCGCGCGCAGCGGCCGGCCGGCGCCGTCGCGCTCGACGACCATGCCGCGCATGAGCACCCACTTCCAGGCGCCGTCGCGGCAGCGCATCCGGTGTTCGCTGTTCATTTGCGCGTTGTCGGCGGGCGCGCCGGCCAGGCAGTCGCCGATGGCCCGTTCGACCGCCGCCAGGTCGTCCGGATGGACCAGCGCGCGCCAGGCGTCGAGCGTGTCCGCCAGCGCGGGCGCGTCGGCGCGGTGGCCGAGGATTTCGCGGTAGCGCGCCGACAGCTCGAGCGCGCCGCTGTCGATGCGCCACTGCCAGACGCCGGCGCCGGACCCCTCCAGCGCCAGCGCGGCGATGCGCTCGGCGCTGGTTTGTTCGGCGCGCGCGGCGCACAAGGCGGCACCCTGCTTGCGCAGGCGCCAGGCGCCGGCCAGCGTCACCAGCAGCAGCAGCGCGCCGAGCGCGGCGCCGCCCCAGCGCAGCAGCGGGCTCGCCGCGCGCGGCTGGTACAGGAAGCCGTCGATGGTGAAGCCGGCCGGCAGCAGGCCCTGGCCGATGTAGGCGGCGGCGATGGCGCGCCAGCGGTCCGGATTGCTGTAGCCCGGTTCGACCAGGTCCTGCTCGAGCAGCGCGGCGACCTCGCGCGCCTCGAACATGAGGTGCTCGCGGCTGTGCCGCTGCGGATAGCGGGCGCGGATCAGGTCGGCGATCTCGCCCGGGTGCGCCATCGCGTAGCGCCAGCCGCGCAGGGTCGCCTCGCGCACGGCCAGCGCGCGCGCCGGATGCTCGCGCAGCTCGCTCTCGGTGGTGTAGAGCACGTCGCCGTAGAAATCGAGGCCGGCCTCGCGCGGGGTGCGGATCTCGTAGCGCAGCCCGGTGTGGTCGAGGGCGAAGCGGGTGTCGATGGTATAGACCGACATGGCGTCGACCCGGCCCTGCAGCAGGTCGTCGAGGCTGTGGCTGTGCGGCACCCGCGTGAGCGTGTCCGGGCGCACGCCGAGCTTGCTGAGGTAGACGGCCAGCTCGTGTTCGGTCGGCGCCAGCATGACGCGGCTGCCGGCCCACGGGCGCGGCTTGCCGTCGGCGCCCAGGCGCACCAGCATGGCGGCGGCCGAATGCTGGAAGATCGACGCCAGCACCACCACCGGCTGGCCGGCGGCGCGCGCCATCAGCAGCGTGCTGTTGCCCACGCCATACTGGGCGGCGCCGCCGACGACGTTTTGCAGCGGATCGCTGGCGGGGCCGGCCTCGGCCAGCGTGACGTCGAGGCCGGCGTCGCGGTAATAGCCCTGGTCCTGGGCGGCGTAGAAGCCGGCGAACTGGAACTGGTGCTGCCACTTGAGCTGGATGGTGACTTTTTCGGCCGCCCGCGCGGCGGGCGCCAGGCCCGCCAGCAGCAGGACGAACGCCGCCAGCGCGCGCGACAAGCGGCGCCGGGAGCTTGCGGGAATGCGCGAACGGCTGTGCAACAAGAGCTTCCCTTTCCGACGACAGTGGGGGCCTGGTGGCAGCCAACTATAGCAGTTTTAACCGTCCGGATCGCATCGGCGGCAAAAGAAGGCGATTGCGTCATAACGGGGCGGAAAAGCCCCGGAAAAGACACAATTGGCCCCGAATCCGGGCGTGACCGGCACCGCCGGCGTGACATTGCGTGAGAATGCCGCGCCCGCCGCGACTTGCCGGGTGGAAGTCACCGGCGCCCGCGCCGGCCGCTATTGGGCGAAGCTGCCGGCGAACTGGTAGCGGTGGCCGGGATGCCACATGGTGGCGATGCTGGCGATGCGCCCGCCCGACAGCGTCTGGCGCTTGAGCACCAGGCACGCCTGGCGGGTGTCGATGGCGAGCATGTCGGCGATGTCGCGCGGGGTGGCCAGCGCCTCGATGCTGTAGGTGGCCCCTTGCAGCGGCGCCGCCTTCATCAGGTATTCGTTGGGGGTGGTGCTGGCGAAGTCCTGCTCCATGTAATCGGGCGCGCACTGGGGGTTGACCCAGCGGTCCTCGACCTGGATCGGCACGCCGTTCTCGAAGTGGATGATGACCGAGTGGAACAGCGGGTGGCCGGCCGGCAGGTCGAACTGCTTGGCCATCAAGTCGCTGGCCTTGCCCCGTTCGAGCTGTTGCAGGCTGCTGCGGTGGACGTGGCCGCGGGCGCGCACCTCGTCGGCGATCGATTTGATCTCGAGCAGCGTGGCCTGGTATTTTTGCGCCGCCACGTAGGTGCCGGAGCCCTGGCGGCGCGTGAGCACCTGCTCGGCGGTGAGCTCGCGCACGGCGCGGTTGACCGTCATGCGCGAGACGCCGAACTGCTTGACGAGCGCCTGTTCGGACGGGATCACGTCGCCTTCCTTCCAGACCCCGGCGGCGATCTGCGCCAGCAAATGGTCCTTGATGCGCTGGAAAATAGGGGTGCCGTCCGGGGTGTCCGGCGCGGTCTTTTCTGGTTGCTGTGGATCTTCCAAACCTTGATCTTCCAAACGGATGCTGCGGGCGCGCCCCGACAGGCGGCAGAGCGGGCATTTTAGCACCGGTCCCGGGTACAATCCAAAGCGGGGAAGCAAAAGCCTCGATTCAAAAGCAAGACCCGGAGTGCGCCGCCGCGCGCCGCCCGCTAGCATGGCATCATTGCAAATCAACGAGGGAGTGCGCGATGGACCTGGCAATCGAACATCCGGCCGCGATGGCCGCCCCGGCCGATGCGGCCAACCCCGCCGCCCCGGCCGCCGCCGGCCGCTACGCCGACGAGCGCGCGCGCTGGGCCGCCGTGACGGCGCGCGACGCCGCCGCCGACGGCCTGTTCTGGTATTCGGTGCGCAGCACCGGCGTGTACTGCCGGCCGTCGTGCGGCGCGCGCCCGGCGCTGCGCAAGAACGTCGCCTTCCACGACAGCGCCGAGGCGGCGCGCGCGGCCGGCTTCCGGCCCTGCCTGCGCTGCAAGCCGGACCTGCCGCCGCTGGCCGAGCGCCAGGCCGCGCTGGTGGCCGAGGCCTGCCGCCTGATCGACGCCGCCGACGAGGCGCCCGACCTCGACACCCTGGCCGCCGCCGTCGGCGTGAGCCGCTTCCACTTCCACCGCACGTTCAAGGCCGTCACCGGCATCACGCCCAAGGCCTACGCCCAGGCCGCGCGCGCGCGCCGCCTGCGGGCCGGGCTGGCGCGGCAGGCGTCGGTGACGCAGGCCATCTACGCGGCCGGCTTCAATTCGAGCGGGCGCTTCTACGCCAGCGCGCCGGCCGTGCTGGGGATGACGCCGAGCGCCTTTCGCGCCGGCGGCGCCGGCGCCGTGATCCGCTTCGCCATCGCCGCCTGCACGCTCGGCGCCATCCTGGTGGCCAGCACGGAGCGCGGCATCTGCGCCATCCTGATCGACGACGACCCCGATTTCCTGGTGCGCGACCTGCAGGACCGCTTTCCGAAGGCCGAACTGATCGGCGCCGAGGCCGGCTACGAGCAGGTGGTCTCGCGCGTGGTCGGCCTGGTCGAGCAGCCCGGCACCGGGCTCGATCTGCCGCTCGACGTGCGCGGCACGGCCTTCCAGCTGCGCGTCTGGCAGGCGCTGCGCGACATCCCCGCCGGGCGCACGGTCAGCTACGCCGAGCTGGCCGGGCTGGTCGGCCTGCCCAAGGGCGCGCGGGCGGTGGCCGGCGCCTGCGCCGCCAACGCGCTGGCGGTGGCCATTCCGTGCCACCGGGTGGTGCGCAACGACGGCGCGCTCTCCGGCTACCGCTGGGGCGTGGACCGCAAGGCGGCGCTGCTGGACCGGGAGCGCCTGGGCGATGAGTAGCAACGGCGAATTCGATTTCAACGCCGGCGCGCCGCCGCGCCAGCCGCGCCGGACGCCGCCGGCCGTCCCGCCGGGGGCGCAAGCGGCAACCGGGGCGGCGAAGCAGGCGGGAGCCCAGGCCGGAGTCCCAACGGGCGTCAAGGCGGGAGCCGGAGCCGAAGCGGAAGCCCAAGCGGAAGCGCGCGCGGCCGACGCCGCCGCCGCCGCCGCGCGGGCGCAAGCGAGTGCGCGCCAGGCCGTCGGCGCGGCGGCCGGCATCGCCGTGCACGTGGCGGGGCTGGACTGGCAAGCCATCGACGACGAGCTGACCGCCCACGGCCACGCCATCGTGCCGGGCATGCTGGGCGCCGACGAATGCGCCGCCATGGCCGCCCAGTACGGGCAGGAGCGGCTGTTCCGCAGCCGCGTCGTCATGGCCAGCCACGGCTTTGGCAGCGGCGAGTACCAATACTTCCGCTATCCGCTGCCGTCGACGGTGGCGGCGCTGCGCCAGGCGCTGTACGGCCCGCTGGCGGCGATCGCCAACCGCTGGCACGCCGCGCTCGGCATCGATAGCCGCTTCCCGCCCGGGCACGCCGACTTCCTGGCGCGCTGCCACGCCGCCGGCCAGAACCGGCCGACGCCGCTGCTGCTGCGCTACGGCGCCGGCGACTACAACTGCCTGCACCAGGACCTGTACGGCGAGCACGTGTTCCCGCTGCAGGCGGCCATCCTGCTCAGCGAGCCGGGCGTGGACTTCGCCGGCGGCGAGTTCGTGCTCACCGAGCAGCGCCCGCGCATGCAGTCGCGGGTGGAGGTGGTGCCGCTGCGGCGCGGCGACATGGTCGTCTTCCCCGTCAACCACCGCCCGGCGCGCGGCGCGCGCGGGCTGTACCGGGTCGCCATGCGCCATGGCGTGAGCCGGCTGCGCGCCGTGGACGGGCGCGCGCTGCGCCATACGCTGGGCATCATTTTCCACGACGCCAGCTGATTTTGCTCGTTTCCCCTCCGCAAGGGCGCCGCCCCTGTTATGCTGTGCGCGCAGGCGGCGCGCGCGTGGTCAATCGAACATCATGAAGCCGCAATCATTGTTACCATTTATTATTGCTAGTTTTTACCACCATTTAACTTACTAGTTCTCACTCCGGGGATTTGATGACCACCAACGACAACGCGCGCCGTATCAGCGCCCTGATCCAGCAGCACCAGGCCGACATCGGCGCCGATTGGATCGCCAATCTGGAAAGCCTGGCCTTCCGCAGCGACAGCGCCTCGCAGGAGCAACTGCGGCGCCACTGCCGCCAGTTGCTGGCGCTGCTGCCGGACGCCACCCTCAACGGCGGCTTCGACAGCATCGAGGGCCGCGCCTGGGACGAGGTGCGCGACCAGCTCACCGAAATCTCCGGCCAGCGCGCCAAGCAGGGCTCGACCCCGAGCGAGACGGCCACCTTCGTGTTCTCGCTCAAGCAATCGCTGTTCGGCAGCCTGCGCCAGGCGCTGGCGGCCGAGCCCGAACTGCTGGCCGAGGCGCTGTGGAACGTCAGCGCGCTGCTCGACAAGCTCGGCCTGTTTACCATCGAGGTGTTTCAGAAGAGCCGCGACCAGATCATCGTGCGCCAGCAGCAGGAGCTGCTCGAGCTGTCGACCCCGGTCGTCAAGCTGTGGACCGACATCCTGGCGCTGCCGCTGATCGGCACCCTCGACAGCGCCCGCACCCAGGTGGTGATGGAGAGCCTGCTCGAGAAGATCGTCGAGACCGGCGCGGCCATCGCCATCATCGACATCACCGGCGTGCCCACCGTCGACACGCTGGTGGCGCAGCACCTGATGAAGACCATCGCCGCCGCCCGCCTGATGGGCGCCGACTGCATCATCAGCGGCATCCGCCCGCAGATCGCCCAGACCATCGTCCACCTGGGCGTGAACCTGGACGACGTGGTCACCAAGGCCACGCTGGCCGACGCCTTCATCGTGGCGCTGGCCCGGGTCGGCTCGACCATCAGCCGCAAAGCGTGAGCGGGCGATGGAACGCATCCCCATCCTGCGCATCGGCGACCTGCTGCTGGTGACGATCCAGGTCGACATGCATGACCGCCTGGCCATGACCTTGCAGGACGACCTGACCGAGCGCATCGTCAAGGACCAGGCCAAGGGCGTGTTGATCGACATCTCCGCGCTCGACCTGGTCGATTCCTTCATCGGCCGCATGATCAGCAACACGGCCGCCATGGCGCGCGTGCTCGACGCCCAGACCGTGCTGGTGGGCATGCAGCCGGCCGTGGCCATCACCCTCGTCGAGCTGGGGTTGACGCTGCCGGGCGTGAAAACGGCGCTCAATGTCGAAAAAGGCATGGCCCTGCTCGGCAAGAGCTATCAATGAACGGCGCGTCGACAGCGGAGCCGGTCCGCTTCGCGTCGCCGTTGCTCGAAGCGGGGCGGGCGGTGCGCGAGCGCCAGACCTTGCCGCTGCGCACCGACGAGCATGTCGTGGCCGTGCGCCGGGTGGTGCGCGAGCACGCGCTGGCGCTCAAACTGAGCCTGGTCGAGCAGACCAAGCTGGTGACGGCCGCCAGCGAACTGGCGCGCAACACCATTAAGTACGGCGGCGGCGGCATGGTCGTGGCCGAGCAGCTGGTCGACGGCGTGCGCCACGGCCTGCGCCTGGTGTTCGCCGACGACGGCCCCGGCATCGCCGACATCGCCCTGGCGCTGCGCGACGGCTACACCAGCGGCGGCGGCCTGGGCCTGGGCCTGGGCGGCGCCAAACGTCTTGTCGACGAATTCGACATCGATTCACGCAGTGGAGAGGGCACCGCCGTGGCGGTCGTCAAATGGAAAAAATAGTCAGTTCCTTCGATGGCCAGCAGTGGATTTCGATTGTGCACCCGAGTGACATCGCCAGCGCCCGCCGCGCCGGACAACGTCTGGCGCAGGACGCCGGCTTCGACGACGTGCGCAGCGGCCAGGTGGCCATCGTCATCAGCGAGGCCGCCACCAACATCCTCAAGCACGCCGGCGAGGGCCGCATCGCGCTCGCGCCGGTGTTTTGCGGCGAGGCCGCCGGCATCGAGGTGCTGGCCCTGGACAAGGGCCCGGGCATCGCCAACCTGGGCCAGGCGCTGCGCGACGGCGTCTCGAGCGCCGGCACCGCCGGCACCGGCCTGGGGGCGATGCGCCGCCTGGCCGACGAGTTCGACGTCTACGCCCACCCGGGCAAGGGCGCGGTGTTTTGCATGCGGCTGTGGCCCGGCGCGGGCGCGGCGGCCGAGCCGGCCCCGCCGCCGCGGCGCGCCCC
>CAUPRW010000011.1:0-132144 GCA_963513825.1 uncultured Duganella sp.
GCTTGCGCATTGTGAACAGCTTTTCGGTGAAGGTATCGGCGCCGCGCATCGGTTCTCAAAAGGGGAAATGGGAGAGCGTCAGGGTAACATTTAGCGGTGCGTCCGGGGGACTGCCGGACGGTATTTCAGCAGCCTGCTAGCCCGCGCGAGAAAGATTGTCGGATCATGAGGGCTCAGATTTCCCTTTCCGAAGAGCCGCGTCTGAAGCATAAGCGTCACTTCCACCGAACCAGGACGCGCGTCATCTCGAACCCGTAAAAGTGGCCATATCGCGACCGCAAGCACACCGATGAAGATGCAAATACACAACCCAATTCGGAGGCGCATGTCGATCCCGCCCATGATCGCATAAGCGACCAGGGACAAAAGTATTGCCAAGATGGAGGCTGACATCATTGCCACATCCGAACGGTGCTTCACCTGCGCTCATGAGCTGGTTATATTCCTCGCGAACTCGGCCTGCCCAACTTTGGCAATTGTTTTTTGCGAGACTATACGCACCCTTGTTTGCGGCGCGGGCGGCCTTCCTCATTACACAGTCGTTATACTGCCCCTGAAGTTTCTTGTAGCCTTTAAGATCATCATCAGTAATTCGAGGTTCCCCGTATTGCTCCGTTTATGCATGTTTCTCGCCACCAACCCCATGCCCCTCCTCGTCGTCCTCCGATGTTGGATAGACATCAATTTCCAGCTCCGCGCCGAACTGCACAAGCAAAGGGAGGGATTTAATGTGAAGGCAGCAAGAAAATGCACGGTTATAAACCGCCACTCTCACGAGCGGCGAGTAGGCGCGCAGTGCCTCAGCGTTATTTTTCAATGGCAATAAGAAATCAACAATCGCCTTGTCTAAATCGCCCGTGGCCGGCATCTCCTCACTAATAGTGAGCCCACGGCCCTGTGCTCTGCGATCCTCAAGAAAATAGTTACTGTCAAGACGAGGGCATCCACCGGGAAATTCACCATCCCAAGTTTGCAAAATCAATTCCACCTCGATCTCGCGCATATTCGTCGATTCCACACTCATAAGCAATCCGCTCCCTTTGGTGCTGAAATCTCAATCCAAAAGCCAATTCAGGCTTCGGGCAGTTTTCTTCTTCACGGCGTTGCCGCTCTGCGATGCATTTCTCTGATATGTCCGAACACCTTTCGACCATTAATGTCCGTTACCCAAATTTCCAATATGTTCACCAACTCCATTGTGTACGTCGCCGGTTCACATGGGAGAGGCGGCTTCAAAGCCAGATTGGGTTATCGAACGTCCCTTAATTGATCGTCAAACCAAGCGAATTCGAGATCACCTTTCCTATCGGGCAAATACCATCTGGAGAGACCCCATAAATCGCTCGAATACGGTATTTCCCAGGTTTAGACAGATCGTATAGCTGCTCAAAATGCTCAAACCGTCGCCCCCAATAATAACCTTGATAGAGAGTGACCCGACTGGCATTCTCAATCATTTTAACTTCGGGCCCCAGCCAGCGCACTCGCTTATTTTTTTCATCAACCACTTCAAATCGCAGCCAATATGATTCCAATTCCATAAATGGAATCAATTGTACCGGTTGACTACTGCTATTCGTTATTGTCACAGAAAGAATGATTGACTCGTGCAAAGACATCTTTAATTTTTCAGTTACCAACTCAATGTGCAAAGCAGTATTTTTCTTGGCACAGGAGGATGCCGATGCAGTTGCTTCGGCGACGTTCGTTAAAAGGAACGCTATAAGGCTCAGAAAAAGTTTCATCATTTATTGACTGTCGCTCCCCATACGTAGATTTCGAAATTACGCCCGGCTTCCGTTGGAAAGGGGGAATTATCACGCCAATCAAAATAATGAGTTAATTCATGCAGGACAGTTGCATCCAGCAACCGATCAGACACCAACCCCGCTTCGTATCCTTTCAACAACCATCCGGCAATCTGCAGTTGCGAAGTTCCTGGCTCATACCTTCCCGGATTGTTTGCCGCAAGATCAGAGCTCGCTACCGATGGTCCCGCGCCCGGTGTCAGTGACGCATCGACGTCACACTTGCTTGCTTGGCCGTATTTCGCAAATGCGGCGTACATTTTACTGTTGACCCGAGAACTTAGAGACGCGATGCGAGTCGCGGCCTTCGGATAGGCTGCTTGAAAAGAAGGTGAGAATTGAAGCAACCCTAATGGATCGACAAATGATATCGGGTTGCCAGATACATATGCATAAGTATTCATCCCACCTGCCAGCCCGATTGGATCACTTTGCATATAGCGGCCTAGGGACGCATCATAAAAACGGTTCCAGTTATACCACAGACCAGATTCGGTATCGTAGTACTGCCCAGGGAAACCCAAGTTTAACCCGCCAACGGTGTCCGTAACAACGCTGCGACGGTCAAAAGCGGCATTGTCGGCACGCCATACGACCGCACCGGTGCTATTGGTCAGAACCTCCGGTCGTCCTGTCTGGTCGTTATGGCTAGCAAAGAACTGGCCGTTGCGAACGATGCCCAGCAGCGCACCGTCAAGCCAAACATAGTTCGTGGTGACGGCGCCGGCGATTTCGGTCAGAAGCTCGCCACCGTCGCCGTATGCATAGTACGTGGCGACCCCACCCGAAATTTTCAGTACCCGCTGATTGAGGGCGTTCAGGCGGTAATCACCAACTGCGGCGCCGTTGATCGAAACGCCGTTCATACGGTTGAAGTTGTCGTACCCGTAGACGCGCGTACCGTTGCCGCCGGTTTCGCCGGACACATTGCCAACCGGCGTAAAGGTGAAGGAACGCGACGTGCCGCCACTCCACGTGAGCAGACGATTGCTATCGCCGGCAAGACTCGCTGTATATCCCGTTCCCGCCCGTATCTGGCTGGTGCGGTTGCCGACGTCGTCCCACACAAAGTCCTGCGGATCGTTCGTGCGGCCGACGGTGCGTAGACGGCCGACGTCGTCATAGGCGTAGTTCGCGCTTTGCGACGCGTATACGTTGTCGGCCACCGATGCGATCGCATTGGTGGCGAGGTGCGAAAACGACAGGTCGTGCTTGCCTGGAGTGGCGATCTGCTGCAAGCGGCCATCGGTGTCGTAGGTGAGCATGCGCGGCAGGCCGTTGCCGAAGCGCCAGGCGTAGCGCTTTTCCGTCCCTGGCTGATACAGGAATGAATTGGCGATCGTCGCACTGGTCCCGGTCAGGTTGCTGGTAATACCGGAAATACGGCCGTAACTGTCGTAAGCAAACGCGAGCACCAAACCGTTGGGGTAGGTCATACTGATACGGCGACCAACGGTGTCATAGGCCCAGCTAATAGACGGTTTCGATAGGCCGTAGATGTCGCTGCTTTTGTTAATGACGGCGATTTTTCTCCGGTCCTGACCCGCGCGGCATTTTTTCGTTCTGGTTTCGGGATCGTGACGACCGCCTGCCACGCATAGCCCGGACTCAGCCAACCGGTGCTTGGTTGATCTTGTTTGGACGCGCCGGTACTGTGGGTTAATAGTCGAATGTCGGGATGGGCGACAGCGTTGCCGTAGCAACCACGAATAAACCATGGTGTTGAGTGTGAACCGCTGACGTCGAAGGGCTTTAGTGGCGGTTGACGCGCAGGTCGAACTTCCAGGTGACCAGGCGCAGCACGGTGATGAAGGTGGCGCTGACCCACAGCGCGGTGTCGTCGGAGGCTTGGGTGTATTGCAGGCCGATGTACATCCAGCAACCGAAGAAGGCGCAGATGGCGTACGGTTTGCCGTCGCGGAAGACCATCGGCACTTCGTTGCAGACGATGTCGCGCAGCACGCCGCCGAAGATGCCGGTGATCACTCCCATCATCGAGGCGATGAACAGCGGCATGCCGGCCGCCTGCGCCTGCGATACACCGGCCACGGCGAACAGGCCGAGGCCGATGGCGTCGGCGATGACGATCAGGCGTTCGGAGAGGATCTGGCGCAGCGTGCGCATCAGCGGCGTGGCGATCAGCGCCAGCACGAAGATGAGGATGGCGTATTCCTGGTGCATGACCCAGAACAGCGGCCGGCGGTCGAGCAGGATGTCGCGCAAGGTGCCGCCGCCGAAGGCGGTGATGAAGGCGACCGTGAACACGCCGACCAGGTCCATGCGCTTGCGGCGCGCCTCGACGAAGCCGGAGAAGGCGCCGACCAGGATAGCCACGATTTCGATGATGGTGATCAGGGAAACGTGGACGGGGACGGGCTTCATGTAGGCTGCGGGCGTATTGGGAATGGCCGTAGGTTAACATGATGCAACAGCCAAGTGTTAGTTACATTTGGCGCGCTGGCTGCTACCCCGCACGGCCGGGCGGGGACGTACCCCTGCGGGGTACGTCCCCTAAGCAACGGAGCTTGCATGTCGGGACAGGGTGGCGGGGTTGGGCGGCGGCGCGTGGCCAGCTAAATCACAGGCGCTCGGGCCGCAAGGCCGCGCGCAGCAGCACGATCAGCGCGCCTTCGCCGCCTTCGGACGGACGCGCCTGGCAGAACGCGACCACTTCCTCCTTTTGCACCAGCCAGCTGTGCACCATCGACTTGAGCACCGGCTCCTGGCTCTTCGAACCGAAGCCGCGGCCGTGGATCACGCACACGCAGCGGTGGTTGCGCAGCGCCGACTTGCGCAAAAAGTCGCCGATGGCGTCGCGCGCGGCGTCGCGCCGCAGGCCGTGCAGATCGAGCTCGTCCTGCACCGGCCAATGGCCCTTGCGCATCTTCTTGACGATGTCCGGTCCAACCCCCGGCGCCGCGTAGTTGAGCGCCGGGTCTTCCTCCAGATAATGATCGACTTCGAACAGGTCCGAGAGCGACTCGCGCAGCACGGCCGCGTCGTCCTCGGCCTGCGTCAGCTTGCGCGCCGGCGCGGCGACGCCGCCGGCCGACTTCGGCAGCGATGGCACGTAGCGGTCCGACACCGGCATGCGCTTGACGCCGCCCACGCTGGACTGGAAGATGTTCGCCTCCACCGCCCTGGTCTTTTCCTGCTTGGCGCGCTCGGCCTCGGCGGCCGCGCGCGTCTCGGCCTGATCCTTGAGCTGTTTGGCCAGGGATTTCAGGTCGGCGAAGTCTTTCAAACCCACAGTTACTCCTGCGCTTCCAGGTAGCGCTGCGCGTCGAGCGCGGCCATGCAGCCGGTGCCGGCGCTGGTGATGGCCTGGCGGTAGATGTGGTCCTGCACATCGCCGGCGGCGAACACGCCCGGCGCGCTGGTGGCCGTGAACATGCCGTCGGTGCCGGCGCGGGTCTTGATGTAGCCGTTGTGCATGTCCAACTGGCCTTCGAAGATGCCGGTGTTGGGCTTGTGGCCGATCGCCACGAACAGGCCGTGCACGGTGACGTCGGTGACGGCGCCGGTGTCGGTCGAATGGATCTTCAGGCCGGTCACGCCGCTGTCGTTGCCGACCACTTCCTGCAGGGTGTGGTTGTACTTGATCTCGATCTTGCCTTCGGCGACCTTGGCGTTGAGGCGGTCGATCAGGATAGGCTCGGCGCGGAACTTGTTGCGGCGGTGGATCAGCGTGACCTTGGTGGCGATGTTCGACAGGTACAGCGCTTCCTCGACGGCGGTGTTGCCGCCGCCGATGACGGCCACTTCCTGGTTGCGGTAGAAGAAACCGTCGCAGGTGGCGCAGGCGGACACGCCTTTACCCATGAACGCCTGTTCGGACGGCAGGCCGAGGTACTGGGCCGAGGCGCCGGTGGCGATGATCAGGGTGTCGCAGGTGTACTCGTGGCTGTCGCCCTTGAGGCGGATCGGGCGCGCGGCCAGCTCGACCGTGTGGATATGGTCGAACACGATCTCGGTGTTGAACTTTTCCGCGTGTTGCAGCAGGCGGTGCATCAGGTCCGGGCCTTGCACGCCCATCGGGTCGCCGGGCCAGTTTTCCACGTCCGTGGTGGTCATCAGCTGGCCGCCTTGCTCCATGCCGGTCACCAGCATCGGGTTGAGGTTGGCGCGGGCGGCGTAGACGGCGGCGCTGTAGCCGGCGGGACCGGAGCCAAGGATCAGTACGCGGGCGTGTTTTGGAGTGGTCATGGAGGGCTTCTTAATATGTTGGATTAATCCGAATTTGGGGGCGTTTAGCGTGGAGGCAAGGGAGGTGGCGGGCGGGGATGCCCTAGCCGCTGTTGCATTCACGCAGGCAATACAAGATTATAGTGCAAGCAGGCGATGAGGATGAATCGTCGGGCCGGTTGATGCTGCTTTGCCGTAAAATACGCACATATGATTATTTCCTCCTCGCTAACGTTGCAACACCTTAATACCTATGAGCAGTAAAAAAGTTCAGGAGCGAGCGCCGAAAGCTGCAACTTCTTCGTCGCCGGGCTACACCCGCACGCCGACCGAGCGCCAGCCGCTGCCGAACCGGCTGGTGCGGCTGCTGTCGGAGGCGCGCTGGCTGGCGCTGGCCGTGCTGGGCTTGTATTTCGTGTTGATACTGGCCAGCTACAACAAAATGGACCCGGGCTGGTCGCACGAGACGCTGGTGCCGAAGGTGAGCAACCTCGGCGGGCGCGCCGGCGCCTGGCTGTCCGACCTGTTGCTGTACATCTTTGGCATTTCCGCGTGGTGGTGGGCGTTCTGCCTGCTGCGCCTGGTCTGGAAAGGCTACCGCCAGCTGACCCAGAAATACGTCATGTCGACCCAGGCCGATCCCGAGCACGCCCAGGAGGGCTTGATCCGCGGTATCGGCTTCCTGCTGCTGTTCGCCGGCAGCGTCGGCCTCGAATACCTGCGCATGTACTCGTTGCACGCGGAATTGCCGCGCGCGCCCGGCGGCGTGTTGGGCGAGCTGATCGGCCATTCGGCCCATGTCGCGTTCGGTTTCACCGGCGCCACGCTGTTGCTGCTGCTGTTGTTCGGCCTGGGCTTCAGCCTGTTCTTCCACGTTTCGTGGCTGGCCGTGGCCGAGCGCATCGGCTATGCGCTCGAGACCGGCATCGAATGGTTCGTGCAGCGCTACCAGTACCGCGAGGACCGCCGCCAGGGCGAGGTGGCCGCCGTCAAGCGCGAGGAAGTGGTCGTCATCGAGCGCGCCAAGCATGTCGAGAAGCACGTGGTGGCGGCGCCGGTCAAGATCGAGCCGCAGATCGTCACCGTGGTCAAGTCCGAGCGCGTCGAGAAGGAGCGCCAGGCCGTGCTGTTCCAGGACTTGAGCGGCGACAGCCCGCTGCCGGCCCTGTCCCTGCTCGACGAGGCGGCCGAGGTGCTGGAAACCGTGCCGGTCGAAACGCTCGAATTCACCAGCCGCCTGATCGAGAAGAAGCTGTCGGACTTCGGCGTCGAGGCCAAGGTCGTGGCGGCCTATCCGGGCCCGGTGGTCACGCGCTACGAAATCGAACCGGCCACCGGCGTCAAGGGCAGCCAGATCGTCGGCCTGGCGCGCGACCTGGCGCGCTCGCTGTCGCTGACGTCGATCCGCGTGGTCGAAACCATCCCCGGCAAAAACTACATGGCGCTCGAGCTGCCCAACGCCAAGCGCCAGATCGTGCGCCTGTCCGAGATCGTCGGCTCCAAGGTCTACAACGACAATCCGTCGCCGCTGACCGTGGCGCTGGGCAAGGACATCGCCGGCAAGCCGGTGGTGGCCGACCTGGCCAAGATGCCGCACTTGCTGGTGGCCGGCACCACCGGTTCCGGTAAATCGGTCGGCATCAACGCCACGATCTTGTCGCTGCTCTACAAGTCCGACCCGGCCGACGTGCGCATGATCCTGATCGATCCGAAGATGCTGGAGATGTCGGTGTACGAGGGCATTCCGCACCTGCTGGCGCCGGTGGTGACCGACATGCGCCAGGCCGGCCACGCGCTCAACTGGGCGGTCAACGAGATGGAGCGGCGCTACAAGCTCATGTCCAAGCTCGGCGTGCGCAACCTGGCCGGCTACAACGCAAAAATCGCCGAGGCCAAGAAGCGCGAGGAACTGATCCCCAATCCGTTCAGCATCACGCCCGACTCGCCCGAGCCGCTGGAAAAACTGCCGACCATCGTCATCATCATCGACGAGCTGGCCGACCTGATGATGGTGGTCGGCAAAAAGGTCGAGGAATTGATCGCCCGTATCGCGCAAAAGGCGCGCGCGGCCGGCCTGCACTTGATTCTGGCGACGCAGCGCCCATCTGTGGATGTGATCACCGGCCTGATCAAGGCCAACATCCCGACCCGGATCGCGTTCCAGGTGTCCTCGAAGATCGACTCGCGCACCATTCTCGACCAGATGGGCGCGGAAACGCTGCTCGGCATGGGCGACATGCTCTACATGCCGCCCGGCACCGGCTTGCCGGTGCGGGTGCACGGCGCCTTCGTGTCGGATGAAGAGGTGCACCGGGTGGTCAAGCACTTGAAGACGACGGGCGAGCCGAACTACATTGACGGCATCCTCGAGGGCGGCACGCTCGAAGGCGAGGGCGGCGCGGCCGGCGAGGGCGCCGGCGAGGCCGGCGGCGAGGCCGATCCGATGTACGACCAGGCGGTGCAGGTGGTGCTCAAGAACCGCCGCGCCTCGATCTCGCTGGTGCAGCGCCATCTGCGCATCGGCTACAACCGCGCGGCGCGCCTGCTCGAACAGATGGAAAATAGCGGCGTCGTCTCGGCGATGCAATCGAACGGCAACCGCGACATTCTGGTGCCGGCCGCCAGCGCGGAATAACCAAGGAACCCTATCGTATGAAGTATTTCAAGAACCTCGCCGTCCTGACCGCCGGCCTGCTGCTGGCGGGCGCGGCCGGCGCCACCGCGCTCGACCAGTTCAAGACCTTCGTCGCCTCCACCAAGGCCGCCAAGGGCGAGTTCACGCAGCGCCAGGTCAAAAATTCCAACGGCGAGGCGGCCAAGCCGGTGCCGCCGTCGAGCGGCACCTTCCTGTTCGCCCGTCCCGGCAAGTTCATCTGGACGTACGTGAAGCCCTACGACCAGGTGCTGCAGGCCGACGGCGACAAGCTCTACATCTTCGACAAGGATTTGAACCAGGTCACCGTCAAGGCGCTGGGCAACGCGCTCGGCTCGTCGCCGGCGGCCATCCTGTTCGGCAGCAACGACCTGGAAAAGAACTTCACCTTGTCCGAGGCCGGCACGCGCGACGGCATGGAGTGGCTCAAGGCCGTACCGAAGGCCAAGGACACCAGCTTCGACCAAATCACCATCGGCTTGCGCGACGGCTTGCCGCAGGCGATGGAGTTGAAGGATTCGTTTGGCCAGACCTCGGTGCTGACGTTCAGTAAATTCGAAAAAAATCCGGCGCTGACGGCGACCAGTTTTAAGTTCGTCATGCCCAAGGGCGCGGACGTGTTCAATAATTAAAGATTAACGGCTACACGGCGGAACGCCGCGGCCGCGACGCCGCGGCGTTTTCCATTCCAGGACACTATGGCTGACCTATTTGCAACAGAACCGCGCCAGCCGCTGGCCGAAGCGCTGCGGCCCAAGACGCTCGACGACGTGATCGGCCAGCACCACCTGCTGGGTCCGGGCAAGCCGCTGCGGCTGGCCTTCGAGTCCGGCCAGCCGCACTCGATGATCCTGTGGGGCCCGCCCGGCGTGGGCAAGACCACGCTGGCGCGGCTGACGGCCAACGCCTTCGAGTGCGAGTTCATCGCCTTGTCGGCCGTGTTCTCGGGCGTGAAGGATATCCGCGCCGCCATGGAGCAGGCGCAGCAGAATCTGACGATGGGCAAGCACACCATCTTGTTCGTCGACGAGATCCACCGTTTCAACAAATCGCAGCAGGACGCGCTGTTGCCGTACGCGGAGTCGGGCCTGGTCACGCTGATCGGCGCGACGACCGAAAATCCTTCGTTCGAGGTCAACTCGGCGCTGCTGTCGCGCGCGCAGGTGTACGTGCTGCACTCGTTCGACGAGGACGAGTTGAAGCAGCTGGTGGCCAAGGCGCGCGCCAAGGTGCTGGCGCACCTGGAGTTCGACGACGCCGCCGTCGACACCTTGATCGGCTACGCCGACGGCGACGGCCGGCGCCTGCTCAACCTGCTCGAACAAACCAGCACGGCGGCCAACGCCGCCAAGACCAACAAGGTCACCAGCGACTTCATCCAGAACGCGCTGACCCTGAACGCGCGCCGCTTCGACAAGGGCGGCGACAATTTCTACGACCAGATTTCGGCGCTGCACAAATCGGTGCGCGGCTCCAATCCGGACGCGGCGCTGTACTGGCTGTGCCGCATGCTCGACGGCGGCGCCGACGCCAAATACCTGTCGCGCCGCATCGTGCGCATGGCGTGGGAGGATATCGGCCTGGCCGATCCGCGCGCCATGCAGCTGGCCAACGACGCCGCCGCCACCTTCGAGCGGCTCGGCTCGCCCGAGGGGGAGCTGGCGCTGGGGCAGGCGGTGATTTATCTGGCCATCGCCGCCAAGAGCAACGCCGGCTACAACGCCTTCAACCAGGCCATGGCCTTCGTCAAGAAGGACAAGTCGCGCGAGGTGCCGGTCCATCTGCGCAACGCGCCGACCAAGCTGATGAAGGAATTGGGGTATGGTCACGAGTATCGCTACGCGCACGACGAGCCCCACGCGTACGCCGCCGGCGAGACCTACTTCCCGGACGATATGCGCGAGCCGGGCTGGTACCAGCCGGTGCCGCGTGGCATGGAGAGTAAGATCGCCGACAAGATGGCGTTTTTGCGCAAGCTCGACGAGGACGCCGGGAAGGGGTGACGGCGGTGGCATCGCCAGCGGGTTGGTATTTGTGCTCGCCACCCCGCACTGCCAGGCGGGGACGTACCCCTTGGGGTACGTCCCCTAAGCGGCGAAGCGGGCATCGAGGCAAAGGCGCGCGGGTTTGAATCTGATAAACACAAGGAACAACATGCAGCAAGTGCTGGTAGTCGACGACATCGACGTCTACATCGAAGGCGGGGTGGAAGGGTCCGAGACGATCGTCATGATCCACGGCTGGCCGGACACCCACCGCCTG
This sequence comes from uncultured Duganella sp., assembly GCA_963513825.1. Classification (GTDB taxonomy): domain Bacteria; phylum Pseudomonadota; class Gammaproteobacteria; order Burkholderiales; family Burkholderiaceae_D; genus Rugamonas. Next base: position 10,909 of record CAUPRW010000011.1, read on the forward strand.
TGGGACGCGCAGGTCGAGGAGCTCAAGGAGCGTTACCGCTGCGTGCGCTTCACCTTGCCCGGCTTCGACATCGGCAAGCCGCGCCGCTCGTATTCGCTCGACGCGACCATGCGCATCCTGTTGCACATCGTCGCCGCCGTCAACCAGAAGCAAAAGGTGATCCTGATGCTGCACGACTGGGGCTGCGTGTTCGGCTACGAGTTCTACATGCGCAACAAAGCCTTGGTGTCGGCCATCGTCGGCGTCGATATCGGCGACGCCAATTCGGACGCCACCGACCGCTCGCGCTCGTTCGGGCAAAAGATGATGGTCAGCGGCTATCAGAACATCCTGGCGCTGGCCTGGGCCATCGGCGGGCCGATCGGCAACATGGTCACGCGCGCCATGGTGCGGGCGATGAAGGTGCCGTCGCCGACGGAGTACATCAGCTCGGGTATGAATTTCCCGTATTACATCCTGACGGCGGGCAGCGCCGGCTCGTATCGCGGGCTGGTGCCGTTTTTCCCCAAGGTGCCGATGCTGTTCATTTATGGCACGCGCAAGCCGTTCATGTTCCATTCGGCCTCATGGCGCGACAAACTGGCCGCCAGGGAGGGCTGCAAGGTGGTGGCGATGAGCACCGACCACTGGCCGATGGTGCGCGATCCGCAGCGCTTCAACGAGGTGGTGCTGGCGTGGCTGGAAAAGCCGGCTGAAAAAGAAGAAGCCGCCGGCGAGGACGCGGCGGCTTGAGGCCGGACTGGCGCGGGGCGGCTGCGCGTGGCGCGATCCGCCTTGCCCGCGCCGGCCCGCTTAGCGCAGTTTGATCGGCTTGAAGTACGGCGCGAACGGCGGCGCCGGCAGCTGCACGCCGGCATAGGCGTCGCGGAAGCAGGCCGCTTTTTTGTTCTCGACGTCGGTGGTGCTCTTGACCACTTTGCCGGACGCGTCCAGCGTCAGCACGATGACGACCGGATACTTGGACATGTCATGGCAATTGCCTTTCTCGTCCAGTTTCTTGGCGTTGTTATAGTTCAGCGACACTTCTTCGTACTTGGTCGCCTTGTCGTTGGGGAACTGCTTGTTGAACTTGTCCATTTCAGCGGCGAAGTTCGGGTTGGCCGGCGGCGGCGCTTCGTCCGCTGGCGGACCGCCACCCATGGTCGAGCAACCGGCTGCCAGAACCATCAACGCGCCCAGGGCGCCCATCTTCAGATAGTGATTTTTCAAATTATTCTCCTCGGGGCTGTATTGTTGACGCATTGTACATATTTCGAGGAGGATCTGGCGCACGATTAGTTGCGTAGGTGAAATCCTACAGATGCAGCATCGATAACGCGCCCGCCATCCGGCGTTGCAGCCCGCGCCAACCGTGCCGCGGCCCGGTGTCGGCGGGCAGGCGGACCCTGACCACGCCGGCCCCGGCCGCCTCGATCAGCATCAGGCCGTCGTTCGGCACTTCAAACGATTGGCCCCGGCGCAGCATGAAATCCGTGTGCTCGCCGTAGGCGGTGATCCAGGCCGTGCCGTCGAGGCACTCGACCTGCCGGCCGGCGGCGTGGGCGATGCGCAGCGGGTGGTCCTGCGTCAGCCGGTATTCGGCCCAGCCTTTTTGTACGGTGATCAATTGCGGCTTCATGGCTGCTCCTTCATGGTGATTCGTGCAACCAGAATACGCAGCGGGCGCCGGCCATAACAGATGCAGCGAATCGAAATTGTTACCGTCACAGATGCGGTTTCGCTAAACTGTCATGGTCAAAATGATTGTCCGCTGTACCTGTCGCCATGGCGGTCGGCCGGGCCACAATATCGCATGCACATCAACTTGTACGAGCAACTGGCCAACGAGCTGGGCGGATTGATCGCCAGCCGCGTGTTCGCGCCCGGCGACCGGCTGCCGTCGATCCGCCACCTGGCGCAGCAAAAGCGCCTGTCGGTGAGCACCGTCATGCAGGCGCTGCGGCTGATGGAGGATCGCGGCCTGATCGAGGCGCGGCCGCAGGCCGGCTATTACGTGCGCCACCGCGCGCGCACGCTGGCGGTGATGACCGATGCCGGCCAGCTGCCGGAGCCGGCCTTCGTCGGCATCAACAACCTGCTGATGCGGGTGCTCAAGGCCAACGAGGAGCCCGGCATCGTGCAGCTCGGCTCGGCCTGGCCGCTCGACGAGCTGCTGCCGGTCAAGCGCATGCAAAAGATCGTGGCGTCCGTCGCCAGGCGCGATTCGGCGATGCTCAGCACGGTCAGCTGCTACGAGACCAATCATCCGGAATTCGCGCGCCAGATCCTGCGGCGTGCGCTCGACTGGGGCCGGCTGGACCCGGCCGAGATCGTCGTCACGGCGTCCTGCACCGAGGCCATCAGCCTGTGCCTGCGCGCCGTCGCCAAGGCCGGCGGCACGGTGGCGATCGAATCGGCCAGCTATTTCGTGCTGCTGCAGCTGATCGAATCGCTGGGCATGAAGGCGCTGGAGATACCCACCCATCCGAAAACCGGGCCGTCGATCGACGCGCTGGAAGTGGCGCTCGACGCGCGCCTGGTGCAGGCCGTGCTGCTGGTCCCGAACGCCAACAATCCGCTCGGCTGCATCATGCCGGAGGCGAACAAGAAGCGCCTGGCCGGCCTGCTCGCCAAGCACCGGGTGCCGCTGATCGAGGACGACATCTACGGCGACCTGTGCTTCACCCCGGAGCGGCCGTGGCCGGTCAAGGCCTACGACACCAGCGGCCACGTGATGTTGTGCTCGTCGTTTTCAAAGGCGGTCAGCCCCGGCGCGCGCGTCGGCTATGTGCTGGCGGGGCGCTACGCGCAGGATGTGGCCGTGCTCAAGATGGTCTCGAGCGGCGCCACCAGCCACTTCTTCCAAGCGGTGCTGGCGGACTTCCTGGTCGGCAGCGCCTACGAAAACCAGCTGCGCAAGATGAGGCGCGCCTTGTCGCAGCGCGTGGCGCGCATGTCGGACGCGGTGTGCGCGTCGTTTCCGCCGCAGTGCACGGTGTCGGAGCCGCAGGGCGGCTTTGTCGTGTGGGTCGGCATGCCGGAGCAGGTCGACGCGCTGGAACTGCACCAGCTCGCGCACGAGGCCGGCGTGGCGTGCATGCCGGGGCAGTTGTTCTCCGCCTCTGGCAAATATAGAAACTTTGTCCGGCTCAATTGCGGCAACGTGTGGAGTGCGCAAGTGGAGGGCGCGGTCGCCAGGCTCGGCGCGCTGGCGCACCGGCTGGCCGACCAGCCCTTGCTGTTGACCGCGTAAGCGCCACCCACATCCCCGTTTTTTGCATTTCATGCGCCGTTTCCGGCGCTTCGTCGCATCCCCGTGGTTTCCCATACGCCCTTTAGGTACAGTACAACCATACCAAAGCGGCAGACACAAGTCGGCTGAAACCACCACCACCGGGAGCTATCATGAACATCGCTAAAAACATGGAAATCATCTTCGTCACCGCCGCCGTCATCGCCGGCGCCACGAGCTTCGCCACCGCCGCCGACGGGCGCGCCATCATGGTCGCCGCCGACGCCCGCGTCGCCCAGGTCGCCACCGTCAAGGCCGACATGCCGGTCGTCGTCGTCAGCGCCAAGCGCCTGAGCGCCGCCGAGAAGGCCGCCCTGTAATTTCCCGCGGCTTTTCCGGCAGCCGGCGGGCTGCGCAAAACTCGCAGGGAAGTGGCATCCTCTTGGTACAATTGACGTTTTCGATACAAACGGCACTTGTCCCCATGATTGATATCCAACTTCTCCGTAAAGATATAGCCAACGTCGCCGCGCGCCTGGCGACCCGCAAGTACCAGCTCGACGTGGACGCCTTCAACGCCCTCGAAGCTGAGCGCAAAGCGATCCAGACGCGCACCGAAGAGCTGCAGGGCAAGCGCAACTCGCAGTCCAAGCTGATCGGCATGATGAAGGGCAAGGGCGAAGACACGACGGCGATCATGGCCGAAGTGGCCGGCCTGGGCGACGAGCTCAAGGCCAACGAAACGGCGCTGTCGGCGGTGCAGGCCAAGCTGGCCGATTTCATGCAGGCGATCCCCAACCTGCCGCACGTATCGGTGCCGCAAGGCGCGGACGAAACCGGCAACGTCGAAGTGCGCAAAGTGGGCACGCCGCGCGGCTTCGACTTCGACGTGAAGGACCACGTCGACGTCGGCGCGCCGCTGGGGCTGGACTTTGAAGTGGCCACCAAGCTGACCGGCACGCGCTTCTCGGTCATGAAGGGCGGCATCGCCCGCCTGCACCGCGCGCTGGCGCAGTTCATGCTCAACACCCACACCGACGAGCACGGCTACACCGAGTGCTACACGCCCTACATGGTCAACGCCGACTCGCTGCGCGGCACCGGCCAGCTGCCCAAGTTCGAGGCCGACCTGTTCTCGGTCAAGAAGGGCGGCGCCGAAGGCGAGGGCGAGACCTTCTACCTGATTCCGACGTCGGAAGTATCGCTGACCAACATCGTGCGCGACGAGATCGTCGCCGCCGACGCGCTGCCGCTGAAGATGACCGCGCACACGCCGTGCTTCCGCTCGGAGGCGGGCAGCTACGGGCGCGACACGCGCGGCATGATCCGCCAGCACCAGTTCGACAAGGTCGAAATGGTGCAGGTGGTCCATCCGGACACGTCCTACGCGGTGCTCGACGAGATGGTCGGCCACGCCGAAACCATTTTGCAGCGGCTCGGCCTGCCGTACCGCGTGATGTCGCTGTGCACCGGCGACATGGGCTTTGGCGCCACCAAGACGTTCGACCTGGAAGTGTGGCTGCCGGCGCAGAACACCTACCGCGAGATTTCGTCGTTGTCGAACTGCGAAGCCTTCCAGGCGCGCCGCATGCAGGCGCGCTTCCGCAACGCCCAGGGCAAGCCGGAGCTGGTGCACACGCTCAACGGCTCGGGCCTGGCGGTGGGGCGCACGCTGGTGGCCGTGCTGGAGAATTACCAGCAGGCCGACGGCAGCGTCGAGATCCCGGCAGTGCTGCGTCCGTACATGGGCGGGCTGACGCATTTGAAGGCGGAAAAATAGTCCTTCCCTTTTCGGCGGGGCCTGCTATAATCTTGCCTTCTCGCAGCAGTGACGCGGGAAAAGGAGAGGTGGCAGAGTGGTCGAATGTACTTGACTCGAAATCAAGCGTACGTTAAATCGTACCGTGGGTTCGAATCCCACCCTCTCCGCCAGTATTTGGAAAAACCCGCCTCGGCGGGTTTTTTGTTATTGGCGTTTGCTTGCCGAGGCGAGTCCATAATTTTCTATATTTGAAAAAATTCGCTGCATCTTTTTCCGGAAGTGCTATCGTTACATATCTTGATTTCAAAGCAGGCAGTCGATGATAACGAAAGCGAATACGGGCGCGGCGGCGAATCAGCTGGGGTTGTCCCTGCGCGACCTGCGCAAGCAGCGCGGCATGACCCTGGCCGAGGCGAGCGCGCTGACCGGCTTGCCGGTATCGACTTTATCAAAGATGGAAAACAATCGCATGTCGATCAGCTACGACAAGCTGCTGCGCATTTGCCAGGGGCTGGGCGTCGATATCGCGCAACTGTTCGCCGCGGACGCCAGCGTGGCGCCCGCAGGTGCCGCGCCGGCCTTTAGCGGCCGCCGCAGTATCACGCGCGCCGGCGAAGGCTATGCCATCGAGACGGCCAACTACGCGCACCTGTATCCGGCCGCCGACCTGCTCAAGAAACGCATCGTACCCATTGTCGCGGAAGTCCGCGCCCGTTCCGTCACGGAGTTCGGCGAACTGATACGCCACTCCGGCGAGGAATATGCGTTTGTGCTGGAAGGGACCGTGGATCTGTACACCGATCTGTACGCGCCGACCCGGCTGGAAACCGGCGACTCGATTTATTTCGACAGCGGCATGGGGCACGCCTATATCGCCGTCAGCCCCGGCGTGTGCCGGGTGCTGTCGATCTGTTCCGGCGAGGCCGATCAGTTGATGGCTGCGGGCCCCGGCGGCGACAGGGACCCGGCGGCCTGAGCTAGTTCAGCCGCGCTTGGCTGCGCGCCGCCCGCATCGCCAGCAGGAACGCCAAGGTGCCGATGACGCTGGTGGCGACGCCGATCACGGCCAGCGGCTTGCCGATGTCGGCGCCCACGCCCATCACTTGGGCGGCCAGGGTCACCAGCGAGGGCGCGACGCCGAACGACATCAACAGCGCGACCGAACTGAAGCTGCTCATGCAGATGCCGCGCAGCTCGTTGGGCACCAGCACCGAGATCGCCGCCGTCGAGGCCACGCCGGCGCAGGCGCCGCTGAGCAGCAGCAAGAAGAACAGGGCGCCGAAACCCGGCACGCTCGACATCACGGGGAACAGCGCGGCCGGGATCGATAGCGCGGCGCCGATCACCGAGCCGAGCATGATGCCGCCGTGGCCGATCAGCTTTTGGCCGAAGTCCGACAGCATGCCGCCCAAGGCCGTGCCGGCGATGCCCGACACCAGGAACACCATGCTCATCCACGCGCCGAAATCGGCCGGCTGTTGATGGAAGGAGCGCGTCAGCACCGGCACGGCCCAGATATTGGCCGCCGCGTCGGCCATGCCGATCGACATCATGCCCACCAGCAGCGGCAGCATGAGCTTGCGATACACCCACAATTCCTTCATCGCCTCGCGCAGGTTGCGGCCGGCGGCGTTGCCGACCTCGCGCCGGAGCGGCTCGCGCAGCAGGAACAGCAGCAGCGCCGCGAGCAGCATCACGGCCGCGCACAGCAGTTGCACCTGCCGCCATGGCGCCATCGTCGCCGCCGGAAAAGCCGCCTGCAGCAGCACCGGCAGGCGCTCGAGCAACACGCCGGCGACGCTGAAGATGACGGCGCTGCCGAGCACTTGTCCCAGCCCCAGCAGCATCATGACGCGGCCCCGGCTCGATGCGTCCGACAGGTCGGCCGCCAGCGAGATCGCGGCGATGGCGGCGCCGGCCACCGAGGCGCCGACCAGCATGCGGGCGGCGAACATGAAGGCGAAGTCGTGCGCGAAGGCCGTCAGCGCGCTGCCGATGGCGCACGACAGCGCCATGACGGCGAGCAGCCGGGCGCGGTTGGCGCGATCGATCAGGCGGCCGAGCGGTATCGAAATGAGGGCCAGCGGGATCGCCAGCGCCAGGCCCTGAATCAGGCCCATCTGGGTGTCGCTGATGCCGAGGTTGACGCTGACCAGTTCCTGCATCGGACTGAGCACGGCCTTGGCGGCGGTGCCGACAAACAGCGCGAGGGCGATCAGGCCGATCGATACCTTGGCCAGCCGGGCCTTGCCGACGGCGGGCGCTGCATCGAGGGCGGCGGTGGAGGTCGTCGGGTTCATGGCGCGTCGCCTTGGTCGAAATGGGGGGTGTCCGGCGCGTCGAGCGGCCACATGGGCCTGCGCAGATGTCGGTAGGGAAGTTTGGCGAGGTTGCCGTTGAGCGTGCCGGGAGCGTCGCAGTAGACCGTGGCGCTGGCCAGCGGATCGAAACCGGCACGGAAATGCTGCGTCGATTTGACGGCCACCAGCCGCTTGCGCCGCACGTCGATGCCCAGCTCGGTGAAGCACTCCGGCGAGAACACTTGCTGGCGGATCGAGTTGAGCACGATGTCGATGCCGTTGGCGCGGATCGCCACGGCCGCGCCCAGCGGATCGCTGCCCTGGCCGCCGAGGCCGGGCTGGCGGGCGTCGGCGCGCACCGCCAGCACCTCGGCCAGGACATCGACCGGCTCGCCCGACGCCGGCCCGACCTTGCCGCCTATGCGCAGCGGCAGGCGCGCGCCGACGCCGGCGTCGCTGGCGATCCGCACGGCCTGCGGGTCCCAGATCATGCCGAGCGCGGCGTCGCGCACGCCGCGCTCGAGCAGCGCGCGCAGCACGAAGGTGCTGTCGCAGGCGGCGCCGCCGCCGGGATTGTCGGCGCTGTCGGCCAGTACCACGGGGCCGGCGTCGCCACCGGCGGCCTGCGCCGCATCCAGCGCCGCCGTCAGCGCCTCGTCCAGCGGCAGCCGGGCGCCCGCCGCCGAGCTGCGCAGCGCGAACAGTTCGCCGGCCAGCTGGGCCGCCAGCCGCGCGGCCGCCTGCGCGGCCTCCTCGTCGCCCGCGTGCACCACCAGCATCGCCGCGCCGGTGTCGGCGGTGTCGGACCACGGGAAACCGTGCATGGCGGAGACCGACAGGATGCCGGGCAGGCGCTCGCAGGCTTCAAGCCGGCGCACGAAGTCCCGCATCGGCGATTCGGTCGTGCCGAACAGGCCCAGCATCGGCACACGCCGCATCGCCGTGCGCGGCATCCGGCCGCCACGTTTGCCGGTGGCCGCCGCGAGTAGGTTGTACAGCTCGGCGCTGCGGGCCGGATAGTCGGTGTGCGGGTACTCCTTGCAGGCGAGCAGCACGGCGCCGCTGGCTATCATCGCCGGCGTGACATTGCCGTGCAGGTCGAGCAGGGCGCCGACCGGCACGTCTGCGCCGACCGCCGCGCGCACATGGGTCAACAGGTCGCCCTCGCAGTCGGGGTAGCCGTCGGCCAGCATCGCGCCGTGCAGCACCAGAAACACCATATCGACCGGCCCGGCCGCCGAAAGTTGGGCCAGCAATTCGCCGCGCAGACCTTGGTAGACCGCGCGCGACACTGGACCGGCAGGCTGCGCCCATGCGCATAGTCCTGCCGTCAGCTGATCGCCGCGTGCGCGTGCCAGTTCGACCGCGTAACCGTAGCCGGGAAACTCCAGCGCCCGTTCCAGGGCTGCGGCGTCGTCGCCGGGGCGGTACAGGATATCCGCTTCGAACGAGCGCAGCGTGGTGGGGAGCGGCGAGAAGCTGTTGGTCTCGTGGGCGAACGCGCCAAGAAATACCTTCAGTGGCGCGGCCGGTGAAAGGGGGTTGCTGCTCATGCATTCTCCGTAAGGCGTCGGCGCAGACGATCAGGCCGACAGGCGAGAATCAGGCTAGCGACTATTTTCTGGCATGTCAATTAAAATTTCTAATTCAGAAAATTGTTGGATAAATGCCGCGAAAACCGGCTGGCAGCTGTCGGTTCCAGGCTGCCGGTGCATCTGATTTCACTCTGATAGGGATGGTTATTCACCGTTTCGGGGACCCGTTTTGGTGAAAATTTTCTATATTGTAAAAATTTTCTTTGTAAGATAAAGTGAATTAACGATGTGAACCAGCCCAGGAGTTTGTATGACCGAATCAGCCGAACAAGACGCCGTTCCCCCAACAACCAAGACCGGCGTCGCCGCGCTGGACGACCTGTTCGCCGCACGCAACCGGAGCGACGCGCCCGGACTGGTGATCGGGGTCGCCCAGCATGGCAAGCCCGTCTACCGTCGCGGCTTCGGCCTGGCGAGCGTCGAGCTGGGCGTGGCCAACACCCCGTGGACGCGCATGCGCATCGGCTCGACCAGCAAGCATTTCACCTGCCTGGCGATCATGCTGCTGGCCGAGGATGGACTGCTCGATATCGATACCGGCGTCGGCCGCTACGTGTCCGAACTGACGCCCGAGCAGGGCAGGCCGACCTTGCGCCAGTTGATGAGCCATACGGGCGGCTCGCGCTGCTATCTCGACATCAGCTTCCTCGGCGACAACCTGGCCATCAAGCCGGCCGGGCAGGCGCTGGCCGCGCTGGCGCGCCAGCGCGACGTCAACTTCGCGCCCGGCGACAAGTTCATCTACAACAACGGCGGTTATCACCTGCTGTCCGTGGTGATCGACCGCGTCAGCGGCATGCCGTTCGAGCGTTTCCTGCACGAGCGGATCTTCTCGCCGCTGGGCATGCACGATACGGTCTCGGCGCCGAACGATTTCGAGATCGTGCGCGGCATGGCCACTTTGCACATCGGCCTGCCGGGAGGCGGCTACAAGCGCGGCATCTTTCCGACGATGGAAGTACGCGGCGAGGGCGCAATGATTTCGTCGGTTGACGACATGCTGCGCTGGATGGCGCACTTGCGCGGTCCCAAGCTGGTCGGCAGCGAGGAGAGCTGGGCGCAAATCCTGTCGGCCACTCGGCTCAACAGCGGCGCGGTCGTGCCCTACGGCTTCGGGCTGATGCGGTATCCGTATCGCGGCGTCGAGGTGATCCAGCACGCGGGCGGCGTCATCGGCGGCACCTGCCAGATGCTGACGGTGCCGTCGCACGGGCTCGATATCATCATCATGGCCAACATCAACGGCGAACTCTTCAACTCGGCGGTGTTCGCCAACCAGGTTGTCGACGCCATGCTCGGCGACCTGCTGGTCACGCCGGCCGAGGCCAAGCTGCCGGCCAGCGCCTATCCCGCCATGCTGGGCCGGCGCTACGCGTCGCCGGCCTCCGGCTTCGTGATCGGCTTTGGCGACGCCGGTGGCGACCTGGGCCTGGCGATCCTGAACCTGCCGCCGATGCCGCTCAACAGCGATGGCGACCGGCTGCATACCAACTTCACCGACATCGCGGCCGGACCGTACGCGCTCAGCCGCGAAGGATGGGCGGCGGAAGGCCCGCCGCCGGCGACGCTGGAATTGAGCGAGGCAGGCTACTCCGAGACCTTGCATCTGCTGCCCGAAACCGGCCCGGCGCTGGCGGCGGCCGGCGCGCCCCTGGTTGGCGACTACCGGGCGCCGGATCTCGATGCCGGCGCCTCCATCTATTTCGAAGGCGACCTGCTGCGCCTGCGCGTGGCCGGTCGCTTCGGCGGCACGCTGGCGACGCTGGAGGCGTTTTCGGACGATGTTTTCGGCTGGCACATGGACGCGCCGGAACTACCGCTGCGCGGCGTGCTCACGGTCGAGCGCAAGGACGGCGACATTACCGGCTTCCGCATCGACACCATGCGCACCCGCCACATGCTGTTCGAACGGCTCTAAAAACATCATATCCATATCGTCGGGAGAATCGAAACATGAACAGCCGTAGCCCCACCTTGCCCTGTACCCCGCTGGCGATCGCCTTGCATGTCGCGCTGGCATGCCTGTCGGTCGCGCAGGCGCAGGAATCGCCGCAAGCGCCATCACCCACGCCACAACGCGCGCCGCAGGCCGACAGCGCCGGCGCCATCCAGGAAGTGGTCGTGACCGCGCAAAAGCGCACCGAGCTCGCCAGCAAGGTGCCGTCGGCCATCAGCGTCGTCGGGCAAGCGCAGCTGGAACGCCAGCATGTGAGCCAGTTGTCGGACCTGGCCGGCTATCTGCCGTCGGTGCAGATCGACAATGCCGGCACACCAGGCCAGACCACCATCGCCGCGCGCGGCATCCCCACCCTGGGCGCTGGTTCCGTCGTCGGCACCTATCTCGACGATACGCCGCTGGGCTCCAGCAGCAACTTCGGCCGTGGCGGCAGCTTCGTGCTGGATTTGCTGCCCTACGATATCGCCCGCATCGAACTGCTGCGCGGCCCGCAAGGCACCCTGTACGGCGCCAGTGCCATGGGCGGCCTGCTCAAATACGTCACCAATGAACCGGATCTGAAGGAGCTGTCCGGCCGCGCCGGCCTGGGCATTTCCAGCGTCGATGGCGCCGGTTCGCTCGGCCACGAGGAACGCGCCATGCTGAACGTGCCGCTGATCCAGGACCAACTGGCGGCGCGCATTTCGCTGTCGAACAACCGCACGCCCGGCTATATCGACAATGTGCGCGCCGGCGCGTCGGACATCAACCGCGTCGGGCAGCAGTACGGGCGCCTCGCCGTGTTGTGGCGTCCCAATCAGGACTTCTCGCTGAAGCTGTCGGCGCTGCGGCAAAAGATCGACGCCGACGACAACAGCCTGACGCCGGTCGATCCGGTCTCGCTGCTGCCGCTGGTGGGCGAGCGTCAAACGCGCAAGCTGGTGGCCGAGCCGTTTGCCAAGACGGTCGATTACTACTCGGCCACGTTGAATTTCGATTTGCGCTGGGCCGACCTGACCACCGCCACCAGCTATTCGAAAACCCGCACGCGCCAGCTCAACGACATGTCGAACCAGTTCGGCCTCGGCTTCCCGATGCTCGGCGCGCCAGCGGCCGGCATCTCCAAATATGCGCTGGACCTGGACCTGAAGAAGGTCACGCAGGAAGTGCGGCTCGCATCCAAGCAGGCGGGCAAGCTCGAGTGGCTGATCAACGCGTTTTACACGCGCGAAAAAAGCGCCAACGACCAGCTGATCGGCGCGGCATCGCTGGACGGCGCGACGCTGCCCGGTCTCGATCCCTTGCTGTCGGCGTCGCAGCCGTCGATCTACAGGGAGAAGGCCGTCTACGGTTCGACCACGTACAAATTCAGCGAGCAATTCGACGTCACGGGCGGCCTGCGCTATGCCAGGAACAACCAGTCCTACCAGTCGATCATGAATGCCGGCGTATTGGCGCCGCTGGGCACGGCAAGCGGCACGTCCGGCGAGGGCGTGACGACATATATGTTCAGCCCGCGCTACCACCTGAACGCGCACAGCATGCTGTATGCGCGCGTCGCCAGCGGTTACCGCGCCGGCGGCCCCAACGCCGTGCTGCCAGGCGTGCCGCCGACGGTGGGCGCGGAAAAGCTGGTCAACTACGAGGTCGGCGTCAAGTCGCAGTTCTTCCAGCGCCGCGCCGCCATCGAGCTGGCCGCCTACCAGATCCGCTGGCACGACATCCAGCTGGCCGCAGTCACCGACACCGGCCTCGGCTACCTGGCCAACGCCGGCAAGGCCAAGAGCCAGGGTATTGAACTGACCACCAGCGTGCAGCCGATTCCGGCGCTGCGGCTGGCGTTCAACGCCGCCTACACCGACGCCAAGTTGACCGAGGACGCGCCGGCCATCCGGGGCAAGGCGGGCGACACCATGCAGGTGGTGCCGCAATGGACCTGGTCTCTGACATCGGACTACTCGTTCAGCGTGCTCGATAGCTGGGCCGCGCATGTGGGCGGCGGCTACAGCTGGACGGACGCGCGCAACAGCGGCGCCGCCAGCGATCCGCTGTCGCACCGCCTGTCCAGCTATGGCGTGCTCAATCTGAACGCGGACATCGGAAAAGGTCCGTGGACCTTGCGCGCCTACGTCAAGAACCTCAACAACAGCAATGCCGTGACCGCCGTGACCAATATCGAGAACGCCTTCACCGGCGGCATGGTCGAGCTCACCGCAGTACGGCCGCAACCACGCACCATCGGGCTGGAACTCGATGTGTCGTTTTAAACGAACAGGAAATCATGAGTAACACGCAAGCGGATTACATCATCATCGGCGCCGGCATCGGCGGCGCATCGATCGCCTATTGGCTGTCGCGGCACGCGCGCGTGCTGATTCTGGAACGCGAGGGCAACGCCGGTTACCACAGCACCGGACGTTCGGCGGCGCTGTTCATGGCCAGTTACGGCCCGCCGCAGGTGCGGGCGCTGACCTGTGCCAGCCGCGACTTCTTCGAGCGGCCGCCGGCCGGCTTCTGCGAACATCCTTTGCTCACGCCGCGCGGCGCCCTGATGTTCGCGCAGGCGGGGCAGGAGGCCGCGCTCGACGCCCACGAGGCGCTGGTCGGCTCTGTGTCGAGCGGGGTGCGGCGCCTGACGGCGCGGCAGGCGGCCGAATGCGTGCCGGTGCTGCGGGCGGAACACCTGGCCGGCGCCGTGCTGGAAACGGACGCCAGGGACATCGATGTCGACGGCCTGCTGCAGGGCTTCCTGCGCGGCGCGCGCGCCAACGGCGCCAGGATCGAGTACGACTCGGAAGTGCAGGGCATGCGCCGCATCGGTGGCGTCTGGGAAGTGCAAACGCGCGCAGGCATGCGCAAGGCGCCGACGGTGATCAACGCGGCCGGCGCCTGGGCCGACGCGATCGGTGCGATGGCCGGCGCCTTGCCTATCGGGCTGTTGCCCAGGCGCCGATCGGCCTTGCTGTTCGAGGCGCCGGCCGGCATGGTCAGCGCGGCGTGGCCGATGTTCATGGATGTGGAGGAATCGTTCTACGTCAAGCCGGACGCCGGCCTGTTGCTCGGCTCGCCCTGCAACGCTGACCCGGTGGCGCCGCATGACGTGCAGGCCGAGGAGCTCGACATTGCCATCGCCATCGACGCCATCGAGCGGCTGACGACGATGAGCGTGCGGCGTCCGCGCCACGTCTGGGCGGGCTTGCGCTCGTTTGTCGACGATGGCGAGTTCGTCGGCGGCTTCGATCCGGCGGTGCCCGGCCTGTTCTGGGCGGCGGCGCAGGGGGGCTACGGCATACAGACGGCGCCGGCGGCGGGGCAGTTGTACGACGCCATGCTGCGTGGCCAGCCGGTGCCATCGTCGCTGACGATGTTCGGGGTCGATCCGGCGGCGCTCGATCCGGCGAGAGTGGGCAAAACGGCCGGTGTTGCATAGTTGTATTTTGGGGCTTCCGTCTTCTATTATCGCCTGTTATAATCTTGCCTTCGCTGAACAAGCGGTGCAGGACCATTAGGAGAGGTGGCAGAGTGGTCGAATGTACTTGACTCGAAATCAAGCGTACGTTAAATCGTACCGTGGGTTCGAATCCCACCCTCTCCGCCAGTATGAAGAAAAACCCGCCTCGGCGGGTTTTTTTTGGGAACGGTCGCGGTTCAATCGTTTTTTTCCAACTTGCGGATCGCCACCGAGACGGTTCCAAGGTTGTCACCCTGGAAGCAGTCCGAAATGCCGAGCAACAGCCGCGTCGCGCCAGCCGGCACCTTGACCCGCGCCCAGGCGGCATCCGGTATCAGAAAATCGTACGGGTTGTCGATCGGCGTCACGTTCGTGCATTCATTGGTCATCGGCGCGGCCTCGGGCGATGCGCCCGTGTCGCCCTGGCCCAGCATCGCCTTGCCCAGATAGGCGGCGTCGTCGGCGAAGATGCCGGCGGCGCCGGTCGTCTGTCCCGTGCCGCCCCAATAGCCGTCGTAGCTCCAACTGCCGTTGGACGCCAGTTCGATGACGTCGCCCGGAACAATGCCGTGCGCCGCGAGATTCAACTGCTCCGGCGGCAGCACGGGTGGGAAGACGGGCGGCAGGTCCTGGTATTGGATCCAGGTCCTCCTGCTGTCGACCTGCGGACAGATCGCATCGCTGCGCGTGAGCTCGGCCATGTGGTCGGCGAGGAGGGTCTTGATACCCTTGACACCGGCGCTGCCGGCGTAGGGCTGCAAGTCCCTGGTCATATAGAGATCGACAAAGCCGTGACCGAACGGATCGAGATCGCGGCGTACCTTCTGCAAGAGTGCCGATACAGTGACGTTGCCGAGCGGCGCATGCGTATCAAACCTGCGGCTGAAATTGACGACCATGTCATTGTCGTTGGTGATGTATTTGTTTCTCATGTCAATTTCCGCAGGCGGGGCCACGTGCAATGTTTTGTATTGTCCGCTCCGGTTTAATTCGTGTAACCGCTGCCGCATTGCCTTCTCGAGAGCGGTCGCGTAGAGATTTCCCTGCGAGTGGGAAACGACCAGCACGTTGAGTTTGCGGTCGACGAGGTCGCGCATTTTGCTTACCATCTCATCGGTGATTTCCGGGGTATGCCCGCGTATCAAAGCCGCCAGCGCGGCGCTTGCCACGGCGTCGAAAGGCGACCGGTCGGGGTAGACCCAATCCGGGAAGAAGGACAATTTTTTCATCCACCCATAGAGCTGGGGAAACGACAGATTCCATTCCGGCTGTTGCCGCCTTATCTGCTGCAACGACTCGTAGATATCCAGCACAAGGGTGTCGGACGGATTGTGAAACGCCGGATAAAGAACCTGGCGGTCAAAAGTATCGGCTCCCGTGTAATGCTTGCCAAACTCTTGTTCAAGCCGCGCGCGACCTGTCTCGTATCCGTCGAAGTCGACATCGACGCCGTTGATAAAGGCGATGGCGACATCCCGTGGCGCTTCGCACTGCTGCGCGCGCGCGGGCGGCTGCACCAGCAAGCCCGTGGCGGCGATCGCCAGCGCCAACCTGGTCAATTTAGTTTTCATCATTTATCTCCGGTTCGCAGGTGCCCGACAGATCGACATCGCGGTTGGGCGGCAGCGACGATTTGTGCCGCACGTAGGCTTCGAGCCGCTCGCGGGTATTGAAGGTGATGACCGACACGGTTTGGAAAATTTGGTAGAAATCCGCGGAGCGGGAGACCAGGCAGGCCAGGCTTTTTTCAAACTTTACCTGGGCCTGCAAGGATTCGTCGGCGGTGCGGGCCAGGATCTCCAGTTGCAGCGCGCTGGCGACACGCAGCGCCGGGACGGCGATGGCCTGGTCTGGTATCAGTTCGGCGATCGCCGCTTCGACATCGTCGCGGATGCCGTTGGCGTCGGCATCCACGCCCGCCAGTGCCGGGCCCGGATCGAGCCTGGCAAGCGCGCCGGTCGGGTCGGCGATCACGCGCCATCGCAACTCGGTCGACACGAACGGTTTGGCGCGGTCATGCGTGAACACGATGTCCTGCCGCGTGGCGGCCGATGCGCCGGTGCCGAGGTCGCCGACGGGGACGATGCCCGACAACACAGTGCCGCCGTCACCGCTCGCGGTCAATTGCACGCGCACGTTGGTCAGCGGCGCGCCGTCGTTGCGTACCTCCACCAGATAGTGGTAGCGAAACAGCGTCCTGCCGATGCGTTGCTCGGCAAGCTTGGTCATCCGCTCGATGCGCACACTCGGCGGCGCCGCCGCGAGCACGCCGAACTGCACGCCGGCGCCTGACGGCGGTGCTTGCGCCGCCGCTGGCCGCATGGCGCCCAGCGCCAATGCGGCGAGCATCATGGCGCCACCCGCGTGGATGGCCGCGCCATGCTTGGAGCGCGCCGCGTGGCTGCGCGCCGCGCGCGCGCCAAGCAGCGCCAGGCCGGCGATCAGCAGGGCCGGCGCGCCGGGCTCGGGCACCGCCGCCACAGGCGACGTGTAGCCGAAGCCAACGACGGACAAATCGGCAGGATTGACCACCTCGAAGCGCTGCGCGCCGGGTTGGCCAGCGCCGATCCACTGGAACGCAACCATGAAGCCGTCTTGGGACCGGCCCGCCGCGAGAGGACTCGATAAGGCGAGGCTGTCGAACATGCCGCTGGAACCGAGCGCGGGTTCCGGTTGCAGCATCAGGCTGTCCCAGCCGGCGGGGGAGGCGGCGAGGCGTAAATCCGCATACCGCAGCGGGTCGAAATAAATGCTGAACTCGTGGATGGGAAGATCGTTGCCGGCGGCGGCAATGACGTAGGCGATGGTAAATTCATTGCCGCCGAGATGATGCAGATCGTACTTCACCGTCGCCGCCGCTGCGGGGCGTATCGTCAGCGCCGCGCAGATGAGCGCCAAGGGAATACATAACTTTCGTAGATGATGGCCGATGTGGCGCGCCATGGCCGCCAAACGGACACCTGGCGTCGTACTGAATCTGAACATGATTATCTCCCGTTGTCTGGTGCGGCTTGGTTAGCATGCTTCGGGCCAGCGCCCGCGTGCGCCACAAAAGCCTTTCGGATCAACGGGCTGCGCCGGGCACGCGGTTTCCATTGGAAAAAAGCTGCGGTCGACTGTAAATAATCCCGACCGGGCCGCGCGGCGCGGAAGCCACCGCTTCATGCATGCGTCGCTTTGTGCTCGGTTCGCGTAGCATGCTTGCCCAAAGGGAGGGAAGCTGATGAAACGTGTCGATTTGGGAATGATGGGTGTGGCGCAGGCAAGATCGCTGGTCGGCGTTGCGTTGCTGGTAGCGGCGTGGCCGGCGTTGGCGCAGCGCGAACCGCATGCTGCGGCCCCGCGCGCCGCCATCGCCACGCCCCACGAGCTGTTTGGTCCGTTGTTCGAAGCGGTCCAGGCGGCGCGCATATATTCCGATGCGAAGACCTTTGCCGACGCCTTGCCCCGGCAGGATCCGCAGACTATCCTGGCCGAGTACCGGCGCGAGCAACCGCAGGACAACGCGGCACTGAAAGCGTTCGTCGAGCGCCACTTCACCTTGCCGGCGGCGGCCACCGTCACGCTGCGCCAGCACATCGCCTCGTTGTGGCCGGTGCTCACGCGCCCGCCGCTCGATCCGCCCCAATGGTCGTCGGCGCTGGCCATGCCTGCCAATTACGTGGTGCCGGGCGGGCGCTTCCGCGAGATCTACTACTGGGATTCCTACTTCACGATGCTCGGTCTCAAGGCCGACCATCGCGGCGACCTGGTCGACTCGATGATCGTCGATTTCAAGAGCCTGATCGCGCGCTACGGCTTCATTCCGAACGGTACCCGCACGTATTATCTGAGCCGCTCGCAGCCGCCGTTCTTCGCCGCGATGACGCAACTCAAGCCCTTGGGCGAGCGTGCCGATGACGCCGGTACGCTCAAGGCGCTGCGGGCCGAGCACGCCTTCTGGCAGCGCGGCAAGGCCTGTCTGCCTAAGCGGGGCGCCGGCGCCTGCGAGCACGTGGTGCGACTGGCCGACGGGACCATCCTCAACCGCTACTGGGACGCCAAGGACACTCCGCGCGACGAGGCGCTGGGCGAGGACGCCGAGACCGCGCGCGAAGTGAAGCGGCCGGCGCCGGAAGTCTACCGCGACCTGCGCGCGGCGGCCGAGAGCGGCTGGGATTTCTCCTCGCGCTGGCTCGACGAGCCGACGCGCCTGTCGAGCATCAACACGACGGCGATCCTGCCGATCGACCTCAACAGTTTGATGTACCAACTGGAGGGGGAGATCGAACGGCGCTGCGCGGCCGCGAAAGATAGCGCCTGCGCCGGCGAGTTCAAGCGCGCGAAGGACACGCGGGCGGCGGCGGTGCAACAGTATTTCTGGGTCGCCGCCGAAAAACGCTACGCCGATTTCGACGTGCGCAAGAACGGCCCGACCCCGGTGCAAAGCGCCGCCACGCTCTACCCGCTGTGGGTGGGCCTGGCGACGCAGGCGCAAGCCGACGCCGTCGCCGAAACGACCAGGGCCAAACTGCTGGCCGAGGGCGGCTTGCGCACGACCCTGGTCCGCACGGGGCAACAGTGGGACATGCCGAACGGCTGGGCGCCGTTGCAATGGGTGGCGGTCGATGGCCTGGAGCGTTACGGCCACAAGACGTTGGCCCATGAGATCGCCCGCCGCTGGGTCGGCACCGTTGGGCGGACCTGGAGTGAAACCGGCAAGCTGCTCGAAAAGTACGATGTCGAGGAACGCAAGAGCGGTGGCGGCGGCGAGTATCCAACCCAGGATGGCTTCGGCTGGACCAACGGCGTGACCAGCGCGCTGCTCGAACGCTATCCCGACCTGAACCCCCAACCCTGAGGGTCAGTGCCGACATTCGGACAAATTGAAAAAAAGAGGAACTTATCTGTACTATAAAGGTTCCCCTAATGTCCGAATGTCGGCACTGACCCCCGCGGTTAATGCCGCGTGTAGAATCAGCGCTACTTTCAAGGGGATATTCATGTTCGGATTCGATTTGCGCGCCGCCAAGGCGGCTTGGACCGTGTTTTTGGTGGCGCTGCTGCTGTTTGTCGCCTACCGGGTGGCGTCGACACTGCTGGTGGTGCTGTTCGCGGTGTTCTTCAGCTATCTGCTCTATCCGCTGATCGAGCTGGCCGAGCGCTTCCGCCCGCGCCGCGTGCCGCGCGCCGTGTCCATCGGCTTCGTCTTCCTGCTGGTGATCGCGCTGGTGGCCGTCGTCGGCACGCTGTTCGGTACCCGCATCGAGGAGCAGGCGACCGCGCTGAGCCAGCAGTTGCCGGCCTTGCTCAAGTCCGGCTCGCTGATCGACCGCATTCCTTTGCCGGACTTTATGGAGCCGCTGCGCGCGCGCATCCTGAACTTTTTGCAGCACCAGATGTCGGCCGGCACTGACCAGGCCATGCCGTGGGCCAAGCAGTTCGGCGCCGGCGTGCTGCACGCGGCCGGCAACCTGATCTACCTGGTGCTGGTGCCGGTGTTGAGCTTTATGCTGATCAAGGAGGCGCCGGCCATGCGGGTCGGCCTGCTGGCCGCGCTCAAGCCGGGCAAACGCGGCCTGTGGTCGAGCATCATCGCCGACCTCGACCTGCTGCTGTCGCGCTACGTGCGCGCGGTGCTGTTCCTGTCGATCGCCACCTTCATTTCCTACAGCATCGGGCTGTCGCTGCTGGGCGTGGAATATTCGCTGCTGCTGGCCGGCGTGGCGGCCGTGCTGGAATTCATCCCGTTCGCCGGGCCGCTGGCGGCCATCGTGTTGGCGCTGCTGGTGGCCGGCTTTTCCGGCTACGACCATCTGCTCTGGCTGCTGATGTTCCTGGTGGCCTACCGCCTGGTGCAGGATTATGTGATCAATCCTTACCTGATGAGCGAGGGTGTCGAGGTCAGTCCGCTGATGGTGATCATCGGCCTGCTGGCCGGCGAACAGCTCGGCGGCGTGGTCGGCATCTTCCTGTCGGTGCCGGTGATGGCGGCGACCCGGCTGGTGTTCCTGCGCCTGCGCGATGCGCGGGCGGCGCAGCTGGAGGCGCTCGGGCCGTTGCCGCCGTTGGCGGCGACCGAAGCGGTGTCGCCGCTGCCCGCGGTCAAACCGTAGTCTGCATCAGGGGCGTTGTCGTGGCCGGCATCGAAGTCGTTGCCGGCATCCAGCGCGCTTGCCCCGGCGCCGCGTCCTTGACGGTTGCTGCGGCGCGTGCAGCCGTCCTTACTTCCCGTCGCCGCAGCACTTCTTGTATTTCTTGCCGCTGCCGCAAGGGCAGGGATCGTTGCGACCGACTTTGACCGTCTTGACCGGCTCCGGGTGGTGGTGGCCGTTGATCTTGATGACCGCCGGCGTGACGGCGCGCTCCCAATCGTCGCCCTCGCGCTCGAACGCGGCGAACCATTCCGGATGCGCCGCCCGCAGCGGGGCCCAGCCCTCGGCGTCGAGCCCCATGCCGGTCTCGAAGCCGGCGGTCCAGGCCTCGGCGCTCCAGGCGCCGCCGCATTCGTAGATCGGCTCGAAGCTGCCGGGGTCCTGCGCCATCCATTTGCGCATGTATTCAAAATGGCGCATCACCAGGCCGGTATGGACGGCGAGGTCGGTATCGGCCGCCGGCGCGCCGCCCCACACCGCCGGCAGCCATTGCGCCGGTGCCAGCGGACGCGGGCCGACCACCAGCGCCGTGAGCAAACCCTCCAGCGCCGAGACGTCCATCGATTGCTCGCCAAGGTCGCGCAGCAGGTCGTCCAATTGATCGTATTCTTCGTCGCTGAGGGGTGTGGTGAGCATGGTCGCAATGGGGTGGCCGGGTGATCCGATATTCTACCCGCTAGCGACGAAGTCAATCATGCGAGCAAGTTTATTGAATTCGCAATATGATGCGGACGGACATTAACTCATTCTAAAATTCAAGGAGCACACATGAAAGCAAGCACATTGCTGGCCGTCGCCAGCCTGTCGATGTCGGCCTGGGCGATGCCGGCGCTGGCGCAGGCGCCGGACGCCGCCAAGGTCAAGGCGGCCCATGACATGCTGGCGGCGATGCAGGCCGAAAAGCTGCTGCGCATGACCGCCGGCATGAGCAAATACCCCAGCCCCGCGCAGCGCGAACTGGTCATGGCCAAGGTGGAAAAACTCACGCCGGAGATGGTCTACACCCGTCTGGCGACCCCGGTGGCGCGCCTGGTCGGCACCGAGACGGCGCTGGAGATGACGCGCTATTACCAGTCGAGCTACGGGCGCAAGCTGCTGCAGCAGACTTACAACGGCGCGCCGCGCATGTATCCGGTCGATCCGACCCCGACCCCGGCCGAAAAAACCGAACTCAAGAAGCCGGCCTTCGTCAAGGCCAACGCCGAATTCAAGGCCGCCGAACCGGCCATCCGCCATGAGGTGTTCGTGCTGCTGACCGAGATTAACAAGGGCAAATAAGCGCCGAAGTTGCAAATTGAAAATTAGTTAAAAATAAAGCATACTAAGTCCTTAACTTTACAAGGACCGGTCGATGCTCAAGAACTTCGCTGTCGCGCTGGCATTGCTGCCGGCGCTCTCGCCCCTGGCGGCGCATGCCGTCGATCTGCCGGCCTATCCCTTCATCCACGTCGGCGGCGAGGGCTTTGTCATGGCGGTGCCGGACATGGGCGAGATCGACTTCGACGTCAGCGCCTTCGACCCCGATCCGGCGGTGGCCGTGGCGCTGATCCAGACCCGCGTCGAGGAAATCAGCGCCATGCTGGTCGAGCAGTCGGGACCGGCGGACGGCGACGGCGCGGCCAGCCTCGACGTCCAGGACATGCGCAAGGAAATGCGCAAATCGGCCAAGCCCGACGCCGGCGACACGCCCGAGTACGACATCCGCAGCTCGGTCCACATCGTGGTGCGCGACCTGACCAAATGGCGCGCGATCATGCAGGCCTTGCTCGACAAACCCAACATCGACCGCCTGGCGACCACCTTCGGCAAGACCGACCGCCTCAAGGTCGAGGAAGAGCTGACCGCCGCCGCCATCAAGGACGCGCTGCGCCGCGCCGAGGGCATGGCCGCCGGCTTCGGCAAGAAGGTGGGGCCGGTGACGGCGATCTCGTCCGGCCAGTTGCGCAACCTGACCAAGGCCGTCGGCCTGATGCCGACCGATTACTACAACCGCGAGCGTCAAACCCAGACCAAGACGGGCGAGAAGGAGTTGTTGTCCATCGGCGTGCTGCGCTGGACGCAAACGGTGGATATGATTTTCCGCATCAAGTAACTGCCGCGGACCGCGTCTGCCGCCGGTCCGCATGCGGCGCGCTGCGTGCGCTGCCGCACGCAGCGGACGGATCGTGCGCTTGTGTATTCCGGCTTGCGCCCGATCTATCGGGGAAGCCCACCAGACAGGAGAACGCCATGAGCGCCTTCGATTGCTTGACCCGTCACGCCCATTCCACGCCCGATCCCGACGTGCCGCCGCCGCAGCCGGAAAAAGATCCGCCGCCGGACAACATGCCCGTGCCGGACCAGGCGCCGATCGAGGAGCCGGAGCCGAAGGCGCCGCCGATCAAGGCTTGACCGGCTTACCGTCTTATCGTCGTTCCTTCGATTCGTGTGGCGGCATTTTCGCGAAGCGCTGCCGGCGGCGCATGGCGGATTACGCGCTGCGCGCTTAAAGCCTACCGGCCAGGTAGGCCGCTTCTTCGAACGGCCCCCGGGGCGGATTGGCGGGCCTCGCCCGCTAATCCGCCCTTCTACGCGGGCTCTGGCGGCTCCTTTGGGTTGCCCGCCCCCTTGTCGTGCGGCAGCGGCGGGATGCTTTTGATATCCTCGTCGGTGTCGCGCTGGCCGGGCGTGCGCTCGCCGCTGCCGATGTCGGCCTCGTCGAGCATATGGCCGCCCTCGGCCGCGTGTTCGTCGCGCTGGCGCTTGCTGGTTTGATTCATGTTCGACTCCCTGACGGCTAAAAAATCCATGCTAGCAGGTCGGGGCGCCGCCCGGCGCGCACGTGGCGGTTCGGACATGTGTGAGTATCGGTGGTTATTGTTGCTCGTCGGCTACATATTTAAATGTTTGTGCCGGGCGTCACACTGAGGTCACGAAAGTGTTCCTATAATTTAGTCAGGTCATCGGTTTTTCCCCACACGGAGAGCATCATGGGCAATTCCTTACACAACAAAATCTACCTCGGTCGTCGTCGTAGTGTCGCGTTGAGCGCGAAGCGTGTGCAAGCCGTGATTTGCATCGCCGCCTTCGCCAGCATCGGCCTGGTGTGGTTGCTGATACGGGCGCTGTAAGGCGTCGATTCGGCCATTTTGAGGCGGTTTCAAGCGTTTCCGGGCACCGGCGACGCGTTGGCGGCGCATTTTCTTGCCGCCACCCCGCCGGGCGCGTACCATGAGGGCCGCAGCTGTCTCTTATGGAAAAAATGGCAATGAAGAACGAGAAATTAACGCAAGACGAATACAACGCGCTCGATGAAGTCAAACGCGGCATCAAGGGTGAGCGCGTCAGCGCTTGCGTCGGCCGCAACACCAAGCGCCTGGCCGGCATCAAACTATTCACCATCGCCAAGAACGGCCGCATTTCCCTCACCGACAAGGGCGAGGAAGTGCTGTTCCTGCGCCGTTGCATCCTGAGCCTGCGCGCCATCGAGGCCGATCCCGCCAGCCCGGTCGACGCCGACGTGGCCCTGTTCCTGGGCAAAAAATCCCATATCGTGCCCCGTCCAGAGGGCGGCTTCGACATCAGCGACAAGGGCCGCGCCTCGCTCGCCGATATCGCCAGTCAAGGTTTGTGATCGAAAAAACGCTCCGCTGGAGCGTTTTTTTTGCTGTAATGTTGTAATAAATGAGCAACTGGCGCCAATGAGAGCACGCATCCCGTGATGAAAGTCGATACCCTGCGGAAGTTTAGAAAGCTGTACGGCGTGTTGACGGCGGCTGTCGCCGTCGTGTTGTTGATCGTGTTGGTGGGCATCGCCCATGTGCTCAACCAGAGCCGCCTGCGCTACTACGCCGCCGCCGACGAGACCTCGCGCAACCTGGCCATCACGCTGGAGAAATTCCTCAACTCGCACTTCCTCGAGGTGGACCTGGCGATGCGCCGCGCCGGCGTCGAGTTCCAGGACATGCACGCGTCGGGGCGCTTCGACAACGAGAAGTTCAGCGCCTACCTGCGCTCGCTCAAGGAGCGCATCCCGCAGGCCGACGCCGTGCGCGGCGCCGACGCGGCCGGGCGCGTGATCTTCGGCGAGCGCGTCGACTTGTCGCACCCGCAGGACTTGAGCATCCGCGAATTCTTCCAGCGCGCCAAGGGCGAGCAGGAGCTCATCATCGGCCTGCCGGCCAAGTCGCGCATCAGCGACGAATGGGTGCTGCCGCTGGCCTTTCCGCTGACCCTGCCCGACGGCGGCTTCGGCGGCACCGCCTACGTGCTCATCAACAGTTCCCGCCTGACGGCCGCCTTTGCCGCGCTCAACATCGGCAAGCGCGGCGCCATCGTGCTGCTCGACAACCGCAAGCGCGTGCTGCACCGCTATCCGGAAGTGGACGACATGCGCTTTGGCGAGACCATCAAGGTCAACGCCATTACCCAGGCCATCATGGACGGCAAGGAGGACCGCGGCACCTACACCGTGGTCAGCCCGCGCGACGGGCTCGAGCGCACGCTGAGCGTCTCGCGCATCGGCGCCTACCCGGTGTTCGTGGTGGTGGGGCTGGCCAGCGACGACTTCCTGGCGCCGTGGCGCAAGGAGGTGCGCAACGCCGCCATTTTCCTGGCGCTGCTGCTGTTGGTGACGGCCGCGCTGCTGGTGAGCGTGCGTTTCGGCCTGCGCAAGCAATTCCAGTCGGTCGAGCAGCTGATGGAGAACAAGCAGGCGCTGCAGCACTTGCTGACGCAGCTGACGGCCTCCGAATCGCGCTGGCGCTCGCTCACCGAGGGTTTGCCGCAGATGGTGTGGACCGCCAACGCCGCCTTGCGGGTCGACTTCCTGAGCCACCACTGGGAGGAGTTCAGCGGCATTCCGGCCGAGCAGATGCTGGGCGACGACAACTGGGCCAGCGTGATCCATCCGGACGACATCTCGGCCATGGCGGCGGCGTGGCGGCGCGCCAGCGCCGACGGCAGCGAGTTCCGCTGCGACTGCCGCATGCGCCGCCGCGACGGCGTCTGGCGCGTGTTCGACAACCACGCGCTGCCGCAGCGCGACGCCGACGGCGCCGTGCGCAGCTGGGTCGGCAGCAGCACCGACCGCACCGAGTCGCGCGCCTCGCGCCTGGCCTTGCAGCAGGCCAAGGAGGAGGCGGTGCAGGCCGGGCGCGCCAAGTCCGATTTCGTCGCCAACATGAGCCACGAGATCCGCTCGCCGATGAACGCCGTGCTGGGCATGCTGCAACTGCTGCAGCAGACCGAGATGAGCGAGCGCCAGCAGGACTACACGGCCAAGGCGTATTCGGCCGCCAGCGCCTTGCTCGGCCTGCTCAACGACGTGCTCGACTTTTCCAAGGTGGAGGCCGGCAAGCTGGCGCTCGACCCGCATCCGTTCCGGCTCGACAAACTGTGGCGCGACCTGGCCGTGATCCTGTCGGCCAATGTCGGCGACAAGAATATCGAGGTGCTGTTCCGCATCGATCCGGCGCTGCCGGACCTGGTCGTCGGCGACGGCCTGCGGCTGCAGCAGATCCTGCTCAACCTGGCCGGCAACGCCATCAAGTTCACCGAGCGCGGCGAGGTGGTGTTGTCGGCGCGGCTGCTGGCGCGCGAGGGCCGGCGCCTGTCGATCGGCTTTGCCATCCGCGACTCGGGCATCGGCATCTCCGAGGAGCAGTGCCGGCGCATCTTCGACGGCTTTTCGCAGGCCGAGGCGTCGACCGCGCGCCGCTTCGGCGGCACCGGCCTGGGGCTGGCGATCAGCCAGCGGCTGGTGGCGCTGATGGGCGGCACGCTCGGCGTCGACAGCACGCCGGGCAAGGGCAGCGTGTTCGACTTCAGCATCGAGTGCGAGGCGGCCGACGACGCGGCGGCGGCGCCGGTGGCGGCGCCGGTCGACGCGCTCATGCGCGGGCTCAAGTGCCTGGTGGTCGACGACAACCCGGTCGCGCGCATGGTGCTCAGCGAAATGGCCGGCTCGTTCGGCTGGCAGGTCGACCTGGCCGACAGCGGCCGCGAGGCGCTTGCCGCCGTGGCCGCGCAGGTGGCGGCGGGGCGCGCCTACGACGTCGTGTTCATCGACTGGCGCATGCCCGAGCTCGACGGCTGGGAGACCAGCTGCCGGATCCGCAAGATGGCGCCGTCGGGCAAGCTGCCGCTGATCGTCATGGTCACCGCGCACGACCGCGAACTGCTGGCGCAGCAGCACGAGGATTTGTCGCCGGTGCTCGACGGCTTCGTCGTCAAGCCCGTCACCGCCTCGATGCTGTTTGACGCCGTCGCCGACGCGCGCCTCGAGCGGCGCGCGCCGAGCCCGTTGGTGTCGGTGCCGGCGGGGCGGCGGCTGGCCGGCCTGCGGCTGCTGCTGGTGGACGACAACCCGGCCAACCAGCAGGTCGCCGGCGAGCTGCTCGGCAACGACGGCGCGCGGGTCGAGGTGGTCGGCTCGGGCGCGTACGCGATCGAGGCCGTCTCGCGCGGCGGCCCGCTGCCCGATTTGATCCTGATGGACATCCAGATGCCGGAAATGGACGGCTACGAGACCACGCGCGCCATCCGCGGGCTGCTCGGCCCGCTCGCGCCGCCGATCGTGGCCATGACCGCCAACGCCATGGCCGCCGACCGCATCGCCGCGCTGGCCGCCGGCATGGTCGACCACGTGGGCAAGCCGTTCGACCTGGCGCAATTGATCGACGTCATCCTCAAGCATGTGGGGCGGGCGGCGGCGGGCGACGCCGCCGCCGGGGACGACGCGGCCGATGCCGCCCCCAGCGGCCAGGGCGGCGCGATGCCCTTGCCCGAGGCGGGCCTCAACAGCGAGGCCGCGCTCAAGCGCATGGGCGGCTTGCAACCGGTGTATCTGATGGCGCTGCGCAGCTTCGCCGTGGAGTTGGACAGTCTGGCCGGGCTCTTGCGCGCGGCGCGCGACGCCGGCGACGCGCAGGCCGCCTTGCCGGCGCTGCACACGCTCAAGGGCCTGGCCGGCACGGTGGGCGCCGAGCGCATGGCCGCGCTGGCGCAGCTGGCGGAGGGCGCGCTCAAGAACGGCACCGCGCCGCCCGCGTGGGAGCAACTGGAACTGGTGCTGAATGCCTGTCCGGCGCTGTCCGGCGAGCTGGCGCAAATGGTGCGTCAACTCGACGCCGGCCCGACGTGACAAACCCGATTCCGTGCGCTGGCCACGCGCCGCCGCAACGAACACGATTTCATAACCATAACGAGGGAGTAAAAGATGGAAAAACCGATGACCTGGTCGGCGCACGAACTGAGCATGACGGTGCTGATGACACCGGACATGGCCAACTTTTCCGGCAACGTCCACGGCGGCACCATCCTCAAATACCTCGACAGCGTCGCCTACGCCTGCGCCAGCCGCTATTCGGGCAGCTACGTGGTCACGCTGTCGGTCGACCAGGTGATGTTCCTGCAACCGATCCACGTCGGCGAACTGGTGACGTTCCTGGCCTCGATCAACTACACCGGCCGCACCTCGATGGAGGTGGGCATCCGCGTGGTGACCGAAAACATCCAGCAGCGCCTGGTGCGCCACGCCAACAGCTGCTATTTCACCATGGTGGCGGTCGACGCCGGCCGCAAGCCGGTGGAAGTGCCGGCGCTGGTGCCGGAGACGGAAGAGCAAAAGCAACGCTGGGAACAAGCGCTGCTGCGCAAGCAAGCGCGCCAGATGGTGCACGGCGCGCGCAAAGGCTAACGGCCAGGGCACGCGTGGCGCTACCCGAGCGGTCCTCAGACAACCGGGGACTGTCCGGAGACCAGGCCGGGCTGTCCCCGGCGCATCGACACCAATTTGCTCCAGCGTATGCCGGCGCGTTCGAATATCAGGTAAAACACCCAGGCGAATAGGCAACAGCAGACGACGACGATGACCAGCCAAACGCCTTCGGTCAGCGCGCTGCGCCCGGTGATCATGTAGCCGACACGGAACACCATCCCGCTGATGGTGTTATGCGTCAGATATAGGCTGTAAGAAATCAGGCCCACCCATTGGATCAGGCGGCCGCCGGACCAGGTGCGCAAAAAGCCCTTGAGGCCGCCCAAGAGCAGCAGCAATCCGGTGGCCAGTCCGATAAAACTGGCCACGTTCGGCCGCCACAGCCCCCGCGCCACCGCCAGCAGGCCGACATAGCCGAGGAAACAGGCCAGCGCCGTACGTGTCGCCGCCGGTGGGAGCACGTGTCGCGCCAGAGCGCCGAGCAGGAACAAATGCCAGTGCGGCAAAAACAGGCCGCGCACATAGAACGGTTCAAGTGGCGTGGTCCATAGCAGCGCAACGATGGCCGCGATCGCCAGCACGCGGTCGCGCGCGGTCTGGACACCGATGGTTCGGCCCCATTTCGTTGCTAGAAACATGAGCAGCACGTAGCTAAGGTAAAACTGTATCTCCAGGCACAAAGTCCAGTACACGCTGTTGATTTTCGGCGCGCCGGCCAGATCGACCAGATAGGTCATGTGCAAAGCGATGGTGGAAGCCGATGGCATGTCGAACACTTTGCCCGGCACCGCCTTCGCCGAAATCCACGCCGTAGCGATTGCCAGCGCGATCGCCGCCCAGTAAGGCGGATCCAGGCGCAGAGACCGGCGCAACATGAATTTTCCCGCGTAAGCGGCGTCGACTTGGTCGCGTTGCATGCTGTGGCTGATGACGAAACCGCTGATGACAAAAAAGACTGCGACGCCGCTGTCGCCGTAGTGGAATAGGTCGGTGGCGAAGGGAGGCAATGCCATCAGCAATGCCGGGATATGACCGCCCTCGCTCGCGTGATAGAGCACCACCGCCAGGCACGCGAACGCCCGCAGGGCGTCGATCAGGGCGTAGCGTGACTGGCTCTGTGCCGAGGAGGTCGTCATGTCGATCCCATTGTCTTGTTTGTAAAATAAAATGTTATCTATTATTGCACGCTGTTACTTGGGATGCAACGGTAAGTGGCGGCGGGAGGTGGTCGCGCGGCCGATGGCAACGGCTGGCGCCGCGCTGCGGAGCGGGCGGGCCACCGAGGCGGGGAGGGCAGGTGCGGGCGGCGCCGGCGAGCCTGCCGCCCGCGGCTTTCTGGACGTGCGCGGCGGTTTAAGGTCGTGGGGTGTCGCGCACCAGGCACGGCATCTTGTTGTTGAACTTCCAGCCTGGAATCAAATACTGCATGGCCACGCCGTCGTCGCGCGCGCCCAGGCCCATGTTCAGGTAGAGCTGGTGGGCGGCCTCGACCGCCTCCATGTCGAGTTCGACGCCAAGGCCCGGCTTGGCCGGCACCTTGACCATGCCGCCTTCGATGCGCAACGGTTCGCGCGTCAGGTGCTGGCCGTCCTGCCAGATCCAGTGGGTGTCGATGGCGGTGATCTTGCCCGGCGCGGCGGCGGCCACGTGGGTGAACATGGCCAGCGAGACGTCGAAGTGGTTGTTCGAGTGCGACCCCCACGTCAGCCCCCATTCGTGGCACATCTGCGCCACCCGCACCGAACCCTGCATGGTCCAGAAGTGCGGGTCGGCCAGCGGAATGTCGACCGATTGCAGCTGGATCGCGTGGCCGAGCTCGCGCCAGTCGGTGGCGATCATGTTGGTCGCCGTCAGCAGGCCGGTGGCGCGGCGGAACTCGGCCATCACCTCGCGGCCCGAATAGCCGTTCTCGGCGCCGCACGGGTCTTCCGCGTAGGCGAGCACGTCGTGCTGGTCGCGGCACAGGCGGATGGCGTCCTTGAGCAGCCAGCCGCCGTTCGGGTCGAGCGTGATGCGGGCGTCGGGGAAGCGTTCGGCCAGCGCCGTGACGGCCTCGATTTCCTGCTCGCCGCGCAGCACGCCGCCCTTGAGCTTGAAGTCGTTGAAACCATAGCGGCGGTAGGCCGCCTCGGCCAGCGCGACCACCGCCTCGGGCGTGAGCGCGACCTCGTGGCGCAGGCGCAGCCAATCGTCGTCGGCGGCGTCGGCGTCGGCGTAGGGCAGGTCGGTGGCCTTGCGGTCGCCAATGTAGAACAGGTAGCCGAGCATTTCGACGGCGTCGCGCTGCTGGCCCTCGCCGAGCAGGGCGGCGACCGGCACGCCGAGGAACTGGCCCAGCAAGTCGAGCAGGGCCGCCTCGAGCGCGGTGATGGCGTGGATGGCGACGCGCAGGTCGAACGTTTGCAGGCCGCGGCCGCCGGCGTCGCGGTCGGCGAAGGCGCGCCGCGCCTGGTTCAGTACCGCCTGGTAGTCGCCCAGCGCGCGGCCGAGCACGAGCTCGCGCGCGTCCTCGAGCGTCTTGCGGATCGCCTCGCCGCCGGGCACTTCGCCGACGCCGGTGCGGCCGGCGCTGTCGGTCAGCACCACCAGGTTGCGCGTGAAGTAGGGGCCGTGGGCGCCGCTCAGGTTGAGCAGCATGCTGTCGCGGCCGGCGACCGGAATGACGCGCATGGCGACCACGCGCGGCGTGTCGCCGGTGGCGGGAGTAGGGGGCTGTGACATGAGGATTCCTGTGTTGGAGAGACGAATGATTGCGCTATCATTCAATAATACCGGGCCTTATGGCAAAATTCAACACAATTTTGTGGCCGGGATCGCTTTTAATTGCCCGCCAAATGATTGAAAATGATGCGTAAGGTATAATCGCCAACCATGAACATCAAAAAAACCGCCAAGCCCGGCGCGAAAAAAAACCGGCCGGCCGACCACGCCGGCGCGGCCCAAGGCGCCAGGCCGGCGCCGGCGGGCGCCGACAAGACCGACCTGCGGCTGCTGCACACGCCGACAGCCGACCTGAGTGTTAGCGGCGCGACCCTGATCGACGTCGCCAAGGTGGCCGGCGTGTCGCCGATCACGGTCTCGCGCGCGCTCAACCAGCCGCATCTGGTGCGGCCGAACACCGTGGCCAAGGTGCAGCAGGCGGTGCAGCAGACCGGCTACGTGAAGAACATGATGGCCGGCGCGCTGGCGTCGAACCGGTCCAAGCTCATCTCGCTGGTGTTGCCCACCATTGCCACGCCGATCTTCGCCGACATGGTCGAGGCCGCCAGCGACCGGCTGACGCAGGCCGGCTACCAGGTGCTGCTGGGCCTGTCCCGCTACGAGGCGTGGCGCGAGGAGGTGCTGGTCGAGACCATCCTGAGCCGGCGCCCGGACGGCGTCATGCTCACCGGCACGCTGCATACCGATATCACCCGGCGCCGGCTGCAACTGGCGCGCATTCCGGTGGTCGAGGCGTGGGACATGTCGCCGTCGCCGATCGACATGGTGGTCGGCTTCTCGCACGAGGGCGTCGGCCACGCGCTGGCGCGCCACCTCGTCGAGCGCGGCTACCGGCGCATCGCCGTGCTGTCGGCCGACGATCCGCGCGCCGAGCGCCGCAACCAGGGCCTGCAGGCCGAACTGGCCCGGCAGGGGATCGCCGTGGCGGCCGTGCAGACGATGCCGCCGCCAACGTCCATGCAGGCCGGGCGCGAGGGCTTGACGCGCCTGCTGGCGCTGGCGCCGGACATCGACGCCGTCTATTGCAGTTCGGATACGCTGGCGCACGGGCTGATGATCGAGGCGATGAGCCGCGGCCTGCGCGTACCGGAGCAACTGGCGGTGATCGGGTTCGGGGATTTGAACTTTGCCGCGCACACGTTTCCGCCCTTGTCCACCGTGCGGGTCGACGGGCGCAACATCGGCCTGGTGGCGGCGCAGGCGATCCTGGACCGCATCGACGGGGGGGGCGGCGAGCAGCGGGTGTTCGATACCGGGTTTGAGTTGATACGGCGCGGTAGTAGCTGATGCGCCGCTGTTCGGGCGCCGGTGGCTGGTGCTCGGCCTCGGACGGCGCGCGCTTGGCGGATTACGCTGCGCTAATCGGCCCTACGCGGTCGATTTTTTGCGGCTGAGCTTGAATACGGTCCAGCGCGCCAGCAGGCGGTTCAGCATCGCCAGCGGCAGGCCGTGGCTGCGCGCGACTTTTTGCTGCATCGCCAGCGCGGGCGATTCGGCGCCGCCGTGGACGGCGAACAGGATGCGGTTGTTGCCGGCGATGCCGCGAAACCAGCAGATGCGCCCCTGGAACGCCCGCCGCAGCCGCGCCAGCATGATTCCGTAGCGGGGATCGTAACTGAATAGATTGGCCACCATCACGCCGCCGGGCCGCAGCGCGCGCCGGCAATCGGCGTAGAACGCGGCGCTGCCCAGTTCGGGCGGCAGACCGGCCGCGTCGAAGCCGTCGACCAGCAGCACGTCGACGGCGCCGCGCAGCTGGCGCATGTGGCGCGCGGCGTCGGCCTCGATGACGCGGAAACGCTCGTCGTCCGGCGGAATGGCGAACTGCTCGCGCAGGGCGATGACGTCGGCGCGCAGCTCGAGCACGGTGATGCGGCTGCGCGGCAGGTGGCGGTGGCAGAACTTGGCCAGCGAGCCGCCGCCGAGCCCGACCATGACGATGTGCTCGGGCGCCGGCTGGAACAGCACGAAACACATCATCGCCCGCGCGTAGTCGAGCACCAGCGCGTCGGGCCGCGCGAGCCGCATCTCGCTCTGGATCATGCCCGGCTCGAATTCCAGCGTGCGCTTGCCGCCGCGCGTGCGGACCAGGGGAGGCGGGGGCGGTGTCAAGGGTGCTGGCTGCTCGAGGATTGGGGGGCTTTTATAGTAGCATGCCGCCCGAAAAATGCGGCGACTGTCTCGCCGGCGTGCCCGCCGGCCATGCTTGCATTTACAGACGGAAAAATAATAGGTACATTGACGTTAGCACCGGCCAGCCCCTTGGCTGCCATCTTGGAGAGAGACGATGTTTTTAGACCACCCTACGCTTACCGCCACCAACAGCTTGACCGAGCCCGACCGTATTGAGCGCCTGACCCGGGTCTACGGTTACGCCGTCGCCCTGGCCGACGTCGCCGGCAAACCGACTTTCATTGAAAAGGTCAGCCAGCTGCACGACCACAAGGGCACGCTGATCGTGTTCTGGCACGACAGCCCGAGCGAGGACGAGAAGGTGTTCTTCACGCAGGCGTGGGCCAGCAAAATGGGCGACGGCAGCACCAACGTCGAGCACGAGGTTTGACCCGTCGCCGGTCATGGATATAAAAACCCTGGTGTTGGCGCTGGCGCTGGGCAATCTGAGCCTGTGCGCGGCGCTGTTCTTTTATGAGCAGCGCCCCGGCGCCGCGCCGGCGCACGGCGCCACCTGGGCGCGGGCCAAGCAGTTCCAGGCCGTCGCCTGGGCCCTGTTGTACCTGCGCGGCGCCTTGCCCGATTTCCTCACCATCCCGCTGGCCAACGCCTTGCTGTTTACCGGCTTCGCGCTGGACGCGGCCGCCCTGTGGGAGCAGGCCGGGCGCCGCGTCTGGCGCCGCTACCTGGTGCCGGCGCTGGCGGCGTCGATCACCGTGTTCGTGGCCGCCTGGCTGCTCGACAAGCCGGCGCCGGCGCGCATCGCCGTCAGCTCGCTGGTCAGCGGTTTCTTCTTCGCCGCCGGCGCCGCCGCCCTGGGGCGCGGCTGGTCGGCCGGCAGCATGCTGCGCCGCTATCTGGTGGTGGCCATGCTGGCGCTGGCGCTGGCCATGGCGGCGCGCGGGCTGCTGTCGCTGGCGCTGCCCGACGGCAGCGGCTGGGTCACCCCGGCGCTGATCCAGGGCGCCGGCATCGCCGTGCTGTATGTGATGATGCTGATGAACGCCTTCGGCTATCTGCTGCTGGGGCGCGAGCGGCTCGAAGGCGACCTGGCGCGCCTCGAGGTGCTCGACGCGCTCACGGCGGTGCCCAACCGGCGCGGCTTCTATCAGGCGCTGGCGCCGTGGATCGCGCTGGCGCGCCGCCCCGGCCCGTCGACGGCGCTGATCATCCTCAACCTCGATCATTTCAAGCGCATCAACGACGACTACGGCCACGCCGTCGGCGACATGGTGCTGGTGGCGATGGTGGAGGCCTGCAAAAAACAGCTGCGCGACAGCGATTTGATGGGGCGCCTGGGCGGCGGCGAGTTCGCCATCCAGCTGCCGCGCACCACCCAGGACGACGCCATGCTGGTGGCCGAGCGTATCCGCAACGCCGTCTCGCTGCTGCCGGTGAAGGCGGAAAAGGCCGTCATCAACATGACCGCCAGCCTGGGCGTGACCACCATCCGCGCCGACGACAGCGCCGTGAGCCTGTTCAAGCGGGCCGACGAGGCGCTGCGCGAGGCCAAGGCGTCGGGCCGCAACCGGGTGGCGGAGGCGCAGTCGCCGGCCGGCGCGCTCGAGGGCTGACGGCGGCGTCATCACGCTGTCATAATGTGGGCCTATCGTGTTACATTTTCGTAACCGTGTAAATCGTTTAGTTTGATTCCGGTGTTTTCGAACCAGCGCAAGCCTTCGTTGCCGTTTGCACAGAGAGGCTTTCAATATGTACGCAGCAGTAGATTTGGGTTCCAACAGTTTCCGCCTGCACGTCGGCAAGCACGACGGCGACGCCATTCGCGTGCTCAAAAGCGTGCGCGAGCCGATCCGCCTGGCCGCCGGCCTCGATGACAGGGGCAACCTGACGCCGGCGGCGATGCAGGCCGCGCTGGCGTGCCTGAAGAACTTCCGCGCCGTGCTCGATGGCTACAAGCTCGATGGCGTGCGCGTGGTCGCCACGTCGGCCATGCGGGTGGCGCGCAACGGCGCGACCTTCCTGCCGCAGGCCGAACTGGCCATCGGCCACCCGATCGAGATCATCTCCGGCGAGGAGGAGGGGCGCCTGATCTACATGGGCGTGGCCAACGCGCTGGCGCTGCCGGGCGAACGCCGGCTGGTGGTCGACATCGGCGGCGGCTCGACCGAGCTGATACTGGGGCGCGGCCAGGAGATCGAGCGGGTCGAGTCCTTCAGCGTCGGCACGGTCAAGCAAAGCCTGTCGTTCTTCGTCGGCGGCCGGGTCGACGCGCCGTCCTTCGAGGCGGCCATCCTGTCGGCGCGCAGCCACTTCGAGGACGCCGCGCCGCCGTACCGGCCGCAATTCTGGAAGCAGTGCTACGGTTCCTCGGGCACGGCCCGCACCATCGCCGACATCATCGTCAAGAACGGCATCGGGCGCGAGGTCAACGCCGCCACCTTGGGCGCGCTCAAACAGCGCTTCATCGAATTCGGCCACGTCGGCAAGATCGAGATGGCCGGGCTGCGGCCGGACCGCGCCGGCACCATCATCGGCGGCCTGGCCATCCTCATCGGCCTGGTGCGCGAGCTCGACATCCCGGTGGTGCAGCCGATCGAGGCCGGCCTGCGCATGGGCGTGATGTGGGACTTGCACCTGCGCTCGACCAAGCGCGATCGGCGCGAGCAGTCGGTGCAGGCGTGCCTGCACAAGTTCCACGTCGACGAGCGGCGCGCCAACCGCGTCGCCGACGACGCGCTGGCGCTGTACGTGCAGACCAAGCCGGCCACCGAGGAGTACACGCGCCACCTGTACTGGAGCGCGCTGCTGCACGAGGTGGGACTAGTGGTGTCGCAGACCGGCTATCACAAACATTCGGCCTACATGGTCGAAAACGCCGACCTGCCGGGCTTCACCACGCGCGAGCAGAAGATCATGAGCCGCCTGATCGTGGCCCACAAGGGCAATCTGCGCAAGGTGTCCGAGGTCATCGAGGACCCCGATTTCACCAAGGCGGTGGTGGCGCTGCGGCTGGCCGTGCTGTTCATGCACTCGCGGATCGACATCGACTTCACGCTGCTCAAGCTGCGCGTGAAAAACCGCATCGAGCTCGAAATCCGCCGCGAATGGGTGGCCGACCATCCAACGCTGTCATACTGGCTGGAGAAGGAGCAGGAAAATTGGGACGAAGTGGGCGTGGATTTCACCATCCGCGCCAGCGGCTAAAAAAAACACGGGAGACGCCGATGACCGACCGCACCATACTTGGCCGGGTGACCGGCGCGCTGGCATCGGCTGTGCCGCCGTTTCTGCCCTTGTCTTTATCCTTGCCCTTGTCCTTGTTCTGGCTCGCGCCCGCGCCGGCCCACGGCGCCGGCCAGCCCGGCGAGGTCGTCTCGCTGTGCTTCGAGGCGCAGGACGTGCTGCCGTGGCGCACCGAGAAGAACGGCGGCCTCAATTTCGAGTTGCTCAAGATGGTCGAGCAGCGGCTCGACATCCGTTTCAACTACATCAGCATCCCCTGGAAGCGCTGCCTGGCGCAATTGAAGGCCAACGCGGTCGACGGCGCCTTCGCCGTCAGCTATAAACCCGACCGCCGGGAACTCGGCGAGTACCCCGGCGGCGAGACCATCGACACCAGCAAGCGCATGCACGTGGACCGCTACGTGGTGTTGCGCAAAAAAGGCGGCAAGGTCGAGTGGGACGGCAAGTCGTTCCGCAACCTGGACGGGCCGATCGGCTTCCAGCTCGGTTACTCGGTCGGCGACGTGCTGCGCGCGCAAAACGTCGAGGTCGACGAGGGCAGCCAGCGCGCCGTCGAACTGGCCCGCAAGCTGATCGCCGGGCGCGTGGCGGCGGCGGCCGTCGGCGGCAGCGACGCCGGGGGCCTGATGCGCGGCCCGCTCGGTGCCGAAATGGAGCAGCTGCCCATCCCCATCATCGAAAAACCCTATTTCCTGATCCTGTCGCACGCGCTGGTGGCGTCGCGGCCGCAATTGGCCGAGCGGATCTGGCGCGCGATCGAGCAGTCGCGCAACAGCCCCGCCTACAAAAAGCTCGAGCGGGCCGCCGGTGAACATCATTGACACCGGGCGCGCGGACGACGCCGGCGCCGGCAAGGCCGCCGACGGGGCGCCGGTGATGCGCGGGCGCGGCCCGCTGGCGCGCCTGCGCGCGGCCTGGCGGCGCGACATCTTCCTGCGGCTTGGCCTGGGCATTTTCTTTTCGCTGGCCGTCTCCACGGTCATCTACACCACCTACGTGATGCAGGCGCTGCGCGCCGAGGCCGAACAAAACCTGCGCGA
This sequence comes from uncultured Duganella sp., assembly GCA_963513825.1. Classification (GTDB taxonomy): domain Bacteria; phylum Pseudomonadota; class Gammaproteobacteria; order Burkholderiales; family Burkholderiaceae_D; genus Rugamonas. The sequence continues at coordinate 48,134 of CAUPRW010000011.1, forward strand.
GCGCGCCGAGCGGCTCACGGCGGTGCTCTCGCGCGCGCTGGCGCGGCCGCTGTTCGACATCAACAGCGCGGCCGTCTCCAGCGTGGTCGACGCCTCCGGCGCCACGCCCGAGGTGCTGGTGCTGCGCGTGCTCGCGCCCAACGGCGCCGAACTGGCCAGCTACGTCTCGCCGCTGCGCGAGCCGGTGGCGGCGATCCATGTGCGGCGCGACATCAGCTTCAACGACGCGCGCCGCCTCTACCAGCTCGGCCAGATCGAATTGTCGTTCTCGCGCCAGCAGATCGACCGCGACCTGCGCCGCCGCATCGTCGACACGGTGGCCGCCAATTTGCTGCTGGCGCTGGGCATCGGGTTGTCGATCTTCCTGGTCGGGCGCCGCGCCGCGCGCCCCTTCGCCGACATCCAGGCCAGCCTGGAGCGGTTGACGCGCGGCGAGACCGACATCAAATTGTCCGGCATCGGCCGCGCGGACCAGGTGGGGCGGCTGTCGGACGCGGTGCTGCGCTTTCGCGACACCCTCACGCGCCTGCGCGACGCCGAGCGCGCGCTGCGCGACCTCAACGCCGACCTGGAACTGCGCATCAGCGAGCGCACCCGCGAGCTCACCGAGTCGATGCTGATCGCCGGCGAGAGCGAGGCCAGGCTGCAAACCATCGTCGACACCGCGCTCGACGCGGTGGTGCGCATCGATACGGGGGGCTGCATCGTCGGCTGGAACACCCAGGCCGAGCGGGTGTTCGGCTGGAGCCGCGGGCACGCGCTGGGGCGTGAGCTCGAGACCACCATCATGCCGCCGCGCCTGCGCTACGACCATCAGCGCGGCCTGTGGCGCCATTTTTCGGCGGAACGCGCCTACGACACCCGCGTCGAGGTGTTCGCGATGCGGCGCAACGGCGAGGAGTTCCCGATCGAGCTGTCGATCACCAGGGTGGCCACCGACGCCGCCGGCGGCTGGGAATTTTGCGCCTTCATCCGCGACATCAGCGCGCGCCGCGAGCGCGAACAAAAGCTGGTCACGGCCAACGCCATGGCCGAAGCGGCCAACATCGCCAAATCCGAATTCCTGGCCAATATGAGCCACGAGATCCGCACGCCGATGAGCGCCGTGCTGGGCATGGCGTACCTGGCGCTGCGCACCGAGATGACGCCGCGCCAGCACGATTACATTAGCAAGATCCACCGCGCGGCGCTGTCGCTGCTGGGGATCATCAACGACATCCTTGATTTTTCCAAGATCGAGGCGGGGCGGCTGGAGCTCGAATCGATTCCGTTCCTGCTCGACGACGTGCTGGCCCACGTCTCGAGCGTGACGGCGCAGCGCGCCGCCGACAAGCAGCTCGACTACGTGATCGACGTGCCGCCGGAGGTGCCGCGCCATCTGGTGGGCGATCCGCTGCGGCTGGGGCAGGTGTTGATCAACCTGGTCAACAACGCCGTCAAGTTCACCCCGTCCGGATCGCTGCGCCTGCGCTGCGTGGTGCGCGAGGGCGCGGCCGCGCCGGGCCGGGCCAGGCTGTGCTTCTCGGTGCACGACACCGGCATCGGCATGACGCCCCAGCAGCAGGGCAGGCTGTTCCGCGCCTTTATCCAGGCCGACGGTTCGACCACGCGGCAGTACGGCGGCACCGGCCTGGGGCTGTCGATTTCGCAGCAGCTGGTGCGGCTCATGGGCGGCAATATCGACGTCGACAGCCGCGTCGACCACGGCTCGACCTTCCGCTTCGAGCTGGAGTTCGCGCTCTCCGACGCGGCCGCGCTGGCGGTGCGTGCGGCGCTCTACGAGGGACCGGTGGCCGAGTTGACGCTGGACGCCGCGCCGCGCCGCACCGCCCGCGTGCTGCTGGCCGAGGATAGCTCGGACAACCAGGATGTCACGCGCGAGTTGCTGGCGCTGCAGGGGTTGGACGTGGAAGTGGTCGGCGATGGCCAGGTGGCGGTGGAGCGCCTGCTGGCGGCCGGGCCGCACGCCTACGACCTGGTGTTGATGGACCTGGGCATGCCGGTGCTCGACGGTTACGGGGCGACCCAGCTGCTGCGCCAGGATGCCCGCTTCAACGAGCTGCCGGTGATCGCCGTGACCTCGCACGCGCTGGCCGACGTGCGGACCCGCTGCCTGGCCAACGGCATGCAGGACTATGTCACCAAGCCGATCGATCCGCAACGGCTGTACCGGGTGTTGTCGCGCTGGCTGGGTATGTCGATGAAGGTGATCCCGCCGGTGCCGCCGCGCGCCGCGCCGCCGGCCGGCGGCGTCGAGCAGGCGCGCCGCGCGATCGCCGCGCTGCGGGCGCTGCTGTCGGAGTTCAGCGGCGAGAGCCTCGACTATTTCGAAGGCGTGCGCGCGACGCTGGCGACGGTACTGTCGCCGCAGACCATGGGCCGGCTCAAGCACCATATGGAACAGTACGAATTTGAAGCGGCGGGCAAGCTGCTGGCGGCGGCCGATCTCGCCGATCCGGATCGAGATGATCAAGATGATCAAGAATAAGGAGGCGTCATGAACACCAAATCCGATGGCAGGGCAACGGTGCTGATCGTTGACGACACGCCGGACAACCTGACCCTGATCGCCGGTCTGTTGAAGGACCATTACAACACCAAGGTCGCCACCAACGGCGCGACGGCGCTGCAAATCGTCGCCTCGTCCAAGGTCGATCTGATCCTGCTCGATATCATGATGCCGGACATGGACGGCTTCGAAACCTGCCGCCGCCTGAAGGCCGATCCGGCCAACGCCGCCATTCCGGTGTTGTTCCTGACCGCCAAAGGGCAGGCCGAGGACGAGGTGATGGGACACAAGGCCGGAGGCGTCGATTTCCTGCGCAAGCCGGTCAGCCCGCAGCTGTTGTACGCCCGGGTTGCCGCACATTTGCGATAACGCAAGCAAAATTTACGTAAATGATATATATTGTTTATATTGTTGAACAAATGGAGTGAGTATGAACAAGCCTGTAAATGGTCTGGCCAACGGAAAAGTGCCAGCGACCAAAGCCGCCGCCGTCAAGCCGACCGCCGCAAAAATCGCCGTCAAGCCAGCGGCCGCCAAAACTGTTGCCGTCAAGCCGGCCGCCGCCAAGCCAGCGGCCACCAAACCGGCAGTGGCCAAACCAGCCGCCGCAAAGCCAGCCGCCAAGGCCGCCGTAAAGCCCGCGGCCAAACCAGCGGCCAAGCCGGCCGCCAAACCGGCAGCGAAGGCCGCGCCTAAAGCCGCCGCGCCTGCGCCGAAAACCGCCGCCAAGGCAGCGCCCAAGGCCGCAGCCGCCAAAGCCGCGGCGCCTAAAGCCGCGCCAAAGACCGCCGCTGTAAAAGCCGCGCCGAAATCGACGCCGGCCACCGCCAAAACGCCAGCCCCGGAAGCGGCCAAGGACAAAGTGCGCAAGGAAAAGCTGGTGCGCGATAGCTTCACCATGCCAGAACAAGAGTACGCGGTGCTAAGCCACGTCAAAAAAGCCTGCCTGAAGGCCGGTTTCGACATCAAAAAGAGCGAGTTGTTGCGCATCGGCGTGGCCCTGATCAGCCAGATCGACATGGCGACTTTGCAAAAAGTACTGGCCAGTCTGCCGCAACTGAAAACCGGCCGTCCAAAGAAAAGCTGATGTAAAAACAACAGCCTGGCCCATGTCACGGAACTGACATTAAGTTGTCATTTCCTTGAAGTATTCGACCGGTACGCTTGCTTCGTCTTCCACAGAAAAGGATGAAGCATGCAAACCTCGATCATAGAAGCGGGCGCCCGCGCGGGCTCCGGCAAGCTGGTACTGAGTATGGCAAGCACGCCCGAAGAACTGCGTGAAGTCCAGCGCTTGCGCTACAAGGTGTTCATCGAAACGATGGGACTGAGCTCGCTCGAACGTGACGATGGTCTCGACAGCGACGAATTCGACGAGCATTGCGACCACCTGATCGTGCGCGACTCGAACACGCTTAAGGTGGTGGGCACCTACCGCCTGCTGAGCGCATCGCGCGCGCGCAAAATCGGTCGTGTCTATTCGGAGGGCGAGTTCGATCTGGGCCGCCTGAACAACCTGCGCGGCCGCATGGTTGAAGCGGGGCGCGCCTGCATCCATCCCGATTATCGCGGCGGCAGCGTGATCATGCTGCTGTGGTCCGGCCTGGCCGAGTATATGCGCCGGGAGAACTGCGATTACCTGGCCGGTTGCGCCAGCATCAGCCTGGCCGACGGCGGGCATAACGCTGTTGCCGTGTTCCAGTCGCTGATCGGCCAGCATATCGCTCCTTCGGAATACCGCGTCACGCCGCATTTGCCGTTCCCGTTTTCGAAGCTGGAGGCGGCGCAACGCCCGCAGGTGCCGCCGCTGCTCAAGGGTTACCTGCGTTCGGGCGCGTGGATCTGCGGCGAACCGGCATGGGATCCTGATTTTGAATCCGCCGATTTGTTCTTGCTGCTGCCGTTGGCCAATCTGGATGGGCGCTATGCGCGTCACTATGGTGTGGCCGGGGAGGCTTTGGCTGCTTGACTTGCATGGCTGTCGGCGGCTCTTGGCGGATTACGCTGCGCTAATCCGCCCTACGTTGCCAGCGTACTTGCGGCGGCGTGTGGATGTTTGCCGCGCGTTCTTCCCCCGGCGTGAAGATGGTTGCCACGCGTACTTGCCGTGGCTTGTAGATGTTTGCCGCGCGTTCTTCCCCCGGCGTGTAGACGGTTGCTACGCGTGCTTGCCGTGGCGTGTAGAATGGTTTCATTTGCGTGGCGTCGGCGATGAAACTGGATAGTGAAATTCAACGGGCGGGTTTTCAGTTGCGTTCTGCGGTGCGGCACCGTGGCGCGGCGCCCGAAGATGTCTCGGCCGCCACCGACCGCGTCGCCGAGGAGGCGCCGGTGGCGCTGGTGGTCAACGGCATATCGCACGCCGTCATGATGGTCACGCCACGCGAGCTGCAGCCCTTCGCCATGGGCTTCGCGCTGACCGAAGGCCTGGTCGCAAAAGCGTCCGACGTGTTCGACATCGAACTGTTTGAACATGAGCGCAGCTTCGAGGTGCAGATCACCATCGCCCAGGAGGATTTCGTGCAGCTCAAGCAGCAGCGCCGCTCGATGGCGGGCCGCAGCGGTTGCGGCGTGTGCGGCATCGAAAGCCTTGAACTGCTGGACCTCAAGCCGGGCCGCATCACGGCGCCCGCCTTGCACGGGGCGGCCTCGCTGCCGCCGGCGATCGCGCGCGCGGCGGCCGGCCTGGGCGAGCACCAGCAGTTGATGCGCGCGACCGGCGGCGTGCATGCCGCCGCGTGGTGCGATGTCGACGGCGCCGTGCTCAAGGTGTGCGAGGACGTGGGACGTCACAACGCGCTCGATAAACTGATCGGCCACCTGACGCTCGAGGGCGTCGATATGCGCACCGGATTCGTGTTCATGTCCAGCCGCGCGAGCTATGAGTTGGTGCGCAAGGCGGCGCGGATGAACATTCCGATGCTGGCGACGATTTCGGCGCCGAGCACGCTGGCGATCGATATCGCCACCGAAGCCGGCGTCAAGCTGGTGAGTTTTTGCCGTCAGGACGGCTGCGTCGAGTACACCTGATCATTCCGCCGCCGACTGTTCGGCCGACAGCGACAACAGCACCGGGATCGACTTCGACGTCGGCGTGCCGGCGCCGTCGGCGGTGCTGTGCAGGGGTACCAGGCCGTTCGTCTCCGGGAAGTAGGCGCCCAGGCAGCCGCGCGGAATGTCGTATTCCACCAGGGCGAAGCGCTCGGCGCGGCGTTCCACGCCATCGTCCCAGACGCTGACGATGTCCACATACTGGCCGTTCTGCATGCCCAGCAGCGCCAGATCCTCCCTATTGATGAACACCACGCGGCGCAGGCCGAACACGCCGCGATAACGGTCGTCCAGGCCGTAGATGGTGGTGTTGTACTGGTCGTGCGAACGCGCCGTCATCAGCACCATCAAGCGCTCGCCATGGATGGCGCGCGCGCGGTGGATCGGCGTGTCGGTGTCGACCGCGTGCACCACGAACTGCGCCTTGCCGCTGGCGGTGCGCCATTCGCGCTCGCGCGAGGCCACCTTCAGATGGAAGCCACCCGGCTTGGCCACGCGGGCGTTGAAGTCGTGGAAGTCGTCGAAGACCTCGGCGACGGCGTCGCGGATGCGGGCGTAGTCGCCGGCGTAGGCGAGCCAGTCGACCTTTGCGCCGCCCAACGTGGCGTGCGCCATGCGCGCGACGATGGCCGTCTCCGACAGCAGGTTGGCCGATGCCGGCTGGTTCATGCCGTACGACAGATGGACCATGCTCATCGAGTCCTCCACCGTCACGCCCTGCGGCACGCCGTTTTGCATATCGACCTCGGTGCGGCCCAGCGTCGGCAGGATCAGCGCCTCCTTGCCGTGCACCAGATGGCTGCGATTGAGTTTGGTTGCCACGTGCACCGTCAGGTCGCAGGCACGCAGCGCCTCGAAGGTGAGCGGCGTGTCCGGCGTGGCCATGGCGAAGTTGCCGCCCATGCCGAAGAAGACCTTGACCTTACCGTCCAACATGGCCTGGATGCTCTCGACGACGTCGTAGCCGTGCGCGCGCGGTGGTTCGAAATCGAACACTGCTTGCAGGCGGTCGAGGAAGGCCGTGGCCGGCTTTTCCTCGATGCCCATGGTGCGGTCGCCCTGGACGTTGGAGTGGCCGCGCACCGGGCACAAACCGGCGCCCTTGCGGCCGATGTGCCCGCGCATCATCATCAAATTGGACAGCATCTGGATCGTCGCCACCGCGCCCTTGTGCTGGGTCAGGCCCATGCCCCAGGTGCAGATGACGTTCTTGCCGTTGATGTAGACGTCGCTCAGTTCTTCGATCTGCGCGCGCGGCACGCCCGATTCGCTCACCAGCTGGCCCCAGTCCTGGGCCCGCAGGTCGCGCGCGAAGGCCTCGTAGCCGCTGGTGTGGTCGGCGATGAAGGCGCGGTCGAGCAGGCCGTCGCGGCCGGCCGCCAGCGCCTCGTCGTCGCGTTCGACCAGGCGCTTGGCCAGCGCCTTGATCAGCGCGAAGTCGCCGCCCAGCGTCGGCTGGATGAACAGGGTGCTGATGGTGGTGCTTGAATTGGTCAGCATCTCGAGCGCGTGCGCCGGGCTGGTGAAGCGTTCCAGCCCGCGCTCGCGCAAGGGATTGATGGAGACGATGCGGGCGCCGCGTTTGGCGCAGTCGCGCAGCTCGCCGAGCATGCGCGGGTGGTTGGTGGCCGGATTCTGGCCGAAGATGAGCAGCGTGTCGGCGTGCTCGAAATCCTCCAGCGTGACCGTGCCCTTGCCGATGCCGACGGTGCCCGGCAGGCCGCGGCTGGTCGGCTCGTGGCACATGTTGGAGCAGTCCGGGAAGTTGTTGGTGCCGTACATGCGCACGAACAGCTGGAACAAAAAGGCGGCCTCGTTGCCGGTGCGCCCGGAGGTGTAGAACGCGGCCTGGTTCGGATCGGGCAGGGCGTTCAAGTGGCGGGCGATCAGCGCGAAGGCGTCGTTCCAGGCGATCGGCAGGTATTTGTCGCTGGCGCGGTCGTAGACCATCGGGTCGGTCAGGCGGCCGTGCTGTTCGAGTTCGTAGTCGGACTGGCGCAGCAACTCGGCCACGCTGTGGGCGGCGAAGAACGCGGGCTTGACGCGCTTGCTGGTGGCCTCGGCGGCGACGGCCTTGACGCCGTTTTCGCAAAACTCGAAGGTCGACGCCTGTTCGCGGTCGGGCCAGGCGCAGCCGGGGCAGTCGAAGCCGTCCGGCTGGTTTTGCTTGAGCAGCGTCTTGAAGTTGCCGCCGCTGACCTTCTCGCGCACCAGGTTGAGCGCCACCTGTTTGAGCGCGCCCCAGCCGCCGGCCGCCTGGTGGTAGGGTTCGATGTGGCCTTCTGGTTTATTCTTTTGCATGTTGCATTCCGGTAATATTTCGCATTTTCCGAGAGTATAGTGCAGAATCACATTATCAGCAGAAAGCGGATCGGGAAATCATATCAATGGATGACGAAGTGATGACGGCGCTCGTTGGCGTGCTCGAAACGCTGTGGCGCATCGAGGCGGCGCAGCCGGGCAAGGCGTGTTCGCTGGCGAAACTGTCGAAGCAGGCCGGGCGGCCGATGAGCGTGCTGCGGCGGCAGTTGCTGATGCTCGTCGATGCGGGCTGGGTCGAGCTGGCGCTGGACGAGGGGGCGATCACGGGCAGCGCCAAATTGAGCGCGGCGGGCCACGGCGTGGGCCGCGAGCTGTTCGCCTGAACCCAACCCCGCATGCCTTTGGCGACCGGCATGCGCGACCACTTAGGGGACGTACCCCATGGGGTACGTCCCCGCCTGGCCGTGCGGGTTCAAGCCGGTCACACCAAGCCCAAATCGCGCCCCCTGGCGCCGAAGATGCGCTCCACCTGCCCAGAATCGAGCCCGTACATGCGCGCGAACAGGCCGCCGAACATGGCGCGGTACTCGTTGAGCACCGGGTAGTCGCGGTTCTGGAACAGGGTGTTTTGTTCCAGCCCGATCTGCTCGCCGCGCACCCGGCCACCGGCGATGCCCCCGCCCAGCACCCAGTACACGCTGCCATGTCCGTGGTCGGTGCCGCGGTTGCCGTTCTCGCGGAAGGTGCGCCCGAATTCGCTCACCACCACCACCACGGTGTCCTTCCAGTCCGGCCCCATCTCCTGCGCGAAGCCGGCCAGGCCGCGTCCCAGCTCGTCGAGCCGCCCGGCCAGGTAGCCGGTGGCGCCGCCCTGGCCGACGTGGGTGTCCCAGCCGCCGACGTCGACGAAGCCGATGTTGTACTTGTCCTTCATCAGCTTGGCGATGCGGCGCGCCTCCAGTTCGAAGCCCTTGGCGGTGATGGCGTTGCGGTTGGCCGCGTCCATCTCGCCGATCATCTCCTTCATCACGTCCTCGCGCACGACGAAGCCGTCGCGCACCTGGCGCGACAGCGCGCTGCCGTCGTACATCGAGGCGATCATCCTGGCCTGGCGGGCGTCGACGGCCGGCTTGCCGATCGAGCGCAGCGCCATGTTGGGCAACTGCGCGCCGCCCTGCATGATCAGCGGCAGCTGGTCGGTGAAGGAGATGGCGCTGGCGCGGTCGGCGTTGAGGGTCGTCGCCAGCCGGTTCAAAAAGCCGGAGCGGTAGTCGCGCGTGCGGTCCAGCGCCTGGCCCAACTCGATGCTGTCCTGGGTTTCGAAATGGCTGCGCGAGACATCCTCGGTGCCGGCGAACGGCACGAACGCGGCCTGGCCGGCCGCGAACAGCGGATAGATGGTCTCGCGCAGCGCCGGATGCAGGCCCCAGTCGGCGTTGATCGACAGCGCCGAATTGAGGTCGTCGCTCGGCTTGGGCACGGCGATGTTGGGCCGTACTTTGTAATAGAACTCGCTGGAGATCGGCACCAGCAGGTTGGTGGCGTCGTAACCGCCGCGCATGAACACGAACAGCAGCCGCGTCTTGCTGGCCGGCGCGGCCCACAGATTGCCGGTGGCCGACAGCAGGCCGGCCGAGGCCAGGGATTTGAGCAGGGTGCGGCGGTTCATCATGCGTCTCCTTCGGGCGTCAGCGATGCATCAATTCGGGCGACGACAGCAGGAAGGTGTTCCACTCCTGCGGCGAGGTGGCCTGCTCGAGGATCTGGCGCGTCGGCGGGCCCAGCGTTTTTTGCAGCGTTTGGTAGTACAGCGCGTTGGCCAGTTGCGGGAAGGCGGCGCGCTCCTTCGGTTGCGGACCCTCGGCCTTGAACAGGCCGGCGTTGCCCGAGCCGATGGCCTTGGCGATTTCGAAGCGGGTCGTCATCTGCCCGGGACTGGCCCAACCCGATTGCGTGAGCGGATAGCCGTCCGGCGTCTGGCGCCCGTAGAGCGGCTGTGCCATGCGGTTGAGCCACGACAGCATCGGCCCGGTGTTGAGGATGGCCTTGTCGTCGTAGGTCAGGCGCACGGCCGAGACCACGTAGTGCACCGGGTCCTTGAACTTGTGGCCGAGCGACTGCGCGAATTCGGTGGAGCCGAACAGCGTGCGCAGCACGGCGGCGATGTCGCCGTCGCTGGACACGAAGGTGGCGGCCATGCGCTCGACCAGCGCCGGCGGCGGCTCGTCGGCGACGAAGTACACCGCCAGCTTGCGGCTGATGAAGCGCGCCGTGGCCGGGTGGCGGCTCAGGCGGTCGAGCGCCTCGTCGACTTCGGCCAGGCCGCGTCCCGCCACGGTCTTGCCGAGGAATTGCTTGTTGCCGTAGTCGTGGCGGTTCGGATTGAATTCGAACAGCCCTTGCCGCACGTACTGCGCCTGCAGCTCCTTCTTGACCTTCGGCTCGGCGCCACCCAGGTTGACGCCGACGCCGGTGAGGATGCGCGCCAGCTCCTGCACGTCGCGCTGGCTGTAGCCGCCGTCGAGGCCCAGCGTGTGCAGTTCCATGAGCTCGCGCGCGTAGTTCTCGTTGATGCGGTTGACGGCGTTTTGCTCGTTGTCGAGGTAGCGGATCATGGCCGGGTGGCGCAGCGTGGCGGCCAGCAGGTCGCGGAACTTGCCCAGCGCGTGCGGACGCACGGCCTTTTCCTCGTAGTCGCCGACCAGCGCGCGCAGATTGCTTTTCCCTTGATGGACGCTGAAGTGGTTCATCCAGAACCACGTCATCTGCTCCTGCAACTGGTTGGGCGAGTACAGGTCGCGCAGCAGCGAACGCGATGCCGCCTCCTTCGCCACGCGGTTGAGCTCTTGCTGGTAGGCCTGCTGCGCGGCCTTCTTGTCGTCGTCGACGGTGATTTTTTCGATGTCCTTGCGTTGCTGGTCCAGGTCGGCGATGAGCTGGGGCAGGGGCTTTTGCGTGATCGTCATGGCGTCGATCTGGGCTTGCGCGGCCGCCGGCAGCGCGGCCGGCGCGGCGCGCAGCTGCCGATCGAGCCAGGCGTCGTAGCCGAGCTTTCCGGCCTGGTCCCAGGTGCTCTGGTTGATGCCCCAGCTGACGCGGTTCAGGGCGGCGGCCAGTTGGTCGGGCGGCACCGGCGAGGCGGCCGGACCCGGGGCGGGGCCGGCGCAGGCGGCCAGCATCAGCAGCGCGCCGCAGGCGGCGACGGTGCGGATCGGCATAGACGTTGTGGGCATGGCGCGTGTCATGGTGTGCTCATGTTCCTCGTGGCTAAGGCTGTAGAGTACGCCAATCGCGCCGAACTGCTATATTCGATGTGTGTATCGTGCTACAAAATGTTACCGTGGCGCGCCCGACGTAAAATTATTTAGCCGATCAAGGTGTCAGATAACCCCATGTACCGCCAGTCGATCCGCCTCCTCATGCTGTGCGCCGCGCTCGCGGCCGGCCATTCGGCGCACGCCGCCGTCACCTTGCAAGTGGTCTCCTCGGTCCACACCGATTCCGCCAGGGGCGTGAGCAATCCGCCCGCCGACACGCGCCAGGTGATGCGGGTGACGCTGGCGGACGACTATACCGCCGTCGCCATGCCGCGGGTGGAACTGATCTACGACTTCAAGGCGCGCCGCTACTATGTGCTCGATCTGGCCAACAAGGTCTATGTCGACTACTCGCTCTACAGCGTTGCCGGCTTTCGCAGCATGGAGTTGAAGAACCGCGAAAACCTCGACGCCATGCTGGCCAAGGCCAATGTCGCGCCGCCGCCGGGCCGCCAGGTGGACCGCGAGCAGGAGCTGTCGCTGGCCGAAGGCGACGCCGTCCACATCGATGAAAGCGCCGGCGACGGCACGCTCGATTTCTCCAGCGAGGGCCGCAAGCTGGCCTCGTGGAGCAAGGCCGGCGCCAGGGTCGGCGCGGCCGACGCCGCGCGCTTCGCCCAGCTCCTGCGCTTTACCCAGGCCGGCCACCCCAAGCTGCTCGCGCGCCTGGCCGGGGACGCCGTCATTCCCGAGCGGCTCACCTTCACGGTAACCACCGCCGTCGGCGTGCGCACCTATGACATCGGCGTTTCGGACGTCAAGGACGCGCGGCCGCCGGCCTATGATTTGAAGGGCTTCGCGCCGCGCATGGCGCAAAGCGGCGAGCTCGATGTGATGCTGGACCGGATGGCGGCGCTCACGCCGGAGCGCCTGGCCGCCCTGCGCGCGGCCCATCCCTGCGACACCGAGGCCGACTACCGCGACGACCAGCCGCTCGATACGATGCTCGGCCGCACCGAATGCGTGCTCGCCACCGGCGCGCCGATGCTCGCCTTCACGCCGGCGCAGCTCGAGACGATGCGCGACGACCCGGGCGTGGGTCTGATGCTGGCCGCGGTCAGCCCGAAGAACAAGGAGGAGTACGAGGGCGCCGTCAAGACGCTGGTCGAGCTGCGCAGGCAGGCGCCGCGCAAGGCCTACGTGCTCAAGCTGCTGGAGGCGAACAACCGTTTGCGGCTGGGGCAGCGCGACCAGAGCCTGCAGCTGTTCGGCGAGGTGCTGGAGGCCAATCCGGTGCTCGGCGGCGCGTACAAGGACTTGGGCGACCTGCTGCTGCTGACGGGCGACAGCGCGCGCGCGTGGCGCAGCTGGGACATCGGACGGGCGATCGCGCCGAAGGTGCCGAACTTCACGGCCGTCAACGAGTTTGAGGCGCTGCTGTTAAAGCGGCATCCCGAGTTTTTTTGATTGGGGTGGGGACGTTCGGTGGGGGATTTAATGCGGCGTGCAGCGGGGTTTGGGCTGACGCAGGTGCATTAAAAGGGGCGTCGGTACCGCATGCCGACGCCTGGCATGGCAAGCACAGAGCTAGGCTGGTCAATGCATTGACGCGGTCGACAGATCTTTTAATTCACGTATGCTGATGTCCGACTTCTCATGCATACGCAGCAAAATCGTGGCGCCAACTGCCAACTTCCGGTGCCGGATCTTGCTGATGATGGGAGGCTGCACTTCCAAAACTCGGCACAATTCCGCGTCGTTTTTTAAGTTCATTTTTTCGATCAAAGTATCAAGCAACTTGTTCGGGACAAAGCTGGATGGTTCCAGCGCCCGAGCACGATTCATGGCTTCGATCAGTTCCAGCTTTTTTTGCCGTACGTTCATGATGGCTCCTCCTTTGCTTAAACGTGGAAAAAAGACGTTTCCCAGCAAGGCTAGCGCCCACACTTTTGATCTGAATGTGGCGCGCGACTCAACATTCTTGATAACCATGCAAGTTAATTCGAATAATACTACTTTGCGCAGGAAAAAGCAGGGTTTAACAATTGATTTATCTTGTTTATTGCTTAAACGGGTTGACGATTGTTGTTTCTTGTATGCCGCTTTTCGATAGTTGTAGGACTTTGTCTGTCATCCCGGCGGCGGCGCGCGAATGGGTCACCATGATGGCGCAGGCGCCCGTCGATTTGATCTCGCGGCGTAACAATTGGAGGATGCCGTCGGCGGTGTCGGGATCGAGGTTGCCGGTCGGTTCGTCGGCCAGCACCAGCGCCGGCCGGTGGACCAGCGCGCGCGCGATGGCCACGCGCTGCATCTCGCCGCCGGAGAGCTGGTGCGGGAAATCGTCGCCGCGCCCGCCCAGGCCGACGGCCGCCAGCATCACGGCCGCGCGCGCCGCCGGCAGGCCGTTGAGCAGCAGCGGCAGCGCGACGTTTTGCAACAGGGTCAGATGCGGCAGCACGTGGAAGGCCTGGAAGATGAAGCCCATGCGGGCGCGCCGCAGCCGCGTGGCGGCGTCGTCGTCGAGGCCCGACATCGGCACGCCGTCGACGATGATCGGCGATTCGCCGGGCGCGGCGTCGGGCGTGTCGAGGCCGGCGATCAGGTTGAGCAGCGTCGACTTGCCGACGCCCGAGTCGCCCATGATGGCGACGAATTCGCCGGCCTTGAAGGTCCACGACAGGTCGGCCAGCACCGGACGGCCGCTGGCATAGGATTTGGACAGGTGGCGCAGTTCGAGCATGGCGGGGCCTGGAAGGGATTAACGCGTGAGCGCGCGGCGCAGCGCGAAGCTGATGGCGTCGACCAGCGCGACGAGCAGCAGCATGGCGACGATGACGGTGGCCGCCTTCTGCATCTGGAACAGCGACAGGTGGTACTTGAGCATTTGTCCCAGCCCGCCGGCGCCGACCACGCCCAGGATGGCGGCGGCGCGGATATTGTTCTCCCAGCGGTACAAGGTGTAGGACAGCATCTGCGGCAGCGTTTGCGGCAGCGTGGCATAGAAGAAGGCGCCGACGGCTGAGGCGCCGTTGGTGCGCAGGCTCTGTTCTGGCAGCGGCGCGGCGTTCTCCAGCGCGTCGGCGAACAGGCGACCGAGCACGCCGGCCGTGTGCGCGGCCAGCGCCAGGGTGCCGCCGAACGGCCCGAGGCCGGCGGCGATCAGCAGGATCGAGGCCCACACCAGCTCCGGGATCGAGCGCAGCACGTTGAGCACTGCGCGCATGGCGGCGCGCGGCGCGGCGCCCAGGCGGCCGGACGCGGGCAGCGAGAACGCCAGCCCGGCGGCCACCGCCAGCAGCGTGCCGAGGGCCGACATCGACAGCGTCTCCACCGTGGCCCACGCGGTCTTGGTCAGGAAGCCGGTCGAGACGTCCGGCGGCGCGAAACCGGCCAGCAGTTCGAGCACGCTGTTGACGGCGTCGGCGGTGAAGAACTCGCGCCAGCGCAGCGGCAGCGCGGCGAAGCTGGCCGCCACCAGCAACAGCACCAGCGCCATCAGGGCCAGCACGGTCCAGTCGCGCGGCGGCGGTTTGGGCATGTCGGCGTGGTTCATCCGAGGCGCCTCCTGAGCACTTTGGAAAACAGGTCGGCCAGCGCCACCAGCGCGACGAACACCAGCAGCATCGACGACACCTCGGCGCCGGCCAGCATTTTCATCGATTCGTCCATGCGCTGGCCAAGGCCGCCGGCGCCGACAAAGCCCATCACCACCGAGCCGCGGATCGCGCATTCCCAGCGGTAGACGGTGTACGACATCAGTTCCGACGCCGACTCCGGCAGTGCGCCGTACAACAGCGCGGCCAGCCTGCCGCCGCCGTTGGCCAGCAGCGTGTCGGTGGCGTGGGAGTCGGACGATTCGAGGATCTCGGCATAGACCTTGCCCAGCATGCCGCAGTAGGTCAGGGCGATGGCCAGCACGCCGGCGGTGGGCCCGAGGCCGATGACGCGCACGAACAGCAGCGCCCACACCAGCTCCGGCACGCTGCGCAGCAGCACCAGCAGCCAGCGCACGCCCTGGCGCAGCAGCCTGGCCGGCAGGCGCATGCGGCCGGTGCCGAGCGCGGACACCGACAGGCGCTCGTTGATGATCAGGGTGGCGGGAATGGCGCCCAGCAGCGCCAGGGCCAGGCCGGCGGTGGCGATGGCCACGGTCTGCCAAGTCTCGCGCAGCAGCATGCGCAGGAATTCGGCGCCGTGCGCCGGCACCAGGAAGTCCGACAGGAAGCGGCCGGTGGCCGACAGGCTTTGCCAGTCCCACAATATCCAGGGCTTGAATTCGCTCACGACGAGCATCGGCCATAGCACGATGACGGCGGCCGCGCAGGCGAGCAGGCGGCCGCGCCAGGCCGGGTCGGCGTACAGGGTCGGTGGAAATGCGTTCATTACAGGCAGGCGCCGATGCACAGTTTGACGGCCAGCGCGTCGTGGTCGGCCGGCGGCGCGCTGTGCGCTTGCTCGCCCTGGTATAAGGTGTCGATCATTTGTTGCGTCACCTGCGCGCGCGGCAGGTCGAATTGGACGCGGCCGTCGCGCAGCGCGACGATGCGCGGGAAATGGCGCAGCGCCAGGTCGACCTGGTGCAGGCTGCAAATGAGGGTGGCGCCGCGCGAGGCCGCCTCCTCGCGCAGGGTGGCGAGCGTCAGCTCCGACAAGGCCGGATCGAGCGCCGAGAGCGGCTCGTCGACCAGCAAGGACTTGGCCGGCGACAGCAGCAGGCGCGCCAGGCCGCAGCGCTGGCGCTCGCCGCCGGACAGGCGGTCGACGCGCGAATACAGTTTGTCGCCGAGGTTAAAGCGCGCCAGCGCCTCCCAGGCGGCCTTCGGATCGGCGGGCTTGAACAGCGAGGACAATGCCCGCCACACGCTCCACTGCGGCAGGCGCGCGGCCAGCACCGCCGTCACCACGCGCTGGCGCGGCGGCAGCGGCGGCGTTTGCGGCGCCAGGAAAAGCTGCGCGCGCAGCCGGTGGCGGGCCGCCTCGCCCAGCGTCCACGGATCGACGCCGAAGGCTTCGAAGCCGCCTTCGGCCGGCCGCTGCGCGCACGCCAGCGTCGCCAGCAAGGTGGTCTTGCCGGCGCCGGAAGGGCCGATCAGCGCCAGTTGCTCGCCCTGCTGTATCGTCAGCGAGATCGCTTGCAGGGCCGCGGCCGGCGCCGATGCCGGCGCGCCGAGGTGGCGCACCGTCAGGTTCCGCAGTTGGTAGGTCGGCATGGATGGCGCGTCGATTACTTCTTCAGCAGGCCGGCGTTTTTCGCCGCCGCTTCGATCGCGGTGTAGTTCTCGGCCTTGGTCGGGATGAACTTCGAGGCGCGCTGCAGATCCATGATGGCCTTGTCCTGCGGGTTCTTAGGATCGAGTGCCAGGAAGGCGTCGGTGATCTTCTTCTTCAGGTCCGCGCTCATGTCGGTGCGCACGCTCCAGTTGTAGTCGTAATAGCCGGGGGTGGTGTAGAACACGCGCACCACGGCCGGATCGACCTTCTTCTCGGCGACCAGTTTTTCCCACACCGAGATGTTCAAGGCGCCGGCGTCGACCTTGCCGCCGGCGACGGCGGCGACGGTGGCGTCATGCGCGCCGGAGAAGGCGATGCGCTTCAAGTCCGCATCCGGATCGATCTTGGCGGCCAGCAGGAAGGAGCGCGGCATCAGGTGGCCCGACGTCGACGATTCCGAGCCGAAGCTCAGCGTGCGGCCTTTGAGGTCTTCGAGCTTGTTGATGTCCTTGTTGGTGGTGATGAACACGGAGCGGAATTTCTCGTCCTCGGCGCGCTGCACCAGCGGCGTGATCTGGTTCTTGCTGCGGTCCTTGGCCTGCACGAAGGTAAAGCCGCCGAACCAGACCATGTCGACCTTTTTGTTGATCAGCGCTTCGACCGAGGCCGCGTAGTCGGTCACCGGCGTGAATTCGACCTTCATGCCGATTTTCTTCTCCAGGTACTCGCCGAGCGGCTTGAACTTGCGCTGCAGTTCGGTCGGCGCCTCGTCCGGGATGGCGGACACGCGCAGCACGTTGTCGGCCGATTGCGCCGCGGCCGGGCCCTGGGCGGCGGCCAGCATGACGCCGGCGGCCAGCAGCGATTTGAGTACGTTCATTGGGGAAAATTTCATCGTCGATTACCTTTGTTGTGGGGTGTGTTGGCGTATTTGTTGGTTTGATCCGGCTACCACGTCGTCTGCGACGGCCCAATGTGAAGGGCCGCACAGTGCTATCCGATGCGGCGCTACAAAATGGATATTCAGCTATCATAACAAAAAGTTTGTCTGCGGCAGGGGAGACCACTGGCGGACACGCACCTTCAAAGGCAGAGTCACCATGGAAATATCCCGTCCGCACGGCAGCGCCGCGGCCATCGCCGAGATCAGCGCCGGCCTGGCGGCCCCCAACGCCCACACCTCGCCCAAGTACCTGTATGACGGCCTCGGTTCCAAGCTGTTCGAGGCCATTTGCGAGCTGCCCGAATATTACCCCACACGCACCGAGGCCGGCATCTTCGCCGCCCACGGCGCCGAGATGGCGCGCGACATCGGCACCGGCACCGCGCTGATCGACCTGGGCGCCGGCAACTGCGCCAAGGCGGCCGGCCTGTTCCCGCTGCTGCAACCGGCGCAGTACGTGCCGGTCGATATCTCGGCCGACTTCCTGGTCGATGCCGTCACGCGCCTGCGGCAGCGCTTTCCGCACATCGACATGACGCCGCTCGGGCTGGATTTTTCCAGCGGCTTCGCGCTGCCCGACAGCGTGCGCCACCGGCGCCGCCTGTTTTTCTATCCCGGCTCGTCGATCGGTAACTTCTCGCCGCAGCAGGCCAAGGAGTTCCTGCGCGGCCTGCGCGCCAACGCCGGCGACGATGGCGGCCTGCTGATCGGCGTCGACCTGGTCAAGGACGGCGCCGTGCTCGATGCCGCCTACGACGACGCCATCGGCGTGACGGCGGCCTTCAACCTGAACATGCTGCGCCACGTGAACCACTTGATCGGCGCCGATTTCGACGTGCGCCAGTGGCGCCACCTGGCCTTCTTCAACGCGCGCGACAGCCGCATCGAAATGCACCTGGAGGCGCGCGAGGCGGTGACGGTGCGTTGGCCGGGCGGCGAGCGCCGCTTCGCGCAGGGCGAGCGCATCCACACCGAAGACAGTTATAAATACACGCGCCAGTCCTTCGTCGGCCTGCTCGAGCAGGCCGGCTTCGCCACCAACCGCGTCTGGACCGATCCGGCGGGCTGGTTCGCCGTCATCCACGCCCGCGTCATCCGCGACTGATATAAGAGACCGCCCATGGACATGCGCCAGCCGCGTCAGCACGACTTCTCCCAACTCGACACCCGCTACCAACAGGTTCGCCAACGCTCGCTGCTGCTGGCCGAACCATTGACCGACGAGGATTGCGGCGCCCAGTCCATGCCGGACGCCAGTCCCGTCAAGTGGCATTTGGCGCACACCACGTGGTTCTTCGAGACTTTCATCCTCGAGCGCATGGAGGGCGGTTTCGTGCCCTTCCACCCGGCGTTCCGCGTGCTGTTCAACTCCTACTACAACGGCGTGGGCGAAAAGCACCCGCGCGCCCAGCGCGGCCTGTTGACGCGGCCGGCGATGGCGCAGGTGCGCGCCTACCGCGCCGATGTCGACGCGCGCATGGCGCGCTTGCTGGCCGGCGAACTCGATGCCACGCAGCGCGGGCAGCTCGACATGCTCATCACGCTCGGGCTCGAGCACGAGCAGCAGCACCAGGAGTTGATGCTCACCGACGTCAAGCACCTGTTGGCGCAAAGCGCCTTGCTGCCGGCGTATCTGGACGCGCCGGCGCCGCCGGCGGCGGAGGCGCCGCCGCTGTCGTGGATCGGCTTCGAAGGCGGCCTGACCGAGATCGGCTACGACGGCGCCGGTTTTTGCTTCGACAACGAGCTGCCGCGCCATAAACAATATGTGGCGCCGTTCGAGCTGGCCGCGCGGCTGGTCACCAACGGCGAATACCAGGCCTTCATCGCCGCCGGCGGCTACTTCAACGCCGCGCTGTGGCTGGCCGAGGGCTGGGACTGGGTGCGCAGCCAAAACCTGAAGTGTCCGATCTACTGGCGCCAGGACGACGACGGCGCGTGGCGCGAGTTCACGCTGCGCGGCGAACGGGCGCTGGACCCGCACCTGCCGGTCACGCACCTGTCGCTGTTCGAGGCCGACGCCTATGCCCATTGGGCCGGCGCCCGCCTGCCGACGGAGGCGGAGTGGGAGCTGGCCGCCGCGCTGGCGCCCGTTGAAACGGGCGCGCTACATCCGGCCGGCGCCGTAGGCGGGGAGGCCGGCGCTGCCGCGCGCCTGTCGCAGATGTTCGGCCATTGCTGGCAATGGACCAGCAGCAGCTACTCGCCTTATCCCGGTTACCAGACCGCGCCGGGCGCGCTGGGCGAATACAACGGCAAGTTCATGCTGAACCAGTATGTGCTGCGCGGCTCGTCGTGCGCCACGCCGCCCGGCCACGCGCGGGCCAGCTACCGCAACTTCTTCCCGGCCGGCGCCCGCTGGCAGTTCACGGGAATACGCTTGGCGCGGCAGGCCTGAGGCGGCGCCGGCCGCTGATCATCAGCGCCGCGCCGGCGATGGCGATGGCGATGGCGAAGGCGACACATAGCCAACCGAAGGCGTTGCCGATGCGGGCGTACGGCGTCGGCACCGGCGCGCCCAACTTCACGCTTACCAGCAGGGCGGCGCCCGGCATGCGGGCGCTGTCGCGCTGCGCGACGATGCGGCCATAGGGATCGGTCACCGTCATCAGGCCCTCGCGCGCGCTGCGCACGATCGTGTAGCCGTTTTCGACGCCGCGCAAGGTCGTCATGCCGGTGGCGAGGAAACGGTCGGCGCCGAAATCCCACGCCGGCACGAGCATCACGGCCGCCTGACGCTGGCCGTAGGCGCGGCCGAGCGCGGCGAAGTGCATGTCCTTGCAGATCGCCAGGCCGTAGCTGCGTGCGCCGATGTCGTGCAGCGTGTAGTCGTGGCCGGCGAGGTAGTCGCGCTCCGGTGGCGCCATGTGGTGCTTTTGGTAACTCCGCGCCAGTTCCCCCGTGGGCGCCAGCAGCCACGCCAGGTTCAGGCGTTTTGCGCCGTCGTCGATGCCGACGCCGATTTCGATCCATACGCCCAGCCGCGCGGCCAATCGCGCAAAGCGCGCCTGTGCCAGCGCCGCCTGGGCCGGCGACATGACGGCCACTTTTTCCGGGAGCACGATGACGCTGGCGCCTTGGCGCGCAAGGGCGGCGACGTGTTGCTCGTACTGGTGCCAGATCGGCTCCGTATAGGTGGCAGTGGCCTGCAGGCCGATGCCGTCGTCGATCGCCACCAGGCCGAACGTCGTGCGACCAGGGCCCTGGCCTGCCGCCGGCGGGGGCGGCGCCGCCTGCAAGCGCAGCGCCCCGTAGCCCAGTGCCGCGCAGGCGACCATGGCCGCGGCCACGCCGGCGCCGCGCACCCGTGGCGCGCGCGCGCCGAAGGCGAGCGCCATCGCCAGCGCCGACGCCACCAGCGACACGACGAAGGTGATGCCGCCGGTGCCGAGCAGCGCGGCCATCTGCAGCGCGACCGGAAATTCATACTGGCTGTAACCGATGCTGCCCCAGTTTCCATCGGGGAGCAGGGCGGCCATCAAGGTATCGATGGCCGTCCACAGCACGGGGTAAGCGAAAACGCTCCACCAGCGCTGGTGGCGCAGCACGACCCGGCGCGCGCCCAACAGCGCCAGGCACCACGGCAGCGCCATGGCGACCGTGACGGCGAGCGCCGCCGGCGCCGGCATCACGGTCTGGAAGTAGGGCAGGTTGACGCTTGCGGCAATGAGCGCGGCGATGGCGACGATCCAGCGCGCCGCCACCGCGTCGCTGCGCAATGCGAGCGCGAGCAAAGGGGCGGGCGCGAGCCAGGCCAGCCACCATACCGGCTCGAGGCCCACCACATAACGCAGTAACAGGCCTGTCACAATCGCCGCAGGAACGATCTTAATTACCATTGACCAGTTAAGTTTCATTCCTGCGCCCCTATTCGCTTGCTATTGGTAGTGAGGTAAATGATAATTTATGCATCGTTCGATTCCATTTTTTTATCTTCACTCATTATGCCCATCCTCATACGACGATTAACGCCCGCGGACGCCGCAGCCTTCCAGTCATTGCGCCTTTCCGGCCTTCGCGAAACCCCGAGCGCCTTCACCTCCAGCTACGAAGAGGAGTGCAATACGCCGATCCCGGTCACCGAGGCCTACTTCATGTCCGAGGCGGGCCGCAACCGCTTCGGCGCCTTCGACGGCGACCGCCTGGTCGGCATGGTCGGCGTCGGGCGCGAATCGCAGATCAAATTGCGCCACAAAGCCTACATCCGCGGCATGCAGGTCGATGTCGCCTACCGCGGCACCGGCGTGGGCCGCCAGTTGATGGAACACGCCATGCAGTTCATCTCCACGCTGGAGGGCGTGACCAAGGTCACGCTGGCCGTCACCGTCGGTAACGCCGCCGCCATCACGCTGTACGAGTCGATCGGTTTCAAGGTCTACGGACGCGAGCACTGTGCCCTGATCGTCAACGGCGTGCCGTACGACGACGTGCTGATGGATATCCAGCTATAAGCTTTTCGACATAAAAGCCGCAACGGCAGCGATGTATTCTTGCGTACAGGATGAAAGTTAGGCTAATATTGAGAATAATTCTCATTCATATAGTCTAATGCTGGCCGCATCCCCCCATTCCGAGCAGGTCAAAGCGATCTACCACGCCCATCACGGCTGGCTTCAGTGCTGGCTGCGTAAAAAGCTGGGCAACGCCTCGGACGCGGCCGACATCGCGCACGACACGTTTGTGCGCGTGCTGGCCAGGGAAATCGCCATCGCCGAGCCGCGCGCGCTGCTGACGACCATCGCGCAGGGCATGGTGGCCAATTTCTACCGGCGCCGCGACATCGAGCTCGCCTACGAGCAGGCGCTGGCCGCTTGGCCGGAACCGCTCGCGATGTCGCCGGAGGCGCGCGCCATCATGCTCGAGACGCTGGTCGAAGTCGACGCCTTGCTCAACAGCCTGCCGGCGCCGGTGCGCGAGGCTTTCCTGCTGTCGCAACTGGACGGCATGGGCCAGGCGCAGATCGCCGCGCGGCTCGGCATTTCGCTCGCCACGGTCAAGCGCCACATCGCCCGGGCGATGCTGCATTGCTGCTTCGCCGACTGACATGAACCTATCCCGCATCCCCGCCGAGGTGCGCGCGCAGGCAGTCGACTGGCTGGTGGAGCTGCAATCGGAGCAGGCCGACGACGATATGCGCCTGCGCTGGCGCCTGTGGCACGATGCCGATCCGCTGCACGCGCAGGCGTGGGCACGGGTGGAGGCGTTCGGCGACAAGCTGCAAAGCCTGCACCCGGACATCGCCCATGCCACCCTGAGCGGAGCCAAGCCCGATCAGCGCCGCGCCGTTCTCAAGACGCTGGCCCTGTTGATGGGCATCGGCGGCGCCGCCTGGCTGGCCGGGGAGCAGGTGCCGTGGCGGGAGTGGTCGGCCGACCAGCGCACCGGCGTCGGCGAGCGCTCCGTGCTGATGCTCGACGACGGCACGCGGGTGCGCATGAACGCCGACACCGCGCTCGACATCCGCTACAGCGCCACCGAACGCCGCGTGCGGCTGCTGCGCGGCGAGATCCTTGTCACCACCGCCCACGACCAGGCGCCGGCCGGCGGGGCGCTTAGCCCCAGGCCGTTCCTGGTCGCCACCGCCGAAGGCGAGGCGCGCGCGCTCGGCACCCACTTCCAGGTGCGCCGGCTCGACGGGCGCAGCGTGGTGGCGGTGCTCGATGGCGCCGTCGAGATCCGCCCGGCCGGCGGCGCGCCCGCCGTCAGGCTCGACGCCGGGCGGCAGGCGGCCTATACGCGGGACGGCGCCGGTCCGGCGCAGGCGGTGGACGACGATGTCACGGCGTGGGTCGACGGCATGCTGGTCGCGCAGGACATGCCGCTGCCCGAATTCCTGGCGGCGTTGGGCCGCTACCGGCCCGGCTACCTGCGCTGCGCGCCGTCGGCCGCGCGCCTGACCGTCAGCGGCACCTATCCACTGGACGACACCGACAAGGTGCTCGACATCCTGCCCACGACGCTACCGGTCACGGTGGAGCGACACACCCGTTATTGGGTGACGGTCGGCCTGAAAAAATAATTCGAAATAAGTGAGCTGTTTTGGTTTTTGGCGGGGCAATGGGGTTGAGAAGCTTACCTTATCCATTGCAGCAGTCATTCAGGAAACCAGCCATGCACCACAATCGCCACCCCTTCATCGAGCGGACCAAACGCCGCGCCATCGCTTGCGCCGCCAGCCACGCGCTGCGCGGTCTTGCCATCGTGCCCATGATGGCGCTGGTCGGCGCGCCGCTTTCCATGGTCGCCGCCAGCGCCGGCGCCCAGGAAGCCGACAGCCTGCGCAATTTCGCCATCCCCGCCGGGCCGCTGACGGCGACGCTGAACCGCTTCGGCCGCGAGGCCGGCATCATGCTGTCGTTTTCGACCCAGGCCACGCAGGGCATGCAAAGCACGGGACTAAGCGGCGTCCATACGCCGTCGTCCGGCCTGGCCGCGCTGCTCAAGGGCACGGGCCTGGCCGCCACGCGCCAGGCCAACGGTGGCTACGTGATCGCCGTCGCGGGGCCGTCGGCGGCGCAGGTCGACGGCGCCGCCGCGCTGCCGATGGTGCACGTGACGGCCGCGCATGGCTCCACCACCGAGAACTCCGGCTCCTACACTGGCCGCGCCACCACCATCGGCAAGATGGAGCAGTCGATCCGGGAAACGCCGCAATCGGTCAGCGTGATCACGCGCCAGTTCATGGACGATAAAAACCTGGTGACCCTCGACGAGGTGATGGCGCAGGCCACCGGCGCCACCCGCTCGCAACGCAACTTCGGCTCGCACACCTTCACCATACGCGGCTTCGCGATGGACACATATCTGGTCGACGGCGTGGCCGGCACGGTGTTCGACCCGACCGGCTGGATGCCGACCGACATGGCGATCTACGACCGGGTGGAGGTGCTGCGCGGCGCCGCCGGCCTGATCGTCGGCGCGGGCGACCCCAGTGGCGCGGTCAACCTGGTACGCAAGCGCCCGCGCAAGGAGGCGCATGTCGACATCAACCTGAGCGCCGGCTCGTGGGACAACTATCGCACCGAGGTCGACGCCGGCGCGCCGCTCAACGCCGACGGCACGCTGCGCGGCCGGGTGGTGGTGGCCTACCAGGACAGGCATACCTTTCAGGAAGTGACGAACTCGCGCGAGCCGCTGTTGTACGGCGTGATCGAGGCCGATCTCGGGCGCGACACCACGCTTACCGTCGGCGCGCGCCGCCAGGAAAACACCATCGACGGCTACACCGTCTTCGGCCTGCCGCGCTACAGCGACGGCGGCGCGCTCGACGTGCGCCGCTCGACGTCGATGGCGCAGGACTGGAACCGCCACGACGCCACCTTCAACGACGTCTTCGCCGAGGTGGAGCACCGCTTCGGCGCGGGCTGGAAGGCGCGCGTGGCGGCCAACTACAACGACGGCGGCTTTGACCAGAAGGTCGGCATCACGCGCGGCGCCGTCAACCGCGCCACGCTGCGCGGCGCCACGCTCTACGACCTGTATTTCAAGAATCTGGACGTGACCAGCTACGGCGTGGATGCCAGCGTGACGGGCGCCTTCAAGGCGTTCGGCGGCGACCACCAGGTGGCGATCGGCGCCAACTGGTCCAAGCAGGAGCAGAACAACAAGACCACGGATATCCGCAGCAATATCCCGGTCAACATCTTCAACGTCAACCACGCGGCGGTGGCGGAGCCGGCGCGTCCGGCGTGGACGGTGGACGCCGATACGCGCGACCAGCGCTACGGCGCCTATGCCAGCGCGCGGCTGGAACTGGCCGAGCCGCTGCACCTGCTGCTGGGCGGGCGCGTGAGCTGGCAGGATTATTTGCAGGTCAACCGGCTGACCGGCACGCGGCTGGCCGACTATCAGCAGGACCACGAGTTCACGCCGTACGCGGGCCTGGTGTACGACCTCGATTCCCGCTGGTCGCTGTACGGCAGCTACGCGGACACCTTTCAGGTGCAGAGTAATTATTTGAGCGCAGACGGCGCGCCGCTCAAGCCGGCCATCGGCGCCAACTACGAGGCCGGCGTCAAGGGCGAGCTGTATGACGGGCGCCTGAACCTGTCGCTGGCCGTGTTCAAGATCCGCAAGGACGATCTGGCGGTGCTCGACGAGGCCAACCTGGGCGGGTGTCCCGGTTCGCTGTCGACCAGCGACTGCTACCGCAACGGCAGCACCTTGCGCAGCAAGGGTGTGGAGCTCGAAGCGAGCGGCGAAGTGGCGCCGGGCTGGCAGCTCTCGGCCGGCTACACCTACGTCACCAGCCGCGACGACGCCGGCGCCAGCATCAGCTCCGAAACGCCGCACCATTTGCTGCGCGCCTCCTCCAGTTACCGGCTGCCGGGCCGGTTCAATGCGCTGACCGTCGGCGGCGCGGTCTCGGCGCAAAGCGGCTACGCCTTCCCGGCGTCCGACAACACCGCCGTGACGATGGGCGAGGGTGGTCGCGCCGTGTGGGACATGAACGCGGCCTACCGCATCAACGATAAATGGACCGCGCAACTGAACCTCAACAACCTGTTCGACCGCCGCTACTACTCGATGCTGGGCTCTCTGACGCGCGGCAATTACTACGGCGAACCACGCAGCATCGGCCTGATGCTGCGTGGTTCGTTGTAACGGCGGCGCGCCGGCATGCGCGATAGTTGGCGCCTGTCGATGGGCTGGCTGCACACGTGGGGTGGCCTGATCACGGGCTGGCTGCTGTGCGCGATCTTCCTGACCGGGACCTTGAGCGTGTTCCGCGAGCCGATCACGCGCTGGATGCAGGCGGCGCCGCCGGTCGGCGCGCCGGCGCGCACGATGCAGGCGTCGCCCGCCACCCCCAACGATGCAGCGGCCCAGATGGCGCTTGGCTATCTGGCCGCCAACGCGCCCGGGGCCCGCTTCTGGCGCATCGAGCTGCCGGCGCGGCCGGACGAGGCGCTGCGGCTGTTCTGGCGCGACAAAAGCGGCGAACAGCAGCGCGCCATCGATCCCGTCAGCGGCGCCGTGCTGCCGGCGCCGTGGGGACGCGAGACCCAGGGCGGGCGGTTCTTCATGACCTTCCATTATTCGCTGCAGGCCGGCCTGACGGGGTTCTGGATCGTCGGCGTGCTGTCGATGGGGATGCTGGTGGCGCTGGTGTCCGGCGTGATCGTCCATAAGCGCATCTTCAGCGACTTCTTCACCTTCCGCCCCGGCAAAGGCCAGCGCTCCTGGCTCGACGCGCACAACCTGTTCGGCGTGTTGACGCTGCCGTTCCTGTTCATGATCACGTTGACCGGGTTGTCGATCTTTTATTCGAGCTTCATCCCGCTGCCGCTGCGCGCCGCCTACGGCGCCGACGAACAGGCCTACGAGCGCATGGAGCACGACCTGGCGGCCGAGCCGCCGGCTCCGCGCCGCAAGATGACCGGCATCGCCGCGCCGTTGCCGCACATGGCGCCGTTGCTGGACCAGGCCCGCGCGCTGCTGGGCGGCGAGCTGCGCATGCTGGTGCTCGAGCGCCCCGGTGACGCCAGCATGGCGGTGCGGGTGTTCGGCCGCGCGCTCGACGACGGCGACACGGGCCGCATCCTCAACCAGCCGGGCGTGGCGTTGTTCGACGGCGTCACCGGCGCCGTGCTGCAGCTGAAAAAGCCGGATCCGGTGGTCGAGTCGGTGGGTCAGGCCACGCACCGCGTGATGGAGCATCTGCATTACGCGCGCTTCGGCGGCTGGACCATGCGCTGGCTCTATTTCATGAGCGGCCTGGCCGGCACCGCGTTGATGGCCACCGGCACGGTGCTTTATCTGGTCAAGCGGCGCCAGAAAAGCGGCGGTGAATTCGGCGCGGCGACGGCGCGCGTCTACCGCTGCATCGACGCCATCAACACCGCCTCGATCAGCGGTTCGGTGCTTGCCTGTATCGGCTATTTTTACGCGAACCGGCTGATGGCGGCCGATCTGGCGGAGCGCGCCGGCTGGGAGATCCGCGCCTTCTTCCTGGTTTGGCTGGCGACGCTGGTGCACGCGGCCCTGCGTCCGCGCATGTCGGCTTGGATCGAGCAGCTGGCGCTGGGCGCCTTGCTGTGCGTCGCGCTGCCGCTGCTCAACGCGCTGACGACGGGGCGGCACTTGGCAAGCTACATCGCGGCCGACGACTGGCAAAGCGCGGGCGTGGAGCTGACCGCGATCGGTTTCGGCGCGGCGCTGGCCGTGGCGGCGCTCAAGGTCTATCGCAAGCGGGGCAAGCCGTGAGCGCGAAACCGAAGGGCGCCGTGACGGCCCGCTATCGTTTGATGGTGTTATCGCGCCTGCTGGCGGCGACCGTCGGCGGCTATTTGGTGGCGTCGCTGTTCGGCGCGGTGCTGGCCTTCGCCCTGCCGCTCGTGTCCGGGTTGACGCTGGCCGACGGCGTGGTGATCGGCACCATGCTCGGTTTCGTGGTGCATGCGGGATTGTTCGTGCTGGCGTTTTCACCGATGCGCGCGGGGCGCGTGTGGTGCGTGATGTTGGCCGCTGCGGGCCTGATGGCGGTGATGCTGTGGGCGGCCGGCGGGAACGCGTTGTTCCCGCCGGCGCCGCATTGATGCGATTGTAGTACTTAGGCCGCTACCGCGCCCTTGGCCTGCGCCGTTTCGATGGTGTTCAGCTGGCGGTTGACCGCGCTGAGCACCGCCTTGAACGAGGCGGTCAGGATGTTGCTGTCGGTGGCCGCGCCGAACAGGGTGGGGCCGTTCGACAGGCGCAGCTCGACGTAGCAGGCCGCCTTGGCGTTGGCGCCCGAGCCGATCGAGTGCTCGTGGTAGTCCATCAGTTTGATGTCCAGGCCGAGCGCGTCGACGAAGGCGTCGATCGGGCCGTTGCCGCCGCCTTGCAGCGCCATTGGCGCCTGGCGGTGGGTCAGGTTGATGTCGATCTGCACCGGCTCGTCGCTGCTGGTGTCTTCCACCATCTTGTGCGAGTTGTAGGCGTACGGCGCATTCTGCTCGAAGTACTCCTTGCTGAAGATGTCGTAGATGCCTTCGGCCGTGATTTCCAGGCCGGTGGCGTCGGCCACCGCCTGCACCGCGCGGCTGAACTCAATCTGCAGGCGGCGCGGCAGCACCAGGCCGTAATCCTGTTCGAGCAGGTAGGCCATGCCGCCCTTGCCGGACTGGCTGTTGACGCGGATGACGGCGTCGTAGCTTCGGCCCAAATCGGCCGGGTCGATCGGCAGGTACGGAATCTCCCAGATCGCGCCTTCCTTCTGCTGAGCGAAGCCCTTCTTGATCGCATCCTGGTGCGAGCCGGAGAAGGCGGTGAACACCAGATCGCCGACATACGGATGGCGCGGGTGCACCGGCAACTGGTTGCACTCCTCGACGCATTTGCGCACTTCGTCGATGTCGGAGAAGTCCAGGCCCGGATGCACGCCCTGCGTGTACAGGTTCAAGGCCAGCGTGACCAGGTCGACGTTGCCGGTGCGCTCGCCGTTGCCGAACAGGCAGCCCTCGACGCGGTCGGCGCCGGCCATCACGGCCATTTCGGCCGAGGCGACGGCGGTGCCGCGGTCGTTGTGCGGGTGGACGCTGATGATGAGCGAATCGCGGCGCGCCAGCTTGCGCGACATCCATTCGATCTGGTCGGCGTAGACGTTCGGCGTGCTGCATTCGACCGTCGACGGCAGGTTGATGATCATCTTGTTGTTCGGCGTCGGTTCCCAGATCGCGGTGACGGCGTCGCAGATATGCTTGGAGAAATCGAGTTCGGTGGTGGAGAACGACTCCGGCGTGTACTCGAAGCCCCAGTCGGTCTGCGGGTGCTGCTTGACCAATTCTTTTACCAGCTTGGTGCCGGTGGTGGCGATGTTGGTGATCTCTTCGCGCGACATGCCGAAGACGACCTTGCGGAACACCGGCGCCACCGAGTTATACAGGTGGACGATGGCGCGCTTGGCGCCGGCCGCCGATTCGACGGTGCGGCGGATCAGTTCATCACGCGATTGCGTCAGCACGATGATGGTGACGTCGTCGGGGATGCGGTTTTCGTCGACCAGCTTGCGCACGAAGTCGAAGTCGGTCTGCGAGGCCGAAGGGAAGCCCACTTCGATTTCCTTGAGGCCGATCTTGACCAGCAGTTCGAAGAAGCGCAGTTTTTTCTCGGGGCTCATCGGCTCGATCAGCGCCTGGTTGCCGTCGCGCAGATCGGTGCTCATCCAGATCGGCGGCTTGGAGATGACGTTATTGGGCCACTGGCGGTCGGACAATTGAACTGGTGGGAAGGCGCGATACTTCGCTGCTGGGTTCTGCAACATCATGGGGTGCTCCTGGGTCTTTTAAATTGGGAAGTGCTGATGCCGGCGGGGTGCTGGCGCTGTGTGGCGCGAGGCTGCGTGGCGGCCACGGGATACTAGGCCAGGCAACCGATCGGTAGTTTTAGCAGTAGCGACAGCGACAAAGCATGGGTGGCCGTGGTGAACATCGGTGCGACTTTCCTGTTTTTTGGGAGGCGTGTGCGGCTTGTGGCCGGCACGGGGTGCGTTGGGGACGCGGCTGGAACGCGGATTAAGCGCGTGCTAGTAGGCGCGCCGCTAGCGATAGGCTAGCAGACGGCAGCAGGAAAGCGGATAGGTGCAGATGCGAGGTCATAGCCCTTAATGTACGAGATCGGCGGCTTGTCTGTCAAGGGAATTGATGGGCGACGCTGAAACGCGCGGCTAATTTGGCAAGGCGCTGGTCGCGGGTCCAAAGCTTGGTGCTTGGGGTGAGTAACGTGGAGGCGAGTAAAACCAGGTCGACCAGTCCGCAACCTAAACCATACAATGATTCCCGCTCAATGAAGTCCATCGTCTCGCGCATGCTGGCGTGTTGGGTCGTTGAAAGCAGGCCCAGGTTACGCAGGGTTCGTGATCGCGGTGCCGGTGGGGTACCGCAGGCGATTTCGCCAATAACCATAGGATGCGTGCGCACCAAGTCCTGGCTCAGCAAGGTCTCTAGCGCGGCGTCACGGTTTCGAAAGTGGCTAATCCATACGGACGTGTCGACAAGTATGCCGTTCATCAAATCGGCTCCGCGTGTCGGCGGGGGACATCGGCGATGTCGGGGGTGGCGCCGCCGAGGGCCGCCAGACGCTTGGCTGCCTGGACTCGCACGAAGGTCTTGACGGCTTCCCGAAACAGATCGGCCTTATCCATGGCCGGGTCTGCCATCTCGAGGGCAAGATTGTACAGATCGTCGTCGATGGTGACTGTGGTTCTCATGGCGCCCCCGAATCAGTATCGATGTAGAAACGGATCTAGTCTAGCACCTTGTTCGTCAGACCATCGCTTGATGGACCAGCAGGGTGTCGGTGAACTGTTCGAAGGCGACCACTTTGCCGTCCTTGAGCGTCCAGATGTGCGTCACGCGGGCGCGTATGCTCTTGTTCGTGGCGCGGTATTGGCCTTGGTAGAGGCCCACGCCGATGACATGCTCGCCGGCGTCGAGCAGCGTGTCGAGCTCGAATCGATAGTCCTTCCAGTCCCGTCCCAGTACGCCGAAGACGTTGTCGAGCACCGCCCGCGGGCCGACCCATGTGCCGGCGCAGGGGAAGCCGGCCATTTCGGTCCAGCGCACGTCCGGCGCGACGTCGGCCATCATGGCGGTGGTGTCGCCCCTGGTCGATGCGTCGTAGTGGTCGCGGACGATGTCGAGATTACTTTTGGTTGTGCTCATGCTTAAGCCTCCTGGTTGATGGAGAAGTGGTGGCCGAGGAAGGCCAGCCAGGCGTCCGGGCGGCCCAGGTACGGGGCCGGTTCGATGCGGGTGAAGACCCCGTCCCGTTCCAGCGCCAGCGACGGAAAGCCGGTGGCGCCAAGACGGTTCATCAGCGTGCGGGTGGCCACGACGTGCTCCTTGGTCGCGGCGCCGGCGAGATCGTCATAGGCCCGTTCGAAACCGGCGCGCCCGATGCCGATATCGGCCGCCAGATCGCCCAGCACCCGGCGCTCGGCGACGCGCCGGCCTTCCACGTAGTGCGCCATCTGTATGCGCGCCAGCAGCGCCAGGCCTTGCGACGACGCCTGGTCGGCCGCCAGGATGGCGGTGATCGGCGGTTCGGAGTCGAGCACCGCGCCGGTATCGTTCAGAAGGCCGTCCTTGTAGCCGGCGCCGAAGGGCTGCCCGCTCAGGTGGGCGATGCGCTGGTCGGCCTCGCTGACGTAGCGGCGCAGCTCCGGCGTGACCGGACGGCGCTGGGCGCCCATCATCATGCCGCCGGCGTGCGCTTCGATGCGGGTGACCCCGCGCGCCGCCTCGATCAGCGGCGCGGCGCCGTAGCACCAGCCGCACATCGGGTCGTAAATGTAATGCAGGGTCGATTCGCTCATGTTGGCCGCTCTTTCAGTGGTTGGTCCGCGTGACGGGAGACCCCACTGTATCTGTTCGCTTTGCGCCGATAAACCCCGCGCCGATTGAAAGATCGTTGCGTCGATCGAGCGAATCGGGCCAAGCGGCCGGCTCCGATCAGAGCAGCAGGCCGCCCGACGCTTCGATGCGCTGGCCGGTGATCCAGCCGGCGTCCCCGGTCAGCAGCGCGGCGACGACGCCGGCGATGTCGTCGGCATCCGCGCTGCGGCCCAGTGCCGTCATGCTGGCCAGTTGCGCCGCCAAGGCGGCGTCGTCGCGCACTTGACCGCCGCCGAAGTCGGTGGCTGTCGGGCCGGGCGCGATGACGTTGACGCTGATGTTGCGCGCTCCCAGTTCGAGGGCCATGTAGCGCGTCAGCACCTCGACCCCGGCCTTGGCCGACGCGTAGGCTGCGTAGCCGCCGAAGGTGAAGCGGGCCAGTCCCGACGAGGTGTTGAGAATGCGGCCGCCGTCTTCCAGCATCGGCGCCAGTTTCTGCGTCAGGAAGAAAGTCCCTTTGAGATGGGTGTTGACCATCAGGTCGAACTGCTCCTCGGTGGTGTCGGCCAGGGTGGCGTTGATGCCGCCGCCGGCGTTGTTGACCAGGTAGTCGAAACGGTCGCGCCCCCAGGTGTCCTTGAGCGCGGCGCGCAGCGTGTCGGCGAACGCGGCAAAGGTGCCGGCGGCGCCGACGTCAAGGCGCAAGGCGAGCGCGCGGCGGCCCAGCGCCTCGACCTCGCGCACGACGGCCTTGGCGGCGTCCTCGCCGTTCAGGAACGTGATGACGACGTCGACGCCCCGGGCGGCCAGATGCAGCGCGTGGCTGCGGCCGATGCCGCGGCTGGCGCCGGTGACGAGGGCGATGCGGTTGGTGGTGGTAGTGGTCATGGTTTTTTCCAGGATGGGTGAAGGAGTGGCCACTTTACCGTTTTCATATTCGATGATAAATCGCTGTAAAATGAATGGACTGTTTCTTTAGAAAGAACAATCTCAGATGGATCTGGACGAATTGAGGGTGTTTCGCCGCGTCGCCGAGCTGGGCAGCTTCACCAAGGCCGCCGAACAACTCGGCATGGCCAAGGGCCGGGTATCGACGGTGGTCGGGGCGCTGGAGGCAGGGGTGGGCGCGCGCCTGCTCCAGCGCACCACGCGCAGCGTGCGGCTCACGCCCGACGGCGAGGTTTTTCTGGTGCGCTGCAAGGAGCTGCTGACGGAGGCCGACCAGTTGCAGGGCATGTTCCGGCCCGCCGCCGGCACGGTGCGCGGCAGGGTGCGCATCGACATGCCTAGCCTGTTCGCGCACGAGATGGTGATGCCGCACCTGTCGGCGCTGCTGGCCGACCATCCCCTGCTCGACCTGGGCATCAGCACCAACGACCAGCGGGTGGACATGGTGCGCGAGGGTTTCGACGCCCTGGTCAGGATAGGGCCGCTGCCCGATTCGGACCTCGTCGCGCGCCCGCTTGGCCGGATGGCGATGTGCAACCTGGCCAGTCCGGCCTATCTGCGGGCGCATGGCACGCCGCTGTCGCTGGCCGACCTGGCGGACCATCGCCTCGTCCACTACGCCGTCAACCTGCGCGGCGAGGGCGCCGCTTTGCGCTGCGAGGTCGATGGCGTGGCGCGCGCGGTGCCGATGCGCAGCGCGCTGTCGGTCAATAGTTCGGTGTTCATGCAGGCGGCGTGCGTCCAAGGCCTGGGCATCATGCAGGCGGCCCTGCCGACCAACCGGCGCCTGATCGACAGCGGGCAGCTGGTCGAGGTGCTGCCGGCCTTTCGCGCGCCGCCGGTGCAGGTGTCGCTGGTGGTGCCGCACCGGCGCCATCTGGCGCCACGGGTGGCGGTGGTGTTCGATTGGCTCGCCCGTATCACCAGGCCGGCGATGCTCGAACCGCCGCCCGGCGTCGGCTGACCCGGCCTGCGGCCGTCGCCCGCTACATGCCTTTGAAGCGGTGCTGGGCTCGCTGGCTCACGTCGCCGGGACGGCGTTGCGACCAGGGCCGGGCGCGTCGCCCGGCCCTGGTCGGCGTTTGCGTTGACGGCGCTTGCCGTGTTCTGCGCTTAGTGGCCTTCGCCGGCGTTGAACATGGTCCTGGCGTAGATCAGGCCCAGGCCATAGCCGCCGCCGTGGGCGATCGAGGTGGCGACGGTTTCGTTGTAGGTCTCGCCGCGCGCCCAGTCGCGCTGCAGTTCGAGCAGGTACTGCAGCGAAGTCATTGGACGGGCGCCCAGTTGGACCATGCGTTCGACGGCGCGTTCATGCGCTTCGTCGGAGACGTCGCCGCTGGCGTCGGTGATGACGTAGACCTCAAAGCCCTGGTCGAGCGCCGACAGCGCAGGGCCGACGATGCACACCGACGTCCACAGGCCGGCCAGCACGATCTTGTCCTTGCCGATGGCGTTGACGCGCTCGGCGATGCGCGGGTCTTCCCAGGTGTTCATGGTGGTGCGGTCGATCGCCACTTCGTCCGGGAACACCGATTTGATTTCGTCGAAGATCGGGCCGGAGAACGATTTTTCGGCCACCGTGGTGAGGATGGTGGGGACCTTGAAGCCCTTGGCCGCCTTGGCCACCAGCGCGACGTTGTTGCGCAGCTGGACCGGGTCGATCGACTTGGTGGCGAACGACATCTGCGACTGGTGGTCGATCATGATCAGGGTGTGGTTGGCTGGGTTCAGCAGGGTGTTGCCTGGTTGGGCGATGGCGGTTGGCATAATGGGCTCCTGATTGATTTTCAATGGTTTCGATAGGTTTTTTCGCTTCGCTTCGCGCTTATTTTCGCGTTGCTCGCTGCTGGAATGAAGTATCCGCGACGGGGGCTGAAAATAAAAGCGGAAAAATTACCGGCCTATGTTCGAAATTATCGATAGTCAGTGGAGGCGCCCAATTGCGTAGGGCGGATTAGACGGAACGCCGTAATCCGCCATGCATGCGCCGTCAGCGGCTCATGAATGGCGGATTACGGCTTCGCCTGATCCGCCCTACGTGTTTCCCCGGTCTTCCGGGTTTTCCGGTGTTTAGTCGACGCGCACGCGTGCTTCGCCTTCGGCCATGCGGCCGATGACGGCCGCTTCGCCGAAGCCTTCGCGCCGGAACAGTGCCAGCACTTCGTCGACGCTGCCGGCGTCGCACGAGACCAGCAGGCCGCCCGAGGTTTGCGGGTCGGTCAGCAGCATGTGCTGCGCCTGCGAGACGCCCGCGCCCAAGGTCACGTCCTTACCGTACGCTTCCCAGTTGCGGCCGGAGGCGCCGGTGAAGTAGCCGTCGTGCGCCAACTGTTCAACGCCCGGCAGCAGCGGGATGCTGGCCATCTCCAGGTGCGCTTCGAGCTTGGCGCCGCGCGCCAGCTCGAGCAGGTGGCCCAGCAGGCCGAAGCCGGTGACGTCCGTCAGCGCGTGCACGCCTGCCATCTCCGACAAGGCCTTGCCCGGCTTATTGAGCTTGGTGGTGTTGGCGATCATGGCGCGGTAGCCGTCCGCGTCGAGCTTGTCCTTCTTGAGCGCGGCCGACAGCACGCCCACGCCCAGCGGTTTGCCCAGCACCAGCACGTCGCCGGCCTTGGCGTCGGCGTTGCGCTTGACCTTGGACGGGTGGACGAGGCCCAGCACCACCAGGCCGTAGATCGGTTCGACCGAGTCGATGGTGTGGCCGCCGGCGATCGGAATGCCCGCCTCGGCGCAGATCGATTCGCCGCCCTTGATGATCTGGCCGATGGTTTCGAGCGGCAGTTTGTTGATCGGCATGCCGACCAGCGCCAGGGCCATGATCGGCGTGCCGCCCATGGCGTAGACGTCGGAGATGGCGTTGGTGGCGGCGATGCGGCCGAAGTCGAACGGGTCGTCGACGATCGGCATGAAGAAGTCGGTGGTGGCGATCAGCGCCTGTTCGTCATTGAGCTTGTAGACGGCGGCGTCGTCGGCCGTCTCGATGCCGACCATCAGTTCCTTCGGCACCGGGAAGCCGGACGAGTTCTTGAGGATCTCCGACAGCACGCCGGGCGCGATTTTGCAGCCGCAGCCGCCGCCATGGGAGAAGGAGGTCAGTTTGATAGCGTCGTTACTCATTTGTTATTCCTTGGTTGTGCCGGTTCGGTGATTGAGCAGATTATCCACTAACTCGAGCAGGGCCGCCCGTTCGGCGGCCGGGGCGAACAGCGGCGCGCGCGCGGCGCATTGCGCCCGCAGCAGCGCGTGGAAGGACGGCTCGTCGATGACGCGGTCGATCAGGCGCGCCAGCGCGGCGGCGTCGCCGGGCGGGAAGTAGCCGGCGTAGTCGTCACCGAGCATGCCGCGGTTGCCGCCGATGTCGCTCGCCAGCACCGGCACGCCGGCGCTGACCGCCTCGATGATGACGTTGGCGCCGCCTTCCATGTGGGACGTGAGCGCCATCGCGTGGCTGCGCTTGAGGCGCTGGCGCGTGGCCGCGTGGGCCATGGCGCCGAGCCAGCGGTAGCGCGGCTGCTGGCCGGCGGTGACCTCGGCGGCCGTGGCCAGCGCCGGTTCGAGCGCGCCGCCGATGTGGACCAGCCGCGCCGATGGCGAGGCGACCAGCGCGGCGGCGCGCATGAAGGTGTATGGGTCCTTTTCGGCGCGCAGGTGGCCGATCATGCAGATGTCGGCGTGCCGCCTGGCCGCCGGCGGCGCCGGGCGCAGGGTGGCGGCCGATTGGTAGATCACGCTTGCCTTGGCGTGCAGCGGCGCGGCTAGCTCCGTCATGCCCGCCGGTTGCAGCAGCACCAGCGCGCCGGCCTGCTCCAGCGAGCGTTGGGCGCTGGCGTCGGTGTGGATGTCGCGATACAGGTCGGTGCCGGTCAACAGCAGGATCGAAGGGCGCTGTGGCCACGCGCGCGCCCAGGCGTCCAGTGACGGGGCCGAACGGCGCGCATGCAGCGCGATGAGCAGGTCAGGCGGGGAGGTCGACGGCGCGGCGGCGTCGGGCCATTGAAGGCTGATCGAGACGCGGTAGCGCGTGCGCAGGAAACGCGCCCAGCGGCTGGCGCTCTGCCAGTTGCCGTTGTTGGCGCGGGCCGATGCCGGGCTGACGATCCAGATATGCTGTCGTGTCACTGGTAATTTGCTTAAAAGTGGTTACAATCGGCCCATGAATTCCAGCCCATCCTCGTTCCGCAACGCCAGCCCGCAGCAACTGACGCAGTCGCTGCGGCATGCGCGGGATTATACGCTGCTGCTGTTCGATTGCTTCGCCGCCGCCGGCATGGACGTGGCGGCGCGCGTGCCGCAGCTGCGCATCATCAATCCGCCCTTGTGGGAGCTGGGCCATATCGCCTGGTTCGCCGAATGGTTCATCCTGCGCGAGGCGACGTCGAGCCATCCGGCCGACGGCAACGGCAATTGCCTGCTCAGTTGTGGCGACGACTGGTTCGATTCGGCGCTGGTGCCGCACCGCAGCCGCTGGACGCTCGACCTGCCCAGCACCGGCGCGCTCAAGACCTACTGCCACGAGGTGCTCGACCGCGTGCTCGACAAACTGTCGCGCGAGCCGAACACCGACGAGGCCTTGTATCCGTACCGGCTGGCGCTGGCGCACGAGGACATGCACGGCGAGGCGCTGCTCTACACCCTGCAAACGCTCGGGCTGGCCGCGCCGCCCGTTTCCGCGCCGCCGGCGCAGGCGCTGTTCGCGCCGTCCGAGATCGGTTTTCCCGGCGGGACCATCCAGATGGGCAGCGGGGCCGGCGGCTTCGTGTTCGACAACGAGCGCGCCGCGCATGCCGTGCGCGTGGCGCCGTTCGCCATCGACAGTGGCCTGGTGACCAATACCCAGTATGCCGATTTCGTCGCCGACGGCGGTTACGACAACCGCCAGTTCTGGAGCAATGCCGGCGCCGATTGGTTGATGCGCCAGGAGCGCTCGGCGCCGCGCCATTGGCAGCGCGACGGCGGCGTGTGGCGCACGGTGCGCTTTGGCGAACCGACCACGCTGGCCGGGGCCGAGCCGGTGCGGCATTTGACCTTGTACGAGGCGCAGGCCTACTGCGCCTGGGCCGGGCGGCGCCTGCCGACCGAGGCGGAGTGGGAGTACGCGGCCTTGTCGGGCCATCCGGCGTTTCGCTGGGGGCGGTTGTGGGAGTGGACGTCGACGCCGTTCGAGCCGTATCCGGAATTCGTGCCGGATCGGTACCGCGAGTATTCGCAGCCGTGGTTTTCTACCCACCAGGCGCTGCGCGGCGCCTCGTTCGCCACGCAGCCGCGCATGGTGTCGGCCAAGTACCGCAACTTCTACATGCCCGAGCGCGATGACATCTTTGTCGGTTTGCGCACTTGCGCCTGGCCGGGCTAAGGGCTGCGGCGCGTTCCACCCCGTGTGCTTTTGGCGATACGCCGACGTCACCACTTAGGGGACGTACCCGGTAGGGTACGTCCCCGCCTGGCTGTGCGGGGTTCGCCTGGCCGTACAGGGTTCGCCTGGCCGTGCGGGGTTCGCCCGGCTGTGCGGGATTCGCCTTGTCGTCGGCAGGCTGGCGCGAAAAATAGCTGCGCCGCCGCTGGTCTCTCTGCTATTGTTTTCAAATTTGAAAAGGGCGCACGCATGAAGTTCAAGCATCTCCTGATCACCGCGACCGTCCTCGGCGCGGCCGCGCCGTCGCTGGCAGCCGACACCAAGGCGGAAGCCAAAGTGATTGC
This sequence comes from uncultured Duganella sp., assembly GCA_963513825.1. Classification (GTDB taxonomy): domain Bacteria; phylum Pseudomonadota; class Gammaproteobacteria; order Burkholderiales; family Burkholderiaceae_D; genus Rugamonas. The sequence continues at coordinate 86,330 of CAUPRW010000011.1, forward strand.
CATCAAGGCCGGCAAACTGCTCGACGTCGTCGCCGGCACGGTGCTCAAAGACCAGACCATCATCGTCACCGGCGAGCGTATCACCTCGGTCGGACCCAGTGCTTCCGCCAAGGTCCCCGCCGGCGCGCAGCTGATCGACCTGTCGTCGCAAACGGTGCTGCCCGGCCTGATCGACATGCATACCCACTTGACCGCCAACGCCTACCTGGGCGGCTACAACGCGCTCGGCGTGTCCGACACGCGCGCGGCCTTGTACGGCGTGCGCTCGGCGCGCAGGACGCTGGAGGCGGGCTTCACCAGCGTGCGCAACGTGGGCGCCGCCGGCTTCGGCGACGTGGCGCTGCGCGACGCCATCGACGAGGGCGATTTCATCGGCCCGCGCATGCGCACGGCCGGTTACGCGATCGGCATCCAGGGCGGTCATTGCGATGAGAACCTGCTGCCGCCGGATATGAAGATCACCGGGCGCGGCGTGGCCGACGGCCCGTGGGAGGCGCGCGCCAAGGTGCGCGAGATGGCCAAGTATGGCGCCGATGTGATCAAGTTCTGCGCCTCGGGCGGGGTGCTGTCCAAGGGCGACGAGCCGGGCGCGCAGCAGTACACGCTCGAGGAGATGCAGGCCATCGTCGGCGAGGCGCACAAGCTCGGACGCAAGGTGGCCGCGCATGCGCATGGCGCGAGCAGCATCCGCGATGCGATCGTGGCCGGCGTCGATTCGGTCGAGCACGCGAGCTTGATCGATGACGAGGGTATCCGGTTGGCGCGCGAGAAGGGCACTTATCTGGTGATGGATATTTATAACGACGACTTCATCCTGCAGGAGGGGGAGAAGGCCGGCATGCTTCCGGAGTCGATCGCCAAGGAGAAGGTGATCGGGCAGCTGCAGCGCGATAACTTCCGCAAGGCGTTCGCCGGCGGGGCGAAGATGGCCTTCGGCACCGACGCCGGCGTTTATCCGCACGGGGACAACGCCAGGCAGTTCGCTTATATGATCAAGTATGGCATGACGTCGATGCAGGCGATCCAGGCGGCGACCATCAATGCGGCCGATTTGTTGGGGTGGAAGGACCGCGTGGGGTCGATCGAGGCCGGCAAGTTTGCCGACATTATCGCAGTCAGGGGCGATCCGGCGGCCAACGCGGCCGAGTTGACCAAGGTGTCGTTTGTGATGAAGGGCGGGGAGGTGGTGCGGCGTTGACGCGCCGCGCACCCCGCAAGGCCAACCGGGGACGTACCCCTTGGGGTACGTCCCCCGCAAAGCGCGGTGCGGGGTGAAGGCGCGCGTCGCGGCGCGCTCGAATTTCCGTTTAAATCAGCGATTCGGCCAGGTCGGCCAGGTCGTTGGCGTAGTCGATCTCGATGAGCTCTTTGCGGGCCACGCCGCTGCGGTAGGCGGCCGTGGCGATCTTCGGCGTGACGCCGCGCAGCAGGCGCGGGTCGAGCAGGCCGGGTACCACGTAGTCCTTGCCGAAGCGTTCATCGGCGCGCGCCATGTCGGCCAGCGCCACCACGCAGGCGCGCTTCATCTCCTGGTTGATGGTCGAGGCGCCGCAGTCGAGCGCCGCGCGGAACAGGTAGGGGAAGCACAGCGCGTTGTTGATCTGGTTCGGGTAATCCGAGCGGCCGGTGGCGATGATGGCGTCGGGCGCGACTTCGCGCACCAGCTCCGGACGCAGTTCCGGCTCCGGATTGGCCAGCGTGAAGACGATCGGGTGCGCGTTCATGCGCTTGATGTCGTCCTGCGACAGCACGCCGGGACCGGAGACGCCGAGGAAGACGTCGGCCCCTTCCATCACGTCCGACAGCTTGGTGGCGCCCGTGTCCTGCGCCCAGGCGGCCTTTTCGCCGTCGAGCGCGCGCGCGGTGGTCAGCACGCCCTTGCTGTCGCAGACGAAGATGTTGCGCTTTTGCGCGCCCAGGTCGACCAGCAGGTCGAGGCAGGCGATGGCGGCGGCGCCGGCGCCGGAGCAGACGATTTTGACGGTGGCGATGTCGCGGCCCGTCATTTCGATCGCGTTGAGCATGCCGGCGCCGACGACGATGGCCGTGCCGTGCTGGTCGTCGTGGAACACCGGGATCGACAGGCGCTCGCGCAGCTTGCGCTCGATGTAGAAGCATTCCGGCGCCTTGATGTCCTCGAGGTTGATGCCGCCGAAGGTCGGGTGCAGCGCGGCGATGATCTCGACCAGCTTGTCCGGGTCGGTCTCGTCGATTTCGATGTCGAAGGCGTCGATGCCGGCGAATTTTTTGAACAGGACCACTTTGCCTTCCATGACGGGCTTGCCGGCGAGCGCGCCGATGTTGCCCAGCCCGAGCACCGCGCTGCCGTTGGTGATGACGCCCACCAGGTTGCCCTTGGCGGTGTACTCGTAGGCCTTGGCCGGCTCGCGCTGGATTTCCACGCAGGGGGCGGCCACGCCGGGCGAGTAGGCCAGCGCCAGGTCTTCCTGGGTGCTGACGCTCTTGGTCACTTCGATGGCGATCTTGCCGGCCTTGCCGGCGCGGTGGTAGGCCAGTGCTTTCTGTTCGATGGTGCTCATGTTGTCCTTATCGTGGGTGACGCTCTATATGCGAAAAACGCCCGCACGGGCCAAGGCCGGTGCAGGCGCAAATTGCTGGAATTCGTTACATCATGGGTACAGGCCGCGCACTTCGCGGGCCTGCAACACGCGGGTGCACGCCAAAATGAAGGTGGCGGTGCGCAGCGTAACCTTCTTCTCTTGCGACACGGACCACACGGCGTTGAAAGCGTCCTGCATGATGCGCGTCAGGCGGGCATTGATCTCGTCCTCGCTCCAGAAGAAGCTGGAAAAGTCCTGCACCCATTCAAAGTATGACACAGTTACGCCGCCGGCGTTAGCCAGCACGTCCGGCACGATCAGCACGTCCTTGTCGGTGAGGATGTCGTCGGCCTCCGGCGTGGTCGGGCCGTTGGCGCCTTCGAGGATGATCTTGGTGCGGATGCGCTGGGCGTTGTCGGCCGTGATCTGCTGCTCGAGCGCGGCCGGAATGAGGATCTCCGACTCGATGTCCCAGAAGGCGTCGCGCCCGAGGAAGGCCTCGGCGCCGGCGAAGCCGGTGACGCTGCCGCATTCGGCCACGTGCTGGTGCAGGCGGGCGATATCGAGGCCGCCCTGGTGCACCACGGTGCCGGTGTGGTCCTGCACCGCGACGACCTTGGCGCCGGCGGCGGCGAACATGGTGGCGGCCACGCCGCCGACGTTGCCGAAGCCCTGCACGGCGACGCGGGCGCCTTCGATGGCGACGCCGCGCTTGATGGCGGCCTCGCGGCCGACCACGAACACGCCGCGGCCGGTCGCTTCGCGCCGGCCCAGCGAGCCGCCCAGCGAGATCGGCTTGCCGGTGACGACGCCGGTCGACAGGTTACCTTCGATCATGGCGTAGGAGTCCATCATCCACGCCATCACTTGTTCGTTGGTGTTGACGTCGGGCGCCGGGATGTCCTTGTTGGGGCCGATGATCAGGCTGATTTCGCTGGTGTAGCGGCGCGTCAGGCGCTGCAGCTCGCCGCGCGAGAGGGTTTTCGGGTCGACCCGGATGCCGCCCTTGGCGCCGCCGTAGGGCACGTTGACGGCGGCGTTTTTCACCGTCATCCACGCCGACAGCGCCATCACTTCCGACAGCGTGACGTCCTGGTGGAAGCGCACGCCGCCCTTGCCCGGGCCGCGCGACATGTTGTGCTGCACGCGGTAGCCTTCGTAGTGGGCGATCGAGCCGTCGTCGCGCTCGATCGGCACGTCGACGGTGAGGATGCGCTTGGGACGCTTGAGCGTTTCGACCCAGCGCGACAGGCTGCCCAGGTGCGGCGTGACACGGTCGATCTGCTGCAGGTAGACGCCCCAGGGACCGAGGTCTTCCGGGTTGAGGTAGGACGGCAGTACGTGCTGTTGGTGTGCGGTGGTCATGCTCGGGCTCCGTTGGATTTGTCTTGGTGGGCGGTGCTTGTGGCGCCGCTCGGGTGGGACGAATCATAGGGTCGGGGCGCCGGAACGGGCCAATGCTGTATGCGCATTCGGTTATGCGTTTTGTGCATAGTTGTTTTATTTTTACCCCGCACGGCGGGGCTGGGGTCGGACCCGCAGGGTCCGACCCCGGGTGCCGCCGGCGGCTGTGGCGTGGCTGGAGCGGCGCTTAGCGCTCGGAGGCGGGCACGCGGCGCTTGCGGCTTCCTTCGTTTTGCTGGCGCTCGAGGAAGTCCCACAGCCGCTCGACGATGGCCTTGCCGCGCCGCTGCGGCGTGGGCCGCTCGCGGTACAGGCGGATCTCCATTTCGATCTCCCATTCGGCGGTGTTGTTGTCGGCGCGCGCGAGCAGCTTTTGTTTGAGCTCGCGCGCGACGGCGGATTCCGGCAGGAAGGCGACGCCGCGCCCCTCCAGCGCCATCATCTTGAGGCCCTCGGCCATGTCGGTCTCGTATTGCGGGTCCAGGTGCAGCGCGGTCTTGGCGTCGCCCAGGATCAGCTCCACCATGCGTCCCAGGTAGGCGTTGTTGGTGTACGATAAAAACGGCAGGGGCTCCTTTTTGGTGCCCGGCAGCGTCAGCTCCGGCACCTTGTTCTTGTCGCAGCGGGCGTAGGCGCGCAGCGATTCGCGCCCCAGCACCAGCATGTCGTAGCGGCCCGGGTCGAGCTGCACCGGCTGGCGCGGATGGTGGTAGCACAGCAGCAGGTCGCAGCCGCCTTCGACCAGCTGCAGCACGGCGTCGTGCACGTTGAGCGCCATCAGGCGGCTGCTGATCGGGGCGAAGTCGCGTTCGAGCGCGGTGAGCCACTTCGGCACGAACGTGAGCGAGAGCGTGTGCGGCACGGCCAGGTCGATGCTGGTCTGGGCGGCGGCGCGCTTGGAGCGCAGCATGTCGCGCGCGCCGTTGATCTGCGCGAGCATCTCGAGCGCCTGCTCGTAGAAGACGATGCCGGCCGGCGTGAGGCGCGTGGGGTAGGAGGTGCGGTCGACCAGGTCGGTGCCGAGCCAGTTCTCCAGCGACTGGATGCGGCGCGAGAAGGCCGGCTGCGTGACGTGGCGCAGCGCCGCCGAGCGGCTGAAGTTATTGGTCTCGACCAGGGAGATGAAGTCTTCCAGCCATTTGGTTTCCATGCGTGTGTCCCTTGTTAGCGCGGCGCTTGCGTGGCCGCGTCGTTGGCCGTGACGCGGCGCATCGGCGTGAGAAGGTACGCCAGCGCCGCGCACAGCACCAGTATCATGCCACCGCCGACGAACAATTGCGACAGCGAGATCTTGGTCAGCAGCCAGCCGGTGGCGCCGGCCGACAGCGGCGCCAGTCCCATGAAGATGAACATGAAGATGCTCATGGCGCGGCCCATCATGTGCGGCGGCACGCGGCGCTGTATCCACGTGAAGACCTTGATCTGCATGAAGCCGGCCAGCACGCCGACGGCCAGCATCAGCAAGGCCGCCTGCCAGACGGCGCTGACCGCGCCGAGCGGCATGACGAGCAGGCCGACGGCGCCGTCGATGAGCAGGATCAGCGTGCCGAAGCCCACGCCCGCTCCGACGCCGAGCCGGCGCATGCGCGCGCCGCCGATCGCGGCGGCGGCCATGCCGAGCAGCGTGCCGGCGCCGTGTACGCCCATCAGCAGGCCGAGCGTGGAGGCCCCGTGCAGGGCGCCGGCCAGCACCGGCAGCGCCACCTGCATGCTGCCGCCGATGAACAGCGAGACCGTGCCCCAGTAGATGAAGCAGGTGCGCAGCGGGACGTCGCGCCAGACCATGCGCAGGCCGTCGCCGACGGCGCGCAGAACCGGCACCGGCGCCGGGGTCGAAGCCGGATACGAAGCCGGATCCGAAGCCGACGCCATCGCTGGTGCCGGTGTTGACGACAGGGCGGTGGCGCCATGCGCCGACCCTGTGCCGGTCAAGCGCACCTTCGACAGCGTCCATGCCGACACGAGGAAGCTGAGGCAATCGAGGCCGAACGCCAGCGCCAGGCCGGGCGCGTCCGCCACCAGCGGCTGGCCGGCCGTGGCGCCGGCGGCCACCGCCTGCGCGCCGCCGACGGCCAGCAGCCCGGCGGCCAGCAGCGGGCCGGCCAGCATCGACAGCTGCCGCAATCCCATCAGCATGCCATTGGCCGCCTGCAGGTGTTCGGGGGCGATCGCCTGCGGCATGATCGAGGTGCCCGACGGGATGCCGAACGCCTGCGCCAGGCCGATGCCGAAGGCCAGCGCGTAGATGGCCATCAAGGTCAGGTGCGGCGTCATGGCCACCGTCAGCGACAGCGACGCGCCCAGCGCCACGGTGTGGTCGCCCTGCCGGCTCAGCACAAGCGCCGTCAACAGCGCCAGCAGCGCGGCGTTGGCGTACTTGCTGAGCATGAGCACGCGCTTGGGCGAGTGGCGGTCGACCAGCGCGCCGCCGATGAGGATGAAGACGGCGCGCGGAATGCTCATCAGCGCGATGACCAGGCCCAGCGCCACGGTGTCGCCGGTCAGCCGGTAGACCAGCCAGGGCAGGGCGATCATGGTCAGCTGGTCGCCCAGCATCGAGACGACGCCGCCGCGCAGCAGCCACTGGAAGTTGGCGTTGCGCAGCAGCGCGGCGCGGGCGCCGTCGCGTCGGGGGGCGGCGCCGGCGGCCGGGGCGGGTGCGGGACTGGACATGGCGGTCTCGGCGTCAGGAGTTGGTGGCGTTCATGCCGGCGATCAGGCCGAGGGCGTCGCTCAGCTCGGCGAAGCGTTCCTTCGGGCAGTTGCGCAGCAAGTCCTGGCTGATCTGCTCGGCCACGACGACGGCGTTGCCCAGCAGTTCGCGGCCGGTGCCGGTGATGGCGGCGTAGGCGACGCGGGCGTCGCGCGGGTCTTGCTGGCGCTCGACCAGGCCGATCTTTTCGAGCGGCAGCAGCGTGCGGGTGACGCCGGAGGCGGTCAGGCCCTGGCGCTCGGCCAGGTCGACCCGGCGCAGGCGGCCGCCCGGCGCGCGGTTGAGGTAGTGCAGCAGCATGAAGTCGCCAAAGCTGATGCCGTGGTAGCCGCCGAGCACCTGGTCGAGCCGGCGCACCAGCGTCGCTTGCGCGCGCGCCAGGCGCAGGGCGAACTCGAGACTGGTGCTGACGGCGGCGGGAGCGGGAACGGCACTGTCGAAGTCGTTGGTATCCATGAAAAATCCCTTATCTGTTGATTGATGCTTGAATCATACTTGATAAATGATTGAGCGCGCAAGTAAACATGCCGCTGTTGATATTTTTGCGCCACTTCCCGGGCCTGGCCGTCCCGGCTTATGGTATCGTTTTCAAAGCCGTCAAAACCATAAAAAACAGGGGACATTCAATGCATATGGGAACCACCGAGATCTTTTTGATCGCGATGTTGATCATCTTTAGCGTGCCGTATCTGATCTGGCGCCTTGGCAACACCGACTACTGGGCGCCGCTGGTGGTGGTGCAGATCATCACCGGCATCCTGCTCGGCCCCGGCATCATGGGGCGCGCCTATCCGGAGTACTACGGCTTCGTGTTCAACGCGCAGGTGGTGCAGTCGCTCAACGGCATCGCCTGGTGGGCGGTGATGATTTTCGTCATGATCGCCGGCATCGAACTCGATTTGAAGAAGGCCTGGGAACACCGGCGCGAAAGCACCATCACGGCCGGCCTGGCGCTGGGCGTGCCGCTGCTGTTCGGCTGCGTGGCCGCGCTCGGCATGCTCGGCTACGCCGGCTGGGTCGGCGCCAAGGCGCGCGAGTGGCAGTTCGTGCTCGGCGTGGGCATGGCGTGCGCGGTGACGGCGCTGCCGATTTTGATCTTGCTGATGGAAAAGCTGGAGATCCTGCGCCAGCCGATCGGCCAGCGCATCCTGCGCTACGCCAGCCTGGACGACATCGCCATCTGGGGCGTGCTGGCGGTGATCCTGCTCGACTGGGACCGGGTCGGGCGCCAGGCCGGCTTCCTGCTGGTGTTCGCGCTGGCCACGCGCCTGTTCCGGGCGATGATGGTGCGCATCGCCGAGCGCGACCGCTGGTATGTGTCGTTCATCTGGCTGGCCGTGTGCGCGTTCGCCGCCGACTGGGCCGGCCTGCACTACATGGTCGGCGCCTTCCTGGCCGGCGCGGTGATGGACACCGAATGGTTCAACCAGGAGAAGATGGACTTCCTGCGCGCCAACGTGCTGATGGCCGTCATGCCGGTGTTTTTCCTCAGCACCGGGCTGCGCACGAACTGGGAGGTCGGCGGCTCGGCCGTGTTCGTGGCGGCGGCGGTGTTGCTGGCGGCCTCCGTCGGCGGCAAGCTGGCCGGCGTGCACCTGGCCGGCAAGATCCTCAAGTGGGGGCCGGGCGAGGCGTCGATCATCGGCTGGTTGCTGCAGACCAAGGCGTTGATCATGATCATCTTCGCCAACATCCTGCTCGACAAGCAAATCATCACCAACGGCACCTTCACGGCGCTGCTGTTGATGGCCATCGGCAGCACCATGCTGACGGTGCCGGTGGTGTATCCGAAATTGCGGCGCGTGGCGCAGCTGATCTTCAAAACCAGCTGATATAATGGCGCCATGAACGATACTACTCAACTCCCTCCGCTGCCCGATCGCCTGTCGATCGATCCGCGCAGCCCGCACCATGTCGCCGCCGTGTTCGAACACGACGTCGGCATCCGTTTCAACGACAAAGAGCGGCTCGACGTCGACGAGTACTGCATCAGCGAAGGCTGGATCAAGGTCCCGGCCGGCAAAAGCCTGGACCGCCGCGGCAATCCGATGCTGATCAAGCTCAAAGGCAAGGTCGAGGCGTTTTACCGCTGAGTTCGACCCGGGGCGTGGCCCCAAGCAAAAGGCCGCCTGGGGGATCCCGGCGGCCTTGTTTCATTTGGATGGCTGTTCGCTGCGCAGCTTGTCGAGCATTTGCAGCGTCGCCGGCAGCAGGTTCATGATGCCATGGTAGGCGCAGTACTCACAAAACGCCTCTTCCGGGCTCATCGCGTTGATGCTCGCGTCCGAGTGTCCGCGGCGGCGCAGCGCCCGCAGACAGGCCGCATCCATATTTCTGGCGTTCATGCAATTACTCCCTTTCGAGTTTAGGTATCGATCATCACTGCCGCCATTATAGGTTGAAAATAGTGCCGTGTGGCAACTAAGTTGGTTTTCCGAAGGAAAATAGGGTTTCCGCCAATATTGCGCGCCCAATAACGCCTCAGGCCGCCGGCACGGGCGCGGGCGCGTCGGCCAGGCCGCGCTGCAGGCGCCACACCAGGCCCAGCGCCACCAGCGCAGTGGCGACGACCACGTAGCCGACCACGTCGAAGTGCTCGAGCTTGCCGCCGGGCGCCTGGGTGACGATGTGGCCGGCCACCACCGACGCCAAGCCGCCCGACAGTTGCTGGATCGACGCGCTGATGGCGTTGAACGAGCCGCGCTGGGTGGGCGGCGGCACCGACGCGGCCAGCGCCTGGAACGGGATCATGCGGGCGAAGATGCCGACGAACATGATGGCGTTGATCGCCACCAGGGCGCCGAGCGGGATGGCGCCGAGGTGGGTGTAGACCACCACCACCACCATCGACAGCACGCTGCCGAACATGAACACGGGGAACTTGCCGCGGCGGTCGGCGAGGCGGCCGATCAGCGGGCCGGCGAAGATGGTGCACAGGCCGGTGACCAGGTAGACGGTCGGCAGGTGGTGCATGTCGATGCCGAGGTTGTTGACGATGTAGGCGCTGCTAAACGGCATGAGCATGAAGCCGCCCGTGGTCAGCAGCGCGGTGATTGAGAACGTCAGCAGGTGGCGCGGCACCGTCACCGTGCGATACAGGTGGACCCACGGGCTGTGCTGCTGCGGCAGCGCCAGGTGGGCGTCGACCGGCCGCATCTTCCACGCCACCAGCAGGCCGCCGGCCAGGCCGAAGCCGGCCATGGCGAGGAAGGGGACGTGCCAATTCCATCGGTTCGACAGGTAGATGCCGATCGGGATGCCGAGCACCTGGCTGGCGGCAAAGGCGGTCTGGATCAGGCCCATGACGCGCCCGCGCTGCTGCGGCGCGAACAGGTCGGTGGAGATGGCCAGCACGATCGAGCCGATGACGCCGCCGAACAGGCCGGTGACCACGCGCGCGGCCAGCAGGCTGGGGAAGCTTTGCGCCAGGCCGCACCAGACGGTGCCGAGGATGAAGCCGGTGTAGAAGAACAGCAGCAGTTTCTTGCGGTCGTAGCGGTCGGCGAAGCCGGCCGTCAGCAGGCCGGAGGCGCCGGCGCTGAAGGCGTAGGCCGACACCACCAGGCCGAACTCGAGCGGGCCGATGTCGAGCGCCGGCATGATCACCGCGCCCAGCGGCGACATCAGCATGAAATCGAGGATCACCGCGAACTGCAGGAAGGCCAGCATGGCGACGACGGTTTTCTGGTAGGGCGTGAAGTTCGCCGGCATGGCGGCCTGGGTTTTGGTCATCGTCATTCCTGGTTGTTTTCCTTGGTCCAGTCGCCGCCGTGGCCCCAGAAGCGGCCCTTGTGGGCGGCGCGAAATTGCGCGCGTTCCTCCGGCGTCATCGCCTGCCAGCGCTGCCAGCGCTGCGCGCCGCCTTCGTGGTGGTGGCGCCCGAAGCCGCCCACGAGGATACGGCACAATACCAGCAGGCCGAGCGCGCGCCAATAGTCGAGGTGCGCGCCGCCGGCGAACAGGTGGGGCACGATCCAGTTCCACAGCAACATGACGATCCAGCCCAGCAGCGCCATGATCGTCACCAGCTTGGCGGCCATCAGCAGTTTGTATTTGAACATTTCAACTCTCCTTTATTCGTTGTACAGGTCTTGCAGCCGCGCGCGCAGGTGCAGCACGGCGTAGCGTTTGCGCGCCAGCAGGGTGTTGACCGACACCCCGCTGTCGCGCGCCATGTCCTTGAAGCTCAGGCCGTCGAGCTCGTGGGCGATGAAGACGTCGCGTTGGTTGGGCGGCAGTTCTTCGAGCGCGGCCTGCAATTGGTCGAGCAGCACGGCGCGGTGGTAGGCGTGTTCGGGGCCGTCGTCGGCCGACGGCAGCAGCAGGTCGAGGCGGTATGGCTCGCCGTCCTCATCGAGCATGTCGTCGAGCCGCGCTTCCTTTTTCTTGCGGAAGCGGTCGATGATGCGGTTGCGGGCCACGCGGTAGAGCCAGGCGGTGACCTGCTCGATCGGCTCGGGCAGGCGGTGCGCTTGCGTGAACTCGTAAAAGACGTCCTGCAGGATGTCTTCGGCGTCGGTCTGGTCGGCCACGCGGCGGCGGATGAAGCTGCCCAGTTTGGAGCGCTCGCGCAGCACCGTGGCGGTGATGGCTTGGTCCTGGTCGGCGGTGGTGTTGGGCGGCGGCATATGAAGGTAGACGGGCGGCCGCCGGCGATATTGTGTGAACGATACAAATAATTGCCGGCGAGGCTGTCGGGCCTCCATTATGCCCGGGTCGGGGCGCCTTGCCGGCTTTTTGCGGCCGCGTCGTGCCCGCCGCCGCGCTTAGTCGATGTCGTCGAGCAGGTCGTCTTGACGCCGGTGTTTGGGCAGGCGCCGTTCGAGCGTGTTGCGGCTCTGGTGGTCGACGTGCTCGATCAGGACCAGCGCCGTGTCGAGCGCCTTGCCCATGGCGTCGGCGGCGGCGTTCATCGCCTCCAGCGCCGTCGGGGCCGGCTTGGCGGCGCGCTGTTGCAGGCGGCTGCGCAGCACGCCGGCGTTGGTCCAGGTTTTTTCGCCGGGCAAGCGCACCCATAGCGCGCGCCAGGCGTTGCGACCGTCGCCAGCCACTTCCTGCGCCAGCTGGTGGGGCGAGACGGTCTCGCCTTGGTAGAGCAGGTCGTCGCCGACGACCTGGGCGACGTGCCAGTGTTCGGCGTGGTACATGCGCACCAGCGTGGTCTCGGGCAGGAACAGCATTTTCCATTGGTAGCCGCGCGCGGGGTAGGCGGCGGCGCGCGCATGCTCGATCCACTCGTTGACGGCCGCGACCAGCGCCGCGGTCACCGACATGGGATTGGCGCTCTCGCGCAGGAAGGTTTTCAATTGGCGCAGCGTGGCCGGGGGCAGATAGCGGGCACTGGCGCCGGTTGTCGGGGCGGAGGGTGGGGGGAGGGCTGCGCGGGGGTGTGCGGGAACCATACTTTTTCTCCTTGAGGATCGCGTCGCTTTCGGTCTCTTTCAGTCTCTTGGACCGCGAAAAAACGCAGGAGTTCAAAAGAGACTGGAGGAGACCGAAAGAGACTGGCGAAAGAGACTCGTTCCCGCACGGGCTTTCGGCGCCTTGCCCGGTGCGCGCCCGCCGCCGTGGGTTACGGGCCCATGCGGTGGCCGCCGGCGCCGGCCGCGCGTTGCGCGCTATTCGGCCGACGTCACCTTGTTGGGCGCGATGTAGACCTTGCCGCCCTGGTAGTCGAACAGGATGCTGAGCTGGCGCAGGATGCCGTTGCTGATGTTGCCGGCCAGCGTGGGGCTGTTCATCGTGCCGCCGCCCCGGGTCGACAGCTCCAAGGTCGGATCGGCGATCCGCACGCCGCCCAGCTCGAACAGCTTGCCGCGCGTTTGCAACACTTCGGTGGTGCCGCCGATCACCTGCGCCGTTTGCACCGTGTCGCCGGCGCGGTATTTTTCCACCAGCCCGTGGCGCTCGACGAAGGGCTTGCTCATCGTCAGCGAAAAGTCGCTGCCGGTATCGATTGTAAACTTGCCCGGCAGGCCGTCGAGCACGGCCTCGATCTGCGGCGTCTTGTCGTGAAAGCTCAGCGGCGTGGCGGCGGCCGTGCCGCTGTAGACGAAGCGCTCGGGGTCGTGGAAGGTCAGCCGGCGCGCGGCGTAGTCGATCAAGGTCGGCGTTTGCGACAGCCACTCGTAGCCGATGGTGCCGTCGATCGGCAGGTTGTCGAGCGTCGGGCTGGTGAAGAAGGCCTGGCGTTCCAGCGTCAGGCCGGCCAGGCCGACCTGGCGCACCGTCGTCAGCACGCCGCGCTCGGTCTGCTGGCCCAGGCCCGACAGCACGGCCACGCCCTGCGCCGGCAACTGCAGGCGGCGGTACAGCTTGTCGCTGAGGACGTTGCGCGCGCCGGTGTCGAGGATGAATTTGAACGGGCCCTGGCCGTTGAGCGTGAGCATCACGCAGATGTGGGCGTCGCACGGCTCGAACGGGATCGTCACCGTCGGGCGCGCGGCCGAAAAGCCCTGCATGACGGCCGGCTGCGGCAGCGAGAAGTCCATCTGCGCGGCCGGGCGGTTGAGCACGATGGTCGACACGCGCAGCGTTTCCTCGTCGGCCGCGTCGGCGGCGTCGCGCACGCTTTCCTCGAACGGCAGCGTGAGCGCGCCGACGCGGCGGAAGTCGCGGTAGTCGATGGTGAAGGTCTTGCCGTCGACCACCTCCTGGCGGCGCTCGATGCGGTGCGTGGCGTCGTTGATCCAGTAGTCGAAGGCGATGCCCGAGTCGAGCTCGACGCGCACGACCGCGTAGTCGGCGCCGGCGTGGCGGCGCGGCGCCTTGAGCGCCAGCGTGCGCGCCTTGGCGCCGCGCGCGAACCACCAGGCGTACGATTGGCGCGCCAGGTGCAGTTCCGGATTGCCGGCCGCGCCTTCCTGCTTTTCCAGCTTGCCCATGCGCTGGCGCCAGAAGCTGTGGCCGTCCGAGCGCGACATCAGGCGCGCCACGGCCGACGTCGGGATGCGCTGCGCATAGCGGCCGCTGGCGAAGTCGATGTCGCTGCTGCCGGACTCGTCGTGGTCGAGGTAGGTGCGCACGAACTGCGTGTGCTGGGTGGTGACCTGGCGCCAGGCGTCGCCGCCGACGGCGTCGCGCGCGCGCGCCAGCAGCGCGCCTGCGCTGCTGGCGTTATCGGCGCTGGCGGCGAGGCCGGGCAGGGTGGCGGCGGCCAGGCAGAGGCCGGCGGCGAGGCGGAGGAACTGGCGAACTAGCAAAAATGAATCCTTAGGATGGCGCCGGCGGCGGTGGCCGCGGCGGCGCAAGCAGCCATGGTAGCTGAAAAGCCGGTGGCCGCGCCAGCGATCATCGCCGCCGCAATGCAAAAGCGGCCACCGGATCGCTCCGGTGGCCGCTTTTATCGCGGCTGGGGCCGGGCGTCGACGCGCGGTCGACGCCCGGCGACCGACCATTAACGGTCGGCGAAGCTGCGGCGCGCGCCGTCGGTGCTGCGCGGGTTGCTGCCCTTGTAGCCGCCGCCGGTGGCGCCTTCCTTGCGCGGTGCGCTCGGCTTGCTGAAGGTGCGCTGGCCCGGCTTGGCGCCGGTGCGGTTGTCGCCCGGCTTCCAGCCGCCCGGACGCGAGGTCGAGCGGGCCGCCGAGGCGGTCTTCTTCGGCTCGTAGCCTTCGATGACGTTGACCGGGATCAGCTGCTTGGTGAAGCGTTCGATGCGCTTGACGTTCATGCCTTCGGCGTGGTTCACCAGCGAGATCGCCAGGCCGTTGCGGCCGGCGCGGCCGGTGCGGCCGATGCGGTGCACGTAGTCTTCAGGGAACTTCGGCAGGTCGTAGTTGAACACGTGCGTGATGGTCGGCACGTCGATGCCGCGGGCGGCGACGTCGGTGGCGATCAGGATCTTGACCTGGCCGCGGCGCAGGCTGTCGAGGGTGCGGTTGCGCGCGCCCTGGTGCATGTCGCCGTGCAGCGCGGCGGCCGAGAAGCCGGCGATGTTGAGGCGGTCGGCGATGGTGTCGGCGTCGCGCTTGGTGGCGGTAAACACCACGGCCTGGTCGAGCGAGTCGTCGCGCAGCAGGTGGTCGAGCAGGCGGTTCTTGTGCGACAGGTCGTCGACGAAGTGCACGCGCTGGGTGATGTTCTCATGCTTGTTGGCGGCGCTGAGGATCTGGATCACTTGCGGATCCTTGGTGATGCGGCGCGCCATGTTGCCGACGACGCCGTCGAGCGTGGCCGAGAACAGCATGGTTTGACGGGTCGACGGGGTGGCGGCGACGATCTTTTCGATGTCGTCGATGAAGCCCATGTCGAGCATGCGGTCGGCTTCGTCGAGCACCAGGATTTCCAGTTGCGAGAAGTCGATCTTGCCCGATTCCATGTGGTCGATCAGGCGGCCGGGGGTGGCCACCAGGATTTCCGGATTTTTGGCCAGCAATTGCATCTGTTTCGGGTAAGGCATGCCGCCCAGGATCGACACGGCCTTCAGGCGGCGCAGGTTGACGCTGTACTTGTCGGTGTTGGACGTCACTTGCAGGGCCAGTTCGCGGGTCGGGGTCAACACCAGCATTTTTGGCTGTGCGGCTTTGAAACGGGGACGCTCGCCACGGGCGCGGGCGGCCTGCATTTCCTGGTTGGGAGTCTTGCCGGCGGCGGCCGGGTCGATCTCGGACAAACGGTGCAGCGACGGCAGCATAAATGCGGCGGTCTTGCCGGAACCGGTTTGCGAGGAAACCAACAAGTCCTTGCCTGCGATGGCGGCAGGGATGGCCTGCTGCTGGACCGGGGTCGGCGCGGTGTAGCCGGCGTCGGTCAGGGCTTTAATGAGGGACGTGTTGAGACCTAGTGCTTCAAATGTCATGCTGTTCTTTCGTAAAAAACCTGCGCTCGTGCAAACGCCGAACGCGAAATAGCAACGCCTACCAAAACGAAATGACTCAATCAAAATCGAAAGAAATTTCGGCACAAAAGCTTTGCGCCGGGACGGTGTCAGGTGCGACACCAAAGGCGGGAGGGCTTCATAAGCGACATCAGGGTGATGCGCTAAGGCTTGCGTAGCTGCGAGTAATACCTGGCTGATCAATCGGCGCCGCGCTGTTGCGGCGCGCCCACTGCAGCGCACAGGCGACACTATACAGTAGTTTGGGTACATCTGTACAGCTTATGTGCGGCCCGCTGGTCGGCACCGGCCGAGGCGGGCGCGGGCGCTGTTATTTTTGTGATAATTTCGGGGTTTTTAACGGAGAGCGAACATGGCGCATTGGATACGGACGGTGGTGGTGGCGATGGCGGCCGTGGCGGCCGGGCAGGCGGTTGGCGGGGGTGCCAGTGGGGCCGGGCAGGCGGCCGGCGCGGCCGCGGGCGAGGCGGCCGCGCCGCTGACCGCGGCCGAGCGGGCGGTGCTGCGCGTGGGCATCCGGCGCGAATTCATCGACCGCGTCGGCGCCGCCTGCGGCGGCAAATACCCGGCGCACGCCAAGCAGTACGGCGAGGCGGTGCGGGCCTGGCGCGAATCGAACGGCGCGCCGCTCCAGCAGTTCGATACGCTGATGCTGACCCGTCCCGGCGGCGTCGACGACCAGGCCATGGGCGCGCTGGTCGACGAGCAGCAGCAGGTGATCCAGGCGTGGCAGACGGGCAAGCTCGGCATGTCGCTGAGCCGGGCGCCGACGATGGCCGAGTGCGACAAGCTCACCGCCAGCCTGGGGCGGATGCCGCCGCCCTGATTTGGGCGCCGGCCCTAGCCGCGGGCCACGGCCGCGCCGGCCGGCGCCAGCGAAAACACGCCCACCACGCGCGCCAGATGGTTGGCCTGGTCGTGCAGCAGGGCGGCGGCCGCGCCGGCCTGCTCGACCAGCGCGGCGTTTTGCTGCGTGGCCTGGTCCATGCCGCCGACGGCCGCGCCGATGCGCGCGATGCCGGTGGTCTGCTCGGCGCTGGCGGCGTCGATCTGGCCCATGATCTCGGTCACGCGCGCCACGCTGGCGACGATCTCGGACATCGTCGCGCCGGCGCGGTCGACCAGCGCGGCGCCGGCGTCGACCTGGCCGACCGATTCCTCGATCAGCCCCTTGATTTCGCGCGCGGCCGTGGCGCTGCGCTGGGCCAGGTTGCGCACCTCGCTGGCGACGACCGCGAAGCCGCGCCCCTGCTCGCCGGCGCGCGCCGCCTCCACCGCCGCGTTCAGGGCCAGGATGTTGGTCTGGAAGGCGATGCCGTCGATCACGCCGATGATGTCGGCGATGCGGCGCGAGGCGCGGTTGATCGCGCCCATGGTCTCGACCACCTGGGTGACGACGGCGCCGCCCTGGGCCGCCACGTCCGACGCCGACAGCGCCAGCGTGTTGGCGCGGCGGGCGTTGTCGGCGTTGCGCTGGACCGCGCCGTTGAGCGCGCCGATGGCCTCGGTGGTGGCCTCGAGCGAGCTGGCCTGCTGGGCCGTGCGCGAGGACAGGTCCTCGTTGCCGGAGGCGATCTGGCCCGATGCCGAGGCCACCGCGTCGGTGCCGCTGCGCACCTGGGTGACGATGCGGCCGAGCTGGTCGCGCATGTCGCGCATCGCGTGCAGCAGGCTGGCCTGGTCGCCGGCGGCCAGCTCGACGTCGACGGCCAGGTCGCCGGCGGCGATGCGGCGGGCGATGCCGGCCGCCAGCGCTGGCTCGCCGCCGAGCTGGCGGCGCAGCCCGCGCATGATCAGGTTGGCGGCGGCGACGCTGGCGGCCAGCGCGCCGGCCAGGATCAGCCCGCTTTGCCACAGCGCGGCGGCGATGCGCGCGCGCGCGGCCGCCTCGTCCAGCTCGGACTGGCGCGTGGCCAGCGCGACGACCTGGTCGATGATTTTACGGTGCGTCTCGTACAGCGCGCCCAGGCGGGCCAGCGCGGCCGCCGCGGCGGCCGCGTCGCCCCGGTCGAGCGCCGGCACGAAGGCGTCGAAGGCGGTGGCGTAGAAGGCCAGCGCGGGCGCGTGGGCCTGCTCCAGCATCAGCGGCCCCATCTGGCCGGGCAGGGCCTGGCCGCGCCAGTAGGCGTGGCGGCTGTCGTAGTCGGCCTTGAGCGCGCGCAGGCGCCTGGCCAGCGCCTGGCGGGCCTCGCCGGCGCCGTCGCCGAGGTTGGCCATCTGCAGGCACACCAGGTAGGACTCGATGATGTATTCGGGCGGCGGCAGGATGTCGGCGATCAAATCCTTGCTCTGGACGATGCGCTGGTAGATCGGGCCGTTGACCTGGATCTCCTTCAAGGCCTTGAACGACCACGCGCCGTAGAGCGCGAAGCCGGCCACGAAGCAGCCGATGAGGATAAGAAAACGTGTCCTGACGTTGATCTGGTCGAGCATGGTTGTCCCCGTGATGCGGCCCGTTCGTGGCGGGCCGGCAATGGATGATGTGTCTAGTGGGGAAGACAATATCAATAATCGCCCGCCCACCATAGTCGCTTGCATCCGAAATGCATTCACTGTTGCGCCACGACATCTAAACATTGTCGGAAACACCAACGGCGTGGCGTGCGCGGCCGCCGGCCCCGGCCATGCGATAATATTTTCTTTTTAATTAATATTTCATTATGAATATCAAACCACATGGCATGGCGCTCGCCCTGTTGCTGCTGGCCGGCGCCGCCGGCGCGGCCGAGGCGCCGGCGCCGATGAGCGCCGAGCAAGGCTGGGCGTCGCGGCTGGAAATGCGCAAGTTGCTGGTGCAGGTCAACGGCGACCTGTGCGCCGGCAAGCATCCGGCCAAGGCGGCGGCCTACGGCGCCGGCGTCAAGCAATGGAACGCGCGGCACGAAGGCGAATTCAAGGAAGCGATCACGGCGCGCCTGCGCAGCGGCGTGATCGTCAGCGAACAGCAGATGGGCGCGCTCGCGGAGCAGGACGCGCCGGCGCTCGAGGCCTGGATGACCGGGCTGGGCCTGTCCGACAAGGACGGCTTCAGCGAGCGCTACTGCGACACCTTCCTCGGCAACCTCGACTCGCTCCCGCCGATCCCCCGCCGCTGACCGGACAGCGTCATCCGCCCAAGAAACGGGAGGGTCAGTGCCGACATTCGGACATTGGCGAACTTTTCGCGGCGCGGGAAGTTCCGCTTTTTCACCCGATGTCCGAATGTCGGCACTGACCCTCCCGGGCGGACGTGAAAACGCCCCGCGTGCGGGGCGTTCGTCGCGGTTGCGGCGGTTCCGCTTACAGGTAGTCTTCCGCGTTCAGGCCCATCACGTGCGAGAAGCCGCCGTCGACGTAGGTGATCTCGCCGGTGATGCCCGAGGCCAGGTCCGACAGCATGAAGGCGGCCGTGTTGCCCACTTCTTCAATCGTGACGTTGCGGCGCAACGGCGCGTGCGACGAGGCGAAGCCGAGCAGCTTGCCGAAATCCTTGATGCCCGACGCCGCCAGGGTCTTGATCGGGCCGGCCGAGATGCCGTTGGCGCGGATGCCCAGCTTGCCCAGGTTTTCCGCCAGGTAGCGCACCGACGCCTCCAGCGACGCCTTGGCCAGCCCCATCGTGTTGTAGTAGGGAATCGCGCGCACGGCGCCCAGGTACGACAAGGTCAGCAGCGACGAGCCTTCCTTGAGCAGCGGCAGCGCCGCCTTGGCCATGGCCGGGAAGCTGTAGGCCGAGATGTCGTGGGCGATGCGGAAGTTTTCGCGCGTCAAGCCGTCGAGGAAGTCGCCGGCGATCGCTTCGCGCGGCGCGAAGCCGATCGCGTGCACCAGGCCGTCCAGTTGCGACCAGCTCTTGCCCAGGTCGGCGAACACGGCGGCGATCTGTTCGTCGCTGGCGACGTCGCAGTCGAACACCAGCGTGCTGTTGAATTCGGCCGCGAATTCGGTGATGCGGTCCTTGAAGCGCTCGCCGACGTAGGTGAACGCCAGTTCGGCGCCTTCGCGGTGGCAGGCCTTGGCGATGCCGTAGGCGATGGACCGGTTCGACAGCAAACCGGTGATGAGGATTTTTTTGCCTTGCAAGAACGCCATGATGACTCCGATTGCGGCTGCGCGCCGGCGCCGGCTCGGCAAAGAGCGGGGCGGCGACGTCAGCGGGTGGTTTGTAGGGTGTGAGGCCGTTCGCCTGCCACGCAAGTGCGAGATTGTAGGACGTGTGCGCCGCGACTGCAACCTTTGATCGGGCGCGCCGGCCCGCCACGCGCGCCGGGCGCGCTCAGTTGCTGGTGCGGCGGGCCGATTTCTTGGCCGCCTCGCGCGGCACGCGCGCCTTGACCAGCGACACCGGCCCGCCCTTGGCGGCCTTGGTGGCGCCGGCGCGCTTGTAGCCGGACTTGCCGGCGGCGCGCTCGGCCTCGAACGCCATCGTGGCGTTGTCGGCCACCTCCGGCGCGATGTCCAGATAGGCCGAGCTCGACACCTTGGGCACCAGGATGGTCGAACCGGCCTTGAGCAGCGAGCGCTGCGGGATGTCGTTGGCCTGGCGGATCACCTCGGGCGTGGTGTGGAAGCGCGACGCCAGCGCGCCGATGCTCTCGCGCGCGCTGGTGATCTTGTGCGTGGTCCAGGTCGACAGGTCCTTGCCCCATTGCGCCAGGTTGAGCTGGAACTTGGCGGCGTTTTCCTTGGGCAACAGGATCTTGGTCTGCTCGTCGCCGGTGATGACCGGGCGCTTGAATTGCGGGTTGAGCGCCTTGAACTCGGCCACCGACAGTTCGGCCAGCTGGGCGGCGATGGTCAGGTCGATGTCGCTGGTCTTGTCGACGGCGGTGAAATACGGCGTGTTGTCGATCAGCGGCAGCTTGACGCCGAACTGGGCCGGGTTGCCGATGATGTTCTTGACCGCCTGCAGCTTGGGCACGTAGTCGCGCGTTTCGTTGGGCATGAGCTCCGACAGGCTCTGGAAGTCGGTCGGCTTGCCGGCGGCCTGGTTGCGGGCGATGGCGCGCTGCACCGAGCCTTCGCCCCAGTTGTAGGCGGCCAGCGCCAGTTGCCAGTCGCCGAACATGTCGTAGAGGCGCTGCAGGTAGGTCAGGGCGGCGTCGGTCGAGGCCAGGATGCCGCGGCGGTCGTCCTTGAAGGCGTCCTGCTTGAGGTTGAAGTCGCGCCCGGTGCCGGGCACGAACTGCCACATGCCGGCGGCGTTGGCGTGCGACAGCGCCTCCGGGTTGAAGGCCGATTCGATGAACGGCAGCAGCGCCAGCTCGGTCGGCATGCCGCGCTTTTCAAGCTCGGTGACGACGTGGAACAGGTAGCGCGACGCGCGCGCGGTGGTGATGGCCATGTGGTCGGGCCGCGCCGCGTACCACTTGGTGTGCTTGGCCACCAGTTCGCTGTTGAGGTCGGGGATCGCGTAGCCGCTGCGGATGCGGCCCCACACGTCTTTTTCGCGGAACGCGTCGTCCTCGGCCTGCTTGGCCGGTTTGTTCACTTTCAGGGAGGAGACGTCGAGGGCGGGGGATTTGGGCAGGGCGGTCAGCGGCACGGGCGTGGCCGGCGGCAGGGAGGCCGCCTCGTCGTAGGCGTGGACGCCCGGCGCCAGCGCCAGCAGGGCCAGCAGCGCCGCCACGGAGGCGGCCGGCGCGGCGGATTTGGGAGTTCTAGCGTGCATAGTTTTCCATTGTTGTCGACTGTGAAACATCGAACCGACCATGAATAAACGAGGAGTGTACGAAGGTCCCCTTGATGAGTCAAGGTTTATGTCAGGCATATGACCAATTAATTTATGCAATAGTTCCGCGAAGATATGGCCAAGTTGGCGGCACGATGCGCGCAGTATGAGATGGCGCAAAGAATGCGTACAATTCCGTTTTTAAGTGAGTCTTCAAGGAAACGCATCATGAGCAGTAGCGCCATCGATCACGAGCTCGTCATCGCCCGCACCGTCGACTGGCTGGAGAAGGCCGTCATCGGCCTGAACCTGTGCCCGTTCGCCAAGGCGGTCCATGTCAAGGGGCAGGTGCGGTACGTGGTGTCGGACGCCGACACGCCCGAGCAGTTGCTGGAAAAGCTGATGGAGGAGTTGCAATACCTGGCCGACGCCGATCCGGAGCGGGTCGACACGACCTTGCTGATCCACCCGCGGGTGCTCGGCGACTTCGAGGACTACAACGAGTTCCTCGACGTTGCCGACGCCGCGCTGGAGGACCTGCGGCTCGACGGCGAGCTGCAGGTGGCCAGCTTCCATCCGCAGTACCAGTTCGCCGACACGCACCCCAACGACATCGAGAACTACACCAACCGGGCGCCGTATCCGACCCTGCACCTGCTGCGCGAGGACAGCGTCGAGCGCGCGGTCGAGGCGTTTCCGGAGGCGTCCGAGATCTTCGAGAAAAACATCGCCACCTTGCGCGCGCTCGGGCACGACGCCTGGGACAAGCTGCTGCAGGTGAAGGGATGAGCGACGCCGGCGCGCCCCCGGAGCGGCCCGACACGCCGTGCGTGGCGGTGTGCTCGACCACCTTCGACGAGATCTGCCGCGGCTGCGGGCGCAGCGTGGTCGAGGTGGCGCACTGGGTGTCGATGAGCGCCGAGCAGAAGGAGCTGGTGTGGCAGCGCATCCTGGCGCAGGGCTACCCGCGGCGCAACAAATAGGCGCCGGCGGGGAAAAGCAGGCGCCGGCGGGGCAACTGCGCGCGCGTTAGCCTGGACGCGCGCGCCAACCCCGCGTGCGTTTGCCGCGACGCGCGCACCACCGCTTAGGGGACGTACCCCCAAGGGGTACGTCCCCGCGTGGCAGTGCGGGGTGGCGGCCAGCCGTGCGGGATCGCCGCCCCGGCGATCAATACGTGCCGATGAAGTTCTTCTTGCCGATCTCGACGCCGTTGTGGCGCAGGATGTCGTACGCGGTGGTGGCGTGGAAGAAGAAATGCGGCAGCGCGTAATGGAACAGATAGGTCTGGCCGGTGAAGTGCTTGGTCCTCTCGCCGCTGCCGGTGGTGATGGCGCGCTCCTCGCTGCCGGCGATGGCGTCCTGCGGCACGCTGTCGATATAGGCCAGCGTCTTGACGATGCGCGCCTTCAGGTCGGCGAAACCGACCTCGGTGTCCTCGTACGACGGCACCTCCTGCCCGCCCAGGCGCGCCGCCGCGCCCTTGGCGAAGTCGCAGGCGATCTGGATCTGGCGCGTGAACGGCAGCATGTCCGGGAACAGGCGGAACTGCAGCAGCGCGGCCGGCTCGATCTTTTTCTCGGCGGCGTGGGCCTCGGCCTTGTCGAGGATGGCCAGCAGGCTGTTGAGGATCTGCTTGAACACCGGGATCGAGGCGGAATACATGGAAAGCGTGGTCATGGTGTTGTCCTAAGTTGAAAATGAGCCGCGATAATAGCCCGCCCCGAGGTTTTTTGCTTGGCGCGTGACTTGCAGGGCAATTTTGCGTGCATAATTCCACTAAGTAATTTTGTGATATTTAGTGGCACCGCTGTTTGCAACCGCGCCGCGCGCGCGTTGCGGCGCCTTGCCGTCGTCCACCCAGCCACCGAGCCATGCGACCCGACCACGATGCCGACCTCTCCACTGCCGCGACCCCAATCGCCCCGCGATGCCTAGCGTGATCCGCCGCGTGCGATCCCGGCTGGGCGCGTTGTACGGACTGTCGATCTATGGCGCGTTGTTGCTGGTGGTGTTCGGCGGCCTGGTGATCCCGGCCATCATCGGCAGCTACCTGCTGATCGGCGTGCACGAGCGGCAGTCGGCGCGGGTGGCGCTCGACGAGTCGCTCCAGCGCAACGCCGACATCCTGGCGCTGGGCATGCAGGAGTCGTTGTGGAACATGAACTCGGAGTCGGCCCACTCGCTCGTCGCCTCGGTCATGCGCGACCGCTCGGTGCTGCAGGTGCAGGTGGTCGGCCAGGCCGACGCCCAGTTCATCGACGTGCGCTCGCCGCGCCAGGCGGCCGGCAACGTGTTTCGCGCCGAGCGCGAGATCCTGGTGCGCGGCGAGAAGATCGGCCGCATCGTCGTCGAGATGGACGACGCCCGCAGCCAGCAGGAGCTGCGCGAGAAGCAGCGCTCCTACGTGTTCGTGCTGGCCGCGCAGCTGACCGTGTCGCTGCTGCTGATCGTGCTGTTCCTCAACGCCCGCCTGCTCAAGCCGCTGCGCAAGCTGATGGGCTTTTCCGACCGCCTCTCGCGCGGCGACTTCGAAACGCGCCTCGACCTGGCCGGCAACGACGAGCTGGGCCGCCTGGCCGGCCAGCTCGAGCAGATGCGGGTGGCCATCAAGCGCCTGTTCGAGGACGTCGGCCAGCGCGAGGAGCGCTTCCGCACCATCGTCACCCAGGTGCCCGGCGCGGTGTTCCGCTTCCAGCCCGACGGCGTGATCGACTTCGTCTCCGACGCCATCGCCGACATCGCCGGCTATCCGGCGGCGCGCTTCATCGACGGCGGCACCGGCGCCTGGACCGGCTTGATCGCCGCCGACGACCGCCGCCGGCACCGGCGCGCCATCGTGCGCGCGCTCGCCGGCGGCCTGCCGTACCAGATCGAGTACCGCATCGTCGACGCCGCCGGCGCAGAGCGCTGGGTGGCCGAGAACGGCCAGCCGCGCCCGCGCCAGGGCGACGAGGCGCCGGCCTGGGTCGACGGCATCATCTCCGACATCGGCGAGCGCAAACACAACGAGATGCGCATCGAGGGCCTGCTGGCCGAGCAGAGCGCCATCCTCGACAACGTCATGTTCGGCGTCATGTTCGTGCGCAACCGCCACATCGTCTCGGTCAACCGCCGCTGCGAGGAGCTGTTCGGCTACGAGCCGGGCGCGATGACGGGGGCCTCGACGGCGATCCTGTTTACCGACCCGTCCGAGTACGAGGCGGCCGGCGCGCGCCAGTACCCGTCGCTGGCCGAGGGCGACTACTTCAACGAGGAGCGCAACTACCGGCGCCCCGACGGCAGCACCTTCTGGGCCATGGTCAGCGGCTACGCGCTCGACCAGCACCGCGCCAACGAGGGCAGCATCTGGGTCTACGCCGACATCACCGCGCGCAAGGAGGCCGAGGAGGAGCTGCGCCTGTCGGCCACCGTCATCGAGCACATCGCCGACGGCGTGGTGGTGCTCGACCAGCACGGCACCATCGTCGCCGTCAACCCGGCCTTCACCCAGATCACCGGCTACGGCGAGGACGAGGCGCTCGGCCACGACTACACCCTCACGCGCTCCGGGCGCCACGAGCAGCAGTTCTACGACGCCATGTGGCAGCAGCAGGTCGACACGGGCTTCTGGCGCGGCGAGCTGTGGAGCCGGCGCAAGAGCGGCGAGCTGTATCTGGAGTGGCTCACGGTGAGCGCGGTGCGCGACAGCCGCGGCCACAGCACCCACTACGTGGGCGTGTTCAGCGACATCACCAAGGCCAAGGAGTCGCAGGAAAAGCTCGACCACCTGGCCCACCACGACCCGCTCACGGCGCTGCCGAACCGGCTGCTGTTCCACGACCGCCTGCAGCACGCGCTGCTGCGCGCGGCGCGCGACGGCGAGCAACTGGCGCTGCTGTTCATCGACCTGGACCGCTTCAAGAACGTCAACGACACGCTGGGCCACCACATCGGCGACGAGCTGCTCAAGCAGGTGGCCGGCGCGCTGCTCGAGCGCCTGCGCGAGGGCGACACCCTGGCGCGCCTGGGCGGCGACGAGTTCATCGTGCTGCTCGAGGACATCGACAGCCAGTTCGGCGCCAGCCAGGTGGCCGAAAAACTGGTGCAGATGTTCGACCAGCCGTTCATGGTGGCCGGCCACGAGTTGTTCGTCACCTGCAGCGTCGGCATCAGCCTGTTCCCCGAGGACGCCACCGACCTCAATATGTTGATCCGCAACGCCGACGTGGCCATGTACCAGGCCAAGGCGCGCGGGCGCAACGGCTACAGCTTCTACGCGCCGTCGATGACGGGCGAGGGCGTCGAGCGGCTGCGGCTCGAGACCTTCCTGCGCCGCTCGATCGAAAAGGACGAGGTGTTCCTGCACTACCAGCCGCAGGTCGAGATCGACGGCGGGCGCCTGGTCGGGGTCGAGGCGCTGGTGCGCTGGAACCATCCGGAGCTCGGCCTGATCCCGCCGATCCGCTTCATCCCGCTGGCCGAGGACACCGGCTTCATCAACCAGCTTGGCAAGTGGGTGCTGGAGGAGGCCTGCCGCCAGATGGTGCGCTGGCAGCAGGCCGGCCTGCACGTGCCCAAGATCGCCGTCAACCTGTCGGCCAAGCAGTTCGAGCGCGGCAGCATCGTCAACATGGTGGCCGACATCCTGCGCGAGACGGGGCTCGAGCCGCAGCGCCTGCAGCTGGAGGTGACCGAGTCGGTCATCATGAACACCGGCGACGCCATGGTCTTCATCAACGACCTGCACTCGATCGGGGTCGGGCTGGCGATCGACGACTTCGGCACCGGCTACTCGTCGCTGGCGTACCTCAAGCAGCTGCCGGTGCAAACGCTCAAGATCGACCGCTCCTTCATCAAGGACATCTCGACCGACGCCAACGACGAGGCGATCGCCATCGCCATCATCCAGCTGGGCAAGAGCATGAATTTGTCGGTCATCGCCGAGGGCGTCGAGACCGAGGAGCAGGCCGCGTTCCTGCTGCGCCACGGCTGCCACCTGGCGCAGGGCTACTTCTACAGCAAGCCGCTGGCCGCCGCCGACATGCTGGCGCGCTGGCGTCCATAATAACAACGGGAGACCCCCATGCGGGAAGTGAAGAACAGTTCGCGGCGCCGGTTCGTCTTCGGCGCCGTGGCCGCCGCCGGCGTTCTGGTGGTCGGCTGGGGCGCGCTGCCGGCGCGCCAGCGCGTCAACGGCACCCTGGCGCTGCCGCTGACCGGCGGCGCGCTCGCGCTCAACGGCTGGGTGGGACTGGCGCCGGACGGCACCGTCACCGTCGCCATGGCGCGCAGCGAGATGGGGCAGGGCGTGCACACGGCGCTGCCGATGCTGGTGGCCGAGGAGATGGACGTGCCGCTGGCGGCGGTGCGGCTGGTGCAGGCGCCGCTCGACAAGATCTTCGGCAACGTCGCCATGCTCAAGGACGGCCTGCCGTTCCATCCGGACGACGACGGCCGCCTCAAGGCGGGCGCGCAATGGATCGTCGGCAAAGTCGCGCGCGAGGTGGGGCTGGTCATCACCGGCGGCTCGTCGAGCGTCAAGGACGCGTGGGGGCCGATGCGCGAGGCCGGCGCCACGGCGCGCGCGATGCTGGTGGCCGCCGCCGCCGGGCAGTGGAACGCCCGCGCGGCCGACTGCCGCACCGAGGACGGCTTCGTGATCCATGCCGACGGCCGGCGCCTGGCCTACGGCGCGCTGGCGGCGGCCGCCGCCACCTCGGCGCCGGGCGAGATCCGCCTCAAGGCGCCGCGCGAATTTCGCTTGATCGGCCGCCCGCAGCCGCGCCGCGACACGCCGTCCAAGGTCAACGGCCGCGCGGTGTTCGGCATCGACGTGCGCCCCGAGGGCTTGCTGTACGCGGCCGTGCGCATGGCGCCGGTGATCGGCGGCACGCTCGCCGGCGTCGACGCCGACGTCGCGCTCAAGATGCCGGGGGTGGTGGGGGTGGTCGATTTTTCCGCCGCGCTCGGGCCGCATTCGGGCGCCGGCGCCGGCGTCGCGGTGGTGGCGCGCACGTGGTGGCAGGCCAAAAGCGCCGCCCAGGCCTTGCCGCTGCGCTGGAACGACGGCGCGCACGCCGGCTTGTCGAGCGCCGCCGTGTACGCGCAATTTGCCGCCGCGCTCAACGCCGAGGCGGGCCACGTCTACCACAGCGCCGGCGACATGGACGCGGTCGAGGGCAAGGCGGCCGGCGTCGCCAGGACCGTCAGCGCCGAATACCGCGCGCCGTATCTGGCGCACGCCGCGATGGAACCGGTCAACTGCACCGCGCAATGCAAGGACGGCAAAGTGTATGTGTGGGCGCCGACGCAGTCGCCCGGCTTCGCCGTGCGCGCGGCGGCCGAGGCGGCCGGCGTCGACGTCGAGCACGTGGTGCTGCAGGTGACGATGCTCGGCGGCGGCTTCGGGCGGCGGCTCGACGTCGACATGGTGTCGCAGTGCGTGGCCGTGGCGCGGCGCTCGAACGGCGCGCCGGTGCAGATGATCTGGTCGCGCGAGGACGACACCACGCACGACGTCTACCGGCCGGCGGCGCTGGCGCGCTTCGTCGCCACGCTCGACGCGGCCGGCAATGTGCTCGGCTACGACAACAAGTCGGCCAGCGGCTCGGTCTCGCACCAGTTCTTCAAGCGTAACCTGGGGCTGCCGGCGGTCGGGCCAGACAAGACCACCGCCGAAGGGGAATTCGACCTGCAGTACGACATGCCCAACCTGCGCGTGAGCCACGTGATCGTCGACAGCGCCGTGCCGCTGGGGTACTGGCGCTCGGTCGGGCACTCGCACAACGCCTTCTTCAAGGAGAGCTTCATCGACGAACTGGCGCACGCCGCCGGCAAGGACGCGGTGGCCTTCCGGCGCGCGCTGCTCCAGCGGCACCCGCGCCACCTGGCCGTGCTCGACGCGGCCGTGGCCCGCGCCGGCGCCGCGCCCGAGGGGCGCGCGCACGGCGTGGCGCTGCACCAGTCGTTCGGCACCATCGTCGCGCAGGTGGCTGAGGTTACGGTCGAGGGCACCCGGATCCGCGTGCACCGGGTGGTGTGCGCGATCGACTGCGGCATCGCCGTCAATCCCAACATCATCGCGCAGCAGGCCGAATCGGGCATCGTGTTCGGGCTGTCGGCGGCGCTGTACGGCGCCGTCACGATCAAGGACGGCAAGGTCGGGCAGACCAACTTCCACGACTACCCGGTCGCACGAATGAACGAGGCGCCGCTGGTCGAAACGATTATCATGCCGAGTGCGGAGCATCCCGAGGGCATGGGCGAGCCGGCCACGCCGCCGATCGCGCCGGCGGTGGCCAACGCGGTATTCAAATTAACCGGCAAGCGCTTGCGCAGCCTGCCGTTGACGTTATAGGAGAGGTGGATGAGGACATTGTTGTTGGCGGGCGCGGTGCTGGTGTCGGCGCTGGCCGGCGCCGCCGGTGCGGCGGGCGCACAAGAGACGGCGGTCGCCGAAAGCGCCGCCGGCGCGGCCCAGGTGACGCAGACGGGCGCTTTCACGGTCGGCGCGACCGAGGTGGTGGGCTATCGATTGAGCCAGGAAGGCGAGCCCGATGTCGAGTATTTCATCTCGAAGACGAAGGAGCCGGCGCCGCTGGTGCTGTTGATCCAGGGTTCCGGCTGCGCGCCGGCCTTCAGCGGCCTCGATACGGCGGCGCGCTCGTCGAACGTGTTCGGCTACATCGACCTGGCGCAGCAGGGCAAGTACGCGGTCATGGTGGTCAACAAGCCGTTCTCGCCGAAGGAGGCGCCGGCCGACCGCGGCGGCATCATCGCCTGCCCGACCGAGTTCAATGAGTACTTCACGCTGGAGAACTGGGTGCGCGACCTGGGGCGCGCCTACGACCACGCGGCGCAGCAGCCGTGGGTGCGGGCCGGCGCGTCGCTGGCGCTGGGCGTGTCCGAAGGGGCGGCGGCGGCGGCCGGCCTGGCCGAGAAGGAGGGGCGCGTCACCAGCGTGGCGATGGTCAGCGGCAGCGGGCCGTCGCAATACTACGACTTCGTGCTCGGCGCCTACGCCGCGCCGGGCAGCGACGACGACGTCAAGCGCCGGCTCGACGAGCTCGAGGCGACGCGCCAAAAGATCGCCGCCGACCCGGACAACGCCAAGATGCTGGCCTGGGGCCACCCTTACAAGCGCTGGAGCAGTTTGTTCCGGATGTCGTCGACGCGCGCGCTGCTGCGCTCGCAGGCGCGGGTCTACATCGTCGGCGGCATGCAGGACGCAAGCGTGCCGATCCTGTCGTCCGAAGCGATGGCCAGCGAGCTCATCGGCGCGGGCCACGACGTCACGATGCGGCGCATCCCCAACGCCGGCCACAACCTGCTGCCGGCCGGCGCCCCCGCCGGCAACATGTGGCCCGAATACCAGCGCATCGTCGAATGGTACGCGCGCGAGTTGGCCCCGCGCTGAGCCACCGGCCACCCGCCGGGCGGGCGCCCGGCGAAAAAAATGTTGACATCGCCGCCCGTTCGGCTATCCTTACTGCATCGTTACAGTAAATCGATACAGAAGATTCTCGCCCAAGGCGGACACGTAGGGCGGATTAGCGCAGCGTAATCCGCCGCGCATGAGCCGCCGGCGGCCAAAGGGCCGCCCGACGTATTTCCAAAGCAGACCGGGAGCCACCAGCCCTATTTTTTTACCGGTTTACTGTAACGTTACAGTAAACCGTTGCAGTACCCCAAAGATAAATATAAGATACGGAGACAATGATGACTGGACCAACCATGCCCGGCGCCGCGCGCTGCCGGCCCACCCTGATTGCCGCCGCCGTGGCGCTGCTGTTGATCGGCGCCTTGCCCGCGCGGGCGCAGCAGTCCGCCGACGCGCCGGCCCCCGCCGCCCAGCCCAAGCTGGAATCGGTGGTCGTAACGGCCAACCGCCGGGTGGAAAAACTCGAAGACGTGCCGGCCTCGATCTCGGTGCTGGGCGAGGAGTACATGCAGCGCAACAACGTGCGCGAACTGGTCGACATCATCAACCTGTCGCCGGCGCTGTCGGTGTCGGTCGGCACCCAGGTCGGCACCAACAGCATCAACATGCGCGGCATCGGCACCACCTCGAACAACCTCGGCATCGAAGGCGACGTCGCCATCATGGTCGACGACATCCCCTACGCGCAAACCCAGCAAGCGTTCCGCGACATGTCCGACATGGCCCGCGTCGAAGTGCTCAAAGGCCCGCAAAGCACCTTGTTCGGCAAGAGCGCGATCGCCGGTGCGGTGGTGATGACCACCAAGCCGATCGGCGCCGGGCCGATGCAAACCAAGGTGAGCCTGTACCACACCAGCGACCAGGAATACCGCGCCTCGGCTTCGCTGAGCGGGCGCTTGTCGGACACGGTCGGCCTGCGCCTCTACGCCAGCAAGACCAACTTCCCCGGCCTGCTGCACAACCTGACCAACGACTCGATGCAAAACGGCTCGGGCGGCAAAACCTTCATGGCCAAGCTGCAGTGGAAGATCTCGCCCGACCTCGACGTGCTGATCACCCCGCGCTACGACCATTCGCGCGCCACCGGCAACACCGAGGCCATCACCTCGATCGGCGAGGGCGTCGGCTACCTGTACAACCGCAGGTACACGGCGCTGTCGAACACGGAAATTCTGCGCGGCATCAACGTCGGCCGCTGGAACCGCCAGATCCGCAACGATTCGCCCACCGGCCTGGACGCCACCGACCGCGCCATCGGCGTGCGCGTCAACTACGCCTTCCCGGACAGCTCGCCGCTGGCCGGCCATGCGCTCACCTCGATCACCTCGGTCGACAACAACCTGTCAGACGACTTCCGCGACAACGACAACATCGACCTGATCTCCACCTTCTACCAGCTCGACGCCAGCGGCAAGCCGTCCGGCATCGCCGAGTCGCCGATGATCAACGGCACCATCGCCAGCAAGACCTCGACCCAGGAATTCCGGCTGACGTCGCCGGACGGCGGCGATTTCCGCTACCTGGTCGGCGTGTGGATCGCGCGCAATTCGCTGTACCGCACCTACCTGCGCGGCAACGCCTTCGTCAAGGAAACCAATTACACCAACTATGAGACGAACTCGGGCAGCCTGACGCACGCCATCTACGCCAACACAAACTGGGATTTCGCGCCGAAGCAGAGCCTGAGCGCCGGCCTGCGCTTCAACCGCGAGGCCAACGACTACCTGTTCCACACCATCGACAGCCTGTCGTCGAGCGCGCCGGACAACGTGCACACGGGCGAGCACTGGTACGTCGCGCCGCAAAACAAGGAAAACGCCGTCACCGGCAAGCTTGGCTACACCTACCACCTGAACGACGAGATGATGGTGTACGGCACCACCTCCACCGGCCACAAGGGCGTGGCCTACGACATGACCAGCGGCGCCAACAACGTCAACGTGTTTTCGCGCCTGCCGCTGGCGCCGGAGAAGGCCACCAGTTTCGAGGCCGGCTTCAAGGCCAACCTGTGGAACAACCGCGCCACCTTCAACGCGGCCGTGTTCCAGACCCGCTTCCGCGACTACCAGACCTCGGCCACCGAACGCTTCACCGACGGCAGCCAGGCCAGCGTGTTGTACAGCATTCCATCGCTGCAAACGCGGGGCTTCGAGGCCGACGCCACGGTGCTGGCCACGCGCGCCTTGCTGCTCAACGCCAGCATGGCCTACACGCGCGCCGTGGTGCGCGACTGGAAGCAGGGGCCGTGCTACAGCGGCGCCACCGATTGCACCATTCCCAATGACCTGGTGCCGGGATCGTTCCTGCGCGACGCCAGCGGCGGCATGATGCCCAACGCGCCCAAGTGGAAGCTGAGCATGGGCGGCGAATACACGCTGCCGCGCCTGGCCGGCTTGCCGCTCATCGCCGCCATCAACGCCCAGTGGCGCACGCAATCGACGGTGCAGGGCGCGATCAGCCAGGACCCGTCGCTGGTGCGGCCCGGCTACGGCATTTTCGACCTCGGCGCCTCGTTTAAGGACGCCAAGGGTGCGTATAAACTGTCGATCGGGGTGAAAAACCTGTTCGACCACCACTACGAGTCCGGCAGCAGCGGCTCCTTCCTCAACTTCAAGCGGGCCGGCGGCGGCCCCGACATCCGGTCCTATGGCTGGAAGCCGGCCCGCGACGCGTTCCGCTACGCCACGATCCGTCTGGACGTGACGTTCTGAACGCATAACACACACAAGGACATCATGAGCGAATCCAAGATTCAGGACGTGGCAAGACTGGCCGGCGTATCGACCACCAGCGTCTCGAATTTCCTGAACAACCGCATGGGGCAGATGCGGCCCGACACCCAGCGCAAGATCCAGCAAGCGATCGAGCAGCTGGGCTACCGGCCCAACAACGCCGCGCGCCAGTTGAAGACCGGGGTCGCCTCCATGGTCGGGCTGCTGGTGCCGTCGCTGGCCAATCAGTTCTTCGGTTCGCTGGCCTGCGCGGTGGAGACGGCCGCCGCGCGCCACCAGTGCCACGTGATGACCTTCAGTACCTTCCGCGATCCGGAGCGCGAGCGCGCCGTCATGGCCGACCTGCTGGCCTATGGCGCGCAGGGCATCATCACCGGCTCGGCGCTCAACGACACCGGCCACCTGGTCGGCATGACGGCGCGCTGCCCGGTGGTGGCGTTCGACATCAAGCGCTCCGACGACAGCCATGAGCGCATCACCACGATCTCGGTCGACAACGTCGCCGCCACCACCATGGCGGTCGAGCATCTGGTGGCGCTGGGCCACCGCGCCATCGCGCTGGTGACGCCGCCGCCGTACACCCTGAACCGCCAGGACCGGGTCAAGGGTTTCGAGCAGGCGGTGGCGGCGGCCGGCATCAGCGGCGAGCTGGTGATCGCCGACGCCACCGACGCCCCGGCCGACCTGCACGGCGACACCCGGCTCTTTGAGCTGGGCCGCAGCGCGGCGGCGCTGTTGCTGGCCGCGCGCAGCAAGCCGACGGCGGCCATCGCCATCAACGACATGATGGCGATCGGCATCGGCATCGGCCTCAAGCAGCTTGGCAAGCGGCTGCCGCAGGATTTCTCGCTGATCGGCATCGACGATATCTTCTTCTCTGCCGCCAACGACCCGCCGTTGACGACGTTGCGCCAGCCGATACAGGCCATGGCCGACGCCGCAGTCCAGCGCATCCTGGCGCCGGGCGCGGCCAGCGCCGGCGGTGAATTGTTCGCGCCGGAGCTGATCGTGCGGGCGTCGACGGCGGCGCCACCCACGTAAATATTCACCACCCAACCACTCACTAGAAAGAACATCGCCATGGAACTTATCGGAAAACGCGCCCTCGTCATGGGCGGCGCCTCGGGCATTGGTAAAGCGAGCTCGCTGGCGCTGGCGCAGGCCGGTGCCGACGTCGTGCTGACCTATTGGAGCAGCGCCGACGAGGCGCAGCAGGTGGTGGCGCAGATCCGCGCCCTGGGCCGCCAGGCGCAGGCGATCAAGGCCGACCTGACCGACGGCGCCATCGCCGAACGGGTGTTCGCCGAGGCCGAAGGCGCCATCGGCGAGATCGACATCCTGTTCGCCAACATCGGCGGCCTGATCCAGCGCTGCCGCGTGGCCGAGATGCCGCTGTCGCTGTGGAACGAGGCCATGAACCTCAACCTGACCAGCACCTTCCTGATCTGCCAGGCGGCGCTCAAGCGCATGGAGCCGCGCGGGCGGGGCGCCATCATCACCATGTCGTCGCTGGCCGCGTTCGACGGCGGCGGCCCCGGCTCGGCGCATTACGCCGCGTCCAAGGCGGCCGTCGCCACCTTCACGCGCGCGCTGGCCAAGGAGGTCGGGCCGCTGGGCATCCGCGTCAACGGCGTCTCGCCGGGGTTGATCGCCACGCGCTTCCACGACACCTTCAACACCCCGGCCAACCGCCAGGCCATCGCCGAGCGTACGCCGGCCCGGCGTGAAGGCGCGCCCGAGGACGTGGCCAACGTGGTCGTGTTCCTGGCCTCCGAGCGCGCCGCCTTCCTGGCCGGCGAGATCGTCCAGGTCAACGGTGGCCTCGGCCTCTACTGATTCCTTTCGGAGCAATCGATGAATGACACCTTCTCACGGCGCCGCTTCCTCGGCGCCGCGGCCCTCTCCTTGCCCGCGTTTTCGTTGACGGACGCGCTGGCGCAGGACGCGCTTGAATCGCTGGGCACCATGCAGGGCAAGGCGGGCGCCGGGCCGCATCCGCTCGAAACGCTGATGAAGGCGCATCCGGCGGCGCTGCGCGCCGAACTGCGCGGCGTCCATCCGCGCGTCTACACCACCAAGGCCGGCCTGGACGCGCTGCGCCAGCGGGCGAAGGGCGAGGGCCGCGCCGCGTGGCAGCAGGCGCTGGCCGGCTTGAGCGCGCTGCGCACCGCGCCGGCGGCCGCGCCGGCGCAAAAGCGCCGCGCGCAGAACAACACCGCCATCGGCATCATCGGCGCGGCGCTGGCCTACCAGATCGAGGGCGACGTCAAGTATCTTGAAGCGGCCAAGCGCTACATGGACGCGGCGGTCAGCTACGAGGTGTGGGGCTACACCTACAGCAAGCCGGACATCGACCTCGCCGCCGGCCATTTGCTGTACGGCCTGGGCGCCGGCTACGACCTGCTGTACGAGGCGCTGACGCAGGAGGAGCGCAAGCGCTATCGCGACAAACTGATACGCCAGGCCACGATCCTGGCCAAACACTTCGCGCCCAAGCCGGGCAAATCGTATTCTTACAGCCAGAACCACTGCTTCATCCCGATCGCCGGGCTGGCGGTGGCCGCCTACGCGGTGTGGGACGACACGCCGCAAGCGGCCAACTGGGCGGCGCTGTCGCGCGCCATCTTCAGCCGCGTGCTGGAAGTGGCGTCGCCGGACGGTTATTTCTACGAGGGCGTGGAATACTGGATCTTCTCGATGCCGTGGATTATCCACGCGCTCGATGCCTTCGCCCACGCCGCCGGCGACGATATGTACGACACGCCGGCTTTGAGCAAGTCCTACCTGTACATGGCGCATTCGATCACGCCCAACGGCCAGGACATCTACGACTTCGGCGACGCCTTCGAGGGCGCCATCACCCGCTCGCGCGTGGGCGAGGAGCCGGCCCGCACCCACCCGGGCGGCAAGCTCAATTCGAACTACAACCTGCTGTACCGGCTGGCCGCGCGCTTCAACAGCGCCGAGGCGCAGGGCGTGGCCGACTGGATGGC
Source organism: uncultured Duganella sp. (assembly GCA_963513825.1). GTDB lineage: Bacteria > Pseudomonadota > Gammaproteobacteria > Burkholderiales > Burkholderiaceae_D > Rugamonas. The sequence goes on from CAUPRW010000011.1 coordinate 121,641, forward strand.
GTCGCTGGGCCACGTCTGCGCCGAGGACTTCTGGACCTTGCTGTGGCGCGATCCGGCGCTCAAGTCGGCGCCGATGTCGGCGCTCGCGCCGCACCACCACTTCGATGACCTGGGCACGGTCTACTGGCGCAGCGACTGGACGCCCAAGGCGACCGCCTTCGCCTTCCGCGCCGGGCCGCCGGAGGGCCACCACGTCGCCGCCATCCTCGACAAGCTGCCGGACTGGCACCTGGAGATGGGCCACGCGCATCCGGACGCCGGCAGCTTCATTCTCTACGGCGGCGGCACCTACCTGACCGGCCCGATGGGCTACGCGGGCATCCCCAAGAGCGACCTCAGTAACACTTTGCTGATCGACGGCCAGGGCCAGGCCAACGAAGGGGGCGGCCACGACGCCTTCCGTGGCTATCCGTACGCCCGGCTCGACACGATCGAGATCACCAGGGCGACGCTGGAGAGCGGCCGCGCGGAGATCGTCGCGCAGCTGGCCGGCGCGTATCGGCCGGAACTGGGCGTGGAAAAGCTGGAGCGCCGCTTCAGCTACGCGCGCGGCGTCTGGACCGTGACCGATACGCTGCGGGCCAGCAAGCCGGTGGTGCTGACGGCGCTGGTGCATGGCGACCGCGCCATCACAAAGACCGGTGCGCGCGGCTTCGTCGTCGAAGGACGGCCCAAGTCGCTGAGGGTGGAGGTGGCGACGACGGCCGCGCGCGCCGCCATCGCGCCGGGCGTGCTGGTGGCGGCTGGCCCGCCGGGCAATGTCGACAAGGGGCCGAGGGAGGAGCGCGGCACGGTGCTCAAACTGTCGCTGCCGGCCGCCAGGAATGCCACCCTGACCACCAGCCTGACGTTTTAAGGAGGCGCTCATGTCGATACCGGATGTCGTGACCGTCGGCGAAGCGATGACCCTGATGATCGCCCGCGATCCCGGCCCGCTGGAAGAGGTGCGCGGGTTCGAACGCGCCACCGCCGGCGCCGAGCTCAATGTGGCGGTGGGGCTGAGCCGATTGGGCTTCAAGGTCGGGTATCTGAGCCGGCTGGGGCAGGACAGCCTGGGACGGCACCTGCGCGCCTTCATGGAGGCCGAGGGGCTGGACCTGCGCCACCTGCGCGAGGATGGAGAGCGCCCGACCGGCTTCATGCTCAAGCAGATGGCGCGGGACGGCGCCGATCCGCAGGTCGAGTACTTCCGGCGCGGCTCGGCCGCCAGCGGCCTGTCGATGCTGGACATGCCGGAGCAGGGCGACGACTTCCAGCGCGCGCGCGTGCTGCACCTGACCGGCATCTCGCCGGCGCTGTCGGCCGGCTGCCGCGAGCTGGCGATCGCCATGGCGAGGCGGGCGCGCGCCGACGGGCGGCTGGTCTGCTTCGATCCCAACCTGCGCCCGCGCCTGTGGCGCTCTCCGGCCGAGATGATCGCCACCGTCAACGCGCTCGCCAGCCAGGCCGACCTGGTCATGCCGGGCCTGGCCGAGGGGCGTTTGCTCACCGGCCGGCAGGACGCCGCCGACATCGCCGCCTACTACCTCGAGCGGGGCGCGCGTCAAGTGGTGATCAAGCTCGGTCCGCAAGGCGCTTACGCGGCCGACGCGGACGGCCGCGCCGACACCGTGCCCGGCATCCCCGTGCGCGCGGTGGTCGACACGGTGGGCGCGGGCGATGGCTTCGCGGTCGGCGTCATCAGCGCGCTGCTCGACGGCCTGCCGCTGCGCCAGGCGGCCGCGCGCGGCAACGCCATCGGCGCGCGCGTGGTGCGGTTTCGCGGCGACTGCGAGGGCCTGCCGACGCGCGTTCAATTGGCAGAGGGCTGAAAGCGGGGCGGTTAGCGCCGCCACCAAAAAATAATGGAGACAATCGCATGACAACAATCAAAGGTTTGCGCTGGCTGGTCATCACGCTGGTGGCCATCGCCACCATCATCAACTACATCGACCGCTCCGCGCTGGCGGTGATGTGGCCCGGCATCGCGTCCGAGCTGGGCATGGACAAGCGCGACTACGCCAACATCGTCACCGTGTTTTTGATCGGCTACGCGGTCGGCCAGTCGCTGTTCGGCAAACTGTTCGACGCGCTGGGTACCCGGATCGGCTTCCTGCTGTCGATCCTGGTGTGGTCGGGCGCCATCGCGCTGCACTTCGTGGCCCGCTCGGCGATGTCGTTCGGCCTGTTCCGCGTGCTGCTGGGCGTGGGCGAGGCGGGCAACTGGCCCGGCGCCACCAAGGCCATCGCCGAATGGTTTCCGGTGCGCGAACGGGCGCTGGGGCAGGGCATCTTCGGCGCCGGCGCCTCGCTGGGATCGGTCATCGCGCCGCCGCTGGTCGCCTTCCTGTACGCCTACGTTGGCTGGAAAACCACCTTCCTGCTGATCGGCTCCCTGGGCTTTCTGTGGATCGTGCCGTGGCTGATCGTCTACAAGTCCGGTCCGGGCACCCATCCCTGGGTGAGTGAAGAGGAGCGCCAGTACATCCTCACCGGCCAGCGTCCCGGCGCGGCCGCCGCGCAGGACGACTATGTGCCGACGCTGGGCCAGTTGCTGCGCCATCGCCAGAGCTGGAGCGTGATCGCCGCGCGTTTTTTCATCGATCCGGTATGGTGGCTGTTCGTCAGCTGGTTGCCGCTGTACCTGAACGAGCGCTTTCACTTCGACGTCAAGGAAATCGGCATGTTCGCCTGGGTGCCGTATGTGGGCGCGGCCGTCGGCGCCTTGTCCGGCGGCTGGTTCTGCGGCCACCTGCTGGCGCGCGGCTGGACGGTCAACCGGGCGCGCAAGTTCGTCATCGGCCTCGGGCTGGTGATCATGCTGCCGGCCCTGCTGCTTAGCGCCGCCGCCGAGACGCCGCTGCTGGCGGTGCTGTCGATCGGCGTGATCCTGTTCGGCTTCCAGGCGGCGATTACCAACATCCAGACCTTGCCGAGCGATTTCTTCTCGGGCAGGACGGTCGGCTCGCTGGCCGGTTTGAGCGGAACCTCGGCGGTGCTGGGCGTGATCATCTGCATGCAACTGGTGCCGGTGTTGACGACCGGCGGCGACTACACCCCGTTCTTCATCCTTGGCGCGCTGCTGCTGCCGCTGGTTTTCCTCTCGATCTGGCTGGGCGGCCCGGTGGCGCGCGTACAGCCCAAACCCTAACCCGGAGACACCTATGAAAAAATCGATTTATATCAAATTGCTGCTGGCCGCGCTGCTGGTGGTCGGCCAGGCCGGCGCCCACGCCGCCGGCGCCAAGGCCAGCGCCTCGGAAGCCGTGGAGAAGCAGGACAACGGCGTATTCCTCAAGAAGCACGAAGCCATCCTCGCGCGCGGCAAGAGCGGGCCGGTCGGCCTGCTGTTCCTGGGCGACTCCATCACCGAGCGCTGGCGCATTGCGCCGGAAATCTGGGACAAGTATTACGGCGCCCACCAGCCGGCCAACTTCGGCATCGGCGGCGACCGCACGCAGCACGTCATCTGGCGCATCGAGCACGGCGAGCTCGATGGGCTCTCGCCCAAGGTCACGGTGCTGATGCTGGGGACGAATAACAGCCTCGATTACACGGCCGAGGAAATCGCCGCCGCCGACCGCAAGATCGTCGGCATGATACGCGCGAAGCTGCCAGAGACGAAGATCCTGGTGCTGGGCATCTTCCCGCGCGGCCCGCGCGAGCGCGACGGCTCGCCGGTGACCGAAAAGAGCGTCGCCGAGGCGGCCAAGCGCATGCAAACCATCGACGCGGTCAACCGCGACCTGGCCGCGCTCGACGACGGCAAGACGATCCGCTTCCTCAATATCAACGCCGTATTCCTCGACAAGGACGGCCGCATTCCGCCGTCCATCATGCCCGATCAACTGCATCCCGGACCGGCCGGCTACCAGCTGTGGGCCGACGCCATGCAAGCGATGCTCGAAGGGATGCTGAAATGATCGCCGCCATCCGATACGCGGCGGCGGCCTTGCTCGCGGCCGCGCTGGCGCCGGCCGCCGGCGCGCAAGCGTTCACGCCCGCGACCACGCTGCAACGCCTGTTCGCGCTCGAGGGCAATTCGCCTTATCCGTCGCCGTACGCGGGCACGCTCGATTTCAGCGCATTCGCGTCGAAATACGCCTCGCCCAATGGCCACGGCTATCGCAACGAATTGAAGGTCGCCGATAGGGAGCGCCTGGGCGTGACCGACACCCGCGAGCACTTCGCCGCGCGCATCACGGCGACTTTGCCCAACGTCGCCAAGACCATCGTCGCCCAGTACCACGTCGAAGGCCTTGACACGATACTGAAGGTGTACGTTCAGGACACCGCGGACAAGCAGGGGCTTGACGGCAAAAGCGGTAACGGCGTGTTCGACATCCTCGTGCGCATTCTCGGCGTCGACGGCAAGGAAGCGACGACCGCGCTGGGCACGGTGCGCTCGGGCGAGAGCTTTGACCTCGACATCGTCTTCAACGCCGGCGAGGCGAAGGTGAGCGCGCGCACGGCCAACGGCGGCACCATCCAAACCCCGCCCACGCGCATTCGGCCCGACACGCGCAAGATCTACTTCAAGTTCGGCGACTATCTGCAGGCGCGCGACCCGGTCACCGGGGAGCACACCAGCAGTCCGGAAAAATGGGATGAATACTACCGCCAGAACCACATCGACGGCAGCCATATCCGCTTCAGCGATACCATCTTCGAACGCGAAGGAGTCCAGCCATGAGCACCACGGTTTCGCCGCAAACGCTGGCGACGTTGAAAACCATCGCCACGTCCACGATCACCACGCTGCTGTACAAGCGCGGGTTCCGTAATGTCTTCATCCAGGGCGCGCGGCCGTTGAAGGCGGGCCAGCGCCTGGCCGGTCCGGCGTTCACCTTGCGCTACATCCCGGCGCGCGAGGATCTCGACGGCTTGGATGCCTTTCTCGATCCGCGCCACCCGCAGCGGGTGGCGGTGGAGGAAATCCCGGCCGGCGCGGTGCTGGTGATGGACTGCCGTGGCGACGTCACGGTGGCGGCGGCCGGCAGCATCCTCGCCACCCGCATGCAGGTGCGCGGCGTGGCCGGCATCGTCGCCGACGGCGGGTTGCGCGACGCCAGCGGCATCGCCAGGCTCGAGATACCGGCCTGGTGCTCGGGGCCGTCGGCGCCGACCAATCTGATTCGCCACCACGCGCTCGACCTGAACGCCCCGATCGGCTGCGGCGGGGTCGCGGTCTACCCTGGCGACATCATGGTCGGCGACGACGACGGCGTGGTGTGCATCCCGTCCCACCTGGCCGAGGAAATCGCGCGCGACGCCGTGCCGATGGAGCGTTACGAGGACTTCGTGCTGGAACGGGTGCGCGGCGGCGCCAGCATCACCGGGCTGTATCCGCTCACGCAGCCGGAGAACCGGCTGCTGTTCGAGGCATGGCTGGAGCGCCAAGCGGCCCACAACTGAAACACCAGCGGGGTCAGCCAGCGGGGTCAGTGCCGACATTCGGACAAATAGGAACTTTTAAACGGATAAAAAGTTCCTTGATGTCCGAATGTCGGCACTGACCCCTCGATTTTTTTCGATTCGACAATGTGGGAATGCGCGTATCTTGACGCGGCCCGTATCAGGTATAGTTTTCTTTTCGAATAATATTGCCGCCATGATGACTTTTGAATCGCGCCGCGATCAGGCGCTGAGACTGTTGAGCTCGACGGGTATCTGGCGCAGTAATTACGAGCCGCCCATCTTGCGCGGACTGTGGAAGATCGGCGTGCGGGTGCCGCCGCCGCATTTCGTGCCGTTTTGGAAAACGGCGTTTTTCGCGGCGCTGTGGTTCGGCAGCGTTTGGGGCGCCTTCATGTGGCTGACGGTCTGGTCGCGGCAGGGTTTTCCGGCGGCGGTCGCGCTCGTCACCGCCGCGGTGGCCGGAGCATGCTTCGGGCTGTGTATGGCGCTGTATTACGCCCATGGCCGGCGCAAGCATCGCTTGCCGGAATGGTCGACGCTCGAAGGGAACTAAAAATGGTATTTGTTCAACTCGCGGTGCTGGTCTTTGTCATCGTGTTTGGCATACCCATCCAAATCATCGACTACAAGCACCGCAAGAACAAGGCGTATGCGCCGGGAGACGCGTGGGCGTATTACTCGCGGCTGAGCAAGGAGGGTAGCCTCGAGGGCAAGTTCATGATGTGGTCGACGTTTTGCGGAATCGGCCTGATCGTCGTCACGCTCGCGTATCTGGCCTATCGGCTGTTCACAGCCTGACCGGACATTGGAGGGAGCCTTTGATGCCGTTTTTGATCGAATTCGCGTTGTCCTTGTTGATGGACGTGGTCATGTACGGCCTGGGCAGGGCGGCAGTCTTTGTTTTCTCGTGCGGCCAGGCCCGTGCCGAGGGCCTCAGGGAGGCGTTTGGCCGCGCCGGACCGCCTTCCGGCGTGCGCGACGATAAAATCGTCGTGCCCGCGTGGGCTTGCCAGATGATCGGCGTGCTGGTTTTTGCAATCCTGGTCGTCGCCCTCATCGTCGTTGGCAGAACGCAATAACGACGGGGAGTGACGGGGAGGGTCAGTGCCGACATTCGGACATTGCGGAACTTCCGACCGCTAAAAAAGTTCCGAATTTTCTGAGAATGTCCGAATGTCGGCACTGACCCCCAGGGGGTGGGGGTTAGCCGAGGGCGTTGCGCATCAGCGTGCGCAGGTTGCAGTCGTGTTGCCAGCGGGCACGCTCTTCGCTGTTGAGCGCTTGCTCGGCGAGTTCGGCGTCGCTTTGCCGGGTTTGCGCCTGCACGAGACGGTGCGCCAGCGCGCCGTCCGGTAGCATGGTGCCGAAGAAGGCGACCAGCTCGTGGTGCTGGATGAGCAGGGTGGGGAAGTTTTCCACGTCGAGATCGCCCACCACGTCGGCGTGGTCCTCGATGTCGATCCAGACGAAGGTCTTGTCCGGGTGGCGCGCGGCCAGCTCTTCGAACGTGGCGCGGTAGGCCTCGCAAGTGCCGCACCAGGCCGCGCACAGGCAGGCGACGATCCAGCGGTCGCTGCCCAGCAGGGTGGCGATCTCTTCGCGGTTGGCGGAATTGAGGGTCAAACTGTGCATGATGTCGTCGGTCGGCGGCGCGCTCGGCGCCAAACCCTCCCATTCTACATCCCCGGGCGGGGTCGCGCCTGCCTCCGGGCCGGGGTAAAATACGGCATGCCTATTATTCTCGCCATCGAAACCTCGTCCGAACTGGCGTCCTGCGCGCTGCTGCGGGGCGAAACCGTCATCAGCCGCGTCTCGTCCGGCGTGCGTACCCATTCCCAATCCGTGCTGCCGATGATCCAGGAACTGCTGGCCGAGGCCGGCATCGCGCTCAAGCAGTGCGACGCCATCGCCTTCGGCTCCGGTCCCGGCTCGTTCACCGGCGTGCGCACCGCCTGCGGCATCGCCCAGGGGCTCGCTTTCGGCGCCAATCTGCCGGTGGTGCCGGTCGTCACGCTCGACGCGATGGCGCTCGCCTGCCGCGAGCAACATGGCGCGGCCGACGTGCTGGCCGTGCTCGACGCGCGCATGGGCGAGGTCTATTGGGCGCAATACCGCTTCGAGGCCGACGCCGCCGCGCCCGCCCCCGTGCGGGCGCCGGCCCTGTCGGCGCCCGATGGCGTGGTGCCGCTGGGCGCGCCCGTCGCTTGCGGCAATGGCTTGTCGGCCTACGCCGAGGCGTTCCCGGCCGGCGGCCATGCCGGGGTCATGCCGCACGCCGAGCAGGTTGCGCGGCTGGCCCGCATCGCTTTCGCCGCCGGCAGGACGGTGACGGCGGCCGAGGCCCAGCCGCTGTATCTGCGTAACAAAATCGCCTACACCCAGGCCGAGCGGCGCGAGATGGCCGTCGCCAAGGCGGCGGAAGGCGTGGCATGAAGCAGCTGTGGGATTTGGCGCGCTTGAACTACGAGCCGATGCGGCAGAGCGACCTGGTCGAGGTGCTGGCCTTGGAGGAGAGCGTTTATCCGCATCCCTGGAGCATGGGCAATTTCGCCGATTCGCTGAGCAGCAACTATGAGGCGTGGGTCTTGCGCGACCAGGCCGGTGTGTTGATCGGCTACTTCCTGCTGATGGCGATCGTCGACGAGGCGCATCTGCTGAACGTGGCGGTGTCGGCCGAGCGGCAGGGGCAGGGGTTGGGTCGCTTGCTGCTCGACCAGGCGGTCGCCTGCGCGCGCGGGCTCGGCATGTCGTCTGTGCTGCTGGAGGTGCGGCCGTCGAACCAGCGCGCGTTGACGATTTACGAACGCTACGGATTCAAACAGATCGGCCGGCGCAAGGGATACTATCCGGCGGCGGCCCAGCAACGCGAGGACGCCATCGTTATGCGGTTAGCAATATGAGTCAGACAACCACCCGCAACGCGATTTTCCTCGAGGAGATCAGTGTCGGCGCGCATTGGTCGTTGCGCAATCGTCCAGCCGCCACGGCGCCGGTCGATGCCGCCGAGCCGGCCGACGGGCGGCTGGCCGAGGCCGAGGCGGAGCAGGCCGTGTTCACGCGGGCGGTCATGCAGGCGGTGATGGAGCCTGCGGCGGTCGAACCACCGCCAGTCCGCGCGCAGCCAGTGGCGCAAGCGCCCGTGCGCGAGAAGCCGGCCGCGGTGGCCGCCCGCGCATCTATGCCCGACGCGGCGCCGCCGGCAAGCGCTCCACGCGCGGTCCCGGTGGCCGCCGGCGCCGAACCTGCGGCCCCGTCCGTCCCGCGCACCGACACGGCCGGCGACGACTCGACCGCCTGGTTCGACGAGGCGCCGGTGCCGGCCCGCGCCGCGCCGGTCAGCGACGAGGCGATCGCCGCGATGGACTGGGCGCAATTGCGCACCGCCGTCGCCACCTGCACCCGCTGCCAGCTGTGCGCCACGCGCCGCAACGCCGTCAACGGCCGCGGCCCCACCGATGCCGCCTGGATCGCGCTGGCCGCCGGTCCGTCGCGCCTGGACGAAAAAGACAACCAGCCCGTCGCGGGCGAGGCCGGCCAACTGCTCGACAACATGCTCAAGGCCATCGCGCTCAAGCCCGAAGCGGACGTGTACGTGACCAATCTGGTCAAATGCCGTCCGGCCGCCGAAGATGGTGCCGACCGCCCGCCGACCATCGACGAGCTGACCGCCTGCCGTCCCTACCTGCACCGCGAGCTGCAACTGACCGGCGCATCGATGGCGATGACGTTCGGCCAGCATGCCGCCAGGGGGCTGATGATGGGCCCGGCCGCGCGCGGCAAGGTGATGCGCTACGGCGCCGCCGACTTGCCGGTGGTGGCGACCTACCATCCCGACGACCTGCTGCGCCGGCCGGAGGACAAGGCCAAAGCCTGGGGCGACTTGTGTCTGGCGAAGGCGGCCCGTGACTAGGCAGCCGCCCACGCCGCCCGCCACCGCGCCCGACAGCTTTCAGGCGCGTTTCGAGCGGCGTTGGGGCCATCTGACGCGTCCCCACGTGCGCGCGCTGGCCTGGCTGCTGGACGCGCCCGACCTGCTCGATCCCGCTGCGCCGCACTGGCAGGGCCGCATCGCCACCGTGGGCGCGATGACGCAGGACACCGCCGATTGGCTGGCCGCGCTGGAGCGGGACCCGATTCCGCTGGAGGCGGCGCTAGGCGACCGCCATTACTCCCGGCTCGGGCTGTACGCGGAAAAGCTGATGGCCTTTTACTTCGCCGAGCACGGCAAGCTGGTCGCGCATGGCTTGCAGGTGCGCGCCAACCGCAACGACACCGTCGGCGAGTTCGACTTCCTGCTGCGCGACGGCGACGACCTGGTCCATCTGGAGTTCGCCACCAAGTTCTACCTGCTCGACGCGGACAGCGCACGGGACGGCTTCAACGGCTTGATCGGTCCCAACCTGGCCGATACGCTGGGCGCGAAGATGCGCAAGATTTTTGATAAACAGTTGTCGCTGGCGCGGCATCCGGCCGCGCAGCCGCTGCTGCCGCAACCGGTGGCGCGCGCGCTGGCGCTGGTCAAAGGCTGGCTGTTTTATCCGGGCGACGAGGCCGAACGCGGCATGGCCGGCATCTCCCAACCCCACTGCCATGGTTTCTGGATGACGATGGCGCAGGCGCGCAGCTTGCAGGGCGAGCGCTTCATCATCATGCATCGCCTGCTGTGGCTGGCGCCGTTGAAAGCGGCCGGAGGCGCGATGGAGCTGAGCGGGTTGCTGGCCGCGCTGGACGAGCAAATGGCCAAGGTCGGCGCGCCGGTGATGGTGGCGGTGATGCGGGAAGAGGCTGGCTGGTTGGTGGAGGAGCGGCGTGGATTTGTCGTTCCCGACGACTGGCAAGCCCAGGCCGCGCAGCGCCGGCGGGACGGCACGCTGCCGACGTGACGGAACGGGGTCAAGTCTGACATTTGGACACGGGCCCGTCCGTAAAACGCATCTACGGTCCAGGTCGTGTCCAAATGTCAGACTTGACCCTGACCCTTCCCCTCATAGTTCATACCGTGCAACCATAGAAACGAGCTGATCCAGAGCATCATCGAATTGGCGTTTTGTGATCTGGAACGTGTCAGGTTGCTTGAGCCAGTAGAGGGCGAGGGAAAGGACTGAAA
>CAUPRW010000012.1:0-120117 GCA_963513825.1 uncultured Duganella sp.
CCGCAGCCGCGCCCGCGCCCGCGCCGGCGCCGGCGTCGACGCCGGCCGCCGGCACCGCCGCGCGGCCTTCCACCAAGGTCGCTGACCAGGTCACCGTGAAAAAAGGCGACAACCTGACCCGCATCGCCAACCAGGTCAAGCCGGTCGACATCTCGCTCGACATGATGCTGGTGGCCCTGTACCGCGCTAATCCGGAGGCGTTCTCCGGCAATAACATGAACCGCCTGAAGTCGGGCCAGATCCTCAAGGTGCCGGAGGCCGACGCCATCCGCGCCAGCGCGCCCGAGGGCGAGGCGCGCGGCGTGGTGGTCGCGCACGCGCTCGACTTCAACGCCTACCGCGCCAAATTGGCCGGGCAGGTCGCCGCCAGCGCGCCGGCGAAGGAACCGGAGACGGGCCAGAACGCCAAGGGCAAGATCAGCGCCAAGGTCGAGGAAAAACCGAACGCCGTCAACGAGGCCAAGGACAAGCTGACGCTGTCGAAGTCGACCGCCGCCGCGCCCGTCGAAGGCAAGACCGGGCTGGCGGCCGAGGAACGCATCGCCAAGCAAAAGCAGGCGGAGGAGGCCGACGCCCGCGTCAAGGAACTGGAAAAGAACGTCAACGACCTGGAAAAGCTGATGACGGTCAAGGGCAAGCCGGTCGCCGACAAAGCGGTCGCGGCGGCGCCGGCCGCCTCGGCGCCGCCGGCCCCGGCCGGCGAGGCGGCCGAGCCGCCCCAGGCCAAACGCACGCCGGTGGTGCCGCCTAAGCGCTTCCTCGAACCGAGCTGGTACGAAGTGATGATGGACAACCTGCGGTGGGTCGGCCTAGGCCTGGCGGCCTTGCTGGCGCTTGTCGTCGGCCTCGTGCTGTCGCGCCGGCGCAAGAAATTCGTCGTCGTGCCCGGCGAGATCGAGTTGCCGCCCGACCCGACCACGCCGGTGCAGCCGTTCATCACCGAGGCCCCTCCGGCGCCCGCCGACGCGGCCGCTCATGTGGCCGAATCCGGTTTCGCGCCGTCCGCCAGCCAGCTCGACAACAACGAGGTCGATCCGATCGCCGAGGCCGATGTCTACATCGCCTACGGCCGCGACGCGCAAGCCGAGGACATCCTCAAGGAGGCGCTGCGGATCCATCCTGAGCGCCTCCCGGTGCGCCTGAAGCTGCTGGAAATCTACGCCACCCGCAAGGATGCGCGCGCCTTCGAAAGCCAGGCGTCGGAGCTCTATTCGATGACGCGCGGCCAGGGCGACGAGTGGGCGCAGGCGGCCGCCATGGGGCAGGCCCTCGATCCGACCAATCCGCTGTACACGGCCGCCGCCGACGCCGGCGGCGCCTTGTCCGGCGCCGCCGTGCCGCTTGCCGGCGGCGCGCTGGCGGCCGCCGCCGCTTCGGCGTATTCGGCCAACGACTTCGGCACCGGCGACGATTTCGGCGCCGAGCCGGCCGCCGGCCCCGATCGCGGCCCGGATGGCGCGGTCGATGGCGAGCGCCGCGACCTGGCCGGCGAGCTAAACGACGACCTGGGCGGCGACATGGAAACGGCCTTGCCGCAACCGGCCGACGCCTCGATCTCGCCGGCGTCGGTGGCCGCGCAGTCGGACGATTTGATGGACTTCGACCTGGGCGACATGCGGTTCGAGCCGGTCGCCAAGGACCAGGCCGCGATCGAATTGCCGGCATCGGCGCCGGCATCGGACCAGGTGGTCGACGATCCGTTCGACCTGGACTTCGACGCCCCGGCGAGCCCGGCCCCGGCCGCGGCCGCCACGGCCGCCGAGCCGGCCGATGATCCGAGCATGGATTTCAGCCTCGACCTGCCGGCCGAACCGGCCGAGAAATTCCCGGCGGCGAGCACCGATCCGCTGGACATGGATCTGGCCGGCTTCGATATCGCGGAAGTGCCGGCGTTGATCGAGCCGTCGAAGACCGACGCGACGGCCGAGCCGGACGATTTGCCGGAGGACGAGGAAACCGCCCCGGCGGCGACGGCCAAGGAATTCGACCTGTCGGACATCAACCTCGACCTCGACGAGCTTGCCGGTCGCGGCGACGCCGACAGCGCCGGCTCGGCCGGCAAGGCCGAAGCCGAAGCTCAAGCCGAAGCTCAAGCCGACCAGGCCGACCAGGTCGACCAGGCGGAAGGGCCGGAGCCGGCCGAAGCGATCGAAGCGGCCAAAGCGGCGGCCGAACCGGCCGAAGCGGACGCCCCTGGCCGCGACGACACGATGTCCGCGCACCACATGGAGATGGACACCAAGCTCGACCTGGCCATCGCCTACCAGGAGATCGGCGACAAGGAGGGCGCGCGCGAGCTGCTCGACGAAGTGCTGCGCGGCGGCAACGACGACCAGATCGCCAAAGCCAACGCCATGAAGGCCCAGTTGGGATAAGCGGGCGGCGTTGCCGGCGCCGACCGCTCGCCGAATGGCTCGACCGCCCTGCGATATAATGCCAGCCTCAATCATCACCTCGGGCAGCAATTGAAACGCATAGCAATCGGCGTCCAGTACGACGGCAGCGCCTGGCACGGCTACCAGAAGCAGGAAGACGGCCACACGGTGCAGGACAAGCTGGAGCAGGCGCTGGAAAAGTTCGCCACCGTGCGCCTGGCCACCACCTGCGCCGGCCGCACCGACACCGGCGTGCACGCGCTCGAACAAGTGGTCCACTTCGACACCGACCTGAGCCGCGACGCCCACTCCTGGGTGCGCGGCGTCAACGCCTTCCTGCCGCCGTCGATCGCCGTGCGCTGGGCCAGGGAACTGCCGGGCGACCCGAGCGTCGACGACTTCTTCCACGCCCGCTTCAGCGCCCGCGCCCGCACCTACCACTACGTGCTGTACAACAATCCGACCCGCTCGCCGCTGCTCGAGGGCCGCGCCGGCTTCTGCTTCCGCCCGCTCGACGTGGAGTTGATGCAACAAGCGGTGGCGCCGCTGCTCGGCTGGCATGACTTCACCGCCTTCCGCGCCGCGCAATGCCAGGCCAAGTCGCCGGTCAAGCTGATGCACGATATCCGTATCAAGCGCGTCGGCGAGCTGGTGGTGTTTACCATCACCGCCAACGCCTTCCTGCACCACATGGTGCGCAACCTGGTCGGCTCGCTGGTCTACATCGGCACCGGACGCGAAAAGCCCGAATGGCTGGGCCAGCTGCTGGAAACCAAGGACCGCCACGCCGCCGCGCCGACCTTCATGCCCGACGGGCTGTACCTGGCCAAGATCGACTACGACCCCAAATGGGAATTGCCGCTGGAGACCACCAGCGCCTTGCCCTGGTTTTAAAGGAAACACCGCATGCCACGCACCCGTATCAAAATCTGCGGCCTGACCCGCGTGGAGGACGTGCGGGCGGCCGTGGCCGCCGGCGCCGACGCGATCGGCTTCGTGTTCTATCCGCACAGCCCGCGCTACGTCACCCCGGAGCGGGCCGCCGCGCTGATCGGCGCCGTGCCGCCGTTCGTCACCTGCACCGGCCTGTTCGTCAACGCCACGCCGGAGCAGGTGGCCGCCGTGGTCAAGGTGGCGCCGCTTTCGCTGATCCAGCTGCACGGCGACGAGACGATCGCCGAGTCGGCCGCCATCGCCGCCGCCTGCGCACGCCCGTTCCTGCGCGTGTTTCGCGTCAAACCCGACACCGCGCCGTCCGATTTGCTAGAATACGAACAACTATGCCGCGCCGCCAGTCCCTTGTTCACCAGTTTGTTGCTGGATACATATGTGGATGCCTACGGTGGCGCAGGAAAGGGTTTTGATTGGTCTCTCATTCCAAAAGATCTCGCGCCTCGGGTCGTTTTAAGTGGTGGCTTGAGCGTACACAACGCGACTGACGCGGTGGTCGGTGTACGCCCCTACGCCGTCGACATCAGCAGTGGTGTCGAAGCGTCCAAGGGGATCAAGGACGCCCGCAAGATCGCCGCCTTCGTCGCGGCGGTGCGGGCCGGAGATGACATGATTGAAAGCGAAACCCACCATGAAGGCACTACCTGAGATCGGCGCCGCCGCGCCCCTGTTCCACGCCAAGGATTACGACCTGCCCAACGCCAGCGGCCACTTCGGCCCGTACGGCGGCTCGTTCGTGGCCGAAACGCTGACCTATGCGCTGGCCGAGCTGAACGAGGCCTATGAGCGCTACAGCAAGGACCCCGAATTCCTCGAGGAATTCCGTTATGAACTGAAGCACTTCGTCGGCCGGCCGTCGCCGATCTACCACGCCAAGCGCTGGTCCGGGCTGGCCGGCGGCGCGCAGATCTACTTCAAGCGCGAAGACCTGAACCACACCGGCGCCCACAAGATCAACAACGTCATCGGCCAGGCGCTGCTGGCCAAGCGCATGGGCAAGCCGCGCGTCATCGCCGAGACCGGCGCCGGCCAGCACGGCGTGGCCACCGCCACCATCTGCGCCCGGTTCGGCCTCGAATGCGTGGTCTACATGGGCAGCGAGGACGTCAAGCGCCAGGCGCAGAACGTCTACCGCATGAAGCTGCTGGGAGCGACGGTCGTGCCGGTCGAGTCCGGCTCCAAGACGCTCAAGGACGCCCTCAACGAGGCCATGCGCGACTGGGTCACCAACATTGAAAACACCTTCTACATCATCGGCACCGTGGCCGGCCCGCACCCGTATCCGATGCTGGTGCGCGACTTCCAGTCCGTCATCGGCGAGGAATGCCTGGTGCAGATGCCGGAAATGACGGGCCGCCAGCCGGACTACGTGATGGCCTGCATCGGCGGCGGTTCGAACGCGATGGGCATTTTCTATCCGTACATCGACCAGAAGCAGGTGCGCCTGATCGGCGTCGAGGCGGCCGGCGAGGGGCTCGACGGCGTCAAGCACGCGGCCTCGCTGACCAAGGGCTATCCGGGCGTGTTGCACGGCAACCGCACCTACCTGCTGCAGGACGAGAACGGCCAGATCATCGAAACGCATTCCGTTTCCGCCGGCCTCGATTATCCCGGCGTCGGGCCCGAGCACGCCTATTTGAAGGACATCGGCCGCGCCGAATACGTCTCGATCACGGACGAGGAGGCGCTCAAGGCCTTCCATGATTGCTGCCACATCGAAGGCATCATCCCGGCGCTGGAGTCTTCGCACGCGTTGGCGTACGCGGTGAAACTGGCGGCGACCCTGCCGAAGGACCAGATCATCCTGGCCAACCTGTCGGGCCGTGGCGACAAGGACATGCACACCGTGGCGGAGCGGATGGGGCTCAACTTCAGCTGAGCCGCCACCCCGCGCCCCGCAGCCCGGGGACGTACCCCTTGGGGTACGTCCCCTGCGTGGCGGTGCGGGTTTCAACTCCCCATTTAAGATAGAGAAAACCATGTCCAGAATCCCAGCAACCTTCGCCGCCCTGAAAGCGGCCAACAAAACCGCCCTCGTCACCTTCATCACCGCCGGCGACCCCGGCCCCGGACACACCGTGCCGCTGATGCACGCGCTCGTCGCCGGCGGCGCCGACATCCTCGAGCTCGGCGTGCCGTTCTCCGACCCGATGGCCGAAGGCCCCGTCATCCAGCGCGCCTGCGAGCGGGCGCTGGCGTTCGGCGTCGGCATCCGCGACGTGTTCGAGTACGTGGCCGAATTCCGCAAGACCAACCAGAGCACGCCCGTGGTGCTGATGGGGTACGCCAATCCGATCGAGCGCATCGGCGCCGCCGCCTTCATCGCCAAATCGAAGGAAGTGGGCGCCGACGGCGCCATCGTGGTCGACTACCCGCCGGAGGAGTGCGAAGAGTTCGCCGCCGCCATGCGCGCGGCCGAGCTCGACCTGATCTTCCTGCTGGCGCCGACCTCGACCGAGGAGCGCATCGAGCAGGTGGCCAAGGTCGGCGGCGGCTTCAGCTATTACGTCTCGCTCAAGGGCGTCACCGGCGCCGGCAACATCGACACCGCGCAGGTGGCCGAGCGCCTGGCGGCGATCCGCAAGCACGTGAGCTTGCCGATCGGCGTCGGGTTCGGCATCCGCGACGGCGCCACCGCGCGCGCCGTGGCCGAGGTGGCCGACGCGGTCGTCATCGGCAGCCGCATCGTGCAGGAGATCGAAAAGCACGGGGCGGAGGGTTCGGTGGCCGCCGTGCAAGCTTTCGTTGGCGACATCCGCCGCGCGCTCGACGCCTGACCGCACCCAGGCGACCGCCGGACCTCCCGGCCGATTGGCCACCATCAAATGACGACCGCTCACCTTGATACATAGTTAAGTACTGACTATGTTGAAGGGGAGCGGTCGTGCGCTTTGAATGGGATGTGCAAAAGGCCAAATCCAACCTTCGCAAACATGGCGTCACTTTCGACGAGGCCGCCACTGTCTTTTACGACTATGCGATGAAACTACGATTGGACTTGGCGCATTCGGACGACGAGCCCAGATATCTTGCGCTGGGAATCAGTGACCATAACCGGCTGTTGCTGGTAAGTCATTGTTATCGCGGAAGCGACGTCGTGCGCCTGATATCAGCGCGCAAGGCGAACAAGGCCGAATTGAAAATTTATCAATGAGGAAGCTATGTGTAAAGACAAGCTGGATCTATCAAAATGTGTTCCTGTCGACAACCATTTCGCCAGGCAGATCGGACGCGAGCTGACCATCGGTTTGTCCCACGATGCCATCAGTTATTTTAAGCAAATCGGCGACGAGGTGGGGCTGGCGCCTGAGCGTGTGATTGAAACTTATCTGCGCGATATTGCCCGCACCGGGTACAAAGTGGCGATCGGGACGTCTGCCGCCGACGATGAAACCGAGGCCGCGGCAGTAGGCAATTCCCTCTAAACCCCGCCAAATTCCATGACGAAAGCTAAAAATTATTGTATTGCAATGTTCGACAGGCGTACAAGAAACGGCTACACTTCGGCCACGAGTTAGCTGCAAGGAGAATTTATGAGTTGGTTGGAAAAACTGCTGCCCCCCCGAATCCAGCGTTCCGACGTTGCCGCCCGCAAGACGATGCCCGAGGGCCTGTGGGTCAAATGCCCGTCGTGCGAAGCCGTCCTGTACCGCACGGATCTGGAATCGAACCTGCATGTTTGCCCCAAGTGCGACCACCACATGCGCATCCGCGCCCGCGAACGGCTCGACAGCCTGTTCGACGCCGGCGGCCGGTATGAAATCGGCATGGACACCTTGCCGGTCGACACGCTCAAGTTCAAGGACAGCAAGAAATACCCCGACCGCCTCAAGCAGGCGATGGAAGCGACCGGCGAGACCGACGCCATGATCGTCATGGGCGGCGCCATCATGAGCATGCCCGTCGTCGTGGCCTGCTTCGAATTCGAATTCATGGGCGGCTCGATGGGTTCGGTCGTCGGCGAGCGCTTCGTGCGCGGCGCGCAGGTGGCGCTGGAACAAAAAGTGCCGTTCATCTGCATCACCGCCACCGGCGGCGCCCGCATGCAGGAGGGCTTGCTGTCGCTGATGCAAATGGCCAAGACCACCGCCATGCTGACCAAGCTGTCGGAGAAAAAGCTGCCGTTCATCAGCGTGCTGACCGATCCGACCATGGGCGGCGTGTCCGCCTCGTTCGCCTTCATGGGCGACGTCGTCATCGCCGAACCGAAGGCGCTGATCGGCTTTGCCGGCCCGCGCGTGATTGAAAACACCGTGCGCGAGAAACTGCCGGAAGGCTTCCAGCGCTCCGAGTTCCTGGTCACCAAGGGCGCCGTCGACATGATCGTCGACCGCCGCAAGATGCGCGAAGAAATCGCCCGTCTGATGGCCCTGCTGCAAAACCAGCCGGCCGAAGTCATCGCTTAACTTATCGCCCAGGCAAGCCCGCCGGCATCGAAGCCCGGCACGACGGCGCGCAATCGGATATCATCCGGCCTGCGCGCCGTTGCCATTTTCAGAGTCTCCATCATGTCGAACCTTCCCACCACTTTGCCCGCCTGGCTTGCGCTGCTTGAATCGCGCCACGCCGAAACCGTCATCAACATGGGCCTCGACCGCGTGCTCGCCGTCAAGGAACGCTTGCAACTGGGCTTTAGCTGCCCGGTCATCATGGTGGCCGGCACCAACGGCAAGGGTTCGACCTGCGCCATGCTCGAATCGGTGCTGCTGCGCGCCGGCTACAAGGTCGGCCTGTACATCAAGCCGCACTTCCTCGACTTCAACGAGCGGGCCCGCGTCAACGGCGAGCTCGCCAGCGACGCCGTGCTGGTGGACGCCTTCAACGCCGTCGAGGCCGCCCGTGGCGACACCGTGCTGACGTACTTCGAATTCACCACCCTGGCCATCATGAAACTGCTCGCCGGCGCCGGCATGGACGTGGTGATCCTCGAGGTGGGCCTCGGCGGGCGCCTCGACGCCGTCAACATCGTCGACGCCGACGTCGCCATCGTCACCAGCGTCGACATCGACCACACCGACTACCTGGGCGACACGCGCGAGAAGATCGGCTTCGAGAAGGCCGGCATCTTCCGCGCCGGCAAGACGGCGATCTGCTCCGACCCGGTGCCACCGCAGTCGCTGATCGACCACGCCAACGCCATCGGCGCCGACCTGTGGCTGATGGGTCGCGACTTCAACTACTCGGGCGACAAGCAGCAGTGGAACTACGGCGGCCGCTCGCAGCGCCGCAACTCGCTGGCCTATCCGAGCCTGCGCGGCGCCAACCAGATCCTCAACGCCACGGCCGTGCTGGCCGCGCTCGAGGCGCTGCGGCTGGACCTGCCCGTCGGCGCGCAAGAGGTGCGCACCGGGCTCGTCACGGTCGAGCTGCCGGGGCGCTTCCAGGTGCTGCCGGGGCGCCCGACGGTGATCCTCGACGTCGCCCACAATCCGCACGCGGCCTCGGCGCTGAACCAAAACCTCGGCAACATGGGCTTCCACCCTTACACCTACGCCGTGTTCGGTTCGATGCACGACAAGGATATCGACGGCGTCATCGCCGCCATGTCCGAGCATGTCGACCATTGGTGCCTGGCCAACCTGCCGTCGGCGCGCGCGGCGAGCGCCTCGGAACTGGCCGCCAAGGTGCAAATCGTGCAAGCGGAAAAGCCTGAACGCACCATCGATATTTTCGACGACCCGGCGGCGGCCTACGCAAATGCGGTGAGCCGGGCCGGGGAGAATGATAGAATTGTGGTCTTTGGATCTTTCCTCACGGTCGCGGGCGTCATGGCGGCGAGAAAATCCTCACTCCATTGAACGCACAGGACTGAAATCACGCATGGGCTTGTTCTCGAAATTCGGTAAAAACAAGCAAGAGACCGCCGGTCAGGACAGCGGCTATTACACCAGCGCCGATGACCAGGCCGCCATGGAGCGTGCGCGCGCCAAGCGCGCCTCCTCGTCCGACGGCGCGGCCAAGTCGCGCCGCGCCAAGGACCGCGAGGCGGACGACCCTGTGTTGCCGGAAAAGAAACGCGCGCGCCGCCGCCTGGTCGGCGCCGTCGCGCTGGCGCTGGCCGTCGCCGTCGGCCTGCCGATGGTGCTCGATTCCGAGCCGCGCCCGCTGGCGTCCGACATCGACATCAAGATCCCGTCCAAGGACAAGCCGGCCGAGGCCGCGCGCGCGCCTGCCGCCGCCGTGCCCGCCAGCGCCACGCTCGACGGCAAGGAAGAAATCGTCGAGGACGCCAAGCCGGGCCGCGCCGCCGCTGCCGCCGCGCCGGCCAGGTCCGCCGACGAGATCATCAAGGCCGACAACGCCCGCCAGGAGGCCGAGGCCGCCGCCGATCTGAAGGCCGAGGCCAAGGCCCGCGCCGAAGCGAAGGCCGAGGCGCTGGCCAAAGCCAAGGCCGAAGGCGAGGCCAAGGCCAAGCTGGAGGCCGAACGCAAGCGTGAAGCCGAGCGCAAGCTGGCCGACAGCAAGGCCGAGGCCAAGGCGGAAGCCAAGCTCGAGGCCGATCGCAAGCGCGACGCCGAGCGCAAGCTGGCCGAGGCGAAGGCGGCCAAGCCGGCGCCCGACAAGGCGGCCGAGGACGCGCGCGCGCTGGCCATCCTCGAGGGCAAGGGCGGCGCCAAGCCGGCCGCCGCCGATTCCGGCCAAAAATTCGTGCTGCAGGTTGCCGCGCTGAGCGACCAGGGCAAGGTCGACGAGCTGCGCAAGAAACTGAAGGAGGCCGGCATCAATTCCTTCACCCAGAAAACGCCTTCCGGCGAGATCACCCGCGTGCGCGTGGGGCCGTTCACGAACAAGGAAGAGGCGGAAAAAGTGCGCGCCAAGCTCAGCGGCATGGGCTTGAACGGCCGCCTCGAAACCGTGTGACGGCAGGGCGCCGGGCGTGACGCTGTTCGATTATCTGGTGGTCTTCGTGATGGCCACCTCGCTCATCATCGGCCTGCTGCGCGGCTTCGTCAAGGAGGTGCTGTCGCTGGCCGGCTGGGTGGTCGCCTTCGTCGTCGCCAACGCCTATGCCGCCGCGCTGGCGCCGATGCTGCCGCAGGCCGTGCCCGGCGAGGTGCTGCGCCTGATCCTGGCCTTCGGCGCGCTGTTCATCGGCGTGCGCATTTTGACGGGCCTGCTGGCCATGGCGCTGGGCGCCTTGCTCGACGCCGGCGGCCTGGGCTTCTTCGACCGCCTGCTCGGCGCCGTGTTCGGCATCGGCCGCGGCCTTGTGATTGTGCTGACCGCCGTCATCTTGTGCGGGATGACGTCGCTGCCGCAACAGGATTTCTGGAAGGACGCGTTGTTCAGTCCGTACGCCGAGACCGGCGCGCGGCTGGTGAAAACCTTTCTTCCGGCCGCGATGGCGCGGCATGTGAACTTTTGAATTCTTTGTATCCGCGTTTTTAATTTGTATTAATCCGTAGTCCCAGTCCAGGAGCAACATCATGTGTGGCATCGTCGGCGTCGTTTCCCATCAACCTGTCAATCAACTGCTGTATGACGCCTTGCTGCTGCTACAGCACCGTGGCCAGGACGCGGCGGGTATCGCGACCAATCACAGCAGCATGTTCGCCATGCACAAGGCCAACGGCCTGGTGCGCGACGTCTTCCGCACCCGCAATATGCGCACCTTGCAGGGCAACTCGGGCATCGGCCACTGCCGCTATCCGACGGCCGGCTCGTCGAGCGAGGAAGAGGCGCAACCGTTCTACGTCAACGCGCCGTTCGGCATCACGCTGGCGCACAACGGCAACCTGACCAACTGGGAACAGCTCAAGCAAGAGATGTTCAAGAACGACCGCCGCCACATCAACACCGATTCCGATTCGGAAGTGCTGCTCAACGTGCTGGCCCATGAAATCCAGAAGGCCACCACCGGCATCTCGATCGACGCCGACACCATTTTCGAAGCCGTCACCGTGCTGCACCGGCGCGTCAAGGGCGGCTACGCGGCCGTCGCGCAGATCGCCGGCGTCGGCCTGCTGGCCTTCCGCGACCCGTTCGGCATCCGTCCGCTGTGCCTGGGCATCAACGAGACCGAGCAGGGCGCCGAATACCTGGTCGCCTCCGAATCGGTGGCGCTCGAGGGCATGGGCTTCCGCTTCCTGCGCGACGTCGCGCCCGGCGAGGCCATCTTCATTGACGCCGACATGCAGCTGCACAGCCGCCAGTGCGCCGACAACCCGTCGCTCAACCCGTGCGTGTTCGAATTCGTCTACCTGGCCCGTCCGGACTCCGTCATCGATGGCGCCTCGGTCTACGCCACCCGCCTGAAAATGGGCGAGTACCTGGCCGAGAAGATCAAGCGCGAGTTCAAGGATGGCGAGATCGATGTCGTCATGCCGATTCCCGATTCGTCCCGCCCGGCCGCGATCCAGCTGGCGCTGGCGCTCAACGTCGAGTACCGCGAAGGCTTCATCAAGAACCGCTACATCGGCCGCACCTTCATCATGCCGGGCCAGGCCGCGCGCAAGAAGTCCGTGCGCCAGAAGCTCAACGCCATCGCCTCCGAATTCAAGGACAAGGTCGTGCTGCTGGTCGACGACTCGATCGTGCGCGGCACCACCAGCCGCGAGATCGTGCAGATGGCGCGCGAAGCGGGCGCCAAGAAAGTGATCTTCGCCTCGGCCGCGCCGCCGGTGATCTACCCGAACGTGTACGGCATCGACATGCCGACCCGCGACGAGCTGATCGCCTACGGCCGCACCACCGAGGAAGTGTGCCGCGAAATCACCGCCGACCACCTGGTGTACCAGGACATCGAGTCGCTCAAGCGCGCCATCTCCGATGTGAACCCGGAGTTGAAGAACTTCGAGGCCTCGTGCTTCGACGGCATCTACGTGACGGGCGACGTGTCGAAGGAATACCTCGACAAGCTCGAGTACGCGCGCCACCACCCGAAGGCCAAGACCGGCCACGAGGACGCCGGCCGCTCGCAGCTGAACCTGAACCTGGCGACCGCCGAAGGTTGATACGCAGCGCGATCGAGACGTGAACCCGCAGCCCGGCCGCCGGGGACGTACCCCATGGGGTACGTCCCCCTCTGGCCGCCGTGCGGGGTAACCGCCGGCCGCACGCCGGCCCCGAACAAATCCGGACCCGTCCATGAACGATAAAAAGCACTACGGTTTCACCACCACCATCCTGCACAACGACCGCCTGAAGGGCATCGAGCACGGCTCGCTGCACAAGCCGATCCACACCTCGGTCGCGTTCGGCTATGGCGACGCGCGCCAGCTGGCCTCGGTGTTCCAGGGCAAGGAGCCGGGCTTCCGCTACGGCCGCCAGGGCAACCCGACCATCTCCGCGCTCGAGGACAAGGTCAACCAGATGGAGCAGGGCGTCGGCACCTTGTGCTTCGCCACCGGCATGGGCGCGATCGGCGCCGTGTTCCAGGCGCTGCTGCGCGCGGGCGACCACGTCGTCTCGTCGTCCTTCCTGTTCGGTAACACCAACAGCCTGTGGCAGACCACCATGGCGCAGGGCGTGGGCGTGTCCTTCGTCGACGCCACCGACGTCGCCAACGTCGAGGCTGCCCTCACCGAGGCCACCCGCGTGGTGTTCGTCGAAACCATCGCCAACCCGCGCACGCAGGTGGCGGACTTGAAGCGCATCGGCCAGTTGTGCCAGGCGCGCGGCATCCTCTACATCGTCGACAACACGATGACCACGCCCTACCTGTTCCGGCCCAAGAGCGTCGGCGCCGGGCTGGTGGTCAACGCGCTGACCAAGTCGATCGGCGGCCACGGCAACGCGCTCGGCGGCAGCCTGACCGACACCGGCCAATACGACTGGACCCGCTACCCGAACATCTACGAAAACTACAAGAAGGCCGCGCCCGCGCAATGGGGGCTGGCGCAGGTCCGCGCCAAGGGCTTGCGCGACTTCGGCGCCTCGCTGGGGCCGGAGGCGGCGCACCACATCGCCGTCGGCGCCGAGACGCTGGCCTTGCGCATGGAGCGCACCAGTGCCAACGCGCAGGCGCTGGCCGAGATGCTGGAGGCGGACGAGCGCGTGGCGGCCGTCCACTATCCGGGCCTGGCGTCGCACCCGCAGCACGCCATTTCGAGCGAGCTGTTCCGCAAGCACGGCTCGCTGCT
Source organism: uncultured Duganella sp. (assembly GCA_963513825.1). Taxonomy (GTDB): domain Bacteria; phylum Pseudomonadota; class Gammaproteobacteria; order Burkholderiales; family Burkholderiaceae_D; genus Rugamonas. The sequence continues at coordinate 13,409 of CAUPRW010000012.1, forward strand.
CAGTTTTGAATTGAAGGACGGGATCGACTGCTTCGACTTTTTGAACCGCTTGAAGCTGGCGATTCCGGCGTCCAATTTGGGCGACACGCGTACCCTGGTCATTCCGGTCGCGCACACGATCTTCTATGAGATGGGGGCCGAGCGGCGCGCCTCGATGGGTATCGCCGAATCGCTGATACGGGTGTCGGTCGGCATCGAGGACACCGACGATTTGCTCGACGACTTCGCCTGCGCGCTGGAGGGGTGTTGACACGTTGGCGCGTAGGGCGGATTAGCGAAGCGTAATCCGCCATCGATGAGCCGCCGACGGCGCATGCATGGCGGATTACGGCTTCGCCTAATCCGCCCTACGTGGCCCGACGATGGATTAGTGCCAGCTGCGCATCAGGCCGACCGCGAGGCCTTCGAGCGCGAATTCGTCCGCTTCCGGATCGACCTTGATGATCTTGAAGTCGGGGTTTTCCGGCAACAGTTCCACCAACCCACCGGTCTTGCGGTAACGCTTGACCGTGACATCGTTGCCGATCCGCGCGACGACGATCTGGCCGTTCTTGGCGCTGTCGACCTTTTTCACCGCCAGCAAATCCCCATCCATGATGCCGGCGTCGCGCATCGATTCGCCGCGCACCTTGAGCAGGTAATCGGGCTTGGACGAGAACATGGCCGGATCGACGCTGTAGCTCGTCTCCAGATTTTCCTGCGCCAGGATCGGCGAGCCGGCCGCCACGCGGCCGATCAACGGCAACGACATCATCAGCGACACCGGCACCTTCGGCGTGGCCGGTTCGGCGTGCACGCCCAGCAGGCGGATGCCGCGCGAGGTGCCGGCGGCGATTTCGATCGCGCCCTTGCGCGCCAGCGCCTGCAGGTGCTCCTCGGCCGCGTTGGCCGACTTGAAGCCCAGCTCGTTGGCGATCTCGGCGCGCGTCGGCGGGAAGCCGGTGTTTTCGATGGCATCCTTGATCAGATTGAGAATTTGTTCCTGACGTGCGGTGAGCTTGATCATGAGTCCAGTTGGGCCTGTGTATATAGACAGTCTGTATTTTTGTACAGTATGGCCCGCAATGCAAGGGTTTTGTTGTGTTCAGCGAAATAAAATGAAAAAAGTCGCTTCGAACGCTTTCATCGTGGCGTGAGCAGCACGCGCGTGGCCGCCGCCCCCAGCGCGATGGTGTAGCCGCCGCGCTCGGCCACTCCCGCCTGCGGCTTGATGCGCCCGCCCGGACTGTCGACCAGCAGGCGCGCCGCCGGCGTGGCGGCGCTGGCGGCGGCCAGTTCGAGCGTGATGGCGCCGCTCTTTGGATCGTAGCTGGCGCCGTCGATCTTGCCCGCCTCCAGGGTGATCCAGGCGCGCGCCGGCGCCACGAACAGGCGCGTGCGGGCGCTGTCCTTGGGCGTGACATGGACCACGCCGTCATGAGCGACATTCATGTTGCCGCCAAAGCTGAGCCAGCCGAACACGGGGTCCTTGAGCACGTAGGTGGCGCTGGCGATGGCGTGGCCGTAGAAGCCCATGCCGTAGTCGCCGCTGTAGGCGTCCCAGCGCATCATGTCCGGCCAGGCGTGGAAGGCGGCCGACGAAAAGCCGTCGCGGTCGATGTTGGTGATGCCGCCGAGCAGGCCGCCGTAGGCCACGCGCAGCAGGTGCAGGTCGGCCGGGTCGGCGCGGTAGGCGTCGAACAGCGGCACCGCGTTCAGGGTCGAGCCGTAGTGGTGGATCTGGCGCTCGATGCGCGCCGTCTTGCCGCCGTACAGGAAGTCCCAGTAGCGGCGGGCGTTGCCGTTGTAGCCCCAGCTCGGCAGCGTCGGGTCGTAGCCGAGGATCACTTCGCGCGTGATGTCGGCCTGCTTCCGGTAGCCGAAGTGGCGCATCCACGCGTACACCTCGGCCTGGCCGGTCGAGTCCCACGCCATTTCGCTGCCGAACGGGTAGGCCAGGGTGCGCCAGTGGTCGGCGCGCCGTTTCATCATGCGTTCCATGTCGGCCGCCTCGGCGCTCAAGCCTTCGCGTTGCAGGTCCTTGAGGATGTCGACGAAGACGTCGCCCTCCATCAGGCCGAACTGCGCGTATTCGGGCGCGTCGCGCACCATCGCCACCGTGGTCTGGTAGGCCCGGTCCAGGTACCAGCGCCAGTCGTGGCGCGTGACGAGGCCGGCGTGGTTGCGCGCCAGCCTGTACAGCACCCAGTGGCCGATCGCCACGTGGGGGTAGTTGTAGGCCCGGCCCAGGTCGTTTGCATCCTTCTTCGACCACGACGTCCATGTGCCCCAGTTGGTTTTGGGGTCGTAGTAGGCGGGGAAGGCTTGCGGGTCGTAGTAGAACAGGCTCTTGCGCACGGCGCCGGCCTGCGGGCCGTCGGCCACCTGCAGTTTGCCGACCACGGTCTCGTCAACCAGGCGCTCCAGCTTGGCGACCTCGGCCGCGTCGGGGTTGTCGAGCTGCTTGCTCATCGCCGCCACCCAGCTGCCGCCGCCACCCTCGTCGCTCATGCCGGAGATCCACACGCGCGCATCGTCGGTGACGATGCGGCCGGCGTCGCGGTCGTAGGTGAGGATGGCGGGCGCGCGCTTGAACGGATCGTTGCTGTCGTCGAACCATTGGCGCGTGGTCGAGAACTTGCCCAGATCGGCCACGGCCTGTTCCAGCGGCTTGGTGACGAAATAGCTCACCGTTTGCACGCTGCCGTCGGCGTAGGTGATCGACAGGCGCGCCGGTCCCCAGGCGCGGCCTTGCACGGTGTAGCGCGTCCAGCCCTGGGCGCCGGACTTGGCCGGCGTGACCACCAGTGCGCCGCGCGGCGCGCTTTCCATGGCGCTGACCTTTTGCGGGCTGTGGAGGAACAAGGTGGCGTCCAGGTCGGTCGGCACCACGTAGCCGGGAATGCCGACGGCGACCGGCCGCTTTTGCGCGATCAGGCCGGCCTCGATGGCGCGGATCGACGGCGCGGTGGCAAAGCGCACGCCGATCTCGCGCCGCGCGCCCGGCGCCAGCGTGATGCTGGTGGGGGCGTTCCATTGTTCGCCGGCGTCCTTCCATTCGTTGTCGGCATAGGCGCGGCTGGCGACGGTCCAGTCGTAGAAGCCTTCGGACGTTTGCGCGCGCGCGCTGCGGTCGGTCAGCGGACGCCACGCTTCGAGCGGCGTGCGCCCGTCCGGGGTGACGATCAGCGCCGGCCCCTGGCCGTTCAGGCGCGTCACCTGCAGGTAGCCGGCGTCGCGGCCGATGTAAGGGTCGACGAAGCTGGCGCTGGCGTGGGCTTGCTCGAGGTTGCGGTCGGTGATGATGTTGTCGAACACCATGGGCATGCCGAGGCCGCCGATCTCGACGGCGGCCCCGGACGTGTTGACCAGCGTGAAGCGCAGTACCAGCACGCCATGGTCGTCGAGCCAGCGGCGCTCGACGCGCAGCGGCAGCCCGGCGCCCAGCGTGGCGCTGATGTCGGCGGCGGCGAGCGTCTTGCCGGCGGCCGGCAGCGCGCGCACCGGGCGCCGCGCGGCCGAGGACGAGAATTCGCGCCAGGCGCCGTCGCCGCCGCGCAGGCGCAGGTTCAGGTCGCCGATGTGGGCGTAGCCGTCGTATTGCCGTTCGGCTTCGCGCGGACCGGGCGTGAAGTCGAAGCCGGGATCGGCCACCGGGTCGAGCCGCGCCAGCGTCTGCGTGTCGCTGCGCAGGGCCAGCAGGAATTGCCGGGTGCTGTAGGCCTTGGTGGCGATGGCGGGGTGGACGGTCTTGGCGGGGGCGGGCGCCACAGCAGTGTCGGCGGCGCCGGCCGCGCACAACACGAGGGAAAACAGCAAAGGAGACAGCGCGCGGGTCGGTGGCATATTGAAATCCTGTTGGTTTCGCAACATGGTAGCACTGTCGCGATGCCGGCAAGGGGCTAGATTTTCTGTGCAAAAGCTGCTATAGTCGCCGGCTTACCTCTTCCCACACCTGTCTTGACGCCAGGGTGGGCTATATTTTCACAGTCCTTAAGGGAGTTTGCATGCGTCACTATGAAATAGTATTTATCGTCCATCCGGACCAGAGCGAGCAAGTGCCCGCCATGATCGAGCGTTACAAGACCACCGTAACGACCCGCGGCGGCGCCGTGCACCGTGTTGAAGATTGGGGCCGTCGTCAAATGGCTTACTCGATCCAGAAACTGGCCAAAGCACACTACATCTGCCTGAACATCGAATGCGACAACGAGACCCTGGTCGAGCTGGAAACCGCCTTCAAATTCAATGATGCCGTGCTGCGTCACCTGACCGTCAAGATGAAGAAAGCGGAAACCGCTCCTTCGCCGATGATGAAGTCGGTACAGCGTGAAGATGCTGCCAAATCGCATCGCACCGAAGCCCCAGCAGCCCCTGTTGCCGCCGCTCCAGCGGCCTGATTGTTGTAAAACCGAGCTGACACAGCTCCAGTGAATCAAAGCCAATTCATTGCCTTGATCGCCGAACGGGACGCCTTGCGCTACACCCCGGCCGGCATGCCGATCGTCAACGCTGTCCTGCAGCACCGGTCGCAGCAGATGGAGGCGGGCATTGCCCGGTTGAGCGAGTTCGAGATTTCCGCGGTCGCCGCGGGCGAGATCTCGGGCCGCTTCAGCCAGGCGCCACTGGGCGGGGTGTATCAGTTCACCGGTTTTATCAACAAGAAGACACGCAACAGCAAAAGCCTGGTGTTTCACATCATTGATTTTAGTGCTGTCCCAGACAGCTCAATTTAGATACAGGAGCCTCAAATGGCATTCGGTAAAAAGTTCGACAAAAACAAGCTCAAGCTTAAAGAAAAGCGCAAGCAACAAAATCCACTGTTCAAGCGCAAGAAGTTCTGCCGCTTCACCGCCGCTGGCGTTGAGCAAGTGGACTACAAAGACGTTGATACCCTGAAGGACTTCGTCCAGGAAAACGGCAAGATCATGCCAGCACGTCTGACCGGCACCAAGGCGCACTACCAGCGTCAAGTTGACACCGCCATCAAACGCGCCCGCTACCTCGCGCTGCTGCCTTACACCGATCTGCACCACGCTTAATTGCGTAGTCTAATCCTGGAGAAAAACTATGCAAATCATTCTGTTAGAAAAAGTCGTCAACCTGGGCAACTTGGGTGAAGTCGTTAAAGTCAAAGACGGTTACGCACGTAACTTCCTGATTCCGCAAAAAATGGCCCGCCGCGCTACCGCGTCGGCCGTCGCTGAATTCGAAGTCAAACGCGCCGAACTGGAAAAAGCAGCCGCCGCCAAACTGGCCGCCGCCCAAGCCCAAGGCGAGAAACTGAACGGCATGACCGTGAACGTTTCGCAAAAAGCTGGCGTCGACGGCCGTCTGTTCGGTTCGGTCACCAACTTCGACATCGCCGAAGCGCTGACCAAAGCTGGTTTCGCTGTTGAAAAAGCTGCCGTGCGCATGCCTACCGGCCCGCTCAAGACCGTTGGCGAGCACCCGGTAAGCGTTGCCCTGCACACCGACGTGGTGGTCGAAGTGACCGTCGCCGTGGTCGGCGAAGCCGCCTAAATTACTTGTACTGGCAGCAATGCCTGTTGTGCTAGTAATCGTGGCAACATCAGAAAAAAGCCGGGCTTGCCCGGCTTTTTTCTCGTCAATTTTTTCGCAGTAACGCCTTGGCCGCCGCCCTAAGCGGGTATAATTCGCGCCATGAACGCCCCCTCCGATCCGCAAATAGATTCCCTCCGCGTCCCGCCGCATTCCATCGAAGCAGAACAGTCCGTCATCGGCGGCCTGCTGCGCGATAACCAGGCCTTCGACCGTATCGCGGACATGATGCATTCGGAGGACTTCTACCGCTATGACCACCGCATCATCTTCGAACAGATCGTCAAGATGATCAACGGCTCGAAGCCGGCCGACGTCATCACGGTGTTCGAAACGTTGACCCAGCTCGGCAAGGCCGAGGACGTCGGCGGCCTGGCCTACCTGAACGCGATGGCGCAAAACACGCCGTCGGCGGCCAACATCCGCCGCTACGCCGAGATCGTGCGCGACCGCTCGATCCTGCGCCAGTTGATCACCGTCGCCGACGAGATCTCCGGCCAGGCCTTCACGCCGCAGGGCAAGGAGGTCAAGCAGATGCTCGACGAGGCCGAGTCGAAGATCTTCGCCATCGCCGAGCAGGGCGCCCGCGGCGCGGCCGGCTGGGTGCCGGTGCAGCCGCTGCTGACCCAGGTGGTCGAGCGCATCGATGAATTATATTCACGCGACAACCAGTCCGAGATCACCGGCGTGCCCACCGGCTGGATCGACCTCGACCGCATGACCTCCGGCCTGCAGCCGGGCGACATGGTGGTCGTGGCCGGCCGCCCGTCGATGGGCAAGACGGCGTTCTCAATGAACATCGCCGAGAACGTGGCCGTCGAGGAGGGCTTGCCGGTGGCCGTGTTCTCGATGGAAATGGGCGGCGTGCAGCTGGCCATGCGTATGCTTGGCTCGGTCGGCCAGCTCGACCAGCACCGCCTGCGCACCGGCAAGCTCAACGACGAGGATTGGCCGCGCCTGACGCACGCCATCCAGAAAATGAACGACGCCCAGGTCTACATCGACGAGACGCCGGCCTTGAACCCGATCGAGATGCGGGCGCGCGCGCGGCGCCTGTCGCGCCAGTGCGGCAAGCTCGGCCTGATCGTGGTCGACTACCTCCAGCTGATGACCGGCTCGACCCAGGGCGACAACCGCGCCTCGGAGATCTCGGAGATCTCGCGCTCGCTCAAGGGGCTGGCCAAGGAGCTGCAGTGCCCGGTGATCGCGCTGTCGCAGCTGAACCGCTCGCTCGAGCAACGCCCCAACAAGCGTCCCGTCATGTCCGACCTGCGCGAGTCCGGCGCGATCGAGCAGGACGCCGACGTCATCATCTTCCTGTATCGCGACGAGGTCTACAACCCCGACTCGCCCGATAAGGGAACGGCCGAGATCATCATCGGTAAGCAGCGTAACGGCCCGATCGGCTCGGTGCGCCTGACCTGGATCGGCCAATACACCAAGTTCGGCAACTACGCCGGTAATCTGGCGCTGTACCAAGGCGACTAACGGCAACACCACTGGTCCGCCACAGCAAACAGGGCGGGACCATTCTGACGACGCCGGCCCGCGCCGCGCGGCCGTCTGTAGCAGTAATCACGACTATGAAACGGAGAAAGACATGTTTGGACGCTTGATGCCCACCGAGGGCAAATTTTTTGACCTGTTCAATCAACACGCCGACCTGTGCGTCAAAGGGGCAAAAGAGATGCTGGGGTTGATGTCCAACTTCGACGATCTGGAAAACCGCGTGCACGCCATCGAGAGCATCGAGAAACAGGCCGACAAGATCACCTACGCCACCGTCGACCTGCTGCACAAGACTTTCATCACGCCGATCGACCGCGACGACATCCACAAGCTCATCACGCGCCAGGACGACATCCTCGACCTGCTCGAGGACGCCGCCCAGACCGTCTCGCTGTACGACCTGCACTCGGTCACGCCGGAAGCCAAGCGCCTCGCCGAGCTGGTGCTCGCCTGCACCGAGAAGGTCAAGGAGGCCGTCGCGCTGCTGCACAACATGGACAATTCGCGCCAGATCGTCGCCATCTGCGAGGAGATCGACCGCCTCGAATCGGACGCCGACCACGTCATGCGCGCGGCCATGTCCAAGCTGTTCCGCGACGAGCCGGACGTGCGCAACCTGATCAAGATGAAAGCGATCTACGAGATCCTCGAAACGGTGACCGACCGCTGCGAGGATGTGGCCAACATCATCGAAGGCATCATCGTCGAAAACGCATAATCACAAAAAGATCAGTCCATGAATACCATAACAATAAGCGTCTATGTGCTGGGCGTGCTGATCGCGCTGGCTTTGGTGTTTGACTTCATGAACGGCTTCCATGACGCCGCCAATGCCATCGCCACGGTCGTCTCGACCGGCGTGCTCAAGCCGCAAACGGCGGTGGCGATGGCCGCGCTGTTCAACTTTGTCGCCATCTTCGTGTTCCACCAGCTGACCGTGGCCGCCACCGTCGGCAAGGGCACGATCGACCCGGCCGTGGTGGACCAGTACGTCATCTTCGGGGCCCTCGTCGGCGCCATCGTCTGGAACATCGTCACCTGGTACTACGGCATCCCCTCGTCGTCGTCGCACGCGCTGATCGGCGGCCTGGTCGGCGCGGCCGTCGCCAAGAGCGGCACCGGCGCGCTGATCTCGGCCGGCCTGATCAAGACGGTGCTGTTCATCGTGCTCTCGCCGCTGCTCGGCTTCATCTTCGGCTCGCTGATGATGTTGCTCGTGTCGTGGGTGTTCGTGCGCTCGACGCCGCGCCGGGTCGACAAATGGTTCCGCCGGCTGCAACTGGTGTCGGCCGCCTCGTACAGCCTCGGCCACGGCGGCAACGATGCCCAAAAGACCATCGGCATCATCTGGATGCTGCTGATCGCGGCCGGCTATTCGAAGTCGACCGACGCCATGCCGCCGTTGGCCGTCATCATCGCCTGCTACACGGCCATCTCGTTCGGCACGCTGTTCGGCGGCTGGCGCATCGTCAAGACCATGGGCCAGAAGATCACCAAGCTCAAACCGGTGGGCGGCTTCTGCGCCGAGACCGGCGGCGCCATCACCCTGTTCACGGCCACGGCGCTCGGCGTGCCGGTGTCGACCACGCACACCATCACCGGCGCCATCGTCGGCGTCGGCTCGGCGCAAAAGATGTCGGCGGTGCGTTGGGGCGTGGCCGGCAACATCGTCTGGGCGTGGATCTTCACGATTCCGGCCTCGGCCTTCGTCGCCGCCATCGCCTGGTGGATCGGCCGCCACATCATGTGAGGGCGGCCGGCAAGGCGCTGCTTGCAACCCCGTCTTTTAGCGAAGGCGGGGTTTTTGTTTTTTGGCCAGCGCGTCAGTTGCCCTGCGCGGGGCGGATGCGCAACTCGTCGCCGATGCGTTGGATCTCCAGATCGATATCGGGACGGCTGTAGGCAATTTCGGAGGGGATGCTGATTGCTTGAGTCTCGCCGTTGCGGAATGCCTTGGTGGTATGGCGGCGCAGGCGCCAGAGGTTGGCCTCGCCGCCGGGCATCGGCACGGGGTAGTGGTCCATCGGAGGCAGATCGAGCTCCTCATAGGCGCGCCGCATGCGAGCCTGCTGCTCGGCCTCGGGCAAGTCCGGCGGCAATTCGACGCAGGTCTTTTTGCCGCCTTTAGATCTGAGAATATAAGTGTATTCATCCGCTGCCCTCGAGCGAAAATAGCGGTGGCGGATAAATGTGGCGACAACACCAAAGACGACGGTGCCAAGCATTCCCAATGCAATCAGCTCGAAACCCTCTTTAAGCGATTCCCAGTTCATTGTTTGCCTCCCCGGGCAAGGTCCACGAGAACAGCCGACAGCCACAGTATAAATCCAATTAACAGCGCCGTGCGTGCGCCGTCGATTTCCGGGGCATACGCAGTGCCGTGGTTGAGGCTGAGGTAGACGCTTGTCGCCCAAGCGGTTAATCCAACCCACACAAGGACGTTGATCCTCGGCCCCCAATGATCTTTTCTCTCGACCAATCCAACCTTGGACGGTCTTGATCTCATCGATATGTTGCCCCGCTCCGCCACCCGCGTTTGAGTTAGTGGCAGCATCATGCCTAAAGCCGCCGCCCCGACTGTCGGCCCGATAAATTCCCATGCGTCGGGTTGGCCAGCACTCGCGCGCAGGAGAAATTCCAACACGGACATTAACCAGGGAAACAACCAAGTGAGGATGCGCAGTTCCATAACGTGGACGTCAGAATGGCGCTGCTCATGTAAATCCGCCCCGCGTCTGCGGGTTGATCTAAGTTACAGTAGCGTCAGTTTAACTCGTGGTGGGGGATGGTTATGGCGAAGATTGATTTCGCGACGTTGACGCAATTGGCGCAGGCCTCGGCCGCGGTGGGCGCGCCGTGCAGCTGCAACCAGGTTTCCCTGGCCGCCTGGCAGGCTTTGCCGACCGGCCTGGAGCTGGACCGCTTCGAGGACGTCGGCACCCTGGTGGACGACCCCTACGACGAGCCGACCTTCGCCGAGTTCCATCCGGCGGGCACGCGCTATGAAAGCGCGGACGCGCCGATCGCGCCGCGCTACTATCCGTACAACCGCTGCGCGGTGGCGCGCTGCCTCAACTGCGGACGACACTACCTGCGCTACAACGAGGCCGGCGGTTACTTCACCGAGTTGCGCATCCGCGCGCTACAGCCCGACCTGCTGGTGGACGCGCCGCCACCGTAGCGGACGGTATCGGGGCGCGTCACACCGGCGCCGAGCGCCGGGCTGTCGTCCGCCAGAGCGCCACGGTGGTCAACAGTAGCAAGCCGCCGGCACCGGCGAACAGCGCGCCCGTGCCGTACGTCGCCAGCAGTCCGGCGGCCGCCAGCGACAGCGGCGCGATGCCGGCCGACGCCAGGCCCAGCACGCTCATCACGCGGCCCAGCATGTCGGCGCGAACGCGCCCCTGAAGCCAGCCCAGCACGCCGACATTGACGAAGCCGGCGGCCGCGCCAAGCAAGGCCGCGTCGAGGCAAACCCACCCCAGCGGCATCGGCAGCGCCAGCGCCGCCAGCAGCAGGCCCAGCGCCACCGAGACGGCGGCCACCCGGGCGTGGACGCCGTCGGCCGGCGGCCACTTGGCGGCCAGCGCCAGGCCGAGCAGCGAACCGGCCGCCGCGCTGGCCATCAACCAGCCGAGGCCGGACGGGCCGTAGCGCGCGCCGGCCAGCACCACCAGGCCGATCTGGATGGCTCCCGTGGAGCAGAAAGTAATTCCGGCAAAACCGATCAGGAGGGCGCGCAGCGCGCGGTCCGTCCAAACGTAGCGCAAGCCGTCGGCGATCGCCCGGCGCATGCCGGTGTCGTCGCTGGCCGGCGCGGCCACCTGCCGCCCGTTTGGCAGGGACAGCACGACGACGATGATGCAGGCGTAGCTGGCGGCGTCGATGGCGAACATGGTCGGCAACCCCGATCGCGCCATCAGCAAGCCTCCCAGCGCCGAGCCGGCCAAGACGCACAGCTGGGCGCTCGATTGCAGCGCGGCGTTGGCGCCATGGAGCCGCTCCGGCGCCACCAGTTGCGGCAGCAACACGCGCAACGCCGGCGACGTGAACGCGTCGGCCGCGCCGAAACAAAACGCCAGCAGGTACAGCGCCGGCAGCCGCAGCGCCTCGATGTGCAGCAGCACGGCGATCGAAGCGACGCACAGCGCTTGCGCGGTGTAGGCCGCCAGCAGCACCGTGCGCACGGGGAAGCGGTCGCTGACGGCGCCGCCCACCAGCATCAGCAGCGCATGGGGCAGCGCCAGCGCCATCATGACCGAGCCCAGCGCCACGCTCGAGCCGGTCGTTTGCAGCACCAGCCACGGCAGCGCGAGCATGAAGGCCACATCGCCCAATTGCGAGATGGCCGATCCGATCCACACGCGGCGGAACGCGGAAGTAAAGCTGCCCATGGAAAGCCCGGCAAAAAAGTGAATGTGGGTTTACATTCGCATATATTCACGGAATTGTCTATCATTGCCGGATGGACCAACTCAAAACGATAGCCGCGCCCAGGCAAAAACGCAGCCAGGCCACGCTGGAAAGGTTGCTCGGCGCGACCATCCAGGCGCTCGACGAGCACGGGCTGGAAGGGGCGGTGATCCCGCGCATCGCCGCGCTGGCGGGGGTCGCCCCGGCCAGCGTGTACCGCCGCTTCGCCAACAAGGACGCGCTGCTGCGCGCGGCCTTGTTGCGGGTGCTCGAAGCGAGCCGGGAAGCGAATCGCTCGGGCCTCGCGGCGATGTTGCAGGGCGCCACCCTGGCGGCCAGCGCGGAGGCACTGATGGGCTTGATGTTCAGGCAGTACCGGGAGCATCCGCGCCTGGTGCAAGCCTTGGCGCGCTTTATCGACAGCGACGTCGACGAGCGCTTTGTCGCCACCGCCCGCGCCATCATGGCCGAGAACCTGGAACTGAGCGTGCAATGCCTGCTTGCGCATCGCGCCCGCATTCGCCACGCCGTGCCGGAGCGGGCGTTGCGCTTCGCGCTGCTGCAAGCGATCACGTCGATCGAGGCGATCGTGCTGGGTCCGGCGTCGCTCTGGCACAGCGCGCTGCAGGAATCGGATGAGGCGCTGGCGCGGGAATTCGCGCGCGGCTTTGTCGCTTACCTGAGCTGATCCGCGCTTGTTGGCGGGCCTGGCGATTTTTAAGAACGCTCAATTGCTACGGGGATAAGCTATCATGGCGCACCACCATTCCGACCCGCGCCCATGGCCCCACCCCGCAACAAGCATTACTCCCGACTGGAGCACTACATCGAAGCGGGCGTGAACCTGGCGCTGCTTGGCGGCCTGGTCGCCGCGCTGAGCTACCGGGTCGGCCTGCACGGCAAGCTCGGCGTCACGCGCCACGCGCTGTCGCTGCCGCCCGGGCGGCGCTTGCCGCAACCGTTGAAGATCGCCTTCGCCTCCGACCTGCATGCCGGCCCGCCGACCCACCGCGGCATCTTCGACGACTTGTTCGCGCGCATCGACGCCGAGCGGCCCGACGTGCTGCTACTCGGCGGCGACTTCGTCGCCGGTCCGGCCGCCAACGCCGCTGCGCTGTGTCCAGGCCTGGCCGCGTGCCGCCCGCCGCTGGGCAAATACGGCGTGCTCGGCAACCACGACCTGAGCACCGACGACGCGCTCATCGTGCGCCTGTTCGAGCAGGCCGGCGTGTCCATGCTGGTCAACCGCGCGGTGGCGCTGCCGGCGCCGTTCGATAGCGTCGCCATCTGCGGCATGGACGATCCGTGGACCGGCGCGCCCGACGGCGCGGCCACGTTCGCCGGCGCCGGCGCCACCCGCGTGCTGCTGATGCACGCGCCGGACGGCCTGTTGATGCTCGACGGCGAACGCTTCGACGTCGCCTTCGCCGGCCACACGCACGGCGGCCAGGTGGCGCTGCGCGACGGCACGCCGCTGGCCATGCCGAAGGGGCCGTTGTCGCGTCCCTATCACTACGGCCGCTTCCCGGTGCGCGACAACGGCGAGCTGATCGTCAGCCGCGGCGTCGGTTGCAGCGGCATCCCGGTGCGCATCAACGCCGATCCGGAGCTGGTCATCTGCACTGTGCAATAATCGCGGCATGAACCAACCGATCCCGCCCCTGTCGCTCACGCCCGAGGATCCGGGCGCCGCCGACTGCGTGGCGCTGATGGCCGAGCTCTCGACCGTGCTCGAGCAGATCACCGGCAGCGGCGGCCAAGCCTCGTTCGACGCCGGCGACGTGCGCGGCCCGCTGGCGTGCTTCGTCGTCGCGCGCGACGGCGCCGGCGTGGCGCAGGGCTGCGGCGCCTTGCGTCCCCTCGAGCCGGGCGTGGCCGAGATCAAGCGCATGTACGCGCGCCGCCACAGCAGCGGCGTCGGCAGCGCGGTGCTGGCCTACCTGGAACGCGAGGCGGGGGCGCTGGGCTACCAGGCGCTCTGGCTCGAAACGCGGCTGGTCAACCGGCGCGCGGTCGATTTCTACACCGCGCGCGGCTATGTGCGCATGGCCGACAATTACGGCAAATACATCGGCAACCCGCTGGCCGTGTGCTTCGAAAAGCAGCTGGCACAGGCGGCTTAGGCGGGGCTTATGTGTAAGCCTGGTCTTACAAGCGCAGGCTCCGGTCTCCGCTACCGCGCCTCCACGATCGGGCGCAGAATACGGCCTGTCTCATAACTGGCTAGCAAACCATGCGTATCATCGATCAGCGTTACCTCTCCAGCGACAACCGCTATTCCACCCAACCGTGCCTGCTCAGCATTCTCGAAGTCGACGACGCGCCGTCCACGCCGGCCGCGCAGGCGTCGCTCGACCAGCGTTTGCTGGCGATGCTGCCCGGCGTCAAACGCCACGCGGGCCTGGTCGGCATGCGCGGCGACGACGTGCCGCAGATCGTGCGCGTGGTGCAGCAGGTGGCGCTCGAATTGCGCCGTCTGGCGCTCAACGAGGTGTCGGTCGGCTTTGTCGGCGTGGTGCCGCGCATGAAGGGGCGCTACCGTCTGGTGTTGCCGTACGCGGCCAAGAACGCCGCCGAGCCGGCGCTGCGCATCGCCACGCAAATGGTCAGCGCGCTGCGCGCCGGGCGCGCGTTCAATCTGCCGGCCGCGGTGGCGCGCCTGCGCGCGCTGGCCGACCGCCGCCTGACGGCGCGCGTAGCGGCGGCATAAATCCGTAGGGCGGATTAGCGGGTGAGGCCCGCCAATCCGCCCCGGGGGCCCACCGAATGAGGCGGCCTACCTGCCGGTAGGCCTTAAGAGCGCAGCGTAATCCGCCGAGCGCCGTCGGCGGCTCATGGCGGAACAGGCGTTGCGCCCCAATCCGCCCCCGGCGCCAAGCCGTTAAACTTCGACCTCCAGCCCCTCGTAGGCCAGCACCACCTTCAACTCCCCCAGCACCTCGGCGTGGCGCGCCATGACGTCGGCGAACACCGCTTCGAGCTCGTCGTCGCCGCGCGTCGGTTCATGGTGGGTGCAATAGAGCGTGCCGGCACCGGTGCGCAAGGCCAGCGCGAACGCGGCGTCGAAGGTGCCGTGCCCCCAGCCCTGCTTGGCCGGATATTCCTCCCGCGTGTACGAACAATCGACGATGAGCGCGTCGACGCCCTGGACCAGCGCGTCGATGGCGGCGCTGCGCTCGACCATCCACTGCTCGTAGGCCGCGTGCTCCGCATGGCCGACCGGATGGATATTGTAAAAAGGCTCGTGGTCGCCGGTGAAAAACAGCGACTTTCCGTTGCAATCGATGCGGTAGCCCAGATCGGTGACCGGATGGTTCATCACCACGTTGTTGACCGTCGCGTCGCCCACCGGAATGGCCTGGCCGATGGCCAGCGTGTGGTATTCGATGGTGGCGTCCATCTGCGTTTCGCTGACCGGGAAATAACTGTTTTGCAACTGCACGCCCATCACGTGCTCGATGCCGTTGCCGGTGACCGGGTCGGTCACGCCGTGCAGCCGGACCCGGCTGTCATGGACGAACAGCGGCGTGAAGAACGGCAGCCCGTGGATATGGTCCCAGTGGCTGTGGGTGATGAAGATGTTGGCGTGGATCGGCGCCGACTTGTTCTGGATCAGCGATTGCGCCAGCGAAAAAATGCCGGTGCCGCCGTCGATCACGATCAAGGTGTCGTCGTCGGTGCGCACCTCGATGCAGGTGGTGTTGCCGCCGTAGCGCGCGGTGCGCGGTCCGGGGGAGGGAATGGAGCCGCGCACGCCCCAAAATCTGAATTTCATGCTCTATCCCTAGTGGTTTTCTTGTAATTTTGCTGCCGCCATGCTTGTCGTTTTGGCTTGGTCCCGCCGGCCGATGATAGCTTTTTTTTCCGCCACAGGGGCGAAACCCGACACCGAAGCCATCAATTTAGTCGCACCGGACATTTCTCCATGTACAACAGCTTGCGCTAGAGATACACTCGAAAGCGCGGCGATGCCGGCCTCCACCCTCGAGCGATACGAAAATACCATCATGCCAGAGTTGAATCCCACGCAGCTCGCCCAGCGGCTAGACCAACTGACCGAGCTCAGCGTGGCGCTCGGCGGCATCCACGACACCGACGCCCTGCTCGAACGCATCCTGCTGGTGGCCAAGGGCATGACGCGCGCCGACGGCGGCACCTTGTACCGCCCCAGCGACGACGGCCGCACGCTCGAGTTCCACCTGCTGCTCAACGACACGCTCGGCGTGCACCAGGGCGGCACCGGCGGCGCCCCCATCACGGCGCCCGGCGTGCCGCTGTTCGACGCCAACGGCGACAACAACCTGGCGTCGGTGGCGGCCTACGCGGCCCATTCCGGCCGGTCGGTCAACATCGAGGACGTCTACCGGGCCGACGTGTTCAACTTCTCCGGCATGCTCAACTTCGACCGCCAGCGCAACTACCATTCGCAATCGTTCCTGACGGTGCCGATGAGCGACCACGAGGGCGAGCTGGTCGGCGTGCTGCAATTGATCAACGCGACCGACCCCGACACCGGCGCCACCTGCGCGTTTTCGGCCACCGACCAGCGCTTCATCGAGGCGCTGGCCGCGCAGGCGGCCGTGGCGCTGACGCACCAGCGGCTGATCGGCCAGCTCGAGCAACTGCTCGAGTCGCTGGTCAACCTGATCAACATCGGCATCGACGAAAAGTCGCCCTACACCGGGCGCCACTGCCAGTTCGTGCCGGAGTTGACGATGATGCTGGCCGAGGCCGTGCACGCGACCGACACCGGCCCGATGGCCGCCTTCCGCATGACCGACGCCGACCGCAAGGAGCTGTGGCTGGCCGGCCTGCTGCACGACTGCGGCAAGATCACTACGCCGGTGCACGTGGTCGACAAGGCCACCAAGCTCGAAACCATTTGCGACCGCATCGCCCTGGTCGACACCCGCTTCGAGGTGCTGCTGCGCGACGCCGAGATCGCCGCGCTGCGCGCCAAGCTCGACGCCGGCGCCGGCGCCGCGCCGGCCACGCTGGCGGCGATCGACGCCGAGCTGGCGCGCGCGCAGGCCGCCCTGCGCGCCGAGCGCGACTTCATCCGCGAGGCCAATGTCGGCAACGAGGGCATGGCGGCGGCCGACCAGGCCCGCGTGCGCGCCATCGCCGCGCGCCGCTGGCGCGGCCCGGACGGCGCCGAGCGCGACTTCCTCGACGCCGACGAGGTCGAGAACCTGACCATCAAGTTCGGCACCCTGACCGAGGCCGAGCGCAAGGTCATCAACAACCACATCGTGGTGACGATCCGCATGCTCGAGGCGCTGCCGTGGCCCAAGCACCTGAAAAACGTGCCCGAGTACGCCGGCGGCCACCACGAGCGCATGGACGGCCAGGGCTATCCGCGCGGGCTGACCGGCGCCCAGATGTCGGTGCCGGCGCGGCTGATGGCCATCGCCGACATCTTCGAGGCGCTCACGGCCAGGGACCGCCCGTACAAGAAGGGCAAGATGCTGTCGGAATCGCTGCGCATCCTCGGCAACTTCGCGCTCAACGGCCACATCGACCCCGACCTGTTCGACATCTTCGTGCGCAGCAAGGTCTACCTGGACTTCGCCCGCCGCAACATGGATCCGAAGCAGATCGACGCCGTCGACGAGTCGCGCATCCCCGGCTACAGGCCGTAGGCGGCATGCCCACGCGCGCCGCCTGGATCGCCACGCTGGCCAAGGCCGGCCCGCGCTGGCTGCTCGGCCTGCTCATCACCGGGCTCGGCGCGGCCTACGCGCTCGGCCTGTACGACAGCGGCACCGTCGCCCGGCTCGACAGCCTGATCGCCGGCGAGCGCATGAAGCTGCGCGCGCCCGTGCTCGACCCGCGCATCGTCATCGTCGACATCGACGGCCGCGCGCTCACCGAGTTCGGCCGCTTCCCATGGGGGCGCGACATCCAGGCCCGGCTCGTGACGCAACTGACGCGCCACTACCGGGTCGGCGCGGTCGGCTACGACATTTCCTTCCCCGAGCCGGACACCAGCTCCGGCTACGGCGTGCTCGACAAGCTGGCCGACGGCGCCTTGCGCGACGTGCCGGCGCTGCGCGCGCGCCTCGACCAATTGAAGCCGGCGATGGACTACGACGGCCTGTTCGCCGCCGCGCTGCAAGGGCAGCCGGTGGTGCTCGGCTTTAACCTGTCGCCCGACCAGGTCAAGGGCGCGCTGCCGGCGCCGCTGTTTTCCGAGCGCGACCTGAACGGGCGCGAGTTGCTGGCCTGGTCGGCCGACGGCTACGAGGCCAACGTCGCGCCGCTGGCGCGCGCGGCCGCCGGCGCCGGCAGCTTCTCGGTGGTGACCGATGCCGACGGCATCGTGCGCAGCGCCGGCCTGGTGCAGCAGGTCGGCGCCGATTACTACCCGTCGCTGTCGCTGGCCACGGCCGCCGTCTTCCTCAAGGCGCGCGCCATCAAGCCGTACCTGGAGCGGCGCGTCGACCAGATGTCGCAAGGCGCGCGCGACAGCGGCGGCTACGACTACCTGACCATGTTCCTGCCCGGCGGCCAGCGCCTGATCCCGGTGGGCGAGGCGATGACCACGGTGATCGAGTTCCGCGGCGGCGGCGGCCCGCGCGGCGGCGCCTTCCGCTACGTGTCGGCGGCCGACGTGCTCACCGGGCGCGCCCCGGCCGCGCTGCTCGAGGGCGCCGTCGTGCTGGTGGGCACCACCGCGCCCGGCCTGGTCGACCTGCGGGCCACGCCGGTCAACCCGGAATACCCGGGCGTGGAAATCCACGCCAACCTGGTCAAGTCCATCCTCGACGGCCACTTCAAGGCGCGGCCCGACTGGGCGTTCGCCGCCGAGGCCGCGCTGATCGTGCTGGCCGGGCTGGCGCTGACGTTCGCGCTGCCGGCGCTGGCGCCGCCGGCGGCCATCGCGCTGGGCGCCGGCGCGCTGGCGGCCAGCGTGGCGCTGAACTATTACCTGTACAGCGAGCGCGACCTGCTGTTTCAGCTGGCCATGCAGCTGATCGTCATCGCCGCCGTGTTCGTCGTCGACGTGGCCTGGGGCTACCTGTTCGAGGTGCGCAAGGGGCGCGCGCTGGTGTCGCGCTTCGGCGAGTACGTCGCCCCCGAGCTGGTGGCCGAGATGGCCGCCAATCCCGAGCGCTACAACATGGATGGCGAAAGCCGCGAGCTCACCGTGCTGTTCGTCGACGTGCGCGGCTTTACCACCATCTCCGAGGGGCTCACGCCCAGGGCGCTGCGCGAGTACATCAACCTGTACCTGACGGCCATGTCGGAGGACATCCGCGACAGCCACCGCGGCACGCTCGACAAATACATCGGCGACGCCGTCATGGCGTTCTGGGGCGCGCCGGTGGCCTTCGCCGACCACGCCCGCCGCGCCGTCGCCACCGCGCTGCTGATGCAGCAAAGCGCGCGCCGCCTCGACGCCGAGTTCGTGGCGCGCGGCTGGCCGCCGCTGGCGATCGGCATCGGCGTCAACACCGGCCTGATGCACGTGGGCGACATGGGCTCGAAGATCCGCCGCGCCTACACCGTCATGGGCGACGCCGTCAACCTGGGCGCGCGCCTCGAAGGGCTCACCAAGGTCTACGGCGTTGGCATCGTGGTCGGCGCGGCCACGCGCGCGGCAGCGCCGGAGTTCGCCTACCGCGAGCTCGACCTGGTGCGGGTCAAGGGCAAGCACGAGCCGGTGGCCATTTTCGAGCCGCTCGGGCCGGCCGCCGCGCTGGACCCGGCCGCCGCCGACGAGCTGGCCGGCTGGCACGCGGCGCTGGCGGCCGTGCGCGCCCGGCAATGGGACGAGGCGCTGTCAACCATTCTCAAATTGCAGGCCCTGGCGCCGCCGCGCGCGCTCTACGCGCTGTACGCCGGGCGCATCGCCCACTACCGCGCCCATCCGCCCGGCGCGGATTGGGACGGGGCGACCACGTTCGACACCAAATAAACGGCCGGCGCGGCCTGGCGACGACAATAAATTGTAAATTTGCAAGATTAAAATCCAACACCACGCACTTGATTTAACAATTGAGACTTGCAATTTGGCATCATTTTGGTGCGGAACGTGTTAACATGAGGCAACTCCATGCGGTCGGGCCGCGCCATCCGGGCGCACGACAGCGACAACAATACCAAGAGCCGACGATGATCGAAAGTGTAAAGCGCCTGTTAGCAAGTGCCCTACTGAGCGCCGCCGTGGCGCCGGCCTGGGCGGCGCCCGACGGCGACAGCGCGGTCATTCGCTTCGAGATCTCGCGCTTCGATGTGCAAGGCAACACCTTGCTGCCGGCGCCGCGCGTCGACGCGCAGCTGGCGCCGTTCACCGGCGGGAACCGCGATTTCGGCGACGTCCAGCGCGCGCTCGAGGCGCTCGAGGCGGCCTATCACGCGCGCGGCTACAACGTCGTCACCATCGAACTGCCCGAGCAGGAATTGAACGGCGGCGTGGTACGCTTGCGCGTGGTGGAGAACAAAATCGGCCGGGTCGCCGTGCGCAACAACGGCTACTTCGACGAGGCCAACGTGCGCCGCGGCGTGCCGGCGCTGCGCGAGGGCGCCACGCCGAACCTGCGCGACGTCTCGGCCAACCTCAAACTGGGCAACGAGAATCCGTCCAAGCAGGTCACGCTCAAGCTGCAGGCCGGCGAAGTGGACGGCGAAGTCGACGCCGTGCTGGAGGTCAAGGACCAGCCGCCCTGGACGGCGATGGCCAACGCCGACAACACCGGCACCGCGCAGACCGGCAAAACCCACCTCGGCTTCATCCTGCAAAACGCCAACCTGTTCGGGCGCGACCATGTCGCCTCGCTGCAGTACACCACCTCCGCCGAGGAGCCGGGCCGGGTCAAGGTCTACGGCGCCGGCTACCACATTCCGCTCTACGCGCTGGGCGACTCGCTCGATTTTTTCGCCAGTTATTCCAACGTCGACTCGGGCACCATCGCCGCCGGCACCTTCAACCTGGCCGTCAGCGGCCAGGGCGCCGTCTACGGCGCGCGCTACAACCAGGCGCTGGCCAAGCGCGGCGAGCTCGAATCGCGGATGACCTACGGCGTCGACGTCAAGGCCTTCAAGAACAGCGTGCTGCTGCTGGGGCAGGAGCTGGGCAACGACGTCACCGTCCATCCGCTGAGCATCGGCTACACCGCCAACCTGCCGCTCATGGCGGCCGACTTCGGCGGCCAGGTCACGCTGCTGCGCAATGTCCCGGGCGGGGCCAGGGGCGGCCAGGACGACTTCACGCTGGCGCGCGCCGGCGCCAAGGCCGGCTACACGGTGCTGCGCCTCGGCGCCGGCCTGACGCGGGCGCTGGCGAGCGACTGGCAGCTGCGCGCCATCGCCAACGCCCAGATCACGCGCGACGCGCTGATCCCGGGCGAGCAGTTCGGCGCCGGCGGCGCCACCTCGGTGCGCGGCTTCGTCGAACGCGAGATCGCCAACGATTCCGGCGTCGCCGTCAACTTCGAGGCGTACACGCCCAACCTGTGCGCGCGGGCGGCGTGGAACTGCCGGCTGCTCGGTTTCTTCGACAACGCCTACGTCGCGCGCAACCACGCTTTGCCGGGCGAATTGGTCAGCACATCGATCGCCAGCGCCGGCGTTGGTGCGCGCCTGTTATTGTCGACCTATGTCAACCTGCAACTCGATTTCGGCCACGTGCTGCGGGCCGGCGCCACCGGCCGCGCCGACGCCAACCGCCTGCACCTGCGCCTTGGCCTGGCCTACTGAGGACGAAAAAATCATGACAAGCCACCCGAAACGCTCGCGCCGGCGCGAGCGCCACCCGCCCGCCAATCCACGCCGCAAGGTGCTGGCGCTGCTGGTGGCCGCCGCCTTCGGCGCGGCGCAGGCCAATCCGGTCGGGCCGACGGTGGTGCACGGGGCGGCCACCTTCAACCAGCAGGGCAATCTGTACTCGATCACCAACACGCCCAACACCGTCATCGATTGGCGCGGCTTTTCCGTCAACGCGGGCGAGGTCACGCGCTTCATCCAGCAAAGCGCCGACAGCCGGGTCCTCAACCGCATCACCGGCCAGGACCCCAGCGCCATCCTCGGCGCGCTGCAATCGAACGGGCAGGTGTACCTGGTCAATCCGAACGGGGTGCTGTTCGGCGCCGGCTCGCGGGTCGACGTCGGCGGCCTGGTCGCCTCGAGCCTGGTGCTGACCAACGCCGATTTCCTGGCCGGTAAAAACAGTTTCGGCGGCGGCGCTGCGGCCGGCGCGGTGGTCAACCGCGGCGCCATCACCACGCCGGCCGGCGGCCGCATCTTCCTGGTGGCGCCGGCGGTGGAAAACAGCGGCGTGATCTCCTCGCCCGACGGCCAGGTGGTGCTGGCGGCCGGCCGCAGCGTGCAGTTGTTCGATTCGGCCGACCCGAACGTGCAGGTGGTGGTGTCGGCGCCGGCCGACCAGGCGCTCAACCTGGGCGAGATCGTCGCCCGTGGCGGGCGGATCGGCGTCTATGGCGCGCTGGTGGCCCAGCGCGGCAGCATCAACGCCGACAGCGCCGTGCGCGGAGCGCGCGGCCAGATCGTGCTCAAGGCCGGCGGCAAGACCACGCTGGAGGCGGGCAGCGTCACCAGCGCCGCCGGCACCAACCTCAATACGGGTGGCGATATCCGCCTGCTCGGCGCGCAGGTCGGCCTGACCGGCGACGCCGTGGTCGACGCCAGCGGCGCGGCCGGCGGCGGCAGCGTGCTGGTGGGCGGCGACTACCAGGGCCGCAACACGGCCGTGCCGAACGCCCGGCAAACCTATGTCGGCGCCGGCGTGTCGGTCCGCGCCGACGCCACGTTCAACGGCGACGGCGGCAAGGTCGTGGTCTGGGGCGACGAGGCCACCCGCGTGCACGGGCGCCTGTCGGCGCGCGGCGCCGGGGCGGGCGGCAACGGCGGCTTGATCGAGACGTCCGGCCACTATCTGGACGTAGCCGGCGCGCGCGTGGACGCCGGCAAGGGCGGCGCCGGCGGGCGCCATGGCACCTGGCTGCTCGACCCCTACGACATCACCATCGTCAACGATGCCGATATCACGACACCGTTGGCCGAGGTGGCGTCGTTCGACGCCGGCACCGGCGACGTCACGCAAATCGACGCCGGCGTGTTGAGCGCCGCCACGGCCGACGTCATGCTGCAGGCCCGCCACGACATCAACTTCAACGCGGCGGTCAACAACGTCAACGACGGCGTCGGGCTGACGGCGCGGGCCGGCAACGATATCAACGTCAACGCCTCGCTGGCGATGGCCGGCGCCGTGCGGCTGACGGCTAACGACGCCGGCGCCGGCATGGCCAGCGACACCGGCCGCGTGACGCTGGCCGCCGGCGCCACCGTCGCCGGGCGCGACATCGCCATCAAGGCCGCCGGCCTGCGCCTGGGCAGCGGCGCGCGCATCAGCGGCGTCGGCACCGGGGCCAAGGTGTTGATCAGCTCCGACGGCGACGTCACCGTCGGCAACGGGGCCGATCCGGTCAGCGGTGGCGCGATGGCCGTGAGCACGGATATGCTCAAGAAGATCGACAACGCCGACGTCACCGTCGCCAGCACCGGCGGCCAGGTCGAGGTGAGCGGCTCGCTCAATTTGACCGGGTCTGTCCGCAATTTGACGCTAGGCGCGGACGGCACGGCCGCCGTGCTCGTCGGCGGCTCCACCAGGGTCGATGGCACGCTGGGCCTGAACGCGGCGGCGGTCACGGTCGACGCGGCGGTGCGTGCCGGCACGTTGGATATCGCGGCCAATACGCTCGATATCAATGCGGCCATGGCCGGCGACCTGGCCAGCATCCGGCCGGCCAGCGGCGGCTATCACATCGCCATCGGCGGCGATGCCTGCGCCGTCCCCGAGCGCTGCCTGCTGCTCAAGGACCTTTACAATTTGAGCGTGCCGACGCTGGTCGTCGGCAGCGCGCTGGAGCAGCATAACGTGACCGGCATCGCGGTCGCCGGCCTTGGCCTCGATGGCCCGTTGGCCTTCCAGCGCAACGACATCACCACCAGCATCGGGCTGTTGAGCTACAGCGGCGCGATCTCGCAAACCGGCGCCATCGACGTGGCGAACCTGGCGCTGGCCACCGGCGGCGGCATCGCGCTGGACAACCCCGGCAACTACGTGTTCAATTTGGCGGCGTCGCAGCGTGGCGCGCTCAATGACTTCTCCTTCAAGAACAACCACGGGCTGGCTGTCGTGAGGATGGACAATGGCGGCATATACGAGGTCGCGGGCATCACCAGCGCCGGCGATGTGGCGCTGAACGTGGCCGGCGCCATCACCACCGGCGGCGGCATCTACGGCAGCCCGATCACCGCCAACCATCTCAGCCTGTACGCCACCGGCGGCATCGGCTCGGCCGGCGTGCCCCTGCTGACCAGGGTGTCGGGGCTGGCGGCGGTCAATGCCGCGGGCGCGGGCAGCACGGCGGCGATCAACATCCGCAATGTGAACAACAGCGACCATGGCGACGTGCTGACGGTGGTTAGGGCGCAGCAGCTCGACGATGGCGGCGACAACAACGGCGCCGTCACCATCGATAACACCGGCGGCATGCTGATCGCGTCCGTGCTCGACGGTGGCATCTATGGCGTGCGCACCGGCGCCGGCGCCATCACGCTGCAAACCCACAGCCCGCTGACCATTAATGGGTTGGTTCATTCGCGCTCCGGCGACATTAGTCTGGCCGCCGGCGATAGCTATGATCCGAGCAATACACTGAGTCTTGGTATTGGTGCCATTGTGACGTCGGTCAGCGGTTCGGTGAGCATGGCGGCGACCGATTTTTCTATTGCGATCGGTAGCGTGGTCGCCGGAGCGGATGGTCGCTTTACGCAGACCACGCATACGCCGCCTAGCCCGACGCCGACGCCAACACCAACGCCGACACCGACACCGACACCGACGCCGGATCCGACGCCAACCCCGACGCCGACGCCAACGCCGGATCCGACGCCAACGCCAACGCCAACGCCGACACCAACGCCGACACCAACGCCGACACCGACACCGACACCGACACCGACACCGACACCGACACCGACACCGACACCGACGCCAACGCCAACGCCAACGCCGGATCCGACGCCGACGCCGACGCCAACGCCGACACCGACGCCAACGCCGACGCCAACGCCAACGCCAACGCCAACGCCGACACCAACGCCAACGCCAACGCCAACGCCAACGCCGGATCCAGTACCAACGCCAACACCGGATCCGGTTCCTGTGCCGGTGCCTACGCCGGTGCCGGTGCCGACACCGACGCCGGTTCCCGTGCCCATTCCAGCGCCCGAGCCGACACCGGTCCCCGTACCCACGCCGGTGCCAGTACCGGTACCAACGCCAGTTCCGACACCGGTTCCGACTCCGGTCCCGACGCCAGTACCGACGCCAGTGCCGACACCGGCACCGACGCCCACGCCCACGCCCGCGCCGACACCGGCGCCATCCGCCGATATTTGCACCATCGCTCCGAATTCGGCGCTATGCCAGGTATTGTCGCCGCCGACGGCGAGCGAGCCGGTCAAGCCGGTGCTCCAGGCTAGCATCGAAGTCATCAAAACAGTCAGCCGTCCACCGGATACCGTGGCCGCCAAGTCGTCCGGCGAGGGCGCCAAGGCCGACACGCCGTTGTCGAGCGAGCCGAAATCCGAAAGCAGCGCCACCACCACCACCGAAAACAGCGGGAAACCCAATGCGCCAGCCAAGAAAACCTACTGCAACTAGGCATGTTGCAATCCAGAGCTTGCTCCAGGGGCTGCTGCTGCTGGTGTTGTGCGGCGTTGCCGGCGCGGGTTGGGCGGCGCAGGTGGCCGGCACCATCACCCAGCTCAGCGGCCCCTTGCTGGCCAAGAAGGCCGACGGCGCCGTCCGCATCCTGTCGTTGCGTTCGGAAGTCGAAAGCGGCGACACGCTGATGACGGAAAAAAACACCTATGCCCTGGTCAAATTCATCGACAACAGTGAAATCACGCTCAAGCCGGGCACCACGTTCAAGGTCGAGAACTTTGCCTTCGACGCCGGCAAGCCCGACGGCGATCAGGCGGCGTTCAGCCTGGTTAAGGGCGGTCTGCGCTCGGTCACCGGCCTGCTCGGCAAGCGCAACAAGGAAAAATTCTCGATGAAGACGCCGGGCGCCACGATCGGCATTCGCGGCACCACCTTTGTCGCCGAGATGGAGGAGCCGTCGGCCGAAGCGGTGGCCGCGCGCGAGGCCTATCTGCTGGCCAGCACCGCCTCGCTCGACCCGCTGGCGGCGCCGCCGGTGCCATTGATGCTGGCGCAGGGGCCGCAGGCGCCGGCCGCGCTGCGTCCACCCGGCTTATATGTGCAGGTCATCGACGGCTTGATCCAGGTGTCCAACCCCGCCGGCTCGCAGAGTTTCAGCGCCGGCCAGTTCGGCTACACGGCCAGCATCATGAAACCGCCGGTGGTCCTGCCGGCCAACCCGGGCATCAAATTCGCGCCGCCGCCGGCGTTCAGTTCCAGCACGGCGCCCGGCACGGGGGGCGCCGCCGCCGTCAAACCCGGCGCCGTCGATTGCGAGGTCCGCTAATTTCGCCGGCCTCCCGCGCCCGGCCGCGCCGCGCCGTCAGCGCCGCGCGCCGGCGCGCAGCACCGGCAGGAACGCCGCCAGCGCCGCCAGCGCGACCGCGCCGTGCAGCAGATACGTGACCGGGTAGCCGTAGCGCGTCACCAGATAGCCGGCCACCACGTTGCTCGAGGCCGCGCCCAAACCCTGCACCATCATCACCGCCGCCAGCGCCAGGTTGAAATGGCCGCTGCCGCGCGTTAGCCGCTCGACCAGGATCGGCGTCAGTATTCCCAACAGGCCGACGCCGACGCCATCGAGCAGCTGCACCGGATAGATCATGCCGAAATCGGCGAACGCCCACGCGATCACGCCACGCATCGGCAGGCTCAGCATGGCCACGACCACCGCCAGCCGCACCCGGTCGCGCCGGATGATCCACGGCGCCGCCAGCGCGGCCGCCAGCGCCGCCAACTGCGACACCATGGTAATGATCGCCGTGGTTTCGAACGGCTTTTGCATCTGTAGCGCGAACTGCTGCGCGACCAGGCGCGCCAGCGGCGCGTTCCCGAAGTGGAACAGTAGCAGCGATACGCTAAACAACAGCAAGGGTTTGTTGCGGTACAGCGTGGCCAGCGGAGGCATGCTGCCGGCCGGGGCGGCGGCGTCGCCGGTGGCCATGCCGCGCGCGGCGGCGTGGTCGATCGACGCCGGCGAGATCGACAGCGTGGCGGCGATGGCGGCCATGCTGGTCGCCAGCATCAGCGCCGCCACCCCGGGCAGCCCGAACCAAACGCTCGCCGCCCACGTCCCGCCGAGCAGCACGATATTGCCGGCATGGTTGTACGCCTCGTTCTTGCCCATCTGGACGCCGAAGCGGTCCGGCCCGACCACGCCGAGCGTGATGCCGACCAGCGCCGGCATGATCAGCACACCGGCCGCCGCCGTCAGCGCCTGGCTGGCAAAAACTATCCACCGTTCGGGAAAGGCGATGCACAGGAAGGCGCCCAAGGTGATCAGCGCCACCGGCAGCACGATCATCGCCCGCTTGCGGCGGCTGTTGTCGGCCAGCGCGCCCGCCGGCAGGCCTGCCAAAAGTCCGATGACGCCGCAAGCCGTCGCCAGCATGCCCAGGTCCATCGAGCGCCAGCCCTTGGTGGCGAGGTAGGCGTCGAGGAAGGGACCGAGGCCGTCGCGCGCGTCGGCCAGGAAGAAGTTGAGCATCGCCAGCGCCATCAGGCCGGCGCCGAGGGGCGCGTCGGCTGCGCCATTGGCGCCGACGGCCGGCAGCGCGCGCGGGGCGGTCATGACTGCGCCCACAACAGCAGCAGCGCCGCCGCCAGGCCTGCCGGCATGACGATGGCACCCAAGGCCAGGAAGCGCCAGGCACCCACCTGAACGCCTTCGCGCCGCAGCGCCGTCAGCCACAGGATCGTCGCCAGCGATCCGCTTACCGACAGGTTCGGTCCCAGGTCGATGCCGATCAACGCCGCCGCGCGCAACGCGCTGGAGGCGCCGACATGGTCGAGCGTGGCCGCGCCCAACAGCCCGGCGGGCAGGTTGTTGAACAGGTTGCAGGCCACGGCCAGCAGCACGCCGCTGATGCTGCCGGCGTTGTCCGGCCAACGGGCTTGCAGCGCTTGCAGCTGCGCGCCGAGCGCCGCCACCACGCCGTGCCGCTGCAGCGCCTCGATCAGCACGAACAGCCCGGCCACCATCAGCAGCACGTCCCACGACAGCGCCCGCAGCGTCGCCACCGGCGCGCCGCCGGCGCCGTTGGCTTTGACGCCGACCAGCAGCAGCGCGACGAGCGCCGCGGCCAGCGTGACGGGGCCGAGAGGCAGGCGCAGCGCCGAGGCCACGGCCAGCAGCAGCGCGGTGGCGGCCAGCGCGCCGACCGTCAGGCGGCCGGCCGCCGCCAGGAGTGGGACGTCGACATCGCGGCGGATCGACGCGGTCAGGCCGCCGCGCAGCAGCAGGTACAGCGCCACGCCGGTGGCGACGATGGTCCCCAGCGACGGCAGCAGGAACAGCGCGAACCACTGCGCCAGATCCGGCATCCGCGCTCCGAACATCACCAGGTTGGCGGGATTCGATACCGGCAGCACGAAACTGGCGGCGTTGGCGACAAAGGCGCAGATGAACAGATAGGGCAGGGGCGGCGCGCCGACGGCGCGCGCCACGGCGTACACCGCCGGCGTGAGCACCACGGCGGTGGCGTCGTTCGACAGCAGCACCGTGACCACGGTGCCGGCCAGGTAGACGAGCAGGAACAGACGGTGGCCGGAACCTGCGGCGGCGCGCGCCGCGTGTGCGGCCAGCCAGTCGAACACGCCGTGGCGGCGTCCCATTTCGGCCAGCAGCATCATCCCCGCCAGGAAAAGGTAGACATCCCAGCCGCGCGCCGCGCCGGCGGCGATGCCGGCTGGCGCGATCCGGCCCGATATCGCCAGCGCGAGCACCGCCAGCGTGGCCCACACGGCTTCGGGCACGCGCCATGGCCGCAGCACTATGCAGGCCATCGTCAAGCCCGTGATGAGCCACAATATGATTTCGTTCGACACGCGCTGCTTACTCCGGGGATGGTTGATTGGATGGTCGGGTGTCCGGCGCCGCACCGCTTGCCGGTGGCCGCGGCGGCGCCGGCCGCGGGATAGGCGCGCTCGTCGCCTTGTTCGCCGCGCGCGCCGTATCGAGGTCGGGACCGACCGCGATCGCTTCGAGCGAGATGCCGGTGGCGGTGCGCGTGCCGATGCCGATCGCCGCGAAGCGCTGTCCCGTGCTCAGTTGCGTGCTAAGCAGGTCGGGGCGAAAATAGATGATGTCGCCGTTGGTCAGGAGGACGCCATTTGCCTCGCCGCGTGGTCCGCGCAGGATCATGTCGATGGTGCCGGACGATTCCAGCGTTTGCAACGCCTGGCGTGGCTTTGGCGCAGCCAGGGTACCCGGCGGCCCGTCATCGACGCTTGCGCCGGACGTCAGGTTCACCAGCGCGGTCGCGCGCAGCGTGCCGTCGGGTGACGCGTGGCCGATGACGCGTACCTTGTCGCCCGGCGCGGCGGCCGCGCCGATGCGCGCGCCGATGTGCGGCGCGAACAACACCAGCGTGCCATCGGTGAGGCGCAGGCCGTTGTTGTCGCCGTAGGGCGTGGTCAGGTAGCGGGCCACGGTCCCCTCGGCCACCGGCGAGGGCGCGCCCGCCGCCGGTCCGCGCGGCGGCGGGGGTGCTGCCATGGCGTTGGCCGAAACTAGGCCGAAGCCCAGGCAGCATATCGCCATGACCAGCGCTGCCGTCGGCGCCACGGCGCCAAGGCGGGTGCACAACACCGTCTTCACGGCCAGGTTATTGCAGATTGACGGGCGGCGGTGGAGGCGGTGGCGCCCCGGCACCTGGCGGCGGTGGCGGCGTGCGCAGGGGCGGTTTGGGGCCGTCGCCAGGCTTCGATGGCGGTGCCGGCCTGACCGGGGCGGCGCGACGGGCCTCGGACGGAGCCGGGGGAGGCGGCACATTGGCGCCGGGTGGCGGCGGCGGCGCGCCGGGCGGCGGGGCAGGCTGGCCAGGAGCCGGTTGTCCCGGAATCGGCTGGCCAGGAGCAGGTTGTCCTGGAGCCGGCTGGCCCGGAGTCGTCTGTCCCGGTGCCGGCGGGGCCGGTGGCGGGGGCGCCGGTTGTCCGGCCGGCGGTGGTGGTGGCACCGGATCGACTTGCGGTGGCGCGGCCGATGCGGTGGCGGCGAGCAAGAGCGCGATGATCAGCATTGGGTATTTAAGAACGTTCATGACTATCTCCTTGTGTGATGTCGAGGGGTGTATGCATCACTATGCAGATAGCGTGCCATGCCTCGGGCCGCGATTTCCGCTCAATCCGACGCCGCGCGCGCGCCGGTGTGTCCGATACCGTGACACCGGGGTGTCAACCAAACGGACAGGTGCCCGCCACGCATACGGAATGTTTACTCGAGCCGGTATTGCGCCAGCTTGCGGTACAACTGCTGGCGCGACAGGCCGAGACGGCGCGCCGCTTCGCTGCGGTTGCCGGCGGCAGCGGCGAGCGCGCGGCCCAGCATCACCCGCTCGACCTGCGCCAGCGCGTTGTCAAGCGTGCCGTCGAAGTCGATGTCCGTGTCCGGGGCTTCGGTCGCGTGGTCGCCGCCGCCCCGGGAGGGATCGACGCCGTCGCCGCCGCGCGCGCCTGGCGCGCGAACGGCGCCAAGGCCGAGGTGTTCGACGCCGATCAGGTCCCCCTCGCTGAGGGCGACGGCGCGCCGCATGGTGTTGCGCAGCTCGCGCACATTGCCCGGCCACTGGTGCGCGAGCAGCGCGCGCAGCGCCGGTTCGCTCAGGCGCTTGCCGCGGCCGACGGCGTCGCCCTTTAAGAAGTGCGCGGCCAGCAGCGCGACGTCGCCGGCGCGATCACGCAGCGGTGGCAAATGGATGGTGATGACCTGCAGCCGGTACCACAGGTCGGCGCGAAAAGTGCCTGCGGCCACCTCCGCCTCCAGGTCGCGGTGCGTGGCCGCGACCACCCGCAGGTCGACCCGCTGGCTGTGGCGCGCGCCCAGCGGCGTGACTTCACGCTCTTGCAGCACGCGCAGTATCTTGGCCTGCGTCGGCAGCGCCATGTCGCCGATCTCGTCGAGGAACAGCGTGCCGCCGTCGGCTTCGCGGAAGCGCCCGGGGCGGTCGGCGGTGGCGCCGGAAAACGCGCCTTTGACATGGCCGAACAACTCGCTCTCGAGCAGTTCGTCGGGGATGGCGGCGCAATTGACGGCGACGAACGGGCCGGCGGCCCTGGCGCTGTTTTGATGCAGCGCCTGCGCCACCAGCTCCTGCCGGTTCCGGTTTCACCGAGCACCAGCACCGAGTTGTCGCTGTCGGCCACCAGCCCGATGCGTTTGAAGATGGCGCGCATCCCTTCGCTGCTGCTGACCATCTGGTCGCCGGAATCGGTTTGCTCGTCCAGTGCGGGTGCCGGGGACGCGGCCGGCGCCTCTGCTTGCCCGCCGGCCTTCAACGCCCTTTCCATCGCCGCCGCGAGCGCGTCGCGGCCGAGCGGTTTGGTCAGGTGGTCGAACGCGCCCAGGCGCATCGCCTCGATGGTGTTCGAGCCGCTGGCGTAGGCCGTCAGCATCATGCACGGCAGTCCCGGCGCCATCGCGGCGGCGGCCCGCAGGAAGGCCAGGCCGTCGTCGCCGGGCAAGCGCAGGTCGACGATGGCGGCGGCCACGCCGCCTTCGGCCAGGCCACGCAGGCCGGCCTCGCAGCTGGCGGCCTGGCGCACGTCGTGGCCCAGGTCCTCCAGCGTTTCAGCCAGCGTGGCGCGGAAGGCGGCGTCGTCGTCGACGACCAAGATCATGGCCATGGCAGCTCCAGTTCGATGCGTGTTCCGCTGGCCGCGCGCGCGTCGAGGCCCACGCGGCCGCCGTGGGCCTGTACCACCTCGCGCACGACGGCCAGTCCCAGTCCGGTGCCGCCGGCGCGGCCGGTGACCAGCGGGTCGAACAGCGTGGCGCGCAGTGCCGGCGGCACGCCGCTGCCGTCGTCGGCGACCCACAGGCGCAGCATGGCGCCGTCGCGCGCCGCGCCGATGTCGATGCGGCCGCAGGCGCCGGTGTGGGCCAGCGCGTTGAGCACCAGGTTGTCGATCACCCGCTCCATTTGGGCCGGGTCGAATAGCGCGGCCCCGCGTGCTTGTTCGGCCAGTCCCGCTTGCAGGTCCAGGCCCAGCGTCACGCCCAGGTCGACGGCCGCCTCGGCGTGCTGCCGCACGCGCCGCGCCAGCCAGTCGGCCAGGTCCACCGGTGCGCGTTGCGGATGGAACGAGCGTGTCAACGCCAGCAGGCTCGATACCAGCGTCTCCAGCCTTTGCACCTGCGCCAGCGTGGTGTGCAGCGCCGCCTCGGTGCGCGCTTCGCGCCGTTCCGGCGGCGCCGCCAGCGCGTTGTCGACCTTCATGCGGATGGTGCCGAGCGGGTTGCGGATCTCGTGCGCCAAGCCGGCCGCCAGTCCACCCAGCGCGGCCATGCGTTCGCTGGCGACCAGCCGCTCCGAGAGCCGTTGCGCCTCGCGCCCCCAGCGCGTGAGCAGCAGGGCGAAGCCGGCGCCGGCCAGCACCAATGAGCCGAGCAGCAGCCCGAGGGCGAGGATCAGGTGGTTGACGGCGCTGTCGGCGATCGTCGCCACGCGCGTGAGTGTCCAGCCGGCGACCTCCCGCGTGACCGGACAGGCGCTGTAGACGACCGCCTCGCGCAATCCGGGGCGCACCTCGTCGACCGGGGAGCCGGCCGCCAGCGCCTGTTCGGACAAGGCTTGCAATCTGGGCAGTTCGGCCGCCGGGGCGTCGGTCTTGGCGCCGCTGCCGTCGTAGGTGGGGAAGGCATAGGCGAACACGCCACGCTGGGCGTCCCACAGCCCGCCCTCGACGCCGGCGTCCTCGCGCAGCGCCATGTCGACGATGGCGTGCGCGGTCGCGCCGTTGCCGCCGGCGCCGACGTCGATCCGTTCGCCGCCGGCGCGCATGATCTGGCACAGCACGGCCGCGCGCGAGCGTGCCGCCGCGATCTGCCAGTCGGCACCCTGGCGGCCCACTTGCAACAGCAGCCAGACCAGCAGCACGACCATGGCGGCGATCGCCGTCCATAGCCACAGCAGATCGCGTTTTAACATTCCGCCCAGCGCCACGTTGACCTTTCGGGTTCGATTATTGTCATCAGTGTAGCTTGCAAACCCGTCGGTTTCTGTGCGGGACCGGACGCCGCCGCCGAAAAAGCGCTTGACCTTCCAATCGTGGGATACTTGACACTGGCGTTAATAATCCGCTGCGTGAGTGATTGCCATGAATTCAACTGTTGAAAGTCCCGTTTCCCCGGCCTCGCAATCGATCAAGATCGAGGGCATGAGCTGCGCCTCCTGCGTGGGGCGCGTCGAACGCGTACTGGCCGGCGTCGATGGCGTCACGCGGGTGAGCGTCAACCTGGCGACCGAAATGGCGCGCGTGGAATCGGCGCGGCCGGTCGATTTCGCGCTGCTCCGGCAGGCCGTCGACAAGGCCGGCTACAAGGCCGAGCCGGCGCCCGAGGTGTTCGCGTCCGCCGCCCCGGTGAACACGGCGGGCCAGGCCACGCCCGGCGCTGGCGGCGCGGCTGGCGGTGGTGGCAAGGCAGGCAGTGGCGGCGTGAGGGTGCTGCTGGCGGCGCTGCTGTCGCTGCCGCTGGTGTTGCCGATGCTGCTGGCATTGGCCGGCATCGACTGGATGCTCGACGGCCGCATTCAATTTTTGTTGGCGACGCCGGTGCAGTTTTGGCTCGGCGCGCGCTTTTACCGGGCCGGCTGGCTGGCCGCGCGCGCCGGTGGCGGCAATATGGACCTGCTGGTCGCGCTGGGCACCAGCGCCGCCTACGGTTTGAGCGTCTATCAACTGCTGTCGCCGAGCGCCGGTCCGATGCCGCATCTGTATTTCGAGGCCTCGTCGGTGGTCATCACCCTGGTGTTGCTGGGTAAATGGCTGGAGGCGCGCGCCAAGCGCCAGACCACCTCCGCCATCCGCGCGCTGCAGGTGCTGCGGCCCGAATCGGCGCGGGTGCGGCGCGACGGGCGCGACATCGACGTGCCGATCGCGCAGGTGGCCGTCGGTGAACTGGTGGTGGTGCTGCCGGGCGAGCGCATCGCCGTCGACGGCCAGGTGGTCGAGGGGGCCAGCCACGTGGACGAGGCGCTCATCACCGGCGAAAGCTTGCCGGTGGCGCGCCAGGCCGGCGAACGCGTCACGGGCGGGGCCATCAACGGCGAGGGCATGCTGCTGGTGCGGGTGGTCGCCGTCGGCGCCGAGAGCACGCTGGCGCGCATCATCCGGCTGGTGGAGGACGCGCAGGCGGCCAAGGCGCCGGTGCAGCACCTGGTGGACCGCGTGAGCGCCGTGTTCGTGCCGGTGGTGCTGGTGCTGGCGGTGCTGACATTGGCCGGCTGGTGGCTGGCGAGCGGCGACGGCGAACGCGCCATCATCAACGCGGTGGCGGTGCTGGTGATCGCCTGCCCGTGCGCGCTCGGACTGGCGACGCCGGCAGCCATCATGGCCGGCACCGGCGTGGCCGCGCGCCACGGCATTTTGATCAAGGACGCCGGGGCGCTGGAGCTGGCCCACCGCATCACCACGGTGGCCTTCGACAAGACCGGAACGCTCACCGAAGGCAAGCCGTCGCTGGCGGTGTGCGAGCCGGCGCCCGGGGACGTGGACAAGGCGCGTTTGCTGGCGCTGGCCGCCGCCGTGCAGCGCGGCAGCGAGCACGCGCTGGCGCGCGCCGTGCTGCAAGCGGCCGAAGCGCAATCCGGCGCGGTCGGCGCGCAGGCGGCCGTCGCGGGCGCCGCCGCCGACGTTACCGCCTTGCCGGGGCGCGGCGTCGCCGCGACGGTCGATGGCGTGCGCCTGATCCTCGGCAGCACCCGCTTGATGGAGGAGCAGGGCGTCGCGCTCGGCGCGCTCGGCGACCGCGCCGCCGAGCTGGAACGGCAAGGATTGACGATCTCCTGGCTGGCGGCCGTCGACCCGCGGCCGGCGCGTCTATTGGGCCTGCTGGCCTTTGGCGACCGTGTCAAGCCGCAGGCCCGCGCCGCCATCGACGCGCTGCGGGCCATGGGCATCGAGACGGTGCTGCTGACCGGCGACAACCAGGGCAGCGCTGACCACGTCGGCGCCGCGCTTGGCGTCGGCCGGGTGGTCGCCAACATGCTCCCGGCCGACAAGGCGGCCGCCATCGCCGCCATGAAGCACAAGGACAAGTGCATCGCCATGGTCGGCGACGGCATCAACGACGCGCCGGCGCTGGCCGCCGCCGACGTCGGCATCGCCATGTCCAGCGGCACCGACGTCGCCATGCACGCCGCCGGCATCACGCTCATGCGCGGCGATCCGGCGCTGGTGGCCGCCGCCATTTCGATCTCGCGCCGCAGCTATGCCAAGATCCGCCAGAACCTGTTCTGGGCCTTCGTCTACAACCTGGTCGGCATTCCGCTGGCCGCCTTCGGCCTGCTCAACCCCATGGTGGCCGGCGCCGCGATGGCGCTCAGCTCCGTCAGCGTGATCAGCAACGCCTTGCTGCTGCGCCGCTGGCGACCGGCCGCCGTTGTCAACCAGGGAGATCCATCATGAATATCGGCCAGGCGGCGAGCGCCTCGGGCGTGTCGGCCAAGATGATTCGCTACTACGAGAGCATCGCGCTGATTCCGCCAGGACGGCGCAGCGATTCGGGCTATCGCATCTACAGCGACAACGACCTGCACGCGCTGCGCTTCGTCAAGCGCGCGCGCACGCTCGGTTTTTCGCTGGACCGCATCCGCGAGCTGCTGTCGCTGTGGCAGAACAAGGAGCGCGCCAGCGCCGACGTCAAACGGATCGCGCTGGGCCACGTCGATGAACTCAACGAGCGCATCGCCGAGTTGACCGAAATGCGCGACACGCTGCGGACACTGGCGAGCTGCTGCAAGGGCAACGACCGCCCCGACTGCCCGATCCTGCAAAGCCTGGCCGAACCGAAGTAGACCCGGGGGTGCCGGAACGACGTATAATCGCCGGGTTTTGGTGCTCGCGCGTCCGTCCGGACCGCGGTTAAACGGGAAACATGGAGCTGGCCGCGCCAGCCAACATGTGCTGCCCCCGCAACGGTAAACAAGCGTCGTCGCCGACGACCATCCGCCCCGCTGTGCCACTGTGCGTTTGCATGGGAAGGCCGGGCGGATTTGCTTGCGAGCCCGGATACCGGCCAAAAAGGTGGATGCGCCCAGGCGCGTCCTTTCAAGGCGCCCACGGGGAGGTGGGCGCCTTGCCTCTGCTGCCGGATCATTCATGCCCAACCTACCTGCCGACGCGGCCATCCGCGCGATCGAGACGCTGCTCTATTCCATTTCCAATGTGCTGTACCTGCCCGTGCTGCTGGGGATCGCCGCGCTCACCCTGTACATGCTGGTGTGCTTCGGCACCTTCGGCGCCGAATGGATCGAGCGCCGGCGCGGCGTGCGCATGCTGGTGGCCACCGCCCGCCACGACATGGCCGCGGTGCTGACGGCGCAGGAAGGCGAGCCCGGTCTCGACGCGCGCCTCGAACGGGTGGTGCAGCGCGCCGACGCCGCCGGCGTGCGCCGCCTCGACGGCGTGCGCTTCGTGGTGCGCATCGGCCCCGCGCTCGGCCTGATGGGCACCCTGATCCCGATGGGCATATCGCTGGCCGGCCTGGCCCAGGGCAATCTGCCGAAGATGGCCGAATCGATGACCACCGCGTTCACCGCCACCGTGGTCGGACTGGCCTGCAGCGTGTGCGCCTACGTCCTGAGCCTGGTGCGCGAACACTGGCTGCGCAGCGACATCGCCGACATCGCCTACGCCGCCGAGGCGCTGCTGGCGTCGACGAGCGCCACGTCGGCGCCCAAGGCGCAGCCGCTGCGCGCGGAGGCCTGACATGGGCATGCGTTTTCTGAACCGCCACCGCTACAGCCGCGTCGGCGAGCACACCGAGGACCCGCTGGCCGGCGTCGCCAACCTGTTCGACGCCAGCATCGTCTTCATCGTCGCCATGATGCTGGCGCTGTTCTCGGCCTGGAACATGATGGACCTATTGGACCCGAACTCCGAGGTGACCATCGCCAAGAAGGGCGCCGACGGTCGCGTCGAGGTGCTGACCAAGAAGGGTGCCGAGATCACGGTCAGCCGCGTCAGCGACAAGCCGCTGTCGGGCTCCGGCAAACGCCTGGGCACCGCCTACCAGCTGCCGGACGGGAAGGTCGTCTATGTTCCGGAATAAGCGCTGCGGCAAGCTCGGACTGCTCCTGCTGCTGGTTTCCTTCTGCATCGTCGGCTACGTGCACTCGGCGCAGGCGCCGCGCACGCTGGCGCTGATGCTGGGCGACGTCGAATCGCGGCCCGCCGTGCTGGCCGTGCGCGGCCTGCAGGCCGAGTTGAAGGAGTTGAATGTCGCCGTGCGCATCATCCCGGCCAATGGCATGACCCAGGCCGACCGCGACGCGCTGGCCGGCGCCGACGTGGCGGTCGTCAACGCCAGGGGGCGGCTGGCGATGGTGGCGCTCAAGGAAGAGCTGCGGGCGCTGCGCAAGGCGCGCCATCCGGTGTTCGCCGTCGGCGGCGCCATCGACGACACGCTGCGCGAGCAGGGCGTCCAGGACGACAAGACCATCCAGCAGTATCACAGCGAGGGCGGCATCGAGAACATGGGCAACCTGCTGCGCTATATCCTGCGTGGCCATTTCGGCGCCACCCTGGCGGTGGCGCCGGTGCACGCCATGCCGGACGTCGGCCTGTACGACGTCGCCGCCAACCGCACCTACGGCAGCTACGAGCAGTATTTGCAGGGCTATGCCAACTACAAGACCGGCGCGCCGTGGATCGCCGTGCCGTTCTACCGCGCCAGCCTGGTGGCGGGACAAACGCTGCCGCTGGCGGCCATCGTCGCCCGGCTCGAAGCCAACGGCTACAACGTGCTGCCGGTGTTCGGCTACCCCTACGACGTGCCGCTGCGCTACTTGCTCGACGACGACGGCAAAAGCCGCGTCGACATGATCGTCGCGCTGGGCATGAAGGTCGGCGGCACCGCCAACACCGGCGCGCTGCTCGAGAAGATCGGCGTCCCGGCGATCAACGCCATCACCTTGAGCCAGCATACGGCGGCGCAGTGGCGCGATTCGAAGATCGGGCTCGATATCATCGAACGCACCTGGCAGCTGGCCGGCGCGGAGGTGGCGGGGCTGATCCAGCCGACCGTCGTCGCCAGCCGCGAACGCATCAGCGACGCCCAGACCGGCCTGGCCTACGTCGAGGAGACGCCGATCGCCGAGCGCATCGAACGGCTGAGCGGGCGCGTGGCCGCCTGGCTGGCGCTGCGCCAGAAGGCCAACGCCGACAAGCGCGTGGCCATGATCTACTTTAACTATCCGCATGGCTCGGAGACCATCGGCGCGGCCTACCTGAACGTGCTGCCGGAGAGCCTGTGGCAGATCGTCCAGCGCCTCAAGCGCGACGGCTACCAGACCGGCGCGGCGCTGCCGGCCGGCGAGGACGAGCTGCAAGGCGAGATCCAGCGCTTCGGTAATTACCCCGGCAAGTCCAAGGGGGACTACATGGCGGGCCTGAAGCACCTGGCCGAAAGCGGCCAGGCCTTGCTGGTGCCGTTGTCGGACTACCAGGCGTGGTTCGCCAAGCTGCCGGCGACGCTGCGCGTTTCGATCGAAGCGTCGTGGGGCAAGCCGGA
Organism: uncultured Duganella sp.; assembly: GCA_963513825.1. Taxonomy (GTDB): domain Bacteria; phylum Pseudomonadota; class Gammaproteobacteria; order Burkholderiales; family Burkholderiaceae_D; genus Rugamonas. The sequence continues at coordinate 51,619 of CAUPRW010000012.1, forward strand.
GAACGCGCCCGTGCTGTGGCGCGACGCCAAGGGCGAGCCGTTCTTCGTCTACCCGGCGCGCCGCTTCGGCAACGTGCTGATGGCGCCGCAGCCGGGCCGCGCGTGGGAGCAGAACCTCGAGAAGCTGCACAACGAGGTGAGCATGCCGCCGAGCCACGAGTACATCGCCTTTTATTTATGGCTGCAAAAGGGCTTCCAGGCCAACGCCGTCATGCACATCGGCACCCACGGCACGCAGGAGTGGCTGACCGGGAAGGAGGCCGGCCTGTCCGAGGACGATCCGACCGAGGCGCTGATCGGCGCCATGCCCAATATCTATCCCTATGTGATGGACGACGTCGGCGAGGGCATACAGGCCAAGCGCCGCGGCATGGCCACCATCATCGACCATATGACGCCGCCGTTCGACATCGCCGGCCTCAATCCGGACCTGCGCGAACTGGGCGCGCTGCTCAACGACTACCGCGTGGCCGAGCAAAAAAGCCCGCTGCTGGCGCGCAGCCACCTGGTGGCGTTGAACCGCATCGCCGCCAGGAGCGGCGTGTTGAAGGACATGAAGAAGACCGGCCTCAAAACCGAAGCGGACATGGAGGCGCTCGAAGAATACCTGGACGACACCGGCAACAAGCTCACGCCGTTCGGCCTGCACACCTTCGGCGTGGCGCCGACGGCGGAGCGGCGCAACGCCACCGCGCGCGCCGTCGTCAGCCTGGACGCCGCCGCCAGCGCGGAGCAGAAAAACAAGCGCGTCGCGCAGCTGGAACATGACATCGAACGCAGCGCCGCGCTGGAGCTGGACCGGTTGATGGAGGCGCTGTCGGGCCGTTACATCCCGACCGGCGCCAGCGCCGACCTGGTACGCAATCCCGATGCGCTGCCGACCGGGCGCAATTTCTTCGGCCTCGATCCGTCGCGCATTCCAAGCAGGACGACCTATGAAGCCGGCGCCAAGCTGGCGCGCGAACTGGTGGACGACTACCGCAAGCGGCACGGCGTCTATCCGGACAAGCTCAGCATGAACCTGTGGGGCGTGGAGACCTCGCGCCACGAAGGCATCATGGAGGCGCAGGCAATGTCCTTGATGGGCGTGCGGCCGACCTGGGACGAGCGTGGCCGCGTGACCGGCGTCGAGGCCTTGAGCCGCGGGGAGCTGGGACGTCCGCGCGTCGACGTCACGTTGATTTCCTCGGGCTTGTTCCGCGACCTGTTCGGCAACGTGCTGGCGCTGATGGACAAAGCGGCGCAGCTGGCGCAAAAGCAGGACGACAACGATGTCCAGGCGGCGAGCGCCGATGGCGGCCCGCCGGGCAACGTGATGCAGGCGCATAGCCGCCAGAGCGCCGCCGTCATGCAGGCGGGCGGCGTTTCGGCCGCCGAGGCGGCGCGCATGGCGTCGGTGCGCATCTTCGGCGTGCCGAGCGGCGCCTACGGCACGCAGATCGAAAAACTGATCCCGCTGACGAACGCGTGGAAGAACGAGAAGGAAGTGGCGGAAGTGTTCATCAACCGCATGAGCCATCCGTTCGGCGCCGGCTACTGGGGCGACGACAAAAGCGGCGACAAGGCCGGCGAGGCCACGCCCGAACAGCGCCGCGCATTGTTCCGCCAAGCCCTCAGCGGCAGCAAGATCGCGCTGCACAGCCGCTCGAGCAACCTGTTCGCCACGCTCGACAACGACGACTTCTTCCAGTACCTGGGCGGCACCGCGATGGCGATCCGCAGCGTCGACGGCAAAACGCCGGAGGTGGTCGTCAGCGACCTGTCGAACCCGCGCAAGCCGGGGCACAAGACGCTGGAGCGCTACATGGGGCAGGAGATGCAGGCGCGCTACCTCAATCCCAAATGGGCCGACGCCATGCTCAAGGAAGGCTATTCCGGCGCGCGCTACATCAACCGCGTGGTCGACTACCTGTGGGCGTGGCAGGTGACGGTGCCCGAGGTGGTCGACGGCGGCAAGTGGCAGCGCATGTACGAGACCTACGTGGCCGACCGCCATGGCCTCAAGGTGCGCGAGCGCATCGCCGCCAGCGGCAACCTGCGCGCCTACCAGGCCGTCACCGACCGCATGCTGAGCGCCATCGAGCGCGGGTACTGGCAGCCGAGTGCCGCCGTGCGCGACGATCTCACGCGGCGCAATGCGCTGGCGATCAAGCAGGCCGGCGTCGCCTGCAGCGCCGACTCGTGCAGCAAGGCGACGTTGAAGATCGCGCCGGAGTTCAGTGGACAGTTCGTGCCGAACGTCGGCTCGAATCCGGCGATCGCGCGCGGCGCGGCGGCGGCGGGGCGGGCCGGTGGATCGGCGCCGTCGGCGCAGCCGGTGGCGCCGGCGCCCGGGCAGCAGCAGGCCAGCGACGCCGCGATGGAGGCCGCGCAGGCCGATTTGAGGGTATTGCAGGCCAAGTCGCAGGAACTGCCGCCGGTGCCGCCGCGCGCCAAGGCCAAACCGGCCGAGCCGGCGCCGGCGAAAAGCGAGCCGGCCGAGGCCAAGGTGAGCGGGTTGGAAATGCAAACGCTGGCCAATCTGACGCCGGCGCAAAAGACGGTCGGCACGCTGGCCCTGCTGGCGCTGGCCGCCGGGCTGGTGGGGGCGGGCTACATCGGACGGCGCAAGAAGCTGGCGAAGCTAAAGGGCATGTATTAATCCGCCACCGGCGAACCGCCGGCGGCTCGATCAACGCACAAACATCCAAATGGTCAGCGCGATCCCCACCACCACCACGAACCCGCGCATGACCTTCTCCGGCAGGCGGTGGATCAGCCAGCCGCCGCACAAGCCGCCGGCGACGCCACCGACGCACAACGCCAGCGCCGCCGGCCAGCTGACCAGGCCGGACGTCGCGAAGATCAGCGCCGCCACCGCGTTCATGGCCATCGCCAGCACGTTCTTGGTGGCCGCCGCCATGCGCACCTGTTGTCCGGCGACGGTCAGCGCGGCCAGCATCAAAAAGCCGATGCCGCCGCCGAAATAGCCGCCATAGATCGAGATACAGCCCTGGACCAGCGCCAGCACCCAGCGCGGCATGCCGCCGACCGCGTGCAGCGGTTTTTTGCGGAAGCTGCCCCACGCGAACACGCTGGTGGCGAACAACACCAGCCACGGCACCAGCCGTTCGAAGAACGACGCCGGCGTATGCAGCAGCAGAAAGGCGCCGGCCACGCCGCCGATGGCGCTGATGACGAGCATCTGCCGGAACGTCAGCGGCCCGACATCGCCGGCCAGTTTGCGGCCGGCGTAGGCCGACGTGATCTGGCTCGGGAACAGCGCGATGGTGGAGGTCATGTTGGCCGCCAGCGGATTGAGGCCGGCCAGCATCAGCGCCGGGAAGGTGATGAACGAGCCGCCGCCGGCCAGCGCGTTCTGCACGCCGGCCAGGAATCCGGCGGCGGCGACCATCAGGACGATATGTAATTCAAGCGGCGGGACGGGCGGCATGGGGAGGGCGCGGACGTGGTTGGTGTGGATACGGACGGAACAATAGTTTCCGTTTGATTATAACCGTGGTGGGCAAAGCTTTCAGGGCGCCGCGTCCGCGCGCGTGGTGCTACGCTAGCGCCCATGACGACACCATACCAACTCTATTACTGGGACGGCCTGCAGGGTCGCGGAGAATTCGTGCGGCTGGCGCTGGAGGAGGCCGCGATTGCCTACGACGACGTCGCGCGGGCCAAGAAAGGCATGCCGGCCTTGATGGCAAGCCTGGACGGCGACAAGGTCGAGCATCCGTCGTTCGCCCCGCCGGTGCTGCGCGCGGGCGAACTGCTGATCGGGCAGACGGCCAACATCCTGATGTTCCTCGGCGCCCGGCACGGACTGGCGCCGCGCGCGGAAGCGGGCCGCCTGTGGGCCAACCAGCTGCAGTTGACGATCGCCGACATCGTCAGCGAGGCGCACGACACGCATCATCCGATATCGACCAATCTGTATTACGAGGATCAGAAAAAGGAAGCGAAGGCGCGCGCCAAGGACTTCAGGCAAACGCGCATACCGAAGTTCCTCAGTTATTTCGAGCAGGTGCTGGCGCACAATCCGGGACGCGGCGGGTTCGCGATCGGATCGCGGCTGTCGTATGTGGACCTGTCGCTGTTCCAACTGGTCGAGGGCTTACGCTACGCGTTCCCCAAGACGATGGCGGCGCAGGAGGGCGGCTATCCGCGCCTGGTGGCGCTGCGCGACAAAGTGGCCGCGCGGCCGAACATCGCCGCCTATCTGGCGTCGCAGCGGCGCATAGCGTTCAACGAGGATGGCATTTTCCGGCGCTATCCGGAGTTGGACGGCTAGGCGGCGGCCATCAAGCGGCGGCAAGCACCGGATACCCGGCGTCGGCGATGGCCGACTTCAACGGCGCCAACGCGCTGGCGCTGTCGATCTTGACGGTCTTGGCGGCCAGGTCGACCTCCACCTTGGCGGCCGGATCGACGGCCTGCACCGCCTTGGTCACGGCGCCCACGCAATGACCGCAACTCATGTTTTCCACTTGTAGCTGATACATCGACTTCTCCTTCACGGTTTCGATGATCATACTGTATACGTTCCAATCGTGGGAAGGTCAAGCGCGTCGGGGTCAAGTCTGTCATTTGGACACGAGCTCTGCCTTAAAGGCTTGCTAGCGTTCAGACCGTGTCCAAATGACAGACTTGACCCCCACCGGTGCTCAGCCGGCGTCGGGGTAGGATTCTTCTTTCCTGACGTCGATGACGGCGGGTTGAAGCAGGACGATGCGTGCTTCAATCTTGGAGACGCGATGGGAACGATGGGCGTTTTCCTTCGGAAGACCGGCGAAGTGTTCGTCGGCGACGCCGTTAAATGTGCAGACGACGGGATCGCCGTCATCGCAGATGGCGCCGCGCTGGAGCAGGTATGCCTTGTCCAGGGTTTGGCCTGGCCGCAGCCCATTTTCCAAATGACGTCTCAGATAGTGGGCCACCCCGGCCTGCGAGGACATGTAGTTGCCGCGCATGTACTCAAGGATGCGGGCGTCGCCATTGCCCCGGTACGCAACGTCAGCCCTCGGGAACTGGGCACATCCCGTGGCCAGGCACACACCCAACAGCAACGTCGAGAAAAGGCGCTTCATCGCCAGCACCGGCTGGCCGGTCGCAAGACAGAAAGTGAGCCTCGCAGCCAAAATCGGCGGAAGCTCGCGCGGGTCGGCCACTGCAAAATTGATCCGTTCATAAAATCGCACCAAGTGTGTGTAGGGCAAACAGTAGGCGGTGCCGTCGAGGTAGGGAACGCAATGCGACAGGATATGCCCACCGATGCCTTGCCCTTGATAATCGGGATGGACCTGCATGCCGCGCAGGACTTTAAAGCCATCCTCGTGGCCCAGGCGACCGCCTCGCCGCCTTGACAACCAAGGCTCGCTAATGATTTTGCCACACATGCTTGGCTTGCCGTCATTTCGTGCCCCGTCCTGGCCCACGTTGCCGTCGCGCTTCCGGCGATTGTGGCCAGTTTTTTCTATGGTACGATGCCAGCCTGTTTTGTGTTGGACAGCGTTAATGAAATCTATAATCTTTTGCACAAGCTTTATCCGGGACGCCGACGCGTGGGAGAGCCGATACAAGCGCTGGCTCGATTATTATCGCGACGTGCCGATCGAAGCCGTCAAGAAAATCATGATCGACGACGGCTCGCCTTTTTCACCGCCCGCCCAAATCATCAAGACCGTTTCCAACACGGCCCCCTTGGCGGGGCTGGACGACCCCAATCTGATCATTCGCTTCGAGAATAATCTGGGGCGGCAGAGCATCAAGGACTATCCCGGGTGGTGGCGCAGTTTTCTTCATTCGGTCGCGGTCGCCAAGGAATTGGGCGCCGATAAAATCATTCATATCGAGTCGGACGCGTATGTGTTAAGTCAGCGCCTGGTCGATTTCATCAACCAGACCAGGACCGGTTGGCATGTGCTGTGGACGCAGCATAATAATTTTCCGGAGACTGCGATCCAGGTGATTTGTCGCGACCAGTTCGACGTCTTCGAGAATTTCAAAGCGCAAAATCCGTCCTTGCACTTTCCGGATTATGCCGAACGGATACTGCCGTTCACGGCCGTGAACCGCGAGTTCATCGGCGATCGCTACAGCGAGCTGCACCGCAATCGCGGGATCTTCCGTTCGAAAAAATTCAACTTCCTTCCCGAATATTGGGAGTTTTTCCGCGTGCCGATTCCGGAGGACGCCGACTTCGTCACGCAAGGCGTCAGCCGCCAGCGCCTCGCGTTCCGCCCCGCGCAATAATTGGTCGGCGTTATCGCCCAACACACCGGGGTCAAGTCTGACATTTGGACACGATCCCAGCGGTGAGGGCGGCCTAGTGCCCAGGCCGTGTCCAAATGTCAGACTTGACCCCCACACGCTAGCCTTCCGGCGGGTCGTCCAGGCGCGCGAGGTCGAGGCTGACCATGGCCCAGATGCCGTCGGCGTAGTCCGGCTCGCGCGACAGGTGCTCCACCTCCGACGGTTTGATCTCGAACGATTTGCCTTGCTCGACCAACTGGCCGACGTGGCCGTAGATGGCCTTGGTGGCGTTGCTCATCGCCTTGTCCACCGTCTCGCCGGTGGTCACGCAGCCGGGAATGTCCGGCACGGTCACCCCGTAGCGGCTGCCTTCATGCTTCTGGATCAGGATAGGAATGTCCATGTCTTACCTCGGCAGTGGTCGGAAAAGGCGGGCGAAATCAATGACTTGGATGTTAGTGTTATACAGGTTGCCAGAGGATTCAAGAACTTTCGTGGTTCACCGCGCTTGCCGGCGCGCCAAGTGTGCATAGCTTGGATCACGGAAACTGTTTCGGCAAAAAAGAAGCCCCGCCGGCATCGCTGCGGGCGGGGCTAACAGGTACGGCTTGATTCTACTACATTACAGCACGTCGCTGGCGTGGTCGGCCAGGCGCGAGCGTTCGCCGCGCGCCAGCGTCACGTGGCCGCTGTGCGACCAGCCCTTGAAACGGTCGACCACGTAGGTCAGGCCGCTCGAGCCTTCCGTCAGGTACGGCGTGTCGATCTGCGCGATGTTGCCCAGGCACAGGATCTTGGTGCCCGGGCCGGCGCGCGTGACCAGCGTCTTGACCTGTTTCGGCGTCAAGTTCTGCGCCTCGTCGATGATCAGGAACTTGTTGACGAAGGTGCGCCCGCGCATGAAGTTGAGCGACTTGATCTTGATGCGCGAGCGGATCAGGTCCTGCGTGGCCGCCCGGCCCCATTCGCCGCCGTCCGAATCGGACTTGTTGAGCACTTCGAGGTTGTCGTCGAAGGCGCCCATCCACGGCGACATCTTCTCCTCCTCCGTGCCCGGCAGGAAACCGATGTCCTCGCCGACCGGCACCGTCACGCGGGTGACGATGATTTCGTTGTAGAGCTTGGTTTCCAGCACCTGCGCCAGGCCGGCCGCCAGCGCCAGCAGCGTCTTGCCGGTGCCGGCCTGGCCGAGCAGGGTGACAAAGTCGCATTCCGGATTCATCAGCAGGTTCAGCGCGAAGTTCTGCTCGCGGTTGCGCGCCGTCACGCCCCACACATTGTTTTTGTTGTGGCTGAAGTCGCGCAGCGTTTGCAGCACGGCGGTCTTGCCGTTGATCTGCTTGACCTGGCCGTAGAACGGCGCCTCGCCATTTTTCGGTTCGAGGAAGATGAACTGGTTGACCAGCAGCGACGGCACGAACGGTCCGGTGACGCGGTAGAACGTCGCGCTCTGGCCGTTTTTATTTTCCTGCCACGATTCGAGGTCCTTGCCGTGCTTGGTCCAGAAATCGTCCGGCAGCTGGACGATCCCCGAGTACAGCAGGTCGGTGTCTTCCATCACGTGGTCGTTGAAGTAATCCTCGGCCGGCAAGCCCAGCGCGCGCGCCTTGATGCGCATGTTGATGTCCTTCGACACCAGCACCACCGGACGGCCTTCCTGCTCGGCCTCCAGCGAACGCACCACGGACAGGATCTGGTTGTCGGCCTTGCCGACCGGCAGGCCGACCGGCAGGTCCGCCGTCTGCATGCGGGTCTGGAAGTACAGGCGGCCCTTGGCGTCCTTGTTGCCCAGCTTGGACAGCGGGATGCCGTTCTCGATGGCGTCGTCGTCGGTGTTGGAGACCAGCGCGTCGAGCGTGCGCGAGACCTGGCGGGCGTTGCGTGCCACCTCGGTCATGCCCTTCTTGTGGTTGTCCAATTCCTCCAGCGTCATCATCGGCAGGTAGACGTCGTGCTCCTCGAAGCGGAACAGCGACGATGGATCGTGCATCAGCACGTTGGTGTCGAGCACGAACAGCTTGGTCGTGCCGGTCTGGTCGGCGTGGCGGCTGGTCGACGACTTGATCGCCACCTCGTTGATCTTGTGCTTGGCCGGGTGCGGGGCCTCGGCGGTGATCGGCGTGACCTTGCCGCGCGCGGCCGGGGCCGGCTTGGCCTTGGCCACCGGTTTGGCGGCCACCGGGGCCGGGGCGGGCGCGGCCTGGGCGGCCTTCAACACGGCCGGCGCGGCCTTGAGCACGGCGGCCACGGCCTTCGACTTGGCGGTGGTTTTCGCCGGCGCCACGGGCGCCGCCGGCACGGCTTGGACGGCGACCGGCGCCGCCTTCGATTTCACTACGGGAACTGCCTTGACGGGCGCCGCTTTCTTCGGCGCGGGGGCCGGCGCGATCTCGGCGACCGCCGCAATGGCGGAAACCGGGCGCGGCCCTGTCGCTTTTGGATAATCTTTTGCCAACAGTAAAGTCGCTGGCTTACTAGGTAATTTTGGCAGTGGCATCAGGATCTCAATCGAAAAATAACTGGAGGAATCCGCCCATCGGACGAGCGCCCGCGTGCCGCTGACGAGGCGTCGGTGCCGGATGGGGTGGATGCTGGGTAAAACGGAATGTAAGACTGCCGACGGGCGCACATCTTGCCCGGAGAACGTACCGCGTGGTGGCCGGCTGGCCACCATGTAGGGTGGGAAGAGTTACAGTGATGACTCAAAATGGTTAACAAAATGGCTGGATGCGCATGATTCTGCTACGGTTGAGCAACTCTGAAAGGCAACGCGCAAACCTGTTAAGCCTGACGCGCCACAAATTCCAGCACTTCATCGACGTGACCCGCTACCTTCACGCCTCTCCATTCTTTCACCAATTGACCGCTAGCGTCAATGACAAACGTGCTGCGCTCGACGCCGCGGACGGTCTTGCCGTACATTTGCTTCATTTTCATGACGTTGAACCGCGCGCAGACCGCCTCGTCGGGATCGGAAATGAGCTCGAAAGGCAGGCCCAGCTTGGCTTTGAAGCTTTCGTGCGAGCGCAGCGAATCGCGGCTGATGCCGTAGATTTCGGTGCCGGCGGCCTGGAATTGCTCGTGCAAATCGCGGAACGCCAGGTTCTCGGTGGTGCAGCCGGGGGTGTTGTCTTTCGGGTAGAAAAACAGCACCGTGTGGCGCGCCGGACGGCCCGACAATTGGAACGTCTGGCCGCTGGTCATGGGGGCGGAAAAGTCGGTAACGACGGGTTGGCTATCAGCCACTGGTTTTCTCCTGGAGATGGACATCGACAATATGGGGCCAAGTTTTCATCATTCAAGCCGCGCGCGATATATATTTTGACCACGCGAAATACGCTCCGCCAAATCGTGCCGTCATCGGCGGCGCGGGCTCAGCCATGCAGGCGCGCTTGCAACTGCGCGGCGGTGACGGCCACGCCGTCGGCGGTGAGGCGGGAAATCGTCAGCAGGCGGCCGTCGCCGCACACGCCGACGATGCAATTATCCACCACGGCCAAGCCCGGTGGCAAACCGAGCGCGACGACGTTGCCGAAGTCGCCGTCGAGGCGGGCCCGTTCGAGCACGTAGCGTACGCCGCCCAGCGCGGTGTGGGCGCCGCGACCGGGCAGCGCCAGCGAGCGCTGCAGGTCGTAGACCTGGCGGGCCGGCTGGCGCCAGTCGATGCGGCCGTCCCCGGGCGCCTCGCGCGCGGAGCGCTCGGCGTAGCCGCCCAGCATGACATCGCCGACCAGGCGCGGCGCTTTGCCGTCGAGCAGCGCCGGCAGCACCCGCCACAACGCTTGCTCGGCCGCCACGGTGACCTTGGCGTCGACCTCGGCGGCGGTGTCGTCGGGCAGGATGGGCACCTCCATCTGCGAGACGATGGCGGCGGCCCCGGGCGCGGCGCGCAATTCGTGCAGCGTGGCGCCGGTGACGCCGGCGCCCTCGCGCACGGCGCGGCGCACCGGCGCCGGGCCGGGGAAGGCCGGCAGCAGCGACGCGTGCATATTGTAGGCGGGCGTTTCGGCCAGCAAGGACGGCGGCGGTGGCGCGCCGTCGCCAAAGCGGAACAACAGGTCGGGCCCGGCGGCGCGCACCGGCTCCAGCCAGCGCTGCGCGTCGACGCCGGCGCCGGCCGCCGCGGGCGGCGCTATCACGGCGATGCGGCGCTCGGCGCACAGCGCGCGCAGCGCGCCATCGGCGGGGCCGGCCGCGAGCGTGCCGGCCTCGGCCTCGGCGTCATGCGCGGCGACGTGGTGCCCGTCGTCGCCGGTGTCGGCCTGCGCAACCACCAGCACGACCTCGACGCCGCCGGCCAGCAGCACCTTCAGGCAGCGCAGGCCGATGTGGCCATGGGCGAAGACCACCGCGCGCGGGCGGCGCTCGTCGGGACCGGCGGCGTCGGTGGGCGTGGCGCTCATGGCCCGGTCACCGGCAAGGTCAGGCGCCGGCCTGGTCGGTGGTGTCGATGATCAGCGCCAAGGTGACCTTGCGGCCTTCGCCCATCAGGATGTTGTAGGTGCGGCAGGCGGCCTGGCTGTCCATGCATTCGACGCCGATGCGGCGCATCGTCAGCGCCGCCGTCAGGCGCGGGTGGATGAAGCGCTGCCTGGCGCCGGTGCCGAGGATCACCACGTCGGGGGCGTCGGCGCCGATGATGTCGAAGTGCTCGGCGGTGATCGATTCGAAGGTCGGCGCGTTCCACGCGCGCGGTTCGGTTTCCGGCAGCACGATCAGGCTGTAATTGTAGCGCTGGGCGTTGATTTCAACGCCGGTTTCATCGTAGCCGGTGACGGTTTGGTACTTCTTGGTATCGCTTGCGTGGAGCTTCATGGTATGTGTGCGTCGTGGGGCGGCGCGGGTGGTTCGTCGAATTAGGTGGGCCAGGCGTCATTGTAGCGTTTTTCGGGCCGTGGCTTGCCGTTTGCACCCCCAAAGGTTGATTAAACGGGTGGCTTTCGGCAGAATGGTTCTTTTCGCATTGCAGCACCGGCCGCCAGCGCGTTTTTGGCAGGCCACAGCGGTTTGCCTCACCAAGACAGGATTTTATTTTGCGACCGATTCAAAAATCGAACAAACTGGCGGAAGTCTGCTACGAGATCCGCGGCCCGGTGCCGGAAAAAGCCCGGCAAATGGAGGAAGAAGGCCATAAGATCGTGAAGTTGAATATCGGCAACCTCGCCGTGTTCGGGTTCGATCCGCCCGACGAGATCGTCCAGGACATGAAAATCAACCTGGCCAACGCCGCCGGCTACACCGATTCGAAAGGCATGTTCGCGCCGCGCAAGGCCATCATGCATTACACGCAGGGCAAGAACATCGCCGGCGTGACCATCGACGACATTTACCTGGGCAACGGCGCCTCCGAGCTGATCGTCATGTCGATGAACGCGCTGCTCAACACCGGCGACGAGGTGCTGGTGCCGGCGCCCGACTACCCGCTGTGGACCGCCGCCGTGAGCCTGTCGGGCGGCACGCCGGTGCACTATATCTGCGACGAGCAGCAGGATTGGTTCCCGGACATCGCCGACATCGCCCGCAAGATCAATTCGAACACGCGCGCCATCGTCGTCATCAACCCGAACAACCCGACCGGCGCGCTGTACCCGGTCGAGTTGCTGCGGCAAATCATCGAGCTGGCGCGCCGGCACCAGCTGATCATCTACGCCGACGAGATCTACGACAAGGTGCTGTACGACGAGGCCGAGCACGTCTCGATCGCCTCGCTGGCCGACGACGTGCTGTTCGTCACCTTCAACGGCCTGTCGAAGAACTACCGCGCCTGCGGCTACCGCGCCGGCTGGATGGTGGTGTCCGGCGAGAAGGGCCACGCCAAGGACTACATCGAAGGGCTCAACATGCTCGCCTCGATGCGCCTGTGCGCCAACGCGCCGGGACAGTTCGCGATCCAGACCGCGCTTGGCGGCTACCAGTCGATCCAGGACCTGGTGGGGCCGGGCGGGCGCCTGCTCAAGCAGCGCGACCTGGCCTACAAGCTGCTCACCGACATTCCCGGCGTCACCTGCGTCAAGCCGAAGGCGGCGCTGTACATGTTCCCGCGGCTCGACCCGGCGATCTATCCGATCGCCGACGACCAGCAGTTCGCCTACGAATTGCTGGCCGAGACGAAGGTGCTGATCGTCCAGGGCAGCGGCTTCAACTGGATCGCGCCGGACCACTTCCGCGTCGTGTTCCTGCCGAACTCGGACGACATGACCGAGGCCTTCGGCCGCATAGCCAAATTCATGGAAGGCTACCGCAAGCGCCACGGCGCCAGCTTTTAAGCGGACCGTTCCGCAGCATCCCCGAACCGCAGATCAATAGAAACGAATATATGAAACCCATCAAAGTAGGCTTGTTAGGCGTCGGCAACGTCGGCTCCGGAACGTTCAACGTGTTGGAGCGCAACCAGGAGGAAATCCGCCGCCGCGCCGGCCGCGGCATCGAGGTCGTGGCCGTCTCGGCCCGCAACCTCGAGCGCGCCAAGGAACGCACCGGCGGCAAGGTCAAGGTCGTCGCCAGCCCGTTCGACATCGTCAATGATCCCGAGATCGACATCGTCGTCGAGCTCATCGGCGGCTACGACGAGGCCAAGGCGCTGGTGCTGCAGGCGATCGCCAACGGCAAGCACGTGGTCACAGCCAACAAGGCGCTGCTGGCCGTGCACGGCAACGAGATTTTCGCCGCCGCGCAAGCCAAGGGCGTCATGGTGGCGTTCGAGGCGGCCGTGGCCGGCGGCATTCCGATCATCAAGGCGCTGCGCGAGGGCTTGACGGCCAACCGCATCGACTGGCTGGCCGGCATCATCAACGGCACCACCAACTTCATCCTGTCCGAGATGCGCGACAAGGGGCTCGACTTCGCCACCGTGCTCAAGCAGGCGCAGGAGCTCGGCTACGCCGAGGCCGACCCGACCTTCGACATCGAGGGCGTCGACGCCGCGCACAAGGCCACCATCATGTCGGCCATCGCCTTCGGCATTCCGGTGCAGTTCGACAAGGCGCACGTCGAGGGCATCTCCAAGCTCAACGCGATCGACATCCGCTATGCCGAGCAGCTCGGCTACCGCATCAAGCTGCTGGGCATCGCCAAGCGCGCCAAGGTCAACGGCGTCGAGGGGGTCGAGCTGCGCGTGCACCCGACCCTGATCCCGAGCAAGCGCCTGATCGCCAACGTCGAGGGCGCCATGAACGCGGTGCTGGTGCAGGGCGACGCCGTCGGCGCCACCCTGTACTACGGCAAGGGCGCCGGCGCCGAGCCGACCGCCTCGGCCGTGATCGCCGACCTGGTCGACATCACCCGCCTGGCCACGGCCGATCCGGAGCACCGCGTGCCGCACCTGGCGTTCCAGCCGAACGCGATGACCGACATCGAGATCTTGCCGATGTCGGAAATCACCACCAGCTACTACCTGCGCATGAACGTGAGCGACCAGCCGGGCGTGCTGGCCGACCTGACCCGCATCCTGGCCGACGCCACGATCTCGATCGACGCCATGCTGCAAAAGGAACCGGCCGACGGCGAAACCAAGACCGACATCATCTTCCTGACGCACCAGACGCAGGAAAAGAACGTCACGGCGGCCATCGCCAAGATGGAAGGGCTGGCCACGGTGTGCGGCAGCGTCACCAAGATCCGCCTGGAGAACCTGAGCTAAGGCGGCAAGCGGGCAGGCCGCTTGCCGTCAAGTTAAGCGATTTTGTTCAGCGATGTTCGTAGGGCGGATTAGGCGCACGCCGTAATCCGCCACGAGCCGCCGACGGCGCGGAGGCCGCCGCGCGCATCCGCCCGACGCGATTCCGACGTCCCCAACCCCGTCCCATAGGGGGGTAAAAAAGTCAAGTTTGCCTTTTAAATAACCTGGCGCACAAAAAAAAGTCCGGACCGCGTCTACGCACGCGATCCGGAAAAGGGTCAGTTACTAGGGTGGGTGTTACTACTGCGGTTACTACGGATACTTCTACTACCAGGGTCTTACTGAGTGGTCCTCATTACTGCGGTGCTGCTTACTTCGAAGCGACGGTCAGTTCGCTTTTTACTTCTTTAACGCCGGGGACGGCCGATGCGACCTGAATGGCCTTGGTGCCCACTTCAGTGCTCGGCACGGCGCCGCTGAGCACGACCACACCGTCGGTGGTGGTCACGCCGATTTGTTTTTGGTCGGCCAGGGAGGCCTTGATCTTGCTGGTGATTGCGTCGTCATTGGTGGCGGTGCCAGTTTTGGCGGCTCCAGCCATGGCACCTTCTTGCTGACCTGCCGCGAAAGCGGTACCGGTAGCGGCGGCTGCGGTCAGGGTTGCTGCGACCATCAGGCGTGCGATCAGTTTGGTAGTCATCATGATTCCTTTTTGAAGTTAAGGTGAAACGTCAGTGACGTTACCCTATCCTCAGCAATCGCCGTGCCAGGTGAAAAAAGAATCATGAAATCAAAGGCTTGCGATTAACTCGCTAAAAATAAATTGTCAAATCGTGATGTTTACGTCCACATTACGCGGATTTTGTCGTGAAATGGCGACAGGTTTCCGTCGTCATTTCGTAAGTCATTGATTTTTAAGGGAATCATCTTGTCGCTCTGTGGCGACAACGGTGGGGTCGCTGCGGAACAGGCTGGCGTCGAGGTCGTATTTCTGCAGCAGGCGGTAAAACTCGGTCCGGTTGCGCTCGGCCAGGCGGGCGGCGTCGGCCACGTTGCCATCTGTCAATTTAAGCAGCTGGACCAGGTAGTTGCGCTCGAAACGCTGCTTGGCCTCGGTGTAGCTGAGCACCTCGAGCGAGGGCACGCGCAGCGCCCGCTGCACCAGCGACAGGGGGATCAGCGGCGCGGTGGCCAGCGCGCAGACGTGCTCGACCACGTTGTACAGTTGCCGCACATTGCCCGGCCACGAGGCCGTCGTCAGCGCCTCGAGCGCGTCGGGCGCGTAGCCGCGCACCGTCTTGCCGTACTTGGCCGCCAGCGTGTGCAGGAACTGGGTGGCCATCGGCGTGATGTCCTCGCGCCGCTGCGACAGCGGCGGCAGGGTCAGGGTGATGACGTTGAGCCGGTAATACAAATCCTCGCGGAACTGGCCCTCGAGCATGGCCGCGTCCAGGTCGCGGTGGGTGGCCGACAGGATGCGCACGTCGACCGGCCGCGGCACGTCCGAGCCGAGCTGGCGCACCACGCGCTCCTGCAGCACGCGCAGCAGCTTGACCTGCAACAGCAGCGGCATGTCGCCGATCTCGTCGAGGAACAGGGTGCCGCCGTCGGCCGCCTGCACCAGCCCCTCGCGGCTGCTGACGGCGCCCGTGTAGGCACCCTTGACGTGGCCGAACAGTTCCGATTCGAGCAGCGCCTCGGGGATGGCGCCGCAGTTGACGGCGATGAACGGCGCCTTGGCGCGCCGGCTGGCGCGGTGGATGGCGTTGGCCAGCAATTCCTTGCCGGTGCCGCTCTCGCCACGGATGAGGATGCTCGCGTCGGAGGCGGCCACCAGCCGCGCCTCGGCCAGCAGCTCGTCCATGCGCTGGCTGCGGCTGATCAGGCCGGCGCGCCAGGATTCGTCGCCGGTCGACGGCCCGGCCGCCGGCGTCGACAGGCTCAGCGCCTGGGCGATGCGGTCGAGCAGCAGCCTGGCGTCGAACGGCTTGGTCAGATAGGCGTAGGCGCCCAGGGTGGTGGCCTCGATCGCGTCCGGGATGGTGCCGTGCGCGGTCAGGAGGATCACCGGCAGCGCCGGGTAGTTGTGGCGGATCTCCTGGAACAGCGACATGCCGTCGCGGTCGGGCAGGCGGATGTCGCTGATGACCAGCCGCGGCAGCTCGATCGACATGCGCGCCAGCGCCGCCTCGGCGCTGCCGACGCCGGTGACGCGGTAGCCGTTGGCCGTCAGCCGCATCGATAGCAGGCGCAGCAGGTCGACGTCGTCGTCCACCAGCAGCAGGTGGGCGCCCTTGCCGGCCGGGTTGCGGGCGGCGCCGGCGGCGGCCAGTTGCTCGTCGCCGGCGCTCATCTGACCACCTTGCGCGGCGTGGCGGCGGCCGGCCGGGCCGGCAGCGTGCGTTCGATGGTTTTGAGGCCTTCGAGCATGTCGTTGAGCTGTTCGATGCGGCGCTGGTTGTCCTTTTGCTGGGCCGACAGGCGCTCGACGTGCTCGGAGAGCCGGCGCGCCTCGGCGCAATTGCTCGACAGCAGCTGCGCCAGCGGCTTGAACACGCCGGCCTCGCCGTCGTTGGTGTTGGCCACGCCGTCAAACAGCGCCTGCGCGCGCGCCAGGTCGCCGCCGCCGCGCGTGAGCATCAACACCATGCCCATTTGCACGGCCACGCGCGGGCCGCGCGGCTGCTGGCCCAGGCCGCTGAGTTCCTTGATCAGCTCGCCCTGGGTCATGCGCCGCAGCGACTGGTGGTAGGACAGCAGCGGCGCGATCTGGTCGGGCGGCGCGGCCGGCGGCATTTCGATCACCACCACCGACGGCGCCAGCGGCACCGGTTGCGGCTTGGGCGGCACTTGCTGGCAGGCGGCCAGGGTGGCGCCCAGCAGCAGGCCCGCCAGCAGGCGCGGCGGCAACGCGCGGCGCCCGGCGCGCGCGGCGCCGGAGGTGATCGGATCAACCAGGATGGGGCGGTTCATAGGGCAGTTCGATTCGAAAATGGGCGCCCCGTTCGGAGGGCAGCAGTTGCAGGGTGCCGCGGTGGGCGGCGACATACTCGTGAACGATCGACAGGCCGATGCCGTTGCCGCGGCGCGCGCCGGGCGGCTGGCGCTGGCCCTGGTAAAACGGTTCGAAGATCCGCGCGGCGTCGTTCGGCGCCACGCCGGCCCCCTGGTCCAGGCAGTCGATCCACAGCCTGCCATCGTGTTCCTCCAGCCGGAAGCCGACCACGCCGCCGGCGGGACTGAAGCGCACCGCGTTCGACAGCAGGTTGGCGATCGCCACCGACAGCTTGTCGGCGTCGACGCTGATCGGCCGCGCCGCGCCGACGGTGGCCACGGTCAGCCGGGCCGCCTGCCACTGCAGGCGCTGGCCGGCGATCACCCGCGCCACCAGCGCGGCCATGTCGGTCGCCTCGCGGTGCAGGTGGTGGGCGTCGAAGGTGGCGGCGTTGTAGCGCAGCAGCGCTTCGATCTGCGACTGCAGCGCGGCCGTGTTCTGGTTCAGTATACCGACGATTTCGCGCTGGTTGGGCGACAACGTGCCGGCCACCCCATCTTCGAGCAGGGCGACGCCTTCGCGCAGCGCCGCCAGCGGGGTTTTCAGTTCGTGCGAGATGTGGCGCAGGAAGCGCGACTTGTCCGCCTCCAGGCTCGAGAGGCGCTGGCGCAGCCAGTTCAGCTGCTGGCCGACGCGCCGCAGGTCGGCCGGGCCGTGCACCTCGACGGCCTGGTCGAAGTTGTTCTCGCCGAGGCGGTCGATGGCCGCCTCGATGCGCGCGAGCGGGCGCGACAGCCACAGCCCGAAGCCGCCGGCCAGCAGCGCGGCCAGCACGATCGAGGCGATCACCTGCGCCTTGAGCACGGCGCGCCGCTGGTCCAGCTCGGCGAGCAGTTCGGTGTTGCGGCGCTCGACCTCCTGCTTGACCTCCTCGGTCAGCTGGGCGCTGATGGCCGGCAAGGGCGCCAGCACCTGGTCGAGCGCCTGCTGGCGCGCGCTCGAGCGGGCGCGGGCGGGCATCTGCAGGATGTCCCAGGCCTGTTCGCCGGCCTGGCGCCAGGTGTCGAAGGCGCTGGCGGGGGCGTGCGGCAGGCCGCGGGCGACGGCGTCGAGGGCGGCGCGCGCCTCGCGCCAGGCGTCGGCGTAGCGCAGGCGGAAGGCCGGGTCGTCAAGCACCAGGTACTGGCGCGCGCTGCGCGCCATCGCCACGCTGCGTTCGGCCAGTTGTTGGGTGTTTTCGGTCAGCGCCAGCGCGTGGTGTCCGCTGTCGCGGCTGTGGGCGGCAAGGCGGTCCAGCGTCCACAGCGCATGCAGGGAGGCGGCACTCAGCAACACAGCTATCAACAGGAAGACGCCCAGCAGCAGCTGGCGAAACGACAGTTTCGAGAGCATCGGTGGTCAGTCGAGGGAGAGATGACGCATGATAGGCGAAATCGCGCCCCGGGTGTGTTTAATTGGAAATGTTTTGGGCCCGGTTCACGCGGCCGGGCCCACGTCCATGCCGTCGTAGGACTCGAGTTGATGCTCCTCGGCAAACTTATAAAATTCCTGGTTGCGCGCGTGCAGCGTCTCGACGGTATGCTTTTCCACCTTTTCGATATGCAGCCACCACAGCATGGGCGCCGCGCCGTCCGGTTTGGAATCGTAGAGGCCGACGATCTGGTAGCCCTTGGCTTTGAGCAGCGGCTGCACGGCCTGCAGTTTGGCCTTGGTCGGATCGGCGAAAAAGTAGCCCCACAACAGCGGCTTGGCCATATCCCACGGCGCGTTCTGTTTCATGTCGGCGAACAGCTCGACCATTTCTTCTTTGGTAATCATCAACAACTCTCCGGCGGCGGCAAGGGCAAGCCCGCATTCTACCCCGGGAGGGTCAGTGCCGACATTCGGACAAACGACGAAATCGGGGAACTTTTTTGGTCTTAAAAAGTTTCAAAATGTCCGAATGTCGGCACTGACCCTCGGGAAGGTGACGGTGACTTTGAGGCCGCGGCCGGCGGCGCCGGCGTCGAGCGCGATGGCGGCGCCGTGCAGGCCGGCGATGTCGCGCACGATGGCCAGGCCGAGGCCGGCGCCGCCGGGATTGCGCTCGAGCGTGGCGGCGGCGCGGTAGAACGGGGCGAACACGCGCTCGCGCTCGGCCGTCGCGATGCCGGGGCCGCTGTCCTCGACCTCGAGCACGACGGCGGCCGCGCCGTCGCCACCGGCTTCGCCCACCCGCAGCACCACCTGGCCGCCCGCCGGCGTGTAGCGCAGCGCGTTGTCGACCAGGTTGGCCATCAATTCATGCAGCAGCAGCGCCTGGCCGCTGACGACGCCTTCGCGTTCGGCCTCGAGCGACAGGTCGATGTTCTTGGCCACGGCCGCCATCGCCATCTCGAGCCCGACCTGGCGCGCGACCTCGCGCAGCGGCACCGGCTCGGCCTGGGCCGCCGCGCCGTCGGCGTCGCCGCCGTGCTCGATGCGCGCCAGCGTCAGGAGCCGGTTGGCCAGGTTGACCGTCGAGTCGGTGGTGGCGGCGATGCCGTGGACGATGTGGCGCAGCGCCGCCTTGGTCTGTTCCGGCGGCACGCCGGGCCGGTCGCATTCGCGCAGCGCCAGTTCGGCCTGCGTCTTGAGTACCGTCAGCGGCGTGCGCAGCTGGTGCGAGGCGTCGGCGATGAAGCGCCGCTGGCTGCTGATCAACAGCTGCAGCCGCGAGCGCGAGCTGTTCATCGCCGCCACCAGCGGGCGCACCTCCTTGTGCACCAGCGCCGGGTCGACGTCGGAGGCGTCGTTCAGGCTGCGCGTCTCGACCGCTATCTTGAGCCGCATCAGCGGCTGCAGCACCAGCCGCACGGCGAACCACACCAGCAGCGCCAGCGCCAGCAGCAGCAAGGCTTGCCAGGTGAGCGTGTCGAACAGGATCTGGTTCGACAGGCCGCGCCGCGCCTCGAGCGTTTCGCCAACCTGGATCAGGGCGATGCCGCGCATCGAGTCGTCGTACACCGGCTGCAGCAGCGCGGCGATGCGCACCGGCTGGCCGTTGTAGGTGGCGTGGTAGAAGCGCACCAGCGCCGGATAGGCCTCCGAGCGCGGCACGTTGGCCGGCACCGCCGGCAGGTCGCCATAGCCGGACACCGTCTCGCCGTTGATGCCGGTGACCTTGTAGTAGATGCGCCCGAGCGTGTCGGTCTCGAAGCTGTCGAGGGCGACGTAGGGCACGTCGGCCACCACCTTGCCGCCGACGATGGAGACGCGTTCGGCCAGCGCCCGCGTCGACGCCAGCAGCGAGCGGTCGTAGGCGACGTCGGCGGCGTCGAGCGCGTTGTGGTACACGGAGATGGTGTTGAGCGTGACGAGCGCCAGCAAGGGCCCGAGCAGCCAGCGCAGCAGCTGCCCGCGCAGGCTGCCCAGCGTGGCGCCGGGGCCGAAGCGCCGCGCGAGGCGCGACCACAGCGGCAGCGGTGGCGCGGAGGACGGCGAAGGCGATAGCATCGGCGCTGCGTCGACGCGCGTCAGTCGGCGGCCAGCGCCGGCCGCGGTTGCAGCAGGTAGCCGATGCCGCGCAAGGTGGTGATGATGGCCGCGTCGGGGGCGGCGATGTCGAGCTTTTTGCGCACCCGGTGGATGTACAACTCGATGGCGTCGATGTTGGCGTCGTCGGCCAGCGCGAACACCTCGTCGAACAGCTTTTCCTTCGACACGGCGCGCCCGGCGCGCGTGATCAGGGTCTCGAGCACGGCGTGCTCGCGCGGCGTGAGCGCCAGCGCCGCGCCGGCGTAGGTGAACATGCGGGTGACGGTGTCGAAACTGAGCGCGCCGCAGCTGTGCACCAGCGCCTCGTTGCCGACACTGCGGCGCAGCAGCGCCTTGACGCGCGCCTCGAGCTCGGACAGCTCGAACGGCTTGGCCAGGTAGTCGTCGGCGCCCAGGTTCAGGCCCTGCACGCGTTCCTCCAGGCCGCCGCGCGCGGTCAGGATCAGCACCGGCGTTTGCCCGCGCGGCGCGGCGCGCGCGCGCAGGCGCTTGAGCACCTCGAGTCCGTCCATGCGCGGCAAGGTCAGGTCGAGGATCAGCAGCGCGTAGTCCTGCGTGTGCAGCAGCGCGTCGGCGTCGGCGCCGTTGTCGGCGCATTCGACCGTCAGGTGGGCGTCGCGCAGCGCCTTGGCCAGCCAGTGCGACAGCTCGGTGTGGTCTTCAACTAACAGTATGCGCATAAATTCTTGCCATGGCGTAAAAATGAGTTCAGTGTAAGGCCAGAATCATCGTCGCCCCGGCCCCAAAAGGGAAGGCCTATCGGCGTTGTGGCGCGCGGGCGACACGCAAGTCCCCGGAATGACCCCTTCCCGCGCAGTGAAAGGTAATTGAAAGCAATCGACTCCTATAGTGGCAACCTGATAGTGAATATCAGACATCACAAATAACTATATTAACTGGAGATACAATGAAAAAGTCCCCACTTAGTCTTGCCATCTTGGCACTGGCAGCTGCCGCCGGCGGCGCCGCGCAAGCCCAATCGAATGTGCAGGTCTATGGTCTGCTGGACGTCGGCGTCGAGAACGCCAACAACACCAACGCCGCCGGCAACGGCATGACCCGCGTGATCTCGGGCGGCATGAACACCTCGCGCTGGGGTGTCCGCGGCAGCGAGGACCTCGGCGGCGGCCTGAAGGCCGTGTTCAACCTCGAAGGCGGCATCCTGATGGACACCGGCGCCCAGGACGGCGCGCTGTTCCGCCGCCAGGCCTACGTCGGCCTCGAAGGCGCCTTCGGCCGCCTGGTCGTCGGCCGCTCCTTCACCAGCGTGTACGACACCGTCATCAGCTTCGACCCGATGGGCTTCGCGCCGTTCTACTCGTGGGCCACCACCGGACCGGCCACGGGGCCGAGCAAATACGGCTTCACCACCGGCTACGATAACCTGATCAAGTACTCCGGCACCTTCGGCGACTGGCGCTTCGGCGCCAACTACGCCGCCGGCGAGCAGACCACCGGCGTGGCCGACAGCGCCAAGATGGGCGGCACCGTCGTCTACAAGCTCGGTGGCGCCAACCTGATGGCGACCTATGAGCGCAACAACGGCAACACCGTGCCGGCCACCGGCAACCGCGACGAGAACAGCGTCTGGCACGTCGGCGCCAACTACGAAACCGGTCCGCTCAAGTTCTGGGCCGTGCTGCGCGACTACAAGCTCGAAGCCGGCCGCGCCGCCACCGCCGACGTCAAGGCCACCACCACCTGGGGCGGCGTGGCGTACAAGCCGAACGAGGTCACCACCCTGACCGGCGCGATCTACCACATCAACGTCAAGAACGTGGCCTCCGGCCGCGACGCCGATCCGACGATGTACGTGGCGCGCTACCGCTACGCGCTGTCCAAGCGCACCGACGTCTACGTGGCGGCCGCCTACGCCAAGGCCAAGAACGGCCAGCTGACCGGCCTCTCGCGCGACGACGCCGGCTTCGCCAACAGCCAGCGCGGCGTCACCGCCGGCATGCAGCACCGCTTCTAAGCCGCTGGCCGCGCCGGTATTTTTCCGCACCGGCGCGGCCTGAAAGCGCTTTGAAAGCTTCACCGTTCTAAGATAACCAACAAGATGACTAAAGTTTTGCAGGCTTTGATTGCCGCGCTGTTTTTACTGTGCGCGGTGGCGCGGGCGGCAAGCCTTGAGTGCATCGTGCCTTCCAAGCCGGGCGGCGCGATGGACCTCACGTGCAAGCTGGCGCAAAAGGGTTTGCAGGGTTTGAGCGACACCCCCAAGCCGCCACCTTCGGAGATGCGCATCACCTATCTGCCGGGCGGCATCGGCGCGGTGGCGTGGCATTCGCTGGTGTCGCAGCGGCGCCGCGCGGAGCCCAACACGCTGGTGGCTTTTTCCGGCGGCTCGCTGCTCAATCTGGCGCAGGGCAAGTTCGGCAAGGCCAAGGCCAGCGACGTGCGCTGGGTGGCCGCGCTGGGCACCGATTACGGCATGATCGCGGTGCGCGCCGATTCGCCCTACAAGACGCTGGCGCAGCTGCTGGCGGCATTGAAGAAGAATCCGCAGAAGGTGCTGATCGGTGTGTCCGGCACCATCGGCAGCCAGGACTGGCTGAAGATGGCGATGGTGTTCAAGACCGCCGGCCTCGATCCGAAGGTGCTGCGCTTCGTCGCGCTCGAGGGCGGCGGCGAGGCCTTCACGGCGCTGCACGCCGATTACGTGCAGGTCGTCTCGGGCGACGCCAGCGAGGCGACGCTGTACGCGGCCAGCGGCAATACAAGGGTGTTGGCGGTGCTGTCGGAGCGGCGCCTGCCGGGCGTGCTGGCCGCCGTGCCGACCGCGCGCGAGCAGGGCGTCGACGTGGTGTGGCCGATCATCCGCGGGCTGTGGATGGGGCCACAGGTGCCGGACGCGGTGTACCGCCAGTGGGTGGCAGATTTCGACCGCGTGCTGGCCAGCCCGCAATTTGCGCAGATGCGCGCGGCCTCCGGCCTCTACCCGTTCGGGTTGACCGGCGACGCGCTGAAGGATTACGTAGCAAAGGCCGTGGACGATTACGGCAGGCGCGCCGCCGAACTTGGCCTGGTGCGCTGATCACCAAAATATATTAAAACAAACGGAGACTAAAATATGATGTTCAAGACCACCCTGGCCGCCGCATGCGCGGGCGTCGCGCTGCTGGCCACCGCCACCGCGCTGGCACAAGTACCGGCGGGCTATCCGGCCGACTACCAGAAGATCATCGACGGCGCCAAGAAGGAGGGAAAGCTGGTGGTCTACGGCGCCACCGACAGCAAGGCCACGGCGCCTTTGATCAAGGATTTCAGCGCCCAGTTCCCGGGCATCACGGTCGAATACAACGACATGAACTCGACCGAGGTGTACAACCGCTTCATCTCCGAAGTGGCGGCCGGCGGCAACACCGCCGACGCGGTCTGGTCGTCGGCGATGGACCTGCAAATGCGCCTGGCCTCGGACGGCTACGCGATGAAGTACAAGTCGGTCGAGGCGCCCAAGCTGCCGGCGTGGTCGATGTGGGATGACCAGGCCTACGGCACCACGTTCGAGCCGGCCGCCATCGTCTACAACAAGCGCCTGGTCGACGCCAAGGAAGCGCCGCAGACACACGCCGACTTCGCCAAGTTGATCCAGACGCCCAAGTTCAAGGACAAGGTCACCACCTACGACATCGAAAAATCCGGCGTCGGCTTCATGTTCATGACCCAGGACGCGCGCGAAAATCCGAAGTTCCTCGACATGCTCAACGCCTTCGGCGCGGCCAAGGTGCGGGTGCAGTCCTCGACCGGCACGATGCTCGAGCGGATCTCGTCGGGCGAAAACCTGATCGGCTACAACGTGGTCGGCTCCTACGCGCTGGTGCGGGCCAAGACCGATCCGTCGCTTGGCGTGATCCTGCCGAAGGATTACACGCTGGTGATGTCGCGCGTGCTGTTCATCAGTAAAAGCGCGAAAAATCCGAACGCGGCCAAGCTGTGGCTCGACTACATGCTCTCGCACCGGGGCCAGACCATCATCGCCAACGAATCGAAGCTGTTCGCGATCCGCGCCGACGTCACCGGCGAGACCACCTCGGCGGACCTGATCAAACAGATCGGCAAGGACAACGTCAAGCCGGTGCCGGTGCATCCGATGGTGCTGCAGTTCCTCGGACCGGCCAAGCGCATGGCCTTCCTCAAGCAGTGGAAAGAATCGGCCGGCAAGAAGTAAGCCGCCGAAGTAAAGCGCCACCTCAGGTCCACCGCATCCCGCACCGACGCGGGGACGTACCCCTCGGGGTACGTCCCCTGTGCGGCACTACGGGGTGGGTGCCCGCACGCGTTCGTAAAATACGGAATCACTTATGCAAACAATGACACTCCCCGGCTCCGGCCGGCGCAGCCTGAACTGGCCGCGCGGCGTGGTGGTGGTGCTCGCCTCCATCGCCATCTTCTTGCCGCTGTTCCTGATCTTCTATCAAAGCTTTTTGAGCGCGCCGTTCTTCATGCCGGTCAAGGAGCTGGGCCTGGACGCCTACCGCTTCATCTTCGAAGACCCCGATTTCTCGATGGCGTTCAAGAACGCCTTCTTCCTGGCCACGGGTCTGACGGCCATCGCCGTACCGCTGGGCGGCATGCTGGCCTTCCTGATGATCCGCACCGACCTGCCGGCCAAGGGCTTCATCGCGCCGCTGCTGCTGGTGCCGATCTTCGTCTCGCCGATGGTGATGGGCTTCGGCTACGTGGTCTCGATGGGCCCCGTCGGCTTCTACTCGCTGTGGGCCAAGGACATCATCGGCCTGATCCCGTGGAACATCTACTCGTTCACCAGCATCGTCGTCATCGCCGGCCTGACCCACGTGCCGCACGTCTACCTGTACGCCTCGTCGGCGCTCAAGAGCCTCGGCTCGGACGTCGAGGAGGCCGCGCGCGTGTCCGGCGCCTCGCCGCTGCAGGTGATGTTCAACGTCTCGCTGCCGATGATCACCCCGGCGCTGGCGTATGCCGGCGTGCTGGTGTTCTTCCTCGGCTTCGAGGTGTTCGGCCTGGTGCTGGTGCTGGGCGACCCCGAAGGCCACATGGTGCTGGCCACCTACCTGTACAAGCTGACCAACAAGCTTGGCACGCCGTCCTACCACCTGATGGCCGCCGTCGCCGTCTGCCTGGTGATGGTGACGATGCCGCTGGTGATGGTGCAGCGCCACCTGCTCAAGTCGGCCAACAAGTTCGTCTCGATCAAGGGCAAGGGCGCGCGCTCGAAGCCGATGCCGCTGGGCCGCTGGAAGTGGCTGGCCTTCGCGCTGATCTTCGCCTGGCTCATGTTCACGATCATCATGCCGCTGTCGGGCATCGTGCTGCGCTCCTTCGTGCAGTACTGGGGCGAGGGTGTCAAGCTGGCCGAGGTGCTGACCTTGCAGCACTTCCGCGAGATCTTCGAGCAGCCGGCGCTGGTGCGCGGCATCGTCAACACGGTGCTGATCGGCGTGATCGGCGGCGCCCTGGCGGTGATCTGCTACAGCGCCATCGCGCTGGCCATGCACCGCAAGCCGGACGCCATCACCCGCTTCCTCGACTACAGCGTGCTGGTGCCGCGCGCCGTGCCCGGCCTGCTGGCCGGCCTGTCGTTCCTGTGGGTGTTCCTGTTCGTGCCAAGCTGGCTCGATGGGGCCTTGAAGGGCATGGACAACGGCGTGGCGCTGTGGCTGAGCGAGCACGCGATCCCGCTGCTGCGCTCCGTGCGCTCGACCATCTTCGCCCTGTGGCTGGCGTATTCGGTGGTGTGGCTGGCCTACGGCATGCGCCTGATCTCGACCGCGCTGCTGCAGGTGGGGCCGGAGCTGGAGGAGGCCGCGCGCGCCGTCGGCGCCCGCCGCGGGCAGGTCACGCGCGATGTCACGCTGCCGTTGGTCAAATACGGCCTGCTCGGCGCCTGGCTGATGGTGTTCCTGATCTTCGAACGCGAATACTCGACCGGCGTGTACCTGCTCACGCCGGGAACGGAGGTGATCGGCGCGATGATCGTGTCGCTGTGGGCGACCGGTTCGACCGACTTGGTGGCGGCGCTCTCGTTCATCAACATCTCGCTGGTGGCCGTCGGGCTGGGCATCGCCTTGCGCTTCGGCGTCAAGCTCCATAACTAATTCAAATAATATGAAACGAGACATCACCATGAATGAACTCACCGTCAACGATCTGCACCTCGACTACGGCAGCGGCGCCCATGCCAATCAAATTTTGAAGGGCGTGTCGATGCATCTTCAAAAGGGCGAAGTGGTGGCGCTGCTCGGGCCTTCGGGCAGCGGCAAGACCACCTTGCTGCGCGCCGTGGCCGGCCTGGAAAGCCCGAAGCAGGGCACCATCGCCATCGGCGATCGCAACGTCTACGACGGTTCGAGCAACTTCGAGATGCCGGCCGAGCACCGCAACCTGGGACTGGTGTTCCAGTCGTACGCGCTGTGGCCGCACAAGACCGTGTTCGACAACGTCGCCTATGGCCTCAAGCTGCGCAAGATGGGCACCAGCGAGATCAAGGACAAAGTCGCCGACGTGTTGAAGAACCTGGGCCTGGGCCACCTGGCCGAGCGCTTTCCGCACCAGCTCTCCGGCGGCCAGCAGCAGCGCGTGGCGATCGCCCGCGCGCTGGTCTACAATCCGCCGGTGATCCTGCTCGACGAGCCGCTGTCGAACCTGGACGCCAAGCTGCGCGAGGAGGCGCGCGCCTTCCTGCGTGAGCTGATCGTGCGACTGGGCCTGTCGGCGCTGATGGTGACCCACGACCAGGCCGAGGCGATGGCGATCTCGGACCGCATCCTGCTGCTCAATAACGGCAAGATCGAGCAGCAAGGCACGCCGCAAAGCATGTACGAGACGCCGGAGACCTTGTTCACGGCCGAATTCATGGGCTCCAACAACCGCCTGCCGGCCAAGGTGGTGGGGCGCGACGGCGCGCTGGTGCGGCTCGACGTCAACGGCGCGAGCGTGACCGGCACCGCCCGTGGCGCCGGCGGCGGCGAGCCGTCGACCATCATCCGCGTCGAGGAAGTGAAGATCAGCGCGACGCCGGTGGAGAACGCGATCGAGCTGCCGCTGCTGACCTGCATGTACCTCGGCGACCGCTTCGAGTGCCTGTTCAAGAGCCCCGCCGGCGGGCCCGAATTCGGCCTGCGCGCCTACTCGAAGTACAAACTGGAGGCGGGCAGTTACTGGCTTCAGTTGCCTGTCGATAAGCTGTGGGTGTTTTGAGCGCCGCTATGAAAATGTAAATTGTTTTTGATAAGTCCAAGGGGCGAGGGCCGCAGCGATGCGCCTCGCCCTTTTTTTGTGGCGCTGAAAAGTTGCCATTCAGCATAAGATTGGGCTCCGGCGTGCACAAAACGCCCGCACAATGAAGAATATAGTTGCTTTGGAACTATTACTTGAGCGGAACGCATCGGGCCGTCGTTTATAATTTTAAATCGGCGCCGGCACCGTTTTGATGGCGGACGTGCGCGGCGTTCAGGTGGGTGCGGGGCGGATTCGCCCTGTTTTTGTCCCTCTCGGGGTTTTGGAATACTGGTCACTATGCGCAGTCAGTGCGTCACTTTTTCGATCGCCGGACACGCCGAATGGGCGCCCGGCCTGACCACGCCGCAGGCTTGGGCGCAGTGGGCGCGCGCGCCACAAGACGCCACCATCGCCGCCGGCGGCGAGCCGGGTGTCAAGGCGATGCCGGCGATGCTGCGCCGGCGTGCCGGCTTCCTTGGAAAAATGGCGCTGGAGGTGGCCTACCAGTGTCTCGCCGGGCGCCCGGACGGCGGGGCGGACATCCCCACGGTGTTCTGTTCGCGCCACGGCGAGGTCGCGCGCGCGCTCGAACTGCTGACCGATCTGGCCAACGGCGAGGCGCTGTCGCCGACCGCGTTCAGCATGTCGGTGCATAACGCCACGGCCGGCCTGCTGACCATCGCGCGCGCCGACCGCGCCAACCATATCGCGCTGGCGGCCGGCGCGGCGACCATCGAGCACGCGGTGATCGAGGCCTGCGGCCTGCTCGACGACGGCGCGCCGATGGTGTTGCTGGTGGCCTCCGATTGCCGCTTGCCGGACCTGTTCCTGGCGTACCAGGACCGCGACGAGCAGCCGCACGCGTGGGCGTGGCTCATGACGCCGGCCGCGGGCGACGCCATCTCCCTGGGCTGGAGCGCCAGCGGCGAGGCGCCGTCCTCGCCGATGCCCGGCGGGCTGGAGGTGGCGGCGTTTTATCTCGGTGGCGCGAGCGCGCTGGAACGGCGCGACGGTCGCGTGCATTGGCGCTGGAGCCGCGATGCTTGATGCGGCGGCGGCCGCGTGGTGGTGGGCCTGGCGCGCATGGCGCGTGGTGGCAACCGGGTTGAGTTTCGCGGTGTTCGGCGTCGGCGGACTTGTGATGCGGTTGGTGCCGCTGCCGTTGATGCGGTTGGCGATGCGCGACCGCGAGCGGCGGCGGGCCGTCACGCGCGCGCTGCTGCGCTGGGCGTTCCGCCTGTATGTGGAGATGATGCGCGCGCTCGGCGTGCTGCGCTACGAGATACGCGGACTCGATAAGCTGGACCGGGGCGGCCTGCTGATACTGGCCAACCATCCGACCTTGATCGACACGGTGTTTTTGATGGCGTTCGTCAAAAACGCCGACTGCATCGTCAAGGGCGCGTTGTGGAGCAACCCGTTCACGGCCGGCACGGTGCGGGCGGCTGGCTACATCAGCAACCAGGATGGGCCGGCGCTGGTGGACGATTGCATCGCCTCCCTGAGGCGCGGCAACAACCTGATCGTGTTCCCCGAGGGGACGCGCACGCCGGCCGATGGCATCATCAGCATGAAGCGCGGCGCCGCCAACATCGCGGTGCGCGGCGCGCGCGCGATGACGCCGGTGCTGATCCGCTGCGAGCCGGCCACGCTGGGCAAGGGCGCGCGTTGGTGGCGCGTGCCGCCGCGCCGGGTGCTGATACAACTCGACGTCCAGGACGACCTGGCGATCGAACCTTTTACCAGGGGCGCCAGCGATGTGATGGCGGCGCGCCGTTTGACCGAATTTTTACAAGACTATTTTACCGGGAAGTGCCAACGCCATGCTTGAACTGGAAGTGAAACAACTGATCATCGAAGTGCTGCAGCTCGAGGACATCACGCCCGACGACATCGACAGCGCCGCGCCGCTGTTCGTCGAGGGCCTGGGCCTCGATTCGATCGACGCGCTCGAACTGGGCGTCGCACTGCAGAAGAAGTACGGCATTTCGCTGTCGGCCGATTCGGAAGACACCCGCCGCCATTTCGCGTCCGTACAGGCGCTGGCGGCGATGATCGAGACGCATCGCAAGAAATAAGGGGAGCGGACATGATTGATCTGAACAGCATGAGCAAGGACCAGCTGCAAGCCTGGGTGATCGACTTGCTGGCCGAGATGTTCGAGCTCGATAAGGCGCAACTGAGCGCCGAGTCGAATTTGTACGCCGATCTCGATATCGACAGCATCGACGCGGTCGACCTGGCCGTCAAGCTCAAACAGCTGACCGGCAAGCGCCTGCTGCCGGAGGTGTTCAAGAACATCCGCACCGTCGGCGACGTCGTCGAGGCGCTGGCCGGCATGACGGAGCAGGCGGCTTAAGCGCGATGCCGATGACTGTATTGACGGCGGCGTTGACGCTGCTGTATCCGCTGGCGATCTGGTTCGGACATGGCCGGGTGGAACCGCGCTGGCTGGCCTGCCTGCTGTTGCTGACGGTGGCCACGCGCCTGCCCGCGCTCAAACTGAGCGGCATCGCGCGCTGGTCGGCCGCCGGTGGTCTGGCGCTGGCCGGCTGCGCCATATGGGCCAACCTGCTGCTGCCGTTGAAGCTTTACCCGGTGCTGGTCAACGCCGCGCTGCTGGCCGGTTTCGCCTGGAGCCTCGGCACGCCGATGTCGGCGGTCGAGCGCATGGCGCGCCTGCGCGGCGGCGACTTCCCGCCGGCGGCGCTGGCCTATATGCGCACCGTCACCAAGGTGTGGTGCGGCTTTTTCGTCGTCAATGGCGCCATCGCGATGGCCACCGCCTTGTGGGCGTCGGAAGCGGTGTGGTCGCTCTACACCGGCGTCGTTTCCTATGCCTTGATGGCGCTCCTGTTCGGCGCCGAGTATCTGGTGCGGATGCGTTTCAAGCGGCTACACCATGCCTGACCGGCTCGAACATCTGTACGCCGCGCTGGGCGCGCGGCCAGCCGATGGCGTGGCCGGCTGGCGCGCCGGGGCGCACATATCGAACGCCGGTTGGCTGGCGCGCGCGCGCGCCTGGCACGCGCTGCTGCGCGGCCTGCCGGGGCGCGACTACGCGCTCTATCTCGAGGACAGCGTCGAATTCGGCGCCGCCCTGCTGGGCGCCTGGCACGCCGGCAAAACCATTTGGCTAAGCGCCGATACGTTGGCGGCGACGTGCGAATCGCTGCGGGCGTCGGTCGACGGCTTCCTCGGCGAGTACCCGGCGTCGCTGGCGCCGTTGTCGCCGGCGCCCGATGGCGGCCCGGCCGGCGCCGAGCTCGATGGAGCGCTCGACGGCGATTTTCCCGCCTTGGTGGTGTTCACCTCCGGCAGCACCGGCGCGGCGCAGGCGATTGCGAAAAAGCTCTCGCAACTGGCCAGCGAGGTGGCCACGCTCGACCAACTGTTCGGCGCGGCGGCCGGCGAGGCGGCGGTGCTGGCGACGGTGTCGCACCAGCATATCTATGGCCTGCTGTTCAAGGTCTTGTGGCCGCTGACGTCCGCCCGCGCGATCCACGCCACGAGCATCGTGTTTCCCGAGGCGCTAGCTCCCGCGCTGGCGGCCGGTCCCTGCGTGCTGATCGCCAGCCCGGCGCACTTGAAACGCCTGCCCGGCCATCTGGACTGGAGCGGCGCCAGCGGCATGCTGCGCGCTGTGTTCTCGTCCGGCGGGCCGCTGGCACCGGAAACGGCGCTGGCGACGGCCGGACTGCTGGGCAGGGTGCCGGTGGAAGTGTACGGCAGCTCCGAGACCGGCGGCGTGGCCTGGCGCCAGCGCGCCACGGCGACCGACGACGCGTGGCTGCCGTTTCCGACGGTGGCATGGCGCCTGGGCGATGACGACGGACTCGAAGTGCGCTCGCCGCATCTGCCCGACGACGACTGGTTCACCCTGGCCGACCGCGCGCGGCATGCCGACGGCGGGCGCTTCGTGCTGTGCGGACGCAGCGACCGCATCGTCAAGATCGAGGAAAAGCGCATTTCGCTCACGGCCATGGAAGCGGCCCTCACCGCCAGCGGCATGGCCGCCGAGGCGCGCGTGGCCGTGTGCGAGCCGGTCGCCGGCGAACGCCAGCGGCTGGCCGCCTTCGTGGTGCCAACCGCCGCCGGGCGCTCGGTACTGGCGGCGCAGGGCAAGGCGGCGCTGAACGCGCGCCTGCGCGCCGTCCTGGGCGCGACGGTGGAACTGGTGGCGCTGCCGCGCCGCTGGCGCTATCTGGACCAGCTGCCGGTGAACGCGCAGGGTAAGACCACGGTGGCCGCGTTGTTGGCGTTGCTGGACCGGGACGGCGGCGCGCGCGGCGCGGCGGCGGCCGGCGCTGCCACCGGCGTGACCACAGCCATGGCCCAAAACACGGCCGCCGCCGATGTCGTGGCCGCCGATTCCAGGCCACGTCTGCCGCGCGTGCGCGAGCTCGAACGCTGCGCCGCGCGCGTGCTGCTGGAAGTGACCGCGCCGGTCGAGCTGCGTTATTTCGACGGCCACTTCGACGTCGCCCCCATCCTGCCCGGCGTGGTGCAGGTGGAGTGGGCGATCCACTATGGACGCCAGTATTTCGCGCTGCCGCCGGTCTTCAAGGGCATCAACGCGCTCAAGTTCCAGCAGGTGATACTGCCGGAGCAGCCGGTGCATCTGGAACTGCTGCACGACACGGCCAAGGGCGGCCTGAATTTCCGTTTCTCGTCCGACGCCGGCCAGCATTCCAGCGGCCGCGTGGTGCTGTTGGCGGAGGGCGGCGATGACTGAGTCTTTCAATCCCTGCATCGTGGTCCCTGTGTACAACCACGAACACGCGATCGGCGCGGTGCTCGAAGGCCTGCTGCGCCATGACGTGCCGTGCATGCTGGTCGACGACGGCAGCGATGCC
Organism: uncultured Duganella sp.; assembly: GCA_963513825.1. Lineage (GTDB taxonomy): Bacteria > Pseudomonadota > Gammaproteobacteria > Burkholderiales > Burkholderiaceae_D > Rugamonas. The sequence continues at coordinate 84,047 of CAUPRW010000012.1, forward strand.
GGCTGCGCCGCCGTGCTCGACGCGCTGGCGTCGGCCCACCCGCGCCGCGTGACCCTGGTGCGCCTGCCGCGCAACCAGGGCAAGGGCGGGGCGGTGCTGGGCGGCTTTCGCCGCGCGGCGGAAATGGGCTTTAGCCATGTGCTGCAGATCGACGCCGACGGCCAGCACCAGACGGCCGACGTGCCGATGTTCCTCGCGCGTGCGCGGGCGCACCCGCTGGCGGTCATCGCCGGTTGTCCGGTCTACGACGAGTCGGTGCCCAAGGCGCGCCTGTATGGCCGCTACCTGACGCATGTCTGGGTGTGGATTAACACGCTTTCGTTCGACATCAAGGATTCGATGTGCGGCTTCCGCGTCTATCCGGTCGCGGCGGTCAACGCGCTGGCGGCGCGCCACGCCATCGGCGCGCGCATGAACTTCGACACCGATATTTTGGTGCGGCTGTTCTGGACCGGCCTGCAAGTGGTCAATGTGCCGACGCGGGTGTCGTATCCCACCGACGGCGTTTCGCATTTCCGCATGTGGGGCGACAATGTGCTGATCACGTGGATGCACACCAAGCTGTTTTTCGGCATGCTGCCGCGCATCCCCAAGCTATTGGCGCGAAAGTGGCGTACATCGTGAGCGCGCGCACCTTGCACTGGGCCGCGATCAACGAATTCGGATTCGCCGCCGGCATGCGCTTCATGTTCTGGATCTGCCGGGTGTTCGGCCGCTGGCCGTTCCGCCTCGTGCTCTATCCGGTGCTGGCATGGTACGTATTGACCAAGCCCTTGCCGCGCAGGGCGTCGCGCGATTACCTGCGCCGCATGGCGCGCTTTAGCGGCAAGGCGCAGCCGGGCGTCATGCGCCACTTCGGCGCCTTCGGCGAGGGCATGCTGGACAAGATGCTGCTGTGGGGCGGCCTGTTCAAGTTCGACCGCGTCGAGCTGCACGGCAAGGAGCTGATGACCGAGGCGCTGCGCGCTGGAAGGGGCGGTTTACTCATTTGCTCGCACCTAGGCAATATGGAGCTGTGCCGCGTACTGTCGCGCCGCAGGCAGGACGTCAAGCTCACGGTGCTGGTGCACACCAAGCACGCGCAGGCGTTCAACCAGATGATGGGCAGCGTCAATCCGGCCAGCCAGGTCAACCTGTTGCAGGTGACGGAAATGAATCCGGCCACCGCGATGGCGCTGTCCGAGCGGGTGGCGCGCGGCGAGTTCGTCGTCATCGCCGGCGACCGCGTGCCGGTCTCGCCCAATCCGCGCGTGGCGGTGGCCGATTTCCTCGGCGCGCCGGCCGCCTTTCCGGTCGGCCCCTACGTGCTCGCGAGCGTGCTGCAATGCCCGGTCTATCTGCTGTTTTCGACCACCAGCGGCAACCGTTCGGATGTCTATTTCGAGCCCTTCCGCGACGTCGTGCGGATACCTCGCAAGGAGCGTGACGCCGCGCTGGCGGCGCTGGCAATCGACTATGCGAAACGGCTGGAGCATCACTGCGCGCGCGTGCCGCTGCAATGGTTTAATTTTTACGACTTCTGGCATTTACCTCAATTGGAGCGTTCCGATGCACCTGGCTGAAACGGCCCAATCGCCTGGCGGCGTACGCGTGGTCAGCTTCGACCGGCAACGCCTGACGATCGAAGACATCGCCGACATCGCGCAAGGCCGTGCCAGCGCCGCGCTGTCGAACGATCGGGCCTTCCGCGCCGCGATCACCCGCGGCGCAGATTTCCTCGACCGGCTGCTGCGCGAGGACGGCACCATTTACGGCGTGACCACCGGCTACGGTGATTCATGCACCGTCAACGTGCCGCCGGAACTGGTGGCCGAGCTGCCGCATCACCTGTACACCTATCATGGCGTTGGCCTCGGCGAGTATTTCACGCCGCCGCAGACGCGCGCCATCCTGGCGGCGCGCCTGGCGTCGCTGAGCAAGGGCTACTCCGGCGTTAGCGTCGAGCTGCTGCAAATTACGCGCTTGTTGGACGCCGGCCTGCTGCCGCTGATCCCTTCGGAGGGCTCGGTCGGCGCCAGCGGCGACCTCACGCCGTTGTCGTATCTGGCGGCGGTGCTGTGCGGCGAGCGCGAGGTGTGGCGCGACGGCGGGCATGTATCCGCCGCTCAGGCTCTGCGCGAGGCCGGCATCACGCCGCTGCGCCTGCGCCCGAAGGAGGGCCTGGCAATCATGAACGGCACCGCCGTCATGACCGCGCTGGCCTGCCTGGCCTGGGACCGCGCCGAGTATTTGACCAGGCTAAGTACCCGCATCACGTCGATGGCGTCGTTCGCTTTGGACGGCAACGCCCACCATTTCGACGAGGTGCTGTTTTCGGCCAAGCCGCACGCCGGCATGCAGCAGGTGGCGGCGTGGCTGCGCGCCGACCTGCCGACCGATCGATGGGAGCGCAACGGCAAACGCCTGCAGGACCGTTATTCGATCCGCTGCGCACCGCACGTGATCGGTGTTCTGGCCGACGCGATGCCATTCTTCCGGAGCTCGATAGAGAATGAGCTCAATAGCGCCAACGACAATCCGCTGATCGACGCCGACAACGAGCGCGTGCTCCATGGCGGTCATTTCTACGGCGGCCACATCGCCTTCGCGATGGGCGGCATGAAGAACGCCGTCGCCAATCTGGCCGACCTGCTGGACCGGCAGATGGCGCTGCTGGTCGACAGCCGCTACAACCACGGGCTGCCGGCCAACTTGTCGGGCGCCACCGGGCCGCGCGCGGCGATCAACCACGGGCTCAAGGCGCTGCAGATCAGCGCTTCCGCGTGGACGGCCGAGGCGCTCAAGCTGACGATGCCGGCGTCGGTGTTTTCGCGCTCGACGGAATGCCACAACCAGGACAAGGTCAGCATGGGCACCATCGCCGCGCGCGACTGCCTGCGCGTGCTGGAGTTGACCGAGCAGGTTGCTGCAGCGTTGCTCATCACCGTGCGCCAGGGCGTCTGGCTGCGTTGCGCGGCCAGCCCCGAACTGCGTCCACAGGCCGCGCTGGCGGCGATGCAGCAAGCGCTGGCCGCCGACATCCGGGCGGTCGAGGAGGACCGCCGGCTGGAGCCGGACCTGCGCCTGCTGCTTGAGCGCATCCGCGCCAAATCATGGGATCTTTATGCGCAAGACTAAGCAAAGCCGCTGGTTCGCGGAGGTGGAGATGCAGGTGCAGTTCTTCGACCTGGACCCGATGGAGATCGTCTGGCACGGCCGCTACGTCAAGTACCTTGAAGTCGTGCGCTGCGCGCTGCTGGACAAGATAGACTACAACTACCCGCAGATGAAGGCTTCCGGCTACGCCTGGCCGGTGATCGACATGCAACTGCGCTACGTCGGCTCGGCCACTTTCGGCCAGAAGCTCAAGCTGCGCGCCGATATCGTCGAATGGGAAAACCGTTTGAAGATCGACTATCTGATCACCGACGCCGAAACCGGCAAGCGCCTCAACCGCGCCACCACCACCATGGTCGCCGTCGATATCGCCACCAGAGAGATGTGCTTCGTATCGCCGCCGGTGTTGTTTGAAAAATTGGGAATCGAACCTGTATGAAAAATGTGAAAACGGTTTTGCTGGCGGCCGCGCTGGCGATGTTCAACCCCGCCCAGGCCGCCGCGCCGGTCGCCAGGATCCAGGCCATGCTGGCCAAGCCGTCCATCATGTGCGGCCGCTTCGACCAGACCAAGCAGCTGGCCGGCATGAAGAAGCCGCTGGCGTCGAACGGCCGCTTCTGCGTCGTCGCCGGCAAGGGCGTGTTGTGGCGCACCTTGCAGCCGTTTCCGAGCACGCTGCGCCTGACCCGCGATGAAATCGTCAACTACCAGGGCGACCGCGTCGCCATGCGGCTCGACGCCAAGACCGAGCCGACCGTCCGCATGATCAACAACGTGCTGTTCTCGCTGCTGTCGGGCGACCTGGGGCAGCTCGATTCGCTGTTCGAGGTCGATGGCACGGCCGACGCCACTACTTGGAACGTGGCGCTCAAGGCGCGCCAGCCGGCGCTGGAAAAAGCCATCGGCACCATAAAACTCGACGGCGGTGCCTACGTCAAGAATATCGTCATGAGCGAGGCGGGCGGTGACAAAACCAATATCGTGTTCTCCGCCATCCAGACCGGCGAGACGGCGTTGACCAAGGAAGAGGCGGCGCTGTTTTGACCCGCACCCGACAACTGGCCTTGTTGTGGGCGGTGGTGGTGTGCCTGCTGCTGGGGCATAACGCCTATCTGTGGCTGGTCCAGCGCATCGTGCCCAACACCGACATCATGGTGCTGCTGCCGGTTCAGGAGCGCGACCCGGTGCTGCAGCAGTCGTTCTCGCACATGGTCGACGCGTCGCAGCAGCGCGTTATCGTGCTGGTCGGCGCCCCTGACTGGCAGGATGCCCGCCGCGCCGCCGACGCCTATAAGGCGGTGCTGGCGCCGCGCGGAGATCTGTTCGACTCGACACCGATCAACGCCAAGACCGAAAGCGACTGGCTGTCGCTGTTCCAGCGCCATAGCCTGGTGCTGCTGACAACGGCGCAGGAAGCGCAACTGCGTGCGCAGCCGCCGCAGTTCTGGCTCGACACCGCGCTCGGCACGCTGTACGCGCCGTTCGGCGGCCCGAAACTTGGCACATGGCGCCAGGATCCATTCGGCCTGTTCGCCGGCTGGGTGCAGGAGCGGGCCGGCGAAACGCCGGTGCGACCGCGCGACGGCCACCTGTTCGTTGCCGACGCCGAGCGCCAATACGTGCTGCTGGCGCTGACGCTGAAGGTGCCGGCGCTGTCGATGTCGGCGCAGGAGACCGTGCTGCCGCTGCTCAAACGCGCCGCCGACGCCGCCCGCCAGGCCACGCCACAAGTAAAGCTGGTCGAGGCGGGCGTGATCCTGCACGCGGCCAACGCCAGCGCGCAGGCCAGCGGCGAGGTGTCGACCATCGGCATCGGCTCGCTGCTCGGCATCATCCTGCTGATGTGGTTTGTCTTCCACTCCTTCAAGCCGATTTCGCTGATCATGCTGTCGATCGGGATCGGCTTTCTCGGCGCCTTGTCGGTGTGCTGGCTATTGTTCGGCCAGATCCACCTTTTAACGCTGGTGTTCGGCGCGAGCTTGATCGGCGTGGCGCAGGACTACGGCATCTACTTCCTGTCCAACCGCCTGTCGGCCGACGACAAACTCGATTCACCCGCGCTGCTCAAGCGCTTGCTGCCCGGGCTTTGCCTGACGTTGCTGGCGGCGGTGATCGGCTACATGGGATTGGCGCTCACGCCGTTCCCGGGCCTGCGCCAGATGGCCGTGTTCTCCGCGCTCGGCTTGTTCTTTGCGTGGTTGACGGTGGTGTTCTGGTTTCCGGCGCTGGTCGGCGCCCGCTCGCTCAAGGCCGGCGCGCTGGTGCGCGTGTACGGCGAGGCGCTGCGCCGCTGGCCGCTGCTGCGGTTTAACCGCGCCACGCTGGCGGCGGCGCTGCTGTTCGCGCTGGCGGCCGGCTACGGCATCAGCCGGCTTGGCGCCAACGACGATATCCGCCTGCTGCAAAATCCGCCCAAACACCTGATCGACGACCAGATCATGTTGAGCAAGCTGACCGACGCGCCGACGCCGGTGCAATACTTCCTGGTGCGCGGCGACTCCGCCGAGCAGGTGCTGCAGCGCGAAGAGGCGCTCAAGGCGAAGCTCGATCCGCTGGTCGCCGCGCGCGCCATCTCCGGCTACCAGGCCGTATCGAACTGGGTGCCATCGGCGCGCAAACAGGCCGAGCGCCGGGCGCTGATCGAACAGAAGCTGCTTGGCGACGACGGCCCGCTGCGTGGGCTGGCCAAACAGACGGACGAGGATGCGCAATGGATCGCCGCCACCCGCGCCGGGCTGCTGGCCACCGGCGGCGCGCTCACGCCGCAGGACTTCCTCAAGTCGCCGGCCAGCGAACCCTCGCGCCATCTGTGGCTGGGCGAGATCGAGGGCGTCCACGCCAGCATCGTGGCGCTGCGCGGGCTTGGCAGGGCCGGGCTGCCGCAGGTCATGCGCGCCGCCGACGGCATGCCCGGCGTGCAGTGGGTCGACAAGGTGGAGGAGATTTCGTCCGTGCTGGGCCGCTATCGTGAGAATATGAGTTGGGTGGTGTTGGGCGCTTACGCGCTGGTGTTCGCGATGCTGTTCCCGCGTTATAGGGGCCGCACCTGGCGCGTGCTGGCGCCGACCGCGCTGGCCAGCGTCGCCACGTTGGCGATCCTCGGTTTCGCCTCGCAGAACCTGCAGCTGTTCCATGTGCTGGCGCTGCTGCTGTTGCTCGGTGTCGGCGTCGACTACGGCATCTTCATGCAGGAACGTCCGGACCACCGCGGCGACGCGGCATGGCTGGCTGTGGGGATGTCGGCCTCGAGCACCTTCCTGTCATTCGGTTTGCTCGGCCTGAGTAAAACCCCGGCGCTGCAGGCCTTCGGCCTGACCATGCTGCTGGGGATAGCGCTGGCCTGGCTCGTTGTCCCGTGTTTTGGCACCATCAAGGAAAGCAAACATGACTGAAGCTTTGAAAGTCGAAACGGCGGAAATCCTGATCGTCGGCGCCGGCCCGGCCGGTTCCGTCGCCGCCGCGTTGCTGCGCCAGCAGGGCCGCCAGGTGCTGGTGATCGAACGCGAACACTTCCCCCGCTTTTCCATCGGCGAGAGCCTGCTGCCGCAAAGTATGGCCTACCTCGAGGAGGCGGGCATGCTGCGCGCGGTGGTGGAGGCGGGCTTCCAGTTCAAGAACGGCGCCGCCTTTATGCGCGACGGCCGTTACACCGACTTCGATTTCCGCGACAAGCATTCGGAAGGCTGGGGCACGACCTATCAGGTGCAGCGCGCCCACTTCGACCATATTCTGGCGAAGGAGGCGGCGCGCTTCGGCGCCGAGGTGCGCCACGGCCACGAGGTGCTCGACATCGCGCTCGGCGACAACGGCGCGCCGGCGCTGGTCGCCGTCATGGGGCCGGACGGTCTGCGATATCAGGTGCGGGCCGGCTTCATCCTGGACGCCAGCGGCTTCGGGCGCATCCTGCCGCGCCTTTTGAAGCTCGAGACGCCATCGAACTTCCCGGTGCGCGGCGCCATCTTCACGCACGTCGAAGACGGCATCCGCGATGGTTTCGACCGCAACAAGATCCGCGTGACGGTCCATCCGCAACACGACGACGTCTGGTTCTGGACCATTCCCTTCGCCGGCGGGCGCTGCTCGCAGGGCGTGGTGGCCGAGACCAGCTTCCTCGACCGCTACCAGGGCACGCCGACCGAGCGGCTAAAGGCGATCATCGCCGAGGACCCGTCGCTGAGCACCTTGCTGGCCGACGCCAGGTGGGATACGCCGGCGCGCCAGATCACCGGCTACTCGGCCAACGTCGACAAGTTGTGGGGGCCGGGCTACGCGCTGCTTGGCAATGCCGGCGAGTTCCTCGATCCGGTGTTCTCGTCGGGTGTGACCATCGCCTTCAAGTCGGCCAGCCTGGCCGCCGCCGCGCTGAAACGCCAGTTCGCCGGCGAGGCGGTCGACTGGCAGGCCGACTATGGCGCGCCGCTGCGCAAAGGCGTCGACACCTTCCGCGCCTTTGTCGAATCGTGGTACGCGGGCGGCTTCCAGAAGATCATCTTCCACGATAATCAAAAGCCCGAAATCAAGCGCATGATTTCCGCCATCCTGGCCGGTTATGCGTGGGACTTGACCAATCCATATGTCAAGGAGACGCCGCGCAGGCTGGCCGCACTGGAGGCGCTATGCACGCCGGCGTGACGTGGCACGGCGCGCGCCGGTGCCGGCATATGGCCGTGATGGCGCTCGTGGCGATGCTGGCCGGCTGCGCCACCGCGCCGCCGCAGGCGCGCCTGGGCCTGAAGCTGCCGCCGGCGGCGCTGGGCGAGTCGATCAGCGTCCAGCAGCATTTGAAGGTGGAGCGCGCCGGCCGCGTCGACGACCTGGACGTGGCCTTGCAGGTCGAGCCGGATGCGGTCGACGTGGTCGGCCTGGCGTTCGGCCAGCGGGTGCTGACGATGCGCTACGACGGCAAGGAGCTCACCTCGTGGCGGCACTTCATGCTGCCGGCGCAGGTGCGCCCCGACGACATCCTCGAGGACATGCAGCTGACGCTGTGGCCCGCCGAGGCGATCGCCGCCGCGCTGCCGGCAGGCTGGCGGGTGGCCGATCAGGGCAAAACGCGCACCTTGTATCTCGCCGATGAGCCGATCATGCGGATGGTTTATAGTGGAATGCCGCGCTGGAGCGGCACGGTGGTGTTGGAAAACCTGCGCTATCACTATAAGCTGACCATACAGGCGGCCGCCGAGGCGCCATGAGCCCGGGCGCCGATTGGGACGATTGACGAAGAACGAGCATGCTGAATTTTTACCTTAACGCTTGCGGGATCATCTGCGCGCTGGGCGACGGCCGCGAGCAGGTCAAGGCGCGCCTGTACGCGGGACAAACCGGGGTCGGGATGACCGGGGAGTGGTCGCCCGGCAGGGAATTGCCGCTTGGGCGCGTGCTATCGCCGTTGCCGTCGCTCGCGCACGTGCCGGCGCCGCAGCGCAGCCGCAACAATGCGCTGGCGCTGGCCGCGCTGGCGCAGATCCGCCCGGCCGTGGACGCGGCCATCGCCCGCCACGGCGCCGACCGGGTCGGAGTGGTGATCGGCACCAGCACCTCGGGCATCGGCGAGACCGAACACGCGGTGCGGCATTACTGCGCCAACGGCGTGCTGCCGCCGGACTTCGTCTACGACCGGCAGGAGATGGGATCGCCGGCCGTGATGCTGGCATATGAACTGGGCGTGTCCGGACCGGCCTATGTGCACTCGAGCGCCTGTTCGTCGAGCGCCAAGGCGATGGCCAGCGCCGCTCGCTTGATCAAGATGGGGCTGTGCGACGCGGTGGTGACGGGCGGCGTCGATTCGCTGTGCACCTTCACGGTGGCCGGCTTCGCATCGCTGGAATCGGTCAGCGCCGCGCTGTGCAATCCGATGAGCGCCAACCGCCGCGGCATCAACATCGGCGAGGGCGCGGCGCTGTTCCTGATGAGCGCCGAGGCAGACGCGCCGGACGCGGTCGCGCTGCTCGGCTGGGGCGAGTCGTCGGACGGCCACCACATGTCGGCGCCCGATCCGGCCGGCGTCGGCGCCACGCTGGCCATCACGCAGGCGCTGGCGCGCGCGGGCCTTGCTGCCACCAGCGTCGATTATGTCAACATGCACGGCACGGCCACGCCGCAAAACGACGCCATGGAATCGCGCGTGATCGAGGCGCTGTTCGGGCTTGAAACGCCGGTCAGCTCCACCAAGCCGCTGACCGGCCACACGCTCGGCGCGGCCGCCGCGATCGAGGCGGCGCTATGCTGGCTGGCGATGCGGGACGACAATCCGCAGGGCACCCTGCCGCCGCACCTGTGGGACGGCGCCGCCGACCCGGCGCTGCCGGCGCTCAATCTGGTGCCGCCCGGCGCAACGCTGGGCCGCCCGCTGCGCTATGCGTTGAGCACCTCGTTCGCTTTCGGCGGCTCCAACGCGGCGCTGCTGCTGGGGAGGCCGTCGTGAGCACTGTCGCCATGCCTGACGTGGAGAAGCTGGTGCCGCACTCCGGCCAGATGGTGCTGCTCGATCGGGTGCTCAGCGCGGGCAGGGACGACCTGTGCGCCGAAGTGCGCATCCGCGCCGACAGCGTGCTGGCCGGCGAGCTGGGTGTCGGCTCGTGGGTCGGCATCGAATACATGGCGCAAGCGATTTCGGCGCATGCCGGCTGGCTGTCGCACCAGCGCGGCGGCGACGTCAAGGTCGGCTTCCTGCTTGGCTCGCGCAAGTACGACACCAGCGTGCCGTATTTTAAACCGGGCAGCGTGCTGCTGGTGCGCGTGCACCGCGTGCTGCAGGCCGAAAACGGCCTGGGAGCGTTCGATTGCCGCATCGACGACGCCGACGCGGCGCCCGGCGCGCCCAGCCTGGCCACGGCGACCGTGACGGTTTTCCAGCCCCACAATGTCAATCAATTTCTCGAAGATGGAAACGTAGCATGAATCAGAACAAGTCCATGGGCGTGCTGGTGACGGGATCGTCGCGCGGCATCGGCAAGGCGATCGCATTGCGGCTGGCGCGCGACGGTTACGACGTGGTGCTGCATTGCCGCAGCCAGCGCGCCGAGGCCGACGCCGTCGCGCGCGAGATCGAGCAAATGGGCCGCGCCGCGCGCGTGCTGCAGTTCGACATCGGCGACCGCGCCGCCACCGCCGCCGCGCTGGAGGCGGACATCGCCCAACACGGCTGCTACTACGGCGTGGTATGCAACGCCGGCGTGGCGCGCGACAACGCCTTTCCGGCCATGTCCGGCGAGGACTGGGACATCGTGCTGCAAACGAACCTGGACGGCTTCTACAACGTCCTCAATCCGCTGGTGATGCCGCTGGTGCAGCGGCGCAAACCGGGGCGCATCGTCACGCTGGCGTCGGTGTCGGGCTTGATCGGCAACCGGGGGCAGGTCAACTACAGCGCCGCCAAGGCCGGCATCATCGGCGCCACCAAAGCGCTGGCGCTGGAACTGGCCAAGCGCGCCATCACCGTCAACTGCGTCGCGCCCGGCCTGATCGAGACCGACATGACCAGCGAGGTGCCGCTGGACGAAGCGATCAAGATGATACCGGCGCGCCGCGTCGGCAAGCCGGAGGAGGTGGCCGCCGCCGTCAGCTTCCTGATCGGCGAGGAGGCCGGTTACATCACGCGCCAGGTCATCTCCGTCAACGGTGGCCTGGCATGAGCCGCCGCGTCGCCGTCACCGGCATGGCCGGCATCAGCCCGATCGGCAACGACTGGGCCGCAGTGCGCCGGCGGCTGGGAGAACTGCGCAACGCCGTCGTGCACATGGACGACTGGTCCGATTACGAAGGCCTCAACACGCGCCTGGGCGCGCCGGCCGCGCCGTTCGAGCTGACGGAGCGCTACAACCGAAAGTCGACGCGCAGCATGGGCCGGGTGGCGCTGATGGCCACGCGCGCCACCGAGCTGGCGCTGGCCGACGCCGGCCTGCTCGACCACCCGCTGCTCAAGGGCGGCGAGATGGGCGTGTCGTTCGGCTCCTCGGCCGGCACGCCGAGCGCCATCGGCGACTTCGGCCGCATGATGGAGGAGCGCAGCACCCGGGGCATCAACGCCACCACCTACATCAAGATGATGGCGCACACGGCGCCGGTCAACATCGGCGTCTTCTTCGGCATCACCGGGCGCGTGATCACCACCTCGAGCGCCTGCACCTCGGGCAGCCAGGGCATCGGCTACGCCTACGAGGCGATCCGCGCCGGCAAGCAGCTGGCCATGGTGGCCGGCGGCGCCGAGGAACTGTGCGCCACCGAGGCGGCGGTGTTCGACACGCTGTTCGCCACCAGCACCCGCAACGACGCCGGCCACACCACGCCGCGGCCTTTCGACGCCGGCCGCGACGGCCTGGTGATCGGCGAGGGTGCCGGTTGCCTGATCCTCGAGGATATGGAGCACGCGCTGGCGCGCGGCGCCACGGTGTACGCGGAGCTGGTCGGCTTCGGCACCAACAGCGACGGCTGCCACGTCACGCAGCCCAATGCGGCCACCATGCAAACGGCGATGACGCTGGCGCTGCGCGACGCCGGCCTGTCGCCGTCGGAGATCGGCTACGTCAACGCCCATGGCACCGGCACGCAGCAGGGCGACATCGCCGAATCGCAGGCGACGCTGGCGGTGTTCGGCGCGGGGACGCCGATCAGCTCCCTGAAAAGCTATATGGGCCACACGCTCGGCGCGTGCGGCGCGCTGGAGGCGTGGATCAGCATCGAGATGATGCGCGAGGGCTGGTTTGCGCCGACCATCAACCTGGAGCGGATCGACGCCGAGTGCGCGCCGCTCGACTACATAGTCGGCGACGGTCGCGCGTACGCATGCGACTACGTCATGTCGAATAACTTCGCCTTCGGCGGCATCAACACCTCGCTGATCTTCAAACGCCATGTCGGCTAGGGCGGACGTCGTGGCGCATGCCTGGATATGGATGACGGATGCCGACGCGGTGGGCGAGGACGACCTGCTGCGTTATCGCGACTGGCTCTCCGCCGGCGAGCTGGCGCGCTGCCAGCGTTTCGTGCGCGCGCAGCGTTTGCGCCAGTTCGTCGTGGGGCGCGTCCTGTTGCGCAAGGCGCTGGGACGCTTGCTGAACGTGTCGCCGCGCGCGGTCGTGCTCGAGGAGCGGGTTGGCCAGGCGCCGCTACTGGTGTCGCCGGTGGCCGGCGGCGTGACGCCGGGCTTCAGCATCGCGCACAGCGGCCGCTGGGTCGCCTGCGCCGTGAGCGCGCGCACAGCGCTTGGCCTCGACATTGAACTGCGCGACGCTGGCCGCGACCTGTCCGCGCTGGCCGCGCAAGCGTTTGACGCGCGCGAGATGGCGCGCTTTGAGGCCACCCGTGATGTGCCGAACGACCAGCGCGTCGACGCGTTCTACCGCATGTGGAGCGAAAAGGAAGCGCGCTTCAAGCTTGGCGTGGCGGGCGGCGGGCATTGCGTGGTGGTTCCCCACGCCGAGTTATCGGTGGCCGTTTGCAGCCGCGCGTCGCTCGACGGCGTGCCCGCGATAGAACTGGTCAGCCTGGACTAGCCCGTCAACCAAGAGCAACCAAGAGGGTCAGTGCCGACATTCGGACACGAACTGGGCCATGCGAAAGCTGTGCTCGTGTCCGAATGTCGGCACTGACCCTCCGGGTTGGGCCGAACTGATCCAGCATAGGGCTGTGCTCGTGTCCAATTGTCAGACTTGACCCCCCTCGGGGTTAGCGCCACAGCCAGTTCCAGAAGCCGGGCAGGGGCGGGGCGGCGTCGGCGCTGTCGATCGTGCGGGCGAGGGCGGCCCGCTCGAGCTCGCCGCGTTCGTCGTAGAATGGTTTGGGCGCCAGCGGGACGTTCAGTTCCTTGGCGACGTCGAGCAGTATTTCCAGATACTCGGCCATGTGGCGCGATGTGTAGGTGTTGACGTCGTGGAAGGTGACCACCACCGGTGTGCTGCCGTCAACCGCCGGTAGCGCGCCCGCCGCCCAGCGCTTGCGCGTCTCGGCCAGCATCGCGAGCATGTTCGAGCGCTTGTGCCAACTGAAATTGACGCCGTAGATCTTGCCGTCGTTGGCGCTCAGGTCCGTGAGCAGCATGCGCAGGCCGTGCCCGCGATACGATTCGAGCGTGGCGCCGTCATACGCCCAGAACGGCGGGCGCACCAGCTTGGGCGCGATTCCCGTCACTTCGATTATGTCTTCAACGCCGAGCCGCATCGATGCGTCCAGCGTGGACCGGTCCATGAAGCGGTGGTTCGAGTGCCGCGGCGTGGCCGTGTGCAGCGCGACCACGTGGCCTTCGTCGTGCTCGCGCTTGATCAGCGCGCGCCCGGTCGCCGTGCCGCCGCCGTTCCAGGCCCGCGTTTGCGTGAAGAAGACGGCCTTGATGTCGTTCTGCAGCCGATTGCGGGCCAGCGTGTCAAGGATGCGCACCGTCGGGTTGCCGCTGTCGGCGGACGCCGGGCCGTCGTCAAAGGTGAGCAGGAAGCGCACCGGGGCCGACATGGACGCGGGCGGCGCCGCTTCTGGTGTTTGCCGGGTCGTGGCGCACCCGCTCATCAGGACAAGCAAGATCGTTGCGGCAAGGGGGCGGACGAGGAGGCGCATCGGTATCGGCGAACGGCGAAAGACGGTAATTGTACGTGACGCCACTCATTGCGGCGTGTCGGGCTTTTCGCGCTTGTCACCAGCCACCCATTTTTTTCCGCGGCGATGCGCGCCGCCGTGGTTTTGGGGACGTACCCCCAGGGGTACGTCCCCTTCGTTGTGTGTGGGAAAGGCCAGCGGCGCGGCGGTTTCATGCCAAAACCATAAAATTTACTTTGATTGCAAACGATTCTCATTTAAAATTGCCTGTCTATGAGAATGGTTCTCATTCCGAAAAAAACAGGGAATTGGCATGCGTATCAGGGTGATGGTGTTGGCGATGGCGGCGGTGACGGCAGGGTGGCAGGCGAAGGCGGCGGCCGATGAGGCGGCGCCGGTCGAGCAGGTGGTCATCTCCGGCGATAAGCTCAAGCGCACGGAGATCGACAGCGCCGCCAGCGTCGGCGCCCGCAACCGGCGCCAGATCGCCGAGTCGGGCGCGGCCACCATCGAGGACGTGGCCGCGCAAATGGCCAACGTCGGCACCGCCGAGGGCTTGTCGATCCGCGGCGTCGGCTTGACCGGACCCACCGGCGGCGGCGGGCGCACCATCACGGTCGTCGTCGACGGCGTGGCGCAGGACGGCTTTGGCCAGGACATCGGCGGCATCAGCGTGTGGGACGCCGACCGCCTCGAGGTGCTGCGCGGGCCGCAATCGACCAACCAGGGCCGCAACTCGCTGGCCGGCGCGGTGGTGGTCAAGACGCGCGACCCGTCCGATACCGCCGATTTCAGCTACCGCGCCAGCGCCGGCAACCAGCACGCGCGCCGCGTGGCGGTGGCCGGCGGCGGCGCCATCGTCGACCAGGTGCTGGCCGGGCGCATCGCCTTCGAACAGCGCCGCAACGATGGCGGCAACTACGATCCAACCCGCGACGACCGCCGCTTCAACCACGACGACGGCTATACGCTGCGCGCCAAGCTGCGCGTGACGCCGTGGGGCGATCGCTATCAGGCCTTGATCACGCTGGTCGACGAAGAGCGCAAATTCGGCAGCCCGCACGTGGAAGCGGTGAGCTATCCGGCGTCGGCGCGCGTGAACCTGTCGAACGTGGGGCGCGACTCGGACAACCGCGCGCGCTCGGCGGCGCTCGAGCAAACCTTCCGCCTCGGCGCGGCCGACGTCACGCTGTTGTCGACCTATTCCCACAACCGCTATACGCGCCTGTTCGACTACGATTCGACGGAACTGAACCAGGGCTACCGCACCGGCGAGAACACCACCGGCCAGTGGACCCAAGAGGCGCGCGCCAATATCGAAACGACGGTGTTCGGCCGTCCGCTCAAGGGCGTCGCGGGCCTGTACTACGCCAACCAGCACTACGACTTCGACGATATGTTCGTCGTGCCTTTGTCCTACGTGCTGGGCTTGACGGGCCAGTGCCGGGTGCAGGCGGCGTGCGACGCGCAGTACGGCGCGGAGTTCATCAACCGTGGCAACACCCAGGCCGACCGCACCCGCACCCGCGCCGCGTTCACGGAGTTCGACTATGTGATCGACAAGCTGACCGTGACGGCCGGCCTGCGCTACGACGGCGAAAGCCAGAGCCGTGTGCCGACCAGCGTGACGACCGGCACCTCGGCGCTGGCGCGCACCGTGCTCGCGCGGCTGATCTCCGGCGGCGTGTTCGCCGCCGACGGCACGCAGCATCTCGGCACCGACACCTCGGTATGGCTGCCCAAGCTGGGCGTGCGCTATGCGCTCGCCCCGGAGTGGGTGGCCGGGCTGACGGCGCAGCGCGGCTACCGCACCGGCGGCGTCAATTACAGCTACCAGCGCGGCGCCAAGGCCTTCGATCCCGAGTTCACCAACAACTATGAGGCTTCCCTCAAAGGGGCGCTCGACAACGGCCTGGTGGTCGCGCTCAACGCCTACCGCGTCGACTGGACCGACCAGCAGGTCGATGTCGGGCGCAATTCGCTCGACACCTATTTCGTCAACGCCGGCAAGTCCCGCTTGCAGGGCCTGGAGGCCGAGGTGCGCGGCCGCGTGATGAAAAACCTGGAACTGTTCGGCGCCGCCGGCCTGGCCAGGACCCGCTACATCGACTTCGTCTCGCCGCAGGGCGACTTCACCGGCAACCGCTTCCCCGATTCGCCGCGCCAAACGCAGTCGGTCGGTTTCAGCTGGACCCCCGACCGCTGGCTGGTGAACGCGAACCTGGTGCACGCCGCCGGCAGCTACACGGGCCCCGAGAACGTCGAGCGCAACGACGGCCACACCACCCTGGGCGCCAAGCTGGCCTACACGCTGGCCAACGGCGTGACGCTGTTCGCCAGCGGCACCAACCTGACCGACCGCACCTACATCGCCAACAACCGCATCGCGACGGTGACGGGCCGCTACAACGTCATTCTCGGCAATCCGCGCCAGTTCGCCTTTGGCGTGCAGGGCTCTATTTAAGGAGACGATCGATGAACTGGATCAGCATCGTGGTCGCGGCCCTGGCCGCGCTATGTCTTTATCTGGCCTCGCCGCACCAGGCGCTGTGGCCGGCGGCGCTGGCGCGCAAGCACTTCCTGCGCTGGCTGGCGGCGCCGCTGGCCACCGGCGCCGTCGCGGCGGCGGTGCGCGACTATGGTTTCTGGTGCGGCGTGTGCATCGCGCTGTCCGGATTCATGACGACGCTGGTGGTGCTGCCATATGCCGACGCGTGGTGGCGCGCCCGCCGCTCGCCGCCGTCCGAACCGGGAGCGCGCCATGTGGGGTAAATCGACCGCCGCCTTTTTCCTCGGGCTGCCGCTGGCGGTGGCCGTGGTCGGCCTGTGCGCGCTGCTCAGCGGCGACCAGGCGCGCACCACGCTGCCCTGGCTGTTGGCGTTCTTCCCGGTCTGGATCGCCGTGATGACGCTCGCCTTCCTGTTTCGCAGCGGCCTGCGCGCCTGGCTGTGGATGGGCGGAGCGACCCTGCTCGCCTACGCGGCGCTGCACGGGGCGAAGCTGGTCGGCCTGCTGAAGGTGGGCGCATGAAATCGTCCACGCTGCGCACCTTCGTCGCGGTCCACACCTGGGTGGGGCTGGTGGCGGGCTTTTGCCTGTTCATCGCGTTTTACGCCGGCGCCGTCACGCTGTTCCACAGCGAGCTGCACGCGTGGCAGACGCCGCTGCCCCGGTCTACGCCGGCCCCGGCCCCGGCCCGGCCGCAGGCACTGGTCGACGCCGTGCTGGCCGCGCATCCGGAGGCGGCCAGGATGTTCGCCCTGCACATGCCGACCGCATACGAGCCGGAATTGACGCTGACGGTGGGCGAGCGCCACTTCCGCCTCGACGCGTCCGGTAAGTTGGAGCAGTTCGAGGAACACTCGCACTTGATGGACTTCATCTACCGGCTGCATTACTCGGCCGGGCTGCCCGACCAATTCGGCCTGTACACGCTGGGCGTGGTGTGCGTGCTCTATGGGCTGGCGCTGGTGAGCGGCGTGGTGATATACGCGCCCGGCTTCTTCAAGGACTTGTTCGCGCTCCGGATCGGCAAGAACCTCAAGCGCATGTGGCGCGACGCCCACAACGCCATCGGCATCCTGTCGCTGCCGTTCCACATCATGTACGCGTGGAGCAGCGCGATCCTGGCGCTCGGCCTGATCCTGCTGGCGCCGTTCCAGTACATGGTCTTCGACGGCAAGCTGCTCAACCTCGTCGGCGCCGACATCAACGCCGCCGCCCCGCCCAAGGCGGCCGGCGTGGCCGCGCCGCTGCTGCCGGTGGCGCAGGTGATCGCCACCATCGGCCGCGCCGCGCCGGAGATGGAGGTCAAGCATATCTTCTACCGCGAGGCCGGCGACGCCAACGCGCAGGTCCAGGCGTATGGCGACGCGCGCCGCGGCACCGTGTCCGGCAACGCGGCGGTGGTGCTCAACGCCAGCAGCGGCCAGGTGCTGCGCGTGATCACGCCGGAGAGCTACAGCCCCGGCACGCGCTTCCTGCGCAGTTTGCAGGCGCTCCACTTCGGCAATTTCGGCCACGCGGCGGTGCAGTGGATGTACTTCGTGCTCGGCATCGCCGGCGCCTTCCTGTTCTACAGCGGCAACCTGTTGTGGATCGAGTCCCGGCGCAAGCGCCTCAACCTGGTGCAGCCGCGCAGCGGACGGCTGATGGCGCAGGCCACGCTGGGCGTATGCCTCGGCTGCGTGGCCGGCGTATCGGCCATGTTCGTCCTCAACAAGCTGGCGCCGGCGGCGCCCGGGCATTTGCCGTTGTGGGAGGAGCGCGGCTACTACGTGGTGTTTTGGTTGGCGGTGGCGTGGGCCTTCGCGCGGCCGCCGGCGCGCGCCGCGCACGAGCTGCTGACGTTGTGCGCGGCGCTGACCGTGGCCATTCCGTGCGCGCACTGGATCGCCACCGGCGTCAATCCGCTGCTGGCGCTGATGCACGGCGACGGCGTGACCGTCGGCGTGGCGCTGGTGTCGCTGCTGGCGGCGGCGCTGTACTGGAAGATGGCGCGCGCGGTGCTGCGGCGCGGCCTGCACGGCGATCCGCACAGCGTCTGGGCGCTGCGCGCGGCCGCCGCCGGCCAGGACCAGGTGCGGCAGGCGGCGTAGGCGGGCGGCGCGCGCGCGGCGCCGGACAGCCGCGCGGCCGGGTTGATCTGGCTCATAAGTAACTTCTTTGTTGGCATGCCGGCGCGGCGCGGCATGCGGTTATAATCCGCTCAATCTTTTCGGAATTTCCACACAGCACGGATTCGAACGACATGAGCCAGCCCAATCAGTTTTCCCTGTTGACGCAACGGCGCTTCGCGCCGTTTTTCTGGACCCAGTTCCTCGGCGCGTTCAACGACAATTTGTTCAAGACGGCGCTGGTGGTGATCCTCACCTTCGATGCGCTCAGCTGGACCACCTTGTCGCCGTCGCTGATCACCAACCTGATCCCCGGCCTGTTCATCCTGCCCTACGTGGTGTTTTCCGCCACCGCCGGACAGCTGGCCGACAAGTTCGAAAAATCCGGCCTGACGCGCTTCGTCAAGTGGCTCGAGGTGGCCATCATGTGCATCGCCGGCCTTGGCTGGGTGACGCACAATCTGTGGCTGCTGATCGTCGCGGTGGTCGGCATGGGCGTGCATTCGACCTTGTTCGGCCCCGTCAAGTACGCCTACCTGCCGCAACAGCTCAAGCCGGAGGAACTCATCGGCGGCAACGGCGTGACCGAGATGGGCACCTTCGTCGGCATCCTGATGGGCGAGATCCTCGGCGCGGTGCTGATCGTGCAGCGCCCCAACGGCATCCTGTTCGAGGCCTGCGCCACCATCGGCGTGGCGCTGCTTGGCCTGATCGCCAGCTACCGCATCCCGCTCTCGCCGGCGCCGGCGCCGGAGCTGAAAATCAACTGGAACTTCATCGCCGAATCGCTGCGCAACCTGAACTTCTCGCGCAAGAACCGGGTGGTGTTCCAGTCGATGCTGGGCAATTCGTGGTTCTGGTTCTACGGCGCGCTGGTGCTGGCGCAGTTCCCGGTCTACGCCAAGGATTACCTGCACGGCGACCATGGCGTGTTCGTGCTGCTGCTGACGGTGTTCTCGCTCGGCGTGGGCAGCGGCTCGCTGCTGTGCGAGCGCCTCTCCGGCGGCAAGGTGGAAATCGGCCTGGTGCCGTTCGGCTCGATCGGCCTGACGGTGTTCGGCATCGACCTGTACTTCGCCAGCGTCGCCTTCACCGCCGGCGCCGGCGCGCTGGCGGCGGGCCCGCACGTCGACGCCTTCGCGGTGATGGCGCACGCCGGCACCTGGCGCATCCTGTTCGACGTGCTGATGATCGGCATGTTCGGCGGCTTTTTCATCGTGCCGCTGTTCGCGCTGATCCAGACGCGCTGCGATCCGGCGCACATCTCGCGCACCATCGCCGGCATGAACATCCTCAACGCACTGTTCATGGTGGCGGCGGCCGGCGTGGCCATCGTGCTGCTGGGGCAGGGCTTGACGATCCCGCAGTTGTTCCTGGTGACGGCGCTGCTCAACGCGCTGGTGGCGGTCTACATCTTCTCGCTGGTGCCGGAGTTCCTGATGCGCTTCCTGGCCTGGATGCTGATCCACACCGTGCACCGCGTGCGCACCATCGACGCCGACCGCATTCCGGTCGAAGGCGCGGCGGTGCTGGTGTGTAACCACGTCAGCTATGTCGACGCCATCGTCATCGGCGCGGCCAGCCCGCGGCCGATCCGCTTCGTCATGGACCACCGCATCTTCAAGCTGCCGCTGCTCGGCTGGATCTTCCGCACCGCGCGCGCGATCCCGATCGCGCCGGCCAAGGAGGACCCGTGGCTGATGGAAAAAGCCTATGTCGACATCGCGCAGGCGCTGCACGAGGGCGATCTGGTGTGCATCTTCCCGGAGGGGCGCTTGACCCACGACGGCGAGATCAACCAGTTCAAGGGCGGCATCGCCAAGATCATCGAGCGCTCCAAAGTACCGGTGATCCCAATGGCGCTGCGCGGCCTGTGGGGCCATCTGCTCAGCCGCAACGGCGAGAACGTGTTCCAGCGGGCCTTCCGCAACGGCCTGCGTTCACGCCTGGCGCTGGCGGTGGGGCTGCCGGTGCCGCCGCATGACGTCACCCCGGAAGGCTTGCAGAAGCAGGTGCTCGACCTGCGCGGCGACTGGAAATAACAACGCGGGGCGGCTAGGCGCCGCGCGCGTCATCGGCCATGGGCCGCCAGCGGCGCGGCCCAGGCAACGATGGCGTCGGCCACGGCCGCGTCGCTTTCCGTCTCCAGCATCATCGATTGCAGCGGCGGCAGGTCGGCCGGCGCCCGCTTGTAAAAGTGGTTCAGCGCCGGGAACATGGCCACTTGTGTGGGCCGCGCGCCACGTCCGGCGCGCAATGCTTCGGCGTGCCATGCCGCCACCGAACCATCCCGCTCTCCCTGCACGATCAGCACCGGCTGGCGCACCGCCGCCAGCGCGGCCACCGGATCGACCCGGTCGACGCTGCGCAGGTAGGCGTGCGCCGCCGCCGGCATCGCCGCCAGCATCGACAGGCCGGGATCGCCCGCCGCCTCCGCCGGCAGCGCCTCGCCGGCCCGTATCGCCGCCGCCACGCGGTCGAACGGCGCCATGTCGGGCGCGCCGCCGGCCGGCGCCATGGCCGCGATCTGTTCGCGCATGATGCCCAGGATCGGCAGCGCCGGACCGGATAGACTGACCACGCCATCGATCGCCGCCGCGTCGGCGCCGCCGGCCAGCAGGGCGGCCACCACCGCGCCTTCGCTGTGGCCGGCCACCAGCACCGGCGCGGCGCCGGCGCCGGCGCGCGCGCGCAGCAGCGCCAGCCCGGCGGCGGCCACCGCCACGCGCGTTTGGAAATCGGCGTGCGCCGCGGCCAGCGCCGGGGCTATGGTCTGCGATCCGGTGCCGGGGCCGATCTTGGCCATGCGCAGCACCGCGTAGCCGCGCGCGCGCAACTGGCGCGCCAGGTCGGCGTAGGCGTGCGGGCGCATGTTCATGGTCGGGTAGTTGCCGTCGACGTCGCTGAACAAGGAGCCCGGCACGAGCAGCACCGCGCCCGCCGCCGCGCCGTCCGGCCTGGTCAGCCGGCAGGCGACGCGCACGCCGGCGACGGTGACCCAAACATCTTCTTCGCCGGACGCCTCCGCGCCGTTGCCTGGCATGGGTAGGGTCATGGTCATCGCTCCGATCAGTGGAATGGTTAGAAAACGGCGCCGCTTCATGGCGCCGCCAGCACCCGCCGCGCGTGGATCGCCATCGCCTCGGCCAGGAAGCCGGCCAGCCGCGGGTGGAGCGCGTCGTACATGGCGCGGAACTCGGCGTGGTCGGCGTACAGCGCGCCGAGCGCCGCGTAGGCCTCGGCGTCCGGCCGCCACGACCGGCTCACCCACCTGTAATGCCGGGCCGTCTCGGCCTGCACCTCGGGCGCGCCCGGGTCCAGCGCGCGCCCGATCAGCGCCACGAAGCGCGCGTGGATGTCGTCGATTTCGTCCTTGACGTCGAGCAGGGCGGCCGGGGAGAGCGCCGCGCGCGCCTGGCGCGCCTGCCGGATCGCGCCGGCGGCCGGTTCGCCGTAGCGCGCCTCCAGCTCGGCCTCCCAGGCCGCCTGCTTGTGCGCCGAGACGCCGTCGAACAGGCGCGCCGGCTCGAGCGGCCGGCCGGCGTCGAGCAGCGCGAGCGTGCGGTCGATGGTGTCGGCCAGGTCGCGCCGGCGCGCGATTTCCCGCTCCACCCGCCGGCGCAGCGCCACCAGCGCGGCGCGCGTGTCGAAGGCCGGGTCGTCGAGCATGCGGGCGATGCCGGCCAGGTCGATGCCCAGTTCGCGGTAGAACAGGATTTGCTGGAGCCGCAGCAGCTCGGCCTGGCCGTAGTAGCGATAGCCGTTGCGGCCGATCTCGGGCTTGAGCAGGCCGATTTCGTCGTAGTGATGCAGCGCGCGCACGCTCACGCCGGCCGCCTGGGCGACCTGTTTGACCGTCTGTTTCATGGGTTTCTCCGTCGATGACACCCCGATTGTGGGGGATCACGCCACGTGAGGGTCAACAATTTTCGCGCCGCCGGCGTCAGCGCGCCGCCTGCACCTGCTCGCGGTTCTGGCGGGCGCCGGCCAGGCGCACGATCTGCTCGAGCTCCACCGGCTTGACCAGGTGGTGGTCGAAGCCCGCCTCGACGGTGCGGCGGCGGGCGTCGCTCTGTCCCCAGCCGGTCAGCGCCAGCATCAGGATGCGCTCGGCGCCGGGGCGCTGGCGGATCGCCCGCGCCGTCTCGTAGCCGTCCATGCCGGGCATGCCCAGGTCCATGATGATCATGTCGGGCTGGCTCTCGGCGGCCATCGCCACGGCCGCGGCGCCGTCGTACACGGTGCGCACGTCGAAGCCGTCGATCTCGAGCAGCGCGGCGAGCGAATCGGCGGCGTCGGTGTTGTCGTCGACCACCAGCACCGTCATCTTGCGCCCGTCGGCGGCCGTCGGCGAGGATGGCGCGGCCGGCCCGTGGGCGCCGGCTTCGCTCACGACCGGCAGCCGGATGACGAATTCGCTGCCCTTGCCCGGCCCCTCGCTGTGGGCGTCGACGGCGCCGCCGTGCATCTCGGCGAACTGGCGCGACAGGCTCAGGCCGATCCCCAGGCCGCTGGAGAACTGGCCGGCGACGGTGTTGCTTTGCTCGAACATGCGGAAGATGCGGCCGATCGCCTCGGCCTCCAGGCCAATGCCGCTGTCGCGCAGCGACACCACCAGCGTGGCGCCGTCGACCACCGCGCGCACCACCACGTTGCCGCCCTGCGGCGTGAACTTGATCGCGTTCGACAGGATGTTGGCGAAAATTTGCACCACGCGCGCGTAGTCGGCGTTGAGCATGGTCTCGCCGGCCGGCAGTTGCCAGGCCACGTGGATGCGCTTGGCGCTGGCCGCTTGCGCGCACAGCTCGCTGACGTGGTTCATCACCGAGCTGAGCGAGACGAGCTGGCGCTGCAGCTTGATCTTGCCGCTGGTGATGCGCGCCACGTCGAGCAGGTCGTCGACCAGGCGCGTGAGCAGGCGCACCTGGCGCTCGACCATGTCGCGGATGCGCGCCACGGGCGCGGCGTCCGGATACAGGTGGGTCAGCAGCGAGACCGAGGTGCGGATCGGCGCGAGCGGATTGCGCAGCTCGTGGCCGAGGCTGGCGAGGAACTCGTCCTTGCGGCGCGCCGCCTCGCGCACCTGGTATTGTTTGTTGCGTGCGCGCAAGGTCGAATGCAGCGCCGTGATCAAGGTCAGCGTGCGCACCGGCCGTTCCATCAGGTTCAGGTTGCCCAGCCCGGCGACGGCCTGGCGCACGGTGGCCGAGTCGGCGCCGTTGTGGGTCAGCAGCACGATCGGCAGGTCAGACCAGTCCGGCTGGCGCTCGACCCAGTCGCGCAGCAGCTTGAAGCCGCCCGGCCCCAGGGCCTCCTCGACCGTGAGCACCGCGCCCACGCCCAGGTCGAGCTGCGCGGCCAGGTCGGCCAGCGTGGCGCACACGTGGCTGTCGATCTGCGCCAGCGCCAGCACCTTGGCCGCCAGCGGGGCGTCCTGGCCGGTCGGCGCGTAGATCAGGATGCGCGTTTCCATGGGACTCAGGCGCCGTGGCCGGCGTGGGCGGCGCCGTCGTCGTCGCTGCCATGGCCGTTATAGGTCGGCACGCCCGTGAGGATGCCGTGGAAGTCGCGCAGCACGGCGCCGACTTTGATGCCGCCGGGCGTGACCTGGAAGCGGCGGATGGTGCGCTCGTGCGCGCTGCCGCGCTTCTTGAACACGGAGATGGCCTGGCGCACCTCGCCGGCCGCCTCGAAGTAGCGCAGCATGATGACGTTGTCGGCGATGTAGCTGGCGTCGACGGTGGTGCTCATGCCGGTGCCGATCATGCCCTGCTGGACGCCGACGATGATGCTGACGACGCCGCGCTGGCCCAGGTAGGTGAGCAGCTCGTGCAGGTAGATGGTCAGGAAGCGCTCGTCGGGCACGGCGTTGAGATAACCGTTCAGGCTGTCGATGACGACCATGCGCACGCCGCGCTCGACCGCCTCCATGATGGCGTGGGCGAACTGGCCCGGCGCCAGTTCGGCCGGGTCGATCTGCTGCACCGTCAGCAGCCCGCTGTCGAGCGCCTGGTTCAAATCCATGCCGAGGTTGGCGCAGCGGTTGAGCATGTTGTTGCGCGCTTCCTCGAACAGGAACATGGCGCTGGCCTCGCCCCGCTGCGAGGCCGCGAAGACGAATTGCGCCGCCAGCGACGACTTGCCGGTGCCGGGCGGACCGGAGATCAGGGTGCTCATGCCTTCCTCGAGGCCGCCGCCGATCAGTTGGTCGAGCTCGGGCAGGCCGCTCGAGAGCTGGCGCCGCAGGCTCTCGACGCGGGTGCCGGCCGCCACCAGGCGCGGATAGACGTGCAGGCCGCCCTTGAAGATCTTGTAGTCGTGGGCGCCGCCGTGGAAGGCGATGCCGCGGTACTTGACCACCCGCACCCGGCGCCGCTCGGCGCCGTACGACTGGTCTGCCAGCTCGAGCGTGAGCACGGCGTGCGCCACGCTGCGCACCTGCAGGTCGGTCGACAGGGCGGTGCGGTCGTCGAGGAAGATGGTGGTGCAGGAGCGGCTGGTCAGATACTGCTTGAGCGCGAGCACCTGGCGCCGGTAGCGCAGCGGGCTTTCGGCCAGCAGCTGCAACTCCGACAGCGAATCGAGCACCACCCGCCGCGGCTTGTATTGCTCGATCGCCGCGACGATGCGCTGGGTGGTCGTGCCCAGTTCGATTTCGGACGGGTGGAAGATCGTGTATTGCTGGTCCGGGTCGAGCGCGTTCTCGTTGGGGATGATCTCCTCGACCTCGATGCCGTCCATCGACCAGCCGTGCGACTGCGCCACGCTGCGCAGCTCGACGGCCGTCTCGGCCAGCGTGATGTAGAGCACCGGTTCGCCGCGGCGCGCGCCCTCGTTGAGGAACTGCAGCGCCAGCGTGGTCTTGCCGGTGCCCGGTTCGCCTTCGACCAGGTACAGCCGGTCGCGCGTGAGGCCGCCGGCCAGCACGTGGTCGAGGCCGGGCACGCCGGACGAGAGGAAATGGGTGGTATCGCTGTTTTGTGCTTGCATGGTCGGTCCAAACCGAAGTGGGCGCCGACCATCAACCAAGCCGGCTCGATGTCCCCGATCTTACCGGAAACACGCATAGCGGGATTTTCAATATGAAGCGTGCGTACGCCAGCGAACATAGCGCCCGGCGCGCTAGTGGGGCGCCAGTTGGCGCCGGCCGCGTTGCTTGTCGGCGTACATGGCGCGGTCGGCGCGACTCAGTAGCGTTTCGATATCCTGTGGGTCGTCCGGGTGGTGGACGGCCACGCCCACGCTGGCGCCCAGCTGGACCGTGACGGTCTTGAGCGCGAACGGCCGCGCCAGCGCCGCCAGCAGCTTGTCGGCCGTCTCGCGCGCCTCGGCGTCGTTCCTGAGCATCTCGACGATGACGATGAACTCGTCGCCGGCCAGGCGGCCGACGGTGTCGGTGCGGCGCATGGCCTGGCGCACCCGTTCGGCGAACTGGCGCAGCAGCTCGTCGCCCTCGTCGTGGCCGTGGCGGTCGTTGATCTGCTTGAAACGGTCGAGGTCGAGGAAGAACACGGCGCAGCACTGGCGCTGGCGGTTGGCGCGCAGCAGCGCCTCGCCCAGCGTTTGCAGCAGCGCGCGGCGGTTGGGCAGGCCGGTGAGGGTGTCGCGCAGCGCCATCGCCTCCATCGACGCGAACAGCTTCTTGCGCGCGCCGATGTCGTGCAGGAAGGCGATGAACAGGTGGCCGGCGCCGCGCGGCACGTAGGCCAGCGAGATCTCGACCGGCAGCTCGCGGCCGTCGCGGTTGCGCAGCGTGAGCTCGACGCGGCGGTCGAGCACGGCCGCCTCGTTGGCGCCGCGCAGGCCGCCGGCCGCGCGCGTGGCCGCCAGCTGGCGCATGTCGCGCTCGTAGACGCGGCGCAGCGGCAGCGGCAGCACCATCGCCGCCAGCGGCTGGCCGACCACCTCGGCGCGGCGCCAGCCCAGCAGTTTTTCGGCCTGGCGGTTCCAGTCCATCACCACGCCGTCCGGGTCGAGCGCGATGAAGGCGTCGTGGGCGTTGTCGAGGATGGCGCGCAGTTCGGTGGCGCGTTCCTGCAGCAGGCGCTGGGTGCTTTGCTCGCGCGCTAGCGCGCGCTCGAGCTGCTGCGCCTTGCGGCCGATCTCGCCGGTGCGTTCGGCCACCGTCGATTCGAGCTGTTCGTTGAGCGCGCGCAGCGCGGCCAGGTGGCCTTGTTCGTTGGCCAGCAGGCGCGCCAGCGCGCCCGAGAGCACCTGCAGTTCGTGGAAGCCGTCGACCGGGACGATGTCGGGCACGCCGGCGGCGCCCGGCGCGGCGGCCGAGCGCAGCTCGATGTCGCGGCTCAGGGCGTTGAGCGGGCGCGTGTAGCGGCGCGCGACGACGGCGGCGGCGGCGGCCATGGCCAGGCCGAGGATGGCGCCGAGCAGCAGGATCTGGCGTTCGAGCCGGCGCGCCGCCGCCAGCGCCATGTCGACCGGCTGGCGCGCGATGACCGCCCAGGCCAGGGTGGCCGGGTCGCCCGGGGTGCCGGTCAGCGCGTAGCCGCCCAGGTAGCTGCGGCCGTCGTCCCAGGTTTGCCGGAGCGCGCCCGAGCCGCCCGCGCGCGCCAGCGCCAGCGTTTGATTGGTGTCGGCCAGCCGGCGCTCCTCCATGCCGCGCGGCCCGAGGATGACGGTGCCGTCTGCGCGCACCACGAGGATCTCGGCGGCGTAGGCCTGGCCGGCCGGCGCCAGCAAGGTGCCCGCCATGCGCCGCGCCCAGCCCCAGCTCATGTGCACGCACAGCACGCCGCGCGCGGTGCCGTCGGCGCCGGTCACCGGGCCGGCGGCGTCGACGAAGCGCCACGGGTCGGCGCTGGCGGGCAGCTTTTTGCCCAGCAGCGTGGCCGGGTGGAAGTCGCCGGCGAACCGCTTGTCGCGTCCGCCCTTGAACCAGTCGCGCGCGCCGACGTCGACGCCTTCGAGCAGGCCGTCGGTGGCGGCGACGACGCGCCCGTCCGGTCCGGCCAGGCCGATCCAGGCATAGTCGGGCGTGGTTTTTTGCAGGCTTTCGAGCACGGCGCGGATCTCGTCCGGGGAGCGGGCATCGCGCACCTGTGGCAAGCCGCTGAGCAGGCGGACGTCGGCGCCGGCGCGCGCCACCATGCGGTCGAGCGCGTCGCGGGTTTGCCAGGCCAGCTGTTGCAGGCGTTGGCCGGCCTCGCGTTCGGCGTAGCCGTAGGCGAAGTGGTCGACCAGCACCAGCAGCGAGAGCACCGTCAGCAGCAAGGTGGCGCTCGCGCCCACCGTCACCAGCGTGGTGAGGCGGGGTCGGGTGGCGCGGTGGCGGGGCGGCATCGTCATGGCTGCGTTGACCGGGGAGCCGGCCTGATAACCGAAAGAAAGTATTTTATTGTAGCACTAGGTTGTTGCAGGAAAAGCGTTGCCTAGGACAAATTATCTTTGCAAAGCAACAGCCGTTGCGGCCGAGTGGCGCGGCGTGCAATCGGCCATGGCCGCGGACCGCGCTTGACCCATGGCGCTGCGCCAAAGCGCCCCTACGGAGACTTTTGACTGTTCCGGGTGCAGTCTTAAAAGTCGCTTAAAGTTTCTGTTCAGAATTAAATGCGCGCTTGACATATTTAGAATGATCGTTCATTCTACGATCCAAGCTCATCTTTATACGGAAAGTCCCGCCATGGAAGCTCTTTTCTGCAAACCGTCCCTCCGGACGGCCGGGGTCGCAGCCCTGATCACCGCAACGGCGCTGGTCGCCGGTTGCTCCAAGTCCACGACCGCAGCACCTCAACCGCAGGTGGCGGAAGTGGGCGTTTTCAAGGTGGCGCCGCAAGCGCTGCAAATCACGACCGAACTGCCGGGCCGCACCGCCGCCTTCCAGGTGGCTGAAGTGCGCCCGCAGGTCAACGGTCTGGTGCAAAAACGCCTGTTTGTCGAGGGCGCCGACGTCAAGGCCGGCACCGCCCTGTATCAAATCGATCCATCGCTGTACCAGGCCAGCGTCAACTCGGCCAAGGCCGCGCTGGCGCGCGCCAAGGCCAACCTGCTGACCACCGGCCCGAAAGTGGCGCGCTACAAGGAGCTCGTCGCCATCGAGGGCGTCAGCCGCCAGGATTACGAGGACGCCGTCGCCGCCGACGCCCAGGCCAAGGCCGACGTCGAGTCGTCGGCCGCCGCGCTTGACCAGGCGCAGATCAATCTGCGCTACACCCACGTCTACGCGCCCATCAGCGGGCGCATCAGCCGCTCGACGGTGACGCCGGGCGCGCTGGTGACGGCCAACCAGACCGACCCGCTGACCACCGTGCAGCAGCTCGACCCGATCTATGTCGACATCACGCAATCGAGCGAGGACCTGCTGCGCCTCAAGCGCGAAATGGAGTCCGGCAGCCTGAAACAATCGGGCCAGGCCAGGGTCGCGCTGGTGCTGGCCGACGGCACCAAGTACGCCGAGGCGGGCAAGCTACAGTTCGCCGGCGTGTCGGTCGACACGGCCACCGGCAACGTCGTGCTGCGCGCGTTGTTCCCCAATCCGAAGCATGATCTGCTGCCGGGCATGTTCGTGCGCGCGGTGGTCGAATCGGGCGTCGACGAGCAGGCCATCGCCGTGCCGCAGCAGGGCGTGAGCCGCAACCAGAAGGGCCAGGCCACCGCGCTGGTGCTCAACGCGCAGGGCAAGGTCGAACAGCGCATCCTCGTCACCAGCGGCACCCAGGGCGACAAATGGCTGGTCAAGTCCGGCCTGGCCGCCGGCGACCTGCTGATCGTCGAGGGCCTGCAAAAGGTCAAGCCGGGCGCGCCGGCCAAGGTGGCCGCTGCCGCCCCCGCCGCCGCGCCGGGCGCGCCCGCCGCCGCCGCCACTGCCGCCGCCAACGGCGCGCACTAGGACGGGAGCCAGCTTATGTCACGCTTCTTTATTGACCGCCCCATCTTCGCCTGGGTGATCGCCATTGTGATCATGCTCGGCGGGATACTCGCGATCATGGGCCTGCCGATCGCGCAGTACCCGAGCATCGCGCCGCCATCGATCTCGATCTCCGGCTCCTACCCCGGCGCCTCGGCCAAAACCGTGGAGGACGCCGTCACCCAGGTCATCGAACAAAAGATGAAGGGTATCGACGGCCTGCGCTACATGAACTCGTCGAGCGATTCGACCGGCGGCATCAGCATCACGCTGACCTTCCGCAACGGCACCAATCCCGACATCGCCCAGGTGCAGGTGCAAAACAAGCTGCAGCTGGCCACGCCGCTGCTGCCGGCCGCCGTCACCCAACAGGGCTTGGTGGTGAGCAAGGCCACCAAGAACTTCATGATGGTGCTCGGCTTTATCTCCGAGGACGGCAGCATGAAGCAGGCCGACCTGGGCGACTACGTGGCCGCCAACGTCATCGACCCGATCAGCCGCGTCGAAGGCGTGGGCGACGTCACCGCCTTCGGTTCGCAGTACGCCATGCGCATCTGGCTCGACCCGGCCAAGCTGCAAAGCTATCAACTGACGCCGGCCGACGTCACCACCGCCATCACCGCGCAAAACACCGAGGTCTCGGCCGGTGAACTGGGCGGCCTGCCGTCGGCCAAGGGCCAGCAACTGAACGCCACCGTGTCGGCCCAGAGCCGCCTGCAGACGGCCGAGCAGTTCGGCGCCATCCTGCTCAAGACCTCCACCAACGGCGCCACCGTGCACCTGCGCGACGTCGCCCGCATGGAACTGGGCAGCGAGAACTACGCCGTGCTGTCGCGCTACAACGGCAACGCCGCCACCGGTATGGCCATCAAGCTGGCCACCGGCGCCAACGCGCTCGATACCGCCACCGCCGTCAAGGCCAAGGTGGCCGAGCTGGAGAAGCTGTTCCCGCACGGGATGAAGGCCGTCATCGCCTTCGATACCACGCCGTTCGTCAAGATCTCGATCGAGGAAGTGGTCAAGACGCTGGTCGAGGCGATCGTGCTGGTGTTCCTGGTGATGTACCTGTTCCTGCAAAACTTCCGCGCCACCTTGATTCCGACCATGGCCGTGCCGGTGGTGCTGCTGGGGACCTTCGCCATCCTGTCGGTGCTCGGTTATTCGATCAATACATTGACCATGTTCGCGGTGGTGCTGGCGATCGGCCTGCTGGTCGATGACGCCATCGTGGTGGTCGAAAACGTCGAACGCGTGATGACCGAGGAGGGCTTGTCGCCGCTCGAGGCCACGCGCAAATCGATGACGCAAATTAGCGGCGCGCTGGTCGGCATCGCCATGGTGCTGTCGGCGGTGTTCGTGCCGATGGCCTTCTTCGGCGGCTCGACCGGCGTGATCTACCGCCAGTTCTCGATCACGATCGTCTCGGCGATGGTGCTGTCGGTGATCGTGGCGATGGTGTTCACGCCGGCGCTGTGCGCCACCCTGCTCAAGCCCGTGCCGAAGGGGCACACGGCGATCAACACGGGTTTCTTCGGCTGGTTCAACCGCAGCTTTGAAAAGAGCAGCCACAAGTACGAGGGCTTCGTCGGCAAGATCTTGAACCGCGGCGGCCGTTCGGTGCTGGTGTATGCGCTCATCCTCGGCGTGCTGGCCTTCGTGTTCATGCGCCTGCCGACCTCCTTCCTGCCGGAAGAGGACCAGGGCGTGCTGTTCACGCAGATCCAGCTGCCGACCGGCGCCACCCAGGAGCGCACGCTCAAGGTGATCGAAAAGGTCGAGCAGCACTTCATGAACAACGAGAAGGAATCGGTGGCGTCGGTGTTCGCGGTGGCCGGCTTCAGCTTCGCCGGTAACGGCCAGAACACCGGCATCGCCTTCGTCCGCATGAAGGACTGGTCCGAGCGCAAGGGCGCCGACCACGCCGTTGGCGCCATCGTCGGCCGCGCCATGGGCGCGTTTTCGCAGATCAAGGACGCGATGGTGTTCGCCTTCGCCCCGCCGGCCGTGCTGGAACTGGGTAACGCCTCCGGCTTCGATTTGCAGCTGCAGGACAACGGCGGCGTCGGCCACGAGGCCCTGATGGCGGCGCGTAACCAGATGCTGGGCATGGCCTCGCAGAGCAAGGTGCTGGTCGGCGTGCGTCCGAACGGCCAGGAGGACACGCCGCAGTACAAGATCACCGTCGACCAGCAAAAAGCCATCGCGCTGGGCCTGACCGTGGCCAACGTCAACCAGGTGCTCAGCAACGCCTGGGGTAGCGCCTACGTCAACGACTTCGTCGACCGCGGCCGCGTCAAGAAGGTCTACCTGCAGGGCCAGGCCGAATCGCGCATGGTGCCGGAAGACTTGAACAAATGGTTCGTGCGCAACGCCAGTGGCGACATGGTGCCGTTCTCGGCCTTCTCGACCGGCCAGTGGATCTACGCCTCGCCGCGCCTGGAGCGCTACAACGGCCTGTCGTCGAGCGAGATCCTGGGCGCCCCGGCGCCGGGCCAGAGCTCGGGCACGGCCATGGCCGAGATCGAGGCGCTGGCGGCCAAGCTGCCGCCGGGCATCGGCTACGAGTGGACCGGCCTGTCGCTCGAGGAGCGCGACTCCGGTTCGCAAACGGTGGCGCTGTATGGCATCTCGCTGCTGATCGTGTTCCTGTGCCTGGCCGCGCTGTATGAAAGCTGGTCGATCCCGTTCTCGGTGCTGCTGATCGTGCCGCTGGGCGTGGTCGGCGCGGTGCTGGCGACGTTCCTGTTCAAGCTGTCGAACGACGTCTACTTCCAGGTCGGCCTGCTGACCGTGGTCGGGCTGGCGGCGAAGAACGCGATCCTGATCGTCGAATTCGCCAAGGACCTGCAGGAGCAGGGCGTCGAGCTGCGCGAGGCGACCTTGCAGGCGGTGCGCCAGCGGCTGCGTCCGATCCTGATGACGTCGATCGCCTTCGGCCTGGGCGTGCTGCCGCTGGCCATCAGCAGCGGCGCCGGTTCGGGCAGCCAGAACGCCATCGGTATCGGCGTGTTGGGCGGCATGCTGACGTCGACCTTCCTCGGTATCTTCTTCGTACCGCTGTTCTTTGTGCTGGTGCGCGGCTTCTTCAGCAAGAAGAAGGCCACGCCGCCGGCGACCACCTCGCACGTGGAGGCGCATTAATCATGAAAACCATGCATAAGTCTTTCATCACGATGGCCGCGCTGGCGCTGCTGGCCGGTTGCAGCCTGGCGCCGACGTACGAGCGCCCGGCCGCCCCGGTGGGGCAGGCCTGGCCGGCCGGCGACGCCTACAAGGGCGTGCCGCCGGCCGCCGCCGACGCCAAGCCGGTGTCGGAGATACAGTGGCGCGAGTACTTCGCCGACGAGCGCCTGCGCAAGGTGATCGAGCTGGCGCTAGCCAACAACCGCGACCTGCGCGTATCGGTGCTCAACATCGAGCGCGCCCGCGCCGAGTACAACATCCAGACGGCGGCGCTGCTGCCGAAAGTGAACGCGGGCGTCGGCCAGAGCGCCACCCGCACGCCGGCCAATATGAGCGGCACCGGCGAGGGCGTCGTCACGCGCCAGTACAGCGCCGGGCTGTCGATGCCGTCGTACGAGCTCGATTTCTTCGGCAAAGTGCGCAACGCCTCCGAGGCCGGCCTGCAAACCTACCTCGGCACCGAGGAGGCGCGCCGCACGCAGCAAATCAGCCTGGTGGCCGAAGTGGCCAACGCCTACCTGACCCTGACGGCCGACCAGCAGCGCCTCAAGCTGGCGGCGGAAACGCTGGGCAGCCAGCAGATCACCTATGACCTGAGCCGCAAGCGCTTCGAGAACGGCGTCACCTCCGGCGTCGACATGTACGACGCCGAGACCAGCGTGCAGTCGGCCCGCAACGACGTTGCCACCTACACCGCGCAGGTGGCGCTGGACCAGAACGCGCTCAACCTGCTGGTGGGCGGCGCCGTGCCGGCCGAGCTGCTGCCGGCCGGCGAGCTCGATCCGGTCACGCAACTGGCGGCGATTCCGTCCGGGCTGCCGTCGGACCTGCTGCGCAACCGTCCCGACGTGCAGCAGGCCGAGCGCTCGCTGCGGGCGGCCAACGCCAACATCGGCGTGGCGCGCGCCGCCTTCTTCCCCAGCATTTCGCTGACGGCGTCGGGCGGCAGCGCCAGCCGCAACCTGTCGGGCTTGTTCAAGGCCGGATCGGGCACGTGGAGCTTCGCGCCGCAGATCAACCTGCCGATCTTCGACGGCGGCGTCAACCGCGCCAACCTCGATATCGCCAAGACCGACCGCGACATCTCGGTGGCGCAGTACGAAAAGGCGATCCAGGTCGCCTTCCGCGAGGTGGCCGACGCGCTGGCCACGCGCGGCACCATCGACGAGCGCCTGGCCTCGCAGCAGGCGCTGGTCGACGCGGCCGAGAAGAGCTTCAAGATCAACGACGCCCGTTACCGCAAGGGCGCCGACACGTATCTGAACGCGCTGGTGTCGCAGCGGGCGCTGTATTCCGCCCAGCAGGGTTTGATCAGCACGCGCCTGAACCAGACCAGCAACGCCGTCACCCTGTACAAGGTGCTCGGCGGCGGCTGGCAGCCTGAGATTGCGCAACAGGGCAATCCGCCGCGCGGGTAAGCTCGCAGGCGGGGACGCGGCGGCCGACGGCCGTCGCCACCGCGCCGCATCCGGCCCGACGCCGGCAAATTCGGCCCAAGGGTGAATTGACAAACCCGGCCCGCAGCCACAGTGCCGCCTTAAGGCATCCAGAGACCCGAGGACAACCCATGACCACCCCCGCAAAACGACGCACCGACCCGGAACGTGCGCAAAACCGCCGCAACCAGGTGCTGGAGGCGGCGGCCCTGTGCTTCGCGCGCAGCGGCTTTCACGGCGCCAGCATGTCGGAGATTTCCAAGCAGGCCGGCATGAGCGCCGGCCATATCTATAATTATTTCGACAGCAAGGACGCCATCATCCTCGCCTTCGTCGAGCGCGAGGGCGAGTACGTCACCGGCATGCTGCGCGATCTGCAAGCGCGCGACGACCCGCTGCAGACGATGCTCGACGACGCGCCGCGCCACATCAACGAGACGCTCGACCCGCAACCGTGGCACGTGCCGCTGGAGATGTACGCGGAGGCGTCGCGCAATCCGGTGATCGCCGCCAAGCTGCGCGTGGCCGAGGAAAGCTCGCGCGCGCAATTGCGCCAGCTGGTCAAGGACGGGCGCGAGCGGCGCAACCTGCCGGTCGACGACGCCATGCTCGACGGCCGCATCGACACCATCATCTCCTACTTCCAGGGCCTGCAGATACGCCAGCTGCACCGCGGCGAGATGAACCGCGACAGTCTGGCCGACGCCTTCCGCGTCGCCATGACGGCGCTGCTGCTGACCTGAGGCCGCGCGCCGGCGCGATTGTCCCCTGGTTTGTCTCGTAGTGTATCGGGCCGCGCGCGCTGGTTGGCGTTGTTGTACCATGGACGCTCTCCCATTCCACCCATCGGAGCACCATGACTTCCTACGTTATTCCCGCCCATGACATCGTCGGCCTGCCGGTGGCCGGCACCGCCGAGCTGTTCCCCGTGCGCCGCGTCTACTGCGTCGGCCGCAACTACGCCGCCCACGCGCGCGAGATGGGCTACGACCCGGACCGCGAACCGCCGTTCTTCTTTTGCAAACCGAACGACGCCCAGGCCCTGGTGCCGGTGGCGCCGGGGCGGGTGGTCGAGCTGCCGTATCCGCAGGCGACCAACAACCTGCACTACGAGTGCGAGCTGGTGGTCGCCATCGGCAAGGGCGGCCGCGACATCGCCGTCGACGACGCCGCCGGCCACATCTTCGGCTACGCGGTGGGGCTCGACATGACGCGCCGCGACCTGCAGTTCAAGATGCGCGACGCCGGCCGGCCGTGGGAGATCGGCAAGGCCTTCGACTACTCGGCGCCGATCGGCGAGATCCACCGCGCCGCCGAGGCGGGCGACATCGGCCACGCCGCGATCCGGCTCGAGGTCGACGGCGTGACCAAGCAATCGGCCACCATCGACCATCTGATCTGGTCGATCAGCGAGACCATCGCCAATCTATCGACCTTGTTCGCGCTGGCGCCGGGCGACCTGATTTTCAGCGGCACGCCGGAAGGCGTGGGCGCGGTGGTGCGCGGGCAGACGCTGACCGGCGCCGTCGACGGGCTCTCGGGCATCGCCGTCAAGCTGGTGTAAAACGGGCTGGGCGCGGCGCCGGCGGTCGTCGCGAAAGCAAACATGACAAATGCATAAAGCGGCTGTTATAATTGCGAATTCGTCGGGGCGTAGCGCAGCCTGGTAGCGTACGTGCATGGGGTGCACGGGGTCGGAGGTTCGAATCCTCTCGCCCCGACCAATAGAATCAAGGACTTAGGCCAATCTTCGGATTGGCCTTTTTCTTGCCCGCAACAAAACACCGGAGGGTCAGTGCCGACATTCGGACAAACTGGAAATCCGGGAACTCGTTTGGACCAAAAAAAGTTCAGCGGACTTTCGAATGCCGGCATTGTCCCTCATTTAAGCGGAGGTGGGCGGATTGGCGCAGCGTAATCCGCCGAGCGCCGTCGACGGCTCATGGCGGATTACGGCGTTCCGCCTAATCCGCCCTACGAAAATCGCTTAACTAGCGGCATTAGGCATGGCCCTCCAAGTTGCTGGCGTTATTCGAACAACGATAGATCCGGCAGCGGCTGCGCCTTCAAGTCGGCCGCTACGCCGATTTGCATGACTGTCGCCGGCGCGCCGTCTTAGGATTAGAAAATCGCGCAATGCGGCGCCGGCGCCGGGACTGGGCGCCCCGCGCGGGATCGGTTATGCTGCGCGCCGGGTTAGTCGATTTCAAGGTGAGGCGGATGGAAAAGGAAAAAGATCAGGGCGCGGCCACTCGGGCGCCAGCACGCGCGCCGCGCGCGCCGCCGCCGCTGGCCGCATCGCGCCCGGCCACGGCAGAGGAGGCGGCCGCCGCCCGGCTGGCGCGCGAGCA
>CAUPRW010000013.1:0-111271 GCA_963513825.1 uncultured Duganella sp.
CGGCGGCCGGCGGCGCCGCCCCCGGCGCCGCGCGCGCCGCCTCGCCCAGCGGCAGCACCACCTCGAAGCGGCTGCCGCGGCCCGGCCCGTCGCTGTCGGCGCCGACCGTGCCGCCGTGCAGCTCGACGATCTTGCGCACGATCGCCAGCCCCAGCCCCAGCCCGCCGGTGCGCCGCTCCAGCGTCTGCGGCGCCTGCATGAACGGCTCGAACACCTGCGCCAGCAACGGCCGGCCCATGCCGATGCCGTTGTCGCTCACCACCAGGCGCGCCCGGCCATCGTCGGCCGTGAGCGCCACGCGCGTGTCGTCGCTGCCGAAGCGCGCCGCGTTCGACAACAGGTTGTTGAGCACCTGGGTCAGGCGGCTGTCGTCGCCGCGCACCCACAGCGCCGGCGGCGCCGACAGCGACACCGCCTCGCCGCAGGCGGCCACGGCGTGGCGGGCGATGTCGGCCAGGTTGACCGGGCGGGCGTCGATGCGCAGCTTGCCCGAGGTGATGCGCGAGACGTCGAGCAAGTCGTCGACCAGGCGCCGCAGGTGGTTGGTCTGGCGCCGCATGACGGCCCGTTCGCGCCGCCCGCCCGGCTCGTCGCGCAGGTCGAGCAGGTCGAGCGAGGTGACGATGGGGCTGAGCGGGTTGCGCAATTCGTGCCCGAGCACGGCCAGGAATTCATCCTTGGCGCGGCCGGCCTCGCGCGCGCGCGCCAGCGCCGCCTCCTGGTTTTCCAGCGCCAGCTTGAGCGAGTCGAGCAGCACGGCGCGCTCGCGCTCCTGCAAGGCGCGCTGGCGCTCGGCCTCCTCGAGCGCGCCGCCGATCAGGCGGAACTCGGCGATGCGCGACGGCACCATGGCCACCGGCGCGCCGGTGCCGAGCGCCGCCGCGCCGGTCTCAAGCCCGCGCAGCGTGGTGACGATGCGCGCCGACAGCAGCGTGGCGATGCCGATGCACACGGCCAGCGAGGCCAGGATGCCGGCGCCGTACACGGCCAGGCGCTGGTAGGCGGCCGCGCGCAGCTGCGCGGCCGGCTCGCCCACCACCACGGTCCAGCCGTAGTGGGACAGCGTGGTGTAGGCCGACACCATCGGCTCGCCCTCGAGCGTGGTGGCGGCGCCGACGTGCTCGGCCCGGTCGCCGCCGATCAGCCGCCGCAGCGACTCGCTCGGCGGACGGGCCACGGTGGCGTCCTGGTTGAGCGAGCGCGCCACCACGTTGCCGGCGGCGTCGAGCACGGAAATGACGGCGCCGTCGGGCATGCTTTGGCGGGCGATCATCTGGACCACGCGGTCGGGCCGGATCACGGCCGTGAGCGTGTAGAGGTGGCCGGCGTCGTCGATCACCGGCACGCGCACCGGGAAGGCGGCGCGGCCGCGGCCGCCGCGGGCGATCTGGCCGACCACCGGCTGGCGCGTCTCGAGCACCCGTTGCAGGCTGCCCGGGTCGACCGGCCGCGGCGCGGGCGCGCCGCGGCCGGCCAGCGTGCTAAACAGGATCTTGCCGTCGTCGTCGGTCAGTATCATGCCGAGCCACTCGGGCTGGGTCGCGGCCAGCCCGCGCGCCACCTCGTAGAAGGCGTCGACGTCGCCGGCGAGCAGCGCCGGCGCGCGCGCCGCGCTGGTGAGCATGGCGACCGAGGCGTCGAGTTCGGCGTCGGCCGCGCTCGACAAGGCGCGCGCCAGGTCGAGCATCGAGCGCTCCTGTTCCCGCAACTGGTATTGGCTGGCGGCGTGGATGCTCCACACCCCGAGCAGCGCCATCGGCAGCAAACCGATCGCCGCCAGCATGGTCAACAAGTGCCGCAGCGAGAAGGTTCGCCGGGTGAAAAAAGACATAGGAAGCGCGCCACGTGGATCGAAGCTGCCAATCTACATCAAAGCAGGCCGAACCGCGAGGGCGCGGCCATAAAAAAGACGTTACATGGCGCCGCCGGGGCGCGGCGGGCCGCGACGCCCGCGACGGCCCGGCGCGTCAATCGTGGAAGGCGTCGACCACCTTGCGCTTGCCCAGCATGAAGGCGTCGGCCACGTGGCGCAGCGGCGCGACGTCGACATCGGACGCGCCGGCCTTGACCAGCTCGGCGAAGCGGCGGTACAGCGACGGATACTCGGCTTCCTTGTCGAGCGCACGCTCCTGGCCGTCGATCCACAGGCGCGCGCCGCCGTCGCTGAGCTTGAC
This sequence comes from uncultured Duganella sp., assembly GCA_963513825.1. Classification (GTDB taxonomy): domain Bacteria; phylum Pseudomonadota; class Gammaproteobacteria; order Burkholderiales; family Burkholderiaceae_D; genus Rugamonas. The sequence goes on from CAUPRW010000013.1 coordinate 2,175, forward strand.
CTGGCCTTGCGCGGTGTCGACCACGATGTCCCAGCTTTGCTTGCCGGTCTGGCGCCAGTCGAACTCGGCGTGGACGGCGACGCCGGCGGCGTTGCGGAAGCGCAGGTCGGCGGCGATCGGAGCCTCGCGGTTGTCCGGGAATTCAAGCGTGGCGCCGGTCAAAAACACCGGCGACGGCAGGATCTCGGTGACGATCGACAAGGCGTTGATGCCCGGATCGAACACGCCGAGGCCGCCGGCCTGCCAGATCCAGTCCTGGTTCGGATGCCAGTGGCGCACATCCTCCTTCCAGATCACGTGCATCGCCGTGGGCGCGTTGGCCGCCAGGTGGGCCTTGGCCGGCTGCACCGCCGGCGCGTAACGCGAATGCCAGCTGGTAAACAGCGACACGCCCTTGGCCGCGGCCAGCGCCTCGAGGTCGGCCACCTCGGAGAGCGTGGCGCCGGGCGGCTTTTCCAGGAACACGTGCTTGCCTGCAGTCAAGGCCACATGCGCGGCCGCGTAGCGGTACTGCGGCGGCATGCACAGCGACACCGCCTCGATCTGCGGCATGGCCGCCAGCATCTCCTCGATGGTCTTGAACCCGGGAATGCCGTCGATGGTGTTGTTGCGGCTGGCCGAGGCGACCAGTTCGTAATCGGCGTTGGCCGCGATCGCTGGAACGTGCTGGTCGTGGACGATCTTGCCCACGCCGACGATGGCGAGTTTAATGGTTGACATAAAACATCTTTCTTTAAATGGGTTGCGCGCGACGCTATCGTAAGGTGCGCAACGGGGCGCAACCAATCATTTTTATCACTGCAAACATACTGAAAATGACATGACTAATTGGCACTTAATTCCAGAGCGAAATTAAAAATGATGCGACCGCACAAATATTTGACGTAGATGCGCAACTCATCCATGAAAGTTAGTAAAAAGCCAATTGTGCGCGCCTATCCAAAAATAAAAAAATGCTATTCTTAATTCCGTTGTAAGCAGTAGTCATGCCCATTTGTCAATCATTTTAACCAACCCATCGGAGTTACCATGCAACTAAAAGCCATCATCGTCGCCGCCGCGTTAGGCGCCGCCTCGTTCGGCGCCTCGGCAACCGCCTACAATCTGGGCACGCTCAATCCAGGCGGCTTCGACACCAAATCGCTGGTGTCGGAGAGCTTCGGCGCCAACGCCGCGATCAACGACACCTGGACGTTCACGCTGCTGGCACCGTCGAAAGCATCGTTCAGCGCGCTGCAAACCTTCGCCGACGCCGCTGGCGCCATCTCGAACTTCGCGATCACGTTCAACGGCGGCACGTTCACGGCCTCCCCGGGCACCGTTAACCAGGACCTGGCCTGGGGCGGTCCGCTCGCAGCCGGTGTCTACAGCTTTAACATCACCGGCAACACCGGTCTGTCGGGCGCCCAGTATGTGGCGACGGCATCGGCGCTGACCTCGCCGGTTCCCGAGCCTGAAACCTACGGCATGATGCTCGGCGGCCTGGCCCTGCTGGGCGCCGTCGCACGTCGCAAGGCACGCAAGTAATCCTGCCAGGATTGTGCGCGTAACGCCGCAATCTCGCCACATCGTCCCACCAGCCGGCTTGGTCCGGCCCGCGCGCCGTCCGCTCCCCCGGGGAGCGGGCGGCGTGCTCTTTGTGCACTGCGCCATGCGCTATATGCTACGCAGCGAACATACCAGCTGGAAATACCCCCTTACAATCAGCCATCGCTGTTATCTGTAAGGAAACCCCACATGAAAAAGCTCCTGCTCGCCTTCGGCGCGGTCCACGCGCTGATCGCGCTGCTGTTCGCCGCCGCCGCGTTGTTCTTGATCATCATCAGCGCCAACATCGGCTGGCACGCCGCCACCGGCAAGTTCGGCCTGGCCGCCGCCCAGGAGGTGATCGAGGCCATCGGCATCCTGGCCGCCGCCGTCGTCGCGCTGCAGATCGCCGAGACCATCATCGAGGAGGAAGTCGTGCGCGACGCCGACATCAGCGCGCCGACCCGGGTGCGGCGCTTCCTGTCGCGCTTTTTCGTGGTGGTGGTGGTGGCGCTGGCGATCGAGGGCCTGGTGGCGACTTTCCACGCCGTGCACGACGACCTGAGCGGGTTGAAATATGTCGCCGCGCTGGTGGCCAGCGTCGGCGTGCTGCTGGCCGCCTGGGGCGTGTTCATCCACCTGAACCGCTCGGCCGAGGAGCTCGAACCGGAGGCGATGGAGGAGGCCCAGGCCGAGGACCACAAGGTCGTGCCGTAACGGTATTTCCGGAAAACACCCCGGCCGGCCCTGCCATATCGAAAAAGATATAGGACATTGTCATTTATTCATTGGCTAAATGGGGAGATTCGCTCTACCATATTCGTCCCGCTTGTTGGAAAGGAAAGATTTATGGCAGCGCCGATTTCATCTGCTCGCACTATGGAGACGACCTCGTCCCCGGTCGTCAGCTACCGAGCGACCATGTCGCTGCTCGCAAGTTTATTCTTCACTTGGGGCTTCATCACCGTCATCAACAACACGCTGCTGCCCCACCTCAGGAGCGTGTTCGACCTGAACTACACGCAAACGACGCTGATCGAATCGGTCTGGTTCATCGCCTACTTCGTCGCCTCGATCCCGTCGGCGCGCCTGATCGAGCGCATCGGCTACAAAAAATCGATGGTCGTCGGCCTCGGCATCATGGCCGCCGGCTCGCTGATGATGATCCCGGCCGCGCGCCTGCCTTCGTATCCGGTCACGCTGTTCGCGCTGTTCGTCATCGCCTGCGGCATCGCCCTGCTGCAAGTGGCGGCCAACCCGTACGTGGCCGTGGTCGGTTCGCCGCAGACCGCCTCGGCGCGGCTGAACCTGGTCCAGGCCTTCAACTCGCTCGGCACCACGTTCGCGCCGCTGTTCGGCGGCTACCTGATCCTGGGGCGCTCGAGCTCGGGCACGCTTGAAGCGGGCCAGATCCTGACCCAGGCCGAGCGCCTGGCCGACGCCCAGGCCGTGCAGCTGCCGTACCTGATCGTCGCCGGCGTGCTGGTCGTGCTGGCCGTCATCATCGCCCGCTTCCCGCTGCCGGAGATGAAATCGTCGAGCACCAGCCGCGCCACCAAGGAGCAGCGCGGCCAGCACTCGCTGTGGCGCCACCGCAACCTGGTGTTCGGCATCCCGGCCATCTTCATCTACCTGATCGCCGAGATCGGCGTGGCCAACCTGTTCATCAACTTCGTCTCGCAGCCGGAGATCGGCAACGTCAACCACCAGACCGCGTCGACCTACCTGTTCATCCTGTGGGGCGGCATGATGGTCGGCCGCTTCGTCGGCGCCGCGCTGATGCGCACCGTCTCGGCCGAGCGCGTGCTGGCCGGCGCGAGCATCGGCGCCGCCATCGTCATGCTGATCGCCACCTTCACCACCGGCCACATCGCCATGTGGGCGCTGATCTCGGTGGGCCTGTTCCACTCGGTGATGTTCCCGACCATCTTCACGCTGGGCATCAAAGGCCTCGGCCCGATGACCGAGGAAGGCGCCGGCCTGCTGATCATGGCCATCGCCGGCGGCGCGCTGGTGGTGGTGCAAGGCTGGCTGGCCGACATCTACGGCCTGCAGATGTCGTTCCTGCTGACGGCCGCGTGCGAGCTGTACGTCCTGTTCTACGCGCTGTGGGGCTCGAAGGCGACCAACGCCTTCCCCGACGAGGTTGCCAGCCAAGGCTGATCCCGTCCGCAAGAGAAGCCGGCGCCCGCGTCCCCCGACGCCGGCGCCGGTTTTTTTTGCCCCAAACCAAGGGAGGGTCAGTGCCGACATTCGGACATCGCGGAACTTTTGACATCATAAAAAGTTCCGTGATTTAAGGAAATGTCCGAATGTCGGCACTGACCCTCCCGGTTTTTTTTGGGGGGCGGCAGATTCTGGCGCGCGCGGCGCCGCCTCTAGCCGATCCTGCCGTTGCCGGTGCAACTACGGCATCGCGCGTTGGCGCAGCCTGCCTATACTGGAGGCTGGCTAATCATAGGAGCAACGGCAATGACGCGACGTTTGGTGAGATTCAACCTGGACCAGCTGGGCGAGGCGCCCGAGTACCGCCCGCCGGCGGAACGCGTCCTCGACGGCGACTTGCGGTGCAGGAATTGGGATATCGATAGCGCCAAGGACGGGCTGGTGCGCGCGGGCGTGTGGGAGTCCACGCCGGGCACCAACCGCTCGATCAAGGGCGAGAGCTGGGAGTATTGCGCCATCCTGGCCGGCGTGGCCGAAATCACCGAGGACGGCCACGCGCCGATCACCGTCCGCGCCGGCGACCATTTCATCATGAAGCCCGGCTACACCGGCACCTGGCGCACGCTCGAGGCGATCCGCAAGATCTGGGTGGTGGTCTGAACCGGCGCGGCGGCGCTTGGCCGCCGGCGCTTTTTTTGTGGCGTTCGCCTTGGGCCGGCGACGCGGTTCGGCGGATGACGCGTTGCGCGCCGATCCGCCATTTTCACTACAACCGGCCGCGTAGCGCGCCCGCTTCGGCGCTGACGGCGCCCTTGGCGCCGTTGCCCTTGACGCGCACCAGCACACTGGCGATGCCGGCCTCGGTCGTGGCCGCGCCCGGGCCGACGATCTCGTAGCCGTCAGCGGCGGCGAACGTGACCGGCTTGCCGCTCTCCGGCACCACGGTGCCGTTGGCGTCGAGCAGCGTGGCGCGGATGAAGACCAGGTCGCCCGGGTTCGATTTGACGCCCAGGTCGTCCACCGCCACGCCCAGCTTGACCGGCTCGGCCGGCGTTCGCACCACATGCTCGGCCACCTTGCGGCCTTTCAGATACGCCACCGCCTTGAGCGTGCCGGCGCGGAACTGGCCGGCGTCAAATTCCAACGGCGGATGCGCCAGATGCGGATGCGTCGCCGACGGTGCGCTGTTGACTTTGCCCAGGCTCCTGCCGTCCAAGAACAGCTCGACCTCGTCGCCGTTGCTAAACACCCGCACCTTCGGCGACGAATCCTTGGTCCAGTGGCTGGCGATGAAAACCATCGGACCGCCGCCCCACATCGCCGACTGTTCCGACGCGCCGCGCTGCGAACGGAAAAACTCGGCCGAGAACTTCGGCAGACGGTCGATGCTCATGACGCCGGACGACTCCAGATCCGGCGCGTAGCCGCGGCCATAGTCGAACATGACCCAGTAGCCATCGGCCACCGCGCCGGTGGAGAAATTATCGTCGTGCGACTCGGCCAGGTTCTTGGCCTGCTGCAGCAAGCGCTTTTCGCCATCGGTGATCAACTGGCGGCTGCTGCGGTCGGCCTCTTTCAAGTCGCCCCACGCCGTTTGATTGAAGCCGGCGTTCATCGCGTAGTATTCCCAGTCGCCGTATTCGGACACGATCAGCGCCTTGTTCGGCAAAGGCTTCTTGTCGTCGAGCCGGTGCTGGCGCGCCTGCAGGTATACGTCGTAGGTCTGCGGCACCCAGCCGGCGGAATAGGCCTGGTCGCCCGGGTACTCCCGGTGCACGGTCTGGTGCAGCTTGTCGATCAATTGGTCGGGCATCTGCGTCTCGTTGAGCGAACACTCCCACGCCAACACGCTCGGATGATTGCGGTCGCGGCGCACCATGTCGCTACAGGTCTTGAGCACCTGTGCGGAAAACGCCGGATCGGGATTGAAGTACTGCCAGCCCGGAATGCCCGGCAACACCATCAGCCCCAGCTCGTCGGCGGCGGCCATGAAGGCCGGCGAATGCGGGTAGTGCGACAGACGCACGTAGTCGAAACCGGCGCGCTTGATCAACAGCGCGTCGCGATAATCGGCCTGCGGCGAGAGCGCGTAGCCGACATACGGATATTCCTGGTGGCGGTTCACGCCGCGCAGGAAGGTCGGCTCGCCATTGATCGTCAGCTTGCCCTTCTCGAGCGCGATGCGGCGGATCCCGGCGCGCGTGGTCACCACATCGCGCGCGCCCTTGCTCGTGACCGTGGTCTCAAGCGCGTACAGATTGGGCGACTTGGGCGACCACAATCGCGGGCGGTCGACCTTCAACTCGCGCGTGACGTGGCGGCACTCGCCGGCGGCCAGTTCGATGCTCTCGGCGCCATCGGCCACGCGGGCGTTCTTCAACAGCAGCCGTTGCGCCACCTGCGCGCTACGCGCCTCGGCGGCCGTGTTGCACACCTCGGCCTTGACGCGCACGATGGCCGTCTTCTTGTCCGCCCGCGGATAGGTGACGAACACGCCGCCGCCGGCTTCGGTGTTGGACAACATCTCGTCGCTGACGTGCACCGCCGGCTTGATGCTCAAGCTGACGTCGCGATAGATGCCGCCGTACTGGATGTAATCGAGGTCCTTCAACGGCTTCGGACCGGTGATGGCGTTGTCCTCGTTATTGATGCGCACCACCAGTTCGTTGGCGCCGCCGGCTTTCAAGTGCGGCGTGATGTCGTAGGCGAACGGCAGGTAGCCGCCCAGGTGCGTGCCCAGATGTTTGCCGTTGACCCAGACGTCGGCCACGTTCATCGCACCCTCGAAGCGCAGCACCGCCTGCTCGCCCGGCGCCACCTTGGCGTCGAAGGTCTTCTTGTAGTACGCGCTGCCCTGCCACGCATTGACCGGCACCTTCGCTTCGAGGCGGGCCGTGTGCGGCAGATCGACCTTGGACCATGCGCCGGCCGGCACTTTGTCGACCGTGTCGGCAACTTTGGCGTCGTCGCGGTAAAACTCCCACGACTGATTCAGGCTGGTGGTCGCGGCGCTGGCCGCCGCGCTCACCGCCAACGCCAGCAAACCGATGGTCGGCACGCCGCGCGCCTGCTGGTAGAGCCTCGAAATAAAACTGGTCATAGTGCGTGGAACTCCAAAAAAATACCGGATGAGAAAACAGGCCGCCGCCGGTGCTTGTCGCTCCCGGCAGTTATCACGGCGCAGTATATCCAGTATTGTTTTGGCACGCAGCCGAAAGCCGGGCCGTATATAAATTATTCATGTTTGGCGCCAACTTTGATATAGGAGGCGCCAGACCGGCCTTTGCTACGCCAGCTTGAACGGCATATCGCGCACCGGCTTGCCCGTCACGCGCGCCAGCGCGTTGGCGAAGGCCGGCGCCAGCGGCGGCACCCCCGGCTCGCCGATGCCGGTCGGCGGTTCCGCGCTCGGCACGATATGGACCGCGATGGCCGGCATGCCGGTCATGCGCGGCACCGCGAAGTCGCCGAAGTTACTCTGCTCGACCACGCCATCCTTGAACGTGATGGCCGCGCCGGGCACGCACATCGACAAACCCATCACCGCCCCGCCCTGCACCTGCGCCTCGATGCTGCGCGGGTTGACGGCCAGGTTGCAATGAACGCCGGCCGTCACCCGGTGCAGCACCGGCTCGCCGTCCTTGACCGACGCCTCCACCACGTAGGCCACCACGCTGTCGAACGACTCGTGCACCGCCACGCCCCAGGCGCGTCCGGCCGCCAGGCGCCGCTTGCCGTAACCGCTCTTGTCGACCGCCAGTTGCAGCGCGGCGCGGTGGCGCGCCTGCTTGGGACCGAGTAAGCGCATGCGGTACGCCACCGGATCCTGCCTGGTCATGCGCGCGATCTCGTCGATCAGCGTCTCCATGACGAAGGCGGTGTGGTTGGAGCCGACGCTGCGCCACCACAGCACCGGCACGTTCAACTTCGGATGGTGCACGGTCAGGCGCATCGGGAACGGATACGGGTCGCGCATGCCCTCGGTGGCGGTGCCGTCGATGCCGTCCTTGACCTGGAACGGTTCGAACGGCGAACCGGCGGTGATCGACTGGCCGACGATGGCGTGGTCCCACGCCAGCACCCTGCCGCTGGCGTCGAAGCCGATGTGGGCGCGGTGCAGGTGCATCGGCCGGTAGTAGCCGCCGCGCATATCGTCCTCGCGGCTCCAGACGGTGCGGATCGGCGCCACCACGCCGGCCGCGCGCGCGGCCTTGGCGATGCCACACGCCTCGACCACGAAGTCGCTGCTCGGCACCGCGCGCCGGCCGAAACCGCCGCCGGCCACCTGCACGTTCATCGTCACCTTGTCCTGCTTGAGGCCCAGCACGCGCGCGGCGGCGGCGGCATCGAGGCCCGGCATCTGCGTGCCGGTCCACACCTGCGCGGCGTCGGCGTCGAGCTTGACGGTGCAGTTGAGCGGCTCCATCGGCGCATGCGCCAGATACGGGAATACGAAGTCCGCCTTGATGGTCAAGGGCGCCCCGGCCAGCGGCGCCATGTCGGCGTCGAACTTGCGCGCCCCGGGTTGGCCGGCCAGCTCGCGGTATTGGGCCAGCTGCTTTTCGCTGTCTACCTTCTCGACGCCGTCGGTGTTCCATTCGAGTTTGAGGGCATCGCGTCCGCGCTTGGCGGACCAGTAGCCGTCGGCCACCACCGCCACGCCCTCGGCGCCACGGTCGAGCGGCACGCGCAGCACGGCGCGCACGCCCTTGACCGCGCGCGCGGCGGCGTCGTCGACCGACTTGAGTTTGGCGCCGAACACCGGCGGGCGCGCGACCACCGCCGTCAACTGGCCTTCAAGGCGCGTGTCGATGCCGAACGACTGCTTGCCGCTGCTCTTGGCCTTGGCGTCGATGCGGCCGGTGGCGCGGCCGATGATGCGGAAGTCCTTGGGGTCCTTCAGCGCGACCTTTTGCGGCACCGGCAGCGCCGCCGCCTCCTGCGCCAGTTCGCCGTAGCCGAGCTGTCGTCCGCCGGGGCCGAGCACCTTGCCGGCGCGCGTGCTCAAGGTCGACGCGTCGACCTTCCAGCGCGCGGCGGCCGCCGCGACCAGCATGGCGCGGGCGCGCGCGCCCAGCTCGCGGTACTGGGTGTAGCTATGCTTGATGGCGCCGGAGCCGCCGGTCATGTGCATGCCGAACACCGGATCGACGTAGGCCGGGTCGTCGGTGCCGAGGCGGCTGGTGACGAGCGCCCAGTCGGCGTCGAGTTCCTCGGCAAGGATCATCGGCAGGCCGGTTTGCACGCCCTGGCCGAATTCGAGCCGGTTGATGGTGACGGTGACGACGCCGTCCGGCGCGATGCGCAAAAAGGCGAGCGGCTGCTCGAACGGTTTGAGGCCGGCGGCCGCGCCCTGGTCCTGCGCCGGCGCCAGGCCGGGGAAGGTCCCCAGCGCCAGGCCGGACAGGCCGGCCACCTTGAGGAAGGCGCGGCGCGGCAGGCTCGCCGCCACGGCGCCCTCGCCCTGTTCGCGCGCCAGCATGTTTTGCAGCGCGCGCGGCATTTCCTTCGGATCGAAATTGGTCAGCATGGTGCGTCCTTTAAGCGAGAGTGCGGGCGGCGTCGGCGATGGCATCGCGGATGCGGGCGTAGGTGCCGCAGCGGCAGATGTTGCCGGCCATGGCCGACTCGATCTCGGCGACGGTCGGCTGCTTGCCGCGCGGGAGCGTCTTGAGGAAGGCGATCGCGCTCATGATCTGGCCACTCTGGCAGTAGCCGCATTGGGCCACGTCGTGCTTGACCCAGGCCGCGTGCACCGCCTTGCCGACCCGGTCGCTGCCGTCGGTGGCCGCTTCGATGGTGGTGATCTTCTTGCCTTCGGCGGCCGACACCGGCGTGACGCACGAGCGCGTGGCCTGGCCGTCGAGGTGCACGGTGCAGGCGCCGCACAGCGCCGCGCCGCAGCCGAACTTGGTGCCGGTCAGGCCCAGCGTGTCGCGCAGCGCCCACAGGATCGGGGTGTCGGGATCGACATCGATGGCGCGCGCGGTGCCGTTGACGGTGAGTGTGGTCATGGTTGGCTTTTCCTCCAATGGTAAGTTAGCGGCAGTATGCCTGCGGCCGGCCGCAAGGCGATTGCCAAAATCGCCGGATATCTTGCCTATTCCGGTAGATCGTTGGAGGATCGGGTCAGCACGGCCGACGGGCTTGGGTGGCTTGCTTGCCGCCACCCCGCACGGCCAGGCGGGGACGTACCCCACGGGGTACGTCCCCTAAGCGGTGGCGCGGGCGTATCGCTGAACGCACGCGGGGGAAGGCATCAGGGAAGGCATTGGGCTGGGCGGCCAGCGCGGGTTCCTACCTTCCGTCGCCGGTGCTCACGCCAGCCCGGCCGGCGCGGCGACCGCGCTGACGCCCTGGGCGACGGCCGCCGCCACCTCGGCCGCGCAGGCGCGCCGGTAGCCGTCGCGCCGCTTGAGCCGCTCCCAATAGTGCCGCACGGCCGGCGGGAATTCCGGTTCAATGCCCAGATACTCGGCCAGCAGCAGCGCGTAGCCGACCGAGATGTCGGCCATCGTGAAGCGCCCGCCGCACAACCACGCCTGCTCGGCCAGCAGAGGCTCGAGCGTGCGCAACCTGCCGAGGAACCAGCGGCGGTAATCGGCGACCGCCTGCGGCAGGCGGCGCTCGGGCGCTTCGAAGCGCTCGTAGCGCAGCACAATGGTCTGCGGGAAGGTCAGCGTGGCTTCGCCGAAGTGGAGCCAGTTGAGGAAGCGGCCGAAGTCGGCCTCCGGCGGCCCGACCACCAGCGCCGACGGGCCGTAACGCACGCCGAGGTAGTGGCAGATGGCGACCGATTCGGTCATGCGCACGTCGCCGTCGCACAGCAGCGGCACCGTGCCGAGCGGATTGAGGTCGAGGTAGCGCTTGTCGATCACCCTGGGCGGAAAGGCCAGCATCTTCAATTCGTACGCCAGCCCCAATTCCTCCAGCGCCCACAGGGGCCGGAACGAGCGCGCGGCAACGCAGTGGTACAGGGTGATCACGCGGCGCCCTCCCCGAGCCCGAGGTCGTTGCTGACCTGCGCGCGCAGCACGAACTTCTGGATCTTGCCGGTCACCGTCATCGGGAAGGCATCGACGAAGACGACGTAGCGCGGCACCTTGTAGTGGGCGATCTGGCCCTGGCAGAAGGCGCGGATGTCGTCGGCGTCGGCCCGCTCGCCGTCGCGCAGGATGACGCAGGCGCACAGTTCCTCGCCGTATTTGGGGTCCGGCACGCCGACGCATTGCACGTCGCGCACCTTCGGATGGCGGTACAGGTATTCCTCCACTTCGCGCGGGTAGATGTTTTCGCCGCCGCGAATGACCATGTCCTTGGAGCGGCCGACGATGGCGGCGTAGCCCTGCTCGTCGATGACGGCCAGGTCGCCGGTGTGCATCCAGCGCGCCGCGTCGATGGTCTCGCGCGTCTTTTCGTCGTCGCCCCAGTAGCCGAGCATGACCGAGTAGCCGCGCGTGAGCAGCTCGCCCTTGACGCCGCGCGGCACGATGGCGCCGCCGCCGTCGACGATCTTGACCTCGAGGTGCGGATGCACGCGCCCGATGGTCGACACGCGCAGCGACACCGGGTCGTCGACCGAGCTTTGGAAGCTCACCGGCGAGGTCTCCGTCATGCCGTAGGCGATAGTGATCTCGTTCATGTGCATCTTGTCGATGACCCTGCCCATCACCTCCGACGGGCACGGCGAGCCGGCCATGATGCCGGTGCGTAGCGTCGACAAGTCATAGTCGCCGAAGGCCGGGTGGTCGAGGATGGCGATGAACATCGTCGGCACGCCGTGCAAGGCGGTGCAGCGCTCGGCCTGCACCGTCTCGAGCACGGCCTTCGGCTCGAAGCCCTCGCCGGGGAAGACCATCGCCGCGCCGTGCGTCACGCACGCCAGGTTGCCCAGCACCATGCCGAAGCAGTGGTACAGCGGCACCGGGATGCACAGCCGGTCGCTGGCGCCCAGGCGCATCGCCTCGCCGATGAAAAAGCCGTTGTTGAGGATGTTGTGGTGGGTCAGCGTGGCGCCCTTGGGGGCGCCGGTGGTGCCGGAGGTGAACTGGATGTTGACCGCGTCGTCGAACTGCAGCGCCGCCTCGACCCGCGCCAGCTCGGCCAGCCGCGCCGGCGTCGGCGGCGCCAGCAGGTCGTCGAAGTTGAGCATGCCGGCGGTGCGCTCGCCGCCCAGGCGGATCACGTGGCGCAGGTGCGGCAGGCGCGCGCAGCGCAAGGCGCCCGGCTTGGCGCGGTCGATCTCGGGCACGACGTCGCGCACGATGGCGAGGTAGTCGCTCGACTTGAACGCCGGCGCCAAGATCAGCGCGGCGCATTGCACCTTGTCGAGCACGTATTCGAGCTCGGCGCGGCGGTAGGCCGGGTTGATGTTGACCATGATCAGGCCGGCGCGCGCGGTGGCGAACTGCACCAGCACCCATTCGGCGCAGTTCTGCGACCAGATGCCGACCCGGTCGCCGGGCGCCAGGCCCAGCGCCAGCAGGCCGGCCGCCACGCTGGTGACGCGCCGGTCGAACTCGCGGTAGCTCCAGCGCACGTTCTGGTGCGGCACCACCACCGCGTCGCTGTCGCCGTGGCGGGCAGCCACGGACGCTAAATAGGGGCCGATCGTCATGCCGATCAGCGGCACGTCGTGGGCGCCGTGCACATAGCTGAGGTTTTCTTGCATTACAGTCTCCATAGGTCGGGTATCCCGTTGTTATTGTGGACCACAGTCATCAAGCTAACGTTTACGTTAACGTAATTTGCAAAACCGCGCACGCCTGATGAATTTCGTTGCCATGAAACAACGTTTCAACAATTATGTCGCCGCGATCACCGGCATGACACGTTTCCCGGCGCGACTGGCGCTACGATGCAATGAACGCCCGCGACGGCCCCGCTGTTGGTGCGCCACAACGACGATCTTAAGGAGACGTGAATGAAACAACTACTAAAGTCGATGTCCGTCGCGGCCTGCGCGCTGGCCCTGCACATGCCAACCTGGGCCGCCGACGCCCACGGCAGCGCCGCCGAGGCGACCGCGCTGGTGCAGCGCGCCGCAGCCTACCTCAAGGCCAACGGCCCGGCCAAGGCCTACGCCGCCTTCAACGACCCGGCCGGCCAGTTCAAGGACCGCGACCTGTACATGTTCGTGCTCGACACCAGCGGCAAGATGCTCGCGCACGGCGCCAATCCCAAGCTGATCGGCAAGGACTTGAGCGGCCTGAAGGATTCCGACGACAAGTATTTCATCAAGACGATGATCGACGTGGCCAAGGGCAAGGGCAGCGGCTGGGTCGACTACAAGTGGCCGCATCCGGTCACCAAGGCGATCGAACCGAAGTCGAGCTACGTGGAGAAAGTCGACGACGTGATCCTCGGCTGCGGCATTTACAAATAACGCCCGGCCTCACAAACCCTGCAGGCGGCGGATGTCGCGCAGCGGCGGCGCGCCGAACAGGCGGGTGTATTCGCGGCTGAACTGCGAGGCGCTCTCGTAGCCGACCCGCAGCGCCGCGCTGCCGGCGTCGATGTCCTCGTTGAGCATCAACTGGCGCGCGTCCTGCAGCCGCAGCTGCTTGAGGTATTGCAGCGGACTCATGCCCGCCACCTCGCGGAAATGCTGGCGGAACGTGGACGGGCTCATGTGCGCCCTCGTGGCCAGCTCGTCGATCGGAAAATTCTTCGTGAAATGCTGCTTGAGCCAGGCGATCACCCTGGCGATCTGCTGGCTGGGCGAACCGGTGGTGACCAGGCGCCGCATGGCCGGCCCGTGCGCGCCGGCCAGCAGCCGCACCATGATCTCCTGCTCGACCAGCGGCCCGACCAGGGGCACCAGATGCGGCTCCGCGACCAGCCGCAGCAGCTGGCTCAGCGCGCGCCGCAGGCCGCCGTCCGGCGTGGCGACGGACATCCCCGGCAATGACGCGGCCGTCAGCGGCGCGGGAAAATCCATCGTCGCGGCCACTTGCGCGATGGCGCGCGCGTCAAGCTGCAGCCACAGGCCCAGATACGGCTCGGCCGGCGTGGCACGCGTGACATAGGTGACCACCGGCAGGTCGACCGTCGTCACCAGGCTCTGCCCGGGCGTGAAGTCGTGGATGGCGCTCGCCAGCGTCACCCGCTTGTGGCCGCGCACCGTCAGGCCCAGCCCGAGGCCCAACACGCAAGGCATGGGATCGGTCGCGGTGCTGCGCCGAAACACCTTGAGCGCGGCCACCGGCGTGTCGTAATCACCGTCGGTTTGGGCAATGTCGGCGATCAGGTCCGCCAGATCGTCATCCATGGCGCCAGCGGTCGCCGCCCTCGCTTGCACTGCAGTGTACATCGCATCCCCCTGCTCCAAACCAATAAGCGACAGCCTAGCACGGGTTGCGGGCGGCTTTTGCGCCGTCTCCGGCATCTCGTCGGATCAGGCAAAAAGCCCACCGGATCCGGCAAACGGTGCGCGGGTGCCCGGCATGACAATGTCGACACCGGGCAACAACCACGCCAGGCCGGATCAACGACAGGACCAACGATGAAAAAACTACTGATTATTAACGCCCACCAATATTACGAGGGTTTCTCCACCGGCAAGCTGAACAGTTCGATGGCCGCCGTCATCAAGGAGGAAATGGCGCGGCGCGGCTACCAGATCCTCGAAACGGTGATCGAGGAGGGCTACGATGTCGAGACCGAGGTGCGCAAGCACATGGCGGCCGACCTGATCGTGCTGCAATCGCCGGTCTACTGGTTCGGCACGCCGTGGATCTACAAGAAGTACGCCGACGAGGTGTTCACCGGGGCCCTGGTGCAGCAAAGCTTCCTGTCCGGCGACGGCCGCAGCCGCGAGGACGCGGGCAAGCAATACGGCAGCGGCGGCAAGCTGCAGGGCAAGCAATACATGCTCTCGCTGACCTGGAACGCGCCGGCCGAGGCGTTCGGCGATCCGCGCCAGGCGCTGTTCGAAGGCAAGAGTGTCGACGACATCTTCGTCGCCAACACGGCCAACTACAAGTTCTGCGGCGTCGACATCCTGCCGTCGTTCTCGTGCCATGACGTCATCAAGCAGCCCGATATCGCCGGCGATATCGCGCGCTTGCGGGCGCATTTGACCGCCGTGGTGGCTTGACGCGGCCGCGCCGCCGGCGCCGCCCGCGCCCCCGGCCCGGCGCGCCCGCGTTGCGGCGTCGGCGATCCGTGGCGCGTGGCGAGGTCGGGCGCGCACCGGGGCTGCGGCCTGGTTTTTACCAGCCCATTTTCTCCCGAATCAACGAAGTGAGCAATGCCGCGTTGGCGCGCTGCTGCGGCACGCGCGGATGGCCGTTGAAGCCCGTGTACGGCAGCACGATGGTATCGATGCGCGCGCTCTTGTCCGCCTCGCGCATCTGTTCGACGGCGGTGCTCACGTAGCCCGGCCACTTGGAGCCGGGCTTGACCGCGTCCATGCTGCCGAGCGCGCACACCACGTAGGCGTTCGGGTACTTCGCGCGGACCGACTCGACGAAGCGGCGGTAGGCGCGCACCCGTTCGGCGTCGTCGGGCACGGGCGAGAGGCGCTTTTCGCGGTCGACCAGCCAGCTGTCGTTCTGGAACAGGTTGATGACCACCACGTCCGGCGTCCACTGCTTGAAGTCCCACTTGGAGTCGTTGTCGCCGACCGCGCTGAGCTGGTCGTAGAAATCGGGCATGGTGAACGGGAACCAGCTGATCATGATGCCGATGCCGCTTTGCGAAATCAAATGCAGCTCGGCGTCGAGCGCGCGCGCCGTGATCGACGCGTACGACAGGAAGCTGTTCTTGTCCTTGACCAGATGGTCCGGACCGTCGGCGGGCGATTCGTTGCCCATGCCGCTGGAAATGGAATCGCCGAAGAACTCGATGCGGCGCTGCTTGCGCGGCGGCGGCGCCAGCAGCGTAGCGCCGTCGGACAGCTCCAGCCCCTGGAACACGGTGGCGCCCTCCTCGCCCTCCGAGCGCTTGGTGATCAGGAAACTATGGCGACCCGGCGCCAGGCTCGCGGCAATCGGATAGGTCGCGCCGCCTTTGGTGGCCGCCACCAGCACCGGCCGCTCCAGGTCGCCGTCGAGGTAGACGTCGAAGTAATTCTTGCCCAGTTGGTCGTCGAGCTTGATCGCCAGCGCGGTGCCGGTGAAGTTGCCTTCGATGCTGGTGCCGGGCCAGGATAGTACCGGCGCGTCGGCCTTGCCCTGGTCGACCCGTCCCGTGTACTGCAAATTGGCGTTGTCGGCGCCGATCGTCACCGCCGCCCACGCCGGGCAAGCGAGCATCAGCGCGGCGGCGACGACGGCGGCGCTGCTTTTAAATTTTGATAACATCATGTGTCGGTCTCCTTTGCGACATTGTCGCGGGGGAAACCAAGCACGGCAATTACAATATTCACCAACGCGCCGATAAAATTCCCGCGTTCATTGCAGAAGCGGTGCGACCCGGCAGCTCGCCCCCTTCCACAAGCCGCTTGGGCCGGCCAGGGATCACCGCATTAAGACGCGGCCGACAATTCCTTGAGCATCGCCATCGCCGCCTTCTCGGCCTCCTGCTCGGCCATCTCTTCGCTGGTCAGGGAGACGTCGGCGGCGACCCGCCTCTTCGGCACGATGTTATTCATGTGCATGGGGTTGTCGGACGGGGCGAAGATCGCCACGTAGGCGCCCCAGTCGTCGCAGCCCTCCAGTGGCTCGGCGGTGTAATCGACCTCGTATCCGTCGATGGTTTTGATCGGCATGCTGTCCTCCTGTGAATGATCTGGTCTACGGTCGCATCACCTTGTCCGGCGTCATCGGCGTGCTGCGCACGCGCCGGCCGGTGGCGTGGTAGATCGCGTTGCACACGGCGGCCGCCACGCCCACCTGGCCGATCTCGCCGACGCCCTTGGCGCCGATCTTGCTGACGATGCGGTCGTCCTCCTGGACGAAGATGACGTCGATGTCGTGGATGTCGGCGTTGACCGACACGTGGTATTCGCCCAGGTTGTGGTTCATGAAGCGCCCCTCGTGGTGGTCGCACAAGGTCTCCTCGTGCAGCGCCTGGCCGATGCCCCACACCACGCCGCCGATGATCTGGCTGCGCGCCGTCTTGGCGTTGATGATGCGCCCGGCCGCCACCGCGCTGACCACGCGCGTCACGCGCACGGTGCCGAACTCGGGATCGACGCGCACCTCGACGAACACCGCCGAATGGGTGGCGCGCTGGTACTTCATCTGTTTGAGCACGTTGGGCAGCATCATGTACTTTTCCTCGACGCGCGCCTCGCCGCTGGCGGCCATGATGGCCGTCAGCGGCACGCCAACGTCGGGCCGCGCGACGAGGCGCACGCCGCCACCGGCAAATTCGACGTCGGCCAGCCGCGCCTTGGCCAGCGGCGAGTCCTTCATCTTGCGCGCCATCTTGAACAGGCGCTCCCTTAATTTTTCGCACACGCCGTCGACCGCCGAGCCGACCGTGGCCACGTGCGAGGAGCCACCCTCGATCGGCGCCACCGGCAAGGTCGAATCGCCCAGCTGGAAGCGCACGCGCTCGAGCGGCAGGCCCATGGCCTCGGCGGCGATGATGGACATGGCCGTGTAGGTGCCGGTGCCGATGTCGGTGGCCGCGCTGCTGACCACCAGGTTGCCGTCCGCGTGCAGCACGGCGCTGGCGCGGGCGAACATCTGCATCGCGTCCCACATGCCGGTGGCCATGCCCCAACCGATCAATTCGCGGCCCTCGCGCATCGTGCCCGGTTCGAGCGGCCGCTGGTCCCAGCCGAAGCGCGCCGCACCCTGCTCGTAGCAGGCGCGCAGCTCCTTGGTCGAATACGGCAGGCCGTGGCTCGGGTCGACGTCGGCGTAGTTCTTCAGCCGCAGCGCCAGCGGGTCCATCTTGAGCGCGTAGGACAGCTCGTCCATGGCCACCTCCAGCGCATGCACGCCGTGCGCGGCGCCCGGCGCGCGCATGTCCATCGGACTGGCGTGGTCGAGGTCGACCAGCTTGTAGCCGAGGCGGATATGCTCGCACGCGTACAACTCGCCCGACCAGTTAACCACCACCTCGACGTAGTCCTCCATGCGCGAGGTCTCGGCCACCGCCTCGTGGATGATGGCGCTGAGCGTGCCGTCCGGCTGCGCCGCCAGGCGCACGCGCTGCTGCGTCTCGGGCCGGTGGCCAAAGCTGAACATCTGCTGGCGCGTGAGCACCACGCGCACCGAGCGCTCCAGCTTGAGCGCGGCCATCACCGCCAGCGGCAGCTGGTACTGCGGGCGCAGGCCCGACCCGAACGCGCCGCCCACATACGGATTGCGCACGGTGACCTTGTCCTTCGACAGCCCGAACACGTGCGAGACGTACCAGCGGCTGTTCTGCGAACTCTGGGTCTTGTCGTAGATGGTCAGGTGGCCGTCGGCGCCGCGGATGACCGTCGAGGCGAACATCTCCAGCGGATTGTGGTGCTCGACGCCGCTGTAGTATTCGCCCTCGATGCGCACCGGGGCCTGGTCCCAGCGCTCGTCCGGGTGTCCCTTGCTGTCCGGCGGCGGCGTGTAGCCGGCCTTGAGCCGACTCGGCGTATGGGCCCGGCCCCGGTGCTGCAACAGGTAGGTTTCGTGCGGCTCGACGTCGTAGTCGATCCGCACCAGCGCGGCCGCGTAGCGCGCCGCCTCGAACGTTTCGGCCACCACCAGGGCCAGCGGCTGGCCGCTGTAGTGTACCTGGTCGTCGTACAGCGGCCGGAACGGCGATCCGCCCGGCGCCGTCATGTCCTTGTAGAAGATGTCGAACGAGCGCAGGCGCGGCCGGTTCTCGTGCGAGATGACGTCGACCACGCCCGGCACGGCCAGCGCGGCGTCGGCGTGGATGGCGCTGACGCGGCCACGGGCGACGGTGCCGCTGACGACCACGCCGTACAGCAGCGCCGCGTCGGCCGGCTCCGGCCAGTGCTCGGCGGCGTAGCGCGCCTGGCCGGTGACCTTGTCGCGGCCATCGACGCGCGAGACGGCCATGCCGATGTTGACGGCCCCGGTGCCCTGGTCGGCCACGGGCGTGCGCAATGTTTCAATCAGATCGGTCACAGTGGCTCCTTGCCTGCATGGTCGTGGGAATTGTCGTGGGTGCCTTCGAGCGCGTGTTCGAGCGCGCGGATCACGGCGCGGCGCGCCATCGTGATCTTGAAGTCGTTGTCGCCCTGGCCCTGGGCGCCGGCCAGCAGCAGCTCGGCCGCGTGGGCGAAGGTGTCCGGTCCGGCGCGCCGTCCCACCAATGCCGCCTCGGCCAGCGGCACGCGCCAGGGCTTGTGCGCCACGCTGCCCAGCGCCAGCCGGGCGCCGCGCACGACGCCATCGTCGCCGACGTCGAGCATGGCCGCCACCGACACCAGCGCGAACGCGTACGAGGCGCGGTCGCGGAACTTCAGGTAGGCCGAGTGGCCGGCAAATTGCGCGGCCGGCGGCAGCTCGATATGGGTGATCAGCTCTCCCGGTTCGAGCGTGGTGTCGCGCTCGGGGTGGTCCTCCGGCAGCCGGTGGAAATCGGCGAAGGCGATGCGCCGCGCGCCGCCCGCCGACTGCACGTGCACCACGGCCTCGAGCGCGGCCAGCGCCACGCACATGTCCGACGGATGGGTGGCGATGCAGTGGGCGCTGGCGCCGAGGATGGCGTGCTGGCGCGTCAGCCCGCCGATGGCGGCGCAGCCGCTGCCCGGCGCGCGCTTGTTGCAGGCGGTGGCCAGGTCGTAGAAATAGTGGCAGCGCGTGCGCTGCAGCAGGTTGCCGCCATTGCTGGCCATGTTGCGGATCTGCGGCGAGGCGCCGGCCAGGATGGCCGCGCGCAACAGCGGATAGCCGTCGCGCACCAGCGGGTGGTAGGCGGTGTCGGCGTTGCGGGCGGTGGCGCCCAACAGCAAGCCGCCCGTGGCGGTCGCCGTGATGGCGTCGAGCCGCAGGGCGTTGATGTCGACCAGCGCGGCCGGCCGCATCACCTGCTCCTTCATCAGGTCGATCAAATTGGTGCCGCCGGCGATGAAGGCGCCGCCGGGCAGTTGGCGCTGGTGGAGCGCGCCGGCGACGTCGGCCGCTTCCAGATAGGTGATCGGGTTCATGCCGGCACCGTCCCCGGCTGGTAGGGCCGGTCGGGATTGTCCTGGTGTTCGGCCAGGCCCATGACCTCGGTCACGGCGGCGACTATGCCCGGATAGGCGCCGCAGCGGCAGATGTTGCCGCTCATCAGTTCGCGCACCTCGGCCACGGTGCCGGCCTGGCCCTCGTTCATCAGGCCGACGGCCGAACACAGCTGCCCCGGCGTGCAGTAACCGCACTGGAAGGCGTCGTGCTCGATGAACTTCTGTTGCAGCGGGTGCAGCGCGGCGCCGTCGGCCAGGCCTTCGACGGTGGTGATGTCCTTGCCGTTTTGCATCACGGCCAGGGTCAGGCAGGCGTTGATGCGCTTGCCGCCGACCAGCACGGTACAGGCGCCGCACTGGCCGTGGTCGCAGCCTTTTTTGCTACCTGTCAATCCGGCGCGCTCGCGCAGCAGATCGAGCAGCGTGACCCAGGCCTCGACCTCGAATTGCCGTGGCTGGCCGTTGATGTGGAGACTGACGGGATAGGTGCTGATCGTGGAGGTGGTCGCGGCGGCGGGCGCGGCGACGGTGAGGTGGTCGTCCATGGCGGTTCCTGAAGTGGGATGCCATCACTGTAGCCATCGCACCCGGTGGCGACTGTGTGTCAGCGCACGCAGGCGCGTCATTGCCCCGCGCGTCGCGCACGCGAAGGTTTCCTACCTCATCCTTCGCAAAATGCCTACAACGAGCGCGGCACGGCGCGTGCATGATAGGCATCCGAGGCGACGCCATTACGCCGCCAACCCACACAACAATATTTTTCGGAGGAAAAACATGCCAGCCAAATTGAAACCCCTGCCAGCGCAAGTGATGGTCATCACCGGCGCCACCAGCGGCATCGGCCTGACGACGGCGCGCGCCGCCGCCCGCAAGGGCGCCAGCCTGGTGCTTGCCGCGCGCGACAGCGCCTCGCTCGATACGCTCGTGGCCGAGCTGCGCGGCGCCGGTGCCGAGGCGTTGGCCGTGCCGACCGACGTCGGCAATCGCGAGGAAGTGGCCGCGCTGGGCCGCGCCGCCATCGGGCGCTACGGCCGCGTCGACACCTGGGTCAACAACGCCGGCATCTCGATCTTCGGCCGCAACCAGG
The DNA here is from genome assembly GCA_963513825.1 of uncultured Duganella sp. Classification (GTDB taxonomy): domain Bacteria; phylum Pseudomonadota; class Gammaproteobacteria; order Burkholderiales; family Burkholderiaceae_D; genus Rugamonas. The sequence continues at coordinate 23,033 of CAUPRW010000013.1, forward strand.
ACGTGCCGCTGGCCGACCAGGAAAAGCTGTTCCAGACCAATTTCTGGGGCGTGGTGCACGGCTCGCTGGTGGCGCTCGAGCTGATGCGCGAAAGCGGTGGCGCGCTGATCAACCTGGGCAGCGAGCTGTCGGACCGCGCGGTGCCGCTGCAGGGCATGTATTCGGCGTCCAAACATGCCGTCAAGGGCTTTACCGACTCGCTGCGCATGGAGATCGAAAAGGACCAGGTTCCGATCTCGGTCACACTGGTCAAGCCGGCCGGCATCGACACGCTGTTCACCGGCCACGCCCGCAACTACATGGCGCACGAGCCGGAGCTGCCGGCCCCGCTGTACGCGCCGGAACTGGTGGCCGACGCCATCCTGTACGCGGCCGAGCATGCGCAACGCGACATCTACGTCGGCGGCGCCTCGAAGATGATCTCGCTCGAGAGCAAGCTCATGCCGCGCGCGCTGGACAAGTTCATGAACCTGTTCATGTTCAAGCAGCAGCAAAAAGACCAGCCGACCGTGCCCAACCGGGCCGATTCGCTGTACGGCTCCAACGGCATGGAGTTGAGCGAGCGCATGGGCGGCCACCGCGGCAAGGTGCACGAACACTCGGCCTATACCTACCTGAGCACGCGCGGCAAGCCGCTGGCGCTGTCGCTGCTGGTGGGCGGCATGCTTGCCGCTTACTTGCTGAAAAGCTCGTCCGGCACGCGGTCGTCGGTGCGTGGATCGCCATCCCAGCCTTCGTCGGACGATATCCAAGCCGGTGCCGTCGCCGCCTCCGGCGTCTAGCGGCCCGCGCGGGCGCCGCCGCTGTCGCCGGCCGGACGATTGTCCGGCCCCGCCGGGCTTGCCCGTATGCTAAACTTGCCGGCTATGAAGATCGACTCGCACCCGCACCGCATCGCCGCCTGGCTCGCTTGCCTGGCGATGCTGTTCGCCGTGCTGGCGCCGTCGATCTCCCGCGCCACCGCCGTCGGCGGCTGGACCGAAATTTGTACCAGCGCCGGCATGAAGCTGGTCAAACTGGCCGACGACGGCACGCGCGCGCCATCGGGCTCGCTCATGCAGGGCGAGCATTGCCCCTTCTGCGCCCACCATGCCGACCTGGCCGGACCGGTGCCGCAAGCGCCGGCCATGGCCCACCCGATCGGCCTGGGCGAGATCGTTCCCCGCTTGTTCCTCCAGGCCCCACGGCCACTGTTCACCTGGACGCCCGCGCAATCGCGCGCCCCGCCCGCCAACTCCTGATTCGCGTCATTGAGCCAACCGGCCCACGCGGCCGGTGCCGACCGCGCCTGCGCGGAAGGCTTTGTTTCGACCTTTTCAGGAGTCCATATGACCCCAGCCATGTCAGGCGCCCGCATGTCCGCGGCGCCGGCCCGCCCCCGCCCACCGTCCGGCCGTGCCGGCCGTCCTCCATCGCCCCGGCGCGCGCGTCTGCGCGCCGCCGGCCACGCCACGCTGACCACGCTCACCGCACTCACCGCGCTGGCCGGCGCGGCGCGCGCGGACGACCACCCGATCATCGAAGTGGTGGTCGTCAGCGGCGCGCGCGTCGCCACCAAACTGTCGGAGACGCCCGGCGCGATCGGCGTCGTCGAGCTCGACGTGCTGCGGCGCGACCAGCCCAAAACCATGGGCGACGCCATCAACCGCATCGCCGGCGTCCACTGGAACGACCTCGGCAACGAGCAGCACAGCATGGCCATCCGCCAGCCGATCACCACCGGCGCGGTGTATCAGTATCTCGAGGACGGCATCCCGATCCGCCCGCTCGGCGTGTTCAACCACAACTCGCTCAATGAAATGAACCTGGCCGGCGCCGACAGCGTCGAGGTGGTCAAGGGGCCGGCCTCGTCGCTGTACGGCAGCAACGCCGTCGCCGGCGCCGTCAACCTGGTGACGGCGGCGCCCTCGCGCAAAACCTACGCGATGGTCGGCGTGCGGCGCGAGCCGGTGGCCGGGTTCACCCGCTACGACACGGCCGCCAGCGACACGTGGGGCCGACTGGGCCTGCGCTTTTCGCACTACAGCAGCCGCCGCGCCAGCGACAACTGGCAGCAATACAGCTACGGCGACAAGGACTCGTTCACATTGCGCGCCGACTACGCCCTCACCGACACGTCGCAACTGCGCGCCACCGTGGTGCGCACCGAGCTCGATTCGGCCATGCCGGGCAGCGTGTTCGAGGACGACTACCGCGCCGGCTCGGGCAAGAGCCTCAACACCTTCACCTACCGCCGCGACAAGGCCACCCGCGCCACGCTGGCCTGGGAAGGCGAGACCGGCCCGCGCGGCACCGGCACGGTCACGCTGTTCGCGCGCCGCAACGACCACGGGCAAATCCCCAGCTATCAGATCGGCAGCTGCGGCCCGACCGCGTGCCGGGGCGCGCAGAACAACAACCACGTCGACTCGCTCGGCCTCGACGTCAAGCATGTGCAAACCTTCGCCTGGCTGGACGCGCGGCTGATCGCCGGCGTCTACCTCGACCGCACCGACAACCCGTATGTCAGCGACAACCTGGCCGTGGTGCGCGATCCGGCCAGCGGCCGCTACACCGGCTACACGCTGGCGAGCGCGGCGCAACCGCTCGGGGTGCGCAACTACGACACCGACATCGCCAACGACGCCGTGTTCGCGCAGTGGGAGTTCACGCCGCTGCCGCGACTGCGCGTGGTGGCCGGCGGCCGCTACGACCGCATCCGTTACGACTACCGCAACCACCTCGCGCCCGGCGGCAGCGCCAACTATGGCGCACCGGACGAGCGGCGCCGCTTCGCCCGCTTCACGCCCAAGGCCGGCGCCAGCTACGTGCTCGGGCCCGACGCCAACGTCTATGGCAACATCGCCGACGGCTTCACGCCGCCGGACGTGAGCCAGTTGTACGGCAAGACCGGCATCCCCGACCTGCATCCTGCCACCTACCGCAACGTCGAGCTCGGGCTGCGTCTGGCCTTCCTCGGCGGCGCCCTGGGGCTGGACTCGGCGCTGTACCGCCTCACCGGGCGCGACACCATCGTCGGCTACACCGTCTCGCCGGGCAACAGCGAGAACCGCAACGCCGGGCGCACGCGCAGCCAGGGCCTCGAGCTGGGACTGAACTACGACGGCCAGCGGCTCGACGCCCGCTTCGGCACGGCCGTCGCGCGCCACCGCTACCAACGTTACCGCGTGTCGGCGAACCAGGATTTCGGCGGCAACGAGATGCCGCAGGCGCCGCACGACATGACCACCGCCGAGATCGGCTTCAAGCCGGCGCCCGGCAGCCGCGTCGCCGTCGGCCTCGCCCACCAGGGCCGCTACTGGATGAACAACGCCAACACGGTGGCCTACGGCGGCCACACGCTGCTGAGCGTGCGCGGCAGCCAGCGCCTGCCGGGTGGCTGGGACGTCTGGCTCCATCTGCGCAACCTGACCGACAAGCGCTTCGCCGATTCGGCCTCGAGTTCGTATTCCGGCCTGGGCGCCTACCTGCCCAACAGCCAGAACCAGTACACCCAGGGCGCGCCGCGCAGCGTCGCGCTCGGCCTGACATACACCTACGGAAGGTGACGCCATGACCGACCAACACATGAAGGCCGCGCGCACGGCGCTGCTGTGGCGCGTGCACTGGTGGGCGGCGCTGGTGGCCTCGCCGTTCGCGCTGGTGGCCGCGCTCACGGGCCTGCTGTACGCGTTCACGCCGCAGATCGAGGACGCGCTCTACTCCGGCTTGGAGCGGGTGGCGCCGGCGCCGCGCCACGTCGCGCTCGACGCCATGGTGGCGGCCGCGCGCGCGGCGGTGCCGGCGTCTTCGGTGGTCCACTCGGTGGTCGTGCCGGGCACGCGCGACGCATCGGTGCAGGTGACCTTCGCCGCCACCGGCAGCGCGCGGCCGCATCACGACGGCGCCGCCGCGCCGTCCGCCCATCGCCACGTCACCGGCCAGCAGGCGGCGCCGGCCCGGCCCGCGTTCGGCCTGCCGCCCGGCGCCATGACCGTCTTTGTCGACCCCGCCGACGCGCGCGTGCTCGGCACCCTGGCCGACGAGGAGCGCTTCCGCCAGTGGGCCAAGCGGCTCCATTCGCGCCTGCTGCAGGGCGACGGCTGGCGCTGGATGATCGAACTGGCCACCAGCTGGCTGATGGTCATGCTGGCGACCGGGGTGGCGCTGTGGTGGCCCAAGGCCGCCTGGCCGGCGCGGAACTTGCGCGGGCGCCCGGGGTGGCGCCAGTGGCACGCGTGCATCGGCGCCGCCTTCGGCTTGCCGACCCTGGCGATCCTGGCCACCGGCCTGACCTGGAGCGCCTACGCCGGGCCGGACATCCGCTACCTGCGCCAGTTGACCGGGCAGGCGTCGCCGACGATGCCGCGCGGCTTGGCGTCGACGCCGCCGGCGACGATGCCGTGGATGCCGGATGCGCCGGCGCTGGACTGGCAAGGCGCGCTGGACAAGGCGCGGCCGCTGGCGCCCGGCCTGGCGCTGCAACTGACGCCGCCGTCGGACGCGCGCGGCGTCTGGCGCGTTTCCATGGCCGAGCGCAGCGCGCCGATGTTGCGCTTCGAGGCCGCGCTCGACGCCTATAGCGGCGCGGTGCTGCACCGCTACGGCTGGCAGCAGCAACCGCTGCTGGGCAAGCTGACGACGGCCGGCATCCCCTTCCACCGGGGCGAGCTGGGATGGTGGAACCAGGCGCTGCTGATCGGATTTGGCGTGGTCATCCTGTTTTCGATCGTCTCCGGCTGGGTGATGTACTTCAAGCGCCGCAAGCCCGGCGCGCTCGGCCTGCCCAAGCTGCCGGCCGGCGCCTGGCGCGCCGTCGGCCCGGGTTGGGCGGTGGCGGCCGTGGCCGGCCTGGCCTTGATGCCGCTGCTGGCGCTGTCTGCGCCGTGCGTGCTGCTGATCGACCGCCTGCTCGAGCGCCGGACGGGCGCGGCCTAGCCCGGCTTCGGGCACGGCGGCCACGAGGACTTTATTTCACTCCGGCGCCGCGTCCTTGACGCCGCGGAATCCCAGCGTGCCGGAGCGGTCCTTGGACGGCGCCATCAGCAGGTATTTGCCGTGTTCGTTGAGCTTGTACGTTTGCGGGAAATACCAGTAGGAGTTTTGCGGCTGGTAGTAGCTGCCGCCACGCAGCACGGCCGAACGCGTGTGCTCGTCGGCGAACTCGTTGGTCCATTGCCAGACGTTGCCCACCAGGTCCTCGACGCCGAACGGGCTGGCCGCTTGCGCACGCCCGCCCACCGCTTCCGGCGCCGTCAGCGCGCGGCCCTTTTCCGGCGCCGGCACCATGGCCGCGTTCCAGTCGTCGCCCCACGGGTAGAGGCGGCCGTCGTTGCCTTGCGCGGCGTACTGCCATTCCCATTCGTTGGGCAGGCGCTTGCCGGCCCAGCGCAGGTAGGCGCGCACGTCCTCAAGCGAGACCCACACCACCGGGCGTTGCGCGTCGCCGGCCTTCGGCGCGCCGCCGACCCAATGGCGCAGGAAGTTGTGCGCGTCGGCCGGCCGGTAGCCGGTGGCGTCGACGAATCGCTTGAACTGGGCGTTGGTGACCGGGTGCTTGTCGATGTAGAAGGTGTTGATCGGCACGCTGCGCACGTGCTGGCGGCGCGCCACCGGCTCCCACGGATATTGCACGTCGAGGCCGGGCTTGTTCTCGCCTTCGATCTCGACGCCGCGCACCTGGAAGTCGAACAGCGCGCCCGGTATTTTGACCATGCCGGGCGGCGTGGCGCGCGCCGGCGCGGTGGGCTCGATCGCCACCATCTTTTGCCGCAGCGGCGCCCAGTCGCTGGCATACGATTGCAACGGGCGCGCCGCCTGTTGCGCCAGCGTCGCCAGGATCGCGGGCAGGCCGGCGATGTCGACGCCGGCGTCGACACGCAGCACGGCGCCGTAGCCGTGCGCTTCCAGCGTGACGTCCAGCTCGGCCTGGCCGTTCGCCAGCCGGGGCCGCATTTCCTTGCCGCTCCAGAGGTCGTAGTAGCGCTGCCCCTCGGTGTGCGCAACCCGCATGACGCGTTGGTCGATGCGCCAGTCGGCGCGGCTGATGATGGTCCACAGTGTTTTGCCGGGCAGCGGAAACTCGCTGGCGTAGACGCCGTGGTGCAAGGTCGGCACGTGCGGGCGCCAGTCCGCGCTGACCAGCTGGTCCGGGAAGGCGCGGTAGATGGTGGCGATGCGGCGCAGGGCCTCGCCGTCGCGCGGCGTGACGCCGTTCCACCAGCCCCAGACGTTTTCCCAGCTCTGCACGCCGGTGCCGTTGAAGAAGGCGTCCTGCAGCAAGGCGGTGCGGTCGGTGGCCCAGCGGTCGCACACGTGGACCAGGTGGCGCGGCTCGAGCCATTTCCATTTGCTCACCAATGGCACGGGCGACGCCGGCCAATAGCCCCAGGTTTGGTTGTTGTAGGCGAGCATGCGCTCGTCGCTGAACGGCAGCTCCGGTTCGAGCGCGATGGCGCGGCCGGTGGCGTCGGCGGCGGCGCGGTACTCAAGCGGCAGGCCGAACATCGTGTCGCCGTTGATGCCGTCGGCGCCGATGTCGGCCATCAGCGCGGCCGTGGCCGCGTGGATGCTGGTGCCGGGGTCGCGCGTGCCGGTGTCCCACGGCATCGTCGGGAAGAACACCTTGACGCCGCGCGCGTGGAAATCCTTGATCATTTGCCGCACGCCGTCGACGCCGCCGGGCAGGTCGCGCAGCATGTCCCATTGATTGCGGTCGTCGATGCCGATGTTGGGATAGACCGGCCACAGCAACACGCTGTCGATGCCGCCGTAGCGCCGCTTCAAGTCGTCGAGGAAGCGCCCGACCGTGTAGCGCCGCGTGGCGGGGTCGTACAGGTAGCGGTCTTCCATCATCGCCTGGGTTTGCACGAAGTCGCGTTGCGTCCAGCGCAGTTCGGGCCGACGGTATTGGGCGTCGTCGTAGTCTATTTTGGCCAGCTGCTCGCCGCGCCAGGCGCGCATGGCGGCCAGCCATGGGGCGTGCTGGCCGGTGGTGTCGCGCTTCCAGTTGTTCAGGCGCGCCAGCCAGTCGGCCTCGCCATTGTCCTGCTGGTCGGGGCCGGCGATCTGGGTGCCGCGCACTTCGATTTTGGGCGGCTCGGCGGCGGCCGGCGGAGGCGCCAGCAGCAAGCAGGCAAGACCGCAGGCAAACAACGTCGCACGGGAGCGTCTTACCCGGGCGGCATTCATGGCCGGCGCGCGTCGGACATGTGGGTGGTCAGCGCTATTCATGCGTTGATTATCAGTTACTTTTACGTTGCGCACAAGCACATCACCGGTGCTCGCCGGGCGCCGACGGCGTCGCGCCGCACCATCCGGGCTTGCACCGCGCGTAGGCGCGGCCGGCGCCGTGGCGTCGGCCAGGCAGGCGGCAGGCGGATCGATGGTTCAGGGACGGGGCGGGCGGACGCCGTCGACCAGCGCGCCGATCGCGTTCCATGCCTCCATCGCCGCCACCCAACTGTCGGCGCCACCATCGGCCGACGCGAGCTGGAAACGGATCCGATCCAGATGCGAAGCAAGGTCCGCGCCGTCTCCGCCGCGCCCTTGCAACGCCGCGGCCAGTTGCTCGAGTGCGCTCAGCGCGGCCGCGTGGCCGCCGCCGCCGATCAATGCCGCGTGTATCGCGTCGAGCCGGCCGCGCTCGCCGGATTGGCTGGCGCTTGGCCGCTCCGGCCAATCATCGTCCTCCATCAACACGGCCTTGCGCCATGCCATGTACGCGTGCACCATGGCGCGCAAGGCGTCGCCGCAGGACGCGGCGATCGTGTGGCGCAGGCATTGCCCCAACACGCCGTAAGTGTCGAGCTCGATCAGGAACTCGACCACGGCGCGGGTGCTGCCCAGCCTGCGCTTGAATGGAAACGGCACCGGCGCAATCGTTGGCGCCAGCAGCGTGGCCGACGGCACGGCGCCACCGAATTGACTCATCAGCAAGCTGGCGATCGGCACGTACCATTGCGGCGTCTCCGGGCGCAACAGGTAGCGCAGCACGCGTGGCAGCTCGGCCATTTCATCGTCGGGGAGCGCTTCGGAGAGCCGGGCGCCCAATCTGGTGCCGGCCGCCCCGCTCAACGTTTGCACCACCCGCCAGCGCGCGGACTGCTCCTGTCCGCGCAGGCGCCGGCTCAGATAGTCGAGCTGTTTTTTCATCGTCGGCGTGACCTTGAGCGCACGCACCAAGGCCAATTGGCCGGTGTCGATGTCATTGCTGAGCGCCAGCAGCCAGCGCAGCTTGTCGCTGGCGACGCCGTTGGCGTGCCACCCGGCGGCGTCGCCCACCGCGATGCCCATCTCGAGCGCACTGACGCGCTTGGCGGGATCGGCCATCTCGCGGTAGCGCAGGCGCTGCAACGCCAGCGTCATGCCGTTGGTCCAGCCGGGCTGGCCCTGCGCCTGGCGCAGCAGCGCGATCAGGTGCTGACGCAACGGTTCATGACCGCCGCCGCGCTCGAAAAAATCGGCCGCCGCCAGCAAGTGCTCCAGCGTGCGGCGCCGCGCCACGATCTCGGAAAATGCCTTGTGGGCTTCGGCCCGGCGGCCCAGTTCGTCGTAGACACGTGACCGTAGCAAGCGCAGCAAACTCTTGCTCGCGGCCTGCGGAAAGCGTTCGATCAATTGCTCGACCTTCTCCGGCTCGTACGCGGCCAGCGCGCGGCGGACGGCTTGGGCCAGCCAATCGCCGAGGTATTCCTGCGGCAGGCTCGACGCTTCCTCCTCGCCCAACTCCTTGCCTAGCAAGGCATTGAGCAAGTTCTTGCCCGCCACGTCGTCGATCTCATCGACCGATTGCGCCAGGGCCTCGCGCGCGGGCTCGCTCCACATCGCGGCCACGCGCTCGAGCCCGTATCCGGTCGCGAGCCGGTGATAAATTTCCTCGACCTGATCGGCGGTGGTGGCGGCGCGGCCGGTGCGCGCCGGTTTGCGCTCGTAATAGGCGACGGCGCGCGCGTGCAGGTCGCGCACCCGGTCCGGGTCCTTGCGTTTCATTAATTGCAGCATCTGCTTGCGGACGTCGTCCCGATGCATGAAGCTGCCATCGGCCTGTTCGCGCACCAGGTCGCGCTGCCGGCGCAAGCCTTGCGCGATGGCGTCGAGACGCTCCGCGTCGAGCTCGCCCTCGCCGAGCAGCGGCGCCAACAGATGGCACAGGATGTCGTGGTCGATCCGCCGCAGCACCAGGCCGGGATTGGCCAGCTTTTGCACGTCGACATTGTCGATATGGCTGATGATGCGGTCCATGAGAATGCCTTCGACGAGGCTGCGGTCGAAGCGGCTCCTGAGCCGCACCGACAACGACAACCCCTCCGTTCCCAGCTCGCGCGCCAGCCGCAGGCCGAGCATCAGCGCCAGCGGCCGGCCGCCGACCTGCGCGGCGACCAGGCTGGCACCGGCCTCGCCGAGGCCGCGCCGCCTCAGAAACTCCACCCGGCTGGCGTGGTCGCCGAACTCCTCGACCTGCAGGCGTTGCGCGTCCGGGAAAAAACCGCTGGCGTCGTCGCGGCCCGCGATCACGCAGCGCACGCCCGGCAACGACTCGCGGCAGGCCGCGACGAACGCTTCGATCCGGGCGACGGCGTCGTCGCCGACGTATTGCGCTTGCTCGAAAGTGTCGAGCACGAGCAGGAAGGCCTCGCGCGGCAGGCGTCCCATGAGCGCGCCGAGGGCGGCCAGGTGGCTGCCGGTGCGCGCCTCGTCGAGCATGGCCTCCGGCAGCGCCGCGCGCCAGCGCGCCGGCGCGGCGCCCTCCTGCGCGGCCGGCGTGCGCTCGGCCCGCCGCGCCTGCTGCCGGCTGCGCACTTCCTCGACGTCGGCATGGATGGCGCCGCGCAGCGCCTGCAGCGCGTCGCGTCCGTCGTCGCCGCACTGCTGCCCCAACTGTCGCACGATCTCGAGCAACAGCGTCACCGGCTGCACCGCGCTGATGGTCGAGCGGTCGAAATCGAGATAGCAGAAATAGGGCGCGCCGGGCCCGCGCGCCACGTGCTCGAGCACGAATTTGGCCAGCAGCGTCGACTTGCCCACGCCGCCCACGCCGCTGAAGAACAACACGTCCCGGGGCGCGCCGAGCAAGCGCCGCACGCCGCGCTTGACCCGCTCCGTCATGCTCGTCGGCGCCAGCGTGCCGACGAACGAGCGCAGCACTTGCAAGGCGTCGTCGCGGCCGACGAAGGCGTCGCCGCCGCTCGCGGCGTCGTAGCCGGTCAGGAACCTGAACGGCTCGAGCAATTGCGCCAGCTCCAGCGCGTCCGCCAGGCGCCGGGTGTCGAGCGCCAATTCGCGCTCGATCGGCGCCAGCCAGGACAGCACCGCTTGATTGGCGCTGAGCGCCGCCGGCGACAGCGCGGCCAGCTCGCCCGCGCTGGTTTTCTTCTCCAGCACGAGCGTGATCAGCGCCCTGCCCAGCTCGTCTGCCGCGCCGCCCGGGCCATCCAGATGGGCGCGGGCCTGTTTCAGCGCGGCGGCGAGCGCGCCGGGCGTGCGCGCCGCCGCTTGTAAGAACCGCTGGCGCACGTCGTTCCTGACCACCCAGCGTGACTGCCCCGGCGTGACCGAGACGGTGCAATCGTCGAGCAGGCGCTGCAGTTCGGATGCGGTGACGTCGGACTGCAGCCGGAACGGATCGAAACTGCCCAGGCAGCAGGCCAGTTGCAGCATGCGCTCGTGGCGGGCGCCGTCGGGCGCGACGGCCGTGGCGGACTTGGCCGCCTGAGCCCGCCGCGCGGCGGCCAGTTCGGCGATGTCGTCCAGATCTTCCCGCGACAGGGCCGAGAAGGCGGAGGCGGCGTCCGGCTGGCTGCTCATCGGCGCGCCGCCTTGTTCCGGCGCGTCGCTTCCCAACGCAGCAAGCCGGCGCACACGCCGGGGATATCCTTGCACCCGGCCGCGTCCATGCCCTCCAGCCAAGCCCCGGCGTTGGTTTCGGTCGTCTGGCGCGGCTCGTCCATGTTCAGCGACGTCAACACCGACGACATGAACGGCAGCAGCGCCGGCACGCTCAGCAAGTCCAGGTCGATGCGCCAGACGTGCGCCTGCGGCACGGCCAGCAAGTCGCCCTCGAAACCGAGCAGTACGAAGCGCACGCTGACGGCCGCGGCGGCGTCGTCCGGTTCGCTCAACAGGGCCACCAACAGGTCATGGGTCTCCTGCGGCAGCGGCGCGGCATCGCAGCGGTCGAGGATGATCAGCAATAGGCGGCGCCGCGCCGGCGCCGCGTCGGCGCCGCCGGCGGCCCGCCCCATCGCTTCGTGGGCCCAGTTGCTCAGGCTTTGCGTGACCCACCGCGCGCGTTGCCGGTAGTCCGGGCTCGGCGGGGCCGCCTGCGCCACGTCGCGCACGATCTCCCGCACCAGGCGGGCGGCGAAGGCCTCGGCCGAATCGCCGGCGAACTTTTCGGCGTCGAGCAGGAAGGCGGTGTGGCCCCGGGCGATCACCAGCGAGCGGATCTGCTCGCCGGTGAAGGTCTTGCCGGCGCCGGGCGGCGCGTTGACCACCAGCGCGCGCACCGCACTGTGGCCAAGCAGCATGGCGTCGACCTGCCGCGCCACCGCCTCGCGGTCGAGGATGGGCGCGCCGTCGGCCGTGCGCAAGGCCAGCAGCGCCGGCGGCGGCGCGGCGAAATTGACGCTGCCGTGCGCCTCGACCAGAGCCGCGGCGATCAGCGACAGCGGCACCCCCTGGTTGAGCAGCACCGCCGCATAGCCGGCGTTGTGCAAGGCGTAGGGCTTCCAGTCGATCGTAAAACACGGCGCGCCGGACGAGCCGATGACGGTGGGCGTGCGGTAGCGCACGCGCAGCGCGCAGTTCGAATGGTTGCCGAACAAGCCCACGGAAAGGCGCAGATCGGCGCCGCCCGGATGGTGGGCGATGAGCATCTGCATGTCCGGCTTGGGCATCGGCGCCAGCGCCGTCATGTCGATCCACTTGCGGGCCAGGTTGGGCTGCTGCCGCGGCGCGCTCAGTCCCGCCGCCTCGTCGAGCAGGATGAGCGCGAAATCGAGCCGGCCCGGGGCGATGGTGTCGAGCGGGGTCGGCGCGTCGCCCTCGAGCTCGTCTTTGGCCGAGGCGTCGATGAGCCACTCCTCGACCACGCGGAAGGTCGATTTGAACAAGTCCGAGACGGTGCCCGGCACCACCATGTTGTCGAACACGACGCTGAGCCTGAGGCGGCTGCCCGGCGCGGGCCGCCCCGCCTCCGTCAGCAGCCCCGTCAAACAATGGTGCGAGGTCAGCACATGGCGCTCGCCCACCAGGAAGCCGGTGCCGGCCGCGCGCCCGTCGATGCACACCTGGCAGATCATCGGACCGACGCGCCGCATGCCCTCCTGAAAATCCCACCAGCGGGCGAAAAAATCGTCGCGGGCGGCCAGCATCGATTGCATCGCCGAGTCCGGTTGTTGCGGGGCCGCCCGGTCCTGTTGATGCCGCATGCCCAGGATGTGCGGATGCGCCGACAGCGCCCGCAGCAGCGCGAAACGGCCGCGTTCGCGGCAGTCGGCCGGGGTATCGGGCCCCAGCAGCTTGAGCACGACCGGTTCGACGTCGAAACAACCGACGGCGAACAGCAAGGGGTCGGGGGCGCCGACGTTTTGCAATTCCTGCCGCAATTGTTCAAAGCTGAGCTGTTCGCCCGCCGCCCTGGCGATGATGGCCACGCCGTCGCTGTCGGCCGGTTCAGGCATGGCGTCCCTTGACGAAGTTCAGGGACGGCCAGTTGTCCAGCGCGGCCCGCCCGGGCTGCACGGCCCAGTTCGCCTCAAGGTAATCGCCGGCGAAATGCAGGCCGACGACACTGTTGGTGGGCAGGTCGACGATGCACGAGCCGGAGCTGCCGCGCAAGGTCGTGCAGTCGTGGCTGAAACTGCTGCCGTCGGCGCCGAGGTGCATGATGCGGCCCGGGGAGAGGCGTTTTTTTTCATAGGTGCCCTCGAAAATGGCATGCACCTGTTTCGGGGCCGCCTTGGGATCGACCGCGGGATAGCCGACCGCGTAGACCATGTTGCCGTCGCTGACGTAGCCCGGGTCCGATTGCAGGGCCAGCGCCGGCGGTGGCGCGCGCCCGTCGGCGGCCTCGATGCGCAACAGCGCGAGGTCGAAGTCGTCGCGCTCGTCGAGCCACAGCAGCTCGACGACGTTGAATTCGTCTTTTTCACTGTTGCCGAATTCTTGCTTGAAATCGATGCGCAAAGTGATTCCGGGCGCGATCTTCCACATCCCGTCCCGCTTGACCACCAATCCATACGGCTCGAACACGTGGCGGTTGGTCATGATGACGCCTTGGCCGACCATGAACCCGGTGCCCACATACGTGGCGCCGATTTGGTTCGCGCCGGTGGCGAGGCGTCCGACCGAACGCAGCGTGCGTGAAATATCCTGGCGAAACGGGGCCAGGATCTCCCACTCCCCCGACGGCAGTTCGAAGTCGTCGTTGAGCACGAGAATGGGCGGGCGCCCGATCAACAAGATGATGGACTCAAGCGAGCTCAGTTGCTTGGGCGAGAGGCTGGCGTTTTCACCGGACGCGTCGACGGCGTCGAGGGCCGTGGCGATGTGCGCGCGCAACGCGTCCGGCTCGGCCTCGACGTCGCCGAAGGTCAACGGGTCGCTGCGTTTGGCCGCCTGCAGTTGCTCGACCAGCCGGTCGAGGCCATCCGGGGCGAGCTTGCCCGTCCCGCCGCCGAACGATTCGGTGGCCCCTTTGCCTCCGGGACCGGCCCGGGCGGCGCTCTTGAGGAAGCGGCCGATCGTGTGCCGGGATGCCGCGCCGCGGTCGTCGCTCATGGTTGGCCCCCGGCGATGTATTCACCGACCAGATTGGCCTTCGAAAAACCACCATGTTTGACCACCGTGCCGGAGACGGCGACGGCTCCCGTCGCACTGTCGATCAGCGCATACGAGGCGACGATGCCGCCGGCGACTTTGTACGGCATGGCGCCAAACGACGTCCACAAGTTTTTTTCGATATAACTCTCACCGCCCGCCTTGTTCATTTTCACGTGCAGCAGCCTGGCGCCCGGCAGCGCTAATTTTTCCTTCAACACCAGTTGCCGGGAAATGAAGGCGGCGGCGCCATCCGCGCCGTAAAGACGCGCGACGAAGGTCTCGTAGGCCCCCATCACGGTGGTCAGCATCGCGATCTTTTCTTCGACTATTTTTAGATCGAAATCGCTTTTGATCTTGGCTTGTTTGTCGGCCTCCGAGGCATTTTTATTCAGGGCGCTGGCCAGGCCTAACTCCCTGGCCTCGCGCTTCAATCGTTCCCTCGCGGTGACGAGGTCATCATAATTAGGCTTGATATCCTCCAGCGATTTCTGCAGACCAGTGCCGTCCGTGGCCAGCGGCATGTAGATTCCGGGGAAGTAAATCTCGCAACCCATTAAATTCTCCGCAACCGCCTGGGCCAATAATGTATCGTCGGAAGCGACATCAGCGCCGGCCACGGAAAAGTCGGATTTAAAAAACCCCAGGATCTTGCTCATTGCCTGGACCGCAACACCGACAGCGGCAAAAGACTCCGTGCCGGGGCCGCCCTTGTCCTTGCCAGTCGAAGGCGCTTCCACCATTGTCTTGGCGTTGATCAGCGTCTGGCGCATCCAGACTCTTTGAAGCTCATAGGCATACGACACCTGGAAATCGAGCTGCTCGCCGGTGGACATGACCACGATCGGCTTGGCGGCTGCCGGTCTCGCAGCTTTGCTGCTGTCCAGCCTACCCTGCACCGTGTGGGCGATCTCCTTGCCCACCAACTTCGTCGCGTACGAGGCAAGCAGCGCGATTTCCAGGGCGCCGGCTTTGTCGCCCAGCTTGACGTCACCACTGATGCCGCTGTCGGGCACGGCATATTTGGACTTGAGCAGCGACTGCGCCGCGTCGAACTGCGCCTTGTCCGCGTCGAGCTGCGCCGTCGCCGCCTTGGACGCCGCCAATTTGGCATCGGTCGCCGCCTTCGCCGCGTCGGGATCGGCGGTGGCGTCGGCCAGCTTCTTCTTCGCTTCGAGCAGCGTCAGCTGCGCGTTGGCGGCGGCGGTTTCCGCCGTAGCGAGTTCAGTTTGTTTTTTGTAATCGTCCACCGATGGCTGCGCAGTCGCCATGTTCGCCCCTCCCAAGCAAAGCAATACAAGCAAGATATTTTTTTTGACCCCTACCGCACTGTGATACAGCATGATATTCCCCCTAGTCATCTTATAAATTCGGTCTTTAATTATTTTGCCGCTTGTTATGGCTGACCGTGACACGATCCCGTCATTGTTAAAAAGATATCGTAGCGGAAGGTTTTTAAACATACATCATCCAAATAGGTGATGTTGTAATCCGTCTGCAAGGCGCAGATGATGTGGGAGGACCGCGCTTGCCGCAGCGTTCCGGTGGGCGCGCGCTGCGCCCATGAAAAAACCCGCCGAAGCGGGTTTTTAAAGTTCTGGCGGAGACGGTGGGATTCGAACCCACGATACAGGTATAAGCCGTATGCATCCTTAGCAGGGATGTGCCTTCGGCCACTCGGCCACGTCTCCTAGTCGATCGCTCAACTATGTCTACTTGCCGTGAAGCAGCAATGTGGACGCGAGTTATGATATAGATCGGTGACCGCTTGGTCAAGGGCGCGCCCCACAAATGTTACTTCGGCAAGCGCGGCAAGCTCCCGCGCCAAGTAGCCCGCCGGGCAGGCGCCGCACCGGTGGCGCGCACGTTTGCATGCTGATAACTTTTGCCTCTGTATAATACCGGGCATACGTTGTCGAGGTTGCCACGCCCACCGGCGGCGACGGCTCTCACCTTTCGCGCCGACCGCGCGACGCGGCATCGGCCGCCCTTCCCGCGGCAACGCCCGCGGGCGCGACGCGCCGCCTCCACCGTTGGGCGGCGCCGGCAACGCGGCCGACCGGATTTCCGGCGGCCCGCCATAACAGGAACGCCCATGCAAATCTTATTTCCCGCCTGCTTGATCTTGATTGTCGTCCTCTGGGGGATTTTTTCGCCCGCCACCATGGGTGCGGCGTTCGACACGGCGCTCACGACGCTCACCCGCAACTTCGGCTGGCTGTATCTCTGGGTCGTGCTCGGCCTGGTCGTGTTCGCCGCTTACGTCGCCTTCAGCCGCTACGGCAACCTGAAGCTGGGCGACGAGGACGACGAGCCGGAATTTGGCGTCGGCAGCTGGTTCGCGATGCTGTTTGCCGCCGGCATGGGCATCGGCCTGGTGTTCTGGGGCGTGGCCGAACCGATTTCGCACTACGTCGCCCCGCCGCCGGGCATCGCCGCCGGCACGCCCGAGGCGGCCAATGCGGCGATGCGCTATGTGTTCTTCCACTGGGGCATACATCCATGGGCCGTCTACAGCATCGTGGCGCTGGCGATCGCGTTCTTCCAGTACCGGCGCGGCGGCTTGCCGATGATTAGCACCGTGACCGCCAGCCTGCCATGGCGTTGGGTGCGCTCGTTGTCGGGCGTCTTCAACAGCCTGGCGGTGGTGGCCACCGCCTTTGGCGTGGCCGCTTCGCTGGGCGTGGGCGCGCTGCAGATCAACACCGGCCTGCACACCGTGTTCGGCCTCGACGTCGGCAAGACATGGCAGATACTCATCATCGTGGTGACGACCGCCGTGTTCCTGACCTCGGCCCTGACCGGCGTCGAGAAGGGCATCAAATATCTGTCGAACTTCAACATCGCCTTCGCCGGCCTGCTGGCGGTGGCCGTGTTCGTGCTGGGGCCGACGGTGTCGATCATCGATACCTTCAGCAACACCCTGGGCGGCTATGTCAACGACATCGTCCGCATGAGCCTGCGCTCGACGCCGTTCCGCGACAGCGCCTGGGTCGGCAAGTGGACCATCTTCTATTGGGCGTGGTGGATCTCGTGGTCGCCGTTCGTCGGCCTGTTCATCGCGCGCGTCTCGCGCGGACGGACCATCCGCGAGTTCATCGTCGGCACCGTGGTGGCGCCGTCGCTGGCCGCCTTCGTCTGGTTTTCGGTGTTCGGCGGCACCGCGCTGTACGCGGAAGTGTGGCAGCACGTGCCGCTGGCGGAGGCGGTCAAGGCGGACGTGGCGACGGCGCTGTTCGCCATGTTTGACGCCATGCCCTTCGGCATGGTGATGTCGGTGGTCGCCACCATCCTGGTGTGGGTGTTCTTCGTCACGTCGGGCGACTCGGCGGTGCTGGTGCTGGGGATGATGAGCACCAACGGCAACACCAACCCGCCCGCCAAGGTCAAGCTCTTGTGGGGCGCGCTGGTGGCCGGCATCGCCATCAGCCTGCTGCTGGCGGGCGGCCTGGAGGCGCTGCAGACGGCCACCATCCTGTTCGCGCTGCCGTTCGCCATCGTCATCGTGCTGATGGTGCTGGCGCTGTGGCGCGCGCTGCGCGAGGACTGGGACGCCGAGCACAAGCGCGAGCGCGAGATGCGCAAGCGCGTGCGCGAGATGCTGGCGTCGACGAAAACGTCCGCCGAGGCGGCGCCTTAAACCCGCCAGGCGAGCCCGCCCCGGAAGGCGCGCATTTCGCCGGGGCCGCCCATTCCGGCGGACGCCACCGGCCTCAAAACGCCGTTGCCCCGATGGAAAAGGCAGAAATGAAAAAACCCGCCGAAGCGGGTTTTTAAAGTTCTTGGCGGAGACGGTGGGATTCGAACCCACGATACAGGTATAAGCCGTATGCATCCTTAGCAGGGATGTGCCTTCGGCCACTCGGCCACGTCTCCCAGTTGATCGCTCAACCTTGTCCCACCGGCCAAACATCACCAGAGCAGACGACCGCCATGGTATAGACCGGGATCGATCTGGTCAAGGAAACCGGACCGATTTTTTGAAAAAATTAAGCCTTTTCCAGTTCGAACGCCTTGTGCAGCGCGCGCACGGCCAGTTCCATGTACTTTTCGTCGATCAGCACCGAGATCTTGATCTCCGAGGTCGAGATCATCAGGATGTTGATGCCCTCTTCCGACAGCGTGCGGAACATCTGCGAGGCCACGCCCACGTGGCTGCGCATGCCCACGCCGACCACCGAGATCTTCGACACCTTGGCGTCGCCGGTGATGCTGGCCGCGCCCAGTTCGGCCTGGGTGCCGGTGAGCACGTCGACCGCGCGCTGGTAGTCGTTGCGCGAGACGGTGAAGGTGAAGTCCGTTTTACCGTCGACCGACTGATTCTGTATGATCATGTCGACCTCGATGTTGGCCTCGGCCACCGGTCCCAGGATGTGGTAGGCCACGCCCGGACGGTCGGGCACGCCCAGCACGGTGATTTTGGCCTCGTCGCGGTTGAAGGCGATGCCGGAGATGACTGCTTGTTCCATGTTTGTATCTTCCTCAAACGAAATCAGGGTGCCAGAGTTGGCTTCTTCTTCGATGTCGAGCATCGGGTCGGTCAACGACGACAGCACGCGGGTCGGCACGCGGTAGTTGCCAGCGAATTCGACCGAACGGGTCTGCAGCACCTTCGAGCCCAGCGACGCCAGTTCCAGCATTTCTTCGAACGTGATCGCCTTGAGGCGGCGCGCTTCGGACACCACGCGCGGGTCGGTCGTGTAGACGCCGTCGACGTCGGTGAAGATCAGGCATTCGGCCGCCTTCATGGCGGCGGCGATCGCCACGGCCGAGGTGTCCGAGCCGCCGCGGCCGAGGGTCGAGATGTTGCCGTTCTCGTCGACGCCCTGGAAGCCGGTGATGATGACGATCTTGCCGTCGTCGAGGTCGCGGTTGACCTTTTCATTGTCGATCGACTGGATGCGGGCCTTGGTGAAAGCGGAATCGGTTTTAATCGCGACTTGCCAGCCGGCGTAGGACACGGCTTTCTTGCCGATCGCCAGCAGCGCCATCGACAGCAGGCCGACCGACACTTGCTCGCCGGTCGAGGCGATCATGTCGAGTTCGCGTGGATCGGGTTGGGCCATGATTTCCTTGGCCAGTCCGATCAGGCGGTTGGTCTCGCCGGACATGGCCGAAGGCACGACGACGATCCGGTGCCCGGCGTCATGCCACTTGGCGACACGCCGCGCGACGTTCTTGATACGGTCCGTCGAACCCATCGACGTACCGCCATATTTGTGCACGATTAAAGCCATAACAGTGAGGTTTCCGCTCAAATAAAGGTAAATGGAACCCTTAACTCTACATGCCGCAGTGCAAAATAACAAGTCAAAAAGCTCATAAAGTCATACCTTATAGGCATATGCACATACAAAATTTGGCAAAAGCAAGGAAATTTTTGTGGGACTTGCGAGGGCAACCCCGCGCGCTTTTGGCGACACGCATGCGTCACCACTTAGGGGACGTACCCCTGCGGGGTACGTCCCCGCCTGGCCGTGCGGGTTGGCCGCGTGCCAAGGCAACAGCGGCGCCTAGGCGGCATCCGCCTGCCACCGCAACACGATTCGCCCCACCCCCGCGTCCAGCAAATTGCAATCCATGCCGATGCCGGCCGCGAACAGCATCTGCTTGTCGGCGCGCACCAGCGGCAGGCGGCCGCGCTCCCAAGCCGGGATGCCGAGCGCCTGATAATGGTACTTGAGACCGCGCGTGGGGCGGTTGTGCGCCGGCTTCAAGCGCTCGCCGCCCTTGCGGAACTCGATGACCAGCTTTTGTCCGCGCAGCCATGCCGGGTCGAGCCCGGCGCCTTCGCCGGCCACGTCGAAGTACAGCACGCCGCCGTAGGCTGGAAACGCCAGCTCGCCCTCCCCGCTCCAGACGAACGAGGTGCCCGGCGTCTGGTCGAACTCGTCCTCGCGCGTGCCTTCGAGGTCGGCCAGCTTGGGCGTCAGGTGCAGGCGGTCGCGATGGCGCCGCACGTGGCAGTCCGGGTGCGTGACGAGCAGCTGGGCGCCGTCGCGCGCCTCCAGCAGCTGCGCCAGCATCTCGGCCAGCCAGGCGGCGCTGGGCATGCGCAGGCCGCGCGTGCCGAACCAGTGGCGCAGCAGGTTGTAGCTGCGGTCGGTGCTAAGCGTGCGCAGCCTGGCGATGACGAGGCAATCGCCATCGAGGCACAGCGCCAGATCCTGCTGCGCCAGCTCGACCAGCAGACGCTGCGCCGATTGCGCGTGCTGGGCGCTGCGGGCGAAGCGTTCCTGGAAGCCGGGGAAGGCGTCGGCCAGCGCCGGCATGACCTTGTGGCGCAGCGCGTTGCGGGCGAAGCGCGGGTCGGCGTTCGATTCGTCGTCGATGTGGGTGATGCCGTGCCCGGCGACGTAGCCCTCGAGCTGCTTGCGCGACGCCGGCAGCAAGGGGCGGACCATGACGAGGTCGGGATTGGCCAGCAGTTCCGGCGCGGCGTTGGCCGCGTCCATGCCGGACAGGCCGGCCGTGCCGGAACCGCGCAGCAGTTGCAGCAGCACCGTTTCGGCCTGGTCGTCCTGGTGGTGGGCGGTCAACAGCAGCTGCACGCCGTGCTCGCGGCACAGCGCGCCGAGCGCGGCGTAGCGCGATTTGCGGGCCGCTTCCTCGGTGCCGGTCTTTTCCTTGCGCGCCAGTTCGACGCGGCGCGCTTCGAAGATGACGCCGAGCGCGGCGCAGGCTTGCTGGCAGTGCGATTGCCAGGCGTCGGCGTTGGCGCTCAGGCCGTGGTGGATGTGGAAGGCGTAGAGGGCGAGGTTGTGGGCTTGCGCGTAGGCGTGCGCCAGGTGCAGCAGCGCCGAGGAGTCCAGGCCGCCGCTGAGGGCGATCGCGATGCGGGTGCCACCCTGTTCGCCAACGCGGGCGCGGGCGGCGTCGGCGGCTTGGGCGAAGATCGAGGACAGGGTCGGGATTTGTTGCTTCTTCAAGTGCTGCTCCGAAATGCAAACCGGGGGCATTGGCCCCCGGTGGTGATTATTGCGCGCCCTACCCCTAAGACGATGGGGACGTACCCCTAAGACGATGGGGACGTACCCCGAGGGGTACGTCCCCGGCCGCCGGTGTGCGGGGTTCGCGGGTGCCGTTGCGACTTACTCTTGCGGCGTGGTTTCCTTGAATTTGCCGTAGCTCATCAGCTTTTCGTGGCGCGCTTCCAGCAGGTCCTTGGTCTTCATGCCGTGGAACTGGCGCAGCGAGTCGGCCAGCGCGCGCTTGAGCAAGGTGGCCATCTGCTTCGGATCGCGGTGCGCGCCGCCCAAAGGTTCGCTGACGATCTTGTCAATCAGGCCCATCGCCTTCAAGCGGTGCGCCGTCAGGCCCAGCGCTTCGGCGGCGTCGGCCGCGCGCTCGGAGGTCTTCCACAGGATCGAGGCGCAACCTTCCGGCGAGATCACCGAGTAGGTCGAATACTGCAGCATCAACACGGCGTCGCCGACGGCGATCGCCAGCGCGCCGCCGGAGCCGCCTTCGCCGATGATGGTGGCGATCAGCGGCACTTTCAGTTCGGCCATCACGTACAGGTTGTGGCCGATCGCCTCCGATTGGCCGCGCTCCTCGGCGTCGATGCCGGGGAAGGCGCCCGGCGTGTCGACGAAGGTGAACACGGGAATGCCGAATTTTTCGGCCAGCTTCATCAGCCGCATGGCCTTGCGGTAGCCTTCCGGCTTGGGCATGCCGAAGTTGCGCATCGCGCGTTCCTTGGTGTCGCGCCCCTTCTGGTGGCCGATGACCATGCAGGCCTGGCCGTTGAAGCGCGCCAGCCCGCCCACCACCGACAGGTCGTCGGCGTAGGTGCGGTCGCCATGCAGTTCGTGGAAGTCGGTGAAGATTTCATTCACATAGTCCATGGTGTATGGACGCTGTGGATGGCGCGCGATCTGCGCGACCTGCCAAGGGGTCAGCTTTGCGTAGATGTCCTTGGTCAGTTGCTGGCTCTTCTTGGCCAGGCGGTCGATCTCCTCTGAGATGTCGACGGCCGAATCATCCTGGACGAATCGTAGTTCTTCGATTTTGCCATCGAGTTCGGCAATCGGTTGCTCAAAATTGAGGAAAGTCGTTTTGGTCATTGTACCTCCGAGTTTATTCTCAGCTGCGGCTCAGTTGCGATCTTGTGACGCGCACAAAAAGGCCTCGCGCAGCGATTAGAGTGATTATTCTACAGCAACCGGGTCCAAACTACGCCATAAGTACCAGGTGGCGACGGTACGCCACGGTTCCCAATTGGCCGACACCTCGCGCGCGTCGCTGCGCGAGACCGGCTCGCCCGAGAAGTAGTTCTGGCTGATGCCCTGGATCAGGCCGGGGTCGTCGAGCGGCAGCACGT
Source organism: uncultured Duganella sp. (assembly GCA_963513825.1). Classification (GTDB taxonomy): domain Bacteria; phylum Pseudomonadota; class Gammaproteobacteria; order Burkholderiales; family Burkholderiaceae_D; genus Rugamonas. The sequence goes on from CAUPRW010000013.1 coordinate 45,156, forward strand.
TGGGGCGCAGCAGGTTGAAGATGAGGAACATCTCGGCAGTCCAGCGGCCGATGCCGCGGATCTGCACCAGCTCGGCGATGACGGCCTCGTCGTCCATCTCGCCCCACAGCGCGCTGTGCACGCGCTTGTTCTTGAAGTGGTCGGCCAGGTCGAGGATGTATTCGGTCTTGCGCTTGGACAGGCCGCAGGCGGCCAGTTGCTCGGCGCCGGCCTTGATGACCTGCGCCGGCGTGCATTTGGGACAGGCCAGCAGCAGCTTGTGCCAGGCGGCGTCGGCCACCTTGGGCGTCACTTGCTGGCCGACGATGGAACGCGCCAAGGTGGTGAACGGGTCGTCATGGCCGACCAGGTGCAGGTCGCCAAATTGCGGGATCAGCTTTTTCATGATGCGGTCCCGCTTCATGAGCTCGATCTTGGCCTCTTCCCAGTACGGCGGCACGGCCGATACCGGGCCGGCGGCGCCCTCGTTGTCCTTGGCGGTGACCATTATGCGCGGCGCCAGTTGGTGGTGCCGTCGGGCTTGTCTTCGAGGATGATGCCGGCCGCCAGCAGGTCGGCGCGGATCCGGTCCGACTCGGCGAAGTTGCGCGCCTTTTTCGCCTCGACGCGGCGGGCGATGGCGGCGTCGATGGCGGCGTCGCCGGAGGTGTCGGCGTCGCCGACGGCGGCCTGGCGGAACTGCTGCGGCGTGCGTCCGAGCAGGCCGAGCACGTCGGCCAGGCCCTTGAGCTGGCGCGCCACGGCCGGCGATTTCGATTTGTTGAGCTCGCTGGCGAGGTCGAACAGCACGGCGGTCGCCAGCGGCGTATTGAAGTCGTCGTCCATCGATTCGGCAAAGCGCACGGCGTGGGCTTCGCTCCAGTCGAGCGGCGCGCCGTCGCCGTCGACGCCGTCGAGCGCCGTGTACAGGCGGCTGAGCGCGGCGCGGGCGTCGTCGAGGTGGGCGTCCGAATAGTTCAGCGGACTGCGGTAGTGGGCGCGCATGATGAAGAAGCGGATCACTTCGGCGTCGTATTTTTTCAGCACGTCGCGGATGGTGAAGAAGTTGCCCAGCGATTTGGACATCTTTTCATTGTCGACGCGCACGAAGCCGTTGTGCACCCAGTAGTTGACCATGGCGTGGCCGAACGCGCCCTCGGACTGGGCGATCTCGTTCTCGTGGTGCGGGAACTGCAGGTCGGCGCCGCCGCCGTGGATGTCGAAGTGTTCGCCGAGCAGCGCCGAGCACATGGCCGAGCACTCGATGTGCCAGCCCGGACGGCCCTTGCCCCATTTCGAGTCCCACTTGACCTCTTCCGGCTCCGACTCCTTGGACGCCTTCCACAGCACGAAGTCGAGCGGGTCGCGCTTGCCGGTGTTGACGTCGACGCGCTCGCCGGCGCGCAGGTCGTCGAGCGACTTGCCCGACAGGCGGCCGTAGTTGGGGAAGTTGCGCACGGCGTAGTTGACGTCGCCGTCGGTGCCTTGATACGCCAGTTCCTTGCCCTCGAGCCGTTCGATCAGCGCCAGCATCTGCGGCACGTAGGCGGTCGCGCGCGGCACCAGCGTCGGCGGCAGGATGCCGAGCGCGGCGGTGTCCTCGTCCATGTACTTGGTGAAACGGGTGGTCAGCTGCGAGATCGTCTCGCCGTTTTCCACCGCGCGCTTGATGATCTTGTCTTCGATGTCGGTGATGTTGCGCGCGTAGGTGACCTCGTAGCCGGAGGCCATCAGCCAGCGGTACATGACGTCGAACGCCATCATCATGCGGCCATGGCCGATGTGGCAGTAGTCATAGACGGTCATGCCGCAGACATACATGCGGACCTTGCCGGCTTCGATGGGAACGAACGTCTGCTTTTCACGCGCCAGCGTGTTGTAAATCTTTAAATTGCTCATCGGACTCTTGGGTGCTCTTTATAGAAGCGCCCGCCGGCCCCGGGCAATACGAGAACCTGGCGCGGCACCGAAGGGGCGCACCGTGTGTTTCATCGCTTGCCGTGGAGACTGACAGACCCTCGGTATAGTTGTTTCGTTGCTTATTTCAATCCACCGGCCAGCGGGTAGAATGCAATGTCTTGGAGAAGTATAGCATTGATAAAAACAGCATTGGCCCGATATGACTGAGGATTTTGGCTCCTCGGGCCGATCGCCACCGACAAAATCCACACAGGGAAGCAAGAATGTATAAAACGCAGACATCGCTGTTCGGCAAACTGATGACCATGTTCGCGGGCGTGGCGCTGTCCGGCGCGGCGCTGGCGGCCACGCCGGCGAGCAAGACCGCCGCGCCGGCCAACCCGACGCCGCAGGTCGAGATCAAGACCACGATGGGCGACATCGTCGTCGAACTGGACCGCGAAAAGGCGCCGAAGTCGGTGGACAATTTCCTCGCCTACGTCAAGTCGGGCTTTTACAAGGGCACCATCTTCCACCGCGTGATCGACGGCTTCATGATCCAGGGCGGCGGCTTCGACGAAAAGCTGCAGCAGAAAAAGACCAACAAGCCGGTGCCGATCGAATCGCAGAACGGCCTGACCAACGTGACGTACTCGCTGGCGATGGCGCGCATGGGCGACCCGAACTCGGCGACGTCGCAATTTTTCATCAACGTGGCCGATAACGAGGGCCTGAATTACCCGGGCCGCGACGGCTTCGGCTACACCGTGTTCGGCAAGGTGATCCAGGGCCACGACGTGGTCGACAAGATCAAAGGCGTGCTGGTCGACGACAAGGGCATCTTCCAGAACATCCCGGTCACGCCGATCGTGATCAAGTCGGCGACGATACTCAAGACGCCTGTCGAGCCCACCCCGATCCAGCCAAAAATGTAAAATAGCGGCCTGCGGCATAAACACCACCTCACTTTTCACACAGGATAACAACATGACCAACGTAATCATCACCACCAACCACGGCAAAATGACCGTCGAACTGCACGACGAAAAAGCCCCTAAATCGGTGGAAAACTTCCTGGCCTACATGAACGCCGGCCACTACACCAACACCATCTTCCACCGCGTGATCGATGGCTTCATGATCCAGGGGGGCGGTTTCGAGCCGGGCATGAAGCAAAAGCCGGCCGACGCGACGGTTGAAAACGAAGCCAAGAACGGCCTGAAAAACGAACCGTACACGCTGGCCATGGCCCGCACCTCGGCACCGCACTCGGCGTCGGCGCAGTTCTTCATCAACGTCAAGGGCAATTCCTTCCTCGACTACCCGGGCCAGGACGGCTGGGGCTACGCCGTGTTCGGTAAAGTCATCGAAGGCACCGAAGTGGTCGACGCCATCAAGAAGGTCAAAACCACCCGCGCCAACGGCTTCACCGACGTGCCGGCGGAAGACGTCATCATCGAAAGCATCGAACTGGCCGCGTAATTTTCAAGCGAGTCCGATCCGATGAGCCCCACCCAGACCGGCGAGCGCGCGAGCGACGTTCTCGCGCTGTTTATCTCCGATCTGCATTTGCAGCCCGCGCATCCGGCCACCAGCGAGGCATTCTTTGCCTTCCTGGAACGGCATGCGCGGCGCGCGCGCGCGCTCTATCTGCTCGGCGACCTGTTTGAATTCTGGGCCGGCGACGACGACATCGCCGACCCGTTCCATCAGCAGGTCGTGGCCGCGCTGCGTGGCGTGAGCGATGGCGGCACGCGCGTGTTCTGGATCGGCGGCAACCGGGATTTCCTGGTCAATGCCGGTTTCGCGCAGGCCGCGGGGCTGACCTTGCTGCCGGAAATCCATGTGGCCGACATCGGCGGCCAGCGCGTGGTGCTGTTGCATGGCGACGCGCAGTGCACCGAGGACGTCAAGTACATGGAGTTCCGGGCGATGGTGCGCCAGCCGGCGTATCAACAGCAATTCATGACGATGCCGCTGGCGCAGCGCAAGGCCATCATCGCGGGCTTGCGCGAGAGCAGCCGCAGCGAGCAAGGCACCAAATCGTACGAGATCATGGATGTGACGCCGCAGGCGATCCGCGACGTGTTCGCGCAAAGCGGGACGAATGTGATGATCCATGGTCACACGCACCGGCCGGCCTTGCACGAGGTCGATGGCACGCGCCGCTACGTGCTGCCCGACTGGGAGCCGGAGGCGACGCCACCGCGCGGCGGCTGGATCGCCATCGACGCCGATGGTACGATCACGCGCCACGACCTGGGCGGCGCCATCATTCCACGCTAACCCGTGGACTCGCAGACTCCGCAGACTCGTAGGGCCGATTAGGCGGCACGCCGTAATCCGCCGTCTATGAGCCGCCAGCAGCCTGTAATCCGCCGTCCATATGCCGCCCGCGGCCGATTTTAAAGCCGCCGCCAGCGCACGCACGGCGGATTACGCTACGCTAATCCGCCCTACTTTGCCGTAACGCCGCGTTCAAGCGCCGTATCAACGGCTGATTCAACTCCCGCGTATGCCCATTCCAGCGCTGTATCGTGCGCTGCAGTTCCTGGTCGAGCTGCCTGGCCTTGGCCACATCGCCCGCCCCCGCCGCCCAGATCGCGTACTCGGCCTGCGTGGTGAAGCTGTTGTGATGGCTCAGCGCATACTCGAACTCCGCCCTCGCCTCGTCTGCGCGGCCAGCCGCCGCCAGCGACTGCGCCAGCAACAACGACAGCTGCTCGGGCCGGAAACCGCCGTTGGTCGCGCGGATGGCCTGCAGATGCTTCACCGCCACGGCGGCCCTGCCGCTGGCCAGATTGGCACGCGCGGCGCCAAAACGTATCTCCAGGTCGCCCGAGAACGGTCCTTGCAAACAGGTCTCATAGGTCCGGGCCGCTTCGTCGGCCTCGCCGGCCTCGAGCAGCGCGCTCGCCAGCCGCATCTGGTTCTGGGCGGTCGGCGTGTAGTCGTAGGCCTGGCGGGCTTCGCGCAGCTCGCGCCCGGGATCGAGCGCCTTGGCCGCCACCGAAACGACCTTCTGCGCGCCGCGTTGCAGCCGCGAGTTGGGCAGGTAGACGGCGATGAAGTACACGGCGCTGCCGATGCCGGGGAAGGCGAACAAGATCATCAGCCAATACATCTGCTGGCCGCTGCGGACCACGTGGACGGCGAAAAACAACGCCACCAGTACGTGGATACCAATTCCGAAAATAGCCATACACGCCTCGACAATACTATGAAAGTTATCAATTGTAGAAGGTGTGGCGCTGATGGACAAGTCGCGGGTTGCTCGTGCCTACCCCGCACTGCCTGGCGGGGACGTACCCCACGGGGTACGTCCCCTAAGTGGTGACGCATGCGTCCAGGCGAAAGGATGCGGGGTTGATTACGCCACCGCCGCGGCGGGCTGACGAATATACGCGCTTACCTGGCGCAGCAGACGGCCGACAAAGATGCCGTTGAACACACCGAACAAGGCGCTCACCGCCACCACGAACAACACCTGTCGCTGCAACTCCGGATGCATCGCCGACATGACCGCGACCGTGTATTTGGTGGCGAAAATGGCGACCATCAACACCAAAGGCATCCAGCTGCCGCGCTGGACGACGGTGCCGGCGCCGCGATCAACCGTGACCGCGCCCGCGCCCGCCGTCCAGGTCAAGCCCGAGGCGAGCGCCACGCCGGCCAGCCACACGCCCCACACGCCGACACCGAGCACGCCGTGGCCGTTCATGCTTGCCAACGACAGGCCCACCATCACCAGCGGAATAATAAACAGCTTCGAGAACGCGACCTCGCGGTCCTTCGAGGCCAGCACGCCCCGGTACACAAGGAAGGCCAGCAAGGCCCAGACGTAGGTCGGGGTGTGGGAAATGATTTGCTCGATCATGGCGTGCTCCGTAGTGGTGGTTAAGTGTCACCACTATGCCCGCCGCCAGGTGGGCGCGCGGCGCCATGCGACGAAATGCGCGATGGCGGCGCCAAATACCGCCGGGCGGCGCCAACGGCGCCTATTCGGCGGGCTTGAGCTTGGCCACCAGCCCGTCCGGACGGGTGGTAATGCCGGTGAGCACGAACTGCACACCGGCGTAACGCAACTCTTCCGGCTTGAAGGTGTGCACCGCCACGTCCTTGACGATATTGTCGCTAAGCAGGTTCGCCACGCTGGCCAGCTGGATCTGCTTGCCCTCGTTCATGTTATCCATGGCGAAACGGTCGACGTGCGCCTCGCTGATGTAAATGGCGTTGCGCACAGTGTCGACGTTGAGCCGGCCCGACACGGCCAGCGTGCCGCGCCACGGCTGGCGCGCCAGCGGCGGCGTTACCGCCAGGTCGAAGTCGAGGGCGACGCGGTTGCTGTCGGCCAGGATGGCCAGTTGCGGATGGGAAAGCTCGACATCGAACACGCCCAGCACGCGTTGGCGCAGCGGGAACTTCCGATCCAGATCGCGCTGCAGGCGCTCGCGCGGCAGATCGATGTCGCGCGGGCCGATCAGCGCCGCGCATCCAGCCAGCAAGACCGCCGCCGCCAGCAGGAGCGAGGCGATGGGAAGGTAGCGTTTAAAACCGGTCATATCGTCCTTTCAGAAGGCAAGCGGAAAATCAGCTTGCCGCCATTATGACCGACCCGCGCCATCCCGGCTTAGGCGGCCAGGTCGTTCTCCGGCGAACGGTAGCGCCTGACGTTGTCGCCCGTGACCAGCTCGCCGAACTCGACGGTTCTGGCGGCGATGTCGTGGAAGGCGCCCACCAGGCCCATCTCGCCCCGGCCGATGCAAGATCGCAGGTACTCGCTGCCATTGATCACTGCCGCCAGCGAATTTTCAACGTTCTGGCGGGCGATCTTGTCCTTGTCGCCGGCCGCGCCGTGGCTGCCGCATTGGTGGATCGCCATCTGGATCTTGCCGGTGATGGCGCCGATGCTGTGCGCGTGCTCGTTCTGCATAGCCAGCCCGATGGCGCCGCACGACGAATGGCCCTTGACGACGATCAGCTTGGCGCCGAGCTTGTGGGCGATCTCCAGGCTGCCGATGATCTCGTCGCTGATGACGTTGCCGGCGATGCGGATCGTCAGCAGGTCGCCGAGGCCGGCGTCGAAGATGATTTCCGGCGAGGTGCGCGAATCGATGCAGTTGACCACCACCGCCATCGGATGCTGGCCGGAAGCGGTCGCATCGGCCTGGTGCACATAGTATTTTTCAAAGCAGCGCCCCGCCTTGAAGCGTTCGTTACCGTCGCGCAGCAGTTGCAGCACTTCGTGCGGCCGCAGTTTTTTCTGGGTCTCCTGGTCCAGCACGGGAACGAACTGGATCGGATCGCTCAGCGCGTACTTGTCGCGCAGGCCGATGATATTGAGCTGCACATCCCGTTCGGCCGCCACCACGCGGAAATCCTGGATGGTTTCAAGCACGTCGTTGTCGATGAAATCGGCATTGCTGGCATTGATCAACACTTTCGAGCCATCGGGAATTTCCCACAGCGCCGTCTTGATGGTGGCCTTGTTCAGGAACGATACCTGGTTGGGCAACTCCATCTTGATCACTTCGCCAATGTGCAGGCGGTATTGCTCGAGCGAATAGGGATTGCGGAAATTGCTGCGCATCAGATAAAACACCCCCGCCGCCAGGCCGATCAACACGCCGACGAGCAAATCGGTGAACACGATCGCCAGCACGGTAATGGCGAACGGCACGAATTGCGACCAGCCTTTTTGGTACATTTCGCGGAACAGCGACACCTTGGCCAGCTTGTAGCCGGTCGTGATGAGGATGGCGGCAAGCGCGGAGAGCGGGATCAGATTCAACAACGGGCTCAACGCCAAAACGCTGACCAGCATGAACACGCCATGCAGCACGGCCGACGCCTTGGTCTTGTTTCCGGACTGAACGTTGACCGAACTGCGCACGATGACCGACGTCAGCGGCAGGCCGCCCAGCAGTCCGGCGAAAATATTGCCGACGCCTTGGGCCACCAGCTCGCGGTTGGGCGGGGTTTCGCGCTTGTGGGGATCGAGCTTGTCGACCGCCTCGACGTTCAACAAGGTTTCCAGCGACGCGACGATGGCGATAGTGATGCCGACGATCCACACGTCGCGATTGGCGAAGTGGCTGATATCGGGCAGGCGCAGATACGCGCCTGGGTTGGCGGTATCGATGGGCGGAATATCCACCAAGTGGGTCTGTTCGATTCCGAGGAATGGAATATATTTGCTGAACAGGATATTCAATAGAATAGCCAGCGCGACCACGAACAGCGGCGCCGGCAGCATTTTAAATCTCTTGAATGGCGTCTTATCCCAATATACCAGCATCAGCACGGATAACAGCGCGATCACCAGCGCGCCCGGCGTAATGACGTTCAAGGCGTTGGTGATCGCGGAAAATGTATTCTCGCCATTCCCCTGGGTGAAGGAGAAATTGTCGATATCGGTTTTATCGTAACCGATGGCGTGCGGAATCTGCTTTAGTATTAACAGAATACCGATCGCCGCCAGCAATCCCTTGATCACGTTCGAGGGAATATAGTTGGCGATAAATCCCGCCCGGAGCAGCCCCATCGCCAATTGCAGCACACCTGCGATCAATATCGCGACCAGTAATATCTCGAACGCGCCGAGCTTGGTTATCGAAGCCAGCACCACCGCCGCCAGGCCGGCGGCCGGGCCGCTGACGCTGGTTTGCGATTTGCTGATCATGCCGACGACAATGCCGCCGATGATGCCCGAGATGATGCCCGAAAAAAGTGGCGCCCCGGAGGCAAGCGCGATCCCCAGGCACAAAGGCAGGGCGACCAGGAAAACGACGACCGCCGCCGGCACGTCGTGTTTGAGGTTAGTAATATTCATTCAATATCCACTCCTGAGATGGTTTAAACGGATTGTTGTCGGTCATATGGGGCGCAAGTTTCCATCCCGATCGGTTATCGGGAAAAATCGATGTGGACGCGATTTGGATAGACTGGCTATGACAGCTCTTCCAATTGAGCCAGCGACCGGATCCGGCGTCTGGAAAATTGGAATATGCGGCGACCAATGTTAATGCGCGCGACTCTTGTGGAGTCGGCGTCAACCATCGCTCAGGCCGGCAAAAACAATATAACACGCAATGTGACGCGTCGCCAATCGTGCGTAACATTCGTGAATTAAACAGAAATTTCCTAATGGAATTGGAATGGACGGAGATAAGATCATCACGCTAAAAACCATATGTTTAATATTGCTTTTGACGATAAACTCATCGCAGCCGACATAATTGATGGCCATGTCAGGTATTCGCTTGGGATATTTTAAGGGCGTGGCGGCTGCCCAGCGCGGCGCGGCGCGCGCGCGCGTAAAACGATATAAGATTAATCATCCATGTTTCTTGAAGGGTTCAAAGCACCATGAGCGACATCCGCATCGGCACCGCCGGCTGGGGTATCGACCGGCAAACGGCGCCCCGCTTCGGCGGCGAAGGCAGCCACCTGCAACGCTATGCGCGGGTGCTGCACTGCACCGAAATAAATTCTTCGTTTTACAAACCGCATCAGGCGAGCACCTATCAGCGCTGGGCCGACAGCGTGCCCACGGACTTCCGCTTCTCGGTCAAGCTGCCGCGCAGCATTAGTCATGAGCGTAAATTGGTCGACGTCGCGGACTTGTTGGGCCGTTTTGCGGACGAGGCCGGGACTCTCGGGCCGAAATTGGGTTGCGTGCTGGTGCAATTGCCGCCGAGCCTGGCATTCCGGCCGGACGTGGCGGACGATTTTTTCACGCGCATCAACCGCGCTTTCGACTGCGCGATCGCCTGCGAGGCGCGCCACGCCAGCTGGTTCGCCGACGACGCCACCAGCCTGCTGCGCCGGCAAATAATCACGCGCGTGATCGCCGATCCGCCGGCCGGCCAGGCTGGAATCCATGTGCCGACGACGGACATGGTCTATGCGCGGCTGCACGGCAGTCCGCGCGTGTATTACTCGCCGTACCCGGATGCTTATCTGGACCAGGTCGCCGCATACATCAACGACCGGGATGCCTGGTGTGTGTTCGACAACACGGCGTCCGGCGCCGCCCTGCCCAACGCGCTTGAATTGTCGGCCAAGTGCCGCAAGGCGGATTAGCGCCCCGTAGCGGGCCAAGTGCCGTCGGCGCCTGATCGCGTAGTTAGCGTTGCGCGCCCATGCGCCCGACGAAAATCGCGCCAACGGCCTCCTGCCAGCGCCGTTGGGCGGTATCAGCCGCAACAAAATGCGCTTGCCTTTTTTAAAATCACTGTTATAGTTCACTACAACACCACTTCATCAACACACATCAAGGGGTATCCATGTATGTCCACGATAGGCTGGAATGACAATGCGCCGATCTACCGGCAGCTCAAGGACAAGGTCATCGGCATGATGCTCGATGGCGTCCTCAAGCCGGGCGACGCGCTACCCTCGGTGCGGCAGGTCGCCGCCGATTATCAACTCAATCCGATCACCGTCTCGCGCGCCTATCAGGAGCTCGTGGACGAAACCTTGGTGGAAAAAAGAAGGGGTTTAGGTATGTACGTTACTGACGGCGCCCACGAAAAATTATTGGCCAGCGAACGCGAGCGCTTCCTGCGCGAGGAATGGCCCGCCATGCTCGAACGCATCCGCCGCCTCGGCCTGGAGCCGGCGTCGCTGCTGGCGGCGGCGCCGCAAGGGGGTGCGGCATGAGCGCCATCATCACCGCCACCAATCTGCGCAAGCGCTACGGCCAGCAGGCCGCGCTGGACGGCGTCTCGTTTACCGTCGAGGCGGGCCGCATCGTCGGCCTGATCGGCCCCAACGGTTCGGGCAAGACCACCACGCTCAAGGCGATTCTGGGCCTGACGCAGTTCGACGGCGAGCTGTCGGTGCTGGGCATGGACCCGCGCACGCAGCGCGACGCGCTGATGAACGACGTCTGCTTCATCGCCGACGTGGCGATCCTGCCGAAGTGGCTCAAGGTCAAGGACGCCATCGATTTCGTCGAGGGCGTGCATCCGCGCTTCGACCGCAGCAAGGCGGAAAAATACCTGGCCATCACCAAGCTGAACCCGAATATGAAGGTCAAGGCGATGTCCAAGGGCATGGTGGTGCAGCTGCACCTGGCGCTGGTCATGGCCATCGACGCCAAGCTGCTGGTGCTCGACGAGCCCACCCTGGGCCTCGACATCCTGTACCGCAAGCAGTTCTACCAGAACCTGCTGGAGGATTACTTCGACGAAAACAAGACCATCGTCATCACCACGCACCAGATCGAGGAGGTCGAACACATCCTCACCGATCTGATGTTCATCCAGGACGGCAAGATCTCGCTGGCCGCGACGATGGACGAGGTCGGCGAGCGCTTCACCGAGGTGATGGTCGAGCCGCCCTTCATCGCCGCCGCCAACGCGCTGCGGCCGCTCACGCAACGCACCGTGTTCGGCAAGGCCATTATGCTGTTCGACGGCGTGCCGCGCCAGCAACTGGCCACTTTCGGCGAACTGCGCACACCGAGCGTAGCCGATCTGTTCGTCGCCTCCATGAAAGGAACCTACGCATGAAAACCATGAAATGGCTGATCAAGCGCGAGATGTGGGAACACAAGGGCATGCTGCTGTGGGCGCCGGCGGTCATCGGCGCGCTGATCGCGGCGCTGGCGCTGTTCGCCGCCAGCTTCGACAAAAACATCAGCATCAACGGCGACGGTTCGCCGTCGCAAATCCTGTCGGTCACGCTGGAAGGCAGTGTGCGCACGCACGTCGTCCAGACGATGGCGCAGGCTTACGTGGGCGCCGCCGCGCCGCTGTTGATGGTGCTCGGCTTCCTGGTGTTCTTCTATTGCCTCGGCGCGCTGCACGACGAGCGGCGCGACCGCAGCCTGCTGTTCTGGAAGTCGTTGCCGGTGTCGGACGCGATGACGGTGCTCTCGAAGGTGCTGCTGGCGGCCGTGGTGGCGCCGCTCATCACGCTGTGCATCGGTTTGGCGCTGTCGCTGTTGGTGTTGCTCATCGGTTGCTTCCTGCTGCTGTCGCACGGCACCAATGTGTTCGGCGAGATGCTGCTCGCGCCGGACCTGTATCTGACGCCGCTGCGCGTGTTCGCCCTGCTGCCGCTGTACGTGATGTGGGCGTTGCCGACGGTCGGCTGGCTGTTGATGGTATCGAGCATGGCGCGTTCCAAGGTGTTTTTGTGGGCGGTCGGCACGCCGCTGGCGCTGGGCTTGCTGCTGTTGTGGGCCGAGAAGATGATGGGCTTCGGGGTCAATGCCGCCTGGTTCATCAGCAATATCGTCAGCCGCCTGTTGCTGAGCGTCGTGCCCGGCGCGTGGATCATCTTTGACGAGGTCGGCCTGCAAGAGCTGGTGCCGGTGCGCGGCCGCATGACGCCGCCGGAAACGCTTTTCGATCTGTCGTGGGGCACGCTGGGCCATGCGAATGTGTGGATCGGCGTTGCGGCGGGGGCCGCCATGATCGCGGTGGCGATCTGGATGCGCCGCCGGCGCGAGGAAGGCTGACATGGCGCGGCAAGGCCGCAAGCGCGCGGCCGCCTTGTCGGCGGCGTTGTCGATCATGTCTGGCGTGGCGGCCACGGCGGCCAACGCGGCCGACGATGGCGCCGCTGTCGATCCCGGCCAAACCATCACCATCCCCGGGCCGAAAACCCCGACGCTGCTACCCTACCGATACATGCTGGCCGGTGTGGAAGCGTTCGACGACGACCATGCGCTGGCGCCGACGGCCAAACAGCTGCGCTTCCGGCTGCACGAAAACGGCGGCGAAGGCGCGGACGTGATGGAAGGCGTAACGCTGGCCATCGTCGGCCGCGACGCCACGGTGCAGGTGCCGCTGGCGGAGGACGGCGGCTTCGTGCTGCCGCGCGACGCGGCGGTCGACGACGATGCCGACGTCATGCTCAACAAGAGCAAGCGGCGCTACAACTGGCATGCAGACGTGCGCAGCGAGCAAGTACCCGAGGGCATGCGGCGCTTGGGGGATTTGCGGCTCGAGTGCGCGGTGACGACAGCCATCGGCAAGAATTTGCTGTCCTGGGCATTTCGGGCGCAGCTCACGGCGCTGACGTTGACGACCGACTGGTGCACGCACAAAACGTTCAACTTCGGCGGGCGCAGCGACAGCGCCATCAGCGGCGCAACCCTAGTTTGGGGCGAACGACGACTCGCCTTGAAAGTGCGCGGCGACGGCAGATCCTATTCGGTCCCGACCGGCAACAAAGCCTTCCCCGACGACGCGCTAATCGAGTTCACGCCAAAATAAACCGTCGGGGTCAAGTCTGTCTTTTGGACACGGGCTCAACCGTGCGGAAGCTTTAAAGCTGAGCTTGTGTCCAAATGTCAGACTTGACCCCGATGTTATTCGAACTGTTTGCGGAACTCGGCGAACTGGGCGCTGAGGTCGTCGAAGTCGCGGCGCAGTTGCTGCACCTCTTGCTCGAGCGCGGCGACCCGGCCGCCAGACGAGGCGGAGCTGACCGAGCCGCCCAGGCCGGCCGCCGTTTCTTCGCGCGCGAGCGCTTCTTCGCCAGCCAGTAACTGTCCGTAGCGCGGTTCTTTCGTGCCGGGCGCGAGGGCGAGCTTCGATACCAGCGGCGGATATTTGTCGATCAGGAACTGCAGCGCGTGCTCGACGTCGGCCACCGATTTGAAGTCGTGCAGCCGACCCGTGCGCGTGCGGATCTCGCCCGCCGTTTGCAGCCCGCGCAACATCAATATCGTCAGCACCGCCAGCTTGTCCTGCTCGAGCGACCATTTGATGCGCATCCGGTGCTCGTATTTCGTCACCCGCGCGCCCGCCTGCGTGATGCCGTTGACGTATTTGCGCTGCATGAGCCGCTGCAAGACGTCGGCCACCGTTTCTTCCGAGATCGACATCACCGGGTCGCGGCTCGATAACTGGTTGCAGCCGTTGACCAGCGCGTTGAGCGACATCGGGTAGTTGTCCGGCGTGAGCGCTTCCTTTTCGGCCAGCACGGCCAACACGCGGATTTCAAACGGGTCCAGCAATTCTGCGCCTGCGGGTGATTCCATTGCGATGTTCCTTAATCGACGAGCTTGTTTAATTGGTCGGAATTCAATTTATCACATTCGGCTACTCCCTGACAGGGCAGGCCCGCCGCCTTGAGCACTGCCAGGATGCGCTCGATCTGCTCCTCCTGCTTGACGGCGTGGTTGATGAGCCCGTGCAGCGCCTTCGACAACGGGTCGTCGCCGTTCGGCGTGACGCCGTACGCGGAAAACAAATGGGCCGTGGCGCTAACCGGCGCGGCCGCTTCCTTTTGCACGATGTGGGCCGGGTTGCCGACCGCCGTGGCGCCCGCCGGCACCGGCTTGAGCAGCACGGCGTTGGAGCCGACCTTGGCGTATTCGCCCACCGTGAAGCCGCCCAGCACCTTGGCGCCGGCGCCGACGATGACGCCGCGCGCCAACGTCGGGTGGCGCTTGCTGCCGGTGTGCAGCGAGGTGCCGCCCAGGGTCACGCCCTGGTAGATGGTGCAGTCGTCGCCCACCTCGGCCGTCTCGCCGATCACAACCCCGAAGCCGTGGTCGATGAACACGCGCCGCCCGATCGTCGCGCCCGGATGGATCTCGATGCCGGTGACGATGCGCGCCAGGTAGGAGATGAAGCGGCCCGGCCACTTCATGCCGCGCCACCAGCACCAGCTGGCCCAGCGGTGCATGACGATCGCCTGCAGGCCGGGATAGCACGTGAGCACCTCCCAGGCGTTGCGGGCGGCGGGGTCGCGTTCGATGATGCTGTTGATGTCTTGTCGCAGGTGGTGGAACATAGTTGTGCTGATTGACAACCGAAACGCCCATGTTAGCGCATCCGGTTGGGGGTTGCTTCAGGCGGGGTTGGACTGGCCGTTGACCCCGGCAAGGGCGGGGTGGTACCCCCGGGGGTACGACCCCAAAGCGCCGCCGCGGGCGGCGCCGGGGCTTAGCCCTCTTTGGCAAGGCGCTGGCGGCGCGCCTCGTACAGACAGACGCCGGAGGCGACCGAGACGTTCAAACTTTCCACCGAACCGAACATCGGGATGCTGACCAGCATGTCGCAGGTCTCGCGCGTCAGGCGGCGCATGCCCTCGCCTTCCGAACCCATGACGAGCGCGGTCGGACCGGTGAAGTCGGCTTCGTACAAGCCCTTCTCGCCGTCGTCGGAGGTGCCGATCAGCCAGATGTCGCGGTCCTTGAGGTCGCGCAAGGTGCGCGCCAGGTTGGTGACGGTGATGTAAGGCACGGTCTCGGCCGCGCCGCTGGCGACCTTGGCGGCCGTGGCGTTCAAGCCCACGGCGCGGTCCTTCGGCACGATGACCGCGTGGGCGCCGACGCCGTCGGCCACGCGCAAGCAGGCGCCCAGGTTGTGCGGGTCGGTGATGCCGTCGAGTACCAGCAACAGCGGCGGGCCTTCGATGGCGTCGAGCAGTTCATCAAGGTTGCGCGCCAGCGCCAGCTGCGAGGCGAAGGCGATCACGCCCTGGTGGCGGCGGGTGCCGACGATCTTGTCGAGCCGGGCCGAGTCGACCGGCATGACGCGCACACCGGCCGCCTTGGCGTTGGCGACCAGATCCTTCATGCGGCGGTCGTCGCGCGTGGCGTCGATGAAAATCTCTTCCACGGACGAGGCCTCATGACGCAAACGCGAGGTCACCGCGTGGAACCCAAAAATCATTTTGTTCTTCATTATTTATCGCTTCTTCTTACTTTTTGAGGCAGGCTGCGCTGCTCGGGGTGCTGCCGCGGCACCCGCCGCGGCATTATTCTTGCCGCGTCCGCCCCGCGAGCGCGAGGCCGGCTTGCCGGCCGGCGCCGACGGCGCCGCCTGCGGCGCGCTCGACTTCACCTCGTGGCGCTGCGACGTCGTCGGCCCCGGCTTGATGTTGCCCTTGCGGTCCTTGGACGGCTTGTCCGGACGCGGCGGCGGCGCGTCGACGCCGGCCAGGCGCAGCTCGATCTTGCGCGCTTCCAGGTCGACGCGCACCACTTGCACGTCGACCTTGTCGGTGAGCTGGAACTTCTTGCCGCTGCGCTCGCCGCGCAACTCGTGGCGGGCGTCGTCGTACTGGAAGTAGTCGGTGCCGAGGTCGGTGATGTGCACCATGCCTTCGACGAACAATTCCTCCAGCTGCACGAAGATGCCGAAGCTGGTCACGCCGGTGATGATGCCGGTGAATTCCTCGCCCAGCTTGTCCTGCATGAAGTAGCACTTGAGCCAGGCCTCGACGTCGCGCGAGGCTTCGTCGGCGCGGCGCTCGTTGGCCGAGCAGTGCACGCCGAGCGCGTCCCACACGGTCATGTCGGCGGCTTTTTTCTCTTTGCCGTCGGCCTTGTCCTTGGCCTGCTGCTTGCGCGTGGCGTTCGAGACGTTGGTGTTGAGCACGCTCGTGACGGCCACTTTCGGCTCGTATTTCTTACCCAGCAGGATGGCCTTGATGGCGCGGTGCGTGAGCAAGTCCGGATAGCGCCGGATCGGGCTGGTGAAGTGGGCATAGGCCTCGTACGCCAGGCCGAAGTGGCCGATGTTGTCGGGCGAGTAGACCGCCTGTTGCATCGAGCGCAGCAGCATGGTTTGCAGCAGCGACGCGTCCGGACGCTCCTTGACCTGGCGCATCAGCTCGGCGTAGTCGCCGGCGGTCGGCTTGTCGCCGCCGTTCAAGTTCAGGTTCACCTGCTTGAGGAAGGTACGCACCTGCTTGAGCTTTTCGGCGGTCGGGCTGGCGTGGATGCGGTAGGTGCCGGGATGCTTGTGGCGGATCAGCAGGTCGGCCGCGCAGACGTTGGCCGACAACATGCATTCCTCGATCAGCTTGTGGGCCTCGTTGCGCGTGCGCGGGATGATCTTTTCGATCTTGCCCGACGGGTTGCAGACGATGTAGGTCTCGGTGGTCTCGAAGTCGATCGCGCCGCGTTCGCTGCGCGCCTTGAGCAGCGCGTGGTACACCTCTTGCAGGTTCAGCAGGTGCGGCACGATGCCGGGACGGCGCGCCGCCTCCGGTCCCTTGGTGTTGCCGAGGATGTCGGCCACTTCGGTGTAGGTCAGGCGCGCGGCCGAGTGGATCACGGCCGGATAGAACTGGTAGGCCTTGATTTCGCCCTTGGCGGTGACGACGGCGTCGCACACCAGCGTCAAACGGTCGACGGCCGGGTTCAGCGAGCACAGGCCGTTCGACAGTTTTTCCGGCAGCATTGGAATCACGCGGCGCGGGAAGTAGACCGAGGTGCTGCGTTCGAGCGCGTCGGTGTCGAGCGCGTCGTTCGGCTTGACGTAGTGGCTGACGTCGGCGATGGCGACGATCAGGCGGTAGGCCTTGGTGCGGCCGATCTTGACCGGCTCGCAGTAGACGGCGTCGTCGAAGTCGCGCGCGTCCTCGCCGTCGATGGTCACCAACGGCACGTCGCGCAGGTCGACGCGGTCGGCCAGGTCGATCTCGCGCACCACGTCGGGCAGCTTGTTGGCCTGCCTGAGGGCGGCGTCCGAGAAGATGTGCGGCACGCCGAACTTGCGCACGGCGATTTCGATCTCCATGCCGGGGTCGTCGAGCGAGCCGAGCACTTCAACGATCTTGCCGACCGGCTGCTTGAAGCGCATCGGTTGCTCGGTCAGCTCGACGCTGACCACCTGCCCCGACTTGGCCTTGCCGACCGAGCCCTCGACCAGCACGTCCTGGGCGATGCGCTGGTCTTCCGGCGCGACGATCCAGGTGCCGTTTTCGTTGAGCAGGCGGCCGATGATGTGGGTGTTGGCGCGCTGCACCACCTCGACGATGGTGCCTTCCGGACGGCCGCGGCGGTCGACGCCGATGACCTTGGCCAGCACGCGGTCGCCATGCAGCACTTTCTGCATTTCTTTTTCGGGCAGGAACAAGTCCTCGCCCGGCTCGTCCGGGATGACGAAGCCGAAGCCGTCGCGGTGGCTGCTGACGCGCCCGGCGACAAAGCCGGTTTCGGTCGCGAGCGAGAAATGACCGCTGTCGTCGGCGACGATCTGGCCGTCGCGCTGCATGGCGTTGAGCCGGCGCGACAATACCGCTTGCGCGTCTTGCGCGACTTTGAGCGACTTCGCCACTGCGAGCAGGTCAAGCGGCGCCTTGGCGCTGCGGAAGATGCCGAGAATTTCCTCCCGGCTGGGAATGGTGTGGGTAATTTGGTTCAAAAGTATTTCTGTAGTTGTTATTGACAGTGTTCAGAGGAAATCCGGCCTGGCAAAATCGTCGGGTGCATATATATGACACGACGACAGGCGTAGTGTACTTGGAAACGCGCCGATAGCCTAATTCGCCACCGTTGTGCCGGATTTTTCAGACATTTTCAATAATTGGTGTTTGACATCGCACAGCAATGCTCTATAATCTTGGTCTCTCGCAGCGACAATGTTGTAAAACAAAGTCAAAACGGGAAACTGCTAGACCGGGTTGATGCGCAGTATGGAACGAAAGTTCATCTGGCGCGAAACTCACCCCGTCGCTATAATAGCAGTTGTTGTTAAGCAGCATCAGTGCCCACGTGGCGGAATTGGTAGACGCGCATGGTTCAGGTCCATGTGCCGCAAGGTGTGGGGGTTCGAGTCCCTCCGTGGGCACCACAAATTCCGCAAAAAAGCCTCCAGTAGCCTTACGGCCTTCTGGGGGCTTTTTTCATTGGCCGTCACGTTATCCATTGCAGCTTGAGGCGCTTGCCGATCTCCGCCAGCAGCGCGTGCTCGTCGACCGGCTTGGCGAGGAAGGCGTCGGCGCCGGCCGCGATCGCGCGCGCGCCCTCCTCCGGCGTCGAGCTGGCGGAAATGATCAGCACCGGCGTCGCCGCCGTGGCGGGCGCGGCGCGCAGGCGGCGCGTCGTTTCGACGCCGTCCATGTCCGGCATGACCATATCCATCAACACCAGATCGGGCGGCGCGCCGTGCGCCTGGCGCAGCGCGGTGGCGCCGCTGTCGGCCTCGACGATCAGGAAATCCATCGCCCCGAGCAGGTCGCGCAGCAAGGCGCGGTTGGTGGCCACGTCGTCCACCACCAGCACGGTTTTGCGCGGGCCGAGATAAGCGCTCGGAATGCCGAGCTCGCCGACAAGGGCGCCGGGCGCCTCCACCACCGTCATCGGCACGTCGAACCAGAAGCGGCTGCCGCGGCCCGGCGCGCTCTCGACGTGCACGTCGCCACCCATCTGCCGCACCAGCTGGCGGCTGATCGCCAACCCCAGCCCGGTGCCGCCGGCGCGGCGCGCGGCCTCGCCGACCTGCTCGAACGGATCGAAGATCGCCTCGAGCTGCGAGGCGTCGATGCCGACGCCCTCGTCGAGTACCTCGAAGCGCAGGCGGGCGACGCCGGCCGCCGGCGCCCCGTCCGGCGCCGGCGCCACGCGCAGCCGCACCGCGCCGCGATCGGTGAACTTGACGGCGTTGCCAAGCAAATTGAGCAGCACCTGCCGCAGCCGCGTCTCGTCGGCGCTGACCGCCAGCGGCAGCCCGCCGGCCAGCTCGAGTTCGAAGTGCAAATGCTTCTGCTCGGCGCGCACGCGCATGATGTCGGCCACCACCGCCAGCAGTTCGGCCAGGCGCAGCGGCTTGGGGTGGAATTCCATCCTGCCCGCCTCCATGCGCGACAGGTCGAGCACGTCGTTGATCAGCGCCAGCAGGTGCTGGCCGCCCTGGTGGATCGTGCCGAGGCCGGTTTGCTGCGACGGCGACAGTTGCTTGTCGCGCTTGAGGATTTGCGTGTAGCCGAGGATGGCGTTCAGCGGCGTGCGCAACTCGTGGCTCATCGACGCCAGGAACGCGCTCTTGGCGCGGTTGGCCACCTCGGCCCGCTCCATCGCCGCGCGCAGCTCGCCGTTGGCGCGCAGCAGTTCGGCGTTGACGGCGGCCAGCTGCGCCGGGCTGGGGATGCGCAGCGCCACCGGCACCAGCCGCACCAGCGCCACGGCCGTCACCACCGACGCCACGGCCGTGATCGCCTTGAGGATCACCAGCGGCACGTAGTCGGGCCGCCACACCACCCAGATCTCGGCGATGTGGGTGGCGCCGCAAGCGAGGATGAACATGCCGAAGGCGACGAAGATCCAGTTGAACGGCATGTCGCGGCGGCGGCGGATGAAGTAGATCAAGGTGACCGGAATGGTCAGGTACGCCAGCGCGATGAGCGCGTCGGCAATTACGCTGGTCCACAGGATCGACGGTATCCACAGGAAGCAGTGGCCGTGCGGCATGAAGCCCTGACTATCAAACCAGTTGTGCAACATCTCCATGACCTGCCTCCCGATTCTTGGCCGATGAGTGCGGCAAACGAAAGCTTACTCCGCCCCTCGCCGTTCGGCGTGGCGCGCGCATTATCTTTCGCTAAAAAAGCGTTTCGCCCTTGACTGCCGGGCGCCGCCCGCTTATGATTCTGGCCTCTGTTGCGCAACACGCGGCAGGGAAGCAAAGTAGCAAGCAGCATCAGTGCCCACGTGGCGGAATTGGTAGACGCGCATGGTTCAGGTCCATGTGCCGCAAGGTGTGGGGGTTCGAGTCCCTCCGTGGGCACCACAAAATTCCGCAAGAAAGCCTCCGGCGCGCCTCACGGCGCTCCGGAGGCTTTTTTCATTTTCCGTCCTGCTTGAATCCTTGCATGATCTGCCCGTATTTGCCGCTGTCGCGCAGCTTCTTCAGGCCGCGGTCGAACAGCGCCACGTAGCGCTGGTTGGCCGGGTTTTTACGGTTGAACAAAATGTGGTAGTGGGCGATGTTGTAGGGGCGCGGATCCCACGTGAGCGTCGAGGCCTGCTCCGGCGACAACTCGGTGCGCATCAGCGACAGGCCGACATCTAGATTGAGCGGAAACACGTCGAAGCGCCCGCCGAGCAGCTTGTGGAAATTCTGCGCGTCGCTGCTGGCCGATTTGTCGATGTTGAGCAGCGCACTGCGGTCGAAAAAATACTCGTAGCCGGCGGTGCCGCCCATGCGCAGACCGGCCAGCGTCCGCTCGCCGCGCCAGGTGAACGGAAAATTTTTACGATGGAAAAACACCGACTGGCCATAAAACAGCACCGCGCTGGCATGGAAACGCCGGGTACGGTCGGTTTCCTTGCCGGACAGGCTCCACACCAGCGTGCCGTGGGTGACGCCATTGACGGCCTCGGCGTATGCGCGGTTCCACGGGCGGAACAGATAGTTGACCTTGACGCCTTCCAAAGCGAACGCTTCGGTGACGACGCGGGCGACGGGACCGTTGCCGGGCAAGCCTTCAGAGATAAAGGGCGGCCATTCGCCGCCGGACAGGGTGACGCTCTCCTCCGGCTCGGCGGCGAACGGTGCGGACAACACCGACAGCAGGGACAGCAGGCAAGCAAAACGTTGATCATTCATCCATTGATTATGATGCAACTTTCTCGACTTTCACAATGAAATTATTTCGGTGAAGCACGAATATTGCTATTGACGGGTGGGCGGGCGTCCTTTAAGATTCGGGCCTCTGTTGCAGAACACGCGGCAGGAAGCAAGTAGCAGCAAGCAGTTCAGTGCCCACGTGGCGGAATTGGTAGACGCGCATGGTTCAGGTCCATGTGCCGCAAGGTGTGGGGGTTCGAGTCCCTCCGTGGGCACCACTCTACCGAATACGCAAAAGAGCCGCATCAACCTTAACGCGATCGTCGCGCTAAACGTTGATGCGGCTTTTTTCATATCTGCAAGCGTTGTCGCTAGCCGCGGCGTCGCCGTCCGGATCAAACGCACGCTCCACGCGACTCGCGGGGGGCGGATCACGCGCCGCGCGCCCGCCCCGGCAATCACAGCGCCGCTTTGACGGCCTCGGCCAGCGTGACGGTCGGATGGCCGATCAGCTTGCTCAGCGCGCGGCCGTCGTCGTCCAGCGCGCCCTTGGCGGCGGCGGCGTCGGAGCCGGCGATCAGCTCGGCCACCGGCGCCGGCAGGCCCACGCCCACCAGCATCTGCTTGTACTCATCCTCCGACAAATTGTGGAACGGCACGTCCTTGCCGGACTGGCGCGACAACTCCGCCGCCAGTTGCGCCAGCGTGAAGGCGGTGTCGCCGGCCAGTTCGTACACCGCTTCGACCGGCGCCGCGCTGGTGAGCACGGCGGCGGCGGCGTCGGCATAGTCGGCCCGGGCGGCGGCGGCGATGCGGCCCTCGCCCGCCGCGCCGGCCAGCGCGCCATGCGCCAGCGCGCCGGCCAGCCCGGCGGTGTGGTTTTCCACGTACCAACCGTTGCGCAGCAGGCTGTAGGCCAGGCCGGACGCCTTGATCAGCGCCTCGGTCTCGCGGTGCTCGCCGGCCAGGGCCAGCACGCTGGTGTCGGCGCGCAACACGCTGGTGTAGGCCAACAGGGCGACCTTGGCGCGGACGGCGGCGTCGACGACGGCGCCGTGCTGGCGCACGCGCTCGCCCAGCGCGTTCGACGAGATCAGCAACACCTTGGTGGCACCGGCGAAGGCCGCGTCCAGCGAGGCGGCGTCGTCGTAGTCGGCGCGGCGCACCTGCACGCCCAGAGCGGCCAAATCGGCGGCCTTGGCAACGTCGCGCACGGCGGCGACGATCGATGCGGCGGGCGTGGTCTTGAGCAGGCGGGCCAGCACCAGGCGGCCCAGTTGGCCGGTTGCACCAGTAACAATAATCATGATTTATTCCTTTTAAATGGTTTCCGCAGGGATGTTCCGCACGGTTCGGGCCATCATAAAGCCTATACTTTCTAATTGTAAGTACGTACAATTTGGTTAGTGCCAATCTCCACCCGCGAAAACCCTATGAACGAGCCCAAAAACACCCGGTCCCTGCGTAAATCCCTGGCCGCCGCCGTCGACGGCCAGGGCGCCGAGCTGATGGCCGCCGATTGCCCGTCGCGCGTGGTGCTGGCCCACATCACCAGCCGCTGGGGCGTGCTGGTGCTGGTGGTGCTACTCGACGGCACCCACCGCTTCAGCCAGCTGCGGCGCGCAATTGGCGGCGTCAGCGAGAAAATGCTGGCGCAAACGCTCGACGCCCTCGCCTACGACGGCCTGGTGCTGCGCGTGGCGCAGCAAGTGTTGCCGCCCCACGTGGAATACAGCCTGACGCCGCTCGGGCGCGAGGCCGCCGTGCGGCTGGAGGCGCTGGTCGACTGGATCGAGGATAACTTTCCTTATATTCAACAGTCGCAGGACGCCGCCAGCGTGGCGGCGGCGTAAACGCTGGCCGGGCCGGTGCAACTTGTAATACACTCGTTCGCACCTCCGCGATGCGGAATCGGACTCTTTTCCATCATGCCGCCGTTCCCCTCCGACCAGCCGCGCACGATCCTGCTTGCCACCAGTTCCGGCTATGACCACATCGCGCTCGGACGCAGCCTGGGCCGCCACGGCTATGCGGTCAAGGCCGTCAGCCGCGGCGACGAGGCGCTGGCCGCGGCCGCCGCCGGCGGGGTTGCCCTGGCGCTGCTGGACGCGGCGCTGGCCGGCAGCGCCGGCATGGAACTGTGCCAGCGCCTGCTGCGCCTGTGCGGCCCGGGGCTGCCCGTCTACATCCTGTCGGGCGCGCCCGGCCAGGACGAGCGCGAGCGCGCGCTGGCGGTCGGCGCCGCCGCCTACCTGCCGCTGTCCTTCGATCCCGGCGACCTGGCCGAGAAAATCCTGCTGCAACTGCACGCCATCGCCCCGGCGCCGCGCGCGTCCGACCTGCCGTCCATGGCCACGCTCGAGGTCAACTACCACACCATGCTGGCCGGCTCGCCGGACGCCATCGTGCTGCTGCGGCGCGGCGACAACCGCATCCTCGACGTCAACCGCCGCGCGCGCGAGCTGTTCGGGCTGACCGAGACGGAGCTGGTGCAAACGGATTTGCCGTCGCTGTGCCCCGCCCTGCAGGCGGACGGCCGGCCGTCGGCGCGGGTGTTCGCCGGCCACGTCGACGCCGTCATGGCCGGTGGCGTGCAAGTGTTCGAGCTGGCCATGCGGCACAGCGCCGGGCGCCCGCTGCACTGCGAGTTGCGCATGGTGCCGCTCAACAGCGGGGGCCACCGGCTGATGCACGTGCGGGTGGTCGACGTCACGCGCGCCAAGCTGGCCGAGGCGCTGCGCGACGGCAAGAACAAGCTGCTCGAGATGATCGCCCGCGCCGCGCCGCTGCAGGAAACGCTCGACCGCCTGATGCTGCTGATCGAATCGCAGGCCGAGGACGTGCTGTGCACGGCGATCCTGCTGGCGCCGGACGGCGTGACGATCCAGGTCGGCGCCGGTCCGAGCATGCCGCCGGACTACCTGGCCGCCATCGACGGCTTGCCGATCGGCCCGGCCGCCGGCTCGTGCGGCACGGCCATGTACCGCAAGCAAACGGTGGTAGTGGCCGACATCATGAACGACCCGCTGTGGGCCGACTACAAGGACGTGGCCGCGCGCCACGGCCTGCGCGCGTGCTGGTCGATGCCGATCCTGCTCGACCAGGACACCGTGCTCGGCTCGTTCGCGATGTACTACCGCGAGGTGCGCCGGCCCGGCGACGAGGACCTGAGCCTGATCAAGGCCGCCACGCACATCGCCGGCATCGCCATCGTGCGCACCCGGCGCGAGGAGGAGCTGCGGCGCCACCGCGAACACCTCGAGGAGCTGGTGGCCGCGCGCACGGCCGAGCTGCGCCAGGCCAAGGAGGACGCCGAGCACACCAACCTGGAACTGGCCACCGCGCTCGACAACCTGAGCCTGACCCAGGAGGAGCTGGTGCGGCGCGCCAAGCTGTCCGCGCTCGGCGCGCTGGTGGCGGGCGTGGCGCACGAGCTCAACACGCCGATCGGCAACAGCCTGATGATGGCCAGCAGCATGAGCGAACGCACGGCCGCCCTGCGGCGCGACCTGGAAGGCGGGCTGCGCCGCTCGGCGCTGGAGTCCTACCTCGCCGAGGCCGCCCGCGCCGACGAGGTGGTGGCGCGCAACCTGGGCCGCGCCGCCGCGCTGGTGGCCAGCTTCAAACACATCGCCGTCGACGGCAGCGGCTCGCAGCGCGCCCGCTTCGTGCTGGGCGACCCGGTGGCGCAGCTGCTGCAATCGTTCGACGCCAGCCTGCGCCAGCGCGGCGTGGCGCTGACCGAGGACGTCGACCACTGGCTGGAAATGGACAGCTATCCCGGCCCGCTCGGCCAGGCGCTGCACAACCTGATCGAAAACAGCATCGCGCACGGCTTCGAGGGCGGTCGCGGCGGCACGATCGGCGTGTCGGCCCACGACGGCGGCAACGGCGAGATTGTCATCGAGGTGGCCGACGACGGCGCCGGCATCGCCGCGGCCAACCTGGCGCGCATCTACGACCCATTCTTCACCACCCGGCTCGGCGCCGGCGGCTCGGGGCTGGGCCTGTACATCACGCACAACATCGTCACCGGCGTGCTGGGCGGACGGATCGAGGTCGCCAGCGCCGAGGGCGAAGGCGCCCGCTTCACGCTGCGCCTGCCGAAGGTGGCGCCGCTGTGACCGCGCGGGCGATGACGGATCGACAAGCATGGCCGCCGGCCGCCGATTGCTGTACGCTCAAAGCATGACGAATATCAAAACGCGCGGCGGCGCCCTGCTGGCACTGGCGCTATGCTGCGGCCAGCTGGCCGCCGGGCCGGCGCCGTGGTGGCAATGGCGTAGCAAGCTCGACGGTCAACTGGCGTGTTCGCAGACACCGCTTGGTGCCGGCTGGGAGAAGGTGCGCGGACCGTTCAAAGATAGCCGTTGCGAAAAGTTAGTTCTTGCTAAATAATGGACCCACAACAACACGGGATCACCCCGGGGCCTTACATACCATCATCATCCATGAGGAGACTGTATGTTTACGAATCCCGAGCAATTTGCCAACGCCACCAAAGCCCTGTTTGAATTCCAACTCGAAACATTCAACGCCCTGACCAGCAAGGCGGTGCAAGGCGTCGAGCAGGTTGTCGCGCTCAACATGGCCACCGCCAAGACGCAGCTGGAGGACGGCCTGGCCGCCGGCAAGGAGATCAGCCAGGCGGCCGACGCCAAGGAGGCGATGAGCCTGGCGGCGGCCAAGTTACAACCGGGCGTGGCCGGCGCCAACGCCTACAACCAGCAGCTGGGCGTGATCATCGCCGAGATCCGTGAAGAATTCACGCGCGCGGCCGACGCCCACGTGGCCGAAGCCAAGAGCAACCTCAGCGCGTTGATCTACGACGTCACGAAAAACGTCCGTCCCGGCTCGGAAAACGCCGTACAGATCGTCAAGACCGCGATCGACAACGCCTTCAGCGGCTACGAGCAAGTGACCAAGGCCACCAAGCAAGCGGTGCAAGCGGTCGAAGCGCAGATCGCCAAAGCGAGCGAGCTGGTCGAAAAAAACACCCCCGCCGCCAAACAAGCCTGATTAGATCGGGGTCAAGTCTGTCATTTGGACACAAGCTCGGCGCTATAACGGCGATAAGGCCGAGCCCGTGTCCAAATGACAGACTTGACCCCGATGATTTTGCTGGGCATCCGGGGTGGAACGCGATACACTGTATATAAATACAGTTTCTCGTTCGCCCCGCTTGCCCCGCAATGATCAAAGTCCTCGATAACGCGTTTTATTACCTGGATAATTTCCACCAGGTGCTGACGTGGATAGCCGACCGTTACGACGATCTGCTGACCACCGAGGAACGCGAGTTCATCTCCGCCTTCCCTACGCTGCCGCAGCCGTCGCGCGCGCTGCTAGTGCGCATGGTCATGCGCAAGGGTACTCTTTTTCGCGCCAGTAAGCTCACCTACGCGGAGATCGGTAGCGCGCACGAGGCGGCCCGGCCGCTGGCGGCGCTCGGCTTGATCGAGGAGGATCCGCTGCTGGAACTGGACCAGCTGTTCGATCTGCTGCAAAAGCCGGAGATCGGTAAGATTTTCCAGCTCACCCCGCACCTGCGCCAGTTGCGCAAGGCCGAACAGCTCGAGGCGCTGCGCGAGCAGTACGCCGGCAGCCACCGCTTTTCGAACTGGTACGAAAATTCCGGCGACCATGTCTACAGCCACCTCTCGCAGCAGCTGTGCGACCGCCTGCGCCTGATCTTCTTCGGTAACTACCACCAGGATTGGACCGAGTTCGTGCTGTCGGACCTGGGCATCTACCAGTACGAGAAGGTGGCCTTCTCGCCGGCCGCGCGCGCCTTCCGCTGCCGCCGCGACATCGACGATTTCCTCACGCTGTACCGGTGCCACGAGCGCTTCGTCGACGGCGAGGACCCGGCCGCCGTCATCGCCGACCTGCCGCCCTGCCCGGACGATAACGAATGGCTGCGCGGCCGCCGCGACAAGCTCACCTTCACCATCGCCCAGCACGTGGAAAAGCTGGCCGACTGGAAGGCGGCGCACGCGCTCTATGCGAGCTGCCACTATCCGGGCGCGCGCGCCCGCGCCATCCGCGTATTGGAAAAGGACGAGCAGCCGCGCGCGGCGTTCGACCTGCTGCAGGTGGCGCTGCAACAGCCCGAGAGCGAGGCCGAACGCCAGCAACTGCTGCGCATGGCGCCGCGCCTGGCGCGCAAGCTGGGCCACGCCAAGCCGCCGCGCACGCCGGCCGCGCAGGCGTTGCGCATCGACCTGAGCCTGCCGCCGCCGCCCGAGCCGAGCTACGTCGAGTTCGTCGTGCGCGACCACTTGGCCCGCGCCGACGCGCCGGTCTACTACGTCGAAAATTCGCTGATCAATTCGCTGTTCGGCCTGCTGTGCTGGGACGCCGTGTTTTGCCCGATCCCGGGCGCCTTCTTCCATCCCTACCACCGCGGTCCGGCCGACCTGCACAGCGCCGACTTCCAGCGCCGCCGCGCCCAGCAGTTCGCCGCCTGCCTGGCGCAGCTCGACGGCGGCCAGTACCGCGCCACCATCCTGGCCAACTATGCGGCCAAGACCGGCATCCAGTCGCCCTTCCTGTACTGGGAGGCGCTCGACGAGGAGCTGATCGCGCTGGCGCTCGACTGCATCCCGGCGCTGCACCTGCGGCGCGCCTTCGAGCGCATCCTGCTCGACATCAAGGCCAACCGCAGCGGCTTTCCCGACCTGATCCAGTTCTGGCCCGCCGAGCGGCGCTACAACATGATCGAGGTCAAGGGCCCCGGCGATCGCCTGCAGGACAACCAGCTGCGCTGGATCGAGTACTGCGCCACCCACCAGATGCCGATTTCGGTCTGCTATCTGCAATGGGCGGCATGAGCGGCGCCACCTACACCGTCGCCGTGCGCGCGCTGTGCGAGTTCACCGCCAAATGCGGCGACCTCGATCTGCGCTTTACGCCCTCGCCCACGGCGCAGGAGGGCATCGCCGGCCACGCGCTGGTGACCTCGCGCCGCGACGACGATTACGAAACCGAGATCCCGCTGTCGGGGGAGTTCGGCCCGCTGCGCGTGCGCGGCCGCGCCGACGGCTACGACCGCCGCGCCAACCGCCTCGAGGAAATCAAAACCCATCGCGGCGACTTGAAGAAGATGGCCGACAACCAGCGCCAGCTCCACTGGGCGCAGGTGAAGGTCTACGGCCACCTGCTGTGCCAGGGCGAAGGGCTCGACAAGGTCCATCTGGCGCTGGTGTACTTCGACATCGGCAGCCAGAAGGAGACCGTGCTGCACGAGGAGCACAGCGCGCTCGCGCTGCGCGCCTACTTCGAGCGGCAGTGCGGCCTGTTCCTGCGATGGGCGGAAAAAGAGATGGAGCACCGCGCCGCGCGCGACGTGCAACTGAAGGCGATGCGTTTTCCGCACGCGGATTTCCGTCCCGGCCAGCGCCAGCTGGCCGAGGCGATGTACAAGGCCAGCAACCGCGGCGTGTGCCTGCTGGCGCAGGCGCCCACCGGCATCGGCAAGACCGTCGGCAGCCTGTTCCCGATGCTCAAGGCGAGCGCCGAACATGGCGTCGACAAGGTGTTCTTCCTGGCCGCGAAAACCTCGGGCCGGCAGATGGCGCTCGACGCGGTCGACATCATCCGCGCCGGCGCGCCGCTGCTGCCCCTGCGCACGCTGGAGCTGGCGGCCAAGTCGACCGCCTGCGTCAATCCGGACAAGGCCTGCCACGGCGAATCGTGCCCGCTGGCCAAGGGCTTCTACGACCGCCTGCCGGCGGCACGCCAGTCGGCGCTGGACCTCATGCTGCCGCCGGCGCTAGCGCTGCCACCGGCCGCGCAGGCCGCGGCGGCCGATGGCGCGCCGCCGCCGTCGGCGATGCCGCCCGGCGCACCGTCCTCCTGCGCGCCACCGCCGTCGCCCTCATTCCTCGCGCTCGACCGCGAGACGCTGCGCGCCGTGGCGCTGGCGCACGAGGTCTGCCCCTACTACCTCGGCAGCGAAATGGCACGCTGGTGCGACATCGTCATCGGCGACTACAACTACTACTTCGACACCAGCGCCATGCTGCACAGCCTCACCCAGCTCAACGACTGGAAGGTCAACGTGCTGGTCGACGAGGCCCACAACATGGTCTCGCGCGCGCGCAAGATGTATTCGGCCGAGATGGAGCACGCCAGCCTGCGCATGCTGCGCAAGGCGGCGCCGGAAGAGCTCAAGAAACCGCTCGACCGCGTGCACCGCCAGTGGAACCAGCTGGAAAAGGACCAGGGCGGCGACTACCAGTGCTACGCCACCTTGCCCGACAAATTCATGGGCGCGCTGCAGACGGCGGCCACCGCCATCTCCGACTACATGGCCGACCATCCCGGCGACGTCGCCGCCGACCTGCAGAACTTCTATTTCGAGGCCTTGATGTTCGCGCGGCTGGCCGAGAGCTTCGGCGACCACGCGCTGTTCGACATTGAAAAATCCGAGGGCGCGCGCGCCAGCCATGCCAATTCGGTGCTCTGCATCCGCAACATTGTGCCGGCGCCCTTCCTCAAGCCGCGCTTCGAGAGCACCCACACCACCGCGCTGTTCTCGGCCACGCTCAGCCCCTGGAACTACTTCGGCGACATGCTCGGCATGCCCGACACCACCGCCTGGGTCGACGTCGAGTCGCCCTTCGTGGCCGAGCAGCTGGCCGTGCGGGTGGCCTCGCACATCTCCACCCGCTACCAGCACCGACAGCAATCGCTCGCCCCCATCGCCGCCTTGATGGGCCGGCAGTACCAACACCAGCGCGGCAACTACCTGGCCTTCTTCAGCAGCTTCGATTACATGGAAAAAGTGGCCAACGAATTTTCCGCCGCCTTTCCGGACGTGCCGCTGTGGCGCCAGTCGCGCCGCATGGACGAGGGCGAGCGCGCGCACTTCCTGGCCCGCTTCACGCCCGAGAGCGAGGGCATCGGCTTCGCCGTGCTGGGCGGCTCCTTCGGCGAGGGCGTCGACCTGCCCGGCGCGCGCCTGATCGGCGCCTTCGTCGCCACCCTCGGCCTGCCCCAGATCAATCCCGTCAACGAACAAATCCGCCAGCGCATGGACGCCATCTTCGGCGCCGGCTACGACTACACCTACACCTATCCCGGCATGCAGAAAGTGGTGCAGGCGGCCGGCCGCGTGATCCGCACCCAGTCCGACCGCGGCACCGTCTACCTTATCGACGACCGCTTCGGCCGCCCGGAGATCCGGCAGTTGATGCCGGCCTGGTGGCGGGTCGACCAGGCGGCGCCGACTTGATAGGCGCATGCTATGACAAAAGTTGTCATGATGGGAAAATTCAATACAATAATTACAATACTTTGGGAGTATCATCGTCAGCGCTGGTCAGCACACGTTTGTCATGTTTGTCGATAACTAACAACAGGTGGAAGCCAATGCCGAAGATCATTTACGCCCTGCTGTGCGCGCTGATGCTGGTCAGCGCGCCCGCCAACGCCGCCGTCATCATCATCACCGGCGACGACATCGCCGCCGGCTCCCTGCCGGCCTGGAACGCCAGCGCCGATCCCCAGGCTTTCCTGTCCAAATACGACTACGGCGCCACCACGCAAGTGGTCACCGCCGGCGCCGACACCTTCCTGGTGCTGCCCATGTCGACCGTGCCCGAGCCGTCGGCGGTGCTGTCGGTCATGCTCGGACTGGGCATCATGGGGCTGGCCGCGCACAAGCAAAGCAAACCGTTTTCCAACGTGCGCAGCGGCGGCGCGTCCGGCGCGCCCAAGCCCTAACCGAGCGCCGTCCTGATTTTCTGGTAGCCGCTGCGGCTGACGGGCAGCTTGCCGCCATCGCGCAGGATCGCCACGTGGCTGTCCCGCGTGGCCTGTTCGATGCGCTCGACGCGCGCGATATTGACGATGTACGAACGGTGGATGCGCAGGAACTGCCCGGCGTCGAGTTGCCCTTCGAGTTCCGCCAGGCGCTGGTTCTTCAGGTAGGACTTGCCCTCGGACTGGATGCGCACATAGTCGTCCTGGGCTTCGATGTAGTCGATCCTGTCGCTGACGATGACGTGCACCTTGGCGCCGTCGCGGATCAGCACCCGGCCCAGCGGCTTGTCGCGGCCGGCCGCCGCGCGCGTCATCGCCGCCACCGCCGGATCCCAGCCGCCGCCACTGGCAAGGTGGCCGCGCGCGTGCGCCAGCGCCTGGTCGAAGCGCTGCTGGCTGAACGGCTTGAGCAGGTAATCGAGCGCGTGGAACTCGAACGCCTTGATCGCGTACTGGTCGTAGGCCGTGGCGAAGATGTAGCGCGTCTTGGCGCCGGCCAGTTCGGCCACCTCGAAGCCGTCGAGCTTGGGCATCTGGATGTCGAGGAACACCAGCTCGGGCGCCAGTTCGGTGATCGCCTTGACGGCCTCGAAGCCGTTGGCGCATTCGGCCACGATCTCCACCTCCGGATGCGCGCCCAGGTACTCGCGCACCACGGCGCGGGCCAGCATTTCATCGTCGACGATTATCACGCGCATACGTTCATTTCCCTCATGGTTACGACTCCCCGTTCGTGTGTGCCGGCATCGTGATCTCGACGCCGAAGGCCTGGCCGTCGCCGGCCGGCCCCCAGTGGATCGCCGCTTCGTGCTTGTAGGCGCCGGCCAGGCGCTGGCGCACGTTGGCCAGGCCGATGCCGTTGCCCGCCGCCCGCGCCGGCATGTCGGCGTCGACCGGATTGTCGACGCGGATGTGCAGCATCGAGCCGGCGCGGCGCGCGCCGACGCGGATGGTGCCGCCCTCGGGCAGGTTGCGGATGCCGTGCTTGACGGCGTTCTCCACCAGCGGCTGGATGATCATCGGCGGCACCAGGCAGGCCAGCGCCGCGTCCTCGAGCGCCTCCTCGACCCGCAGCCTTTGGCCGAAGCGCACCTGCTCGATCGCCAGGAAGTGGCGTATCAGCGCCATCTCCTCGCCCAGCGTGACCTTCTTGTGCGCCTCCATGCCCAGGCTGCGGCGGAAAAAATCCGCCAGTTCGAGCGTCATCGTGCGCGCCGCCTTCGGGTCCTGCGAGGTCAAGGCGCTGATCGAATTGAGGCTGTTGAACAGAAAGTGCGGATCGATCTGCGCGCGCAGCATGCGCAGCTCGGCCTCCTGCGCCATGAGCTGCGCTTCGAGCCCGCGCCGCTCGGCGTTCCTGGCGCGCAGGAATTCGATCGCCATGTAGTGCAGCGCCGCCGCCAGACCATACAGCAGCACGCCCAGGCCGACGATCAGCGCCGACAGCGGCCGGGTGATGGCCAGCCCGGCCCAAGCCACTTCCAGCGACTTGGTCAGCCCGTTCCACGCGTGGCCGAGCAGCAGCCATAGCGTGCCGCACACCAACGCCGCCGCCAGCAGCACCAGCACGATGGCCGCCGGCCGCCGGCTGCCCAGCGGGTAGGCGCGGCACAGGTAATAGGCCGAATAGCCGACCGCGAAGGCGTACACCAGGTTGATAGGAATGGCGAACAGCATGGCGTTGGCCATCGGCGCGTCGCTCGAGAGCGAAATGACGCCGCCGACGGCGATGCCGATGAACAGCCACACCACCAGGTAGAGCGCGGCGCCGCGGCGGCTGGAAAATTGCTCCAGCATGCTCACGCCCCCATGCTCAATTACGCACTTCCAGCCCGCCCATGATGGCGTAGCCGCGCACATAGAGCACCTTGCCGGCCGCCGCCGGGGGCACGGTCTTTTCCTCGAAGCCGCCCATGATCGGCGTGCCTTGCAACACCACCGTCCAATCGACCGGCACCTTGATGGTGACGCCGCCAAACAGCGAAAACACATTGAGCACGGCCTCGCCGTTGATCGAGCTTTGCCGCAGATCGAGGTCGCACCCGCCCATCAGCGCGGTGATCTCGCCGCCGCGGAAATCGGCCGTGGTGATGCGGCGTTTGAAGGCGCCCATGAAGGCGGTGATGTCGACCGAGGCTTGGTCGAATTCATTGTCCGGCACGGCGCCGCCCTGCTTGAACACCGGCCGGCCGCTGGTCGACTTGAACACCACCGACAGCCCGAAGCCGATCAGCAAGAGCGGCCACAGCGAGCGCCATTCGATGTCGATCCAGCCGGTCTGGCGCAGGATGGTCAGGCAGCCGGCGGCGATCAGGCCGCCGCCGATCAGGCGACCCGACGAGGTGCTCGTCTGCAGCAGTTTGAGGATGCCGAAGAAAATCAGCGCGGTCGGCCACAGGTGGCGGCGAACATCGAGATCGACCCAGCCCAGGTTATCGACCAGGAACAACAGGCCGATGACGATGACCGCCACGCCGATGGCCATCTGCGATTTCGGATCGGTTTTGGAAAAAGAG
Source organism: uncultured Duganella sp. (assembly GCA_963513825.1). Classification (GTDB taxonomy): domain Bacteria; phylum Pseudomonadota; class Gammaproteobacteria; order Burkholderiales; family Burkholderiaceae_D; genus Rugamonas. The sequence goes on from CAUPRW010000013.1 coordinate 78,586, forward strand.
CTCATTTTTGCTCCCGGGCCGAGGCGAAGATATTGTCCAGCAGCGGACGCAGCAGCATGCCGACACCGCAGGCGACGATCAGCGCCGGCCACGTGTCGCCGAAGCCCCAGCCCCAAACGCGGTTGAACGAGACGTACCACCAGCCGGCGAAGAAGATGCTGCCCAAGCCGCTTAGCAGATACTGTGGCGTGGTGGGCGGAATGATTTGCGTGACGCCGGCGATGACCACCAGCCACGGCCAGTAGCGCCAAAGCGTTGCGATGTTCAACTCGAACTCAAGATAGCCGGCGCGTTCGAGCAGGATGGCGCAGCCGACGGCGATCATCAGCAATCCCCACACCAGCTGTTTGCGCCACTGATAGGCCGTTTCAACGTTCATGTTAGTCCCCCAAGTCGGTATGGATAGAACAATACCGGGGAACGGCGGGCGGGGGAACCGCTATTCGGCCAATGGCGGAAAAGGGCCGGTGAATGGCGCCGGCGGCCATGGTGGCCATGTGGCGGCGCGGCGGGCGGCGGTAAGGAAGGGCGAAGCGATTGTTGTGGCGATCGGCTCAGGAGCGCGCGCCGTTGCCGACCTTGGGTTCGAACATCAACATGCCCCAGCCCAGTTGCCGGCGGATTTCCTCCGGCTTCGGCGGCGGTTTGACGTCGCGCGTGCGCCGCTCGAGGTAGGCACGGACCAGGTACTTCGAAGGATGAGTAGTCTGCGACATGATCGTCTCCCGCGGCAGCAACTTCGTATTGGTGCCGGTACTTGAGGCTACCGGCTTACCTGCTGCCGAGCTTTCATCTGACGATGCGCTCCAAGCAAGCAAGGCCAGTGTACGTCGCTACGCTATCGCTATCTGTACGCCGCCACACACTGCAAGGCATCACAGCTTGCGCTGCAAGAACTCGAGGAAGCAGCTGATGCGCTGCGCCAGCTGGGTGTTGCGGTAGTAGACCGCGTGGATTTGCTGGCGATAGCCGGTGTAGCTGTCTTCGAGCACCTTGACCAGCCGCCCCGCCTCGAGATCGGCGCGCGTCATGAAGTCGGCCAGGCAGACCACGCCCTGCCCCGCCAGCGCCAGCTGGCGCAACGTCTCGCCGCTGGAGGCGGCGATCGACGGCGTGATCGGCAGGCTGTTGCCGGTGGCATGGCGCAGCGGCCAGCTGTTGCCCTGCTCGTACTGGGCGAAGCCGATCAGCGAATGGGCCGCAAGATCCTCCGGCGCGCGCGGCGTGCCGTGCCGCGCCAGGTAGTCGGGACTGGCCATCACGTACAGCGGACTGGAACTGAGGGCGCGCGCGTTCAAGGTCGAATCGGTCAGCGCGCCGATGCGGATGGCGACGTCGGTGCGGTGCTCGATCAGATCGATGATCTGGTCGTTGCTGGTCAACTCGAGCCGGATGTCGGGATAGAGCGCGCGGAATTCGGCCATGTGCGGCACCACGCAATGGAGCATGAAGGGCGAGGCCGCGTCCACGCACAGGCGGCCGGCCGGCTTCTGGCGGCGGATGCGGATGGACTCCTCGGCTTCCTCCATCGCGCCCATGATGGCGCGCGCGCGTTCGAGAAACAGATGCCCCTCCTCGGTCAGTTCCATGCGGCGCGTGGTGCGCGTGAGCAGCGAGGTGGCCAGCTTGTCCTCAAGCCGCGACAGCGCCCGGCTCACGCCGGAGGTGGTCTGGCCCAGGTGGACCGAGGCGGCGCTCAGCGTGCCGCTGTCGATCACGGTGATGAAGGTTTTCAGGTCGTCGGAATTGATATCCACGTTTTCAGCTCAAAAAATCGTTACGCCACGTACAGCAGCACCGCGCCGAAATGGCATGCGCTGCCGCCCAAAACAAACAAATGCCAGACGCCGTGGCCGTAACGCCATTTATGGTCGGTGACGAAGAAGGCGATGCCCACGGTGTAGACCAGGCCGCCGACGGCCAGCCACATGAAGCCATCCCAGCCCAGCGCGTCGATCAGCGGGCTGGCGCCGACCACGCCGACCCAGCCCATGGCCACGTAAATGACCAGCGACAGCACGCGCGCGCCCTTGGCGTACCAGATCTCCTGCGCGATGCCGATGACGGCCAGGCCCCACACCACGCCAAACAGCGACCAGCCCCACGCGCCGCGCAGGCTCACCAGCGTAAACGGCGTGTAGCTGCCGGCGATGAGCAGGTAGATGGCGCAGTGGTCCATCCGCCGCAGCACGTCCTTGGCGCGCCCGCGCAGGCTGTGATACAGGGTCGAGGTCAGGTACAGTCCCAGCAAGGTGGCCGCGTAGACGCTGAAACTGACGACCTTCCAAACGTCGCCGCTGCGCGCGGCCAGCACGATCAGCAACGTGCCACCGATGGCGGCCAGCGCCGCGCCGACCGTGTGCGTGATGCTGTTGAAGCGCTCTCCGTAATACATATGTGCTTCCAATACCGGCATGGCCACGGCAGGGGGCGCCGCGGGCAGTGCATTGTATAGCGCATCGCAACGCGCCGCCGTCGCACTCAAGCGCGCGCCCGCGCCACGGTACCTTTGGTGCCGCCGGTGTCCACCATACTTTATTTGCAATTATCAAAAACGAAATCGTAGCATATTAGGAATTAATTCAAAGCAATGTTACAAATTCACATAACGGGACTTGACCGTTTGCGACATGCGTCGCATAATCACCCGACTCGTCGCATAAAGGCTCCCTCATGTCCAGCAACACCCCGATTCCGTCCGTCAGCGAGCTGACGCTGCTTAAAACGCTGTGGCGGCGGCAACCGCTCAGCGCCCGAGAAATCCACGACGCCGCCGGCGCCGAGCTGGCGTGGTCGTTTTCGTCGACCCGCAAGACGCTCGACCGCATGCTCGACAAGCAGATGGTCGCCGTGCAGGCGCTGCATGGCATCAATGTCTACAGCGCGCGGCTGGAAAAAGTCGGCACGCTGGCCGCGTTCGCGCACGACTTCGGCCGGCGCGTGATGGAGCTGGACGCGCCGCTGCCGGTGGCCATGTTCACCGGCAGCAAACTGGTCGGCGGCGAGGAGCTGGCGCGCCTCGAGCAGATGCTGCACGACTGGCCCGACGACGAGGCGGCCAAACCGTGAGCGGCGTTCATGTCTGGATGTTCAAAGGGCTGCTGGCCGGCGTGAGCTGCGTCGTGGCCGGCGCGGCGCTATGGGCGGTGATGCAGGCGGCGTTGCGTGTGTGGCCGGCGCTGGCGTCGCGGCGGTGGGCGTGGCTGGCCGCGCAACTTGTCGTGGCAAGCGCCGCGCTGCTGCCCTTCCTGCCCCACGCCGGGCGCATCGGCTTGGGGCCGACCGTCACGCTCGACGCCGACAAGGCGTCGGCCATGGGCCGCCTGGCGCTGATCGACGACGGCGCGCCGCGGGTGGACGGCAAGGACCGGGACAATGGGGGGCAATCGGGGCTGGCCGCTCACGGTGGCCGGGCCGGCCATGCAACCTTCGAGGGCGGCCAGACGGGCGGCGGCGCCGGGCAGGCGCGCGCCGGCGGCACGCAACACGGCGTCGACACGGCGCGCCTCGACGGCGCCCGCGCGCCGCGACCGGTGGCGCCGTCCACCGTGGCGCTGGCGCTGGCAATGCTATGGGCGCTGCTGTACGCGGCCGGCCTGGCGCGCGCGCTGGCACGGCTCGCGCGCGCGCACCTGCTTTGGCGCCGGCTGCTGGCGTCCGCGCGGCGCCTGTCGCCATCTGAGCTGGCGGCCCACGACGCCTTTAGCGCGGGGCAGTTGCGGGAGATCGCGCAAGCGCGCCTGGCGGTCATGGAAACCGGCGCGGCGGTCTCGCCGATGCTGGTCGGCGCGCTCCGCCCGGTGCTGCTGCTGCCGCGCCACCTGCGGCAATTCAGCGTCGAGCAGCAGCAGATGATCGTCGCGCACGAGCTGCGGCACTGGCGCGTGCGCGATCCGTTTTGGCTGGGTGTGGCCGCCGCGCTGCAAACGGTGTTCTGGTTCAACCCGGCGCTGCGCTGGCTGGGCGCGAAGATGACCTGGGCGCTGGAGCTGGCATGCGACCAGCATGTGCTGGCCGGACGCCCGCAATCGCAGCGCAAACAGTACGCGGCGGCGTTGCTGCGGCAGTGGCAATCGCAGACGATGCAGCCGCCAGGCGGCGTCGCGGCGTTCGGCGCCGCCGGCGACACCATGGCCGCGCGCATCCTGCGGATGCGGCAAACCTCGCCGCCGCAGTTGACCAGGCGTGCGGCATGCGGCGTGGCGCTGCTGATGGCGGCGGTGCTGGCGGCCGGCGCCGCGTTGCAGCCGGCGCTGGCGATCGACGCCACGCCCGAAGTGATGTCGACGTCCAGGTCCACTTCCGCTACGCAAGTGGCGGCGGCCGCCACCGCAGTCGCCGCCGCGACGCCGACGACGCCGGCGCCGGAGTCCTGGCGCTACCCGCTCGACAAGATGCGCGTGTCCGGCTTCTTCGGCGTGCGGCGCGCCGTCTCGGACAAGCCGCACCAAGGCATCGACCTGCCCGCCGCCAGAGGCACGCCGATCCACGCGGCGGCGGCCGGCACGGTGCTCGCAGCCGGTACCCTGGCGGAGAACAATGGCCGCTACGGTACCTCGGTCATCATCGACACCGGTTCCCTGCAAACGCTGTATGCGCACATGACCGGCGTGTCGGTCAAACCGGGCGACCGTGTCGCCGCCGGACAACCGATCGGCACCGTCGGAGACAGCGGCTTCGCGACCGGGCCGCATTTACACTTCGAAGTCCGCCGCGGCCAGCAGCTGGTCGATCCGGCCACCCTGCTTGCCGGTCTCGACGCATACGCCACCAAGCGCGCTTTGGCGGTGCGGCACCGGCAACAAGGTTACTAGCCTTCAGCCGCCCTCTTTTACTTTAATCCGCGCCACACGCCGCGCCTGTCCAGGGCAGCGGCCGGGCGGACTGTCGCCCGGATTTTGGCGACATCGATCAAGGAACAAACATGACCATGCTCCGCATTACCGGCGGCTTGCTGCTGCTCGCCTGCGCCACCGCCGGCGCGACCGACACGCCAGCGACCCAGCAAGTGCACATCAGCGGCGCGCGCGCCGACCAGCGCCAGCGCGAAACCACCACCGCCATCGTCATCGAGCACGAGGAGCTGGTGCGCCAGGGCGACCAGACGCTGGCCGATGTGCTCAAACGCCTGCCCGGCATCAGCATCTCCGGCACGCCCGGCCAGGGCGGCGCGATCAGCATGCGCGGCCTGGGTAACGGCTACACGCAAATCATGTTGAACGGCGAACCGGTGGCGGCCGGCTTTTCGCTCGACGCCATCGCGCCCGAGATGATCGAACGCGTCGAGATCCTGCGCAGCGCGACGGCGGAGTTCAGCAACCAGGCGGTTGCCGGCGCCATCAACGTGATCCTGAAAAAAGCCGTCAAGCGCGGCCAGCGCACGCTGAGCGCCGGCGTCGCCCGCCAGGCCGGGCAAACCACGCCGACCTTGACGGCGCAGCTGTCCGGCCAAAACCAAGGCTATACCTACAGCCTGGCGGCGACGCTCTCGCGCAAGCACAGCGAGGCACCCTCCACCGACCTGGAGGAACAGCGCGACGGCAACGGTGCGCTGCTGCTGCGGCGGCGCACGCCGCAGACCGAATCGGGCCGCACGGACGCGCTCACCGTCACGCCGCGCCTGAACTGGACGCTGGCCGGGGGCGACACGATCAGCTGGCAAAGCTTCGCCAATCTGCGCCGCGTCGACAACCAGCACCGCGCCAGCGAGACGACGCTGGTCGGCGGCAGCAGCGACTATCCGCGCAACGTGGCCGATTTCGTGGCCGACTTCGTCATGCTGCGCAGCGACGTCAATTGGACGCACCGGCTGGACAACGGCGACAAGATGGAGACGAAACTGGGCGTCAACAGCAACCGCCGCAGCGGCATCTTCGACTTTTACGGCATGGACGGCGATGGCAGGCCGTTGGCGCGCCACTATGTTGAATCGGGGCCCGCCGAAACCAGCGTGACGGCCAGCGGCACCTATCGCCATCCGGTCGGCGAGCGCCACGCGCTGGCGCTGGGCTGGGACGTCAGCCGCGCCAGGCGCCGCGAGGACCGCAACGAACGCACCTTTTCCGCCACCGGCGAGCAGACCGGCGCCAACAACGCCGACTACCGGGCCGATGTCGACCGCGTCGCCTTCTTCGCGCAGGATGAATGGGAAGCGAGCAAGCGCTTTTCGCTGTACCTCGGCCTGCGCCACGAGCGCCTCAAGACCGCCAGCCGCGCCGAGGCGGCCAACGCGCCCGACGCGCTGGACTTGAGTTCGGCCGTCTGGAGCCCGTCGCTGCAGGCGCGCTACACGCTGCCCAACAAGGACATCGTGCGGCTGGCCGTCAGCCGCACCTACAAGGCACCGCCGCTGGCCAAGCTGGTGCCGCGCCGCTACACCAACGACAACAACAATAACCCGACCAATCCCGATGAACAGGGCAACCCGAATCTGCGGCCGGAACTGGCGTGGGGCCTGGACGCGGCCTACGAACATTATCTGGGCGACGGCGCGCTGCTTGGCGCCAGCGCCTATCTGCGGCGCATCCGCGACGTCACGGTCACACGCCTGTTCGAACAGGACGGCATCTGGGTCGAAGCGCCGTTCAACAATGGCAACGCGAGCGTGCGCGGCGTCGAACTCGAGGCCAAGCTGCCGCTGCGGCGTCTGCTGCCGGCCGCGCCGGCGATCGACCTGCGCGCCAACCTGGCGCGCAACTGGTCGCGCGTGGACAATGTGCCGGGGCCGGACAACCGGCTCGAATCACAAACGCCGTTCACCGCCAACCTGGGCGCCGACTACCGCGCCGACGGCTCGGCCGTGACCCTCGGCGGCAACTTCAACTACCAGGCCGGTGGGCCGGTGCGGCAGGCCGAGCGCGTGCGGCTGGGCGGCAGCACCAAGCGGGAGCTCGATCTGTACGCGCTGTGGAAAATCGATGGCAAGACGCAGTTGCGCGTGGCCGGCGCCAATCTGCTGGCACAAACGGCGACCGAATGGCACGATTACACCGATGCCGGCGGCGTGCGCCATCGCGTGACGACGACGCCCGGCCACGCCACCGTGCGGGTGATGCTGGAATACCAGCTGTGACGTCGGGACACGCCTGCGCCGCTAATGGACGTTGCGGGCGATGAAATAGACGGCGGCCGTCAATCCCGAGCAAACCACGGTGATCGACGATGGTGATGTAGCGATGGCCATCCATGATTCGCCCCGCACGCACGCTGTGGTATGGTTTCGTCCATGACGCCCGCCCAAACGCATCCTTCGCAACAATCATATAAACCGTATAAACGCTGCATGGTCATGGGCGGTGGCGGCTTTCGTTTCGGTATCTATATCGGCATGTACGCGGCGCTGCGCGAGGCCGGCAAGGCGCCCGACGTGCTGCTGGCCAGCTGCGGCGGGGCCATCGCCGCGACCATCATCCACAACCTTCCGGACCCGGAGCGGCAACGCGCCTGGCTGGCCTCGCGCGATATGTACGATTTCTGGTGCGGCCTCAAATCGACCCGGCACGCGGCGCTGATCGGCACCCTGGCGCGCGCGGCCAGGCGAAGCCTGACACCGTCGAGCGTACCGGTCATTCCCGACCTGTTCGGCGACTACCTGTTCGACATTCCGCCGCAACTGCCCTTCCCGCCCGCGAACGGCGCGCCGGAGGTCGACGTCGCCATCATCGGCGGCAAGCTGCTGTTCGACGCCTCCGAAGTGGGCCGGCCGCGCGGCGCGCGCAAGCTGTTCGCCGAGACGGTGTTCTGCGGCGAGCGCGCCGCCGCCGCGCTCAAGGACATGGCCTCGCCGCTGGGAGACCCGCGCTGGGGCGAGCACGCCGTCGCCGGCGAACTGCTGGTCGACAGCGGCGTGCCGCTCACCGAGGCGGCCCGCATCTCGATCGCCGACATGATCTACTTCCGCTGCCGCCAGTACGGCGGCGACGAATACATCGGCGGCGTGCTCGATCTGTTCCCGGTGGAGATCGCGCGCCGCCTGGGCGTGGAGGTCGTCATGGAATTCAAGGAGGCGTTCGACCAGGTGTTCTCAATCCCGGCCTGGCGCGCCGTGCTGGGAGTGGACGGCAACGCGCGCCTGCGCTACGCCAACACCCACCTGGCCGACCTGCGCATCGATTCGTCGGACGTCTCGCGCGTGCTGGCCAAGCAGCAGCTGCAACAAAGACTGCATTGGCGACGCAACCGCATCGAGCTGGCGATGCCGGCGTCGTACGACACCTTTGCCCGCCATGCGGGCGACCAGTGGCGGTACGGCTACGAGCGCGCGCGCGAGGCGCTGGCGCGGCCCGCCGGACAGCATCCGCCGGTGCGGCGGGCAACCCGTCATAGCAAGCGCCTGCGCGAGGCTTGAAGCGAGCATGAAGCGCCCGGGGTGCCGCGCCGGCGCGACCGCTAGGCGAAGTCCGAGGCCAGCGCCTGGTGCAGCGCCTGCACCGCCGCCGAACCCTCGCCCACCGCCGCCGCCACCCGCTTGACCGAGCCGCTGCGCACGTCGCCGACTGCGAAGATGCGCGGCCGGCTGGTCTCGAGAAAGTGCCGGGCGCGTGCCAGCGGCCAGGCGCCGGCCGGCACGTCGGTCCCCGTCAACACGAAGTTCTTGTCGTCGAGCGCGACGCAATCGCCGAGCCACGCGGTGTTGGGCTCGGCGCCGAGGAACAGGAACACGTGGCGCACCGGCGAGGCGCGCGCCTCGCCGCCGGCCGTTTGCCAGACGATGCTCTCGAGGCGGTCGGCGCCGACCATCTCGACGATCTGCTTGCGGATGTGGAGCGTGATGTTGGGCGCGGCCTCGATGCGCTGGATCAGGTAGCGCGACATGCTGGCCGCCAGGCCGTCGGCGCGCACCACGATGTGCACATGTTTGGCATGCCCGGCCAGGAACACGGCCGCCTGCCCGGCCGAATTGCCGCCGCCGACGATGACCACCTCCTCGTCGGCGCAGAAGGTGGCCTCCATGAACGAGGCGCTGTAGTAGACGCCGCGGCCTTCGAAGCGCTCCAGTTCCGGCAGGTCCGGCTTGCGGTAGCGCGCGCCGGTGGCCACGACGATCGAGCGCGCGCGCAGCCGTTCGCCGGTGTCGATGGCGATGTCGAACTCCGGGCTGTCGCAATCGAGCGCGCTGACCTTGACCGGCACGGCCACCTCGGCGCCGAACTTGCGCGCCTGCGACAGCCCCCGGCCGGCCAGCGCCTGGCCGGACACGCCGGTCGGAAAGCCGAAGTAGTTTTCGATCTTGGAGCTCGAACCGGCCTGGCCGCCCGGCGCCTTGGCGTCGAGCACGGCCACGCTCAAGCCCTCGGAGGCCGCGTATACGGCGGCGGCCAGCCCGGCCGGCCCGGCGCCGACCACCACCACGTCGAAGGTGCGGCCGTCGATGCGGTCCGAGCTCAGGCCGATGCCGTCGGCCAGCTGGCGCAGGCTGGGCTTGCGCAGCACCGCGCCGTCGGGCGTGACCACGGCCGGGATGTCGGCCGCCGTCACGCCGAAGCGCGCCATCAGCGCGGCCGTCTCGGCGTGCAGGTCGATGTCGAAGTAGGCGCTCGGCTGGCCGTTGCGGGTCAGGAAGTGGCGCAGCGCCAGGGTCGGCGCCGAGTCGCGCGCGCCGAACATCACCAGCCCGCCGCTCTGGTCCTGCATGTAGGCGACGCGGCGCAGGATGTAGGCGCGCATGATGGTTTCGCTCAGGTCGGCCTCGGACACGACCAGGATGCCAAGCGACTCCTCGCTGATGACGATGGCCTCGCCGTCGGTGAGCGCGCGCGCGGTGGCGACGGCGGCGCGCCCGGCCAGCGTGCCCATCTCGCCGGTGAACGAGCCGGGACCGTGGGTGCCGATCACGGTCGAGCCGAGCGCGGAGGCGCGTTCGACCTCGATCGTGCCCGACACCAGTACGTACATCGGGATGTGGCGGTCGCCCTGGCGGAACAGCACGTCGCCGGCGGCGATGCGGCGGCGCTCGCCGTAACGGCCGAGCACCTCGAACTGGCGCTCGCTCAACGTGGGAAAGATCTGGTGGCGGCGGTTGCCGATGTCGGAGGCGGCCAGATGCGGGCTAAGCGCCATGCCGGCGCCGGTGGGGTGTTCCATGCGGTGTCCTCGACGGGTGATAGCAAGTGTATTAACGGCGGCCGCGCGGTCCTAGCGGCACAGCTCGCGCCATGATTCCTCGAACTCGGCCGGGTCGACGTCCTGCGCCAGCAAGGTCAGTTCGCGCGCGACCGAGATGTAGCGCTGAAAACCGATGTAGGCGCCGAACGCGTCCTTGGCGTTGACCTCGCCGCACGGCGCGCCGCCCTTGCCGATGAACTGGTTGCGGAACTGCGCCGAGGCCGGATCGCGCACCTTCTCGCGCACATATTTCTCGCCCAGGCTGGTCAGCGTGGCGGCCTCTTCCTGCTGCTTTTGGGCCGCCGTCTTGCCGCACGCGGCAACACCGGCCAACAGCGCCAGCGCCACCGACAACACCGCACCCCGGCGCAGGGTGTTTGTTAAAGTCATAACGTTTTCTCTTTTGTAATTGCTTTATACCACCCCTAATATAGCAGGTCTGTCAACCGTAACGCGGCAACACCTTGCATTGTTGACAGACGGGGTATTTGTTACTATCCCAAGCTTTACAGCTTGATCAGGAGATACTGCATGACCCATAACCATAATATCCAGAGCCGGTTCTACCAAGTATTACTGTCGTGCGCGTTGTTGCTCGGCAGCTATGCGCAGGCGGCCGACAAACTGGCCAACGTGACCATCCTGGCGACCGGCGGCACCATCGCCGGCAGCGGCGCCAGCAGTACCACCACGGTCGGCTACACCGCCGCCACGGTCGGCGTCGACACCCTGATCAAGGCGGTGCCGGAACTGTCGAAGGTCGCGCAAGTGAAGGGCGAGCAGGTGTTCCAGATCGCCAGCGAGAACATGAGCAACGAGCATTGGCTGACCCTGGCCAAGCGCGTCAACGTGCTGCTGGCCCAGGCCGACGTCGATGGCATCGTCATCACCCATGGCACCGATACGCTCGAAGAGACCGCCTACTTCCTCGACCTGGTCGTCAAGAGCAAAAAGCCGGTGGTGCTGGTCGGCGCCATGCGCCCGGGCACGGCCTTGTCGGCCGACGGTCCGATCAACCTGTACAACGCGGTGCTGCTGGCGGCCAGTCCCGACGCGGCCGGCAAAGGCGTGCTGGTGGCCATGGCCGACCAGATCCACAGCGCGCGCGACGTGAGCAAGACCAACACGTCGACGCCGGACAGCTTCAAGACCACCGAACTGGGCCTGTTGGGCTATATCCAGGGCAACAAACCGTACTTCTACCGCGCCTCGACCCGCAAGCACACGGTCGACGCCGAGTTCGACATTAGCAAGCTCGACAAGCTGCCGCAGGTCGACATCGTCTACGGCTACGCCAACGTCGGCCCGGTCGCGCTCAACGCGCTGGTCGGCGCCGGCGCCAAGGGCATCATCCACGCCGGCGTCGGCGACGGCAGCCTGGCCGCGTCGGTCAAGACGGCGCTGGTGGCCGCGCGCAAACAGGGGGTGATGATCGTGCGGTCGAGCCGCGTCGGCCAAGGTATCGTGGCGCGCAACGGCGAGGCCAACGACGATGAGCTGGACTTCGTTGTTTCCGATACGCTCAATCCGCAGAAGGCGCGCATTTTGCTGATGCTGGCGTTGACCAGGACTTCCGACAGCAAAGTTGTGCAGAAGATGTTCTATACGTATTAAGTCTTCGGCGCAGCTCGGCGGATTACGGCGGGACGCCTAATCCGCCCTACGGATTCACTATTTTTTTACGGGTAGTCCGGGCGGCGCATTTGGAACAGGCTGTCCGGGCCGATCTCGAAGTAATCGGCCGGGCCGCCGCCGCGCAGGATGGTGCGCGAGCCCGCCGTGTCATACACGCCGTCGCGCAGCAATTCGTTGGCGATGTGCACGCCCACAACCTCCCCCATGATCAGCCAGCCGTTGGTCGGCGCGCCCGCCAGGTCTTGCAGGCGGATGATCTGCGTGCAGCGGCATTCGAAGGCGACCGGACTTTCCGCCACGCGCGGCACGTCGACCATGCGCGACGGCGCCGGCGTCAGCCCGGCCAGCACGAACTCGTCCACTTCGGGCGGCGCCGGCGCGCAGCTGGCGTTCATCGCCTCGGCCAACGGCCGCGTGGCGAGGTTCCAGACGAACTGGCCGGTCTGCTCGATGTTGCGCAGCGTATCCTTGCGGCCCTGGCTGGAAAATCCGATCAGCGGCGGCGTGTAGTTGAACGCGTTGAAAAAGCTATAGGGCGCCAGGTTGAGGTTGCCCTGCGCGCCGCGCGAGGAGATCCAGCCGATCGGACGCGGGCCGACGATGGCGTTGAACGGATCATGCGGCAGGCCGTGGCCTTCGGATGGTTGGTAGAAATAACGGTCGCTCATGTGGTCCCAAGGTTGGATGGCGCGCCGCGGCGCCTCGAGCCGATTTTCGCACAGCCGTTCGACTTGTGCCGGGACCGGATCGGCGCGCGCCGGGAAAAATGCCGGCCGCGCCCTTGCGCGCACGCCGCGCGGCGGGTACGCTGGCGCCTTGTCCCGCTGCCGAGTCCCGTCCATGATCGATCAATTGCAATTCCGCCCGTTGCCGGCGCCGCTATCCAACAAGGCGCTGGAAGCCTACCGCAAAGACGCCGCCATGGCCGGCGCGCGACCGCCGGCCGTGGCGCGGGACGCGCGCGGCAAGGTCCAGTGGGTCAGCGTCGAGTGGAAGGCCAAACAGATCGGCGTGGCCCGGCTTGAACTGGCGCCGCCCGAATTTTGCTACTTGTCGGAATTATTTGTGTCGAGTAAATTCCGCCGACGCGGCGTGGGCCGCTGGTTCATGGCGCGCATCGAACAGTACTGTCATGCGCACGGCATCCGCCGCGTGCTGCTTGAAGCGGCCGAGGGCACCGAGGAGTTTTACGCCTCGCAAGCGTTCGTCGCCGATCCGCTGGTGCCCAAGATGCTGAAGAAAGATATCAACCCGCTGCAGCGCAAGATGTTCATCCCGACGGGTCGCTGACCGGTCATGCCCTGCGCGGGCGAAAAAAAACGCGTCCGAGTTCGTAGGCCCGGACGCGCTTAAAACACCCACCCTGGGTGAAGCTTTTTTATACCGCCTGTTTTTTAGCTTGCTTGCGGCGCGCTACAAAGCCCAGCAGTCCCAGGCCGGCGACCATCATGCCGTAGGTCTCTGGTTCCGGTACGGCAGACACCGCGATGGTCAAATCCGAGCCGTACGCGCCGCCGCCGGTACCGAGCACCAGCCCGTCGACTTTCAGGTAGTAGTTGCCTGCCGACAGGCCTTTGGCGGTCAACTGCCACGTATCGGTGGGGTTGGTTTCGGCCAGCGTCTTGTTGACGCCATCGTATGTGGTCAGAATGCTGTTGCTTACCGGATCGTATTTCAACAAGCTGAAGCCGGTGATTTGCAGATCTTTGATCGAGGTCGACGACAGATAGCTGGAGGTCAGCGAGGTCGAAGAATCGAAATTAGTGCTCAGGACAAACGAGTAAAAATCCGTGAAGGTCTTATCCTTGTCGAACTTGCTATATGTGCTGCCAAAATGCGCATTGAAGCCGCCGTCGCCGTCACTGTTGAGCTTGATCACCTCGGTCGTGCCGAGCGGCGCGGCGAACGCGCTTGAGGCGATTAAGCTGGAACCGGCAATGATGGACGCCAGCAAAAGGTTTTTGATTTTCATATGAAGTTCCGCAGTAATTATTATGGAGAAATTGTTACCGAACACCCTTATTCGGTGACGTGGAGCATATGTTTTTATCTTGCCGACAACTGTGCGTTAGTCAACATACATGGCAAAATGTCCAAAGTGGTCGATCCAGGAGTGGCTCCGGTTGTTAACAAATTCTGTGGATAAGGCTGTTAACAAGCACGCCCCTCACCCGGCAAGCTGATGTTTTAAAAGAGAAATTTACCGCTGCGCAAATTTGTCGCAGCCAAAGTTATCCACTGCCATTACACTGTGGCATGTTTGACTTTCACATCACAAGGAATCCATGAAATCGCGTCTTACCGCCTTGGCCTTTGCCGTTTGCGCGCTTGTCTCTGGGCTGCACGGCGCCACCGCAGCCGCGGCCATCGACGTGCCGGCCAAATACAATTTGCGCGAGCACTACACCAAGTACGAGTACCGCATTCCGATGCGCGACGGCGTGCGCCTGTTCACGGCCGTCTACGTGCCCAAGGACGCCGGCAAACGGTATCCGTTCCTGATGGAGCGCACGCCCTATAGCGCCGGCGTGGAGATCGACGACGAGTTGCAGTACGGGGTCGATTTCTACCCGGACCACGTCGGACCGTCGCCGGAGTTCGAGCAAAGCGGCTACATCTTCGTGCAGCAGGACGTGCGCGGTCGCTACATGTCCGAGGGCAAGTGGCAGGAGATGACGCCGCACGTCAACCCCAGGCGCGCCAAGGGCGAAGGCAACGAGAGCGAGGACATGCACGACACGGTCGAATGGCTGCTCAAAAACGTGCCGAACAATAACGGCAAGGTCGGCATCCTCGGCACCTCGTATCCGGGTTTCTACACGTCGGCCAGCATCATCGATTCGCATCCGGCCATCAAGGCGGCATCGCCGCAGGCGCCGGTGACCGACCTGTACATGAATGACGACTCCTACCATGGCGGCGCCTTCATGCTGGCGGCCAACTTCGACTTCTACGCCGCCTTTGTCGACGCGCCCAACCCGACCCCGCTGCCGAAGAGCTGGACCCGCTTCGACTATGGTACCGCCGACGGTTACGAGTTTTTCCTGTCGCACCTGACGCTGTCGAACATCACGAACACGCTGACGCAGAACCAGCGCGCGCTGCTGATGCCGACCATCGAACACACGACCTACGACGAGTTCTGGAAGTCGCGCAACATCGCGCCCCACCTGAAAAACATCAAGGCCGCCGTGCTGACCGTGGGCGGCTGGTACGACGCCGAAGACCTGCAGGGTCCGCTGACGACCTACGCCGCGATCAAGCGCAACAACCCCGGCATCTACAGCGGCCTGGTGATGGGGCCGTGGGCGCACGGCGGCTGGAACCGCTATGACGGCAGGAGCCTGGGCCATGTGCAGTTCGACGCCAAGACCGCCGAGTACTTCCGCAGTCAGATCGAGTTCCCGTTCTTCGAACAGCATTTGAAGGGCGTTGCCAACAAGAACGTGGCGGAAGTGTACGCGTTTGAAACCGGCAGCAACGTCTGGCGCAACTACGCTGCGTGGCCGCCGAAGCAGGCGCAGGCCCGCACGCTCTACCTGGGGCCGAACGGCACGCTCGACTGGAAACAGCCGGCCGCCGGCGCCGCCCAGGACTTCGACGAATACGTGGCCGACCCGCGCAAGCCGGTGCCGTTCACCGCCTATCCGGCCGTCGGCGCGCCGAAGGAATACATGGTCGGCGACCAGCGCTTCGCGTCGTCGCGGCCGGACGTGCTGACCTACCGCAGCGAGGTGCTCGAGGAGGATGTGACGCTGAGCGGGCCGGTCAAGCCGCGCCTGTTCGTCTCGACCACCGGCACCGACGCGGACTGGGTGGTCAAGCTGATCGACGTCTATCCGCCGAGCTACCCGGGCGACAAGGCCGACGAACACCGCACCGACGTGCCCAAGCCGACGCTGACGATGGCCGGCTACCAGCAACTGGTGCGCGGCGATCCCTTGCGCGGCAAGTTCCGCAACGGCTTCGAGACGCCGCAGCCGTTTACACCCGGCAAGGTGGAGGCGGTCAACTATACGATGAGCGACATCAACCACACTTTCCGGCGCGGCCACCGGATCATGGTGCAAATCCAGAGTTCGTGGTTTCCGCTGGTGGACTTGAATCCGCAGACCTTTGTCGACATTGCCAAAGCCAAGCCGGAGGACTTCCAGAAAGTGACGCAACGGGTGTACCACGCGCCATCGGCCTATTCGGGCATCGAAGTGCAGCTATTGCCCGGCACCCGGTGACTTGATGTGGATTGTTGCGTCGCTAGCATCTTAGGAGGATAATCAGATGATAACCATTCCTATTTAGCCAGCGAAGTGTCATGTGACCCGAGTAGCCAGCCAACAACTACTTCACGGGACTCACATGGCACTGACCAAAACCCCGCTGGCGTTGATGCTGGCCAGCCTTTCCATTTCCAACGCCGCGTTGGCGCAAACCGGCGCCGCGCCCGACCAGGCGCTGCCGGTCGTCACGGTCAGCGGCGAAGCCGACGGCTACCGCCCCACCACCTCCACCACCGGTACCAAGATCGACGCGCCGCTGCGCGACATTCCCCAAACCATCAACGTGGTGCCGCAGGAACTGCTGCGCGACCAAGGTGCGCGCTCGATGCAGGACGTGCTCAAGGCCGTGCCGGGGATCGGCATGTCGCACGGCGACGGCCAGCGCGACCAAGTCACGATACGCGGCTTTAGCGCCATCAGCGACCAGTTTGTGGACGGAATGCGCGACGATGCGCTGTATTTCCGCGATTTATCGAATGTCGAGCAGATCGAGGTCATCAAGGGGCCGGCCTCGGTGCTGTACGGGCGTGGTTCGTCCGGCGGCATGATCAACCGCATCACCAAGAAGCCCGGCATAGACCGCAGCGAGATCAGCCTGCAGGTGGGCCGCTGGGGCCAGAAGCGCGGCGAGTTCGACCTGGCGCGCAATCTGACCGACAGCAGCGTCGCCTTCCGCGTGACGGGTGCGGCGGAGGACTCCGACAGCTACCGCGACCAGCAATTCCTCAAGCGCGAGGCGCTGGCGCCGTCGGTCCAGTTCAAGCTGGGCGTCGACACGCTGTTGCTGCTGCAGGCCGAGTATCTCAACGACAAGCGCGTGACCGACTTCGGCATTCCGTCCTATCAAGGGCGGGCGGTCGATGTGCCGCCCTCCACCTACTACGGCGCCGCCAATGCCAAGGACTTCGACTACAGCGAATCGCGCGTCAAGTCATATGGTTTTACGCTGGACCACCGCTTCAACCGTCAGCTATCGCTGCGCAACGCCTTCCGCCACTACGACTACACATTGGATCGCAACAATACGCTGGCCGGGTCGGTCAATGAGGGGGCGCGCACCGTGTCTCTAACGCGCGGCAACGTCGCCCGCGACGAGGACGGCTATTCCAACCAGACCGAGCTGACGCAGTTGGCCGAGCTGGCCGGCATGCAGCATCAAATCCTCTACGGCGTGGAGTTCGGCAAGCAGAACAAAAACCAGCTGGTGCGCTCCCAAGCCAATGTCGCGACCGTATCGCTGTTTAATCCGGTTGCGCCGGTGGTGCCATTTACGGCGGGGGGCGCGCCAACGTCGAATAATCTGGGCATATTCAAAGTCGCCAGCGCTTATTTGCAGGACATGGTGACGCTGGCGCCGCAATGGAAGGCTTTGGCCGGCATCCGCTACGACCGTTTTGAACAGGAAAATATGGAACGCCGCGCCGGTGTGGCCAATGTCAGCCGCACCGATCGTAATTGGAGTCCGCGCGCCGGTCTGGTTTATCAGCCTGGCGCCGCGCAATCGTATTATGCGTCGTTCAGCCGGTCATTCCAGCCATCGGGGGAAGGTTTCGCATTAACCGCCGCCAATGCCCAGATCGCGCCGGAGATCACCAAGAATAAAGAAGTCGGCGCGAAATATGATTTATTCAACGGCCGGGCCACGGCGGGCATTTCGATATTCCGCCTCGAGCGCACCAATATTAAAACCACCGATCCATTGACCCAACGGGTCCTTCCGCTGGGTACGCAGCGAACACAGGGTGCGGAGCTGACATTTAATGGGGATTTGGGGAATGGCTGGAATACATGGGCCGGGTATTCCTATCTCGATGCCGAAATGATTTCCTCCATCGCACGCGATGACGGTCAAGCTGTTCAAGGAAAACAACCGACATTAACGCCCAAGCACAGCGCGAATGTCTGGCTCAGTAAAGCACTCGCCGGTCATTTAGGCGTTGGAGGTGGCATTAATTATGTCGGCGATCGCTTCGCAAACCCTGGGAACACCGTCACGCTGCCAAACTACGTAACGGTGGATGCGATGGCCTATTATCGCCATCGCGCGATCGATCTGACGTTGAACCTGACCAATCTGCTCGACCGCGCCTACATCGTGGCGGGGCACGGCAGCAGCAAAAATCTGAACCTGCCGGGTGCGCCCCGCTCCGTGCAGCTGACCGCCCGCTACCGATTCTAATCACACACCTGGTGGAGACGTGCCAGAATTCGGCTCAATTAAGCTAATTTCTGGCACGTGCGACTCTCGGACTCAATCTCGAGCAGGGCATTTTGGGATCTCTTCAAGTGCCAGCTTCACAGCTTTTCAAGTTGCGATCCCCGCAACCCGACGAGCAAGACCCGCCCCTTCTTATTAATTCGATATTCACCGTATCGTGCGCGTTCCCAGCGCGCGGCATCTCCTTCTGAGAAATACCACGCATCAGTGCCCAACGTCCACGTGCCCCGATCATATTTAATATCGATTCGGAACTCATTTTCGTTTAGCGGATCACCGTCATCACGCCCGGTAATCGTCGCAATTCCGTTTGGCTCGCGGGTAACTATCATTTTTCTGACGGGGTATATGTCCACGTCGAGATCCGAAGGAACCGCGATCCTCAAGGCCATATAATCGCCTGACATCAGCGAGCGGGGATCCCTAGGCGCCAACGGGATAAAAATACTTTCGCTATGGGCGATTAGGTACTCCTTTTGAATGACCAATGCATTTGCCGTCAGCGCGACAATTCCTGCGGCGAAAATCGCATATACGCGCGCCCGCCGCTCGCCAATGCCGAGATCAGCAGATTCATTTTGGCCCCGCCCACTCACACGGCCCAAAACATGTTTTAATTTGCCGCGCGGAAGTGCACAAAACAACAGCGTGACTCCGACGCCAGCAAAAACTGCGGCTTTCCATAGCAGCGAATACCCGGTGTTATAGTAGGAACTACCAAGGTCCCATGCCACCGCTACTCCAGCAAGAGTTGCAAGTGGCCACTTGCTGCTCGACAAACATACTACCGTTATGAGTAACAAAGCCCCTTGAACAGCTGACAGACTGCCCAGCAAAGCAAAAGCCAGCACGGCAAGCCCAAACCGCCAGGAGCGCATTGTGGGCCACCGCCACATCAACCAAGCTCCTGCGAGGCTTGACAGCAGGGTTGAAAGAATTTTGTAGCTGCTAAAAATATCCGCGTTGAAGCCCGCATATGACCCAGCTTTAAAAGGCAAGTTCGCACTAACCAGAAACGATGGTTCCGAGAACATTATCGCGAGACACGCCATGGCGATCCATCCATTACCCAACGCCTCGATTCGGGCTGCGGCCCGCGCCACTTCGCTCGTATGCAGAAATACTTTCTGGAACCAGAAGAGCACCAGCCAGCCTCCCACACTGGCGTGCAGCGCAGCCAATGCGATGTCGGGGGAATTGTAGTATCCACTCCATACGCTTAGACTGCCATAGCAGGCAATCGCCCCCAGCGGCGCGCGCAGCGATGCGATACTGGTCACGACGCTGAGGATTGCTGCCAGCACGGCCATCAGCACGCAGCCCAGCGAGCGTTCGGAAAACGTTCCAAAATATAGCGGAAGAACGCAGAGCAGCAGTCCTGCAATGAGGACTGGCGTAAGAACCGCCTCCAGGAAGGCCTGTCGCCGATAGCGACGATTGATTGCTTCTGTGCCGACCAGCATGACGGCACCAATCACGTATAGCGCCGAGGTGGAAAATTGCAATACGATAAACGATAGCAATGCAATCAAACCGATCAGCGGAAGCGCGATCATCCATGCCCCGGCGATGGCTAGCAGGGCCAATGGCCAAGCTTTTCCATCGAAGGGAGGACGTTTCGCCTGCTTATCGACCGCAAGGACGATCTGGTCCAACAGGTCGCGCTTCATCGCTGCCTCCCGGCTTGCGCATGACGCTTGTGCAGAGCGTGTACCAGCGCGTAACTCGCCCAAACCAGGCCGGCCACTACGCATGTGATCACGGCGAAGTTAATGATGATACCGCCGGACGCGCTGAACATAAGACTTGAAACTCGGATGTCGAGTAACACGTTAAGCGCCAAGATGACCGCGCACAGGCCCGCCAGCTCAAATCGCGGCGGCCAGGCAAGCCAACCCGCCACAGCAACCAATAACATCAAGCCGATCGCGAAAAGCGTCGCGTCGCCGTAGTGCAGGCCAGCGCTCGCGGCGGGCACAGCGATTGCACCTATCGATAGCAACAACGCAAGCCCTTGCGACCATCTGCCCACGCCCACCTTTTCAGCAAATCCCGATCGTAGCGCGACAACGAGCGATACATTTGCCAGCCAGCCAAGGACTTGACCCAAAGAATTCCCGCTGTTGAACAAAGTTGGGGCGGTGTTCGCACTCGTTCCCAGTGTTATCGCGGTCGTCACGGTGATCACCCACGGCAGCCAAAGCACGTCGGTGCGGGTTGCAAGGCATAAGGGGATGGCGAGCGTGGCCCAGAGGGCAAACAACTGCCATGGGTCGGCTCCGGTTTGATAGGTTTGACCAATGCTGGCAAACAGTCCGCCGATGGCCAGAAAAGACAGCAGACCGAGGGGCACTTTCCAATCGGGGCGCCACGCCATGCCTGCGGCGGGAAGCAGCACGAACGCCTCCACCAGGCCGAGCCGACCGAAACGTCCCAGCCCAGCCCAATTGGCGGCCACGAAAAATATCATCCCCAGGCCGAGCAAGGCTCCACCGGCAATGGCGCCATATTTCGACCACACTTCCTGAAGTCGGGGAGGCTCCGTGGTTATTCCGGCTAATTTCTGCAATTCGGAAAACGCCGCCGCGTCAAGGGTGTGGCGGGAGGCCTGTTCGTAAAGCGCAAGTCGTCGATTCATCGTCGCCCTTTCGTCGTAATGAACCGAAAGTTTGCAAGCGAATTCCAATCTTGTCGCCCGAGCGCATCAAAGCATGGAAATATACACCCCGGCAAAGTTGGGCGCAAAGCGCAACCATCCAGGGTTTGATACGCTACGAGTGTCTATAAATCTTGGCCTGCCCAGCAGGAATCGAACCTGCGACCCTCAGCTTAGAAGGCTGATGCTCTATCCAACTGAGCTATGGGCAGAAATGTCACGACGAGAATTCGTCGCAGAAATGAAAAACGGGTTGTCAATGACAACCCGTTTAGTGTTTTTGGTCGGAGTACAAGGATTCGAACCTTGGACCCCCTGGTCCCAAACCAGGTGCGCTACCGGGCTGCGCTACACTCCGAAGACAGCATTCTAACGCCTGGCGCCCGTCCCGTCAATGAAAGGGCCGGCTTAATCCTTCATTGCTGCAAGTTTAGGCCGCCAGCTGGGTTTCGACTTTGTCGGCGATGCGCCGGGCCATCGATTCCGCGTCGGCGGCGTTACGTGCTTCGACCATCACGCGTATCAAAGGTTCCGTGCCGGAGGCGCGGATCAGCACGCGGCCGCTGCCGTCCAGCTCGCGCTCGACCGATTCCTTCTCGGCCACCATGGCCGCGTTCCGGGTCCAGTCGAAGCCCGGCGCGACGCGCACGTTGACCAGCGTTTGCGGGAACAGGGTCAGCTCTTCGGTGCACTCTTCCAGCGACTTGCCGGCGCGCTTGAGCGCCGACAGCACTTGCAGCGCCGAGATGATGCCGTCGCCGGTGGTGTGCTTGTCCAGGCACAGCAGGTGGCCGGAGCCCTCGCCGCCGAGGATCCAGCCCTTTTCCTGCATCACTTCGAGCACATAGCGGTCGCCGACCTTGGCGCGGGCGAAGCCGACGCCCCGCTCTTTCAACGCGACCTCGACCGCCATATTGGTCATCAGGGTGCCGACGGCGCCCGCCACCGCGCCGGTGGCCATGCGGTCCTTGACCATCAGGTACAGCAGCTCGTCGCCGTTGTAGAGGCGGCCGTTGGCGTCGCACATGATCAGGCGGTCGGCGTCGCCGTCGAGCGCGATGCCGAGGTCGGCGCCGTGGGCGCGCACCGCCGCCGCCATCGCCTCCGGCGCGGTGGCGCCGTGGCCGAGGTTGATGTTGAAGCCGTCCGGCTTGTTGCCGATGGCGATCACCTCGGCGCCCAGCTCGTGGAATACGTGCGGGGCGATGTTATATGCCGCGCCGTGGGCGCAGTCGACCACCAGCTTCATGCCGCGCAGATCGAGCTCGTTGGGGAAGGTGCTCTTGCAAAATTCGATGTAGCGGCCCTGGGCGTCGTCGAGGCGTTTGGCGCGGCCCAGTTTTTCCGACGGCACGCACAGCATCGGCAGGTCCAGCGCCGCTTCGATGTCGAGCTCGACCGCGTCCGGCAGCTTGGTGCCCTGGTCCGAGAAGAATTTGATGCCGTTGTCCTGGAACGGGTTGTGCGAGGCCGAGATCACCACGCCGGCCGACAGGCGCAGCGCGCGCGTCAGGTAGGCGATGGCCGGGGTCGGCATCGGGCCGGCCAGCATGACGTCGACGCCGGCGGCCGAAAAGCCCGCCTCGAGCGCCGCTTCCAGCATGTAGCCGGAGATGCGCGTGTCCTTGCCGATCAATACCGTCGGCCGCTTGCCGCCGGTGCGGGTCGTGGCCAGCACCTTGCCGGCCGCGTAGCCGAGGCGCATAACGAAGTCAGGCGTGATCGGCGATTCGCCGACCAGGCCGCGGATACCATCGGTGCCAAAATATTTGCGTGCCATGTTTGTGCTCTTTATCGTCGTTGTCGTTATTGTGT
Organism: uncultured Duganella sp.; assembly: GCA_963513825.1. Taxonomy (GTDB): domain Bacteria; phylum Pseudomonadota; class Gammaproteobacteria; order Burkholderiales; family Burkholderiaceae_D; genus Rugamonas. The sequence goes on from CAUPRW010000013.1 coordinate 101,291, forward strand.
TGAGTGTGCCGCCTGCCATACCTTGAGCGCGTCGACCGTTTCGGCCACGTCGTGCACGCGCACGATCAGCGCGCCGTGCGCCACCGCCGCCAGCGCGCCGCCGACGCTGCCGGCCATGCGCTGCTCGACCGGTTTGCCGGTGACGGCGCCGATCATCGATTTGCGCGACAGTCCGGCCAGCAATGGCATGTCGAGCTCGGCGATCAAGCGCCTGGTGGCGCGCAGTAAGGCGTAATTATGCTCCACCGTCTTCCCAAAGCCAAAGCCGGGATCGATGCACAATCGACGCGGATCAATTCCGGCGGCGATCATGGCGTCGATCCGTTCGCGCAGGAAAGCGATGACCTCGGCGACCACGTCGGTGTACGCGGGCGCCAGCTGCATGTGTTGCGGATCGGACTGCATGTGCATGATACACAGCGCGCAGTCGCTGTCGCGCACCGCTTCGAGCGCGCCGGGGGCGCGAAAACCGTTGATGTCGTTGATCATGTCGACGCCGGCGATGATGGCCTCGCGCATCACCTGCGGCTTGTAGGTGTCGACGGAAATGGCCGGCCCCTGGTCGCGCAGCGCGTACAGCACCGGCATCACGCGTTGCAGCTCGTCTTCGAGCGGCAGCGGCGGCGCGCCGGGGCGGCTCGATTCGCCGCCGACGTCGATGATGTCGACGCCGCCCTCGATCATCTGCTCGGCGTGCGAGATGGCGAATTCGAGCGACTGGTAGTGGCCGCCGTCGGAAAACGAATCGGGGGTGACGTTGAGGATGCCCATGACGCGGGCGCGCGCGCCCTCGCCTCGTAGCGGGTAATTGAATCGGCCGAACTGGAATGTGGATCGCATGAAAACGGAGGATGAAATAAAAAAAAGGGCGAGGATCGCTCCCCACCCTTGTCTGGCCAGCCGGCGGACCGGCAGGTCCGTTTAGGCCGGCGCGGTCACGTTCGGCGTGACGCCGGTGCCGCCGCCGTCGCTCGGCGGCTGTTTGCGGATCGTCACGCCCGGCTTCGGCGCGCGCGGCTCCAGGCCGGCCATGATGTCGTTGATCTGGTCGGCGTCGATGGTTTCCCATTCGAGCAGCGCCTTGGTCATGACCTCGACCTTGTCGCGGTTCGCTTCAAGCAGCGAGCGGGCCAGCTTGTACTGCTGGTCCAGGATGTTGCGGATCTCGGCGTCGACCATTTGCTGGGTCGCCTCGGAAATCGTCTTGGACGCGCCGCCGAAGAAGCCTTCGTTCTGGCTGTCCTCGTAGACCATCACGCCCATCGCGTCGGACATGCCGAAGCGCGTGACCATCGAGCGGGCCACCTTGGTGGCGCGCGAGAAGTCGTTCGAGGCGCCGGTCGACATCTGGCCGACGAAGATCTCCTCGGCGATGCGCCCGCCGAAAAGGATCGAGATCTCTTCGAGCATCTTGTCCTTGTAGCCGGAGATGTTGTCGTGCTCGGGCAGCTGCCAGGTCAGGCCCAGGGCCCAGCCGCGCGGCATGATCGTCACTTTGTGGACCGGATCGGCCTTCGGCAACAGCTTGGCGACGACCGCGTGGCCCGACTCGTGGTACGCGGTGTTGCGGCGCTCTTCCTCGCGGATGACCATCGACTTGCGTTCCGGACCCATGAAGATCTTGTCCTTGGCATCCTCGAAATCGATCATGTCGACCAGGCGCTTGCTGCGGCGCGCGGCAAACAGCGCCGCCTCGTTGACCAGGTTGGCCAGGTCGGCGCCCGAGAAACCAGGGGTGCCGCGGGCCAGGATGTCGGCCTTGACGTCGGTGCCGATCGGCACTTTGCGCATGTGCACGTTCAGGATCTGTTCGCGGCCGCGGATGTCCGGCAGGCCGACCGAGACCTGGCGGTCGAAACGGCCCGGACGCAGCAGCGCTTTATCGAGCACGTCGGCGCGGTTGGTGGCGGCCACGACGATGACGCCGGACGAGGCTTCGAAACCGTCCATCTCGACCAGCAACTGGTTAAGCGTCTGTTCGCGCTCGTCGTTGCCGCCGCCCATGCCGGCGCCACGGTGACGGCCGACCGCGTCGATCTCGTCGATGAAGATGATGCAAGGCGAATGCTTTTTGGCGTTCTCGAACATGTCGCGCACGCGGCTGGCGCCGACGCCGACGAACATTTCAACGAAGTCCGAACCGGAGATCGAGAAGAACGGCACTTTCGCTTCGCCGGCGATGGCGCGCGCCAGCAGGGTTTTACCCGTGCCCGGCGGGCCGACCATCAGCACGCCGCGCGGAATGCGCCCGCCCAGTTTCTGGAATTTGCTCGGATCCTTGAGGAAGTCGACGATTTCGTTGACTTCCTCCTTCGCTTCGTCGCAACCGGCGACGTCGGCGAAGGTGACCGTGTTGTTGGACTCGTCCATCATGCGCGCCTTGGACTTGCCGAAGGAGAACGCGCCGCCCTTGCCGCCGCCCTGCATCTGCCGCATGAAGAAGATCCACACGCCGATCAGCAACAGCATCGGGAACCACGACACGAACACCTGTTGCAGGAACGATGGCTCTTCCGGTGGTTTGACGTCGAAGCGCACGCCGTTGTCGCGCAGGTCGCCGACCAGGCCGCGATCGAGGATGGTGGCGGTGGTGCGCACCTTGGTGTCGTCGCTGCGGGTGGCGGTGATGTTGCCGCCCTCGATCACGACATCCTTGATGCGCTTGGCTTTCACGTCATCCAGCAAATCGGAGTAAGCGATGGGTTTGGCGCCGCCAGCAACGCCATGGCTATCGAACTGCTTGTACAGCATGAGCAGGAGCAGTACGACGACTACCCAGATGGCTGATTTGGAAAACATGTTATTCACGAAAACTCCTTGGATGCGGGGCGCATCTTTTAACCTAGGGCAGAAACCCGATTTTACTCGTAATAAGCAGGCGGTGCCAGAAGCCCACCCGTGCGCGGGGGTGTAAACCCCGCAGAACGGACATTATTTGATCAAAATCTGCTACGGATCAACACAAATGTACGCTTCCTTGCTGGATGTGCGGCCCTAGCGTCAAAAAACAAGGGCATCAAGGGTGGAATTGGTCCGAATCCAAGGGTTGTGCCGACGCCATGCCGTCGGTCGGGTTTTTCAAACCACGGCCGAGCAGGAAAATCTCCGACGATTTGTCGCGGCTCGCTTTCGGTTTTTTCTGCACCACGGTCTTGAATTCCTGTCGAAACTTCAACACGATATCGTTAAAACCCATGTCTTTAAAACATTTGACCAGCAGCGAACCGTTAGGTTTCAAATGCGCCTGCGAGAATTCTATTGCCAGATCGATCAGATGCTCCATGCGCGCGGCGTCGGCGGTGGCGATGCCGGACAGGTTGGGCGCCATATCCGATAGCACAACGTCAACCTTGCGACCTTTGACAACGTCCTCGAGCTGCTGCAGCACGTCGGCCTCGCGGAAATCGCCCTGGATGAAATGGAAGTCGGCGATCGGCTCCATCGGCAGCATGTCGAGGCCGATCAGGGTGCCGTTGATGCCGCCGCCATCCTTGCCGGCGAGCTTGCGGCGCACGTACTGGCCCCAGCTGCCCGGCGTGCAGCCGAGGTCGACGATGACCTGGTCGGGCTTGATCAGGTGCTCGTCCTCGTCGATCTCCTTGAGCTTGAAGGCGGCGCGGGCGCGGTAGCCCTCTTTTTGCGCCAATTTCACGTAAGGGTCGTTAATGTGGTCGTGCAACCAGTTTTTGTTTAATTTCTTCTTCTTCATTCGCGTAGAATACTGCCTTTAAGGGAACCACTAAAAATATATTATGCAAAAACTTACACCCGTTGAGCGCAGCGCCCTGCGCGCCGAGGCTCACGCGCTCAAGCCCATCGTCCTGATCGGTGAAGCGGGATTGACCGCCAACGTCCTCAAGGAAATCGCCCTCGGCCTCGATTCGCACGGCCTGATCAAGGTGCGCGTGTTCGGCGACGACCGCGAAGCGCGCGCCGCCATGTACGACACCATCTGCGAGCAGCTCGACGCCGCGCCGGTGCAGCACATCGGCAAACTGCTGGTGCTGTACCGTCCGAAAGTGGAAACCACGAAGGAACGTTCGACGTCGGGCAAGGGCCTGCGCGAAGTGACCATCGTCAAGCCTAGCCCGAGCGGCACCAAGCGTCCGTCGGTGACCAAGGTGCTGTTGAAGGGAAATGAACGCGTCACGCAAGGCGGCAACATCAAGCGCGCCAAGCCGCAGCAGAAGTCCTCGAAGAAAAGCGCGCTGGGGTCCAAGTAAGGCCTACCCCGCACCCCGCGCAGCCCGGGGACGTACCCCTCGGGGTACGTCCCCTTTTTTCTTGGGGGTTATTGCTTCACCACCAGCCACGCGGCCAGCAGGCTCTGCACCAAAAACAGTCCGCTGGAAATGCCGTGCAAGATGCCGAACTCGTTCTTGGCGGCAGAATCCATCACCCCGCCCGGCCCGGCCGCCGCGCGCAGCGCGGCCATCACCGGCTGCAGGCCGAAGTGCGACGCCAGCGTGCACCCCAGCATGATCAACACCACCGCCAGCAAGGTCTTGCGCGACTTGACCTCGGAGTTGCGCGCCGAGCCGGCGAAGATGCCGGCCGTCTCGGTGCCCTTGCTGACCCAGATTAGCACCAGCATGATGGCGGCGCACGCCATCGACAGCCACGCGAGGTTGTTGAAGAGACTGGCGGCGATGGTGCCGGCCAGCACGCGGTCGGCCAGCGTGGCGAACAGTGTCGGCGCGGCCAGGTAGCCGATCGCCCACAAACTGCCGGCCCACAACGTCGCGACCAGCAAACGTATACGAGCAAGCAACATCAGATGTAACGCACTTCCAGGATTTCGTATTCGCGCGGGCCCGACGGCGCCTGCACTTCCACCACGTCGCCGGCCGACTTGCCGATCAGCGCGCGGGCGATCGGCGAGGTCACCGACACTTTGCTCAATTTCAGATCCGCCTCGTCGAGGCCGACGATTTGATAGGTCACCTTCGCGCCCGATTCCAGGTCCTCGAGGTCGACGGTCGACGCGAACACGACGCGGCCGTCGGCGTCCAGCGTGGTCGGGTCGATGATTTGCGCGGCGCTCAGCTTACCTTCCAATTCCGCGATGCGGCCTTCGACGAACGCCTGGCGTTCCTTGGCGGCATCGTACTCGGCGTTTTCCGACAGGTCGCCGTGCGAACGCGCTTCGGCAATCGCGTCGATCACGATACGGCGTTCTTTGGTCTTCAACTGGTGCAACTCTTCTTTCAAGAGCTCTGCGCCGAACTTGGTAAGTGGAACTGAAGTCATGTTGTTTATTTACTCTGGTTTTACAATGGAAAACCACAGAGGCCACGCCAACTGCAGCGCGAGCTCTGTGGTTCAAAAGACCTGCTAAGCCTTAGTGTAAGGTTTTATGCAGCCCTTGTAAATCGTACACTTGCAGTTCGTCCAAATGACGGATGCCCTCGACGGCCGCCTCGGCGCCGGCGATGGTGGTGTACGTCGTCACGCGCGAGGCCAGCGACGAGGTGCGGATCGCGCGCGAGTCGGTGATGGCGCTGCGCTTCTCTTCGACGGTGTTGATCACCAAAACGATCTCGTGGTTCTTGATCATGTCGACGATGTGCGGCCGGCCCTCGGCCACCTTGTTGACGGCGGTGACCGGAATACCGGCGGCCGCGATGACGGCCGCCGTGCCCTTGGTGGCCACCAGCGAGAAGCCGATCGAGACCAGGTCGCGCGCCACCTTGACGGCGCGCGGCTTGTCGGACGATTTCACCGACAGGAACACCTTGCCCGACTTCGGCAGCTTGACGCCGGCGCCCAGCTGCGACTTGACGAAGGCCTCGCCGAAGGTCTTGCCGACGCCCATGACTTCGCCGGTCGACTTCATCTCCGGTCCGAGGATGGTGTCGACGCCGGGGAACTTCACGAACGGGAACACGGCTTCCTTGACGCTGTAGTAAGGCGGCACCACCTCGGTGGTGATGCCCTGCTGCGCCAGCGTCTGGCCGACCATGCAACGGGCGGCGATCTTGGCCAGCTGCAGGCCGGTCGCCTTCGACACGAACGGCACCGTGCGCGAAGCGCGCGGGTTCACTTCCAGCACATAGACGACGTCTTTCGACACGCCGTCGACGTCCTGCTTCTGGATCGCGAACTGCACGTTCATCAGGCCGACCACGTTCAAGCCCTTGGCCATCAGCGAGGTTTGACGCTTCAGTTCATCGATGGTCTCCTGCGCCAGCGAGTACGGCGGCAGCGAGCAGGCCGAGTCGCCCGAGTGCACGCCCGCTTGCTCGATGTGCTCCATCACGCCGCCGATGAAGGTGGTCTCGCCGTCGGAGATGCAGTCGACGTCGCACTCGATGGCGTCGTTGAGGAAGCGGTCCAGCAGCACCGGCGAATCGTGCGATACCTTGACCGCTTCGCGCATGTAGCGTTCCAAGTCGCGCTGCTCGTGGACGATTTCCATCGCGCGGCCACCGAGCACGTACGACGGACGCACCACCAGCGGATAGCCGATTTCCTGCGCCAGCGCCAGGGCGTCGGCCTCGGTGCGGGCGGTGCGGTTCGGCGGCTGGCGCAGTTGCAGCTTGTGCAGCATCTGCTGGAAGCGCTCGCGGTCTTCGGCGGCGTCGATCATGTCCGGCGAGGTGCCGACGATCGGCACGCCGTTCGCCTCCAGGTCCAGCGCCAGCTTGAGCGGGGTCTGGCCGCCGTACTGCACGATCACGCCCACCGGTTTTTCCAGTTCGACGATTTCCAGCACGTCTTCCAGGGTCAGCGACTCGAAGTACAGGCGGTCGGAGGTATCGTAGTCGGTCGAGACGGTCTCGGGATTGCAGTTGACCATGATGGTCTCGTAGCCGTCCTCGCGCATCGCCAGCGCCGCGTGCACGCAGCAGTAGTCGAATTCGATACCCTGGCCGATGCGGTTCGGACCACCGCCGAGCACCATGATCTTCTTCTTGTCGGTCGGGTTGGACTCGCACTCTTCATCGTAGGTCGAGTACATGTAGGCGGTGTTGGTCGCGAATTCGGCCGCGCAGGTGTCGACCCGCTTGTACACGGGACGGATGCCCAGCTCGTGGCGGCGCGCGCGCACGGTCTTGGCGTCGGTCTGCAGCAGGAAGGCCAGGCGGCGGTCCGAGAAGCCTTTTTGCTTGAGCTTGTAGAGCACGTTCTTGTCGAGCTGCTCGAGCTTTTGCGTGTCCATCCACAGTTCCAGGTCGACGATCTCTTTAATCTGGATCAGGAACCATGGGTCGATCTTGGTCAGCTGGTGCACTTCTTCCAGCGTGAAGCCCTGGGCGAAGGCGTCGCCGACGTACCAGATGCGCTCCGGACCCGGCTCGCCGAGTTCCTCTTCGATCTTCTCGCGGTCTTTGGTTTTCTCGTTCAAGCCATCGACGCCCACTTCCAGGCCGCGCAAGGCTTTCTGGAACGATTCCTGGAAGGTGCGGCCGATCGCCATCACCTCGCCGACGGATTTCATCTGCGTGGTCAGGTGGTGGTCGGCGGTCGGGAATTTTTCGAACGTGAAGCGCGGGATCTTGGTCACGACATAGTCGATCGACGGCTCGAACGAGGCCGGGGTGGCGCCGCCGGTGATCTCGTTGCGCAGCTCATCCAAAGTAAAGCCGACGGCCAGCTTGGCCGCCACCTTGGCGATCGGGAAGCCGGTCGCCTTCGAGGCCAGCGCCGACGAACGCGATACGCGCGGATTCATTTCGATGACGATCATGCGGCCGTCGGCCGGGTTGATCGAGAACTGCACGTTCGAGCCGCCGGTGTCGACGCCGATCTCGCGCAGCACCGCCAGGCTGGCGTTGCGCATGATCTGGTATTCCTTGTCCGTCAGCGTCTGCGCCGGCGCGACGGTGATCGAGTCGCCCGTGTGCACGCCCATCGGGTCGAGGTTTTCGATCGAGCAGATGATGATGCAGTTGTCCGCCTTGTCGCGCACCACTTCCATCTCGTACTCTTTCCAGCCCAGCAGCGACTCTTCGATCAGCAGCTCGTTGGTCGGCGACGCTTCCAGGCCGCGTTTGCAGATCGCTTCGAATTCCTCTTCGTTGTAGGCGATGCCGCCGCCGCTGCCGCCCATCGTGAACGATGGCCGGATGATGGTCGGGAAGCCCACTTCCTTCTGCACGGCCCACGACTCTTCCAGCGAATGCGCCACGCCCGAGCGCGCCGAACCGAGGCCGATCTTGGTCATCGCGTCCTTGAACTTGGAGCGGTCCTCGGCCTTGTCGATGGCTTCCGGCGTGGCGCCGATCAGCTCCACCTTGTACTTGTCGAGGATGCCGTGGCGATGCAGGTCCAGCGCGCAGTTGAGCGCCGTCTGCCCGCCCATGGTCGGCAGGATCGCGTCCGGCTTTTCCTTGGCGATGATCTTCTCGACCACTTGCCACGTGATCGGCTCGATGTAGGTCACATCGGCCATTTCGGGGTCGGTCATGATGGTCGCCGGATTGCTGTTGACCAGGATGACCTTGTAGCCTTCTTCGCGCAGGGCCTTGCAGGCCTGGGCGCCGGAATAATCGAACTCGCAAGCCTGGCCGATGATGATCGGGCCAGCGCCAATAATCAGAATACTTTTAATGTCTGTACGTTTAGGCATCTTATTTTTTCTCCGTTGCTTCCATCATGCCGATGAAGCGGTCAAACAGGTAAGCGACGTCAGTCGGGCCGGGCGAGGCTTCAGGGTGGCCCTGGAAGCAGAACGCCGGTTTGTCGGTGCGGGCGAAGCCCTGCAGCGAGCCGTCGAACAACGAGCTGTGGGTTACGCGGGTGTTGGCCGGCAGGGTCGCGGCGTCCACGGCGAAACCGTGGTTCTGCGAGGTGATCATCACCTTCTTGCTGTCGAGGTCTTGCACCGGGTGGTTGGCGCCGTGGTGGCCGAACTTCATCTTCAAGGTCTTCGCGCCGGAGGCCAGCGCCATGATCTGGTGGCCGAGGCAAATGCCGAACACCGGAATGCCCTTGTCGATCAATTCCCTGGTGGCGGCGATCGCGTAGTCGCACGGCTCCGGGTCGCCGGGGCCGTTCGACAGGAACACGCCGTCCGGGTTCAGGGCCAGCGCGTCGGCGGCCGTCGCTTGCGCCGGCAGCACCGTCACTTTGCAGCCGCGCTGGACCAGCATGCGCAGGATGTTGCGCTTGACGCCGTAATCGTAGGCCACCACGTGGAACTTCGGCTGCGCGAGCTTGCCGTAGCCTTCGCCCAGTTCCCATTCCGCCTCGGTGAACTCGTAGGCGGTCTTGGTCGAGACGACTTTGGCCAGGTCCATGCCGGCCAGGCCGGGGAAGGAGCGGGCCAGTTCCAGCGCCTGCGCGGTGGACGGCTCGTTGCCCTGGGTGCCGACCAGGATGGCGCCGGACTGGGCGCCTTTTTCGCGCAGGATGCGGGTCAGTTTGCGCGTGTCGATACCGGCGATGGCGACGATGTTCTCGGCCTTGAGGTAATCGGACAGCGACTGGGTGGAGCGGAAGTTCGACGCCATCAGCGGCAGGTCACGGATGATTAGGCCTGCGGCGTGGACTTTGGAGGACTCGACGTCTTCTGGATTGACGCCGGTGTTGCCGATGTGTGGATACGTCAGGGTGACGATTTGACGGCAATAGCTGGGATCGGTCAGGATTTCCTGATAGCCGGTCATGGAAGTATTGAAAACGACTTCCCCGGTGGTGTGGCCGGCGGCGCCGATCGAAAAACCTTTGAAGATGGTTCCGTCAGCGAGGGCCAATATGGCTGGAACGGCAGGGCCAGAAAAAAATGGCGGCAAGGGTAACTCCTGATAAAGTTACCGTAGCTGCGCCACGTCAGACGACCGTCGTGTACCCAAGGCCGTCGCAGGCCGGGGTGGAAGGTCAGATTGAATATGGAGTGAGTGGTGGTCGGCTACGGTAGGGTGAGATTGGCTAAACCTTTGAATTATAACCAAATCCCTCCTGCTTGGCAATGGCGGGGCGGCGAAATCGCGCACTCCATTGCCAGATCGGCATGCGATGTATCGTAGGGCGGATTAG
>CAUPRW010000014.1:0-110228 GCA_963513825.1 uncultured Duganella sp.
GCAGTGCGGGGTAAGCGATCCCAGCGAACTGGCGTAATCAGAATTCCGCGCCGGTGGATTGAGCCGGCCGCCACCCGAAAAGGCTGGGGACGTACCCGAACGGGTACGTCCCCTGTGCGCCGCAGTGCGGGGTAAGCGATCCCAGCGAACTGGCGTAATCAGAATTCCGCGCCGGTGGATTGAGCCGGCCGCCACCCGAAAAGGCTGGGGACGTACCCGAACGGGTACGTCCCCTGTGCGCCGCAGTGCGGGGTAAACGATCCCAGCGAACTGGCGTAAGCAGAATTGCGCAGCGGTGGATTGAGCCGGCCGCCACCCGAAAAGGATGGGGACGTACCCGAACGGGTACGTCCCCCGTTAGCCGCAGTGCGGGGTAAAAACGCGCACCCCGCGAACGAATTTAATTCCGGGCGATAAGCACCGCCACGATCGTGGCGGCAACGCCCAGCACGGCAACGGCCGCGCTGATCGCCGGATGGAAACGACGCGAGACGGTGGGAATCTTTTGAACCGGCATGAGAACTCCTTCTTGTCTAACTACAATGTTGCAACAAGATTAGCGTGCGACCGCTTTTCAATCTATACGTCGCGCTGTATCAAAAGTAAGCAACTGTAACCAAGCCCTGTGGCGAGTGCGAATAAAGTTGGTTTTGTGGCACAAATTACTTTGTGGCGAGTCAGCCGTAAGGCCCTATAATCGCTTAGTTTTTTTGCCCACACCACTCCCACAAGGATCGCCTGTGAACCAATCGCTGGTCCAGAAACTGACCCGTACCAAGCCGGTCGATACTACAGTTGAACACTCCGCAACTGAACACGCCCCCACCAGCAACGGCCTGCACCGCTCGATCGGCCTGTTCCCCCTGACCATGATCGGCGTCGGCGCCACCATCGGCACCGGCATCTTCTTCACGATGGTCGAAGCCGTGCCCAAGGCCGGCCCGTCCGTCATCCTGTCGTTTCTGATCGCCGCCATCACCGCCGGCCTGACCGCGCTGTGCTATGCCGAGCTGTCGTTCCGGATACCCGCGTCCGGCTCCTCGTATTCGTTCGCCTACGCCACGGTGGGCGAGTTCGCCGCCTTCATCATGGCCGCCTGCCTGCTGCTCGAATATGGACTGGCGGCCAGCGCCACCGCCATCGGCTGGTCCGATTATCTGAACAATTTCCTGACCAACGCCTTCGGCTGGCACATCCCGGACGTGCTGCGCTCGCCCATGATCGTCTCCACCGCGCACGGCATCGAACTGCGCGCCGGCCACATCAACCTGCCGCCGATCCTGCTGGTAACGCTGTGCGGCATGCTGCTCATCCGCGGCACCAAGGAATCGGCCACGACCAACGCCGTCATGGTGCTGATCAAGCTGGCGATCCTGATCTTTTTCATCGTCATCGCCTTCTCCGGCTTTGACATCAACAACTTCCATCCGTTCTTCAGCCCCGACAACGGCGCGCACTACACCGGCATGGCCGGCGTGACGGCGGCGGCGGCGACGGTGTTCTTCTCCTTCATCGGCCTCGACACGGTCGCCACGGCCGGCGAGGAGGTGCGCAACCCCAAGCGCAACGTGCCGATCGGCATTTTGTCGGCGCTTGGCATCGTGACGGTGTTTTATATGCTGGTGGCGGTGGCGGCGATGGGCGCCCAGCCCGCCGCGAAATTCGCCGGACAGGAAGCCGGCCTGGCGGTGATCCTGCAAAACGTCACCGGCAAGACCTGGCCGGCGCTGGTGCTGGCGGCCGGCGCGGTCATTTCCGTCTTCAGCGTAACCCTGGTGACGATCTACGGTCAAACCCGCATCCTGTACGCGATCTCCAAGGATGGATTGATTTCGAAGTCGTTCCAGAAGGTCAACGCAAAGACGGCGTCGCCGGTGCAAAACACCTTGATCGTTTGTATCGTCGTCGGGCTGGTGGCCGGCTTCGTGGACGCGACCTTCCTGTGGGACATGGTCAGCATGGGCACGCTGACGGCGTTCATCGTGGTGTCCCTGGCCGTGCCGGTGATGCGCAAGAAGGAAAACGGCAAGGGCGTGAAGGGTTTCCGCGTGCCATTCGGACCGTATGTGGTGCCTGGCCTGAGCATCGGCGCCTGCCTGTATCTGATGTTCGGCTTGTCGATGACGACTTACACCATCTTCGCCGTCTGGATGTCGGCCGCGATCGTGACGTACTTCCTGTTCGGGATGCGCAATTCGAAACTCAATCTGCCTGCGTAAGCGCTTCGCTACAAACTAAAAAGCCCCGGCACCGCGTTAGCGGCCGGGGCTTTTTGCTGTGGCGCGCACGGCTTATTCTTCGGTTTTGGTTGGTTTCGAGCCCAGGTACAGGCGCAGAACGATACCGGAGACGGCGAAGGCGGCAGGCAGGTTTTCGATGATGGTCAGCATGGTGGTTCTCCTAAATGGTTGAGTGACTTGCGATTAGCCGAAACGGGCGGCGATGTAGCGCAGTTCAGCGGCCAGGTTAGGCGAGTGGGCTTCGACGTCCTTGGCGGTGCTGCTCAGCCACCAGATGGTTTCGTCGGCGCGCTCGGTGGTCGCTTCTGCAACTGCGGCTGGCTTTTGTGCGGTCAGCGCGGCGAACAGTTGACGTACCGCGTAAGCGACATTGGCTGCGTAGTTGGCGGTGGTGTTAGCGTTGAAAGTAGTCGAGTTCATGAGAAGCTCCTTTAAGAATGTTCGTTTGATGCAGTGCAGTATGCGCCGTTTTGAGAAATAAAAAAAATTTTGATTTGTGATAGGTGCCATTAGTTTTCAATATAACTTAGGGTTTTCCCTATGAAACATTGGTTCCGCAACGCAATAATTTACTGTGGATTTTTTTCACCACGGGATTGCATTCCCTCATTGCAATGCGGAAATGACAAGAGTGCCGGCGAGGATGGGCACAGGTATTCGATGCAGTGATGTTGGATATCGAATTGAGTCGCAAGCGAAATGACTTACCGTCGCTTCTCAAACATTCGTCGCGAAAAGATAGCTTTTTTGGTCTGACTTTTCGGGACCGCACTGCCGTCGGCTATCATTACTGTCCTATTGGCAATAATTTGACGGAGTCGGGATGTCCCTGCGCACGAAATTCATGCTTGCCCTGCTATTGACGGGGTTGGCGGCGGTGGCGATGGTCGGCGGGCTCGCTTATGTGGGGATGACCAGGAAAGTCGACACGATCCGGCGCGAACAGGCGGCCGAGCATTTCTACACCGCGGTCAACGGTTACCTGCATACCTACGGCAGCTGGCAGGCGGCGATCGCCATCGAACCGTTCGACAACTACATGCGGCGCTACCAGGATCTGCGCGGCGCCCGGCGGCCACCGGGCGGGCCGGGACCGGATGGCGCGCAGGGCCCGGACCATGGGCCGAGGCCCGGGCCGGGCGGCGAACCGGAAGCGGACGGCCCGCCTGACCCCGACGCGCGCCTGCCGCAAGCGCCGCCACCGGGCCAGGCGCCACCGGTCGGGCGCCGCCCGCCGCCGCCGCGCGGCAACGGCGAGCCGCCGTTCCACTTCATCCTCGCCGATCAGGATTTCCGCGTTCTGCTCGGCGCCGGTGTTTACCGCCATGGCGAGGCGCTGCCGCCGGCCGCGCGCAAGAATGCGCGGCCGATCGAGGTGGGCGGGCGCATCGTCGCCTACGTCTCGCCGGAAGGGGTGATCACGCCCAGCAGGCAGGAGCTCCAGTATCTGCAGGCGATGCGCGAGGCGTTGCTGGCCGGCGTGACCGCGGCCGCCGCGCTGGCGCTGCTGCTGGGCGTTTTGCTCAGTCGCGGCATGAGCCGCAGCTTGAGCCATCTGACCGGCGCGGTGCGGGCCATGCATGGCGGCTCGCTGCTGCAGCGCGTGCCGGTCGAGGGCCGCGACGAGGTGGCGACGCTGGCCTGCGCCTTCAACGACATGAGCGAGAAGCTGGCGCGCACGCACGAAGAGCTGCACGCGTCGCATCAAACCATCCTGGCGCAGGCCGAGCAAATGCGTGAGCTGAGCGTGCGCGACGCGCTGACCAAGCTGCATAACCGCCGCCATTTCGACGAGCGGGCGAGCACGCTGTTCAGCCACGCGGTGCGGCACAAGCAGCCGTTGACGATGGTGATCGGGGATATCGATTTCTTCAAAAAGATCAACGACCAGTTCTCGCACGCCACCGGCGACGCCGTGTTGCGCCATGTCGGCGAAATCCTGCGCGGCCACATGCGCCTGAGCGATCTGGTGGCGCGCTACGGCGGCGAGGAGTTCGTCATCGCCTTGCCGGAGACGGAGCTGCCGCAGGCGGCGGCGCTGTGCGACAAGCTGCGCCACATGATCGAGAACTTCCCGTGGCACGAGGTCCATCCCGGGTTGACGGTGACGATGAGCATGGGCGTGTACGCTGACCTGGCGGCGGGGACGGCGGAGGCCATGCTGCAAAAGGCCGACGCCTTGCTGTACCGCGCCAAGCAGACGGGCCGCAACCGCGTGTGCTTTGGCTAGCAGCCTGTCTGACCGAGGATCGTCAGCTGCAAAAATACCTGGATCGGTCCATATTTCGCCGCTTTCTCGGCCCATAGCTCGCTATGGGCGCTGCGAAATCGTCAAAATCTGTCCTCGACCAGCTATTTTTTCGCTTTGACTCCCTCGGTCCGACAGGCTGCTAGGGCCGGCGATCGAGCCAGCGGCCGCCGAACATGGTGCACACCAGCGACAGCACGATCAGCGCGATGCCGGCCCACTGCCAGCCGGTGACGACGTCGCCCAGCAGCAGCATGCCGGCGCTGATGCCGACCAGCGGCACGCCAAGACTGAACGGCGCCACGCGGTTGACGGGGTGGCGCTTGAGCAGCCGGGTCCACATGGCGTAGCCGAGGATGGTGGCCATCCATCCCAGATAGGCGACGGCCGCCCAGGTGGTCCACGGCGCGCCGGTCCAGTGCCAGCGCGTGGCCGGATCGTCGAACGCCAGCGACAGGCCGATGAAAGGCAGGATCGGCACCAGGCTGCACCAGACCATGAAGCCCACCACGTCGAATTCCGGCGTGGCCTGCTGCGCGCGGCGCACGACGATGTTGGAGGCGGCCCACATGGCCGCCGCCATGAGCGTCAGCACGAAGCCGCCGGCGGTGGTGCCGCCGGCGTGGCCCGGCTCGACGTAGTTCATGCCGAAGCAGACCAGCCCCGCGGCCGCCAGCAGCAGTCCGCCCTTCAGCGCGCGGCTGGCGCGCTCGCGCAGCAGCACGAAGCCGAACAGGGCGGTGAAAAAGACCTGGGTTTGCAGGATGACCGAGGCCAGCGAGGCCGACATGCCAACCTTGAGCGACAGGAACAGCAGGCCGAATTGGCCGACGCCCTGGCACAGGCCGTAGGCGACGATCCATTTGACGGGGATTTTTGGCGGACGCACGACCAGGATCAGCGGCACGACGGCGAAGATGTAGCGCGCCGCGCCCATCTGGAACGGCGTCAGGTCCTTCAAACCGATCTTCATCGCGACGAAGTTGGTGCCCCATATGAGGACCACGGCCAGGGCCGAAACCAGGTCGCGCGTGCTGAAGGGGGAGGATGATGAACTCATCGCCCCATGTTAGCAGTGTTAAGCGACGTTGCGGACGATCGCTTCGCTGTGGACGATGATTTTCGCGGCGTCGGCCTGCAGCAGGCGGATCCGGCGTTGCACCAAAGGCCAGCCGGACCACGGCACGGCGGCGGTGTCGGAGGAGGTGGCGGGCGGCACGGACGTCGGCGCCGCCGCCCGCCCCGCATGCCGTTCCAGCGCCTGCGACAAAATCCCCACCACCTGCCCGTGGCTCTCGGCCAGCATGGCGTTGACCGCTTGCTTTGGCAGCTCGCCCACGTGGCGGCGCAGGATCGAACGCAACGCCGCCACGTGCGCCACCAGCAGGTAGTTCTGCACGATGAACAGGTTGATGTCCTCCACCGCGCGCCGTTTGCTCGACGGCTCGTCGAGCATGCGCACCAGCGCGGAGCTGAGCGCGGCCAGGCTGTCCATCAAGCGCTTGCGTTCGATGCGGTAGGCGAAATCGTCCTTGCCCTTGCCCTGCAATAGATCGAAGCTGGCCTGCATGTAGCGCAGGTTCACGTCCAGCACCTCGCGGATCAGGCGCGGCAGGGTTTGATATTCCCAGCTCGCCAGCACGAAGCTGAACGCCGTCGCCACCGCCGCGCCGATGAAGGTGTCGACCAGCCGTTCCATGATCAGGTTGTTGTTCCCGGGCGCGATCAGGTGCATCTGCAGCAGGATCATGATGCTCACCGCGATGGCCGCGTAGCGGTAGCGCAGGTAGATGAAGGTCGGCGTGGCCACCGTCGCCAGCACCAGGATGCCGAGGATGGCGGCCGGATGGTTCAGGTAGCGGATCACCAGCGCGGTGATCACGCAGCCGATGATGGTGCCGATGATGCGGTCGCCCCGGCGCTGCTTGGTCATGCTGAAGCTGGGCTTGAGGATGATCACGATGGTGAGCACGATCCAGTAGCTGTGCGCCGCATACGGCAGCCACGCGGCCACCGCCAGGCCGACCGAGATCGCCATTGCCACCCGCAGCGAGAAGCGGAAGATCGGCGAATCCATGCGCAGGTGCGACAGGATCATGCGCAGCTCGTACTTTTGCTGCGACAGGAACGGCCCCATGTCGGCGTCGACCCAGAACGGCGTGGTGTCGTAGACCTTCTGGCTGGCCTGGTGCAGTTCCCCGATCATCTTGATGATGGCGCCGATCTTGTTGCGCTGCGCGCGCAGCACCGCCAGCGCCTCCTGTTGCGGCTTGCCGTCGTCGATGCGGCGCTGGATCGCAGCCAGCTCCGCCTCGATGGCGTCGAGTTCCGGCGTGTAGCTGATCTCCGCGTACGAGGCTTTTTTGCGGGTGACGTCGTAAGCCACCGATTCGATATCGCGGGCGGCCTTGCAGGCCAGCTCGCGCAGCGTGGAGAGCACCGGCGAATCGGCCAGGTGCAGGCGCAACTGCGCGTAGTCGGTGTGGGTCGACAGGATCAGCTCATACAGGTCGAGCATGCAGACGTGGACCTGCACGACGATGGCGTCCTTGCTGTTCTGGTGGGCGCGCAAAATCAGGTCGCGCGAGGCTTGCTGGCGGTCGGCCAGGATGCTTTGATGGCGCACCAGTTTATTAAACTGTTCGTTCAGGTTGTAGCGCGTGTCGTAGAAGTCGGCCTTGATGTCGATGTAGGCGGCCAGCTCGAACAGCGCCTCGGCCAGCACCTGCTGCTTGATGCGGTGGCGCAGTATCCACGAGATGCCCATCGCGTAGGCCAGGTACGCCACCGCGCCGAGCGTGAACAGGCCGGTGTGGATGAACGATTGCCTGACCGTCATCGAGTGCTCCATCGACATGGTCATGATGAACAGCGTGGCCAGTTGCAGCGGCATCGATTTTTTGCCGTAGACGACCATCATGCAGGCGAGGAAGCTGATCACCACCAGCATCGTCATCAGCAGCCAGTGCAGCGGCGCGCATAGGCTGATCAACAGGGTGACGGCGCTGCACAGCAGCACCGAGGCGCTCATCTCGTTGAACTTGTGGCGCAGGGGGCTGGGCATGTCCATCAGCGCCGTGCATAGGGCGCCGATGCACACCGTCATGGCGGTGGCCATGTCGGAGAAGCGCAGCGTGATCAGCGTGACGCCGACCAGCCCTGCGGCGAAGCGCAGCCCAAGATAAAAATAGTGGCTGTAAAAAAAAGTGCGCAGATTGAGTGCGTAGTGCATGGCTGTGACCTTGTGGGCAGCGGGTGCTTGAGTGCGCGCGGCGGGATCGCCACCGCGCGCACGGGGAACGCGAGGTTAAATTGTCGGGCTGTCTTTAAAAGACCGACAGCACCGGATAGCGGCGCCATCCCGGCTCGGCGTGGCGCTTGCCGTTTTCGAAGATGAAGCCGAGCACTTGCTCCTGGTCCGACAGCAGCGCTGGATTGGCGGCCTTCCACGCGTCGAACTTCGCCTTGAGTTCCGGCTCGGCCGCGAGCATCTCCAGCGCCAGGTCCTCGAACACGTAGTCGGAGAAGGTCTCCTTTTTTTCCAGCACGCTGTTGAAGAAGCCCCAGCGGAAGAACGAGTCGTGGCCTTGCGGTTCCAGCGTTTCGACCGCGTAGCGGGCGTTGGCCTGCTTGAGCGGGATGAACCAGTCGCCCGGCTGCACGGTGAAGCTGCCGGTGCGCGCCTCCAGTCGCACCTCGTCGTGGTACATATGGCCCTCGTAGGCGTGCGGTCGCGAGCTCACCGAGGCGATGTGATAGTACTGCGCCTCGATGGTCGAGGCTTCGTCGAAGGCCGCCATCTCGACGCCGTTCCACTGCAGGCGCTCGATCGCTTCGCGCCAGGCCTGCGGCACGATGTAGCCTTTGGGCGCACGCACGGTGGCCGCCGGCACGAAGCGGTTGTAGTAGGCGATGTCCTTTTCCCACGGCTCGCTGCGGTCGTAGTACAGGCGCTGGTAGTTACCCAGCACGCTGGCGCTGCGCTTGGCGGCGTAACCCTTGAAGCGGTAGGTCGACGGATGGTCTTCGTCCAGGCGCCAGTTGACGGTCCACTCGCTGGCGCCGGCCGCCTGCGCTTTCGCGTCCGCGCGCAGCGCGCGGATTTGCGCGCCGTGGGCGACGGTGAAGGCCAGCGTGACGTCCAGCAGCGCGCGCATCGACTCGTAGCGGTCCTTGAAGGGCTTGAGCATGTGCGTCTCCGGCATGAAGCCGATCACGTGGTGCAGCGCCGCGAAGCCGGTCGAAAAGCGCGGCACCTCGAGGAATTCGGCGATGCCGTCGTCCGGGCTGTCCTTGACCGGGTTCACATACGGGCAGGTCGGCCAGCCCTTGGCCTCCATCTGCGCGTAGATGTGCGGCAGCATGGTCTCGCGCAGGAAGGGGCCGAGTCCGTAGCCGAGTTTGTCCGCCTGGGTGTGGATCAAGGTCATCGTGTACGGATAGTCGGCGCCGTTGGAGGTGTGGGTGTCGACCATGACGTCCGGATCCCAGCTGGTGACGAGCTGGTTGAACAGGCGGGCGTTGAGCGTGTCGCACTTGATGAAGTCGCGGTTCAGGTCGAGGTGGCGGCTGTTGCCGCGGAAGCCGAACTGCTCCGGCCCGTCCTGGTTGACGCGCGACGTGTTGGCGCGGTTGAGCGCGCCGTCGACGTTATAGAGCGGCACGAACAACAGCACGGCGTCGCCCAGCGCGGCCAGCCGGGCCGGCTCGAAGCACAGGTCGCGCACGATGGCCATGCAGGCGTCCACGCCCTCCGGCTCGCCGGGGTGGATGCCGTTGTTGTTGAAGAAGACGGTGCGGCCCTCGGCCTTGATCTGCGAGCGGTCGAACACGCCGTCCGGGCTGACGATGCCGGCGTGGACGGGGATGCCGCCGTCGGACACGCCGATCTGTTCAAAACGCAGCACTTGCGGGAAGCGCTGCGCCAGTTCCTCGTAGAACGCGATGCATTCGGTCCAGAGCGTGGTTTGGTTTTGATTGCCTTTTTCATAAGGCGTCGGCATATTCGGGTGCATGGCGGTCTGGATCTCAGGGGGAACGATGTGGAATGCACGCGCGCCTTGTGGGCGCTCCGGCGTGCTGTCGAGGGCGCGATTGTATCATTCGTGCCCGCTTTTTGAGCGGCGGCAGGTCGCCCGGGACGGGGGCTTGAGTTGGCTTAAGGCAATAAAGTGTCGCGCTGGTCTACTGGAATCCTCGCCATCAACCAGGAGCCAGCGATGCGGAACGGGGTCGGAGGACGTGCGGTGCTGGTGGCCATGCTGCTGGCGCTGGTGTGCAAAATCGGCGTGGCGCAGATCGGGCCGCGCTACGTGATCGACGCCAGGGGCGTTGACGCCGGCGTGGCGGCGGCGCGCGGACCGGCGCGCGGCAGCGTGCACTGGGTCGGCAAGGGGCTGGCGCTGATCCGCTTCCGCGGCCTGCGCGTGCTGACGGTGGACGCCGATGCGGACGCCTACAGCGCCGAGGCGGTGCGCGACTGGCCGGCGGCCGATCTGGTGCTGCTCACGCCGGCCAGCGCCGGGCGCTACGCGGGTCTGGCGCCGCTGGCCGGCCTGCGCGGCGTGCCGGTGGTGCTGGTCGAGCCGACCGATGGCGTGACGGTGGCGCCGGTCGCGATCCGGGAGGACGGCCCGCGCCATTATCCGATGCGCCCGTGGGACGCGCTGCATCTGCGCCAGGGCAAAGGCAAGGGGGCGACGTGGTTGCGCGTGACGGCCGTGCCGGGCCGGCCGGGGACGGCGCATGTGGCGGGCTTCGTGCTGGAACTGGGCTATCGGCAGGTGTCATACCGGCTGTACGTGGGGTGCGAAGGGCAGGGTGACGATGGCATCGACGGCTTGTCGCAGCGCTTGCCGGGTGTCGACCTGGCGTTGCTGCGCTCCCGCGACGGGCCGAATTTGCTGTCGCTGCGGACGACGGGGGCGGCGCAGGAGCAATCGGCAGGCGCCGGGGCCGCCGCCCGCGCCGGCCAGCCGGCGGCGCTGACCGCGGACGGCTATCCGTTCAGCGCGGTCCGACGGTAAGCCCTTACTTCTTGGCGTTGGTGTCCACCCAGGCGGCGTATGCGGTCATGAATTTTTTCAGGAACTCGCGGGTGCGGTCGTTGTTGATCTTGCCGTCGTCGCCCAGCAGGCCGGCGGCGCCGCCGATGTAGGCTTCCGGCTGCTGCAGCACCGGCATGTCGAGGAACACCAGCGACTGGCGCAGGTGGTGGTTGGCGCCGAAGCCGCCGACCGCGCCCGGCGAGACGGTCACCACGCCGGCCGGCTTGCCGCTCCAGGCGCTGTCGCCGTAGGGGCGCGAGCCGATGTCGATGGCGTTCTTGAGCGGCGCGGCCACCGAGCGGTTGTATTCGGGCGTGACGAACAGCACGGCGTCGGCTTCCTTGACGCGCTCGCGGAAATGGGTCCACGCCTGCGGCGCAGTGACGCCGTCGCCTTCCAGATCCTCGTTGTAGAGCGCCATCTCGCCGATTTCGACGATGGTCAATTCGAGCGACGGTGGCGCCAGCGCGATGAGCTCGTGGGCGAATTTGCGGTTGATCGATTCCTTGCGCAGACTGCCGATGACGACGGCGACTTTTTTTGCGGACATGACGACTCCTGGTCTTGGATAGTGGGATGGGGAATGGAAACGCTACTGTACCGCAGGCGCGAAAAAAACCACGCCGCGTTGCCGGGGCGTGGTCGGTGCGCGCAGGTTCGGGGTCAAGTCTGACATTTGGACACAAGCTCATGTGTAAATGGCAGACCGAGCCCGCGGCGGCGCGGCTTGCGGCTGGGGCCGTGTCCAAATGACAGACTTGACCCCGACGGTTTAGTCGGCTTTGATCGCTTCGATCTGGATCGCGAGTTTGACTTCCGGCGAGAAGTTCGGCAGGCCGTAGTTGAGGCCGAAATCGCTGCGCTTGAACTCGGCCGTGGCGTCGGCGCCGCAGACTTCTTTCTTGTAGCGCGGGTGCATGATGCATTTGAACTTGTTAACCTTGAGCGCGACCGGCTTGGTTACGCCGAGCATCGTCAATTCGCCGTCGACACCGACCAGCTGCTCGCCGTCGAACTTGAACGATTTGCTTTTGTAGGTGATGGTCGGGAATTTTTCGACGTTGAACATGTCCGGACCGCGCGCGTGGCTGTCCATTTTGTCGAAACCGAAGTTGATCGAGGCCGGGTCGATCACCAGGTCCAGCGCGCCCGTCTTGGCCGCGCGGTCCATCGTGACGGTGCCGGTGGTCTTGTTGAACTTGCCGCGCCAGACCGACAGGCCCATGTGGTCGGCCTCGAAGCTCGGGAAGGTGTGCGTCGGATCGACCGTGTAGGTGGCGGCGATGGCGGACGTGGCCGAGGCGGCCAGCAGGGTGGCGATCAGGATCTGTAATTTCATGCGCTATGTCTCCGTGGGTGGTGGGGGCTTGTCGGCCGGCTGCTTATTGGCCGGCTACTACGTGGAACTTGATGGTGACGTCGTCGGCCACCATGCTGGTGTCCTTCCATTCGCCTTCGCCGATGTTGTAGGCCAGGCGTTTGATCGGCAGCGCGCCGTCGAACACTTGCTTGCCGCCCTCGGTCTTGACCGTCAGCGGGAAGGTGATGTCGGTGGCCTTGCCCTTGATGGTCAGCTTGCCGGTGACGGTGAGCTTGCCGGCGCCGGCGCTTTTGATGGCGCTCGAGACGAAGGTCGCTTTCGGGAATTGCGCCGAGTTGAACCATTCTTTCTTGGCCACTTCCTTGTTGTACTCCGGGTCGCCCATGTCGAGGCTGGCCGTCTCGACTTCGACCGTGGCCTTGGAGGCGTCCGGCTTGGCGGCGTCGTAGTCGATGGCGACCGTGTATTTCTTGAACTTCGATTCGATCGGCACGTTCATTTGCTTGAACGTGGCCGACACCGAGCTCTTGGCCGGGTCGGCCTTGAGCACGGCGGCGCTGGCGGCCAGGGCGACACCCATCAGGGAGACGAGGGCGATTTTTTTCATGGTTTTCATAGTGGCTCCAGTGGGGGATTACGGCAGCATGCGCTTGAGCGTGATGTCGCGGTCGATAAAATGGTGCTTGAGGGCGGCCAGCGCGTGGGCGACCACCACGCCCGCCATCGTCATGACCAAAACATAATGAACGGTTTTTAAGATTGCCTTAAGTTCAGGGTCGGGACCGATCAAGGTCGGCAAGGTGAATAGCTTGAGGTAGACCACCGGCACGCCGGCCGCGCTGCCGTACAGGAAGCCGGAGATCGGCGCGGCGAACATCAGGAAGTACAGCAGGTAGTGCACGGCCTCGGCGACCTTGTGCTGCCATGGCGGGATGCTCACCAGCGGCGCCGGCGGCTTGTTCGCCAGGCGCCACAGCAGGCGCACCGCCACCAGCGCGAGCACCGTCACGCCCAGCCATTTGTGCCAGGAGAAGTATTTGAGCTTGGTCGGCGAGAAGCCGGGAATGCTGACCATCGTCAGGCCGAGGAAGAAGGCGGCGATGATCATCAGGGCGATCAGCCAGTGCAGCAACATTGCCGTTTTGGTATAGCGTTGCATTTCTTAGTGCTCCAGGAAATAGTACGTGTTAGGACTAATATACCAAAGAAACTGTTGTTGTGCTTGGCGGGGCTAAACCCGCACCCCGCACTTCACTGGGGACGGACCCCCGTGGGTCCGTCCCCGGCGGCGGAGCGAACCGAGGCGCGGCGGCGTTGCCGTCCCCGGCCCCGCCGTGCGGGTGAAAAAAAGCCCCCGCGACGAAAACGTCGCGGGGGCTAGTGTATGCCAAATTGCTACGAAGTATTAGATGGCTTTGGCCAGAGCCGGCGCGATGCCGATGTAGTTGGCCGGCGTCATCGCCAGCAGCAAGTCCTTGGCCTCCTGCGGAATCGCCAGGCCGAGGATGAACTCGCGCAGCGCGTCTTTCGAGATGCCTTTGCCGCGCGTGAGCTCCTTCAGTTGCTCGTACGGGTTCTCGATGCCGTAGCGGCGCATCACCGTTTGCACCGGCTCGGCCAGCACTTCCCAGTTGGCGTCGAGGTCGGCGGCCAGGCGGGCGTGGTTCACTTCCAGCTTGTTGAGGCCGCGCAGGCAGCTGTCGTACGCCAGCAAGGTGTAGCCGAGGCCGACGCCGATGTTGCGCAGCACGGTCGAGTCGGTCAGGTCGCGCTGCATGCGCGAGACCGGCAGTTTTTCCGACAGGTGCTTGAGCACGGCGTTGGCCAGGCCCAGGTTGCCCTCGGAGTTTTCGAAGTCGATCGGGTTGACCTTGTGCGGCATGGTCGACGAGCCGATCTCGCCGGCCTTGGTCTTTTGCTTGAAGTAGCCCAGCGAGACGTAGCTCCAGATGTCGCGGTTCAGGTCCAGCAGGATGGTGTTGACGCGGGCGAAGGCGTCGAACAGTTCGGCCATGTAGTCGTGCGGTTCGATCTGGATGGTGTACGGGTTGAACACCAGGCCGAGGCGCTGCTCGATGACGTCCTTGGAGAACGCCGCCCAGTCGAAGGCCGGGTAGGCCGACAGGTGGGCGTTGTAGTTGCCGACCGCGCCGTTCATCTTGCCGAGGATTTCAACCTGCTCGATGCGCACGATGGCACGGCGCAGGCGGGCGACGACGTTGGCCATCTCCTTGCCCAGGGTGGTCGGGCTGGCGGTCTGGCCGTGGGTGCGCGAGAGCATCGGCACGTCGGCGTTGGCGACGGCGATCTCGCCCAGGCGGGCGATGACGTTGCGCAGCGACGGCAGCATGACGGCGTCGCGCGCGGCCTTGAGCATCATGCCGTGCGAGGTGTTGTTGATGTCTTCCGAGGTGCAGGCGAAGTGGATGAATTCGGACGCGGCGACCAGCTCCGGCACGTCCTTGACCTGCTCCTTGAGCCAGTACTCGACGGCCTTGACGTCGTGGTTGGTGACCGCCTCGATCTCCTTGATGCGGGCGGCGTCGCTTTCCTTGAACTCGTTGGCGATCTTGTCGAGCAGCGCGGTGCCGGCCGCCGAAAACGGCTTGATCTCGGCGAAGCCGGCCTGCGACAGCGCCTGCAGCCAGGAGATTTCCACTTTGACGCGGTGGTGCATGAAGCCCGATTCGGACAGGATGGGGCGCAGCAGGTCGGTTTTGCCGGCGTAGCGGCCGTCCAGCGGCGACAGCGCCGACAGCGTGGAGTAAGGTGTGGTCATGGTCGAGGAGGCGAAGTTGAAGAGGGCAAAGACGTGATTTTACCATTGGCCGTCGCCACCCCGGCCGATGCTATACTGTCCGCTAACCTTTTACTCCACGCATCCATGAAACTCATCGGTTCCCTAGGCAGTCCTTTCGTTCGCAAAGTCCGCATCGTGCTGGCCGAGAAAAAGCTCGACTACCAGTTCGAACTGGAAAACGTGTGGGCCCCCGATACCACCATCAGCACCGTCAACCCGCTCGGCAAGGTGCCCAGCCTGATCATGGAGGACGGCAGCGTGATGATCGATTCGCGCGTCATGGTCGAGTACCTGGACACGTTGACGCCCGTGTGCAAGCTGCTGCCGCCCAATGGCCGCGACCGCGCCGACGTCAAGTGCTGGGAGGCGCTGGCCGACGGCATCGTCGACGCGGCCGTCATCGCGCGCCTCGAGCGCGTCCAGCGGCCGATCGAGCTGCAAAGCGAGGACTGGATCGCGCGCCAGATGGGCAAGGTCACCCTGGGCCTGGCGGCGCTGTCGGAAAAACTCGGCGAGCAGGCCTACTGCGCCGGCAAAAACTACTCGCTGGCCGACGTCGCCGTCGGCTGCACTTTGGGCTGGCTGCTGTTCCGCTTCCCGGAAATCACCTGGCGCGACGACCACGCCAACCTGGCCAAGTTGTTCGATAAGCTGTCCGAGCGCCAGTCGTTCAAAGACACCGTGCCGACGGCCTGACGTCGTCATGGCCAAACCGACCCCGCCCGACGCGGACAGCGCGGCCGCGCGCCAGCGGCGCTTGCAGATGGCCGACATCGCGCGCCTGGCCGGCGTGTCGACTTCGACCGTCTCGCGCGCGCTGGCCGGCAGCAAATTGGTCAGCGAGGAGACGCGCACCCGCATCATGGAGCTGGCGCGCTCGCTCAAGTACACCATCAACATCGGCGCGCAAAACCTGCGCATGAAGCAGAACCGCACCGTCGGCGTGGTGATCCCGTACGACCCGAGCACGCGCCAGCACCTGTCCGATCCGTTCTTCCTCGGGATGCTCGGCAGCCTGGCCGACGCGCTCACCGAGCAGGGTTTCGACATGCTGGTCTCGCGCGTGAACGCCGAGGAGCTCGACGCGGCGGCCGCGCCGTTCGACACCGGCCGCGTGATCGGCATCGTGTTGATCGGCCAGTGGCGCCACCATGAGCAGTTGAACCAGCTGGCG
This sequence comes from uncultured Duganella sp., assembly GCA_963513825.1. Taxonomy (GTDB): domain Bacteria; phylum Pseudomonadota; class Gammaproteobacteria; order Burkholderiales; family Burkholderiaceae_D; genus Rugamonas. The sequence continues at coordinate 15,831 of CAUPRW010000014.1, forward strand.
GCGCGCCACGTGCCGATCGTGGTGTGGGGCGCGCAGCTGCCGCGGCAGCTGTACTGCACCGTCGGCGGCGACAACCTGACCGGCGGCGAGCTGGCCGCCGCCCATCTGCTCGAGGAGGGGCGCAGGCGCATCGCCTTCTTCGGCGATATCAACCTGCCCGAGGTCGGGCAGCGTTACGCCGGCTATTGCCGCGCGCTGCAAAGGGCAGGCATCGAGGTCGATCCGCAGTTGCTGGTGTCGGTGTCGTTCCTGCCGGACGGTGGACGCGAGGCGGTCGATACGCTGCTGGCGCGCGGCGCGCCGTTCGATGCCATCTTCGCCGGCAGCGATTTGCTGGCCATGACCGCCATTAATACGATGCGCGAGCATGGCTTGTTCGTGCCGGGACAGGTGGCGGTGGTCGGGTATGACGATATCGAGTTGTCGACCTATTTCCATCCGCCGCTGACCACCGTGCAGCAGCCGATCCGCGAGGCCGGCAGGGCGCTGGTGGCCTCGCTGCTGGAGCTGGTCGAGGGGCGCGCGGCGCCATCGTTGCAGTTGCCGACACGGTTGGTGGTGCGCTCGAGTAGCCGTACCGTCTGAACTGCGCTGTCGGCGGCCCTTGGCGGATTACGGCGTGCCGCCTAATCCGCCCTACGGTCATATGTCTTATTTTTGCAACCGATTGCACGATTATTGTGCTGCACTGCGGTAAAAATTCAAGCGCGCACGGTCGTTTTCCCTGTATTTTTATTATCGCCATAGGGAGCTGATTGCCTAATAAACATATTGCGGCGCATCTATGCAATCGATTGCATTAAATCCCAGTTCGATGAATAATGGCGCACCTGCTCAACAAATCAGCAGAGCAAAACGACAATATCTGGAGACCACCATGAAACATCGCACCATCAAACTGGCCGCCATGACGGCCGCCGTCGCCGCCGCCATCCTGCACATGGGCGCCGCCGCCGCGCAGGACGCCGCGCCCGCCGCTCCCGCTCCCGCCGCCACCGCCCCGGCGGACGGTTTGAACATGGAACGCGTGATCGTCACCGGCACCACCACCGGTTCGTCGAAGATGAAGACCAGCGTGTCGATCAGTACCATCGAGGGCGACGTGATCAAGAATTCGGCGGCGCTGAGCGCGGCCGAGGTGCTGCGTTCCGTGCCGGGCGTGCGCGCCGAGTCGTCCGGCGGCGAGGGCAACGCCAACATCACCGTGCGCGGCGTGCCCGTGTCGGCCGGCGGCGCGCGCTATGTACAGATCCAGGAGGACGGCCTGCCGGTGCTGCAGTCGGGCGACTTCAACTTCATCACGCCGGACAGCTACGTCAAGATCGACGGCACGCTCGACCACCTCGAAGTGGTGCGCGGCGGCTCGGCCTCCACGCTGGCGACCAACGCCCCGGGCGGCATCATCAACTTCATCACCAAGACCGGCGAGGAAAAGGGCGGCCATATCGGCATCAGCCGCGGCCTCGGTTACGACGAGACCCGCTACGACTTCGACTACGGCGCGCCGATCTCGGACAAGACCCGCTTCTTCATCGGCGGCAGCTACCGCACCGGCGAGGGCGTGCGCGACACCGGCATGAGCACCGCCAGCGGCGGCCAGATCCGCGGCAATATCACGCATGACCTGGACAATGGCTTCATCCGCCTGTCGTTCAAGCACGTCGACGACAAGACGCCGACCGCGCTGCCGGTGCCGGTGCGCGTGGTGAACCAGAAGATCAACGAAATCCCGGGCATCGATCCGCGCACGGTGAGCTTCTATTCGCCGAACTGGGTGCGCGATGTCACGCTGGGCAAGGACAACACGCCGGTGTCGACCAACGTCAACGACGGCCTGCGTGTGAAGAGCGATTCGATCGGCCTGGAAGGCTCGTTCGACCTCGGCGACGGCTGGAACCTCAGTAACAAGTTCCGCGCCTCGGACAACAGCGGCCGCTTCACCGGCGTCTTCGCCGGCAACAACGGCGTGGCCGGCAACTACACCTTCGCCACCGGACCGAATCGGGGCCGCGCCTACAACGGCCTGGCCTTCTCGGCGGTGGTGTTCAACACCTCGATCGACGACGCCGGCAATACCCTCAACGACACCAAGCTGTCGAAGACCTTCAAGCTGGCCGACGGCTCGAAGGTGACCACCACCGCCGGCCTGTATCTGTCGAACCAGAAGCTGGCGCTGACGTGGAACTTCAACGAGTACCTGATGCAGCTGAGCGGCGACAAACCGGCGCTGCTGCAAACGGCCAGCGCCACGCCAGGCCTGGTCGGCCCGGCCTTCGGCGGCTGCTGCATGCGCGCGGTCGACATGGAATACAAACTGACGTCGCCTTACCTGAACGTCGGTTACGAAGCCGGCCCGCTGAACCTGGACGCGAGCGTGCGCCAGGACCGCCAGGAGGCCAACGGCACCGCCAACATCGCCACCGGCGGCCTGCGCTACGATCCGGCCACCGAGCAGATGGTCAACTACAAGATCAACCACACGTCGTATTCGGTCGGCGGCAACTACCGCATCACGAACAACCTGGCGGCGTTCGCGCGCGTCAGCGATGGCGTGGCCTTCAACGCCGACCGCATCCTGTTCGGCACGCCGCTCGATGGTTCGGCGCCGATCAACATCAACACCGTCAAGCAGTTGGAGGGTGGCGTGAAGTGGCGCAGCGGTGGTTTGAGCACGTTCGTGACGCTGTTCCAGGCCAAGACCGACGAGAGCAACTACGAGGCGACCACGCAGCGCAGCACCTCGAACAAGTATGACGCCAAGGGTGTGGAGTTGGAGAGCGCGTACACGTACGGCGACTTCCGCATCACCGGCGGCGCCACCTACACGCACGCCAAGATCACCGGCACCGCCGCCGCCGATGTGGCCAATATCGGCAACTCGCCGCGCCGCCAGGCCAAGTGGATCTACCAGGTCGCGCCGACCTACAACCTGGGCCAGGCCACCATCGGCGCCAGCGTGGTCGGCACCGGCAAATCGTGGGGCGACGATGCGCATACGATCGAGATGCCGGCGTATGCGGTGGTCAACGCGTTTGTTAATTACCGCGTGACGGAGAAGGCCACCGTGTCGCTGAGCGCGAACAACCTGTTCGACAAGATCGGCTACACCGAGGTCGAAGGCGACGGCCATGCCGCTCGCTCGATCACCGGCCGCGCCGCGAAGGTGACGCTGTCGTACGCGTTTTAACCCGTAGGGCGGATTAGCGCAGCGTAATCCGCCATGCATGCGTCGACGATAACGCATGCATGGCGGATTACGGCGTTCCGCCTAATCCGCCCTACGTGTTTGCCACGTGTTTGCACGTGTCTGCTTGTCCCAGTTATGAATCAATTATCCAGCCTTCGACTATGCCCTCTCAAGTAACCCCGGACCGCCTGCTCGCGGTCCTTCCCGAAGATCTCCGGCCGCAGGCGGCTGAACGCCTGAAATCGGCCGAGCCGGTGCTGCGCCGACTGCTGGCCGGCCTGTACGGTGACCACGCCGGCTTCGACGCCTGGCTCGGCGATCTGATGGAATCCCTGGGCAAACTGTACGCCGGCCGCGCGCCCGAACTGCGCGCGCTCGACATCGAGCGCGCCGCGCAACCGGACTGGTTCCTCAACCAGCGCATGCTCGGCTACTGCGCCTACGTGCAAAACTTCGGCGGTAGCCTCAGTGGCGTCGCCGAGCGCATTCCGTACCTGGAAGAGCTGGGCGTGAGCTACCTGCACCTGCTGCCGTTCCTGCGTCCGCGCGAAGGCGAAAACGACGGCGGCTTCGCCGTCACCAGCTTCGACGAGGTCAATCCGGCGCTGGGCACCAACGCCGACCTGCACGACCTGACCACGCGCCTGCGCGCCGCCGGCATCAGCCTGTGCTCCGACTTCATCCTCAACCACGTGGCCGACGACAACCAGTGGGCGCTGGCCGCCAAGGCCGGCGACGCCCGTGCGCGCGCGATGTTCCACGTCTTCCCCGACCGCGACCTGCCGGACCGCCACGAGCGCACGCTGGGCCAGGTGTTCCCCCAGGTCGCGCCGGGTAACTTCACCTACGTCGAGGCGATGGACGGCTGGGTGTGGACCACCTTCTATCCGTATCAATGGGATATGAACTGGTCCAACCCGGACGTCTTCGCCGCGATGGCGGCTGCCATGCTGCGCCTGGCCAATCGCGGCATCGAGGTGTTCCGCCTCGATTCGACCGCCTTCCTATGGAAGCGCGAAGGCACCAACAGCATGAACCAGCCGGAGGCGCACCAGATCCTGCAGGCGCTGCGCGCCATCGTCGACATCGTCGCGCCGGGCGTGCTGCTCAAGGCCGAGGCCATCGTGCCGACGCGCGAGCTGCCCGCCTACCTGGGCAGCGCCGCCGCGCCGGAATGCCACATCGCCTACCACAGCAGCCTGATGGCGGCCGGCTGGGTGGCGCTGGCCGAACAAAACACCGGCGTGCTGCGCGAGGTGATCGGCAACACGCCGGCGCTGCCGCCGGCGGCGACCTGGCTCAGTTACGTGCGCTGCCACGACGACATCGGCTGGAACGTGCTGCGCGCCGAGGCGCAAGCCGGTTCGGCGGACGGCGCGGCGGCGCGCCTGGCCGCCGTGGCGCGCTTTTTCAGTGGCGCCGAAGGCGGCTACGCCAGCGGCGCCGCCTTCCAGAGCACCGATCCGAACGCGGCCCACGGCAGCAACGGCATGGCCGCCTCGCTGGCCGGCCTGCAGACGGCCGCCAGCGAGGAGGAGCGCGCGCTGGCGCTGCGCCGCATGCTGCTGCTGCACGGCCTGGCGTTGAGCTTTGGCGCGCTGCCGGTGCTCTACATGGGCGACGAGCTGGCGATGGAGAACGATTACAGCTACCTCGATCGTCCGCAGCACGCGATGGACAGCCGCTGGCTGCAGCGGCCCGTGTTCGACCAGCAGCGCTGGAAGCACCGCTACGACAAGAGCGGCGTGCCGGGCGCGATGTTCCAGGGCCTGGCCAACTTGATACGCACGCGCCGCAAGCAGGACGCGCTGGCGGCCAACGCGCCGCGCGCGCTGCTGGCCGACGCTCCGGACGGCGTGCTGGCGCTGGCGCGCGGCGAACGCTTCCTGTCGCTGATGAACTTCACCGGAGAGCCGCAGGACTACGCGCTGCGAGGCGCGTGGAGCGACAGCGCGGCCCAGGGCCGCGTCGAGGGAACGATCACGCTGGCGCCTTACGCGATGCACTGGCTGGCACGCGATTAATATAGAATCGCCCGACAGGGCGTGGAGACAGGCATGGAAACAGGCATACCCCAACCAACCATCGCCGTATTCGGCGAGGCGCTGGTCGACGATTTCATCACCGAGCAGGTGGTCGGCGGCGCGCCGTTCAACGTGGCGCGCAACCTGGCGGCGTTCGGCGTGGCCACGCTGATGGTCACGCGCATCGGCGACGACAAGAACGGCGCCTTGATGCGCGCCGAGTTCGAGCGCTTCGGCATGAGCCAGGCCGGCCTGCAGGTCGACCCCCGCGAGTCCACCGGCCGCGTGGTGGTCGAGCGCAGCGAGCAAGGCCACCGCTTCATCATCCTGCCCGACCAGGCCTACGACTACGTGGAGACGGCGCCCGCGCTGGCGGCGCTGGCCGCGGCCGATCCCGGCGTGATCTACTTCGGCACCATGGCGCAGCGCCACGAGCGCTCGCGCGCGACCGTGCGCGAGATGCTGCGCGCCTCGGCCGCCACACGCTACCTGGACCTGAACGTGCGCGAAGGCCAGGTGACGGAGCGCTGCGCGTTCGAATCGCTGCACCTGGCCGACATCGTCAAGGTCAACGAGGACGAGCTCAAGGACCTGTTCAGCTGGTACACCCACACCAAGCCGGGCACCAAGGCCATCGACAGCCCGGAGATGGTCGAGGCGTGCCAGGCGCTGATGCGCATCTTCTCGCTCAAGGGATTGATCGTCACGCTCGGCGAGCGCGGCGCGCTGCACTTCGGCGCCGACGGCGCCGTCACCGCCAACGAGGAGTGCCACGCGCCGGCGCGCATCGTCGACACGGTCGGCGCCGGCGACGCCTTCTCGGCCGTGTTTCTGTTCGGGCAGTCGCGCGGCTGGCCGCTGCCGCTCACGCTGGCGCGGGCCAACGCCTTCGCCGGCGCCATCTGCGGCATCTCCGGCGCGGTGCCGGCCGATATCGCCTTCTACCAGCCGTGGCTCGCCTGCTGGCGCGGCGGCGGCGTGCTGCCGGCGACGGCCGGGGCGGCGGCATGAGCGGCGCGGCCGGCATGAAGCCGCACCTGTCGTTCTGGCAGATCGTCAACATGAACATCGGCTTCTTCGGCATCCAGTTCAGTTTCGGCCTGCAGCAGAGCAGCATGAGCCCGATCTACAAATACCTCGGCGCCGACGAGGCCAGCCTGCCCTACCTGTGGCTGGCCGGGCCGATGACCGGGCTGCTGGTGCAGCCGCTGATCGGCGCCATGAGCGACCGCACCGTCACGCGCTGGGGGCGGCGCACGCCGTACTTCCTGATCGGCGCCATCCTGTGCAGCCTTGGCCTGCTGGCGATGCCGTTCAGTCCCACCTTGTGGATGGCGGCCAGCCTGCTGTGGATACTGGACGCGGCCAACAACGTGACGATGGAGCCGTACCGCGCCTTCGTCAGCGACAAGCTGGCGCCGAAGCAGCATTCGCTCGGCTTCCTGACGCAGAGCGCCTTCACGGGGCTGGGGCAGACGCTGGCCTATCTGACGCCGTCGCTGCTGGTCTGGCTGGGCATGAACAAGGACGCCGTCAACGGCAGCCATATCCCGCACATCGTCATCGTGGCGTTCCTGATCGGCGCGGTGTTCTCGATCAGTTCCGTGTTGTGGACGTTGAAGACGACGCCCGAGCATCCGCTCACCAGCGAGGAGCTGGCCGAGATCCGCTCGCGCCCCGCCGGCTGGCGCCACACGCTGGGCGACATCACCGCCGCCGTGCGCGAGATGCCGGCGACGATGAAGCAGCTGGCGTGGGTCAAGCTGTTCCAGTGGTATGCGATGTTCTGCTACTGGCAGTACATCATGCTGTCGTTGTCGACCACCTTGTACGGCACCACCGACCAGGCCTCGCAGGGCTTCCGCGACGCCGGACTGCTGGCCGGGCAGGTGGGGGCGTTCTACAACTTCATCGCCTTCATCGGGGCGCTGGCGCTGGTGCCGTTTACGCGCAGGTACGGGCCGAAGCTCACGCACAGCGTGTGCCTGATGCTGGCCGGCTTCGCGATGCTCAGTATTCCGATGATCCATACGCCGGCGCTGCTGTTCGTGCCGATGGTGGGCATCGGCCTGGCGTGGGCGTCCATCATGGGCAATCCGTATGTGATGCTGGCCGGGTGCATTCCGCCGGAGCGCACCGGCGTTTATATGGGCATCTTCAATATGTTCATCGTGATACCGATGATTATCCAGATCTTCACCCTGCCGCTGTATTACCGCAGCCTGTTGGGCGGCAATCCGGAGAACGTGATCCGGCTCGCCGGTGGGCTGATGCTGTGCGGCGCGGTGGCGGTGTTGTTCGTGAAATTGAAAAAGCCGCGGGCGGAGGGCGCGCGGCTCGATGGTGGCAAGTTGACCGGCGCCGCTTGACGGCGCCAGCTGGCCGGCACTTACTCTTCGATGATCTGGCTTTGCAGGTAGTTCTGGATGCCGATCTTGCCGATCAGGTCCAGCTGCGTTTCGAGCCAGTCGATGTGCTCTTCGGTGTCTTCCAAAATCATCAGCAGCAGGTCGCGCGAGACGTAGTCGCCGGCCTTTTCGGCGGTGGCGATGCCTTCCTTGACGGTCAGCTGCGCGCCTTTTTCCAGGGTCAGGTCGCAGCCGATCATTTCCTCGGTGTGCTCGCCGATCATGATCTTGTGCATCGCTTGCACGTTCGGCAGGCCGTCGAGCATCAGGATGCGGTCGATCAGCTTGTCGGCGTGCTTCATCTCGCCGATCGATTCTTCGTATTCTTTCTTGGCGATCTTCTCCAGGCCCCAGTGCTTGTACATGCGCGCATGCAGGAAGTACTGGTTGATGGCGGTAAGTTCGTTGGTCAGCTGAGCATTCAGCAAACGGATGACATCTGGGTCGCCCTTCATGGGGTGGCTTTCTAAAGTGGTGATGGAATACCCGCATTCTGCCACGAACGGGGCCGCTGGGCGTAGCCGCACGCCCGTAAATCGTGTTCGAGGCCGGAAAACTGTATCAATATCCCCGGAGTGAGATTGTTGGCGTTAATGAAAACAATTAGCATTCGTACACAGTGCATGTTTCCGCAAGTGTGTGGCACCCCACTAACGCGCGCGGCCGCCAGCGCTACCATGGGCCCTCTACTTATCAGGAGCTCGCCATGGATTCGATCAACGCAAATCAACCGGAACAAAACCATCAGGATCTGATCGGCGAGGACGCCGTCAAGAAAATCAAGGACTTCGTCGATAACACGCCGGGCTGCTTCTTCTGCACCAACGACGGCGACGGCGGCCCGGGCGACGCGCGGCCGATGACGGCGCTGCAGGTCGACGACCTTGGCAACATCTGGTTCATCAGCGCGAGCGATAGTTTGAAGAACCAGGAGCTGGCGGCCGATCCGTCGGCCACCTTGTACTTCCAGGGTTCGGCCCATTCGGAATTCCTGCACGTCGAGGGCGTGGCCACCGTGCTGCGCGACCGCGCCAAGCTCAAGGAGCTGTGGAGCTTTACGATGAAGACGTGGTTTACCGAGGGCGAGGATGATCCGCGCATTACCTTGATCAAGTTCGCGCCGACCTATGGTTATTATTGGGATACCAAGCACGGTCGCGCCGTGGCGGGGGTGAAGATGCTGATCGGCGCCGTGATCGGCAAGACGCTTGATGATTCGATCGAGGGACGCCTGGATTTGTGATCGGCTGTTACCCCGCACCGCCACGCGGGGACGTACCCCTTGGGGTACGTCCCCTAAGTTGGGACGCGGGCGTCGCGCCAAACGCTGGCGGGGTTGTTGTTAGCCCAGCTGGAAATTGATCGGCACCAGCGCGTAGACGGGGATCGCTTTGCCATCCTCGATGTACGGTTTGTACAGCGCGCGCAGCACGGCCTGGCGGCCGGCTTCATCCAACTTCTCGGAACCGGACGATTTTTGGATCGTCACTTGTTCCGCTTGTCCTTTTTCCCCGATTAACACGCGCAGCATGACGATGCCGCTCTCGCCCATGCGGCGCGCCATGCTCGGATAGACCGGTTGCGGCGCGCGGATGTATTCGACGCCGGTGATGGTTTTCGGCGCGGCCGGGGCGGCCGGCGCGGGCGTTGGCGGCGCCACCGGCCCGGCCACGGCGGGCGCGGATGGCTGGGTGGTGCGCGGCGCCGGCGGCGCGACGGTGATGGTCGGCTCCACCTGCGGCGTGGCCAGCAGCGGCATCGGCGGAATATAGGTCGGCGTCAGCTTGACGATCGGCACCGTCTTCGGCGGCGGCGGGGCCGGCTTGAGCGGCTCGGGCGAGGCGACGAAGCTGACCGTGACCACCTTGGGCATGACCGCGACCGCGATCTTGCTCATCATTCCCGAACTGAAGGCGTAAAACAGCAGCGCATGACCGGCAACGATGGCCACCAGCGGCGCGATGTTGCGGCCCGCTCGCCGCGGCGGCCGCGGGGCGTGGCGCGGCGCGGCGCTGTCGTCCACGGACGGCGCGCTCGCCGTCCGGCTGTAGGTCATGGTGTTCATATTAGTTGGTGAAGACGGGGCGCTTCATCACGGTTTCTTTGATCTCTGCGGTGGCTTGGATCGTTGCCAGGTGCTCGTTGAGGATTTGTTCGGCGCAGTCGAAACACTGGCCGCAGCAGGTGGAAACGCCGAGGTCGCGGCGCAAGTCTTCGATCGACGCCACGCCCAGCTCGATGGCTTGACGGATTTCACGATCAGATATGTTGTTGCAGACACATACAATCATTGACGCACCTTCTGGCTAGCTGCCTGGGAAAATACCCAAAAAAAACCGACAAGAGCAATAAAGACATGATTGCAAGTAACTTAATGCGAATCATTATCATTAATCGTATACTGCCTCAACTCGGCCGCCGATGCAAGCGTAAATAGTAGTAATTCGCATTACCGATTATAATGCTAGTATCTTATTTCCGGCGAGAACGCGATGGTGCGGACCGCCGGGCGCATGGCGCCCCACCGGCGCCGGCGCCTCCTGATTGGACCTGGCTCATGACGCATGCTGTTCCCCCTATCACCCTGGACGCGCTGACCGTCGGCGCCCACGCCACCGTGCTGCGCGTTTCCCCCGGCGACGCCGCCGACGACGGCGCCGGCCTGGCGCGCCGCCTGATGGAGCTCGGGTTCGTGCCCGGCGAAAAGGTACGCCTGCTCAAGCGCGGCATGCCGGGCGGCGAGCCGCTGGCCATCAAGGTCGGCAATTCCACCTTCGCGCTGCGCCGCTTCGAGGCCGCGCTCATCTCGATTCAACCGGACCAATAAACAATGGGTGCAGTAGAAAAAGCGGTGCCGCAGGCGCCCGTGGTATCCCAGACGCCGATCGTGGCCTTGCTGGGCAATCCCAATTGCGGCAAGACCGCCTTGTTCAACCGCCTGACCGGCTCGCGCCAGAAGGTGGCCAACTACGCCGGCGTGACGATCGAGCGCAAGGAGGGCTCATTCAGTTCGCCCGACGGCCACGGCTTCCGCGTGCTCGACCTGCCGGGCGCCTATAGTTTGTCGGCCCACACGCCGGACGAGGAGATCACGCGCGACGTCGTCGCCGGCCTGCGCGCCGGCGAGGCCGCGCCGGACGTCGTCGTCTGCGTCGTCAACGCCACCAACCTGCGCCTGAACCTGCGCCTGGTGTTGGAGATCAAGCGCCTCGGCCTGCCGATGGTGCTGGCGCTGAACATGGTCGACGTGGCCAAGAAGCGCGGCATCGAGATCGACGCCGACCTGCTGGCCGATGAACTTGGCATGCCGGTGGTGGAAACCGTGGCGGTGCAGGCCGGCGGCGAGAAGTCGCTGGTGCGCGCGCTCGAGCTGATGCTGCCGCTGGCGCCGGCCAAACCGAATCCGCTGTCGGCGATCGACGCCGTCTCGGTCGAGGACACGCAGCGCGAGGTGCGCCGCATCCTGGCCGCCGTCAGCAACGACGTCCACGACACCGGCAACCTGACCGAAAAGATCGACAACGTGGTGATGCACCCGGTGCTCGGCCCGATCATCCTGGCGGTGCTGATGTTCCTGGTGTTCCAGGCCGTGTTCACGTGGGCGGCGGTGCCGATGGAGATGATCGCCGGCGGCGTCGAAGGCCTGGGCAAGATGCTGGGCTCCTATCTGCCCGACGGCATGCTGCGCAGCCTGCTGGTGGACGGCATCATGGGCGGCGTCGGCATGGTGCTGGTGTTCCTGCCGCAGATCCTGATCCTGTTCTTCTTCATCCTCATGCTCGAGGATTGCGGCTACCTGCCGCGCGCGGCCTTCCTGCTGGACCGGCTGATGGGCGGCGTCGGCCTGTCGGGGCGCGCCTTCATTCCGCTGCTGTCGAGCTTTGCGTGCGCGATCCCCGGCGTGATGGCCGCGCGCACCATCCAAAACAAGCGCGACCGCCTGGTGACGATCATGATCGCGCCGTTGATGACGTGTTCGGCGCGCCTGCCCGTATACGCGCTGGTGATCGCCGCCTTCATTCCGGAGCGCGAGGTGGGCGGCTTCATGAGCCTGCAGGGGCTGGTGCTGTTCATCCTGTACTTCGCCGGCATCATCTCGGCGATGGCGGTGGCTTACTTCATGAAGCGCGCCATGGGCTCGACCCACAAGCAGCCGCTGATGCTCGAGCTGCCGGCCTACCACTGGCCGCACCTGCGCAACCTGGCGCTGGGCCTGTGGGAGCGCGCGCGCATCTTCCTCACGCGCGTGGGCACGGTGATCCTGACGTTGATGATACTGGTGTGGTTCCTGGGCACCTTCCCCGGCGCGCCGGAGGGGGCCACGCATCCGCCGATCTATTACAGCGTCGCCGGCATGATCGGGCGCGCGCTGGAGTACGTGTTCGCGCCGATCGGCTTCAACTGGCAGATCTGCATCGCGCTGGTGCCGGGCATGGCCGCGCGCGAAGTGGCCGTCGGCGCGCTGGGCACCGTGTACGCGCTCTCGCAGAGCGGCGACGACCTGGCGCAGTCGCTGGCGCCGATCATCGCCGCGTCGTGGGCGCTGCCGACCGCGCTGTCGCTGCTGGCGTGGTATGTGTTCGCGCCGCAGTGCCTGTCGACGCTCAGCGTGGTGCGCAGGGAGACCAACAGCATCCGCTATCCGTTGCTGATGGCCGGTTATATGTTCGCGCTGGCGTACGTGGCGTCGTTCCTGACGTACCGTATTTCGCTGGCGTTGATGGGTTGACGGGAGGCTGATATGTGGCAGCAGATTATCGTGGGCGTGATCGTGGCGGCGGCGCTGCTGCACTTTTGCACCAAGTACCTGCCGGCGGCGTGGCGCCGGCAGATCGTCTATTTCCTCACGCGGCGCGGCTTCGACCAGGACAAGCTGGCCAAATTGTTCAAGACGCAGGCCAACTGCGGCGATGGCTGCGGCAGCTGCGGCTCGTGCGATTCGTCGGCGCCGGCATCCGGCGATTCCTCGACGCCGCACAAGCGCGTCATCAAGCTACGCGTCCAGCGCTGACATCGCGTAACTACGTAGGGCGGATTAGCGCTAGCGTAATCCGCCAAGCGCCGTCGGCGGCTCATGTCGGATTACGCCGTTCCGGCTAATCCGACCTACGTCACGTCGCCGATTGGAGCTTGTGCCCTGTTTAACGCAGCAGGTTGACCTTGGCCAGGTCGATCAGCTCGCCGGCGCGGCCGTCGAGCACCGCCTTGATCATGAACAGGCCGAATTTGTGCGCCTCGTCCAAGGTCGCGTGCGGCGGCATGATCAATTCCTGGCGCGCGCTGACGACATCGACCAGCACCGGCCCCTGGTGGGCCAGCGCCGCGCGCAGCGCCCCCTCGAGCGCCTGCGGATCCTCCACCCGGATGCCCTTGACGCCCATCGCCTCGGCCATGGCGGCGAAGTTCGGGTTCTTCAAATCGCAACCGGTGTCGAGGAAGCCGTTGGCCTTCATCTCCAGCTCGACGAAACCGAGGGTGCCGTTGTTGAGCACGATGATCTTGACCGGCAGGTCGAGCTGCAGCAATGTGAGGAACTCGCCCATCATCATCGCGAAACCGCCGTCGCCCGACAGCGAAATCACCTGCCGGCCGGGATGCGAGGCCTGCGCGCCGATCGCGTGCAGCATGGCGTTGGCCATCGACCCGTGGTTGAACGAGCCGACCAGGCGCCGCTTGCCGTTGACCTTCAGATAGCGCGCCGCCCAGGCGATCGGCGTACCGACGTCGCAGGTGAAAATGGCGTCGTCGTCGGCCAGTTCGCTGACCAGGCGGGTGATGGCCTGCGGGTGGATGGCGCGGGTGCCGGCGTCGATGACGGCGAGGCGGTCGAGGTCCGCGCGCGCTTCAACGTAGTCGGCCCGCGCCCGCGCCAGAAAGGCGCCGTCGGACTTCTCGGACAGCTTGGGCAGCAGCGCCGCCAGCGTCTCCTTTACGCCCCCCAGCACGCCGAGAGCCAGCGGACAGCGGTTGCCCAGCGCCTCCGGCCGTACGTCGATCTGCGCTATCGTGGCCTGTTCGGGGAAGAACTGCCGGTAGGGGAAATCGGCGCCCAGCACCAGCAGGGCGTCGCAACCTTTCATGGCCTTGTAGCCTGACGCGAAGCCAACCAGGCCGGTCATGCCGACGTCGTAGGGATTGTCGTACTCGATGTGCTCCTTGCCACGCAAGGTGTGCACGATCGGCGCCTGTAGCGCGCGCGCCAGCTCCATCACTTCGGCGTGCGCGCCGGCGCAACCGGCGCCACAAAACAGCGCCACGCGTTCTGCTCCATTGAGCATCGCCGCCAGTTCGTCGACGTCGCGCGGATGCGGCATGAGCGACGGCGCGCTTGGCAGCAGCCATGGCGGCGCGGCCGCGTGCAGCGGCTGCAGCGCGACGTCGCCGGGGATGACGACGACGGCCACGCCACGCCGGGCCAACGCGATGCGCATGGCGCGGTGCAGGATTTGCGGCAGCAGCGCCGGGTTGGACACCAGCTCGACATAGTGGCTGCAGTCCTTGAACAGGCTTTCCGGATGCGTGGCCTGGAAGTAGTCGATGCCGATCTCGGTGCTGGGAATGTGCGCGGCGATCGCCAGCACCGGCACGCCGCTGCGCTGGCAGTCGAACAGGCCGTTGATCAGGTGCAGATTGCCCGGGCCGCAGCTGCCGGCGCACACCGCCAGTTCGCCCGTCAGGTGGGCTTCGGCGCCGGCGGCGAAGGCGGCGCCTTCCTCGTGGCGCATGTGTACCCATTCGACGGCTTGCCCGCGCCGCAGCGCGTCGGTAAAGCCGTTCAACGAATCCCCGACCACGCCGTACACGCGCTTGACGCCCGCCCGTGCCAGAGTGTTTGCCATGTACTGCGCGGCGGTAGCACCCATGTCCGACCTCCCAGAATAAATTATCCGAGGGCCCAGTGTAGTGGAGCGGCGGGCGTGTTCCCATCCCCTGTTGGGGAGGGGACTAGCACAAGGGGTTGAACGACTCGGCCTGCGCCATCGGCCAGTACAGGCCGAACACGGGCGGCAGGCGCGCCAGCTGGCTGGGGTCGAGCAGCTGGCCGGCCTCCAGATACGGCAGCAGCTGCGACACCAGCTTGACCTGGTTGGGCGAGATGCGCCGCACCAGGTGGCGCGGTTTCAGTTGCGACGGGTGCGTCAGGCCGGCGGCGGCGATCAGCTGCGCCAGCGCGGCCATGGTGTTTTGATGGAAGTGGGTCACCCGCAGCATCTTGTCGGGCACCACCAGCGCGCGCTGGCGGTTCGGGTCCTGGGTGGCCACGCCGGTCGGGCATTTGTCGGTGTGGCAGCTCTGCGACTGGATGCACCCGAGCGCGAACATGAAGCCGCGCGCCGAGTTGCACCAGTCGGCGCCCATGGCGATGATGCGGGCGACGTCGAAGGCGGTGATGATCTTGCCCGAGGCGCCGATCTTGACCTTGTCGCGCAGGTTGGCGCCCACCAGCGTGTTATGCACCAGCAGCAGCGCCTCCTGCAGCGGCGTGCCGACATGGTCGGTGAATTCGAGCGGCGCGGCGCCGGTGCCGCCCTCGCCGCCGTCGACGACGATGAAGTCGGGCGTGATGCCGGAAGCGAGCATGGCCTTGACGATGCCGAAGAACTCCCACGGGTGGCCGATGGCGAGCTTGAAGCCGGTCGGCTTGCCGCCCGAGAGGGTGCGCAGGCGCTCGATGAAGGCGAGCATCTCGAGCGGGGTGGAGAACGCCGAATGGCTCGATGGCGAGACGCAGTCGAGGCCCACCGGCACGCCGCGCGTGGTGGCGATCTCGATCGTCACCTTGGCGCCCGGCAGCACGCCGCCGTGGCCCGGCTTGGCCCCCTGCGAGAGCTTCAACTCGATCATCTTGACCTGCGGCGCGGTGGCGTTGGCGACGAAGTTGGCCTCCGAGAAGCGGCCGTCGGCGTCGCGGCAGCCGAAGTAGCCGGAACCGATTTCCCAGACCAGGTCGCCGCCGTGGCGGCGGTGGTAGGGGCTGATGCTGCCCTCGCCGGTGTCGTGCATGAAGCCCCCGGCCTTGGCGCCGCCGTTCAGGGCCAGGATGGCGTTGGCCGACAGCGCGCCAAAGCTCATCGCCGAGATGTTGAACACGCTGGCCGAATAGGGCTGGGCGCGCGGGCAGTCCGGGTGGTTGCCGATCTCGATGCGGAAGTCGTGGCCCTGCTCGGGCGCCGGCACGATGGCGTGGTTGATCCATTCGTAGCCGGGCGCGTAGACGTCGAGCTGGGTGCCGAAGGGGCGCTTGTCGGTGTCCATCTTGGCGCGCTGGTAGACGATGCTGCGCTGGTTGCGCGAGAACGGCGCGGCCACCGTGTCGTCCTCGAGCAGGTACTGGCGGATCTCGGGGCGGATGGCCTCGAAGAAGAAGCGGAAGTGGGCCAGGATCGGGTAGTTGCGGCGCAGCGCGCGCTTCGTTTGCAGCAGGTCGGCGATGCCGACGGCGGTGAGCGCGGCGGCGGCGGCGGGGATCCACCACGGCGCGCCCAGGGCCAGCGCGGCGAGCAGGGTGACGACGGCGGCGACGAAGGCGAGGTAACGCGGCGAGAGCAGGTTCATGGGACTCCGGATGGCGGCGGCTGGGACGGCTAGTGTACCGCTTCCAGTGTAAAGCTGTTTCTTGTCGGAATCCATTACCGATCGGTGAGCCGGCCGCGCGGCCAAAGGTGCTAAGCTAGCGCGGTCGCGGCGCACGGCCGTTCTTTTCCGGGAAACCACCATGATCGTTGTCCACCACCTGAACAATTCGCGCTCGCAGCGCGTGCTCTGGCTGCTCGAGGAACTGGGGCTGGACTACGAGATCGTGCGCTACCAGCGCGACCCGCAAACCATGCTGGCGCCGCCCGAGCTGCGCGCCGTGCACCCGCTGGGCAAGTCGCCGGTGATCGTCGACGGCGGCGTCGTCGTGGCCGAGTCGGGCGCGATCGTCGAATACCTGGTCGACACCTACGGCCACGGCCGCATGGCGCCGCCGCCCGGCAGCGCCGAGCGCCGCCGCTGGACCTATTTCCTGCACTTCGCCGAGGGCTCGGCCATGGCGCCGCTGCTCATGAAGCTGGTGTTCGACCGGGTCGAAACCAGCCCGGCGCCGTTCTTCGTCAAGCCGATCGCCAAGGCCATCGCGCGCAAGGTCAAGGGCAGCTACATCGCGCCGCAGATCGCCGCCCAGCTCGACTACCTGGAAAACGAACTGGCCGCTTCGCCATGGTTCGCCGGCGCCGAGTTCAGCGCGGCCGACATCCAGATGAGTTTTCCGCTCGAGGCGGCGGCCGCCCGCGCCGGCCTCGACGCGGGCCGGCCGCGGCTGACGGACTTCCTGCGCCGCATCCACGCGCGCCCGGCCTACCAGCGCGCCATCGCGCGCGGCGGGCCGTACGAGCTGTTGAAGTAAACCGGCGTCGGGTAAAATGGCGGCTTGATCAAGCCCGGATGAAGTTGAACATGGGTCGACTCCTTGCCATCGACGGCCTCAATATCGTGCGCCGCGTCTACGAAGCCAGCCCCGAGCCGGACAGCCCCGAGAAGGCCGACATCGCGCTGCGCCACGCGTTCTCGTCGTTCCGCACGCTGCTGCACGAGCACGACCCGAGCCACGTGCTGGCGGCCTTCGACCACGGCGGCCCCACCTGGCGCCACGCGCTGTACGCCGGCTACCGCGCCGGCCGCGCGCCGATGCCGGCCGAGCTGCGCGCGGCGCTGCCGGCCTTCTACGACCGGCTCGCCGGCGTCGGCCTGCGCGTGGTCTCGCTGCCCGATGTCGAGGCCGACGACGTCATCGGCACGGTGGTGCTGCGCTGGCTGGCCGACGGCCGCGGCGAGGCCACCATCGCCACCACCGACAAGGACTTGCACGGCCTGATCGCCGACGGCGCGCGCGTGTGGGACCACTTCAAGGGCGAGTGGCACGACCACGCCTGGGTCGAGCGCAAGTGGGGCGTGCCGGCCGACCAGCTGCCGGACCTGCTGGCGCTGATGGGCGACGTCACCGACGCCATCCCCGGCGTGTCCAAGGTCGGGGTCAAGACGGCGGCCCGACTGTTGCGTACATACGGCACTCTGGACGCCATCATGGCCGGGGCCGGCATTCTGAAGGACACGCTGGGCGAAACTCTACGAAAAGAGCGCGAAATGCTGTATCTTTCGAAACAATTGGTGCAATTGAAAACGGATGTGCGGGTCGGCGTGACGTGGAACATGCTGGCCTGGGAGCGGCGCTAGCCGCCGCGCGCGCCCACTAAGACAAGGTTTGCAAGATGTTAAAAGCGGTCATTATCGATTCGAGCGCGGTCGCGCGCGGCCTGCTCAACACGGTGCTGCTCGACGGCGGCTACGACGTGGTCGGCCAGAGCCACACGTGCGCGGCCGGGCTGGCGCTGCTGATCAAGTTCAACCCGCACATCGTCTGCATCGCCCGCGAGCAGATGGAAAACGGCGAGGACGTGGTGCAGGAGATCCGCGCCAAATGGCCCAAGACCTTGATCTTCATGGTCTCGAGCGAGTTCGACGCCGCCACCATCCAGGCCGCGCACGCGCTGGGCGTGAGCGGTTTCATCGTCAAGCCGTTCAAGGCCGACACGGTGCTCAACACCATCCGCAACGTCGTCATCGCCATGGTCAAGCGCCAGCGCGCGGCGATGGCCGGCAAGGACGCCGCGCCCGACGCCGGCGAGTAGCGTCGGGGTCAAGTCTGTCATTTGGACACGGCCCCGGCCGTATCAACCCCCTACGGCCGACCCCGTGTCCAAATGTCAGACTTGACCCCGAGCGCGAGCGGTGGAGCTGTCGATGATGCCGCCGCCGAGGCAGACGTCGCCGTCGTACAGCACCGCCGATTGGCCCGGCGTGACGGCCCACTGCGCATCCATGAACCGCAATGCGAAGTCCGATTCGCCCGCCGGCGCCAGCTCGCAGGCGACGTCGGCCTGGCGGTAGCGCGTCTTGGCCGCCATCGCCCGCGGCGCCGGCGCCGCGCCGGCGATCCAGCTGGCCTGGTCGGCCCGCAGGTCCGACGACAGCAGCCACGGATGCTCGTGCCCCTGCACGATGTACAGGGTGTTGTTGGCCACGTCCTTGCGCGCGACGTACCAGGCGTCGCTGCTGCCGTCCGGGTTCTTGTACGCCTTCATGCCGCCCACGCCGATGCCCTTGCGCTGCCCCAGCGTGTAGAACGACAGGCCGACATGCTCGCCCACCGTCTTGCCGTCGTCGGTCTTCATCGGGCCCGGTTTGTACGACAGGTAGCGGTTCAAGAACTCGCGGAACGGCCGCTCGCCGATGAAGCAGATGCCGGTCGAATCCTTTTTCGCGGCGTTGGGCAGCTTGAGCTGTTCGGCGATCTGGCGCACTTCGGTTTTCGGGATCTCGCCCAGCGGGAACAGCGTGTTGGACAACTGCGCCTGGTTGAGGCGGTGCAGGAAGTAGCTCTGGTCCTTGGTGTGGTCGACCGCCTTGAGCAGCTCGAACTGCTCGCCGTTCCGGCGCACGCGCGCGTAGTGGCCGGTGGCGATCAGGTCCGCGCCTAGGTGCATCGCGTGGTCGAGGAAGGCCTTGAACTTGATCTCGGCGTTGCACAGCACGTCCGGGTTGGGCGTGCGCCCGGCCTGGTATTCGCGCAGGAAGTCGGCGAACACGCGGTCCTTGTATTCGCTGGCGAAGTTGACCGCCTCGATGTCGACGCCGATGACGTCGGCCACGCTGGCCGCGTCGATCCAGTCCTGCCGCGTCGAGCAGTATTCGGAGTCGTCGTCGTCCTCCCAGTTCTTCATGAACAGGCCGACCACGTCGTAGCCCTGTTCCTTCAGCATCCAGGCCGCGACCGAGGAATCGACCCCGCCCGACATGCCGATCACGACTTTTTTCTTGCTCATTGCGGTTCCAGCCTTCTATCCATTAGCGGTGCTCACCGCCTCCTTGTACACCGAGGCGTGGGTTTGTATCAGTTCGAGGGGCGCGCGGCGTCCCTCCAGGTATTCGTCGACGCATTGCAGCACCGTCGGGCTGCGGTGGCGGTCGGCGCAGGCGGCCAGCTCGTCGCGCGTGAGCCACATCGTGCGCAGGATGCCCTCGTCGAGCGGGCGGTCGTGCCGGGCGCCGGGCGTGCCGCAGAACGTGAAGCGCAAATACGTGACCTCCTCGCCGGTGCGGTTGGAGGTGTAGCGCGACATGTACATGCCCACCAGCGCCGTCGGCGTGAAGTCGTAGGCCGTCTCCTCGAGCGTTTCGCGGATGACGGCCTGCTCGAGCGATTCGTGCGGGTCGAGGTGGCCGGCCGGCTGGTTGATGCGGATGCCGTCGCTGGTCTCTTCTTCGATCAGCAGGAATTTGCCATCTTTTTCGACGATGGCGGCAACAGTCACAGAGGGTTTCCAGATACGCGGCATGAGTCATCCTTGAAAGAGCCGACATTTTAGCCTGTTCCGGCCCTTTGGTTTGCAACGTCGAGCGCTAAAAGATGGGTTCGTGTTGAACAATTGCAAGGTTTGTTGGAATAAACAGTCAGATTTGCGGCATATCAATCTTTTTCGCCGGCGTTCCATGATAAATAGTCATAAATGACGTGATGAAACCGATATGTATTGATAAATACACATTCAATATGATGGTTCCCCGGACCGCCGCGGGCCCGGCATTTCCGTGTTAGATTCTAGCCAGTTTGTTAATCATTGGAGGCACCATGAGAATAAGCGTACCGGCCGAGACCAGGCCGGGGGAGACCCGGGTCGCGGCCACGCCCGAAACCATCAAGAAGCTGGCGGCCAAGCACGAGGTGCTGGTGCAGGCCGGCGCCGGCCTGGCCGCCTCGGTCACCGACGAGGCCTACGCGGCGGCCGGCGCGCGCATCGTCGACGCCGCCGAGGCCTACGCGGCCGACGTCGTGCTCAAGGTGCGCGCGCCGAACGCCGACGAGCGCGCGCGCATCATGCCGGACACGGTGGTCATCGGCATGCTCAACCCCTTCGACGCCGACAACAACGCCGCCATGGCGGCGGCCGGCCTGCGCGCCTTCGCGCTCGAGGCGGTGCCGCGCATCACGCGCGCGCAGTCGATGGACGTGCTGTCCTCGCAGGCCAACATCGCCGGCTACAAGGCGGTGCTGGTGGCGGCCAACACCTACCAGCGCTTCATGCCGATGCTGATGACGGCGGCCGGCACGGTCAAGGCGGCGCGCGTGCTGATCATGGGCGTGGGCGTGGCCGGGCTGCAGGCGATCGCCACGGCCAAGCGGCTCGGCGCCGTCATCGAGGCGTCCGACGTGCGCCCGCCGGTCAAGGAACAAGTCGAGTCGCTGGGGGCCAAGTTCATCGACGTGCCCTTCATCACCGACGAGGAAAAAGAGATCGCCCAGGGCGTCGGCGGCTACGCTCGGCCGATGCCGGCCGACTGGATGCGCCGCCAGGCGGCGCTGGTGCACGAACGCGCCAAGCTGGCCGACATCATCATCACCACCGCGCTGATCCCGGGCCGGCCGGCGCCGGTGCTGATCTCCGAGGAGACGGTCAAGGCGATGAAGCCCGGCTCCGTGATCGTCGACCTGGCCGTCTCGCAGGGCGGCAACTGCCCGCTGTCGGAATTGAACAAGACGGTGGTCAAGCACGGCGTGCACATCGTCGGCGAGCCCGATCTGGCCACCCTGGTGGCGGCCGACGCGTCGGCGCTGTACGCGCGCAACGTGCTCGATTTCCTCAGGCTGATCATCGACAAGGACGACAAGCTGGCGATCGACCGCGAGGACGAGATCATCAAGGCGACCCTGCTGTGCGCCGGCGGCGAACTTTTAAGAAAATAAAAGGAGACCATCATGGAAGTGAGCCACACCATCATCAATCTGATCATCTTCGTGCTGGCGATCTACGTCGGCTACCACGTCGTGTGGACCGTCACGCCGGCGCTGCACACGCCGCTCATGGCGGTGACCAACGCCGTCTCGGCCATCATCATCGTCGGCGCCATGCTGGCCGCCTCGCTCACCGAGGGCGTGGTCGGGCAGGTGGCCGGCACCGTGGCCGTGGCGCTGGCTGCCGTCAACGTGTTCGGCGGCTTCCTCGTCACCCAGCGCATGCTCGAGATGTTCCGCAAGAAGGAGCCCAAGGCCAAGCCGGCGGCGGACAAGGCGGCGGACGCGAAAGCGGGAGGCCACGCATGAACTTCATCTCCATGAACCTGGTGACGATGATGTACCTGATCGCGTCGGTGTGTTTCATCCAGGCGCTCAAGGGACTGTCGTCGCCGGGCACGGCGCGCACCGGCAACGCCTTCGGCATGTCGGGCATGGCGATCGCGGTGGTGACGACGATCGCGCTGATCGTCAAGCTGCGGGCCGACGCGGTGGCGGCCGGAGTCGGCACGGGCGGCGGCATGGGCCTGGGCCTGGTGCTGGCCGGGGTGGTGGTCGGCGGCGGCATCGGCGCGCTGCTGGCCAAAAAGGTCGAGATGACCAAGATGCCGGAGCTGGTCGCCGCCATGCACTCGCTGATCGGGCTGGCGGCCGTGTGCATCGCCGTGGCGGCCGTGTCCGAGCCGCACGCCTTCGGCATCGCCGCCGTCGGCGAGCCGCTGCCGTTCGGCAACCGCATCGAACTGTTCATCGGCACCTTCGTCGGCGCCATCACCTTTTCCGGCTCGGTGATCGCCTTCGGCAAGCTGTCGGGCAAATACAAGTTCCGCCTGTTCCAGGGCGCGCCGGTCAGCTTCGCCGGCCAGCACGCGCTCAACCTGGTGCTGGCGCTGGTGATGGTCGGCTTGGGGCTGGTGTTCTGCTTCGCCGGCGGCGCGGCGCCGGCGTGGACGCCGTTTTTGGTGATGACCGCGATCGCCTTCGTGCTGGGCGTGTTGATCATCATCCCGATCGGCGGCGCCGACATGCCGGTGGTGGTGTCGATGCTGAACTCCTACTCCGGCTGGGCGGCGGCCGGCATCGGCTTCTCGCTCAACAACGCCATGTTGATCATCGCCGGCTCGCTGGTGGGCTCGAGCGGCGCCATCCTGTCGTACATCATGTGCAAGGCGATGAACCGCTCGTTCTTCAACGTCATCCTGGGCGGCTTCGGCGGCGCGCCGGCGGAGGCGGGCGGCGGCGCCAAGGAGCAGCGCCCCGTCAAATCCGGCTCGGCCGACGACGCCGCGTTCATCATGTCCAACGCCGAGAGCGTGATCATCGTGCCGGGCTACGGCCTGGCGGTGGCGCGCGCGCAGCACTCGCTCAAGGAGTTGGTCGCCAAGCTGACGGAAAAGGGCGTGAGCGTGAAGTACGCGATCCACCCGGTGGCCGGGCGCATGCCGGGCCACATGAACGTGCTGCTGGCCGAGGCCGAGGTGCCGTACGACCAGGTGTTCGAGATGGAGGACATCAACGGCGAATTCGGCCAGACCGACGTGGTGCTGATCCTCGGCGCCAACGACGTCGTCAACCCGGCCGCCAAGGATCCGAAGTCGCCGATCGCCGGCATGCCGATCCTCGAGGCGTACAAGGCCAAGAGCATCATCGTCAACAAGCGTTCGATGGCGTCCGGCTACGCCGGCCTGGACAACGAGTTGTTCTACCAGGCCAATACGATGATGGTGTTCGGCGACGCCAAGAAGGTGATCGAGGACATGGTCAAGGCGGTCGAGTAGCGGCGTACATCGGGCCGTCCGGCATCGGCGCCGGACGATCCGAAACGCGCTACCTGTTCCGCCCGGCTGACATCGAACAGCGCGGGGCGGGACAGGGTGGCGCGGTCACTGTGGTAAACCCTCTATTTTGTCTTCTATTTCCTTCTATTTTTCTCTCTTTTCCTCTATTACGCCGGGCCGGCGCGAAAATAGGGGAAAAGAGAAGAAAATAGTGGAAAAGAGAGGCCAAAAGAGAAGGTTTACCACAGGGCGCCGCGCGCGGCCACCCGCACCGCCCACCGGCAACGCGCGGGTCAGCGGCGGCCGTACATCATCAGCTCGGCCAGCACGCCGCGCGCCGGGCCCACCATGTCGATCGCGGCCAGCGACAGCCCAAGCAGCGCCTGCGCCGGCGAGTCGTTGGCGAACACGCGCGCCATGGTGTCGGTCAGGCGCACGGTGGTGCCGCGGTCTTGCCGGCGCAGCGCCGTGAATTGCGCCAGCATGGCCGGCGTGGCCCCTTGCGCCAGCAGGCGCGCCAGCACGGTGACGTCGCGCAGGCCGAGATTCAATCCCTGTCCGGCGACCGGATGCAGGGTTTGCGCGGCGTTGCCGATGGCGACCGTGCGGGCGGTGGCGCGCGGGTCGGCGTTCAGGCCGAGCGGGAAGGCCAGGCGCGGCGAGGCGTGCGTGAAGCGGCCCACCCGCTCGCCGAACGCCGCGCCCAGCGCCGTCAGGAAGGCCTGCTCGTCCAAGGCTTGCAACTGTTCGGCGCTGTCCGGCCGCACGCACCACACCAGCGAATATTCATCTCCCTGCGGCAGCAGCGCCAGCGGCCCTTGTTCGGTGAAGCGCTCGAAGGCGCGGTGCGCGACCGGCCGGCTGGCGCGCACCTGCGCGATGAGCGCGGTCTGCCGGTAGTCGCGCCGCTGCGAACGGCTTTGCTGATCGTTGAACAAACCGCCTTCGGCCTGCACGACGATGGCGGCGTGCAGCGCGCTGGCCCCGCCGGTGGCGGGGTCGGTGATGGTCAGCACCACCGAATCGGACAACTCGTCGAGCGCCTCCACGCGCGCCGGACGCACGCTGGCGATGCCGGCGCGCTCGCAGGCCGCGCCCAGCGCCGTCACCAGGTCGCCGTAGCGGGTGACGTAGCCGAGCGCCGGCAGTTTGTGTTCGTCGCGGTCGATCAGGCTGCGGCCGAATTGCCCCCGGCGCGAGACGTGGATCTGATGGATGGCGGTGGCCGGCACCGGCCAGGCGCCGATCTCCTCCAGTATCTGGCGGCTGCCGTAGGACAGGGCGAGCGAGCGCGGGTCCCGGCTGGCCTGCGCCAGCGACTTGGCGTCGACCAGCGCGATGCGCGCGGCCGGCACGCCGCGCTTGACCAGCAGCGCGGCCAGCGCCATGCCGGCCGGGCCGGCGCCGCAGATGGCGACGTCGCGGGCCGGCGCGGCGTAAGCGGATGGTCCGGCCGCGTCGCCGGCGCCGACGGTGTTGGCGGGATCGGTCATCGTGTCGCTCCCGCTTCGCGCATCGTCGCCTCGATCTCGGCCACCGTCTTGGGCGCGGCCGCGCTCAGGATGGCGTGGCCGTCGGCCGTCACCAGCACGTCGTCCTCGATGCGGATGCCGGTGTTCCAGTACTCCCGCGGCACGTCGTCGGCCGGGCGCACATAGATGCCCGGTTCCACCGTCAGCACCATGCCATCGCGCAGCGCGCGCGACGGCTTGCCGGCCGCGTTCACGTCGCGATACAGGCCGACGTCGTGCACGTCCATGCCCAGCCAGTGGCCGGTGCCGTGCATGTAGAAGCGCATATAGTGTTTGTTGGCGATGACGTCGTCGACGCCGCCGTGGACGTCCTTGTTCAGCAGGTCCAGTTCGAGCATGCCTTCGGACAGTACCCTTAGCGCCGCCTCGTGCGCGCCGGAATACGGCAGGCCGGGGGCGATCGCCGCCAGCGCGGCCGACTGCGCCGCCAGCACCAGTTCATACAAACGCTTTTGCGGCGCCGTGTAGCGGCCGTTGACCGGGTAGGTGCGGGTGATGTCGGAGGCGTAGCCATCGAGCTCGCAGCCGGCGTCGATCAGCACCAGGTCGCCGTCGCGGGTTTGCGCGTTGTTGGCGCTGTAGTGCAGCACGCAGGCGTTGGCGCCGGCGGCGACGATCGAGTTGTAGGCCGGCGCCTGGGCGCCGCCGCGGCGGAACGCGTAGAGCAGCTCGGCCTCGATTTCATACTCGTACATGCCGGCGCGCGAGGCGCGCATCGCGCGCGCGTGCGCGTGGGCCGAGATGGTGGCCGCGCGCAGCATGGTGGCGCGCTCGCCGTCGTCCTTGATCAGGCGCATCTCGTCGAGCAGCGGCAGCAGGTCGACCGCGCTGGCCGGCGGCGTCACCCCGGTGCGCGCCATGCGCCGCACGTTGCCCAGCCATAGTTTGATCTGGGCGTCGAGCGCCGGATTGCGCGCCAGCGCGCAGTACAGGGCCGGCGCGTTGGCCAGCAGGCCGGTGATCACATCGTCGAGGTCCTCGATCGGGTGGGCCTCGTCGAAGCCGAAGGCCGCGCGCGCGGCGTCCGGGCCGTGGCGGAAACCGTCCCAGATCTCGCGTTCGACGTTCTTCTGGCGGCAAAACAGGATGGCGCGCGCCGCCGCGCCGCCGGCGCGCGCGGCCACCAGCACCACCACGCTTTCCGGCTCGGCGTAGCCGGTCAGGTAATAGAAGTGGCTGTCGTGGCGGTACGGGTAGTCGCTGTCGCCGTTGCGCGCCACCTCGGGCGCGGTGCCGAGCACCGCCACCGCGCCGGGCGGCATGTGCGCCAGCACGCGCGCGCGCCGCGCGGCGAACGCCGCCATCGCGCCGCCGGCGGCCAAACCGGCGCCGGCGGCAGACCCGGCGCCGGCGCCATCGGCCGTGGCGGACGCCGCGTCCGCCATCATCGGCGCGCGCCCCGGACCGTGATCGGCGCGGGCGGCGCGTTGAGCGCGTCGAGCTGTTCGATGGTGCCGACGTTGTGCCATTCGCCCTCGTAGAGCTCGCCGCCGACCTGTTTTTTGTCGATGAAGGCGCGGATCAACGGCCCCAGTTTGGCGTGCTGGCCGGGCGCGATGCCGTCGAACATGGCCGGCCGGTAGACGCCGATATTGCCGAAGGTCCACTTCTGCGCGCCATCGGCGGCGTCGTTGGTCAGCGCGTACATCGTCAGGCCGAAGTCGCCTTCGGGGTGGAACGCCGGATTGGGCACCAGGTACAGCCAGCAGACGTCGCGCTGGTCGGCCGGGTAGGGCTTGCCCCACATGTCCTCGTCCTTGAGCACGTCCTTGACCTGCTCGAAGTCGAAGTACGGGCAATAGATGTCGCCCGAGACGGCCACGAACGGTTCCTCGCCCAGCAGGTGGCGGGCGCTGGCCACGCCGCCGGCCGTCTCGAGCGCGGTGGCCTCGCGCGAGTAGTGCAGCCGCGCGCCGTACCTGGCGCCGTCGCCCAGTTCGCGCTCGATCGCCGCGCCCAGGTGGGCGGTGTTGATGACGATGTCGGTGATGCCGGCGCGCACCAGGTTGACGATGTGCCAGACGATCAGCGGGCGCCCGCGCACCTTGAGCAGCGGCTTGGGGCAGGTGTCGGTCAGCGGGCGCATGCGCTCGCCGCGGCCGGCGGCGAAGATCATCGCTTTCATGGGCGGCCCGCCATCAGAAGGTGTAGCCCACTTGCGGCTGCTTGTCCTCGAGCGCGTCGAGCAGGCGCACCAGCGGCTTGAGGTCCTTGTAGCGGTTGGCCGTCTTGCGCACGTAGTCCAGTACCGTCGGCAGGTCGCCCAGGTACTGGTCCTTGCCGTCGCGGTGGTACAGGCGGCAGAAGATGCCGAGGATTTTCAGGTGGCGCTGCAGGCCCATGTACTCGAAGTCCTGATAGAAGGCGTCGATGTCGCGGTTGACCGGCAGGCCGGCCGACTTGGCGTGCTGCCAGTAGCGGATCGCCCAGTCGAGCACCAGCTCCTCGTCCCATTGCACGTAGGCGTCGCGCAGCAGCGAGGCCAGGTCGTAGGTGACCGGGCCGTACAGCGCGTCCTGGAAGTCGAGCACGCCCGGGTTGCCGGCGTCCATCCACATCAGGTTGCGCGAGTGGAAGTCGCGGTGCACATAGACTTGCTGCTGGGCCGTCACGTTGGCCAGGATGGCGTCGAACACGCCCTGCAGCTCGGCGCTCTGCTTGTCGGTCAGGGTCGCGCCCAGGTGCCGGCCGACGTACCACTCGGGAAACAGGTTCAGTTCGCGCAGCAGGAAGGCGCGGTCGTATTCGGGCAGCACGTCCGGCGCGCTGGTGAGCTGGAACTTGACCAGCGCCTCGAGCGCCTCGGCGTACAGCGTCGAGGCGTTGTCGTGGTCGAGCACTTGCAGATAGGTCGTCACGCCCAGGTCGGACATGAGCATGAAGCCGCGCTCGTAGTCGGTGGCGACGATGCGCGGCACCGTCACGCCGGCGTGCGCGAGCATTTCGTCGAGCTTGACGTAGGCGAGCACGTTTTCGCGCTCGGGCGGCGCGTCCATGACGATCAGGGTGGGGCCGAGCGCGCCGCGGTGGTCGGGGAGCACGTCGACCCGGAAGTAGCGGCGGAAGCTGGCGTCGGCCGAGGCCGGGCGCGCCGTTGCCACATCGACCACGTCGAGCGTGGCCAGCCAGGCGGTCAGCTGGGCCAGGCGGGGATCGGCGGCCGGCGTTGCTCCGGATGTATCCGAAGTTAAATTCTGTAATAAAGACATTAAGCGAGCCGTGGAAACCGGCGTAAGGTGACAATTCCCATATAATAAGGGATTCAAATCAAAAAATCGCCTGTCATGGTGTTTCCTCCCTTCTTTTCATGAGCTGCATGCGCTGGCTACTGGCCCCCCCCACTTCGCACCATTGGGCGACCGCCCTGACCGCCATCGTCGCCGTGTCGGCCCTGCCCACGTACGCCTACGCCCAGGGCGCGCCGCGGCCGCGCGCGCCGCACGTGGAGGATCCGAACGCGGTCACCACCGTCATGGCCGAGGACATCAGCGGGCGCCCCGAGCGCGAGGTGGTGCTCGAGCGCAATGCCGAGCTGGTCAAGGACAAGACCCGCGTCAAGTCCGACTACGCCTGCTTCCGCCAGGTGGACAACGAGGTCGAGGCCAAGGGCGACGTCAAGATCTGGCGCTACGGCGACTATTACACCGGCAGCGAGCTCAGGCTCAACATGGACACCGGCCAGGGCTATATGCTCGACCCGACCTACCGCATGCAGGCCAACAACGCCCAGGGCGCCGCGGCGCGCATCAACTTCATCGACGAGGACGAGGCCCAGGTCATCAACGGCACCTACAGCACCTGCGAGGGCACCAATCCGGACTGGTACCTGCGCTCGAACACGCTCAACCTCGATTCCGGGCGCGACGTCGGCACGGCCGGGCGCACCATCGTCTATTTCAAGGACGTGCCGATCCTGGGCACGCCGGCGATGTCGTTTTCGCTCTCGGGCGCGCGCCGCTCCGGCTGGCTCTCGCCGACGCCCGGCCTCGGTTCGCGCACCGGCCCCGAGCTGGTGGTGCCGTACTACTTCAACATCGCCCCCAACCGCGACCTGACGGTGTTTCCCAAGATTATCGCGCGGCGCGGCTTCCAGTTCGGCGCCCACGGGCGCTACATGGGCGAGACCGACGGCGGCCTGTACCAGGGCGACACCTACGCCGAGTACCTGCCGCACGACAAGAAATTCATCCCGGAGACGCCCGGCGGCTCGACCGACCGCTGGAGCGTGCGCTCGAACCACAAGCAGGACATCACGCCGGACTGGGCGTTCTCGTGGAACGTGCGCGCGGCGTCGGACGACAACTATCCGAACGACTTCTCCAAGACCGTCGCGAGCTCGACCGAGCGCCAGCTGTTGCGCGAGCTGCGCACCGACTACCACGGCGACATCTGGACCTTGACCGCGCGCGTGCAAAATTACCAGGTGCTGCAGGACCCGGCGGCGGCCACGAACGGCGCCGTGCCGCGCCCGTACGACCGCTTGCCGGCGATCAACTTCCACGCCGGCCAGTACGACGTGCTCGGCGGCTTCGACTGGGCCTTCGACAGCGAACTGACCCGCTTTAGCCACCCGACGCTGATCAACGGCACCCGCCTGCTCGGCATTCCGCAGCTGAGCTACCCGATCGTCGGCCCCAGCTACTTCATCACGCCCAAGGTCATGCTCAACCTGGCCAGCTACCAGCTCGACAGCCTCGGCACGCAGGACGGGCGCAACCTGTCGCGCGCGGTGCCGACCGTCTCGCTCGACTCGGGCCTGGTGTTCGAGCGCGACGTCACCTTCCGCGGCAAGGACATGACGCAAACGCTCGAGCCGCGGCTGTTCTACGTCAAGACGCCGTACCGCGACCAGAGCCAGTTGCCGACCTTCGACACCGACGTGGCCACCTTCAACTTCAGCCAGATCTTCAGCGAGAACCGCTTCGTCGGCTCGGACCGCATCGGCGACGCCAACCAGCTCACCGCCGCGCTGGTGTCGCGCTTTCTCGACGCCGCCGGCGCCGAGCAACTGCGCCTGGCGTTCGGCCAGCGCTTCTACTTCGAGGACCAGCGCGTGCAGCTGGCCTCGACCACGCCGGTGGTGCAGGCGCGCTCGGACATCCTGCTCGCCGCCAGCGGGCGCATCTCCGAAACCTGGGGCTTCGACAGCGCGGTGCAGTACAATCCGAGCGAGAGCCGGGTGGTGTCGCAAAGCTACACGACGCAGTGGAGCCCGGCGCCGAAGAAAGTGCTCAACGTCGGCTACCGCTACCTGCGCGACAATTTCAAGAACATCGAGGTGTCGAGCCAGTGGCCGATCTTCCAGCGCTGGTACGGCGTCGGCCGGATCAGCTACTCGATGCAGTACAGCAAGATCCTCGAGAGCCTGATCGGGCTCGAGTACAAGGCCGACTGCTGGGTGTTCCGGGTCGGCGGGCAACGCTTCGTGGCGAGCGCGACGACGACGTCGACGCCGATTTTCTTCCAGCTCGAGCTCAACGGCCTGTCGCACCTGGGCGTGGGCAGCCCGATCGAGGCGATGAAAAACAGCATCCCCGGCTACCAGCGGGTCAACGACGGTTACGGCCGCTAAAGCAAGGCAACCGGGCGCGCGCCGCCGGCCGTTTTTTTGCCGGCCGCGCGCCTTTTGATTTTATTTACACCTGACTCATGAGCGTTCCACCATGCGTAATGCCAGTATGTATCAAATGAAGCTCCTCGCCGTCCTGCTGTGCACCACCGCGCTGGCCGGCTGCAGCCTGTTTACGAAGAAACCGGCGCCGGCCCCGGCCGCGCCGGTGGCCGCCGCGCCGGCCGCCAGCGCCGCCCCCGCCGCCCCCGCCGCCAAGGCCGAGGCCAAGGCCGACGGCAAGGGCTTCATCCCGCCCGGCTCGTCGAGCAACGTGGCGATCGACTCGATCGTGGTGGTGGTCAACGACGACGTCATCACCCAGCGCGAGCTGACCAACCGCATCAAGACCGTCACCGCCCGCATGAAGGCGCAAAACGTGCAGATGCCGGCCGCCGCCGACCTGCAACGCCAGATGCTCGAGCGCATGATCGTCGAGCGCGCGCAGTTGCAGATGGCCAAGGAGATGGGCGTGCGCGTCGACGACACCCAGCTCGACCGCGCCATCGCCCGCATCGCCGAGGCGCAAAAGCTGTCGGTGCAGGAGTTCCGCAACCAGACGGAGAAGGAAGGCACGCCGTTCGCGTCGTTCCGCGAGGAAATCCGCGAGGAGATCATCATGCAGCGCCTGCGCGAGCACGAGGTCGACGCCAAGATCCAGATCTCCGACGCCGAGGTCGACAGCTTCATCGCCGCCGAGAAGGCCGCCGCCGCCGAGCAGACCGAGATCAACATCTCGCAAATCATGGTGCGCATCCCGGACAACGCCACCGCCGAGGTCATCGCCCAGCGCCGCGCGCGCGCCGAGGAAGTGATGCGCCAGCTGCGCACCGGCGCCGACTTCGCCAAGATGGCCGCCACCTATTCGGACGCCAGCGACGCGCTGCAGGGCGGCGTGGTCGGCTGGCGCCAGCCCGAGCGGCTGCCGCCGGTGTTCGCCGAGGCGCTCGCCAAGCTCAAGCCGGGCCAGGTCACGCCCATCATCAAGAGCACCGGCGCCTTCCACATCCTCAAGGCGGTGGACCGGCGCAGCGTGGCCGAGGCCCAGGCGGCCGCGTCGGTGCAGCAGACCCACGCGCGCCACATCCTGATCAAGGTCACGCCGACCATGAGCGCGGCCGACGCCAAGCGCAAGCTGGCCGAACTGAAGGAGCGGCTCGACAACAACGCCGCCAAGTTCGAGGACCTGGCGCGGCTGGTGTCGAACGACGGCTCGGCCGCCAAGGGCGGCGACCTGGGCTGGCTGTACCCGGGTGACACGATGCCCGAGTTCGAGGCGGCGATGAACAACCTCAAGATCGGCGAAGTGTCGCAGCCGGTCGAGACCAGCTTCGGCGTGCACCTGATCGAGGTGCTCGAGCGCAAGAGCGACGACGTCTCCAAGGAGCGCGAGCGCAACAACGCGCGCCAGGCCATCCGCGAGCGCAAGATGGAGGAGGCGGCCGAGAGCTGGCAGCGCGAAGTGCGCGACCGCGCCTACGTCGAGTTCCGCACCGAAGAGGGCGCCGCCGCGGCGGCCGCCGCCAAACAGTAAGCCAGCCACCACGGGAGCACGCATGGGCGCCACTTCACACACCGGGCGCGCAGCGGCGCCGCCCGCCGATGCCGCCGCCGCCGGCGGCGGGACCGTTACCGCGGCGCGGCGCCGCCCCGGCCGGCCGGTCATCGCCGTCACCGTCGGCGAGCCGGCCGGCATCGGCCCGGAGATCTCGATCCGCGCCGCCTGGGCGCGCCGCCACGAGGTCGACTGCGTGCTGCTGGGCGACGCCGCCTTCCTGGCCATGCTGGCCGCCGACATCGACCCCGCGATCCAATTGTCGGCGCTGTCGCTGCAGGCGGTGCGCCACGGCGGCCTGCCGCACTTCGGGCCGGGGCGGGTGAGCGTGATCGACGTCCCGCTCGACGCCCACGTCGTGCCGGGCACGCTCGACAGGCACAACGGCCGCGCCGTGCTGGCCACGCTCGACGCCGCCATCGAAGGCGTGCGCGCCGGCTGGTTCGAGGCGGTGGTCACGGCGCCGCTGCAAAAGAGCACCATCAACGACGCCGGCGTGCCGTTCTCGGGCCACACCGAGTATTTCGCCGCGCGCACCGGCAGCGCGCAGGTGGTCATGATGCTCGCCGGCCAACCGCCGGCGCCGGCCGGCGGCGCGCTGCCGCCGCCGCTGCGGGTGGCGCTGGCCACCACCCATTTGCCGCTCAGGGACGTCGCCGCCGCGCTCACGCAAGACGGCTTGGCGCGCGTGCTCGACATCATCGACGGCGACCTCAAAACCAAATTCGGCATCGCCGCCCCGCGCATCGTGCTGTGCGGGCTGAACCCGCACGCCGGCGAGGGCGGCTACCTGGGGCGCGAGGAGATCGACGTCATCGCCCCGGCCATCGCGGCGGCGCGCGCGCGCGGCATCGACGCCCGCGGCCCGTATCCGGCCGACACCCTGTTCCAGCCCAAATACCTGCGCGACGCCGACTGCGTGCTGGCCATGTACCACGACCAGGGGCTGCCGGTGCTCAAGTACGCCACCTTCGGCCAGGGCGTCAACATCACGCTCGGGCTGCCCTTGATCCGCACCTCGGTCGACCACGGCACCGCGCTCGACCTGGCCGCGCGCGGACTCGGGCTGGCCGACTGCGGCAGCATGGAGCAGGCCATCGCCACCGCGCTGGCGATGGCCGACGCCGTCGCCCGCGCCCGACCACCACTTTTAAAAGAACAACCATGAAACACGTAGCCCGCAAGCGCTTTGGCCAGAACTTCCTGCACGACAAATACGTCCTGTCGAGCATCACCGAGGCGATCGCGCCGCAGCCGGACGACGCCATGGTCGAGATCGGGCCGGGGCTGGGCGCGATGACCGAGCAATTGATGCGCACGCTCAAGATGATGCACGTCGTCGAGCTCGACCGCGACCTGGTGGCCCGCCTGGAAAAGACCTACAACCCGGCCAAGCTGACGATCCACGCCGGCGACGCGCTCAAGTTCGACTACGGCACCATTCCCGTGCCGGCCGGCGAGAAGTTGCGCATCGTCGGCAACCTGCCGTACAACATCTCGAGCCCGTTGCTGTTCCACCTGGCCACGTTCGCGCCGCGGGTCAAGGACCAGCACTTCATGCTGCAAAAGGAAGTGGTCGAGCGCATGGTGGCCGAGCCGGGCAGCAAGACCTACGGCCGGCTGTCGGTGATGCTGCAATGGCGCTACGACATGACGTTGCTGTTTGTCGTCCCGCCGGAAGCGTTCGACCCGCCGCCGAAGGTGGAATCGGCGATCGTGCGCATGATCCCCGTCGCCGAGCAACTGGCGTGCGACGGCGCCGCGTTGGAAGCGGTGGTGCTCAAAGCGTTCTCGCAGCGGCGCAAGGTGATCCGCAACTGCCTGGCGGGCATGTTTACGGAAGAGCAGATCGTCGCCGCCGGCATCGACCCCACGCACCGTCCGGAGACGGTCGGCCTGGCCCAATACGTCGCCCTCGCCAACCTCCTCAAATAAGGGAGGGTCAGTGCCGACATTCGGACAAATCGAGAAAACACGGAACTTTTATTAGTTTAAAAAGTTCCCGGATGTCCGAATGTCGGCACTGACCCTCTGGGTTTGCCGGGCGACGCGTTTGGCGCGGGCAAAAAAAAAGCCCGCTGGTGAAAGCGGGCTAAATCCAATTCCTTTGCAAGAAGTGGAGGAGACAAGTACAGTATGCTGCGTCGCGGCATATCACGCCACTTTATTTTTCACATATCAAACATCAGATATGTGAATGTCTCGCTCCCGCCTCCCTTTATTTCGGCGCGCACTCCACCAGCAGGTTGCTGATGTTGGCGGTGGTGACGATGCCGGTCTGATTTTTGATCGTGCAATTGAGGCCGGCCGGAACGCTTTCCGGCACGATCGTCACGCCGTACGCCTGGCCGTCGGCCACCGCCGTGCTGAAGACGAAGTCGCCGGCGCCGCTGCCGTTGGCCGGGCTGGTCAGGATCACCGAGCCGCCGGCCGAGCCGTTGAGCAGCGTGAGCGTGCGGTTGGTCGGCGTCGTCGCCGGCGCTACCGCCGGTCCCTGCGTCAGGCCGGTGAACTGGCCGCCCAGCGTGTACACGTTGCGCTGGCACTGGATGACGGCGGCGATGCTCACCGTGTGGCCGGCCGAGCCCGTATTGTTGCCGATCGCGCAATTCATGTGCTCGGGCATTTGCTGGATCGCGATCGCGTAGTCGGTGCCGTAGTCGATCTGGCGCGTGAACGCGAAGGTGGTCGCGCCGGCCGGCACGGGCAGCGTTTCGCCGCCATTGGTCAGGATCAGCCCCGGCGTGGACAGCCCGCTGATCGTGCCTTGCACGGTGAACTGCGCCTTGCCGCCGCATGCGCCCAGCAATGCGGCGGCGCCCAGCGCCACGACGGCGCTAACGTACGATAATTTCATCTGATTCTCCAAAGATTGAGCCGAAGCGGTGGCGCCGTTATTTGTTCACGCAGGTGACGACCAGCTTGCGGTAGTCGCCGGCCGGCATGGTGCCGATGGCGTCCGGGCTGAGCGTGCAGGTCTTGTTGGACGGCTGCACCAGCACGGTCACGCCGTACGGCGAGCCGTCGCCGACGAAATTGGCAAACGAGAACTGCACGTCGGCGCCGGGCGTGGCCGGCGGTTGCGCCGAGGCCGTGTCCGGACCATTGGCCAGGGTTACGCCGTCGTTGGTGGCGTCGTTGCCGTCGCTTTCGAGGCCCTTGACGACGCCGCCGAGCGTCCACGGATTGGTTTTGCAGGTGATCACGACGTAATAGGCGGTGTAGACGTTGGCCTTGTTCTTGTTGGCCGACGGCGTGCAAATGGCGCCGGTCGGCTGCGTGTCGACCTCGACGTCGAACTCTTCGTCCACGGCCAGCAGGCGGGTGAACTGGAACGAGCCGGCACCCGAGGCGATCGTCAACTTCTCGCCGGTGGGCTTGTTGACCAGCACCAGGCCGGCCTTGCTCAGTCCGCTGATCGTCCCCGACAGCAACAAATTGCCGTCGTTGCCGCCGCCGCAGCCCTTGAGGACGACGGCACACAGCAGGGCCAGGCCCGCACGCAGAAACACACTTTTCATAGAATCTTCTCCAAAACGAATAGGGCCGGCAGCACGCACGGGTGCAGCATCTTACACGGATTTGCCCCGTATTTTAGTGCATTTGGTAACACCAGTCCCCCCAATGGATGTAACAGCGTGTTAGGGAAGCGCCGCCGGCGCGCGCCCGGCCCGGCGCGATGGGGGCGATCGGTGCGACAATGGGCGTTTCGCCACCCATCGATCGCCGCCATGACGCCACGCCCCCCGCAAGCCCTGCTGTTCGACCTGGACGACACGATGTGGCCGATCGGCCCCGTGATCGCGGCCGCCGAGACCGGCTGGCACGCGTGGCTGGCCGAGCGCGCCCCGGCCGTGGCCGCCAAATACTCGGTCGAGGCGCTGCGGGCGCTGCGCATGACCCTGCTCGAGGAGCGCCCCGAGCTCGTCGCCGACCTGTACCGGCTGCGCCGCGCGGCGCTCGAGGCCGTCTTTGCCGAGACCGGCGAGGACGCCGCCCACATCGACGGCGCCATGGCCCATTTCAACGTGCTGCGCAACGCCGTCACGCTGTTTGACGACGTGCTGCCGGTGCTCGCCGAGTTGCGCGGCATGCTGCGTCTGGGCGTGATCACCAACGGCAACGCCGACCTGGAGGTGATCGGCCTGCAC
The DNA here is from genome assembly GCA_963513825.1 of uncultured Duganella sp. GTDB lineage: Bacteria > Pseudomonadota > Gammaproteobacteria > Burkholderiales > Burkholderiaceae_D > Rugamonas. Next base: position 51,905 of record CAUPRW010000014.1, read on the forward strand.
CACCATTTCGAGGTGGCGCTGTCGTCGGCCCGCTTCGGCCGCGCCAAGCCCGACCCGGCCATCTTCCTGGCCGCCTGCGCGGCGATGGGGGTGGCGCCGGCCGAGGCGGTCTACGTCGGCGACGACCTGCGGCTCGACGTCCAGGGCGCCCAGGCGGCCGGGCTGCGCGCCGTGTGGATGAACCGCGGCGGCGGCGCGGGCCACGTCGAGGCCGGCATCGCGCCGGACGCCATCTGCGCCGATTTCCACCAGCTGTTGGCGTGGATCAAGCGCCAGCGCGTGTCCTAGGGCGCCGGGAGGGCGGCGGCGCGGCATCGGCGCCACGCGGCGACCCCCGGCGGGCGCGGAGCGTGCATAATAGGCACACATGGCAACCCTCGGCAAATAAGATACACAGCATGCAACTCGACACACGCGCCCAAACCCTGCTCAAAGCCCTGGTGGAGCGCTATATCGCGGACGGCCAGCCGGTCGGCTCGCGCGCGCTCTCGAAGATCTCCGGCCTGGACCTGTCGCCGGCGACGATCCGCAACATCATGGCCGACCTCGAGGAGCTCGGCTACGTGGCCAGCCCGCACACCTCGGCCGGGCGGGTGCCCACGCCGCGCGGCTACCGCATCTTCGTCGACACCCTGCTGACCGTGCAGCACCTCGACGAGCAGTCGGTCGAGGGCCGCATGCGGCTGCAGGCGCCGCAGCCGCAAAAAATGATCGCCAACGCGGCGCAGATGCTGTCGTCGCTGTCGCAGTTCGCCGGCGTGGTGCTCAGCCCGCGGCGCGAGTCGGTGTTCCAGCAGATCGAATTTTTGCGCCTGGGCGAAAAGCGCATCCTGCTGGTGATCGTCGGCCCCACCGGCGACGTGCAAAACCGCCTGCTGCTCACCGATGTCGACTACAGCCCGACCCAGCTGATCCAGTCGGCCAACTACATCAACCAGAACTATGGCGGCCTGGCCTTCGACGAGGTCCACACGCGCCTGCAAAACGAGGTGCGCCAGCTGCGCGACGACATGGGCCGGCTGATGCAGGCGGCGGTCGAGGCCGGCAGCGAGGCGATGGCCGACAGCTCGGACGACATGGTCATCGCCGGCGAGCGCAACCTGCTGTCGGTGAGCGATTTGTCGTCGAACATGACGTCGCTGCGGCAGATGTTCGACATGTTCGAGCAAAAGACGGGATTGATGCAGCTGCTCGACGTCTCGAGCAAGGCCAGCGGTGTGCAGATCTATATCGGCGGCGAGTCGAGCCTGGTGCCGATGGACGAGATGAGCGTGGTGACGGCGCCGTACATGGCCAACGGCAAGATCGTCGGCACGCTGGGGGTGATCGGGCCGACCCGCATGGCCTACGAGCGGGTGATCCCGATCGTCGATATCACGGCCAAGCTGTTGTCGAACGCGCTGAGCCACAATTAGCGCCCACCCGCAAAGCGCGCGCTCTGGGGACGTACCCCGCGGGGTACGTCCCCGCCTTCCGGGTTGGATGCGCGCGCCGCCGGAACGCGGCGCGCCCACGGCCGCTAAAGCGCGCACTCTGGGGACGTACCCCGTGGGTACGTCCCCGCCTTACCGGGTTGAAAGTGCGCGCCCCCGGGGCCCGGCGCGCCTACGGCCGGTGCGGGCAGGCCGTCTTGGTGCAGTTGCCGTAGATGGCCAGCGCGTGCTCGGCGATCTTGAAGCCGCGCTCCTTGGCGACCACCTGCTGGCGCGTTTCGATCGCTTCGTCGAAGAATTCCTCGACCCGGCCGCAGTCGAGGCACACCAGGTGGTCGTGGTGCGATCCCTCGTTGAGCTCGAAAATCGCCTTGCCCGTCTCGAAATGGTTGCGGTTGAGCAGGCCGGCCTGCTCGAACTGGGTCAGCACGCGGTACACCGTGGCCAGGCCCACGTCCATGTTGTCGGCCAGCAGAATCTTGTAGACGTCCTCGGCCGTCAGATGGCGCACCTCGCTGTTCTGGAAGATGTCCAGGATTTTTAGGCGGGGCAGCGTGGCTTTGAGGCCGCTGGCCTTCAGATCGGTTGGATTGTTACCCATGGTGGACACTCTTATTCTGGTTGGCGATAGCTAGCCGACAGTTTAACGCACTCCGCGCCGCGCCGCACCTTTTGCCGCGCCATGCCACACGGGCGGGCGCCGGCGTTTGCAAACTTTTACACTTGCGCCTTGCAAAACAAGGACATATCCCCGGTTTTACAGGATAATGCCTCACTTCGCGGCGCCGGCGCGGCCCCGGGCCGCACCATCTGCTTTATGATATAGCGTTTTTCGGCATTCCCGCTCGACCAGATTGAGGACACTTATGCGCGTCACCCCGGCTTCATCGCAGTCTTTACCGCAGCCACTGTTGCAGCCTTTGCACCGTTTGATCCGCCGCGCGCCGCTGCTCGCCGGCGCCGCCTGCGTCGCGCTGGCCGTCGGCGGTTGTGCCTTCAACAAAACCACGCTGGGCGAGAAGTCGAGCGAGGTCAAGGACGCGGCCCCGACCCTGGACGCGAGCAAGGGCGCGCAGACGACCACCATCACGCCGCTGCAAAAGTTCATGTGGTTCTTCTCGCCCTACCGTCCGGACATCCAGCAGGGTAACTTTGTCTCCGAAGAAATGTTGGCGCAATTGAAAGTCGGCATGACGCGCGACCAGGTGCGCTTCATCTTCGGCACCGCGCTGCTCGCCGACCCGTTCCACGCCAACCGCTGGGACTACGCGTTCCGCATGGCCAAGGGCAACGGCGAAATCACCACCAGCCGCGTGATCGTCTTCTTCGACGACGACGGCAAGGTGGCGCGCTGGGAGGGCGGCAACCTGCCCACCGAGAAGGAATACATCGCCCGCATCGCCGGCCCGGCGCCGAAGGTCAAGAAAAACCCCGACGCCCCCGACACCAAGCCGGCGTCGAGCACGCCGCCGCCGACGACCACCGGCAGCGACAACGCCGCGCCCCAGCCGGTGGGCGTGACGGTGGGCAACCAGAACAAATAAGGACGCACGCATGAGCGCAATGAACATCGCCATCGCCGGCGCCAGCGGCCGCATGGGCCGCATCCTGATCGAAGCGGTCGAGGCCGCGCCGGACGCGCGCCTGTCCGGCGCCCTGGGCCGCGCCGGCTCGGCCGGCGTCGGCGCCGACGCCACCGCCTTCCTCGGCAAGCCCGGCGGCGTGACGGTGCGGTCGGACCTGTCCGCCGGCCTGGCCGGCGCCCAGTACCTGATCGACTTCACCCGGCCCGAAGGCACGCTCGAGCACCTGGCCTATTGCGCCGCGCACGGCATCAAGCTCGTCATCGGCACCACCGGCTTCGACGAGGCCGGCAAGGCCGCCATCGCCGAGGCGGCCAAGAGGACGGCCATCGTCTACTCGCCCAACTTCAGCGTCGGCGTCAACGTGACGATGAAGCTGCTCGAGCAGGCCGCCAGGGCGCTGGCCACCGGCTACGACATCGAAGTGATCGAGGCGCACCACCGCCACAAGGTCGACGCCCCGTCCGGCACCGCGCTCAAGATGGGCGAAGTGATCGCCGGCGCGCTCGGGCGCGACCTGGCCGAATGCGCCGTCTACGCGCGCGAAGGCGTCACCGGCGAGCGCGATCCGTCGTCGATCGGCTTTGCCACCATCCGCGGCGGCGACATCGTCGGCGACCACACGGTGCTGTTCGCCGGCATCGGCGAGCGCATCGAGATCAGCCACAAGTCCAGCAGCCGCGCCACCTACGCGCACGGCGCGCTGCGCGCCTGCCGCTTCCTGGCCGACAAGCCGACCGGCCTGTTCGACATGTACGACGTGCTGTCGCTGAACTGATGGCGCCGGCCGTGGCCAACCAGTTCACGCTGGCCCATTACTGGGAGCAGGGCGACGGCATCAGCCACGCGGTGGCCTTCGTGCTGCTGGCGATGTCGCTGGTGAGCTGGTTCTTCATCCTGTCGAAGGCCTTCGCGGCGTGGCGCGTGCGCCGCGGCGCGCCGGCCGTGCAGGCGTTCTGGGAGGCGCCGACCATGGGCGACGGCGTGGCCGCGCTGCAGCTGGCCGACCCGGAAAAAATCTACCTGCCGCTGGCGCAGCAGGCCGCCGCGCGGATCGAGGCCGCCGGGCGGGCCTCGCTCGGTGGCGAGATGGACCACGCGGCGCAGGTCACGCGCGTGTTGCGCGTGGCGATACAGCGCTCGACCAACCGGCTCGAGGGCGGCCTGACGGTGCTCGCGTCGATCGGCGCGACCGCGCCCTTCGTCGGCCTGCTGGGCACGGTCTGGGGCATTTACCACGCGCTGGCCAACGTCTCGGCCAATGGCACGGTGCAGATCGACAAAGTGGCCGGCCCGGTCGGCGAGGCGCTGGTCATGACGGCCATCGGCCTGACGGTGGCGATACCGGCGGTGCTGGCGTTTAACGCCTTCAACCGCGTCAACCGCCTGACCCTGTCGGAGCTCGACGCCTTCGCCCACGACCTGCACGCCTACCTGACGACCGGCGCGCGCGCCGGGAAGTAAGCAAGCACGCGCTTTCAACCACACACTGGAGCAGCCATGAGCTTTGGCGCATTCAACCACCACCGCCAGCCGGGACCGATGGCCGACATCAACGTCACGCCGATGGTCGACGTCATGCTGGTGCTGCTGGTGATCTTCATCCTGAGTGCGCCGATGTTTACCAGCGCGGTCAAGGTGGAGCTGCCCAAGGCGCAGGCGCCGGCCGGCCAGCAGCAGCCCGGGGCGGCCACCGTCACGCTGGCGATCGACGCCAAGGGCACGGTGTTCTGGAACAACGAGCCGGTCGCGCGCGACGCGCTCGAGGCGCGCCTGGTGGAGGCGGCCAAGCGGGAGCCGCAGCCGGAACTGCAGCTGCGCGCCGACAAGGACACCCGCTACGAGGTGGTGGCGCAGGTGATGGCGGCGGCGCAGGCCAATGGATTAACGAAACTGGGGTTCGTCACCGACCCGAAGAAAGTAGAGCGGAAATAATGGCAACGGCAGAATTGAACGGCGCGGCGATCACCGACATGGGCAGCTTCCACGCCGCCTGCAAGGCGGCGATGGGCTTTCCCGACACGTACGGCGCGACGATGGACGCGTGGGTGGACTGCCTCAGTTATCTGCGCGACGACGACGGCATGAGCAAATTCCGCCTCAAGCCGAACGAGGTGCTCGACATCGTCATCAACGATGCCGCCGCGATGAAGGCGGCCGCGCCGGACGTGCTGGAGGAGGTGGCGTACTGCGTGGCCGGCATCAACGAGCGGTACGAGGATTACGGCGAGAAGCCGGCGTTGAAGCTGACGTTGAAGTAGGGTCCACCCCGCGCGCTTTTGGCGCGGCGCCAGCGCCGCCACTCAGGGGACGTACCCCGTGGGGTACGTCCCCGCCCGGCCGTGCGGGGTAGCGGCCGGCGAACCCCGCCCCGGCTCAGCCGACGATCGGGATCTGCGCCTTGGCCCCGGTCTCGCCGGGCGCCAGCGTGAGCACCTCGAAACCGGTCTCGGTCACCAGCACCATGTGCTCCCACTGCGCCGACAGCGACTTGTCGCGCGTCTCGACGGTCCAGCCGTCGTCCAACTCCCTGGTGGCGGCGCGGCCGGCGTTGATCATCGGCTCGATGGTAAACAGCATGCCCGGCTTGAGCACCACGCCCTGGCCCGGACGCCCGTAATGGGTCACCTGCGGCTCCTCGTGGTACACCTGGCCGATGCCGTGGCCGCAGTAATCGAGCACCACGCTAAAGCCGGCCTTCTCGGCCACGGTCTGGATCGCGAAGCCGACGTCGCCCAGGGTGGCGCGCGGCTTGACGGCGCGGATGCCGGCCCACATGGCCGCATAGGTGGTCTCGACCAGCTTGCGCGCCGCCTTCGACGGCTCGCCGACGTAGTACATGCGGCTGGTGTCGCCATGCCAGCCGTCCTTGATCACGGCCACGTCGATGTTGATGATGTCGCCGTCCTTGAGCACCTCGTCGGGCGAGGGGATGCCGTGGCAAACCACGTGGTTGATCGAGCTGCACACGGTGGCCGGAAAGCCGCCGTAGCCGACGTTGGCCGGGATCACCTGCTGCACGTTGACGATGTAGTCGTTGCACAGCTGGTCGAGGTGGGCGGTGGTCACGCCGGCTTTGATGTGCGGGCCGATCATCGTCAGCACGTCGGCCGCCAGCTGGGCGGCGACGCGCGCCATGACGATTTGTTCGGGCGACTTGATCAGATTGGCGTTACGGCGGGACATGGACTACCTCTTTCTTTTCGAAGGGGCGTAGTGTGCCACAAACCGCCAACCCTGGGCGTTAGCGTACCTCTTTCACGTCGAAATGCGGGTTGTAAATCAGGCACAGTAAATTGCCGAACGGGTCCGCCAATTCGACCGTTTTGATGCTTTCGCCGACATCCTGGACGGCGCCGTGGACGGTCGCGCCCAGCGCCACGATGCGGTCGGCTTCCGCCTCGATGTCGTCGACGCCCCAGTACGCCATGCCGCCGGCCGTGGCCGCCCGGCCATCCGGAATCAATCCCAATTCAAAGCCGCCGACGCTGAAACCCACATAAAACGGCTGGTCGAAATACGGCGCCGTCTCGAACACCTTGGCATACCACTGCTTGGCGGCGGCCAGATCGGCCACCGGGTACACCAGCGTGCGCAGTCCCTTGATCATGATGATAGTCTCCCTGACGATGTCGAAAACGCCATCTTGGCACAACGGCCGCGCCGGCGATTGTAAAAATGGAAGGTCGACGGGCTAGACCGCGCTTAAAAAACGCTCCGGCGCGCTGCCGGCGAACTCCTGGAAATCGTGGATCAGGTGGGATTGGTCGAAATAGCCGCAGTCGAGCGCCAGTCGCGCCCAGTCCGGCGCGGGCGCCGCCTTGAGCGCCGCCGTGGCCCGGCGAAAGCGGCGGATGCGCGCATACAGCTTGGGCGACAAGCCAACCTGCGCGCGGAAGCACGCCGCCAGATGCTGGCGCGAGACGCCCAATCGCCCGGCCAGCTCGTCGATCCGCGCGGCGCCGCCGCTGGCGTCAATGGCCGCCAGTGCGCGCCGCACCAGCGCTTCGCCAGCGGCTGCGGGAGCGTGCTCCCGCAGCCGGCGCATCAGCTGTGTTTCAATTAATGCAATGCGCTGGCGGTCGGTCAGCGCGCGGGTCCACAGGGCGTCGGCCAGCCGGTCGGCGTCGCCGCGTCCCCACAACAGGTCGATCCCGGCCCTGTGATCGGTCAGCGCGTGCAGCGGCGCGGCCAGGAACGCCCCGGCCATTCCCGGCTTGAAGCGCACCGCCACCGTGGACACCGGCTGCGCGCTGGCCACCACGATGGCCCGGCTCATCATGCCGACGGCAAAAGCGGGCCGGCCGCCGTCCTGCCACAGGATGTCGACGCAGTTATCGGGCAGCACCCGGTGCGTATGGGCGCGCCCGGGCGTGGCGACGAGCACGCGCGCCGTCCACATGCAGTCGACGTGGGCGCCCAGGGCCGGGTGGGGAGGATATTCGCGGTAAAGCATGCGCTTATCTTACCGCCGGCGGGGCGCCATGGGGCCACTCTCGTGCGCTGGAGGCGGTTGAGCCAGTATAATGTCCGGTTCATATATCTTTTTGGCCGCACACATCATGCAAGATAAATATAGTCCCGCCGACGTAGAAAAAGCCGCGCAATCCCACTGGAAGGCCATCGACGCCTATAAGGCCGTCGAGCACGACCCGCGTTTCCCGAAGGGGAAGTACTACGCCTGCTCGATGCTGCCTTACCCGTCGGGCAAGCTGCACATGGGCCACGTGCGCAACTATACGATCAACGATGTGATGTACCGCTACCTGCGCATGAACGGCTACAACGTGTTGATGCCGATGGGCTGGGACGCGTTCGGCATGCCGGCCGAGAACGCGGCCATGGCCAACAACGTGCCGCCGGCGCAGTGGACCTATTCGAACATCGCCCACATGCGCGAGCAGATGGAGTCGATGGGCCTGGCGATCGACTGGTCGCGCGAGATGACCGCCTGCAAACCGGAATACTACAAGTGGAACCAGTGGATGTTCCTCAAGATGCTTGAAAAAGGCATCATCTACAAAAAGACCGGCACCGTGAACTGGGACCCGATCGACCAGACCGTGCTGGCCAACGAGCAGGTCATCGACGGCCGCGGCTGGCGTTCGGGCGCGCTGATCGAAAAGCGTGAAATCCCGATGTACTACGCCCGCATCACCGACTACGCCGACGAGCTGCTCGACCACGTCGACAGCAAGCTGCCGGGCTGGCCGGAGCGCGTGCGCACCATGCAGGCCAACTGGATCGGCAAGTCGACCGGGGTGCGCTTCGCCTTCCCGCACCAGATCAAGGACGCCGACGGCGCCTTGATCGGCGACGGCAGGATGTACGTCTTCACCACCCGCCCGGACACCATCATGGGCGTGACCTTCTGCGCCGTGGCGGCCGAGCATCCGCTGGCGATCCACGCCGCGCGCACCAACCCGGAGCTGGCCGCCTTCAACGCCGAGTGCAAACTGGGCTCGGTGATCGAGGCCGACATGGCGACGATGGAGAAGAAGGGCATGCCGACCGGCCTGTTCGTCACCCATCCGCTCACCGGCGAGCAGGTCGAGGTCTGGGTCGGCAACTACGTTTTGATCACCTACGGCGACGGCGCCGTCATGGGCGTGCCGGCGCACGACGAGCGCGATTTCGCCTTCGCCAAAAAATACGACCTGCCGATCAAGCAGGTGATCCGCGCCGAGGGCCAGCAGTTCTCGACCGACGCCTGGCAGGAGTGGTATGGCGACAAGGCCGTCTCCATCGTCGCCAACTCGGGCAAGTACGACGGCCTGGCCTACGCCGAAGCCGTGGACGCGGTGGCCGCCGACATGGCCGCCAAGGGCCTGGGCGAGAAGAAGATCACCTTCCGCCTGCGCGACTGGGGCATCTCGCGCCAGCGCTACTGGGGCACGCCGATCCCGATGATCAACTGCGCCGATTGCGGCTCGGTGCCGGTTCCGGAAAAAGACCTGCCGGTGGTGCTGCCGGAGGACTGCGTGCCGGACGGCAGCGGCAACCCGCTCAACAAATACGAAGCCTTCCTCAAGTGCGACTGCCCGCAGTGCGGCAAGCCGGCGCGCCGCGAGACCGACACCATGGACACCTTCGTCGATTCGTCGTGGTACTACATGCGCTATACGTCGCCGGGCGCCAACGCGTCCATGGTCGATGAGCGCAACGATTACTGGATGCCGATGGACCAGTACATCGGCGGCATCGAGCACGCCGTGCTGCACCTGTTGTACGCGCGCTTCTGGACCAAGGTGATGCGCGACTTCGGCATCGTCAAGTTCGACGAGCCGTTCACCAACCTGCTCACGCAGGGCATGGTGCTCAACGAAACCTACTTCCGCGAGGACGCGGCCGGCAAGAAGACCTGGTTCAACCCGGCCGACGTCGAAGTGACGCTCGACGACAAGGGCCGCCCGCAAGGCGCCGTGTCGAAGGACGACGGCCAGCCGGTGGCGATCGGCGGCACCGAGAAGATGTCGAAGTCGAAGAACAACGGCATCGACCCGGCCGCGCAGATCGAGCAGTACGGCGCCGACACCGCGCGCCTGTTTACGATGTTCGCCTCGCCGCCGGAGCAGACGCTCGAATGGTCGGGCAGCGGCGTCGAAGGCGCCAACCGCTTCCTGCGCCGCGTGTGGGCGTTCGGCCACGCCCAGGCGTCGCGCATCGAATCGGCGTTGAACGGCCCCGCCGCGCCGGCCGCCACCGAGCCGCAGAAAACCCTGCGCCGCGAACTGCACAAGATCCTGCAGCAGGCCGACTATGACCTCAAGCGCATCCAGTACAACACCGTCGTTTCGGCCTGCATGAAGATGCTCAACACGATCGAATCGGCCAAGTTGGACGATAGCGCCGAATCGAACGCGCTGGTGGCCGAGGGCTTTTCGATCTTCCTGCGCCTGCTCAACCCGGTCGCCCCGCACATTACCCACGTGCTGTGGCAGGAGCTGGGCTACGCCAGGGCGCACGGCGACATCCTCAACGCGCAGTGGCCGCAGGTCGACCCGGCCGCGCTCGAGCAGGCCGAGATCGAGATGATGATCCAGGTGAACGGCAAACTGCGCGGCAGCGTGGTCGTCGCCAAGGGCGCCGACAAGGCCGCCATCGAGGCGGCGGCGCTGGCCAGCGAAGGCGTACAGAAATTCATCGAGGGCACGCCGAAGAAGATCATCGTCGTGCCGGGCAAATTGATCAACATCGTTGTTTAACGGATTAACGGACGGATCTCTGATGACTAACATGGCAAGCGGGTCCCGGTTGTTCCAGCGCGCGCGCTCCCACGCGCGCCTGTGCTCCCTCGTGCTGGCGCTGTCGCTGACGGTGTCGGGCTGCGGCTTCCACCTGCGCGGCGACGGCGGCCACTACACGCTGCCGTTCCCGACGATGTACGTGGGCTTGCCCGAATCGTCGCCGCTGGCGGTGGACCTCAAGCGCAACATCAACGCCAACGGCAGCACCGCCGTGGTCAAGACGGCGAAAGAGGCCGACGGCATCATCGAGGTGATCTCCAATCCGGAGAAGACCAAGACCAAGACCATCCTGTCGCTGGACAACAACGGCCGCGTGCGCCAGTACCTGCTCCAGTACAGCATCGTGTTCCGCGTGATCGACAAGCAGGGCAAGGAGCTGCTCGGGCCGACGCCGATCAGCTTGAGCCGCCCGATCGACTTCAACGATACCCAGCTGCTGGCCAAGGAGCAGGAAGAGGCGCTGCTGTACAAGGATATGCAAACGGACCTGGTGCAGCAGATGATGCGCCGTATCGCGGCCATCAAAATGACGCGCATGTCGGTGCCGCCGTCGACTCCCGCGACTATGCCCGCGACTGCGCCCGTTGCCGCGCCCGCGTCGACGCCCGTGCCGGCGCCGGTCCAGTAAGGGCGCCCGATGCAATTGCGGTTAGAGGCGCTGGACGGGCATTTGGGCAAGCCGCTGTCCCAGCTGTACGTCATCACCAGCGACGAGCACCTGCTGGCGCTGGAGGCGGCCGACAAGATCCGCCGCGCCGCGCGCGCGCAGGGGTATTCCGAGCGCGACGTGCTGACCGTGGAGCGCAGCTTCAAATGGGGCGAGCTGCTGGCGGCCAACCAGGCGCTGTCGCTGTTCGGCGACAAGAAGCTGATCGAGCTGCGCATCCCGACCGGCAAGCCGGGCAAGGACGGCGGCGCGGCCCTGCAGCACTACGTCAAGGATCTCAGTCCGGACAACCTGACCCTGATCACGCTGCCCAAGCTCGATTGGCAGACGCAGAAGGCGGCCTGGGTGGCCAGCCTGCAGCAGGCGGCGGTGTACATCGACATCGCGCAGATCGAGCGGGCGCAGTTGCCCAACTGGATAGGCCAGCGCCTGGCGGCGCAGGGGCAGAGCGCGGACCGGCAAAGCATCGACTTCATCGCCGACCGCGTCGAGGGCAACCTGCTGGCGGCGCACCAGGAGATCCAGAAGCTCGCCCTGCTGCACGAGCCGGGCAAGCTGGCCTACGAGCAGGTGCACGACGCGGTGCTCAACGTGGCGCGCTACGATGTGTTCAAATTGAGCGAGGCGATGCTGTCGGGCGACCCGGCGCGGCTGGTGCGCATGCTCGAAGGCCTGAAAGGCGAGGGCGAGGCGCTGCCGCTGGTGCTGTGGGCGGTGTCGGAGGAGATCCGCACGCTGCTCAAACTGAAGGCCGGCATGGCGCAGGGCCGGCCGCTCGGCGCGCTGCTCAAGGAATACCGCATCTGGGGGCCGAAAGAGCGCATGATGGACCCGGCGCTGCGCCGCATCTCGCTGCCGACGCTGGAGGCGGCCATGAAGGACGCGGCGCAGGTGGACAAGATGATCAAGGGCCTGCGCGCCAAGGCCCACAACGGCGACGCCTGGGACGCCATGCTGCAGTTGGCGTTGAAAGTGGCGCGCGGCTGAAGGTCAAGAACGTAACGCACATCGTGGAATGAACATGGACATCAAGCACTACATGGAACAACTGGGCACGCAGGCGCGCAAGGCATCGCGCGCGATGGCCCGCGCCGACAGCGCCACGCGCAACCGCGCGCTCACGCTCATCGCCGACGCCATCGAACGCGACGCCGCGCAGCTGCGCGCCGCCAACGCGCTCGACATGGACGCCGCCGCCGCCAACGGCCTGGCGCCGGCCATGCTGGACCGCCTGGCGCTGTCGGACAAGGCCATCGCCACGATGGTCGAGGGCCTGCGCCAGATCGTTGCGCTGCCCGATCCGATCGGCGAGATCTCCGGCCTTAAATTCCGCCCGTCGGGCATCCAGGTCGGCCAGATGCGCGTGCCGCTCGGCGTGATCGGCATCATCTACGAGTCGCGCCCCAACGTCACCGTCGACGCGGCCGGCCTGTGCATCAAGAGCGGCAACGCCACCATCCTGCGCGGCGGCTCGGAGGCGATCCACTGCAACCGCGCGCTGGCGCTGCTGGTCAAGGAAGGCTTGCAGGGCGCCGGCCTGCCGGAGGACGGCGTGCAGGTGGTCGACACCACCGACCGCGCCGCCGTCGGCGCGCTCATCACCATGCCGCAGTACGTGGACGTGATCGTGCCGCGCGGCGGCAAGGGCTTGATCGCGCGCCTGATGGCCGAGGCGACCGTGCCGATGATCAAACACCTCGACGGCATCTGCCACGTCTACATCGACGCCAGGGCCGACCTGAAGAAGGCCGTGGACATCGGCTTCAACGCCAAGTGCCACCGCTACGGCACCTGCAACACGATGGAAACGCTGCTGGTGGCGCGCGCGGTCGCGCCGGCGGTGCTGCCGGCGCTGGCCGCGCTGTACGCGACCAAGGAGGTCGAGCTGCGCGCCGATCCGGAGGCGCTGGCGACCCTGTCGGCGGCCGGTTATCCGCACCTGGCGCCGGCCACCGAAGAGGACTGGTCGACCGAGTACCTGGCCGCGATCCTGTCGGTGAAAATCGTCGACGGCGTCGACGAGGCCATGGAGCACATCAACCACTACTCGTCCAAGCACACGGAGGCGATCGTCACCGAGGACCATGGCGCCGCTATGCGCTTCCTGCGCGAGGTCGACTCGGCGTCGGTGATGATCAACGCCTCGACGCGCTTCGCCGACGGCTTCGAATACGGGCTGGGCGCCGAGATCGGCATCTCCAACGACAAGCTGCACGCGCGCGGCCCGGTGGGGCTCGAAGGTTTAACATCACTTAAATATGTGGTTTTTGGATCCGGCCAGATCCGTGTGTAAGGAGTGACGGTATGTTGACGCGACTGCGGGTGAAGGGATTTAAAAGTTTGGAGGACATTGAGGTCCGCTTCGGTCCGTTTACTTGCATCGCAGGCGTAAACGGTGTCGGAAAATCGAACTTGTTCGATGCCATTGTCTTCTTGAAGTACTTGGCCGACCTTCCTATCATCGAAGCAGCGACCAATATCAGAAATAACACGGCCAGACAGAGAACCAATATTTCTTCGCTGTTCACAAAGACGTCTAACCACCATGCCCAACTCATGGAGTTCGAAGCGGATTTTCTCGTCCCTGATACTGTTGTCGATGATTTTGGGCGGTCTGCCAAGCCGAAAGTAACTTATCTGCGATATAAGCTGTCGCTGAAATACATTCCCGCCACGGCCTCGACTTCCGAAGGCATTGAGTTGGCAGCGGAATCACTAACCTTTATCCAAAAAGGTCTGGCCACACGCGAGCTCGGCTTTGAAATGTCGAAGGACTTCTTTACCTCGATTTATCTTGGTGGAAGCAAAATAGATTTTATTTACATGGATGAAAGCGAAGTGGGCGTCGCCAAAATTCGTCAGGACCAGACCGGGGGACCGCCAATTAGTATTCCCATCTCCAAGGCTGGACGCACCATTCTGAGCAATATTAATACCATCGATAGGCCTACGGCATTGGCGGCGCGGCGCGAAATGCAATCGTGGATAAATTTGCAACTAGAGTCTAGTTCGCTTCGCAAACCCGATGATTTTTTGTCGGTCAGCAGCGTGTCGCCGACGGGCGAGCATCTGCCTGCAGCACTTGATAGATTAAAAAAAAACGAGGAAGTCGCCAACCAGCTTGCCACCTTGTTGCCTGAAGTGTCAGATGTTTTCGTTGATGTGGACGAGAAACGGCAACTAAAAACGTTGTATCTTGAGACGACCAGCGGCATCCGCCATGAAGCCAGATCTTTGTCCGACGGTACTTTACGCTTTCTGGCGTTGGCAATTATCGGTGCTGATCCGGAGGCGGGCGGCGTCATCTGTCTTGAGGAGCCAGAGAATGGAATTCATCCCGCGCGGATTCCCGCCATCGTTGAGCTTTTGAGTCAGATGGCGGTCGATCCGCGATATCCGGTTGGGCCTGACAATCCACTTCGTCAAATTATCATTAATACACACTCTCCGTTGGTGATAGAGCAGCTACAGTTGGATAACCTGATCGTTTCACAGGCGTATAAATTTGACGGTGCCTCATTATCGACTTTTAGTCCTATCCAACATACTTGGAGGGATGCCTCCGCTGAGGCGACGTCGACCGGCAAGCCTGTGGGCTTGGGCTCGCTCATGGCTTATTTGTCCCAGGATGACGTACCGGAACAGGATATCGCTGAAAAACGCAATCTGCGTCAGGCTTATAAGCATCAGTTATCGTTGCTCACTGCATCTAAATGACCGTGCTTCGTTACACCTTGCTTTCTGACGGAAGCTCCGATGCGGTGCTGATGCCGATCATTGACTGGCTGATCCGAGAGCATTTTCCCGATCTGCGCGTGCAGGGCCTGGTAGCTGAGCGATTGGAGACGAGCGACCGTAGTCTGAAACAAAGGATTCCCGCCTCCTTGGCATCTTTCCCTTGTGACGTCCTATTTGTGCACAGAGATGCTGAGGGTGATTCCATTGAAGCAAGACTGCACGAGATCGAACTGGCCAGTGCAGACGTGGGGATTTTGTGTGTTCCTGTGATACCGGTTCGTATGACTGAAGCTTGGCTTTTTTCCGATGAGGCCGCAATAAGATCGGCAGCGTATAATGCCCACGGGAAAATGCCGCTGAATATTCCACTCAAGAGGCAATGGGAAAGCTTGCCAGATCCCAAGAATCAACTCTTCGAAATCTTGATTACGGCATCCGGTCGGCACGGCCGCGCACTAGGAAAATTCAATCCGCATCGACAGCGACCTCTCGTCGCGCTACGTACAAGTGATTTTTCCGGGTTGCGGGGCTTGTCGTCGTTTGATTTTTTTGAATCTCAACTCGTTGAAAAGCTCAAGGATTTATAAACATGCTCTGGATTAAAGCGCTGCACATTTTCTTCGTCATCTGCTGGATGGCCGGCGTGTTCTACCTGCCGCGCATCTTCGTCAACCTGGCGATGGAGACGAGCACCGCCGCCACCGAGCGCCTGACGCTCATGGCGCGCAAGCTGTACCGCTTTTCGATGTGGCTGTCGGTGTTCGCGGTGGTGTTCGGCGCGATTTTGGTCTACATGCAGTACGGCGCCAAAATGCCGGGCTGGATGCACGCCAAGCTGCTGCTGGTGGCGCTGGTGGTCGGTTACCACCACGCCTGCGGTTCGATCCTGAAGAAGTTCGAGAAAGGCGTCAACACGCGCAGCCACAAGTGGTTCCGCGTGTTTAACGAGGTGCCGGTGTTCATGCTGCTGGCCATTGTGATCCTGGTTGTCGTCAAACCGTTCTGATTGGAGCGTCATGAGCAAAGTCTGCCAGTATTTTTTCGCCATCCATTCGCCGTGGACCTATCTCGGCCATGAGCGCTTCGTTGCCATGGCGCGCCGGCACGCGGTGCAGATCGAGGTGCGCCCCGTCGACCTGGGCAAGGTGTTCGGCGTGTCCGGCGGGCTGCCGCTGGCCAAGCGCGCGCCGCAGCGCCAGGCCTACCGCCTGGTCGAACTGGCGCGCTGGTCGGAGTTCCTCGGCGTGCCGATGATCGTGCAGCCGAAGTTCTTCCCGGTCTCGCCCGACCTGGCCAACCGCATGGTGATCGCCGCGCGCCTGACGCACGGCGTCGACGTTTCGCTCGAACTGGCCGGCGCCATCATGCGCGGCCTGTGGGCCGAGGACCGGAACATCGGCGACGAGGACACGCTGGCGCAGATCGCGGGCGGCTGCGACCTCGATGGCCGCGCGCTGATCAAATCGTCGGAGACGGCCAGCGTGCAGGCCGAGTACGACCGCAACACCGAGGACGCCACCGCCGCCAACGTGTTCGGCTCGCCGTGGTATGTGTTCGACGGCGAGAGCTTCTGGGGCCAGGACCGCCTGGACTTCCTCGAGCGCGCGATGCAAAAGTAAAGCAGCACGCAACAAGCGGCAGGCAACAAGCAACAAGCAACAAGCAACAAGCAACAAGCAGCAGGCATCAAGCGCCACACCGCGCAGGCGGCGCGGCGCGCATTTTTTCAACGGACAAAAGGTACACCCATGGCATCCTATTTTTGCCCATGCCCGCGCGGCATGGAAGCGGCGCTGGCCGAAGAACTGGGCGAAATCGCCCTCTTGAGCACCACCATGAAGGTGCACAACCAGGTCCCCGGCGGCGTGCACTGCTCCGGCGACCTGCTCGATTCCTACCGCATCAACCTGCACTCGCGCATCGCCTCGCGGGTACTCATGCGCATGGCCGTCACCGGCTACCAGAACGAGAACGATATCTACGACCTGGTGCTGGCGCAGCAGTGGGAAGACTGGTTTACCTACGACCACACGATCCGGGTCGACGTCACGGCCGTCAAGTCGCCGCTCAAAAGCCTCGAATTCACCACGCTCAAGATCAAGGATGCGATCTGCGACCGCTTCCGCGACCAGTTCGACAAGCGGCCGTCGGTCGACACCAAGGAGCCGGACATGCGCATCGTCGGTTTCCTCGACGCGCGCCAGTTCATCATCTATCTGGACACCTCGGGCGAGGCCCTGTTCAAGCGCGGCTGGCGCGAGGAGACCGGCGACGCGCCGCTGCGCGAGAACCTGGCCGCCGGCCTGTTGCGCGTGGCCGGCTGGAAGCCGGGCATGCCGCTGTTCGACCCGATGTGCGGCTCCGGCACCATCCTGTGCGAGGCCGCGCAGATGGTGCAGGGCATTCCGCCGGGCGCGCGCCGCCGCTTCGCCTTCGAGGCGTTCAACGACTTCGATCCGGCGCCGTGGAACGCGATGAAAAATTCGATCAAGGCCAACCCGCTGCCGGAGTCGCCCACCATCTTCGGCTCCGATATCTCGGGCGACATGGTGGCCATGACGCGCCATAACCTCAAGTGCGCCGGCATCATGTTCGACGTGCCGCTCAAGCAGATCGAGGCGCAGGAGGTCAAGGCGCCGACCGAGCAGCCGGGCATCGTGCTGACCAACCCGCCGTACGGCGAGCGCATCGGCGTGCGCGGCGACAGCTCGCTGCCGGAGGACG
The DNA here is from genome assembly GCA_963513825.1 of uncultured Duganella sp. GTDB lineage: Bacteria > Pseudomonadota > Gammaproteobacteria > Burkholderiales > Burkholderiaceae_D > Rugamonas. The sequence continues at coordinate 69,297 of CAUPRW010000014.1, forward strand.
AACTGGCCAGCGGCTTCTACTCGGCGCTGAGCACCACGCTCAAGCAGCGCTTCGCCGGCTGGACCGTGTTCCTGTTCACCGCCGACCTGGGGCTGCCGAAGATGCTGCGCTTGAAGGAGTCGCGCAAGACGCCGTTCTTCAACGGCGCGCTCGAATGCCGTCTGTTCCGCTTCGATATGGTGGCCGGTTTCAACCGCCGCGAAGCGGCCAAGCCCAAGGAAGTTTAATCACGTTCGCGTCGATGCGGCACTGAACCCGCAGGGCCATACAGGGGACGTACCCCAGGGGGTACGTCCCCGCGTGTGGGCGGCGGGTCGGGGTGCAGGCCGGCGCTCCCTTTGAAAGCGTCGCATGTTTCCGACACCACCCGCCGATCTGCCTCCCGACCCGGTCGAGGAAATCCCGCCGCCGCCGCCTTCGCACATGAAGGCGATCGGCGCCGCCGGCCTGGCCACCATGCTGGCCGCCATGTCCATGCTCGGCCCGTTTTCGATCGACGCCTACCTGCCGGCCTTCCCCAACATCCAGGCCACGCTCAATGCCACGCCGCTGGAGGTGCAGCAAAGCCTGACGTTCTACATGCTCGCCTTCGCCGCCATGGTGCTGTGGCACGGCGCGCTGGCCGATGCCTTCGGGCGCCGCAACGTGGTGCTGGTGTCGCTGGTGATGTTCGCCATCGGCACGCTCGGCTGCGCCTCGGCCCACACGGTGCACTACCTGTGGGTGTTCCGCGTCATGCAGGGGGTGTCGGCCGGCGCCGGCGTGGTGGTCGGCCGCGCCATCATCCGCGACCTGTACGACGGCCCGGCCGCCGCCCGCCTGCTGTCGCTGGTGACGATGATCTTTTCGATCGCGCCGGCCATCGCCCCCATCCTCGGCGGCTGGATCGTCACCCTGTTCGACTGGCGCGCGATCTTCCTGTCGCTGCTGGGCTATACCGTCCTGCTGTTCATCTACTGCTACCGGCGCCTGCCCGAGACGCTGCCGCCGCACAAGCGCCAGCCGTTCAATCCGCGCTACCTGGCGCGCAACTACGGCGAAATCATGCGCTCGCCGCTGTTCCACATGAAGTCCGGCGTGGTGGCGTTCAACTTCGCCGGCCTGTTCGTCTACATCGCCTCGGCGCCGGAGTTCCTGCCCAAGCACCTGGGCCTGGGGGCGTCGCAATTCGGCTGGCTGTTCATTCCGGCGGTGTCTGGCATCTTCCTCGGCGCGCTGGCGGCCAACCGCATCGCCGGCAGGATGACGTTTTCGCGACAGATCGGCATCGGCTTTTGCTTCCTGATCGGCGCCTCCGTGTGCAACGTGGCCTACCATCTGTGGCTGCCGCCGGCGCTGCCGTGGTCGGTCGCGCCGCTGCTGTTCTATAACTTCGGCATGTCGATCGTGGCGCCGGCCGCCACCTTGCTCGCGCTCGACCTGTTCCCGCACATCCGCGGCACCGTGGCCTCGTGCCAGTCGTTCGCGCTGACCCTGCTCGGCGCGCTGGTGGCGGGGGTGATCGCGCCGTTTTTATCACATTCGGTGCTGTGGCTAGCCGCCGGACAGCTCGGCTTTAGTGCCTCTGCTCTCCTTTTATGGTTGACGTCGCGCCATTACCGGCGCATGCTTCTACGCCATCCGGGCCAATAGTTATTTACGGGCGGAAATTGAATTAGTGGAGAAGGAAAGACTATTAGATACTAAGTTATTACGATACTTTATGCTAATATAACTTTTCCAGACGTAATTTTGAGCCAAAAACCTGCTTGAAATGATGATGAAATAACCATTGTGGCGGTACTGAGCCGTTGAGTGCCTCCCCCTAATCCGACGACCATTGGCGGCAAAGCTTGAGACGATGCATCAACCTGACCATGACATCCGCAATCGATTGCTGATTGCCCGTCTGCCGGCCATGCCGCAGATACTCATTAAGTTGATCGAGCACTTGCAGGCGGACGACGCCGGCATGCCGGAGCTGGCCGCCCTCATCGCCAAGGACGCGGCGATGACCAGCAAGATCCTCACCGTCGCCAACAGCTCGGCCTACCAGCGCAACGCGCGCACGGTCGGCCTGGAACAGTCGCTCGTCTCGCTCGGCACCGACATGATCAAGACGCTGGTCATCAGCGAATCGGTGTTCCAGACCTTCAACAGCTTCCCCCATTCCGGCAGCACCGATTTGCGCGGCTTCTGGAAAGGTTCGCTGACGACGGCCGTCATCGCGCGCGACATCGCCCGCAAGATGGACTATCCGCACGTCGAGGAGGCCTATCTGGCCGGCCTGCTGCACAACGTCGGGCGCCTGGCGCTGCTGGCGACCGCGCCCAAGGAGTACGGCTTTAACTTCATGGCGCGCGACGACGAGGACCTGTGCGCCGTCGAGCAGCGCACCTTGCAGATCACGCACTCGGAGGCGGGCGCCTGGCTGATCGAGCGCTGGCACCTCGACTCCTTCCTGGCCGACAGCGTGCTCTATCACCACGAGCCGTTGGCGCGCCTGGAGTCGGCCCACCCCTTGATCCGCATCGTGCGGCTGGCGCACCTGTTGTGCGGCCACGACGATCCGGACGAGGCGATCGAGCAGGGCGCCCCGCTGTGCGGCCTCGATGGCGCGGTGCTGGCGCAAATCGTCAGCAACGCCGCGCGCCAGGTGGCGCAATCGGCCGACTACCTGGGCATCGACCTGGCCGGCGTCGACGACGTGCCGGTGCCCACCGCCTACGCGCCGCCGGTGGTCGATCCGGTGCAGCAGCGCCTGTCCGAAGAGGTGCGCAACATGGTGCTGGTGTCCGAGATGGGCCAGTCGTTCGCGCGCCAGGACGGCGAAGCCGGCCTGCTCGAATCGATCACCCGCTCGGCGCGCATCCTGTTCGACTTCGAGAACGCCCTGGTGCTGCTGGAAAGTCCCACCGGGCACGCGCTGCACGGCACCGCCACCGGCGACCAGCAGCTGCGCTTTTCCCAGTTCGTCATCCCGCTCAACAAGGGTGGACTGGTGGCGGCGGCGGCGCTCGAACGCAAGCTGGCCATCATCGGCCGCGACGGCCTTGCCCAGCCCGAGGCGCAGCCGCCGTTGACCGTGGCCGAGGACCAGCTGTTCCGCATCCTCGGCAGCGAGGCCATGGTGTGCGTGCCGCTGGTGGCCAGCCAGCGCTGCCTCGGTGTGCTGATCGGCGGCGCGCCGGCCTGGCAGCTGGCCGGCTACCGCAAGCGCGAGCGCTTCCTGCAGTCGTTCGGCACCCAGGCCGCCACCGCGCTGGAGACGGCGCTGAGCGAACGCGGTCACGCCAAACGCCAGATCGCCCAGGTGGCCGAGGAATACCGCGAAGCCTCGCGCCGCGTGGTGCACGAGGTGAACAACCCGCTGTCGATCATCAAGAACTACCTGTCGGTGCTCGACAGCAAACTGGCGCGGCGCGAGCCGGTGGTCGGCGAGATGTCGATCCTGAACGAGGAGATCGACCGCGTCGGCCAGTTGATCAACGGCCTGGCCGACCTGCAGCCGAGCGAGGCGCCGCTGTCGACCGACGTCGCGCGCGTGGTCGACGACGTGCTGCGCCTGTTCCGCGCCACCGACTTCGTGCCGGCGTCGGTGCAGATCGTCGTGCGCATGCAGGAGGAGCCGGCCGACATCGAGGGCGACGCCGACCTGCTCAAGCAGATCCTCGTCAACCTGATCAAGAACGCGGTCGAGGCCATGCCCGACGGCGGCAGGATCGAGATCGCCAACCGCGGCCACGTCAACCGCGAACGCAAGCTCTATCTGGAGCTCGTCGTCGGCGACACCGGCCCCGGGCTGTCGGCCGAGGTGCTGGCCAACCTGTTCTCGCAGGTGCGCAGCACCAAGGCCGGCCCGCACCATGGCCTGGGGCTGTCCATCGTCCACGGCCTGGTCAAGAAGATGCACGGCCTGATCACCTGCCGTTCCGGCAAGGCCGGCACCACGTTTGAAATTTTGCTCCCCGCCCGCAGTACTCCCAGTGCCGTCGCCGGCGCACCCTCGCGCTTGACGGATTCAGTTTAAGGCCATGATGAACATGACTTCCGAGGACGACCTCAACCCCGTCGCCCACGCCGCAGACAACTGGCCGCGCATCCTGCTGGTCGACGACGAGCCGCGTCTGCTGTCGTCGCTCTACGAGCTGCTGCGCGACCGCGACTACCACCTGGTGACGGCCACCTGCGGCAGCGAGGCCCTGGCGCAGCTGGGCAAGCTCCAGTTCGACCTGGTGCTGCTCGACCTGCGCCTGCCCGACATGAGCGGCCACCAGATCATGGACTTCATCAACGCGCGCGGCATCGACGGCGACGTCATCGTCATGAGCGGGGAGGTCGGCATCGACGCGGCCATCGGCGCGCTCAAACGCGGCGCCTACGACTACCTGCGCAAGCCGTACAGCCGCGAGGAGCTGCTCAAGACGGTGGAGAACGCGCTGCAAAAGCGCCGCCTGGCCGGCGACAACGAGCGCATCGCCTCCAAGCTGGAAAACTCGGAGAAGATGTACCGCTACCTGGTCGACAGCTCGCCCGACATCATCTACACCCTCAACCACGAGGGCAAGTTCACCTTCATCAACGACCGCGTCGAGCAGCTGCTCGGCTTCACGCGCGAGGAGCTGATCGGCAAACACTATTCGACGCTGGTGCACGACGAGGACCAGGAGCGCGCCCGCTACGCGTTCAACGAGCGCCGCGTCGACGAGCGGGCCTCGCGCAACGTCGAGCTGCGCCTCAAGTGCAACAACGGCGCCGGCGTCGAGCGCACCTTCAACAACACATTGAAGACGATTTCGCTCAACGCCATCGGCATGCACGTCCCGGACCACGAGGTCAGACGGCACGAGTTCTTCGGCACCTACGGCGTGGCGCGCGACATCACCGACCGCAAGCGCGCCGAGGAGGTGATCTCCTACCAGGCCTACCACGACATCCTGACCGACCTGCCCAACCGCATGCTGTTCAAGGACCGCCTCGGCCTGGCCGTGATCCAGGCCAAGCGCAAACTGACCGAGCTGGCGGTGATGTTCATCGACCTGGACCGCTTCAAGCTGGTCAACGACACGCTCGGCCACGTCAAGGGCGACGAGCTGCTGCAGCAGGTGTCGCAGCGGCTCAAGGAATGCCTGCGCCGCGGCGACACGCTGGCGCGCCAGGGCGGCGACGAGTTCACCATCGTGCTGCCGGAGCTGCGCGACCGCCAGGACGCCAAGGCCATCGCCGACAAGTTCCTCGAGAGCCTGCACGCGCCGTTCGACCTCGATGGGCACGAGGTGCACATCTCGGCCTCGATCGGCATCGCCATCTATCCGGGCGACGGCGAGACCATCGACGAGCTGCTGCGCCACGCCGACATCGCCATGTACCAGGTCAAGGCGCTGGGCAAGAACGGCCACAGCTTCTATCACAACTCGATGCTCGACGTGTCGCACCAGAAGATCGCGCTGCAGCAAAGCCTGCGCAAGGCGCTCGAGCTGAACGAGCTGGAAATGTACTACCAGCCGCAGCTCGACCTGTCGACCGGGCGCATCATCGGCGCCGAGGGGCTGATGCGCTGGAACCATCCGCAGCGCGGCCTGCTGGCGGCCGGCGAGTTCCTGCCGTTCGCCGAGGAAAACGGCTTGATGCTGCCGATCTCGGACTGGATGCTCGGCGCCCTGTGCCGCGACCTGCTGCGCTGGAACGCCGCCGGCGGCGAGGCGATCCGCCTGTCGCTGAACCTGTCGCCGCAATACCTCGACCGCGGCGACTTCTTCGAGAAGATGCGCGGCGCGCTCACGCGCTACGGCATTTCGCCGGCGCAGATCGAGGTCGAGATCACCGAGAACATCTGCATCCGCAATCCGCAGTACGCGATCGAGCAGTTGAACAAGCTTTGCCAGCTGGGCGTGTCGGTGGCGATCGACGATTTCGGCACCGGCTATTCGTCGCTGTCGTACCTGCACCGCTTCCCGATCCACACGATCAAGATCGACCAGTCCTTCGTCAAGGAGATCCACGACGAGAACGGCCACTACCCGGTGATTTTGGCGATCATTTCGATCGCCCGCGGCCTCGGGCTGCACCTGGTGGCCGAAGGCGTGGAGACCGAGGTGCAGGCGCGCTACCTGCAAGCGAACGGCTGCACCACGATGCAGGGCTATTTGTACCACCGCCCGATTTCGCTGGCCAGCTTCATCGAGGTGCTGCAGGAGCAGAACCGCATGTCGGCCTCGTTCGAGCCGACGCCCAACGCCCGCGCGGCGCCAGACACCCAACCGGCCATGGTCGCCATCCAGGCCTGAACACCAGTGAAGCAGCATGACGAAATACCCTGACGGAGCCGATCCCACCAAGCCCAATGCCTACACGGCGGAGTTCTTGCGCGTCAAGCAGCAAGCCGAGCGCGGTATCGCCAATGCCCAGCACAGCCTGGGCTTCATGTACTTCAACGGCCAGGGCGTGGCGCAAAGCTTCGAGCTGGCGGTGGTCTGGTATCGCCAGGCGGCGATGCAGGGGCTCGAGCACGCGCAGTACAACCTGGGCGTGATGTTCCAGAAGGGCCAAGGCGTCGAGCAGAATTACCAGGAGGCGGCCGCGTGGTACCAGCTGGCCGCCGAGCAGGGTTACGCGGCCGCGCAGTACAACCTGGGCTGGCTGTACGCCAAGGGCCAGGGCGTCGAGGCCGACACGCAAAAGGCGATGCACTGGTTCAGCAAGGCCGCCGAGCAGGGCGACGCCGGCGCGCAGAACAACCTGGGCATGATGTACGACACGGGCAAGGGCGTGCCGCAGGACTTCAAGCAGGCGATCGCCTGGTACCGCCGGGCGGCCGAGCAGGGCTACGCGCGCGCGCAGTTCAACCTTGGCCTGCGCTACGACAACGGCCAGGGCGTGCCGCAGGACGTCGGCCAGGCCATGTCGTGGTACCGCAAGGCGGCCGACCAGGGTTACGCGCCGGCGCAGTTCAACCTGGCGCTGCGCTTCGACAAGGGCGACGGCATCGCCCAGGACAGCCAGAAGGCAATCCTGTGGTACCGGCGCGCGGCCGAACAGGACCACGCCAGCTCGCAGTTCAACCTCGGTCTGATCTACGACAACGGCCAGGGCGTGCCGCGCGACGAGCAAAAGGCGCTCGACTGGTATCGCAAGGCGGCCGAGCAGGGCCACGCCGGCGCGCAGAACAACCTTGGGCTGCGCTACGACCACGGCCAGGGCGTGGCGCAGGACTACGCCCAGGCGCAGCACTGGTATCGCAAGGCGGCCGAGCAGGGCTTCCCCGGCGCGCAGTACCACCTCGGGCAGTTGTACGACGCCGGCCACGGGCTGGCGCAGGATCACCAGGAAGCGATTTTCTGGTACCGCAAGGCGGCCGACCAGGGGCACCTGCGCGCCCAGTTCGACCTGGGCCTGCGTTATGAAACGGGACGCGGCGTGGCGCAGGATCTGCGCCAGGCGATGCAATGGTACCGGCGCGCGGCGGAACAGGACTACGCGGCCGCGCAGTACAACCTCGCGCTGCTGTTCGATAACGACGACGGGCCGCAGCCGGATGCCCGGCAGGCCAACGGCTGGTACGCCAAGGCCGCCGAGCAAGGGCACGCGCTGGCGCAGTTCGCGCTCGGCCTGCGCTACGACAACGGCCAGGGCATGGCGCAAAACTACGCGCAGGCGCACCACTGGTACGCGCAGGCGGCCGCGCAGGGGCATTTGCGGGCGCAGTTCAATCTCGGCCTGATGTATCTGGTGGGGCAGGGCGTGCGCGCCGACGTCACGCAGGCGTGGCTATGGCTGGCGATGGCCGAGCGTGGCGGCTTCGGCGCCGCCGAGCGCTATCTGAAGACGGCCGCCTCGCGCATGGACGGCGACCAGCTGGCGCAAGCGCGCCAGCGATTACAGGCCACAACGTAGGGCGGATTAGCCGGCACGGCGTAATCCGCCGAGAGCCGCCGGCGCAATCAACGGTCGACGACAACGCGCGCCGACAAATGCCCGACGCGGTAAATCTGCCCCGACGCCGCGTCAGAGTGCCGCGCATCCCTCCACAAACAAAACCGCACGACGGACCAAGTGACCGGCTCGAAGCCCACCACCACCGCCAGCGCCCCGCGTTCGCGCGCGGCGCGTGCCCAAGCCTCCTCCCGCTCCCGCAGCAACGCCAAATCGGAATACGGCGCGATCGCTTCGATATCGCGTGTCGCATACGCCGCCGCGCGCACCGCCGTGTCCACCGTCGCGTGCCAAGGCGTCCAAATCTTCACCGACGGCCAACCGAACGCCCCCGCCACCGCGGCGAACCCGGGGCCGTTGAGAAAGCCATGCATCGATTCCCCGTCGCTCCAAAGATAAAACGGCGCATACAAATTCTCCGCCGACGCCGGCCGCTCCGCATACAAATATGCCTTGAACACCAGGCCCGGCAAGCCATCCAACAACGGCCCCTTGGTGGCGATCCGCTCGCGCACGATGGCCATGTCGTAATCGGCCGGCAGCACAAAGCCATACTGCATCGCGATCATGACGCCGCCCCCCGCAACAGCGGCGCGGCCGGCGCGCCGCCGCTGAACGACCACTCGTCGCCGAGCGTGGTGGTGATGACGACCATCACGTCCCTCGGGTTGATGCCCGGCGCTTCGGCCAGGCGCTCGACCAGGCGGCGGTAGAACGCCTGCTTGATCTGCGTGCTGCGCGGTTTGCCGGCGGTGATGGCGATCAACACGAAGTTGTCCGAGCGCGGACCGCCCTCGCTTGCATAGTCGCGGTCGAAAATCAGTTCATTCGCCTCGTGCTGGTGGAAGAGCTGGAAGCGGTCCGTCGGCGGCACGTTGAAAGCCTCCACCATCGCGGCGTGCAGGCTGTCGCCGAGCGCGCGCAAATGGCCGGGCGATTTTCCCTTCAGTACAGAGATGCGGCTCATGGGCATGATGATTCCTCCAATTGTTTCAGTAGATTGACGGCCGACGCGGCGGCCGGCCATCCGGCATAGAAGGCCAGGTGGGTGATGATTTCGCCCAGCTCCTCAAAGGTGACGCCGTTGTCGCGCGCCAGCGCCAGGTGGAACGGCAGTTGCTCGACGCGGTACATCGCCACCAGTGCCGACACGGTGGCGACGCTGCGTTCGCGCGGCGACAACTGCGGGCGCCGCCAGATGTCGTCGAACAGTACGGCGTCGGTCAGCTCCGCCAGTTTTGGCGCGACGCCCGCCATGCTTTGGTGGCCGATGGTGGATTGCATTTGCTGCTCCCGTAAAAGATTGACAGCTTGACGATACAGGACTAAGTTGGTACTGAAAATTGGGAATATTTTGATTAACTGTTCTGTAAAACGGGACTGTCATGCGAAAGATCACGTTCGATCTGGATGTGCTGCGCACGTTTGTCACTGGTGTGGAGCTGGGCAGTTTCGCCAAGGCGGCGGACCGGCTGGGGCGGTCTACCTCGGCCGTCAGCGCCCAGCTGAAAAAGCTCGAGGAGCAGTTGGGCGCGCCCGTGCTGCGCAAGGCCGGGCGCGGCATGGCGCCGACGCCCTCCGGCGAGATCTTGCTGGCCTACGCGCGCCGCCTGCTGGAACTGAACGACGAGGCGGTGGCGGCCTTGCGCGGCGCCGATCTGGCCGGTAGCGTGCGGCTCGGCATGCAGCAGGACTTCGGCGAGCATTTGCTGACCGAGGTGCTGGGCCGCTTCGCCCGCGCGCACCCGCAGGTCGGCATCGAGGCGCGGGTCGGGCGCAACGCGCAGTTGATCGAGCAGGTGGGGGCGGGGCAGCTGGACCTGGCGCTGGCGTGGGACTGGTCCGGCGACTGGCCGTACGCGCGACGGCTGGGCCACTTGCCGATGCGCTGGCTGGCCGGCGCGCAGGCGCGGCCGCCGGTCTTCGACGCCAACGCGCCGCTGGCGCTGGTGATGCTCGACGCGCCTTGCCTGATGCGTTCGGCCGCGATCGACGCGCTGGACCGCGCCGGCATCGCCTGGCGGGTGGCGTTTACCAGCACCAGTTTGTCGGGAGTGTGGGCGGCCGTGGCCGCGGGGCTGGGGGTGACGGTGCGCACGGCGGTCGGCATGCCGGCCGGCCTGCGCTTGCTCGACGGCGAGGGCTTGCCGCCGCTGCCGCACATCGGCTTGAGCTTGCTGCAATCGGAGGCGCAGCTCGAACCGGTGGCCCGGCGGCTGCGCGACATCGTGCTGGAGGCGGTGGCGCCGGCCTTGAGGCCTTGAGGTGACGGCGGGTTGCGTGTTTTGTGTCGGCGGCGGCTCGGCGATGGCGGATTACGTCTTTTACCTGTTCATTTTTTTATGTGCACGCCGGCCAGCTGGGCTACACCGGCCAGCGTGGTTTGCGCCGCGTTCAGGCCCAGCAGGAAGTCCTTGTCGGAGAAGTTGGCGTACAGGTCGGTCGGCTGGTGCCAGTGCGGGTCCCACCCCGAGCCGATCTGCTGGCCGCGCTCGTTCTCGCGCAGCGAGATCGACGGCACCAGGTCCATGAACGGGGTCGAGTCGGTGTTGGTCATGTGGAAGCCGACGGCGGCCGGGTAATTGGTCGCGTACTTGTCGTTGGCGGCGCGGAAGGCCCACGCCAGCTTGGCCGAGCCCTCGGCCTGCTTGGACACCGACTGGTACTCGATGTTGACGTCGGCCTCGAGGCGCTGCTCCGGCGGCGCCACGAACACCGGCTTGCCCTGCTCGTCGACCACCGGCTTGCCGTAGCCGTCGATCTTCTGGAACGGCATGCCGTGGTCGAACAACATCATGTCGTGCTGGATCATGCCCAGCCATTTGGGCTCAGGATACTTGCCCGAGCCCTTGGGCGATTCGATGCCCTGCAACTCCTTGCGCTGGTTGACGTAGGCGGTGGCGCCGTTCAAGCCGGTCTCCTCGTTGTTCCACAGGATGAAGCGGATCGAGCGGTCGGTCTCGACGCCGGGCGCGCTGAAGATGCGCGCCAGCTCCATCACCAGCGCGGTGCCGGAGCCGTCGTCGTTGGCGGCCTCGCCGAAGCCGATGCCGTCCATGTGCGCGCTGACGATGTACATCTCCTCCGGGTGCTTGCTGCCGACCTTGGTGCAGTAGACGTTTTCGCGCTGCGAGGTGCCCACCGGCGTTTGCTCGGCGTTGAGGGCGCGCAGCTTCTCGTCGGGCTGCAGCAGCGGATCGGTGTTGACGCCGGTGGCGATGCGGTTGCCGAACAAGGTGCTGCCGCCCTGGCCGGGCGGCCCGCCGGCGCCGCCGCTCGGAATGCCGGGCGCGCGCTTGGGCGACGGCGTGCCGGGCGCCGCCTGCGTGTACTGGTACTGCAGGCGCTCGGTGTTGGCGCAGCCGTAGGATTTGAGCTGCGCCTCGATCCAGTCGAGCGCCTGGCGGTTGCGCTCGGTCCCCTGGCGGCGGTCGCCGAAGCGGGTCAGGCTCTTGATGGTGGCCTTGTATTTTTCCAGGTCGAGCTGGCCGACCAGCGAGGAAATCGGATCGGCCCCGGCCGGGGCGGGCGCCTGGGCGTGGGCGGTCAGGACGGGCGCGGCGCATGCCAGCGCGATGCTCAGCGCTACTACTGGTTTCATGGATTTCCTCTCGGCAGGGTGTACAAAGCTCTGCCATTCTGCATCACACCGCAGGATTTGAGAAGTTATCTCTCGTTAGAACCGTGGCATCTTGTCGAGCGTGATCACGCGCGGGTGGTTGTAGACCTTGCGCTTGTGATCGTTGGTATTGAAGTATTCGCCTGTCCAGAAGTTGTTGGGCGAACTCACGCCGGCCGGGCCGCCGCCGTCGTTCCACGTCATGAACCACAGCCACGCGGCGCCGTCGGCCCGCATCTTGTCCGGATCGGGGATGTAGCTGTTCTCACTCAGAGCGATCGGCTTGCGCTCGACGGACGCGCGCGCCGTCTGCCGGTATTTGCCGATCTGCGAGCCGTAGGTCTTGTTGTCGGTGTTGTCGTAGATGTCGTAGCTGCTGATATCGACCACGTCGTCGCCCGGATACCAGGCCGGGTCCTGGCCGTTCCACACCCAGATCAGGTTGTGCAGGCCGTGTACGTTGACCAGGCGGTCGTACATGTGGCGCCACAGCAGGATGTTGGCGTACGCCTGCGGCACGCCGTCGGTACGCGCGCGTCCCCACCAGAACCAGCCGTTGCCGTCGTTGCCGGACGCCTCGTGCAGCGGGCGCCACAGCACGGTGACGTTGGCGTCGGCCAGCCGCTTGAGCTGCGCCGCCACCAGGTCGATGCCGTCGTCGATTTGCCGATAGGCGGGGCTGGCCGTGTCCAGCGCGCCGTTGGCGACGGGGATCGTGAAGCCGGTGTTCTTGGTGGCGTCCGGCTCGTGGACGTAGAAACGCGCCTGGTTGGCCCGCTCGGTCTTGAGCAGCGCCGGATCGCGCCAATGCCAGTGGAAGCTCACCAGGCCGCCCTTGTTGGCGAAGGCGATGGCCTCCTCGGTCTGGTGCCGGCCCGAGCCCGACGGGCCGGTGATGCCGTAGTCCATGAAGTCAAACCCCATCAGCGCCGGGTATTTGCCGGTGTCGGCGTGGACGCGCCCGGCCATGTCGACCGAGTCGTCCCACGACAGGTCGGACTGGCCGGCGATGATGCTGTTGCCCCAAACGCTCAGCAACCAGGAGTAGATGGCGCGCGTTTTGGCGTTGGCGCGCGGATCGACCGGCGCCTGGCGGGTGGCGACGGTGGGCAAGGCGGTGCGTTCGGCCGGGCAGAAGTTGCGCGCGACACAGTAGCGGCCTTCCTCGAACGACCAGCCGCTGGTGCTGGCCCCGCACACGGGCCAGGCGGCGCCGTTGACCGCGCAGGCGTCGGCGGCGGTCGCGCTTGGCAAGGTTACCGCCGATAGCGCGAGGAGGGTGGTGGCCGCGAGGGCGTGAAGACGCATCGGTTGTCCTGTGGGTTCGGTGATCAGGCGCCCAATGTAGCCGTGCGGCCGGCGCATTTCAACCGCCACATGGTTTTGCGGCGATGTTTAGCCGACATGAAGCCCGTGTTTAACGCGGTGCGCCGTGTTGTGCCGCTGGTGGCGCCACGTGGTACTTGTGTCGCGGGGCAGGATCCGCGTACGCCTACTGCTGGGCAATATATATAATTTACAACATTATTTCCTCCGTCAGGATCGTCATGAGCACTTCTTTCAGAGTTCCCGCGCGTCGTTGCCTGATCGCGTTGGCGGTATGCGCGCTGGGCGCTGCGCCGGCGTGGTCGCAGACCGAGCCGGTGGCGGCGCAGGCCGAGCCCGCGCCGGCGGCCGCGCACACCGAGCCCGCCGGCGTGGCCGACGGCGCCGTCGCCGAAACCATCCTGGTCTCGGGCCAGCGGCCCGGGCCGGGGCTGTGGAAGGTGTCCAAGGGCGACCATGTGCTGTGGGTGTTCGGCACCTACTCGCCGCTGCCGAAGAAGATGGAATGGCGCTCGAAGGAGGTCGAAGCGATCCTGGCGCAGTCGCAGGAATATCTGCGACCGCCGGGCGCGACCGCCGGCTTCGGCTTTTTCCGCCAGATGACGCTGCTGCCGTTTGCGATCGGCTTCAAAAAAAATCCGGACGGCGCCGAGCTCAAGGATGTCTTGCCGGAACCGGTCTATGCGCGCTGGCTGGTGCTGAAGAAAAAATACATTGGCGACGACGCCGGCATCGAGCGCGAGCGTCCGATCTTCGCCGCCGACGCCCTGTTCCACAAGGGGCTCGAGCAGGCCGGGCTCGGCTCGGGCGGGTGGGAGGTGCGCGAGACGATCGAAAAGCTCGTCAAGAAGAACAACATCAAGATGACCTCGACCGAGGCCAAGCTGGAGGTCGATGATCCGGTCAAGATGCTGCGCGAGTTCAAGAAGGCGCCGATCGATGACGTCGCCTGTTTTTCCAACACGCTGGCGCGGCTGGAGGACGACATCGACGCCATGCGCGTGCGCGCCAACGCCTGGGCCAAGGGCGACCTCGAGGCGATCCAGAAGATCAGCTACGCCGACCGCGACGGCGCGTGTAATGCCGCGATTCTCAACAGCGCGCTGATGCAGAGCCGGCCGGGCTTGAAGTCGGTGCAGGCGCAGGTGTTGGCAAGCTGGGTGGCGGCGGCGGAAAAGTCGCTGGCGCAGAACAGCACCACCTTCGCGACGTTGTCGGTGAAGGACTTGCTGGACCCGCAAGGGTATCTGGCGGCGTTGCAGGCGAAGGGCTACGCGGTGCAGAAGCCGGAGTAGGCGGGCGCCGGTGCGGCGCGCGCCCGCGCGCGGTCACTGTCGGTCGCCGGTCGTTCTGTCCAACAGGATGTCGAGCATGCGCTTGGGGTTCATGACGAAATCGTGCATGACCTGGAAGTGTTCGGTTTCCTCGTAGGTCACCCGCTCGATGCCCGCGTCCGAGCAGGAATAGACGTAAGCGTCCGGGTAGGCCATCAAAATGGGCGAGTGGGTGGTGATGACGAATTGGGATTGGTCGTTGACCAGTTCGTGGATTCGGCTCAACAGCGCGAGCTGACGTTGAGGCGACAGCGCCGCTTCCGGTTCGTCCAGCAGGTAAAAGCCCTTTCCGCCGAAGCGATGCATTACCAGCGACCAGAAGGACTCGCCATGCGATTGTTCGTGCAGGGACTTCCCGCCGTAGGAATCGATGATGGGTGGTCCCCCGGGTTGCTCGTCGAGCTTTTCGATCTCGGTCGCGAGGTTGAAAAAGCTCTCGGCGCGCAGGAAGAAGCCATCCTTCGGCCGCTTGATTCCCTTGGCCAGCCGGATGTATTGGTGCAGCACCGAATGCGACGCGCGGGTGCCGAAACTAAAGTTCATCGTTCCGCCTTCCGGATTGAAGCCGAACGAGACGGCGATCGCTTCCATCAGCGTGGACTTGCCTGAGCCGTTTTCGCCAACAATGAATGTGACCTTCGGGTGTAGCTCGAGCACGTCGAGGTGGCGCACCGCCGGCAGCGAAAACGGGTAGTGGTCGAAACTGGGAATGTCGTCGACCCGTAATCGCACTTGGGCAACGTACTGTTTGGAGATCATTTATTCATCCGTGGTGACATGCCGTGCTTGGCGAAAACTCGCGCTGAGTACGGCGAACGCGCGGGGAACACAATGTTAGCGTATAAGCTGGCAAAGCTTCCCGCCCAACGCCGTGCTTCAAGCGCAGGGTTAGGGAGCGGGCTAAGATAGGCGCGACGGTTTGTCAGTTCTGCTTACAAAAGAGACCTTAGCGGTAGGTTTCGCCACGCCGTTGCGGCTGCCGTGACGTGCCGCACTGGTCCAACGACGGACGCTAATTCATGGAGGATTTATGGTGATGACGACTGCGACATTTGTTGTGTGTTTGCTGGCGGCCAATGCGGCGCTCGCCGGAGGACGATACCGAAAGATGTTCAAATTTTTATAGATAACGCTGAGGCGTGTGAGCACTTCGCTGGAGAATTTGACGGGGGGCTTGACGCGCAGCGACAGAAAGAAGTCGAGCGCGGTGTGGTTCGCTACTGCCGGCCTGCTCAAAAACAGCTGAAGCGACTTACTGAAAAATACAAAAACGATACCAAGGTTATGGAGACCATTCGCAGCCATGCAAACGACTCGGTCACCAGCTTTAGATGAGTGAGAGCAAGGTTCGGCTGTCGAGTCGGAGCCACGTGATCAGTTCGGAAAGTTGTCAATAGTGCGCAAAGCGCGCTGGGCCTCATCGAGGATAATTAGGTCATGATTTTCAAAATCATGCTTGCCATATTCTTTTACTGCGGTAATCGACCAGCCATTCCTTATCAACTATGTGTGGCCGTGATTTAGTTGTCCGCAGTGGATGATGAGAGGCTTTTTTTTGCTGGCAATAAGATGTTTTGCGATATCGAATATTAGAAGAGTCTTTCCTGTTCCCGCGCCTCCTATGATGGAAATGAATTTCGCAGCCTTGAGGGAGTTAAAAGAGTCAGTTGTCTTATTTTTTATTTCCGCTTGTTGGAGCGTTAAAAAATATTTTCCAGCTAAAAACTTTGCCGTGGAATTGAAAGGCGATACCAGGTAGTCTGATGGGTCAAATAATGAATCTGGAACTACCGAATCATCTACGGCTTGGCTGGAAAGTAAGTCCACTAAGATTTCGAGTTTCGTTTTTTCCAGTTCTTCGTCATCCCGTAGAAAGTATAGTTCCTGGGATTCAGATACATAGGTAAAGGCTTGAGAACCACAAAATGGTTTAGCCCCCAGTGCAAAATCGAAGGAACCGGCAAATTGACTATTTCATCCAACTCACACTTTACGCCTCGCGCCAGCATCTGCAAGGACGCCGCTATCTCGGAAATCTGCTGAAAATTTAGGCCGCGGTTGGAGATCAAGAAGCGGCGGTGCAGCTCCGCGAGGTCATGGTGCGCGCCGAGTCGCGAGGCTGCATAGGCGAGGCAAACCAAGCCACATTCGGATACTTCGACTTGTTGATAATACATAGACGTGTGCTTGGTGAAGGAATGCCGGTGCCGACAACTCTGAAACACTACCGATTATTGGCGGATATGGAATCAAGCCGCTTACGATTAAAGTTATAGAGATTCGCATCATGTCTGCCAATCGGGCTGTCTCTTACCACAGAGAAATCAGGATTTAGTGTTACGGATCCTGCTGCGACTGCTGGTGCGCCAGACTGTGGAATTTCCACACCAAAGAAGTTGACGCTGAAAGCGCCCGCCTCCCTGGAACAGGAGATGGAGAATTTTCCCAAATAGCTTCCGTTCGAATAACTCTTAAAAAATCCGGTGCCAGCCAGATTCTGCTGCTGTTTATCTTTTTTCAAAACCAGTGAATCATTAAACTCTATTAGACTGATATGACGATTGCCGCAACGAGCCTCGTATACTGTTTTCTCGGAGGCAGGATAGTGAAATTCGTCGCCTGTGACCGCTACAATTGTGGTCAACTGTAAAATTGTAATTAACATAATATTCCACAATTAGTTAACTGAGCGCCCCTGGCGGGGTGCTTCCTATCTTCTAGTAATTACAATCCCAACCGTTTTGCTGAACGTCGTTGGTTATATTATTCCGATTATTTATGCCAATGTTTTTCGGATCATATTCATGCATCTGCTGCGATGCGTTATCCAGTATATACATTAAAGCGTTGGCATCCAATCTTCCGCTCGCCATCAGATCTGAATGCATTTTTTCATTGTTTTGGGAATTCGCTCCATTGCTGGCGCAGGTCGAAGGGAGTTCCGTATTAACGCCTGGTACTACAGTGTGGGAATGCACGGTTGCGACGATGCGCTCACCAGGAGACAAGGAGGCTGTCTGCGTCGGGGGTGGATTTGTTGGATGATCGTGACGTTGCGGCTTGGTGACGACTGATTTGGCGTTCAGGTGGGCAGCTAGGATGGCTGAAGAGGTCCAGTTGGATGCGCATGACGCCCATCACACCTTGGTGACATAGGCCATCACACTTCCGATCACAGGAGCCGTGCAGCAATGTTGTCAACAACGTGCAAACCCGCGTAGAATGCGTGGCACGCGGGTGTAGCTCAATGGTAGAGCAGAAGCTTCCCAAGCTTACGACGAGGGTTCGATTCCCTTCACCCGCTCCAATCTCACGTGCGAAATTATCGTTTCCGGTGGTGGCGCGCACGCTTCTCCACCCTCGTGCCGGTATTTCGATGCAGAGCTATTAGCTGAAGGTCCGGTTTTTTCGCGGCCCCGTCATTTCCATCACGATCCCTATCTCCTCAAGCAATTCACAGCGGCGTTCGCGCTTGGAAAGCTGCTCTCCAATTGTTGCAGCGCTTGTCCGCGGGGTCGGCCCAGGTCCGTAAACGAAACAAGGCGGCGATCACACCTGATCGCCGCCTTGTCGCCTGGTCCGCCCGACCCTTACGTCAGGATCGCGATCAGGATGATGATCGGCAGCGGAATGCCCAGCAGCAGTAGCAGTATCGAACGCATAGTATTCTCCTTGAATTAGATGACGGTGCGCGTGACTACACGCGCGTGATCGCGGTTGCGACCGCCCATGGTGGCGCACAGGCTGGCGACGAAGGCACCGAGCAGCAGCGCAAAGGTCATCCACAGCGCCGAACGGGCCGCCGCCTTGCGCGCCGCTTCAGCCGCCGCCATGGCCTTGGCCTTCACTTCCGCCGCCGCCTGTTTGGCCTGGACATAGATCGCGTCGACACGTTGCTCGGCTTCCGGCTGCGACAGGCCGCTGCGCTTGGCCACCAACTGCGCCATGTAGGCGCGGTCGTCGGCGCTGATTTTGCCGGCCGCCAGATCGGCCACCAGGATGCGGGTGATCTCTTCGCGTTCCGAAGCCGTCGCGCCCTGGCCGTTCGGCGAACGCAGCAGCATGTCGGCGAAGTAGTCGTTCGAGCGCGGGTTGTCGGCCACCGCCGAGGCGCCGGTCGCCAGCACCGGCGCGGCAGCGCCGCCGGCGTCGATCGCGCCACTGAGCACGGCGCGCGCGCCGCCTGCCAGCACCGCCACCGTGATCAGGGTCGCCACCGCCCAGGCCAGCAGGCCGTGCGCGGTGTCGCGGAAGTGCACTTCGTCGCCGTGGATGCTGGCCCACTTGACGCGCAGGCGGCCTGCCATGTAGCCGCCGATGCCCGATGCCGCCAGTTGCGTGAAGGCGATCCAGACGATCGTGGCCACGCCCATCGGCGCGGTGTTGCGTTCGTACGGCGACACCGACGACAGCCCCAGTCCCATGCCGAGGATGAGCAGGATGAACGAGAGCGCCGCGGCAGCGGCGGCGCCGGCGAAGATGGCGCCCCAGGAGACGCCGGAGGCGTAGCCGTCGTCGCCGTCGCGGGCGACCGCCGCGTTGGGTGTGAATGATTGAGGTTGCATGTTTTTTCCTTGTGATGTGTTAAACGACCCGGAACCGATCATGCGCCAGCGGGGGCGGGCACAGTGTGAGCGCTCGTACAAACGCACTGTTTTCGTGCGCATTTTTCCGGTGGCCGACTCGCGGTAACAACTTGCCGTATACTTAAGGGCTGAGATCGCGTCACCCTACCCGGAAAAATCCCCCATGAATGTCATCGGCCCCCGCCAGCGCCTGTCCACCCGTCTTGCCTTTCTTGCCGCCGGCCTGGCGATGTCCGCCTGGGCGCCGCTGGTGCCGTTCGCGAAAAACCGCCTGGCGCTGGGCGAGGCCGACCTCGGCTTGCTGTTGCTGTGCCTTGGCGCCGGTTCTCTGATGGCCATGCCGGTCACCGGCATGCTGGCGTCGCGCTTCGGCTGCCGCGTCGTGGTGCTGGTGTCGGGCGCCTTCGTGTGCCTGGTGCTGCCGGCGCTGGCGGTCGCACCCACGCCGATGCTATTGGGCGCGACGCTGTTCGCGTTCGGCGCGGCGCTCGGCACGCTCGATGTGGCGATGAATGTGCAGGCGGTGATCGTCGAGCGCGAAAGCGGTGGCGCGCTGATGTCCGGCTTCCATGGCTTGTTCAGCGTCGGCGGCTTTATCGGCGCCGGCCTGATGGCGCTGATGCTGTGGGCGGGCTTGAGCCCCGTCGCGGCCAGCGTGGTGGTGTCGGCGCTGGTGGCGCTGTCGCTGGCGGTGGGCGCGCCGCACCTGCTGCGCGAGCCCGATGCGGGCGAGGGCCACGGCTCGCTGTTCGTCGTGCCGCACGGCGCGGTGATCTTCATCGGCGTGTTGTGCTTCCTGTGCTTCCTGGCCGAGGGCGCGATCCTCGACTGGAGCGCCCTGTTGTTGACGGCGGAGCAGGGCATGGACGCCACCCGCGCGGGCCTGGGCTACGCGGCGTTCGCGCTGGCGATGACGGTGGGCCGCCTGACCGGCGACCGCGTGGTGGCGCGTTTCGGCGGCAAGCGCGTGTTGCTGCTGGGCGGCTTGTGCGGGGCGCTCGGGTTCTTCTGTGCTGTGCTGGCGCCGTCCGCGCCGCTGGCGCTGGTGGGCTTTTTGCTGGTGGGGCTGGGCGCGTCGAACGTGGTGCCGATCCTGTTCACCGCCGCCGGCAACCAGAGCGCGATGCCGGCCGGGCTGGCCATCGGGGCGATCACCACGCTGGGCTACGCCGGCATCCTGGCCGGGCCGGCGGTGATCGGCTTTGTCGCGCATGCGGTCAGCCTGAATCTGGCTTTCGTCGGGCTGGGCTGCGCGATGCTGGTGATCGCGGCCAGTGCGAGGCTGGGCGCGGTGCGCGCCTGAACCGGCTTTTGCCCGGCTGGCAACGAATATAAATTGACACTGCCGCTAAAACCTATGTATTATGAAATCGATTTCAGGATTTAAGAAAACGTTTTCATTGGAATTGAAAACGGTTTCTGCAATGTTTCATGTAGTCCAGTGTTGTCTGTGGTCTTATGGCCCCTCACCGACCAGGTAGAGGGGCCCTTTTTTTGACCGCGTCGAGCTTGCCTAATGCAGCTTGATTTTCGCCACTGTCGTCTCGTCGCCGATGTCGATGGCGGCGTCGGTGAAGTCGGGCGGGCCGAATTTGCCGCGCGCGTCGCGGCTGAAGCCGTAGTCTTCCTTGGGGATGCCGATCAGGTTGCGGTCGAGCTTGTCGTTTTGATTCTCGTCCTGGTAGGCGAGCACCGCCCATGTGCCTTTCGGCACGTTCTGAATCGTCACCACGGTCTCGGCGGCCGACGCCGGCGCCGAGCCGCTGTAGAGGCAGTCTTTCAAAAAGCGTTCCTTGTCGCACACCGCGACGTTGACCTTGCCCTTGCCGACGGCGACGGCCGATACCCTTACTTCCACCGTGGCGGCCGATGCCGCCGCCGCGAGCAGCAGGGTGGAGATGAACAACGATGGTTTGATCAGTGCTTGCATGGATTTCCTTTGAGTTGAGGGACAAGAGCGGATCACTGGCGCTGCGCAAACAAGGCCTATGGTAGGCTGTCGCCACCGCTGTTTCACCCGATCGATGGATCGATACGACTTATGATATTGAACACCCTTATCGTCCTGATCACCATTGTGCTGATGGAGCTGTTTTCCATTTTCGCGCACAAATATGTGATGCATGGCTTCGGCTGGGGCTGGCACAAATCGCACCACGAGCCGCGCACCGGCTGGTTCGAAAAAAACGATTTGTACGCTGTCGTCTTCGCGGGGCTGGCGATCGCGCTGATTTATTTCGGCACCGAAGGCCACCATCCGCTCGAGTGGATCGGTGCCGGCATGACGGCCTACGGCTTCCTGTATTTCGTCGCCCACGACGGGCTGGTTCACCGCCGCTGGCCGTTCCAGTACACGCCGCGCGGCGGCTATCTGAAGCGGCTCTACCAGGCGCACCGCATGCACCACGCGGTCGAGGCCAAAGACGGCGCCGTGTCGTTCGGCTTCCTGTACGCGCCGCCGGTGGCGCAGCTCAAGCGTCAGCTGCGCGCGCTGCATGACGGTCCGCTGAGGCGGCGGCATCGGGACGGTTCCACAAACCCGGCGGACGCGGCGACATCCGCCGAAGACGCGAAGTAAGCGCGCTGGCGCCGCCCTTGGCCAGCAGCCAAAGCTTGGCCGCCTTCGACGTGCCGACCCGCTCGTCCCACGCGCGCGGTCCGCGCGCCTTGACCTTGACGCCGATCTGACGATACACATTGCGCGCCGTGGCGATGGCCCACGCGCTGCGCAGCGGCAGTGCGATGATGCCCTGCGTGGACGAGTCGTAGTAGGGTTCCGCGTGGTCGACCAGGCGCGCGGCCACGCGCGCCAGCGCCGCGCGGTGCTCCGGCAGCGCCACCTGGTGCGGCGGAATGCCGGCCTCGCGCAGCCACGCGGCGGGCACGTAGCAGCGGCCCATGCGCGCATCCTCGACGATATCGCGGGCGATATTGGTCAGCTGAAAAGCCAGGCCCAGGTCGCAGGCGCGGTCCAGCACCGCCGGCTTGCTTGCGCCCATGATCGCGGACATCATCAGGCCGACTACGCCGGCAACGTGGTAGCAGTAGCGCAGCGTGTCGTCGATCGTTTCGTACTGCGCCTGGTCGACGTCCATCGCGAAGCCGGCCAGGTGGTCGAAGGCGTAGCGCGGTTCGATCCCGTGGCGCAGCGCCACTTCCTGGAAGGCGGCGAAGGCCGGCTCGCGCATTTTTTCGCCGGCGTAGGCGCGCCGTGTCTGGTCTTCCAGCGCCGCCAGTTTTTCGGCGGCGTCGTCCGGCGCCAGCGCCACGGCGCTGAAGCCGAGCTCCTGGCCGTCGACCACGTCGTCGCAGTGGCGGCACCACGCGTACAGCATCAACACGCCGCGCCGAACGTCGGCCGGGAACAGTTTGGCCGCCGCCGCGAAGCTCTTCGAGCCGACCTTGATGGTCTCGGTCGCGTGCTCGAGCAGCGCCTCGCTCATCGCCCGAACTCCCCGATCATCAACCCGGCCGTGGCCTTGGCCGAGCCAATCACGCCCGGCACGCCGGCGCCGGGGTGGGTGCCGGCGCCGACCAGGTAGAGGTTGGACAATTCGCTGTCGCGGTTGTGCGGCCGGAACCAGGCGCTCTGCGTGAGGATCGGTTCGAGCGAGAAGGCCGAGCCGACGTGCGCATTGAGCTCGCTGCGGAAGTCGAGCGGGGTGAAGATGCGGCTGGTGACCAACTGGCTGCGCAGTCCCGGCATGTAGCGGCGCTCCAGGTACTCGAAGATGCGGTCGCGGTAGCGCGGGCCTTCAACGGTCCAGTCGATGTCCGCGTTGCCCAGGTGTGGCACGGGCGCGAGCACGTAGTGGCTGCCGCAGCCGGGTGGCGCCAGCGACGGGTCGGTGATGCACGGCGCATGCAGGTACAGCGAGAAATCGTCGGCCAGCGTTTTGCCGCCGAAGATCTCCGAGATCAGCTCCTTGTAGCGTGGCCCGAAGCAGACCGTGTGGTGCTGCAGCTGGCTGTGGTGGTGATCGAGGCCAAAGTACAGCACGAACAGCGAGTTGCTGAAGCGTTTTTTGCGCAGCGCGCCGGCTTGCGCCGGGCCGCGCGGATGCTGCGACAACAGATCCGCGTAGGTGTGGACGACGTCGGCGTTCGAGGCCACCGCCTGCGCCGGGAAATGGCGCCCGTCGGCCAACCGCACGCCGTTCACGCGCGCGCCGCTCGCTTCGATGTTGGCGACATCGGCATTGAGTTCGATGCGCCCGCCGATATCCTCGAACAGGCGCACCATGCCGTTGACCAGCGCGCCGGTGCCGCCGCGAGGAAACCACACGCCCCAGCGCCGTTCCAGCGCGTGGATCAGGGTGTAGATCGACGACGTGGCGAACGGATTGCCGCCCACCAGCAGCGAGTGGAACGAGAACGCCTGACGCAGATGGTCGTCCTCGATGAATTTGGAGACGATGCTGTAGACGCTGCGCCAGGCCTGCAGCTTGGCCAGCGCCGGCCCGGCGGCGATCATGTCGCGGAACGACAGGAAGGGCACGGCGCCGAGCTTGAGGTAACCTTCGTCGAACACTTCCTTCGAGTAGGCCAGGAAGCGCTGGTAGCCCTGCACGTCGGCCGGGTTGCGCGCGTGGATCTGGCGGTCCAGCGCCTCCTGGTCGTTGGCGTAGTCGAAGTGGCTGCCGTCCTCCCAGCACAGGCGGTAGAACGGCGCCACCGGCAGCATTTCCACATAGTCCGACAGGCGCTTGCCGGCAGCCGTGAACAACTCCTCGATCGCCGACGGGTCGGTGATGACGGTCGGCCCGGCGTCGAAGGTGAAGCCCTGGTCCTCGTAGACGTAGGCGCGCCCGCCCGGTTTGTCGCGTTTTTCCAGCAGCGTGGTTTGGATTCCGCTCGCTTGCAGACGGATGGCCAGCGCCAGGCCGCCGAAGCCGGCGCCGATCACCACTGCCTGTTTTGGTTCGTTCATTCGGATGTCCTGATTTGATGGGGATGGAATTTTCGTGCGGCCGAAATGGCTTGCCCGACCGGCACCGGCGGCTTGCCCGATACCAGCCGCGCCTTGTCGGCAAAGGTCAGCCGCCCGGCGTAGAAGCGCGCGATCAGCGGCGCCGGCAAATGGTAGAAGCGCCGCATCACGCGCCAGCGGTCGTCGGCACGGCCGGCCAAAAACAGCATGCGGTTAAGTAGCCGGAAAAAGCGCTGGCCGCGCCATTCATCAAGCGCCATTTGGCGGATGGCGTTAAACAGCGCCGGCGCGCGCAGGTCGTCCAGCGCCGCGATGCGCTCGGCCAGCCGCACGGCGTGCGGCAGCGAATAACCGGTGGTCGGGTGGAACAGGCCGGCGCGCAGGCCGGAGCAGGGCTGGCCTTCGAGGTCCGACCAGAAGCGGTCGAAATCGCCGGCCAGCACGATCGGCAGCGAGCCGTGCTCCTCGCGCACCAGCGCGGCTATCTGCCAGCCGCGCACGCTGGCGTAGGCGGCGATGTTGGCGCGCAGCCGTTCCGGTTGCCACGCGCCGGTGTCGACGTAATGGGTGTCTTCGATCAGCAGCGTGTCGGCGCTGAACGGCAGCACGTAGACGAAACGGTAGCCGCCTTGCTGCGCGACGCTGGCGTCCATGATGATGGGCGCGGTCAGCCCGTGCGGCGCGGCCAGCCGCACTTCCTGCCCGAGGAAGGTTTGATAGCCCAGCGCCAGCCGGTCGCTCGCGCGCGGGCCGCGGCCGTCGATGACGGCGCCGGCATGCAGCATTTCGCCGCCGGCCAGGCGCACGCTGGTCGGGCTCACTTCCTCGATGTGCGCGCCATGCCGCACGGCGGCGCCGAGCGCGGTTTCGATGACGCGGGCGAAATCGGCCGAGCCGATGCTGGCGTAGCCGCCGGCCAGCGTTCTGGCGTGGTCCGGGAAGATGACGTCGTAGCCGCTCCAGCGCGCCGAAACCAGTGGCGCCAGCCATTGCCGCTGCGGCGCATCGAGGTCGCTGTCGTGGAACGACCAGGTGTGGTTGCCGCCGATTTTATCTGCCTGCTCCAGCAGCAGCAGGCGCAGCGACGGGCGTGTGGTGCGCAGGCGCCAGGCGATCAAGGCGTTGGCCAGGCCGCCGCCGGCCAGGATCACATCGTAGGGCGCGCCGCTCATGCGAGGCCGCCCGCGCTTATGCGGGCCGCGTCGCCATCGGCGCCGACGCGCGCGCTTTGCCGGCCGGGATCGAGCGCGTGTTCGACGATGTCGGCGGCGCGCGGCGTGCCGCCCGCTTGCGCCAGTTCGGTGGACAGTATCGCCAGCCGTTGTCCGTACGCCGGGTCGGCCAGCAGGCGGCGCAGGTGCGCTTCGAGGCGCGGCGCGCCGGCGAAGCGCGCCGACGCCCGCAGGCCGACGCCGGCGTGGACGATGCGCGCGGCCACGCCCGGCTGGTCGAAGGCGATCGGCAGCGCCAGGATCGGCGTGCGCGCGGCGATGGCGTCCATCGCCGTGTTCAGGCCCGCGTGGGAGACGACGGCGTCGGCGCGCGCCAGCGCCTCCTGCTGCGGCGCGAACGCGCAGACGGTGGTCGCGCCGGGCGCGCCGGCCTGTTCGATCGCTTGCGCCTGTCTTGGGTTGAGGCCACCGCAATGGGCCACCAGCAGTTGCGCGTCGAGCGCGCGGCAGGCTTGCGCGATGCGCTTGAACAGCGCAAAGCGTTGGCCCTGCAGGGTGCCGAGCGAGGCAAAGATGAAAGCGCGGTCGCCGGCGACGGCCGGCATGGCGTCGATGCGCGGTCCTGCCGGCATGGCGTGCTGTTGCGCTTCGTTCGGCGCGGCCTGCGATGGCGGGGCGGGCGGCACGGGAGGCTGTGCGGAACCGGTCGGCATCGCGCGCGGTGTCGGCCCGCCCGGCGCCGCATGCCGCAGCGGCCCGACATGGTGCAAGTGCGACGGCGCGCTTAGTCGCGGAAAGTCGAAGCCGGCCACCGTCTGGCTGATCTGAGCCAGCGGAGACAGGCATTCGTGCAGCATGCCGCGCACGGGCACGCCAAGGCTGCGCGCCTGCCGCTCGATCGTCTTGCGGTGCGGCGCCATGAGCCAGTCGTAGACGCGGGTGCTGCCCTCGTACATTTTCAGCGCGCGCTCGCCGGTGTCGAACGCGAACGGCATCACCGGCAGCGGTATGCCCGGCTCGCGGTTGACCGGCAGCGCGCAGGCGATCGAGATGAACGGCAGGCCGAGCGCCTCGGACACCAGCCCGGCCGCCGCCTCCATCTGGTCGCCGAGCAGGGCGTCGACATGCAGCGCTTCGAGCGCGGCGGGCAGTTCGCGGCACAGCATGTCGGTGGTGTCGGCCATGTCGACGATGACGCGGCGCAGCCCCAGCGGGCTGCCGGGATTGGCGGCCATCCGCAGCGAGGCCTCCAGCGACCCGGGCGGATAGCGCTCGGCGCCGAGCGCGTGGAAGCCGATGCGCGCGTCGGTGATCCAGCGCGCGGCGTCGGGCCGGTGCAGGAAGGTGACCTGGTGTCCGCGCGCGATCAGCGCCAGCGCGAGCGCGCATAGCGCGTTGAAGTGGCTGTAAAAGGCCGGTGCGACAACGCCGAAGTGCGCCATGTTTGCCGATCCCGCGCTACGGCGCGCGCAGGTCGGCGACGGCGGCGTTCTTGCGGAACAGGTTGCCGACCAGGCGGCGCGTGCGCTGTTTGCTGCCGATGGCGTCGGTCAGGTAGTCGTCGGCGTCGCGCAGATGGGCGGCCAGGCGGCGCTGGGTTTTTTCCAGGCCCAGGTTGGTGGTGATGGTGGCCTTGCCGGCGTCCTTGCCGACGTCCTTGCCGGTGACGGCGCTGTCGTTGCCGGGGACGTCGAGCAGGTCGTCCTTGATCTGGAAGGCGTGGCCGGCGGACATGGCGAAGGCGCGCAGCGAGCCCAGCACGCGCTCGTCGGCCTGGGCGATGATGGCGGCCATCTCCACCGACAGGCCCAGCAGCACGCCGGTCTTCAGTTCGTTGGTGGTGGCGATGTCCTCGAGCGAGCGCTTCTGGCCGCCGTGCAGGTCGAGGAACTGGCCGCGCACCAGGCCTTGGGCGCCGACCGTGTCGGCCAGCGCGCCGATCAGGCGCGCGCGCGTGGCCGGCGGGATGTCCGCCGCTTGCGACAGGATGTGGAAGGCGCGGCTGAGCAGCGCGACCGAGGCCAGGATGGCGATGTTCTCGCCGAACTGGATATGCACCGTGGGTTTGCCGCGCCGCAGCTTGGCGTCGTCCATGCAGGGCAGGTCGTCGAGGATCAGCGAGGCGGCGTGCACCAGTTCGACGGCGCAGGCGGCGTCGAGCAGCGCCGGCGACGAGCAGCCGAGGTCGCGCCCGACCAGCATCAGCAGCAGCGGGCGCATGCGCTTGCCGGCGCTGAGCGCGGCGGCGCGCATGGCGGCCGTTAGCGGGTCGGCGAGGGCGTCGGTATCGAAATCGGTATTGGACGAGGAATCGGGCTCGGCGCCACGCGGCGCGCGGCCATCGGAGAGGAAATGCCGGATGCGTTGCTCCAGCTCGCGGCGCAGGTCGTCGATTTCCGTCTCGGACGGGTCGCCGAGGACGTCCCGCCCGATGCCGCTGAACCGCAAAGTTTCCGTGATCATGCGCAAGTCCCTGTGCATATTACTTAATGAATTCCCTTGCGGTTCATCATACCGAAGCAATCGGGGGTGCACAGGACCTGAGTCAATCGTGTGAGCTCCAGCGCACACAGGAGCGGGTCACGGGCGGGCCGGCGGCGGTTCAACCGCCGGACAACATCAATCCTTGTTGTGGAACGGCGCGAACCATGTGACGAGGAACGATGGAATGGTCGCCGCCATGACCAGCCAGAAATAATGCACGTAGCCGAGCGCCTGTTGCAGGTGGCCGCTGACAACGCCGGTGACCATCATGCACAGGCCCATCAGGCCGGTGCCGAAGGCGTAGTGGGTGGTGGTGTACTTGCCTGGCGCCAGTTGCTGCATCAGGTAGATCATGAAGCCGACCGAACCGAAGCCGAAGAAGAATTTCTCGACCGCCACGCCGGCGCTGATCAGCCACAGGTTGTCGGGCTGGTAGATGCTCATCAGCAAGAACGTGACGTTGGGGATGTTGACCGCGCAGCACAGCACGAACAGCGTGGCCGGCAGGCCGCGGCGGGCGACGAAGATGCCGCCGAGCAGGGAGCCGAGCAGCACGGCGATCAGGCCGTAGGTGCCGTAGATCAGGCCCAGCATCTCGTTCGACAGGCCCAGGCCGCCCTTGGCCACCGGGTCGACCATGAAGAACGGGCCGATCTTTTCCAGCAGGCCGATGCTCAGGCGGAACACGAACGCGAAGCCGACCATCAACCACACGTCGCGCTTCTGGAAGAAGGTGACGAAGGAGTCGCGCAGGATGAAGGCCGCCTCGGCCACCGTCCTGGGCGCGTTTTCCGCCTTGGCGCCGTCCGGCATCACGCGCATGTGCCACAGTGCGGTGACGATGGTCAGCGCCGCGGCGATGAAGAAGATGATGCGCCACGAGTCGATCCACTGCGGGCCGAACACGCCGGGCTGGTGATGGAAGTAGTGGGTGTGCAGCCAGCCGCTCAAATACACCATGCCGCCGGAGGCGACGATGGGGCCGACGTTCCAGCTCAGGCTCTGGATGCCGCAGAACAGCGATTGGGTTTTCGAATCGAGCGAGGTGACGTAGACGCCGTCGGAGGCGATGTCCTGGGTGGCGCCGACCAGCGACAGTATCCCGAACAGGAACACCATGATGACCAGGTAGTTCGGCAGCGACATGGCCAGCGCGACGGCGGCGAAGCCGGCGCCGACGATCAGCTGCGCGCACAGCACGAAGAACTTCTTGGTGCGGTACATTTCGACGAAGGGGGCGAACAGCGGCTTGATGGTGTAGGCCAGGATCAGGTAGCTGGCGTATTGGGCCGCCTCGCCGTTGTCCATGCCGAGGTTCTTGAACATGATCGACGTCACGCTGGTGAGCATCATGTACGTCAGCGCCATCGAGAAGTAGCCGCTCGGGACCCACAGCATCGGCGTGCCGCGCGCGAACATGGCGCGCAATAGCGATTGCTGCTCGCCGGGGCTGGCGGGCGCCGGCCGGTCTTGCGGCGTGGCGGAAGGTGCGGTCTGCATGGTGTCGTCCTCGTTGTTCTCGGTGGAGTGTAGCACTTGGCTCTGCGGCCAATGGGGGTTCTGGTGCGCTTGCCTTTGGCGGCTTGCGCGGGGTGCTGCGCCGGCGCCGCTGGCAGCTTTGGCGCTGTCGGCGGCGCTCGGCGGATTACGCGCTATGCGCTAATCCGCCCTACGGATTGCCCGGATTACGCGGCTTGCGCCGCCGCTTGCGGGCCGCGCTGCTGGATCAGGTAGTCGCGGTACCACAGGGCGCTGTGCTTCAAGGTGCGCTTTTGCGTGGCGTAGTCGACGTGGACGATGCCGAAACGCTTGGCGTAGCCCGAGTTCCATTCGAAGTTGTCGAGCAGGCTCCAAAGGAAGTAGCCCTGCACGTCCACGCCTTGCAGGCGGGCGTCGTTGAGCGCCTTCAGGTGGCGCTGCACATAGTCGATGCGCGCCTCGTCGGCCACTTCGCCGTTGACCACCGTGTCCGGATTGGCCATGCCGTTTTCGGTGATGTAGATCGGCGGCAGCTCATATTCGTCGTGCAGCTTGAGCAGCAGCTCGGTCAGGCCGTCCGGGTAGATCTCCCAGCCCATGTCGGTCTTGCCCAGCTTCGCTTCCGGCTGGCGCGGCGGCACTTCGGCGCTGCAGTAGGAGCGGAAGTAGTAGTTCACGCCGAGGAAGTCGATGCGGTGCTGGATGTCCTTGAAGTCGTTCTCGTGGATCTCCGGGCCGTTCTCGCCGTAGGTGTCGAGCGCGAGTTGCGGGTACTTTCCCTTGAAGATGGGATCCATGAACCACTGCACCGAGCGCGCGTATTCGAATTGGGCCATCGCGATGTCGGCGGCGCTGTCGGTGGCCGGGTCGGCGGTCCATTGATTGAGCACGATGCCGAGCTTGGCCGAGCTGCCGACCGCGCGCATGGCCTGCATGGCCAGGCCGTGCGAGAGCAGCAGGTGGTGCGAGACCTGCACCGATTTCTTCAGGTCCGTCACGCCCGGCGCGAACTGCGAATTGCCGTAGCCGAGGTTGGCCGTGCACCACGGCTCGTTGTGCGTGGCAATCGTTTTCAGGCGGTTGCCGAAGCGGCGCGCCACTTCGGCCGCGTAGTCGGCGAAGCGGTAGGCGGTGTCGCGGTTGAGCCAGCCGCCGTCGTCCTCCAGCCCTTGCGGCAGGTCCCAGTGGTACAGCGTCAGGTGGGCGTCGATGCCCTTGCTTTCCAGTTCCGTCAGCAGGCGGTCGTAGAAGGCGAAGCCGGCCTCGTTCCAGGCGCCCTTGCCGGTCGGTTGCACGCGCGACCAGGCCATCGAGAAGCGGTAGGCGTCCACGCCCAGGCTGGCCATAATGGCCACGTCTTCCGGGTAGCGGTTGTAATGGTCGCAGGCGACGTCGCCGTTGGTGCCGTCGATGATCTTGCCCGGCGTGTGGCTGAAGGTGTCCCAGATCGACGGGCCTTTGCCGTCGGCGGTGGCGCCGCCTTCAATCTGGAAGGCGCTGGTGGCGATGCCCCAGGTAAACGAAGGTGGAAATTGCGTGAAATCGGTCATTATTTTTCGTTCTAGCAGAATTAATGGTGGGCAAGGTGGCATTTCGACGTTTGAAAACGATTTCACGCCGCTTTCAGGATTAGACCTCAAGTGCTTGTGAGTGTCAATCATTTGCTTTGGGTGGCTTGCTGGCGCTTACCCCGCACCCCGTAGGAGGGGACGTACCCCTTGGGGTACGTCCCCGCGGCGGCTCGCCGTGCGGGGTGCTGCTTGCCGCAGGCGCCTGCCGCGGCTTCGCCTGTTCCACTTGTTGCGGCGGCGAGTTGGCCCCGTGGCGCTGATATAATGCTGCCTCGTTATTTACCGGCCTTCCGCCAGCTTCCCATCATGTCCTCCGAAACCCCGAAAGACGGCCCAGCGCGGCCGATGCTCTACGATCCGACCGAACACCGCATCCGCAGCTTCGTCACCCGCGCCGGCCGGCTGTCGACCGCGCAGGCGCGCGCGCTCGAGGAGCAGGGGCCGAAGTTCATGATCGGCTACACCAAGGCGCCGCTCGACTACGAGCAGGCCTTCGGCCGCAAGGCGCCGGTGGTGCTGGAGATCGGCTTCGGCATGGGCGGCACGACCGCGCACATCGCCGCCGCCATGCCGGAGAAGGATTTCATCGGCGTCGAGGTGCATACACCCGGCGTCGGCAGCCTGCTCAAGCTGATCGACGAGCAGGGCCTGACCAACCTGAAGGCGATCCAGCACGACGCCGTCGAGGTGCTCAACCAGATGATCCCGGACGGCTCGCTGCACGGCGTGCATATCTTCTTCCCGGACCCGTGGCACAAGGCGCGCCACAACAAGCGGCGCCTGATCCAGGCGCCGTTCGTCAAGCTGCTGGTGCAAAAACTGGCTGTCGGCGGCTACCTGCATTGCGCCACCGATTGGGAGGACTACGCGGTGCAGATGCTCGAGGTGCTGGGCGCCGAGCAGGGCTTGCAAAACACCGCCGACGGTTACGCGCCGCAGCCGGCCTACCGTCCGCTGACCAAGTTCGAAAACCGTGGCCTGAAGCTGGGCCACGGCGTGTGGGACCTGGTCTTCACCAAAAAGTAGTCACTTCGGCCGCGAGGCCAGCGCCGCGTTGAAGCGCTTGATCACATCGTCCGGCACCATCCTGGCGCACCACAGGCGGCGCCCGCCGCCGCTGGCCGCTGCCGGGTCCTGGAAAATCACGTCCGAGAATTTGCCCCTGCGGTCGCGGCCCGGCAGGTCGATCCAGCTCATCATGCAGGTCGGCTCGCGGTTTTCCTTGAGCAGCGCGAGCTGGCGCTTGGCCGGCGTCTGGCGGATTTCGTAGGCGATGCCGGCGGCGGCCAGGGCCTCGGTCACCGGCCTGGCGGCGGCGCCGGCCAGCCGGCCCTGCGGGTCGGTGTAGTGCAGCGGTTCGCGCTCGCTGTAATGCACGATCAGCGTCTGGCCGGCGGCCGCGGCGGCTGCCGTCGCCAGCATCAGCGCGAGTGCGGCGGCGGCCAATGCCTTCATCACGCCTCCAGCGTTTCCATATCGAGCACCACGACGTACGACAGGCGGCCCTTGTTCCACACGCCGCCGCCGCGCACCTGCGCGTCGCAGGTGGTGACCTGGTCGGCGATCTCCTCGCGTTTGAGGTTGGCGCGGAACGCCAGCGAGGCCTTGGGCGACAGGTAGCCGCTCATGCGGCCGCCCAGGAACACGGCGACGGCGGCGCCCTCGTACGGGTTGGCGTCGTCGGGCACCAGCGTGGCCAGGTAGGGCACCTTGGCCGGCTGGTCGCCGTGCTCGCCGGCCAGCGCCTTGAGCGTGTTCTGGTAGCGCGACTCGTTGACCACCTCGACCAGGAAGCGGCCATCGTCGGACCAGTGCAGCGCCGCCGGCGTGTCCGGCAGTTTCGGCTCGTACGGCGTGCTTGGCAGCGGCGGCAGCACCATCGGCTTGGCGGGGTTGGTCTTGATGATCGCGTAGACCACCAGCGCGGTGGCGACGATGATCAACAGGGAGATGGCAAATTGCATGGCGGGTCTGTCCAAGTGCTGCGTGTGAGGCCGATATCTTAACGCATGCCCTTGGCCCGATACACAATTTTGCCGCCCACGACCGTCTGCAGCACCTTGATGTTGGCGATGTCTTCCTCCGGGATGGTGAAGAAGTTGCGGTCAAGGACGATCAGGTCGGCCAGCTTGCCTACTTCCAGGGAGCCGGTCAGCGCCTCCTGGCGCAGCGTGTAGGCCGCGTTCATGG
Organism: uncultured Duganella sp.; assembly: GCA_963513825.1. Taxonomy (GTDB): domain Bacteria; phylum Pseudomonadota; class Gammaproteobacteria; order Burkholderiales; family Burkholderiaceae_D; genus Rugamonas. The sequence continues at coordinate 101,899 of CAUPRW010000014.1, forward strand.
TGATGGCGCGCAGCGCGGCGGCGCGCGGCAGCCCGGGCTGCGCGCCGAGGCGGCCGGCGTACTGCTTGCCGGCGCCGGGCGCGGCGGTGCGGGTCACGCCCACCTTGAGCGCGAACCATTGGTCCAGCGGATCGACCGGCCAGTCGCTGCCGAAGGCGATGCGGGCGCCGGCGCCGAGCAGCAGCGCCTGCGGCTCGACGATGGCGTAGCGCGCCGGCCCCATATAGTCCTTGAGCGCGCCGACCGTGTCCGGCGCCGGCTTGGCCCACTGGAACGAGAGCACCGGCGTCACATCGAGCTTGGCGAAGCGCGCGTAGTCGGCCGGGGCGACGATTTCGTCGTGGGCCAGCGCCGGGCGCGCGTCCTTGCCGGCCGGCGTGGCGCGCAGCTGCTCGATGGCGTCGAGCGATTCGCGCACGGCGCGGTCGCCGTCGACGTGGATGTGCGGGTCGATTTTGGCCTTGGCCAGTTCGGCCAGCGTGGTCTTGAGCGCGTCGCGCGAAAAATAGCTGGCCGGCCCGTTGCTCGGGCCGGGCTGCCAGTCCGGCCGGTCGGCCGTGCCCTTGTTGACCAGGTAGGGCTCGAGCATGGCGCCGGTGAAGGCGGGCGCCGAGATCACGCCGTCCATGAACAGTTTGGCGTGCCGCACCTGCATCGACGGCGCCGGCGTGGTCGGCCCCTGGTCGAACTGTTTTTGCTGCTTGAACACTTCGGCGACGGCGCTTTGCGGCGTGGCGCCCTTGTCCAGGTCGACCAGCACCGCGAAGTGGGCGCGCGCGGTCAGCTTGCCTTGCTTGTGCAGGTCGGCGAAGGCGGTCATCGTCTCCGGATCGGTGTAGGCGTCGAGGAAGGAGGTCACGCCCTGCTTGCCCATCGCCGCCAGCGCGGCGCTGGAGGCGGCCAGGTTCTCGGCCACCGTCAGCGGTGGCAGCAGGTTCATCGCCATGTCCTGGGCGGCGTCCTCCAGCAGGCCGGTGGCCTCGCCCTTGGCGTCGCGGGTGATCTTGCCGCCGGCGGGGTCCTTGCTGTCGCGCGTGATGCCGGCCAGCTTGATGGCCCTGGAGTTGAGCTGCGCCGAGTGGCCGAACGAGGAGCGCACGATGATGGGGCGGTCGGTCTTGAGCGCGTCGAGCGTGGCGGCGTTGATTTGCACGCCGTCCGGCAGCATCCCTTGCTGGAACCAGTTGACCACCACCAGCCAGCGCTGCGGCCCTCCCGGTTTTTTGGCGCGCTTGTCTTTATCGATGCAGGCCTGGATGCGCGACTTGAACTTGGCCACCGTCAGCGGCTGGTAATCGAGGCTGCAATTGAGCAGGCGGCTGCCGCCCGATTGCGGATGCATATGGCCGTCGATCAGGCCGGGCATCAGCATGCGGCCCTTGAGGTCGACCACCTTGGTGGCTTTGCCGGTGAGCGCCTTGATGCCGTCGTTGTCGCCGACGTAGACGATGCGGCCGTCGCGCACCGCCAGCGCCTGGCGCACGTTGTCCTTGGCGTCGACCGTGTAGACATAACCGTGGTGGTAGACGATATCGGCCGGCGCTTCGGCCGCCCGTGCCGCGCCTGGTCCGATCCACGCGGTCGACAGGATCAATCCCGTCAAATAAGCCTTGCTTGTCATGCGTCTGCTCCCGGTTATTTGGCCTACATCGGTTTGGCGTAGCCGCCCAACCCCAACCACCTTTTGCCACCGTGCCGGCTCCGTCGCTTAGGGGACGTACCCCGAGGGGTACGTCCCCGCGTGGCCGTGCGGGTTGGCGAGCGGTGAAGTGGCCCGCTGTGCAACCCCAACCACCTTTTGCCACCGTGCCGGCTCCGTCGCTTAGGGGACGTACCCCAAGGGGTACGTCCCCGCGTGGCCGTGCGGGTTGGCGAGCAGTGACGCGCCGCCGCTACCCCGGCGCCGGCCGCTCGAACGAGAATCCCGGCGCGTATATATGATAGCCGTCGAAATCGCCCTTGCCGATCGCCACCCCGCGGCTGCGCGCGATCGCGTACACCATGCTGAAGTGGAAATAGAAATTCGGCAGGATATACAAATTCAGATACTCGTCCGCCCCCAGCGCAAGATCGGCAAAGCCGGCGCGGTCGCGGCAGATGTGCTGCGGCGACGTGTCGAAGCTGCCGGGCGCCAGGTCGGCGATACAGCGCATCGTCTCGACGATCTGCCACTCCAGCGCGGCGAACGAGCGCTCGTCGCCGTCGAAGCTCACCACCGGCACGCCGGCCAGCGGACAGCAGCCGCGCAGCGCGAAATTGGCCGTCGCCCTGACATGCTGCGCGAACGGCAGCATGTCCTGGTGCAGGCGCGCCTCCAGCATGCCGCCGCCGTGATCGGCGTCGGCCGCCCCGATCTTGCCCAGCATCGCATACAGCTGCGCCAGCGAACGATGGAAAATCACGGCGGCATGCATGCTCACGCCATCTCGCTGATCATGGCGACGATCTCGTCGCCGTACGACGCCAGTTTCTTCTCGCCGACGCCGGAGATGCCGCGCAGGTCCGACAGGGTGGTCGGGCGGGCCTTGGCGATCTCGCGCAGCGTGGCGTCGTTGAAGATGATGTACGCCGCCACGTCGTGCGCGCGCGCCGTCTCCACGCGCCACCAGCGCAGCTTGTCGAAGATGGCCTGCTCGCTGTTGGACAGGTCGCTCTCGACATAGCCCTTGGCGGCGCGCGAGGCGCTTTTCTGCTTGACCGGCTTCTGGTACTGGCGCAGCTGCACCTTCTGCCCGCCCTTGAGCACGGGCCGCGCGGCGTCGGTCAGCTTGAGCGAGCTGTAAGATTCATGGTCGACCGTCACCAATCCCAGCGCGATGGCCTGGCGCAGGATGGCGCGCCATTCCTGCTCGCTGCGGTCGGCGCCGATGCCGAACACCGACAGCGAATCGTGGTGCCAGGTCTTGATGCGCTCCGTCTCGACGCCGCGCAGCACCTCGATCACGTGGCCGGCGGCGAAGCGCTGGTCGACCCGGTACACCGCCGAGAGCAGCTTTTGCACCGGCACCGTGCCGTCGAACGACACCGGCGGAATCAGGCAGGTGTCGCAATTGCCGCACGGGCCGGAGCGCTCGCCGAAGTAGTCGAGCAGGCGCACGCGCCGGCAGCTCAAGGTTTCGCACAGGCCGAGCATCGCGTCGAGCTTGTTGCCGAGCACGCGCTTGAAGGTTTCGTCGGCCTCGGATTCGTCGATCATGCGGCGCTGTAGCACCACGTCCTGCAGGCCGTAGGCCATCCAGGCGTTGGCGGGGGCGCCGTCGCGGCCGGCGCGGCCGGTCTCCTGGTAATAGCCCTCGATGCTTTTCGGCAGGTCGAGGTGGCAGACGAAACGCACGTCCGGCTTGTCGATGCCCATGCCGAAGGCGATCGTGGCGCACATGACGATGTTTTCCTCGCGCAGGAACTTGGCCTGGTTGGCCGCGCGCTTGGCGTGGTCCATGCCGGCGTGGTAGGCCATCGCGCGCACGCCGTTTTCGTTGAGGAACTCGGCCGTCTCCTCGACCTTTTTGCGCGACAGGCAGTAGACGATGCCGCAGTCGCCGCCGTGCTCGGTGGTGATGAAGTCGAGCAGTTGCTTGCGGCCGTTGGCCTTCTCGACGATCTGGTAGCGGATGTTGGGGCGGTCGAACGAGGACACGAACTGCATCGCGTCGCCCAGTTGCAGGCGGTGGACGATCTCGGCGCGCGTTTGCGGGTCGGCCGTGGCCGTGAGGGCGATGCGCGGCACGTTGGGAAATTGCTCGTGCAGCACCGACAGCTTGATGTACTCGGGCCGGAAGTCGTGCCCCCATTGCGACACGCAGTGGGCCTCGTCGATGGCGAACAGGGCGATCTTCGAGGCCTGGAACAGGTTCAGGCAGCGCTCGGTCATCAGGCGCTCGGGGGCGACGTAGACCAGGTCGATCTCGCCGGTGCGCACCAGGCGCTCGATGCGCTGCGCTTCCTCGTAGGTTTGGGTGGAATTGAGGAAGGCCGCGCGCACGCCGACCTCGGCCAGCGCGTCGACCTGGTCCTGCATCAGCGCGATCAGCGGCGAGATGACCACGCCGACGCCGTCGCGCACCAGCGCCGGGATTTGATAGCACAGCGATTTGCCGCCGCCGGTGGGCATCAGGACCAGCGCGTCGCCGCCGCCGCTGACGTGGCCGACGATCTCGGCCTGCTGGCCGCGGAACGCCGGATAGCCGAACACGGTTTGCAACAGGCCGAGGGCGCGTTCGTTGTTTTCCTGATGATTCATGATGCCACTGCAACTACTCAAAAAGTTAGTCCTTCCAGACGATCACGCCAGTGTAACCTGTGATGAGCACCAGCAGGCCAAAAGCGATGCGATACCACGCAAATATCGTGAAAGTATGGGTGGCGATATAGCGCAGCAGCCAGCGCACGCAGAAGAACGCGGAAATAAACGCCGCCACGGTGCCGAGCGTAAACATCGGCAGGTCCGACACCGACAGCAGCGCGCGCGCCTTGTACAGCGAGTAGGCCGAGGCGATCAGCAGCGTCGGAATGCCGAGCAGGAAGGAAAACTCGGTGGCCACCTGGCGCGACAGGCCGAACATCATGCCGCCGATGATGGTCGAGCCCGAGCGGCTGGTGCCGGGAATGAGCGCGAAGGCTTGGGCGATGCCCATTTTCAGGGCGTCGAGCGGCGTCATGTCCTCGACCGAGTGCACGCGCACGCTGACCGGGTTGGCGGCCGCGTGGCGCTCGACGAGCAGGATGATGATGCCGCCGACGATCAGCGCGATGGCCACCGGCACCGGCTTGAACAAATAGGTCTTGAGCAGGTTGCCGAAGATCAGGCCCAGCACGGCCAGCGGCAGGAAGGCGATGCCGATGTTGACGACGAAGCGCTGCTGGGCGCGGTCCGAGGTGACGCCGGCGAAGGCCTTGGCGATGCGCGCGCGGTACTCCCAGCAGACGGCGAAGATGGCGCCGGCCTGGATCACGATTTCAAATACGTTCATTTGTTCTTCCATGCCCTGAAAGCCCAGCAGGTGCTCGGTGAGGATCAGGTGGCCGGTGGAGGAGATCGGCAAGAATTCCGTGAAACCTTCCACCAGGCCCATGATGATGGCTTTGAGTGCGAGAACAATATCCATGTAATTAAGTAGTTACGCGAGGGAGTTGAGGGGAAAGACGCGATGTGTGTGCCGCCGGGGTCGAAGCTTACCATGTTCGGCGTTGTCTTTTCGTAATCTAACTCAGCCGTAATGTGGAAAATTGTGCGGTGCGCCATGGCACCCCCCGTGCGCTTTTGCCGACATGCAAGCGCCGTCGCTTAGGGGACGTACCCCATGGGTACGTCCCCGCCGGGCGGTGCGGGTTTGGCAGGCGTGTCAACGAGGGATTGCTGCGCCGCAGCGCCAGCGTCAGCGCAAGCGCAGCAAGCGCGCCAGCTCGCCGTTTTTCTCCAGCGCGTCGAGCGCCGCGCTGACCTGTGCCACGGTGACGTTGCCCTTGCGCGAGACGGCGCAACCGCTTTTGACCTCGCTGACGACCAGCAGGTTGTAGCCGCCGTCGAGCTCGCCGTTGGGGAACTGTTTCGCGATCGACTGGCCCGTGGTCAGGAAATAATCGAAGCGCCCGGCCTGCCATTTGCGCACCGTCAGGTTGAGCGAGGGCGCGTCGTCGCGGATGAAATCGGCGCCCAGCGTTTGCGCGATGTCGGGGTACTGGAAGCCGAGCACGGTGCCGACGGTTTTGCCGCGCAGAGCCTCGATCGAGGTCGGCGCCGGCACCCGTTTCGAGGCGATCAGCACCTCGGAGGTGGGAATGAAGGTGCGGCTCCAGTTGAAGTCGCCCTTGAACCAGGCCGGCAGATAGCCGCACACGATGTCGCCCTCGCCCGATTCGAGCGCGCTGGGCATGCGTTTGCGCGGCAAGCCGATGAAGCGCACCGACATGCCGAGCTGCTTGCCCAGCGCGTTGCCCAGCCCCTCCTGGAAGCCGCCCTTGCGCGGACCGGACTGGCCCGGCGCGTCCTCGATCTTTTGCACGAAGCGCAGCGTGCCCTTGGCCGGCTCCTCCGCCGCCGCCAATGGCCGGGCGGCCAGCAACGCGATGGCAAGGAAGGGGAGTAATGCACGGAGTGGTGCGGTCATGCGGCGCGCCCGGAGTTGGTGACTTAGCAAAAGGTAGCCCATTCCCCCGGCGCCGTCAATCCAATGACCGCTCCATCTCGGCGATCTCGTCGCGTAGCCAGGCGCAGAAGTGTTCGATCTTGCCCATGCCGCGCTTGCCGGGGTTGACCAGCAGCCGGTAGCCGCGCCCGTAGGTGGCCGTGAAACCGGGGATCATCCTGAGCGCGCCGCTGCGGATGTCCTCGTAGGCGATGGTGTAGTGGGTCAGGCCGACGCCGTGGCCGGCCAGCGCCGCCTGCACCAGCACAGCCGCGTTGGTGTAGGAGCGCGAGAAGTCGTATTTTCCCTTGAGCAGGCCGTTGTCGCGCAGCATGCCGATCCAGTTTTCGGTCGAATCCTCGTACAGCAGCGGAAAGCGGCGCAGGTCGTCGGTGGTGAGCGCCGTCTGGCCGGGCGCCAGCAGCGACGGGCTGTAGACGGCCACCAGCCGCACGTGGAACAGAAAGTCGGGGTCGTGGCGGTCGACGGTGGTGATGCGCAGCGCGACGTCGGTGCCGCCGTCGTTGATGTCGACCAGCCGGTCGGTCGAGTCGATGCGGATGTCGAGTTCCGGATACAGCTTGGTGAAGCGGTCGATGCGTTGCACCAGCCACTTGATGGCCAGCGAATGGGTGGTCGAGATGCGCAGGATCTTTTCCTCGTCGCCGTCCTGCAGCGCCGCGACCTTGGCGCGCAGCTCGACCAGCAGGCGGCGCACCGTCACCGCCAGCTCCTGGCCCTTTTCGGTCAGCGCGATGTGGCGCGGATGGCGGATGAACAGCTCGAAGCCGAGCGTGGCCTCGAGTTGCTTGACCTGCAGGCTGATGGCCGCCGGCGTCTTGTGCAGCTCCTGCGCGGCCAGCTTGAAGCTGCCCCAGCGGGCCGCGCAGTCGAAGTCGAGCAGGCCGGAGAGGGAGCGCAGCGGTTGGTTCATGACATCCTGAGGATAAATTTTTCTTATGCATCAATCGAAAATAACTCGTTTGATCGCGCCGGCGTGTGGGATGAAAATATAACCCATACGCCGCCACCGTGCCATGGATAAGATTTTATTGATGGGAGAGGCGCCTACGACTATTAGGAGTCCGCCATGCCCACCTTCACGCTGCCCAAGCAAAACACCGAGCAAGATTCCGTAGGGCGGATTGGCGCGCAGCGCGTAATCCGCCATGAGCCGCCGCCGGCGCCCGCCGGAGTACGCCCGGCAAAAGCGCCCCGAGCGATGACGACAGCGACCAAATCAGAGCAAAGCAGTGTCGATCCGCTGCCGCCCGGTGCGCAGTCCCCCGGGTTACGCGCAAAATTTTGGGCGCAGCTGATAAGGATGCTATCGCAGCTGGCGGTGCGTTAGGAAATCAAGTCGGGAGCCGTCGCGCGCTCCAGCGCGTCGAGCCAGCGGATCGCCTGCTCCCGGCTCGATCCGCACATCTCCTCCGACGGTTGCACCTGTTACGCTTTATGTGAGCGTCCGAAGGCCTATTCGTACATCAGATTTTCAACGAAGCGACAGTCCAAGGGAGACAGCTTGCAGCGCCAACTGGACCGCAGTCGGCACTATGCCGCTGAATTCGATTTGGATTTACAGGACGCGTCATTCGAAGACCTTGGAGTATCAGCTTTTGATCGCTCTAATGTCACCAAGGGGGCGCTCGCAGCATTCATCCAGGCCGTCGAGTCAGGTGTAATCCAGCGCGGGTCGCTTCTTTTAGTCGAAAATCTAGACCGTCTTTCACGCTCTGACTGTTTAGATGCCATGTCTCTGTTGCGTCATCTCATCTTACTCGGGATTCGAATAGTTACTCTTATCGATCGGAAAATTTTGGATGAAGAAAGCATCAAAGACCCCATGAGTTTAATCTGGGCTGTAATGGTTTTCGTTCGTGCAAATGAAGAGTCATCTGTTAAGTCGGACCGTATTAGAAAAGCCCACGAACGGAAAAGAGAAATCGAGTTGGTTTTGCGTTCGGTCAGGGGCCTGGATGGCTCACGCCGAACGAAACCAGAACTGGATGGAATGTTGTTCCGGAAAAAGCTGAAAGTGTACTCAAGGTGTTTGAAATGAGCGCTAGCAGGCTGCTGAAATACCGTCCGGCAGTCCCCCGGACGCACCGCTAAATGTTACCCTGACGCTCTCCCATTTCCCCTTTTGAGAACCGATGCGCGGCGCCGATACCTTCACCGAAAAGCTGTTCACAATGCGCAAGC
>CAUPRW010000015.1:0-102494 GCA_963513825.1 uncultured Duganella sp.
CGGGCAAGGTTGCCGTTGATCCAACCGCTGGCGGCGCGACTGCGGTAGAGCCAGTCGGGATCGTACCGGCTGGCGTGGCGGCAACCGGCTTGGCTGCGGCGATCAGTTCATCGCGCAGCCGGCATGCTATTTTGAAGGTCTTGTCGCCCGGACGGCGGATGAATAAGTCTTGCCACGCATTGCGCGTCGAGCGGGCGAACGATTGTGCGAACTGGTTCGGCGACACCACGCGGCCATTGTGGATGATCTGGTCGCCTTCAACGCGCGCGTAGTTGTTCTCGCCGTAGCTCCACGATTTAAGCACGGTGCCTTCGGGGAGGAACAGCAATTTCCATTGATACCCGTGCATGTCCTCAGGGTCCGCGCCCGGCGCGAATCTGGTCGGGTCGGCCAGCCAGTATTCGATGGCCTTCGTCATGGCTTCCGAAATGTCTTGCGAGCCGCCACGGCGGCGCAGCTTTTCTATGAGTTGGAGCAGGGTGTCTGTGGGTACCTGCACGGTCACTGTGGTATTCATTCGATTTTATCCCCTATTTTCTTCTGCTTTGCCATGGTTAGATCGAGAAGCGCGGTGATAGTTCAAACCATGGAAAAATAGGGCAAAACAGGGCGCAAAATCGGGCTTTCGCCGCAAGGAGCTCGATGGCCTACCCCTAGTGCGTGCTCAGCGCGATGGGTTCGCGTTCTTGCGAGGAGGCTCGAGGCCGACTTTGTGGCGGCTTCGGCGTGCATGGCGCGACAATGCGTGTATTTTTCACCAAAGCAAGATGCTATCCTTGTACCGTCGGCCGAGTTCGGCCAGAAGCAGCCGCACACGTCCTCAATATTAGGAGAGATTGGACATGAAGTTCGATTGGCATGGGGGAGAAATTTCGCGTACAACGGAAATCGATTCTGGGTACAAGAACACGCAAAACGTTCGGCGTTTTCTTTCCCACCAGTGTGGGCCAGATTTCAAATTCGACCGCGAACTCATGGCGTGGGTGCGCAACGGCATTGCGAAGAACATGGGCGACGTGGCGGACGAATGGACGCGTCGTTTAAAGCGCGGCTGAGTTCGGCCAAAAGCTGCCGGTGACTTGGCCCAGTTGAATGGAAAGGAAGAAAGAGCATGAGTACCTTGGTAGTTCTGTGCGCCGCTGTCCTGGCTTTAACTCTTTGGTTGAAATTCGGAACGAGCCTGCCACAGCGGTATCGGTCACGGAACTGTGAAGGTCGTTGCTGGCGTAGTGAATTTCCGTCCGCGACTAAGCAAGAGATCCGAGATTTTTTACTGTTGTTCGTGTCCTCATTTGCATTTAAGGACAATGAAAAACTGAAGTTCAGCCCGCACGACAGAATTTGGGGAATTTATCGCGAGCTTTATCCCCATCGTTGGACAGCCGATGCACTTGAGCTGGAGACGTTGACTGAGGACCTCCTGGCAAAATATGATTTTTCGTTGGCTGCAATCTGGAGCGAAAATCTAACGTTGGGTGAGGTATTGCTTGCGTCTCAACGCCACGGTCCTAGCTGCTTTCGGCCAAGCGCGGACCTTTGTCATTGCAGGTACTCGCTTTTTTCGCCAATCAGCGAACACGATGCTACATGGCCGCGAAAACAACTTTGCCTCGCCGACTGATGTATTGCGAAGTAATTAAATATACAAAAAAGCAGAGGGCCATTTCATGCAGGAGTTGAGCAATATTCTATATAAAATCAGCCGTTCCCATGAACATTTGGTTTCACTTGACGGAGCCTTCATGGAATTCAGGGCGGCAAATCCATTTAGGCTAAAAAAAACGGTTGATTCTGAGAAAAAGCTTTGTATTTATTACACCGAAGGTTTCGAAGAAATTCCAATCCAACTTAGAATCCTAGCTGGCGAGGTGGTAACTCATTTGCGGTCCGCGTTGGATCAGATGATATGGCAATTATCGTTAAAATTTACATCCACTCCAGCGACTAATACGCAGTTTCCGATTTGCGAAACGCGTAAAGACTTTGAAAAGCGGGGCGCAGCGCAGACTGCATGTTTAAGCGACGAGTTGCAACAGATCATTCGGGATCTGCAACCTTTCAACGACAAGACCCCGCCACATCATTGGCTCTGGGTGCTTAATCGTCTAGCGAATGATGATAAACACAGATTTATCACCATCGGCACTACTAGCACAACAGGCCTGGGCGCAACAGATTTGATCGACGGCATGGCCATTCAAACTCGCCTCGGTCCGATCACCAATGGATGTGAATTGTTTCGAATAGATTTCAGTAACTGCGCAGGTGAATTTGAAAAAAACTTAGAGCACGAAGCAAATCCTAAAATATTTTTGTCGATGTGCCTTGAATTAGAGAACAATCCGATTTTATTGCCCGCAATTCCTACATTAGTTCAGCTAGGAAAATCGGTGGAAAACGTCGCACGTATCTTCGAGCCATTTTTTGCTGAGAATTCTGGTTTTTGATTCATTTTCTCTTGGTTTCTATTCTCTTATCCACCGCAACCATAAGATCATTGACGAGCAGAGTTTTACAGTTGCAATCTAGCTTAAAGGAGCCGACGGCTGTGCAGTATGGCGTTGTTGCATAAATCCATCCCGGGTAGGCTGACCGTTTACGCGCAACAGCCGGTGCGATATGGCTGTTAACTTTTAGCGGATATGCGTACATTCTGGCTTTTTGCCTGAGACGATGCGCAAGGACAAGCAGCAACAACAAGAGCCCAAGGGCAAATACCGGGTTAAAAACTGGCCTGTCTACAATGCCGGGCTGATCGCGAGAGGTGACGTGACGATCTGGATGGAACAGGACTTGTGGCAACGAGACACTGAAGTTGGGGCTGTCAAGCGCGGTCGGCCATGCGTCTATGCCGACGCGGTCATCCAGATGCTGCTCGGACTCAAACAGGTGTTTCGCCTGCCGCTGCGGGCGTTGCAGGGTTTCGCCGGCAGCATAAACAAGCTCGCCTTTCCCGATCTGCCGGTGCCCAACTACACGACGCTGTGTCGTCGCGCCCGCAATCTCAATGTCGTGCTGCCGGTCTTGCGCAGCGGCGATCCGCTGCATCTGGTCGTCGACAGCACCGGCCTGAAGGTGTTTGGCGAAGGCGAATGGAAAGTGCGCAAACATGGATACTCCAAGCGCCGCACCTGGCGCAAAGTCCATCTGGCGATGGACGCGAACACCGGCCAGATTTGCGCGGCGCTGATGACGCACCAGGACGTTGGCGATGCGGAAGTGCTGCCTGATCTGCTCAATCAGATCCCGGACGACACGTCGGTCGATATCGTTGGCGGTGACGGGGCTTACGACACAAGGCAATGCCACGCGGTCATTGCCGCGCGCAAGGCCACGCCATCGATCCCGCCGCGCGAGGGCGCAAACCATTGGTCGCAACGAACGCCAGGCGCGGCTTGGCGCAACGACGCGATCAACGACATCGCCAAAAGCAGCCGGCGGGACTGGAAGCGGGCGAGCGGTTATCACCGGCGCTCGCTCGCCGAGACTTTGATGTACAGGTTGAAGGTGCTCACCGGCAGGAGCTTGGCAGCGCGCACGATTGGTGCCCAGGCCACCGAGGTGGCTATCCGCGCGGGCGTGCTCAATCGCATGACGGCACTGGCACGCCCTCAGTCCGTACGTATCGCGTAACGTCATGAGGGGAAGGGGAAATTCCCGGTCAGATTCGATTTATGCAACAACGCCGTGCAGTATGCAAAACTTCGACAGTCTGCTTCGGGGCGTTAGCCGACGTAGGCCCACCAAGCGGGACCGGCCAAAATTTTCAGAACTCTTAGCGAATAGACTGACCGATCATTCGTCGGACGTCTGCATTCAATCAGGCAAGGTTGGAGGCGGGCGCGGGCGTGCTAATGTCACTGTCACGATCGGTGATCGCGGGCGCAGTCCATGCGCTACCGCTACCGTCCGGTTGACCAGGTCCCCCTGGCCGCCGGACCATCGACTCTGAGGCGGCAAAGGCGTCCGCGCCCCTGGTCGACGTAGTCTTCCCCCAATTACGACATGCGCTTGCGCGTGTTGTGGCGGACCGCCCCGGCCAACAGGCCTAACCCTAGCAAGAACATCGACGCCATGCCCGGTTCCGGCACCACGCTCGCAGTTTGCCGCGCGATGAAGGACAGGTTGTCCGCGTAGCCATCGTTGTCGCCCGAAACGAGACGCTCCATCGACAGCCAGAACGACAGCCTGCTTGTGCCAGCAGGCATGATTCCCACGGACTCCCGGTAGTACAGGCCCGTCTGGTTGCCGCGATCTTGCGGGGTGACGGGGCCGATCGCGGCGTTGCCTATCTCATTGTTCGCCGCATCGAGAAACTGCACAAAGAACAGTGCGTTGTCGCCCTGATCGGCCCAGCCGCCGAGCCAACCGCTCAGGGAGTAGGACGTGTTCTGCGCCGTCGGCACGCCGAAGTCCAGGGTCTGAACTCCCACCGCATACTGTCCGAAGCCGGCGAACATCTTGGTTCCGCGATCGACCGGCCCAGGCTGGGAGGGAAGCACCCAGTTGTTGCCATAGTCCACGGACTGGACCATGTTGTAATCCGAATAGCCGGTCCAGCCGCTCACGCCCGCTTCGGCATCGCCGTTGACGATGAGGTTCTGGCCGTACGTGACGGCAGCGTTGCCACTACACGCCACGGCGAACAAGGCCGCGGCAACGAGAAATCGACACTTCATGAAAAGCTCCTTTAACAGTTAGATGACGCGGTACTGGTCAAGCTGCGCGGCTCCGCGCATCGCCGGGTCACTGATAGACGGCAAGCCGTTTTCCAGATGGCCGGCGAAGCGGCGCAACCAGCCAGGCAAGCCGGCCACGCGCAGGCTGTAGTCGTACCAGTTGGAACTCGATGCCAGGGGAAGCCTGACGGTGCTGCGCGAGCGTGCCACGACGCGCACTTCCATCGGTTTGCTCGCGTAATACTTGTTGGCGGTGAGTTCGAAGGTGCATGGCTGCGCGCCATTGTTGACCAGATCGATGACCAACTCGCCTGCGCCACGGTCGGCGCGCAGGCTGATCTCCGGCCACGCGGCGTTGCCGGCGCCACGCACGTCCCCGACGATGTGGCGATGGAAGCCGTTCGGTCCCAGTACCCAAAGATCGTAGGCGGATGCGGTATTCCAGCGGCCTTCGAGCTGCTTGCCGGGTTCGACCGTATAGCGGCGCGGAACCTGCTCCAACGCCAGGCGATCGTACACATGGAACACCGCCCCGGCTTCGCCCAGGTTTTCGAATCTAAGCACCACCTGGCCGCCTGCGGCCGGCACTTGTGCCTGCACCTGGAGTTCGTAGGGCAGGGCGCGTGCCGGACGCACGCCGGCAGCCTGCACCGGCGCCGTCAGCGTGGCCGGCGTTGCCGGTACCTTGGTGTTGGGAAGGCTCAGCGCCATCGCGCGCCGCGCGGCCGTTTCCGGCAGCAGTTGCGTGAAGCCGTTGTCGTTCGGGTTGGCGAAGTCGAAACAGGACAACAGGTTGCCGCTCACCGCGCGGCGCCATGGGCTGATGAGCGGCTCGCGCACGCCGAAGCGCGCCTCGATGAAGCGCACCACCGAGGTGTGGTCGAAGACCTGCGAATTGACCCAGCCGCCCTTGGTCCACGGCGAAATGACATACATCGGCACGCGCGGCCCGAGACCGTAGGGGCGGTGGTGCGTCCGTGCGTCGGCACCGTTGAGCACGTGATGGTATTCGCCGGTGGTATCGACGGTTGACGCGCCGGCGAGCTGCGATTGCGCCGGATTGCTGCCGTAACTCGTGTACGCCGGGACCGCGGGCGGTGGCATGTGGTCGAAGAAGCCGTCATTCTCGTCGAAGTTGATCAGCAGGACCGTCTTGCTCCAGCTCTCCGGATTGGCGGTCAGGGCGTCCAGCACGCGCGCGATGTAGTCGGCGCCCGACGCGGGGCTCGACGGGCCCGGGTGTTCGGAGCCTTCGGCCGTCGCGACGACCCAGCTCACCTGCGGCAGGCGGTTGGCAAGCACGTCGGCCTTGAGCAGGTCGAGGTCGCGCGTCGTGGTGCCGCGGTCGCGCAGGGATTGCGAATAACCGGGCCGCCGATACCACGCGTTGCGGAAAGAGCGGAATCCCGCCAGCGAGTTGTCGGTGAAGTTGTCGGCCATGTTCTGGTACACCTGCCAGCTGACGCCCGCCGCTTCGAGTCGCTCCGGATAGGTGGTCCACAAGTAGTCGGTGGACATGTCCGGATTGAAGTCGTCGCGGCTGTTGTCGGTCGATGGGCCGCCCGCCGCCGCCAGGGGATCGTTGTGTCCGCTGAACAGAAACAGCCGGTTGGTGTTGGTGCCGGTCTGGGTGGCGCAGTGATAGTGGTCGCAGATGGTGAAGGCGCGCGCGAGCGCGAACTGGAAGGGAATGTCGGCTTCAGCGTAATGGCCCATCGCGTGGTTCTGCTTGACCGTGCACCAGTCATTCATCCGTCCGTGGTCCCAGGCCAGCTGCGCGTCAAGCCAGCTATGCGGCGTGCCGGCCACGCGCATGACTGGGAAGTCCTGCACCGTGTTGAGCCGGAACGGCGCAATGGCGCTGCCGTGGGGCCAGCTGGGCCGGCCAGGCACCGGCGCCCCTCCGACCGAGCGCTGCACGAATACCGATTTGCGATTGAAGAGATTTGGCCGGTCCATCACCGGAATCGGGAAGGGATCGCCAAATCCCCTGACCCCTTCCAGGGTGCCGAAGTAATGGTCGAAACTTCGGTTCTCCTGCGTCAGCACGACGATATGCTCGACATCCTGCAGGCTGCGGGTGCGCTGGTTGGCGGGGAGGGCCAGCGCCTTTTGTATGGATGGTGGAAAGGTCGCCAGCACGGCGCTGGCGCCGGCCGACTTGCCCAATGTGCGGAGGAAGTCACGGCGGCTCATGCGCACACCTGCGTGCGTGCGAACGCGAAATTGAAAATTTGCATTTGATTGATCCAGGTCGATTGTCGGGGAACACGAAAACGGAGGTCATGCAAGGCAATAGCTTACGCACCAACTATGAAAAGTTGATGACATGTCATGTAAGTTAAGCACTTTAATTATTGTCGTAACAATCCTGGGCAGGCGCCTTTGGATGGGGCCGGACGAAGTTGAGACACCCGGAATTCGGATGTCCGTAGACAATTTTTGTGGTGTTGAGCGCCTCGTCTGGTTCTTACGTGACGACACCCGCTGCGCGTTGGATTGTGCAGACGCTACCAACCAGTTCAGTTCAGGCGTGAGCTAGTGCTCATACGCCCCCAGCCTGCGCTGTTCGTCCTCGCTGAAACTCCGATCCCGCAACTGCTGGAGAGCCGCCGGCTGCGCCATCAGCGCCGCGCGTTGAGTAATATATTCGGCGATGCGCGCCTTCCATTGCGCCTCGTCCCGATCCACCTCCGCCAGCCGCGCCGCCGCCTCCGGCGAAAACGCCGCCGCGCGCAGGCTGTACACCTCATTATCGCCCGCGCCACTGGCCCTCAGCCTTGCCACCGACTCCTCCATCCTGATGATTTTGGCCGGCGCCTCGCGCTCCTCGCGCAGTGCCGCCGGCATATTCCGGTCCAACTCCGCCAGCCTGTTTTGTTTCTGCTCAGCGGACAAGGCCCGATCCACGCCGATCTCCAGCCGCGCCACCGCATCGTCGTCCTCCCTGTCGATGGCGCCGAACAGTCCCTCGCTTTGCGCCGGCGTGAAGTACGTTGCGCGCAAGCCGCGCATCGCCCCAAGCCGCGCCCGCGCCGATCGCGCCACGTCGCCGCCCGGCGCCAGCTTCGACTCGACCCCGGCCAGCGCCTGTTTATAGGCCAGATAGCTGGCCAACAGCTGCTTCGCTTGCCGCGCCGCTCCCGGCTTCAAGCGGCGATCAAGCTCCCGTTCGATCTCCGTCCTGATCGCGTCCAGGTCCTTTTCGCCCAAGCCCGCCAGGTAGTAGTCGAACAAACGCCCAAGCTCCGCGTCGACCACCAATTGTTCGCCGGCCGTCGTCTTGATGTCGCCGTCCGGACGTGTGCCCACCATCGACGGCACAAATGCGAACAGACCAGGACCGGGAGCGCGAGCCGGCTGCGGTGACGGCGCCGGCTCATCCCGACTGAAATACAGCGCGCAACCGGCCAGCAGCAGGGCGGCGATCCCGGCTCTTTTCACGTTCGCATCCATGCCACGCTTCCTAGAGACCGAGGCCCTGCAAGCGGTTGGCCTGCTGGCGGAACACGGTAACGGGACTGGTTTCGAACAGATTGACGATGCCGACCGTCTGGTTGATTTCGTCGAGGTGGTTCATCGCATAATCGTCGCGGATCACGCGGCCAAGGTGGCTCGAGCAGCTGCCGACCAAACCGTCATTCTTCTCGCCGTTGAACGCTTGCGCCGTCAGCGCCAGAATCGGGTCGGTGGGATCGAGCACGTTGGTGAACTGTTTGCCGCCGCTCCAAGAGAAGTAGTAAACGCCGCGCGCCTGGTAGGCCCCTTCGCCGCAGGCCGTCTGCGGCAAGCCCTCCGGATGGCGGCTGTTGAAGGCCAGCGTTCCGGCGGTGGAGAGCGAATCGATGGCCGCCCTGGCGTTTTGCGGCAGCCCGCCGTTGCCCGACAAGTAGCTGACCAGTCCCGCGACCGCGCCGACCAGCGTGCTGCTGACGTTCGGCACGGCGCCGATCAACACGTCGGCCACCTTCGAACCCTTGTTCACGCCTGCCACGCTGGTGACCGAGGCCACCAGATCGGGCCTGACCGAGGCGACGTAGCGCGCCGTCGGCCCGCCGTGGCTATGGCCGATCAGATTGACTTTGGTCGCCCCGGTCACCGCCAGGATTTGCTTGACCTGTGTGAGCAGCTGTTCGCCGCGCACCTCGGTGCTGTTGGCCGCGGACACCGACGTGACGTGCACGCCGGCGCCGCCGCTGCGCAAGGCCGACGGTATGCCGTAAAAATACTCGACGGGGCCGATGTTGTCGAAGCCCATCAAGCCGTGCACCAGCACGATCGGGTATTTGGTTTGGGTGTAGCCCGCCGCCCAGGACGGCGCGGGCAGGGCGGTGATGGCGATCAGGGTGGTTGCGACATATTTCCAGAAGCGGTTCTTCATTTTGTCTCCGATTGTTATTTTTTAGGAAATGAGAAGCTGGGAGGGCGCCGGCGCCATGATCGAAAACAAAGCAAGCGCTCGGTATTTGAATGTAGCACCCTTATTTGCGGAAAGCATGACGCGCCGCAATAACGTTGTGAAAACGTTGAAACATAAAAAAAACCGCCCGGTGTGAACCGGGCGGCTTGCCGAGGATGCGGCGGTGTCTTACTTCACGCCGTGCATCAGCTTTTGGATCAACGGCGCGATCACGAACAGCAGCACGCCGCCAACCATCAGCGACCAGAAGCCGAAGGTGTAGCCCGACAGCGCCGACGTCACCGACATGCCGCTCTCGCCGGAGACGGCCGAGGCGAAGATGCCCGACAGGTTGTTGCCGATACCGGTGGACAGGAACCAGCCGCCCATGCCCAGGCCCACCAGGCGGGTCGGCGCCAACTTCGTCACCATTGACAGGCCGATCGGCGACAGGCACAACTCGCCGATCGACTGCAGCACGTAGACCATGAACAGGGTCCAGAACGGGATCTTGTTGTCGATATCGACCAGCATCGACAGCGCGTACATCAGCAGGCCGAAGGCGGCGCCGTTGAACAGCAGGCCAAGGCCGAATTTGCGCGGGATCGACGGATTCTTGTTGCGCATCGCGACCCAGATGAAGGCGATCAGCGGCGCGAAGGTGATGATCGCCAGCGAGTTCACGGTCTGGAACCAGGCCACAGGGAAGGTCCAGTTGAACATTTGGCGGTCGACGATTTTCTCGGCCAGGAAGGTGAACGAGCTGCCCGCCTGTTCGAAGAACATCCAGAACATGATATTGAAGAAGAAGATCAGCAGCATGGCGATGACGCGGTCGCGCGCGACCTTGCCGTTCTTGATCCCCTCGACCATCAGCATGATGGCCAGCAGGATGAACAGCACCGTCAGCACGGCCTGCAGGCTCTTGGCGCCGGCGGCGAGCAGCATGTAGACCACCGGGATCACGCACAGCGAGCCGACGATCACGTACAGCAAGCGTTTCGGATCGGCCGTTTGCGCGTCCGGCGCGCCGATGCCTTTGAGGTTGCGGCGGCCGATGAAGAACCACACCAAGCTAATGAGCATGCCGACGCCGGCCGACATGAACACCACTTTATATGCGGGCATGCCGTCGCTGCCGAAGATCGCCGTCGCCAGCCACTCGGTGAGCACCGGGGCGACCATGGCGCCGGAGTTGATCCCCATGTAGAAGATGGTGAAGCCCGAATCGCGGCGGGTGTCGCCGGTCGAATACAGCTTGCCGACCATGGTCGAGATGTTCGGCTTGAACATGCCGTTACCGACGATGATGGTGGCCAGGCCGATCTTGAACACCGTCTGGTCGGGGAAGGCGATCATGAACAAGCCGGCCGCCATGAACGCCGCGCCGACCAGGATCGAGCGCTGGTAGCCCAGCACGCGGTCGGCGACATAGCCGCCGAACAGCGCGGCGGCGTACACCAGCGCGAGGTAGGAACCGTAGACCAGGTTGGCGGCCGATTCGCCGGA
Organism: uncultured Duganella sp.; assembly: GCA_963513825.1. Classification (GTDB taxonomy): domain Bacteria; phylum Pseudomonadota; class Gammaproteobacteria; order Burkholderiales; family Burkholderiaceae_D; genus Rugamonas. The sequence continues at coordinate 10,588 of CAUPRW010000015.1, forward strand.
GGAGTCGCCGTTATAGAATTGCGCGACGACGTAGAGCACGAGCGCCCAACGGATGCCGTAGAAAGCGAAACGCTCCCAGAATTCGGTCATGAACAACATCCAGAGCGGGGCCGGGTGGCCCATGATCTGTTTGAACTCGGGAATAGCGACTTCCGTGTTGGTGGTGGTAGCACCGCTCATGCGGCTTCTCCTAATTTATGATCGATGAAAAGTGTCTCCGGTTCCCTTGTGGGGAGCCAAATTGGGCGCCATTTTAATCTACAAACGCGACGTGACGCACTTTTTGAGGCAGGTTCTGCAAGACCGTGTTATTTGTGATAATAAAAACTGTGCCGCTTTCCGCGCGCAATCTCCGGCCCACAAACGGCCGAGTTGTCGTATATTGGCATTGCAGGCCTACTACGTGACATCGAATCTGAATAAGGATTTACGCAACATGGAACATGACGTTATCGATACTTTGATTTCGCCCGAAGGACAGCTGGAGATCCTGTCGAAGGCGGAAGTGAACAAGCTGCTCGACACCAGCCAGGGCGGCCTATATAACGTCTTTCGTAATTGCGCACTGGCCGTGCTCAATTGCGGCAGCACCATCGACGATGGCAAGGAGCTGCTCGAGCGCTACGAGTCGTTCTCGATCAGCATCGTGCAGCGCGAGCGCGGCATCAAGCTCGATATCAAGGGCGCGCCGGCGATCGCCTTCGTCGACGGCAAAATGATCAAGGGGATCCACGAGCACCTGTTCGCGGTCCTGCGCGACATCGTCTTCGTCAGCAACGAGGTCACCGACACGCAAAAGTTCGACATGGAGCGCACCGAGGACATCACCGACGCCGTCTTCCACATCCTGCGCAACGCCGGCGTGCTCAAGCCGATGCTCAACCCGAACCTGGTGGTGTGCTGGGGCGGGCACTCGATCAACCGCGCCGAGTACAACTACTCGAAGGAAGTGGGCTATCAAATGGGCCTGCGCGACCTCGATATCTGCACCGGCTGCGGCCCGGGCGCGATGAAGGGCCCGATGAAGGGCGCAACCATCGGCCACGCCAAGCAGCGCCTGGCGCGCGGCCGCTACCTCGGCATCACCGAGCCGGGCATCATCGCGGCCGAATCGCCTAACCCGATCGTCAATGAACTGGTGATCATGCCGGACATCGAAAAGCGCCTGGAGGCGTTCGTGCGCACCGGCCACGGCATCGTCGTGTTCCCGGGCGGGGCCGGCACGGCCGAGGAGATCCTCTACATCCTGGGTATCCTGCTGCATCCGGATAACGCGGACATCCCGTTCCCGCTGGTGTTCACCGGACCGGAGACGTCGCGCGAGTACTTCGTGCAGATCAACCAGTTCATCCTCGACACCCTGGGGCCGGAGGCGCAGCAGCGCTACAAGATCATCATCGATGATCCGGAACTGGTGGCGCGCGAAATGCAGGCCGGGATCAAGCAGGTGCGCGAGTTCCGCAAGAGCCGCAGCGACGCCTACTACTACAACTGGGGCCTGAAGATCGACCGCGAGTTCCAAAAGCCGTTCGCGCCGACGCACGAGAACATGCGCAATTTGAGCCTGCACAAGAACCAGGAAGTGCACCTGCTGGCGGCGAACCTGCGCCGGGCGTTTTCGGGTGTGGTCGCTGGCAACGTCAAGGACGAAGGCATCCGCGCGATCGAAAAGTTCGGCCACTTCGAAATCCACGGCGACAAGGAGATCATGGGACCGATGGACGCGCTGCTGGCGTCGTTCGTCGAGCAAAGCCGCATGAAACTGGCGGGCAAGGCCTACACGCCGTGCTACCGCGTGATCCAGTAAAACCCTTGGCCGGCCGCGCCACGGTTCAAGCTTGAGCGGTGGTGGGGACGTACCCGTCGGGTACGTCCCCTCGCGTGGTTCGGGGGTAAGCGCCGTTCAGGCCGGCCAGTCGCGCTGGCCGCGTCCCTCCATTTCGCGGTCGATGTAAAACGCGGCGCTGACCAGCGCGAGGTGCGTGAAGCCTTGCGGGAAATTGCCGATCAACTTGGCCCGCTCGTCGAATTCTTCGGCGTACAGCTGCAAGTGGTTCGCGTACTTGAGTAGTTTTTCGAAGATCATCCGCGCTTCGTCCATGCGCCCGGCGCGCGCCAGGCATTCCACATACCAGAACGAGCAGGCCGAGAACGCGCCTTCCTTGCCAGGCAAACCATCATCGCGCTTGTAGCGATACACCATGCCGTCATCGGTGAGGCGCTTGCCGATGGCGTCCAGCGTGGCCAGCCAGCGCGGATCGGTGGCGCCGACGAAGCGCACCAATGGCATCAGCAATAGCGCCGCGTCGAGGTCCTTGCCGCCGCGCTCTTCAACAAAATGCCCCAGCTTTTCGTTCCAGAAGTTGGACCAGATATCGTCGTGGATGGCGTTGCGCACCTTGATCCAGCGCGTGAACGGCGCCGCCAGCGAGCGTTTGCTGGCCAGCCGGATCGCGCGGTCGATGGCCACCCAGCACATCAACCGCGAATGCAGATGGTGGCTAGCCGGCCCGCGCACTTCCCAGATCCCGGCGTCGGCTTCGTTCCAGTGCCGGCACACGTAGTCCACCACCCGGCAGGCGCCTTGCCAGCGGTCGTGCGAAATCGCTTCGCCGTACTTGTTACTCAGGTAGATCGAGTCCATCAACTCGCCATAGATGTCGAGTTGAAGCTGCGTGACGGCGTCGTTGCCGATGCGGACCGGCGCCGCGCCGCCATAGCCGGACAGGTGATCGAGCGAGCGCTCGGGCGCGATGTCGCCGCCGTCGAGCGCATACATCACTTGCAGTTGTCCGCCTTTGCTCGAGTGGAGCGCGCGGTCGCCCAGCCAGCGGTAGAAGTCCTTCGCTTCGCTGTGGTAGCCGAGCCGCATCAGCGCGTAGATCGAGAACGACGAGTCGCGTATCCACGCGGCGCGATAGTCCCAGTTGCGCACACCGCCCTTGGCTTCCGGCAGGGCGAAGGTGCCGGCGGCGGCGATCGAGCCGTGGCGTCGCGACGTCAGCAGCTTGAGCACAAGCGCCGAGCGGGTGACGGCGTCGCGCCAGCGCCCCTTGTAGGTCGATTGCGCGGCCCACGCGCGCCAGCGGGCGATGGTGGCGTCGATCAGCCGGCCGATGGCGTCGGCGTCGGCCAGTTCCTCTTGTGGGTCGTCGAGCATGAAGGTCACGCTCTGGCCCGCGCGCAGCACGACGTTGGCGCTGGCCTCGCCGTCGCCTTTGACGAAATCGGCGTCGCCGCTCAGGCGGATCGATGGATGGCCTTTGCCGGAGAAGATCACGCTGCCTTTCTTGATCGCGACCGACGGCACCAGGCGCGCGTAGTCGAAGCGCGGCGCGCAGCGCATGCGGATGGTCACCGTGCCGCGCGTGGCGCTCACGCGCCGCACCAGGCGGGTAGGGGCCTCGCCGGCGCCGCCGGTGTCGACCATCAGGTCGGTGATTTCGGCGCTGGCGTCGCTGCCCATCCAGCGCGTCAGCAGCACGTTGGTGTCGGGCAGGTACATCTGCACGATGCGCGGAGCGTCGATTTCAGGCGTCAGTTCGAATACGCCGCCTTTTTCGGCGTCGAGCAGCGCGGCGAAGATGCTGGGGCTATCGAGGTTGGGCCAGCACATGTAGTCGATGGCGCCGTCGCAGGCGACCAGCGCGATGGTGGCGAGATCGCCGATCACTCCGTGGTCGGCGATGTCGCGCTCGGCGCGGCGGGCGTCATTGGTGGCGGCGCTGCGATCCGCGACCTTTTTGGTTTTCGCGGCCGCAGCTGCCTTGGCGCCGGCGGCCATCAGCCGTTGTCCTCGAATCCGGGATACAGCGCCATGCCGCCGTCGATGAACAGCGTGCTGCCGACCACGTAGTCGGCCAGGTCCGAGGCGAGGAACAGCGCGGCGTTGGCGACGTCCTCCGGCTTGCCTACGCGCCCATAGGGGATGAGCTTTAGCAGGTCCGCGCTGCCGCCGTTGGCCGTCGCGTCGGCGTTGATCGCCGTCTGGATGGCGCCGGGGGCGATGGCGTTGATGCGGATTTTTTCGGGCGCGACTTCCTGCGCCATGGTTTCCATCAACAGGTGCACGCCGCCCTTGGATGCCGCGTAGTTGACGTGGCCGGCCCACGGAATGCGCTGGTGGACGGAACTCATGCAGATGATTTTACCGAGGGCGCGCGAGACGTCGCGCCGGCCCTGTTTGCGGAACAGGCGAACCGCCTCGCGCATGCACAGGAACTGGCCGGTCAGGTTGGTTTTCAGGACGCCCTCCCATTGGGCCAGGGTCATGTCGGCGCTGGGGGCGTCGTCCTGGCGGCCGGAGTTGGCGACCACGATATCGACGGCGCCGAAGCGCTTGACGGCGGCGTCGAACAGGGCCAGCACCTCGGGTTCTTCGCCGACGTCGGCCTGGACGGAGATCGCCTGGCCGCCGTCGGCGGCGATCAGCGCGACCACTTCGTCGGCCTGGTCCTGGTGGCTGTGATAGTTGACGACGACGTTGGCGCCCGCCTTGGCGAATGCCAGCGCGATGCCGCGTCCAAGTCCGGAATTGGCGCCGGTGACGATGGCGGTCTGGTTTTGCAGTGTGAGGTGCATGGTGGGGCTCCGTGCGATGGTGTTACCCCATTCTAGGCCGGAGCGGCAAATCCCGCAGCGCGGCTTGCGATGTGAAATGCTCCCACCGCACGCAAATGCGCAAATCAACCCCAGCCACCTTTTGGCGATGCGGCGCACGGCCCAACCCCAACCACCTTTTGGCGATGCGCGTGCGTCACCACTTAGGGGACGTACCCCAAGGGGGTACGTCCCCGCCTGGCGGTGCGGGGTGCGGCGGGCGCACCCCAAAAGCGCGTCCTTACTCCTCGCGGCGCAGGTGCGGGAACAGCAGCACGTCGCGGATGTTGGGCGAGTCGGTGATGATCATCATCAGCCGATCGATGCCGATGCCGCAACCGCCGGCCGGCGGCATGCCGTATTCCAGCGCGCGGATGTAGTCGGCGTCGTAGAACATCGCCTCCTCGTCGCCGGCGTCCTTGGCCGCCACCTGGGCCAGGAAGCGCGCCGACTGGTCTTCCGCATCGTTCAACTCCGAGAAGCCGTTGGCGATCTCGCGCCCGACCATGAACAGCTCGAAGCGCTCGGTGATGCCCGCTTCCGTATCGGAGGCACGCGCCAGCGGCGACACCTCGGCCGGATAGTCGATGATGAAGGTCGGCTCCCACAGCTGCGCCTCGGCCGTTTCCTCGAACAGCGCCAGTTGCAGCGCGCCCAGGCCGGCCGTGGCGAACGGCTTGACGCCGAACTTGAGCAGTTCCGCCTTGATGAACTCAGCGTCCTTCAACTGCTCCGGCGTGTAGCCCGGCGCGTATTTGTTGATCGCCTCGACGATGGTGAGGCGGTGGAAGGCCTTGGCCAGGTCCAGCTCCTTGCCGCCATAGGTCAGCGTGGCGGTGCCGTGGGCGTCGATGGCGGCCTGGCGGATGATCTCCTCGGTGAAGTTCATGATCCACTTGTAGTCGGTGTAGGCCGCGTAGAACTCCATCATCGTAAATTCCGGATTGTGGCGGATCGATACGCCCTCGTTGCGGAAGTTGCGGTTGATCTCGAACACGCGGTCGAAGCCGCCGACCACCAGGCGCTTCAGGTACAGCTCGGGCGCGATGCGCAGGAACATCTGCATGTCGAGCGCGTTGTGGTGGGTGATGAAAGGCTTGGCCGCCGCGCCGCCCGGAATGGCGTGCAGCATCGGCGTTTCCACCTCCATGAACTCGTTCTTTTCCATGAAACGGCGCATCGACGAAATCGCGGCGGTGCGCGCCTTGAAGGTGCGGCGCGTTTCCTCGTTCATGATCAAGTCGACGTAGCGCTGGCGGTACTTGGTTTCCTGGTCGGCCAGGCCGTGGAATTTGTCCGGCAGCGGGCGCAGCGACTTGGTGATCAAACGCAGCTCGCTGACCTTGATCGTCAGTTCGTCGGTCTTGGTCTTGAACAGCGTGCCGACCACGCCCAGGATGTCGCCCAGGTCGTAGTGGTGCAGCGCGGCCATCGCGGCCTCGCCGGTCAGGTCGAGCGTGGCGTAGATCTGGATGCGGCCGTCGGCCTTCGGTCCGGACGAGTCCTGCAGCGTGGCGAAAGCGGCCTTCTTGCCCGCTTCGCGCTTGAGCATCATGCGGCCGGCCAGCACCACGGTCACCGGCGCCGCTTCGAGCTCTTCGCGCGACTTGTCGCCATACTGCGCGTGCAGGTCGGCGGCCTTGTGTTCCGGCTTGAAGTCGTTGGGGAAGGCGATGCCCTGTTCGCGGATGGCTGCCAGCTTGGCGCGGCGCTCGGCGATGATCTTGTTCTCGTCCGGCGGGGTGGCTGCTTGTTCTTGAAGATCCGTAGTCATGGTCTGTTTCTAGGTTGAGGTGATGATTAGTTGGTGGTCGCGTCGTCGAGCACATAGGGCTCGGAGGCGAACAGCGCGTCGATATCGAGCTCGCTGAAGTCGCGCGCCACGGCGATGACGTTGTCGTATTGGGCGAAGGCCTCGGCCGGCAGGGTCGTGGTCAGCACCACGGCGCGCATGCCGGCGCGGCGGGCCGCCTCCACGCCCAGCGGCGCGTCTTCGAAGACGATGCTGTTGGCGGGCAGGGTGCCGGCGCGTTCGGCCGCCAGCAGGAACACGTCCGGATTGGGCTTGCCGCGGGCGACGTCAGCGGCGCCGGCGATGGCGTCGAACTGCTTGCGCAGATCGAGGCCGTCGAGCGTGAAGGCGATGTTCTCGTTCGGCGCGGCGGTGGCCACGGCCAGCTTGATGCCGGCGCTTTTTGCGGCGGCGATGAAGCGGTCGAAGCCGGCCGTCACGGCCAGGTGCGGCGCGTACAGCTCGCGGTACAGCGATTCCTTCTCAAAATCGAGCGCGGCGCTTTCCTCCCTGGTCAGGTGCTCGCCCAGGTAGGTGCGCATGATCTCATGGCCCTGGCGGCCGGCCGTGTCGCGGAAAAACGCGTCGGCGTCGAGCGTGTGGCCGCGCCGCTCGAAAAAGGCCAGCCACGATTTGGTGTGGAAGGCCATGTTGTCGACGATCGTGCCGTCCATGTCGAAGATGAACGCGCGCTGCGATGAAGAAGTCATTTATACGCCTTGTTTGAGCGATGCGGAGATGAAGTCGTCCAGGTCACCGTCCAACACGCCCTTGGTGTTGCCGGTCTCGAAGTTGGTGCGCAAATCCTTGATGCGCGACTGGTCGAGCACATAGGAGCGGATCTGGTGGCCCCAGCCGACGTCGGTCTTGGAGTCCTCCAGCTTTTGCTGCTCGCTCATGCGCTTGCGCAGTTCCATCTCGTACAGCTTCGCCTTGAGCATTTCCATCGCCTCGGCCTTGTTGCGGTGCTGCGAGCGGTCGTTCTGGCACTGCACCACGATCCCGGACGGGCCGTGCGTCAGGCGCACCGCCGAATCGGTTTTGTTAATGTGCTGGCCACCGGCGCCGGACGCGCGGTAGGTGTCGATGCGCAGGTCGGCCGGGTTGATCTCGATGTCGATCGAGTCATCGACTTCCGGATAGACGAACAGCGACGTAAACGACGTGTGGCGGCCGTTGGCCGAGTCGAACGGCGATTTGCGCACCAGGCGGTGCACGCCGGTTTCGGTGCGCAGGAAGCCGTAGGCGTAGTCGCCTTCGACCTTGATGGTGGCGGTCTTGATGCCGGCCACCTCGCCGTCGGACTGCTCCATGATTTCGACCTTGAAGCCCTTGCGTTCCGAATAGCGCAGATACTGGCGCAGCAGCATCGAGGCCCAGTCCTGCGCCTCGGTGCCGCCGGCGCCGGCCTGGATGTCGATGAAGCAGTTGTTCGGGTCCATCGGATTGTTGAACATCCGGCGGAACTCCATGCCCTCGATGACCTTGCGCACTTCCTCGGCGTCGGCGATCAGCGCCTCGAGCGTGTCGTCGTCGCCTTCCTCCTTGGCCATGGCGAACAGGTCGCTCATGTCTTTGAGGTCGGTGTCGGCCTTGGTCAGCGCGCTGACGATCGCTTCCAGCGATTTTTTCTCTTTACCGAGGTCCTGGGCCTTTTTCGGGTCGTTCCAGACGGTCGGGTCTTCCAGTTCCTCGTTTACTTGTTCGAGCTTCTCTGACTTTTTATCGAAGTCAAAGATACCTCCGTAGTTCGGCTTCGCGCGTGGTCAGATCGGCGAGCAGGGCGGAGAGGGCGTTGATGCGTTCGGCTTCCATGTTTTCTTCTTCTCTAGGCTGAAATCAAACCTCGGATTATACCGGATGAGGGGTGGCGCCGGGCGCTTGTGTGGCGGCCCGGTGCAAATGGCAACCCCGACGGGATGATGGGCATGAATCTTGCATGTGGGAAAACAATGCCCAAAAGTAAAATACTGCCTTTTCAGCCACTTCCGGTATAGAATATGCACCCGTCCGGTAAATTGCCAAATTTTCTCTCCATGCGACCGCTGCTCGTCCTGCCATTGCCCCTGTTGCTGTTCGGCTGCGCCAGCACGCCGCCGCAGGCAACGCCGACCGGCGCCGAGGCCACGCTGGCGCTGCTGGAGACGACGGACTTGCATGCCAACGTCGTCGGCTACGACTATTACAAGCTCAAGGCCGATCCGTCGATGGGGCTGGACCGCACCGCCACGCTGATCAAGCAGGCGCGCGCCGAGTTCCCCAACAATCTGCTGCTCGACAACGGCGACGCGCTGCAGGGCACGGCGCTGGCCGACTACCAGGCGCTCGTCGCGCCGGTCCCCTGCGACCAGGCGCCGGCCGTCTACAAGGCCATGAACCTGCTCGGCGTCGACGGCGCCGGCATCGGCAACCACGAATTCAACTACGGCCTGGCCTATCTGAACCAGGTCACGGGCAGCCATTTCGACGTCGACGGCGTGGCCGCCGACGCGCCGCGCTGCGCCGGGCCGGCGTTCCCCATCGTGCTGGCCAATATCTACAGCGCCAGGACGCGCGAGCCGCTGTTCGCGCCCTACAGCATCCTCACGCGCAGCATCGCCGCCACCGGGCCGGATGGCAAGGCGCTGACGGCCACCATCAAGGTCGGCATCATCGGCTTCGCGCCGCCGGGCATTCTGTCGTGGGACAAGCACTGGCTCGAAGGGAAAGTCTACGCCGAGGGCGTGCGCGAGACGGCGCTCAAATACATCCCGCGAATGCGCGCCGAGGGCGCCGATCTGGTGGTGGCGATCTCGCACGGGGGGCTCGACGGCGCGCCGTACACGCCGGAGATGGAAAACGCCAATTACTATCTGGCCCAGGTGCCGGGCGTGGACGCGATGCTGATCGGGCACGCGCACCAGCAGTTCCCCAACGCGGCCGGCACCTCGCCCATGTTCGGCCTGCCCGGCGTCGACAAGGCCGGCGGCACGGTGCGCGGCGTGCCGGCCGTGATGGCCAGCCTGTGGGGCAAGCACCTCGGCGTGATCGCCCTGCGCCTGAAGTACGACGGCAAGGCCTGGAGCGTCGACAAAACCCGTACCTCCGTCGAGGCGCGCGGCACCCGCAACGCCGCCAATGGCTACGTCGACGCCGATCCGGCGGTCGGCGCGCTGATCGCGGCCGAGCACGAGGCGACCATCCGCTACGTGAAGGCGCCGATCGGCACCAGCGACTTCCGCATGTCGTCGTACTTCGCCGACGTCGGCGACGTCAGCGCCATCGAGCTGGTGAACCAGGCGCAGACGGCCTACGTCGAGCGCTACGTGAAGGCCAACCTGCCGGCGTACGCCGGCTTGCCGGTGCTGTCGATGGCGTCGCCCTTCAAGGCCGGGGCGGCGGGCGTGGGCGACTATACCGACGTCAAGCCGGGCGCGGTGGCGCTCAACAACGCCGCCGACCTGTATCTGTATCCGAACGCGCTGCACGCGGTCAAGGTGGACGGCGCGGGGCTCAAGGCGTGGTTGGAGAAGTCGGCCGAGCGCTTCAACCGCATCGATCCCGCCAGCGCGGCGCGCCAGGAGCTGATCGACGCGGCCAGCTCCAGCTTTAACTTCGACATGCTCACCAGCGCCGACGTCAGCTACCGGATCGATGTGACCCAGCCGGTGGGCCATCGCATCACGGCGCTGCACTACAAAGGTGCGCCGCTCCCGCCGTCGCAGCAATTCCTGGTCGCGACGAACAATTACCGCGCCAGCGGCGGGGGCAATTTTCCCGGTCTGGACGGCGGCAACACGGTGCTGGCGGCGCCCGACGGCAGCCGCGATGTGCTCATTTCGTACATCAGGCAGGTCAAGTCGCTGACCCGCGCGCGCAATGGTTCGACGCGCAGCTGGCGGTTCGAGCCGGTCGCCATCAAGGGGCAGGTGGTGTTTCACGCCGCCCCCGGCATGATCGGACTGGCGAAAGAGGCCGGCCTGGCGGCGGTCTCTCAAATTAGCGCGGACGATGGCGGCGGCAAGGGCTTCGCCCTGTACGCCATCGATTTGTCGAAATGAGCAGGGTTGTCATGGCTTCGATCACGGGAAAAATCATGCCGGCGCTGTTGGCGGCGACGTTGATGGCGACGGCGGGCGGCGCGGCCCGTGCCGCGCCGGTCGACGAGGCGCGCCTGTACCTGCGCGGCGGCCAGGGCATCGGCGTCGACCTGTCGAAGGCGTTCTCGCTGTTTTCCGCCGCCGCCAAGGCGGGCGATCCGCAAGCGGCCTACTATCTGGGCATGATGTACCAGAACGGCATGTCGGTCCCGCGCGACGCCAGGGCCGCCGCGCAGTGGCTGCAGTTCGCCGCCAAGCGCCAGATGCCGGCGGCGATGTTCGCGCTGGCGAACCTGTACCTGAGCGGCGACGGCGTTAAAAAGGACGACCAGGCCGCGCGCCGCCTGATCGAAAAGGCCGCCGATCTCGAGTATCCGGACGCCGTGATGGCGATGGCCATCGGCCTGCGCGACGGCTCGATGGGTTTCGAGCGCAACGAGGCGCTGGCCGAGACCCAGATGCGCTATGCCTATCGCGCCTTGAAGCAAAAGGGCACCGGCGGCATGTAGCTCCCGCCGCGCCGGCGCGGCGTCTTTTGCCCATTTTTCCTTACTGCTTGCTTACAGGCGCAATCGCGCGCCGCCGAGCGCGCGCGTGCTGCAATGCCGCACATCTATCTGTTGCTGGCCCCCGTTGTCTCCCCTACAATGCCTCATCGATGGGGGCAACTTTCCAGCCCGTTTTCCAGCGTACGACTACTATAAAAACGTTGTAACAGGAGATGACAAATGGATTTCAAACTCAATTTGCTGGCCGCCGCACTGGTACTCGGGTTTACCTCTTCCGCGATGGCCGCGGACCCCATCAAGATCGGCGTGGCCGGTCCCTTCACCGGCGGCTCGGCGCCGATGGGCGTATCGATGCGCGACGGCGTCAAGCTGGCCGTGGCCGACATCAACGCCAAGGGCGGGGTGCTGGGCCGCCAGTTGCAGATCGTCGAGCGCGACGACGAGGCCAAGCCGGAACGCGGCGTGCAGATCGCCCAGGAACTGATCAACAAGGAGAAGGTGGTCGCCACCGTCGGCTACATCAACACCGGCGTGGCGCTGGCGTCGCAGCGCTTCTACCAGGAGGCGAAGATCCCGGTCATGAACAACGTCGCCACCGGCTCGATCATCACCAAGCAGTTCGCCGACAAGCCGGAGAACTACATCTTCCGCAACGCCGCCAACGACCAGATCCAGTCGCACATGATCATCCAGGAGGCGGTCGACAACCGCAAGTTCAAGAAGGTCGCGATCCTGGCCGACTCCACCAACTACGGCCAGCTCGGTCGCGAGGATCTGGAGAAGGCGCTCGATAAAAAGGGCATGAAGGCGGTCGCCATCGAAAAATACAATATCAAGGACGTCGACATGACGGCCCAGCTGCTCAAGGCCAAGCAGGCCGGCGCCGAGGTGGTGCTCACCTACGGCATCGGCCCGGAGCTGGCGCAGATCGCCAACGGCATGGAAAAACTGAGCTGGAAGGTGCCGATGATCGGCAGCTGGACGCTCTCGATGGGGAACTTCATCGACAACGCCGGCAAGAACGGCAACGGCACGCGCATGCCGCAGACCTTCATCCAGGAGCCCACCACGCCCAAGCGCAAGGCCTTCATCGACGCCTACGTCAAGGCCTACAACCCGCCGGGCGGGCGCATGCCGTCGCCGGTGTCGGCCGCCCAGGGCTACGACTCGATCTACCTGCTGGCCGCCGCCATCAAGCAGGCCAATTCCACCGAGGGTCCGAAGATCAAGGCCGCGCTGGAAAACCTCAACGAGAAGATCGACGGCGTCGTCACGACCTACAGCAAACCGTTCAGCAAGGATAACCACGAGGCCATCACGGCCGACATCACCGTCTTCGGCGAGGTCAAGGACGGCAAGGTCGTTCCGGTCAAGTAAGGCTGCGCCGCTTCGCCATGGGCCGGCCTTGAGCATTCGAGGCTGGCCTTTTTTCTTGTCTGTTCGTCGTTCCCCTCACCGTGGTGGACATCATGGAAATCCTGTTACAACTGACATTCAGCGGCATCGCGCTCGGCATGATCTACGCGGTCATCGCGTTCGGCTACCAGCTCACCTTCGCCACCTCCGGCACCCTCAACTTCGGCCAGGGCGAGTCGCTCATGCTCGGCGCGCTGGTCGGCCTGAGCCTGGTGGGCACCATCCACGGCGGTCCCTATATGAGCTACCTGCTGATGATCCCCCTGGTGATCGTCTTCGGCGCGTTGCAGGGCATGTTCGTCGAATGGATCGGCGTGCGGCCGGCGATCAAGATCAAGTCGGAGTTCGGCTGGATCATGTCGACCATCGCGCTGGCCATCATCTTCAAGAACGTCGCCGAGAACATCTGGGGCAAGGACGACCTGACGTTCCCGTCGCCGCTCAGTTCCACGCCGTTCCAGGTGTTCGGCGCCAACGTGCAGCCGATGCAGGTGGCCGTCATCGTCGGCGCGCTCGCCATCATGGCGGCGGTCGAAATCTTCAACCGCAAATCGATCTACGGCAAGGCCGTCGTCGCCACCTCCAACGACCGCGACGCGGCCGGCCTGATGGGCATCAACACCAGCATGGTGATCACCTTCTCGTACGCGCTGTCGTCGGCCACGGCGGCCTTCGCCGGCGTGCTGGTGGCGCCGCTTACGCTCACCGGCGCCACCATGGGCGCCTCGCTCGGGCTCAAGGCCTTCGCCGTGGCCATCATCGGCGGGTTGACCTCGGGGGTGGGCGCCATCGTCGGCGGCCTGCTGCTGGGCGTGACCGAAACCGCGGCCGGCTACTACATCTCGACCGGCTACAAGGACGTGCCGGGATTGCTGCTCCTGCTGCTGGTGCTGGCGATCAAGCCCTCCGGCCTGTTCGGCAAAGCCGCCATCAAAAAGGTCTGACCCATGAACAAGACGATCGTGGCCGCGAGCGCGGCGGGGTTGGTGGCGCTGGCGCTGTATCCGGTGTTGATCCCCAATCCGTACTACATCCATCTGTTCGAAACGATCCTGATCTACGCGATCCTGTTGTTCGGGCTCGATATCGTGGTCGGCTACACCGGCCAGGTGTCGCTCGGCCACGCCGGCCTGTTCGGCATCGGCTCGTATGTCACCGGGGTGCTGGTGTTCAAACTGGGCGCGCCGTTCTGGATCGCCATCCCGGCCAGCGTGCTTGGCGCGGCGGTGTTCGGCGCCGTGCTCGCGCTACCGGCTTTGCGCGTGACCGGGCCGTATCTGGCGATGGTCACGCTCGCCTTCGGCACCATCATCCAGATCCTGATCAATGAGATGACCTTCCTGACCGAAGGGCCGATGGGACTGAAGCTGTCCAAGCCCGAGGTGTTCGGCCACAAGCTCGACGAGGTCGAGTACTACTACATGTGCGCCGCGCTGATGGTGGTGTCGCTGATCGTCGTGCACCGCATCCTCAAATCGAACCTCGGGCGCGCGTTCGAGGCGCTGCGCGACAGCCCGATCGCCTCCGACTGCATGGGCGTATCGGTCTACCGCTACAAGGTCTACGCCTTCATCATCAGCGCCGGCTTCGCCGGGCTGGCGGGCAGCCTGTATGCGTATTCGGAGGAGTACATCTCGCCCAACACCTACAACTTCGAGCTGACCATCCTGTTCCTGCTGGCGGTGATCATGGGCGGGCGCAAAACGCGCTCGGGGGCGCTGATCGGCGCGCTGATCGTGGTCATGCTGCCCAGCCTCCTGGCGGACATCGAATTGTTCCGCAAGATTGCCGTCGCCGCCGCCGTGCTGGGCGTGATCGGCTCGGCCTTCATGCTGGCCAAGGGGCGCGCCGCGCCGCGCGCCGTGCTGGTGCCGCTGGTGGCGACCATCGGCATGGCCGCCTTCTCCTACAAGTTGGAGAACATCGTCGACTGGCGCCTGACCGTGTTCGGCTTGATGACGCTGTTCGTCGTCTACTACCTTCAGGATGGCATTGTCGGCTTCCTCAAAAGCTTGTTGGGCAGGGGCGCGGTGCACGCCAAGGCGGTGCAGGCCAGCGGCGCCGAGCCGTTCGCGCGCGCCAGGGGCGGCAACGCCGGCGACACGCTGCTCGACGTGGACCAGGTCCTGATGCAGTTCGGCGGCCTCAAAGCGCTCAACCAGGTCGACATGCGCGTCATCCAGGGCTCGGTGCACGGCTTGATCGGTCCCAACGGCTCGGGCAAGAGCACCATGATGAACGTGCTCACCGGGATCTACAAGCCGACCGCAGGGCAGGTCGCGTTCTCGGGCGCGGTGATCTCCGGGCGCACGCCGTCGCAGATCGCCCTCGGCGGCGTGGCGCGCACCTTCCAGAACGTGCAGCTGTTCGGCGAGATGACGGCCACCGAGAACGTGCTGGTCGGGCTGCACAACACCTTCAAATCGAATGTGCTCGACGTGATGCTGCAAACGCCGCGCTACAAGCGCGAGGAGCGCGCCGCGCGCGAACGCGCGGCCAGCATATTGGAGTTCGTCGGCCTGACGGCGATGGCCAACGAGGAGGCGCGCAACCTCCCTTACGGCAAACAGCGGCTGCTGGAGATCGGCCGCGCGCTCGGCCTCAGTCCGCGCCTGCTGCTGCTGGACGAACCGGCGGCCGGGTTGACGGCGCCGGACATCAAGGAGCTGATGGCGATCATCCGCAAGATCCGCGACCACGGCATCACCATCATCCTGATCGAGCACCACATGGACGTGGTGATGGCGCTGTCGGACACGGTGACGGTGCTCGACTTCGGGCAGAAGATCGCCGAGGGCGCGCCGGCGGCCGTGCAAAGCGATCCGAAGGTGATCGAAGCCTACCTGGGCGGCAGCAGCGAAGAACACGGCGGCACGGCCGCGCCGGCGGCCCACTAACGAGGACAGACATGCTATCGATCTCCAATCTGCACGCCGCCTACGGCAAAGTCGAAGTCCTGCACGGCATCTCGCTCGACGTCCCGCGTGGCAAGCTGGTGACCTTGATCGGCTCCAACGGCGCCGGCAAGACCACCACCATGCGCGCCATCTCCGGCATGATCAAACCGAAGGGCGGCACGGTCACGCTCGACGGGCGCGACATCACCGGCCAGGACTCGCACAGGATCGCCCGCGCCGGCCTGGCGCACTCGCCGGAGGGGCGGCGCGTGTTCGCCTCGATGACGGTGACGGACAACCTGCTGCTGGGCGCCTTCCCGCGCTTCACGCGCGCGCGCCCGCGCGGCGACATCCAGCACGACCTGGAAAAGGCGCTCGAACTGTTCCCGCGCCTAAAGGAGCGGCGGGGGCAACTGGCCGGCACGCTCTCCGGTGGCGAGCAGCAGATGCTGGCGATGGCGCGCGCGATCATGCTCAACCCGGAAGTGGTGCTGCTGGACGAACCGTCGATGGGGCTCGCGCCGATCCTGGTCGAGGAAGTGTTCCGGATCATCGGGCGGCTCAAATCGGAAGGCGTCACGATGCTGCTGGTGGAGCAATTCGCCGCCGCCGCGCTCAACGTCGCCGACTACGGCTACGTGCTCGAAAACGGCAGCATCTCGGTGCACGGCCCGGCCGACAGTCTGAAAACGGACCCCAAAGTCATCGCCGCCTACCTCGGCGGCGGCCACTAACCCCCCCTCCGGGGAGGGTCAGTGCCGACATTCGGACACGGACTGGTCCGTTTCATGGTGTCGCACCGCCCGGCTGACGGTTTTGGGCGAGACGCCGAAGTATGACGCTATCTGCGTCATCGTGTAGGCGGTGGAAAGATAGGCCCGCGCCATCGCCTCGTTGCGGTCCGGATATTGAAGTTGATATTCCTCCAGCGACAGGCAGACCGCGCGGCGGTGCGTCTTGGCGACGGCGACAAACTCCCCCGGCGGCGCAGCCTGCTTGGCCTTGGCGACGAAGGCCTCGTCGCCCAGCAGTAGCTGGTGCTGGAGATGTTTCAGCGGACTGTCACGTCCGATTCCTGCTAGCACAAACTGGCGATAGGCCACGACCGCCGCCCCGCGCTCAGGTCCGAAGTAGCGCAGTATCGACGAAGTTTCCAGCCATTCCGGCGCGGCCGAGCCCCCCGTGGTGCAGGCATAGCTGCTCCACGGCCACGCTTCAAGCGAGTTCACGATGCCTCCGCGCAAGGGGTTGAGAACCACGTAGCGAGCCAGCTCGAGCAGGTAGGATTCGCGCTGCACCAGAATCGCCTTGTAGCGTCCCTGGAATAAATGCCCGACCAATTCATGGCGGCGGTTGAAATACTGGGAGTACGCGCTATTGAGTTGGCGCATGCCCTGCGCGAGATTTCCGTCGATCGTTTCCACGATGACGTGGTAGTGATTGGTCATCAGACAAAATGCGTGGACGAGAAAATTGTGCCGGGCACACACGCGGCTGAAAACAGCCATCCAGGCGCGGCGATCGGCGTCGTCGCGGAAGATGGCGTGTTGGCGGTCGCCGCGCGAAGTGACGTGATAGAGGGCGCCGGGAAATTCAAGTCGGAGAGGTCTGGTCATCCTCCAATGCTACTGTTGGGCGACCGGCGCGAGACTGTGCTGGCTCAATTTGGTTCGGTTTTGTCCGAATGTCGGCACTGACCCTCCCGCCAGGGAGCGGACCGTAAAATGTCGGTTTAGTTCAGTTTTGTCCGAATGTCGGCACTGACCCTCGGTGGTGCTCGGCGAGGGCGGCGAGGTAGGCGAGCAGTGAGACCGAGGCCAGGGCGATGGCGCTGTGCGGGTTGGCGCTGACCGCGGCGCTGTGTTGGAGGTATAGAATCATCATTATCGGGCCGAGCGTTCCGGCCAGCGGTTTGTGGCCGCCCCGGCTGAGTTCTTGGAGGCCAACGCAGCCGAGCGCGGTGACGCAGGTGAGTAAGAGGTTGATCAGGAAGTCGGCGCTCAGCGGCTGGTCGCCGAGCTTGCGTCGGATGACGTATTCGGCGATGAAAAATAGCGTGACCAGTGCGATAAACAGCGATTTGGCGAGGAGGTTTTTGAAGATGACCATTTCGTTGGCTCCGCTTTGTCCGTGGCGACGGCCTCGATGATTGACCGCTACGCTAACCATACCTTAGTGGCTTACTCAAAATTCTATCGAATCATCACATTTACAATTTGATACTTTAAATGAAGACAGTGAACTTTCCCTCCGGCCGCGCCGTGCCGGCGCTCGGCCAGGGCACGTGGAATATGGGGGAGGACCCCGCCCGCAAGCGCGACGAGATCCACGCGCTGCGGCTGGGCCTCGATCTGGGCATGACGCTCATCGATACGGCCGAGATGTACGGCGACGGTGGCGCCGAGCTGGTCGTCGGCGAGGCCATCGCCGGGCGCCGCTCGGAAGTCTATCTCGTCACGAAGGTCTATCCGCACAACGCCAACCTGGAAGGCACGCAGGCGGCGTGCGAGCGCAGCCTCAAACGCCTGAAGGTCGATTGCATCGATCTGTATCTGCTGCATTGGCCCGGCTGCTTCGCGCTGGACGAAACCTTCGACGCCTTCGAGGCGCTCAAGAAGGCCGGTAAGATCAAGGAATACGGGGTCAGTAACTTCGATGTGGATGGCATGCGGGACGCCGTCGACTGCGGCGCCGTGGCGACCGACCAGGTGCTGTATAACCTGATCAAACGCGGCATCGAGTTCGATCTGCTGCCGTGGTGCCGTCAACAGGGCATGCCGGTGATGGCCTACTCGCCGCTCGAATCGACCGGCCGCGAACAGGCGGCGCTGCTCGGCAATCCCGGCCTGAAGGCCGTCGCCGGGGCGCATGGCGTCACGCCCGCCCAGGTCGCGCTGGCGTGGGTGCTGCACCAGGACGGCGTGATCGCCATCCCCAAGGCCGTCGATCCTGTACACTTGCGCGCTAATCGCGCCGCCGCCGATATCCGCCTCTCGGCGGAGGACCTGGCGGCGCTGGACCGTGCGTTTCCGCCGCCGCGCCGCGCGCGTGCGCTGGACATGCGTTAAATGATAAATAATTTATGCTAAATCGACTCAAGCAGCTGTTTTCGGCGAAAGACACCAGCAACCATATCCTCATCAACGCCTACTGCACCGTGGCCGACGCGCCCAAGCCAGCCTTTGCCCACGTGGACAACGGCCGCCGCGACCTGTCCGATCCCGAACTGGCGCCGCATCTGAACGGCTTCATGAACTTCGTGGCCGACGCCGGCCAGGGCCAGATGACGCGCGTGCGCTACCATGTGATCCGCCATTTGCAGCGCGTGCGCCAGCATGTGAGCATGGCCGTCGAGCAGGTCGCGATGGACGACTTTTGCGCATGGGCGCAGGCGGCCAACGCCATCGTGTTCATGGAAGACGGCAGCGTGCGCGATCCACAAGGGCGCGTGCTCTTGCCCGCCGCCGGCGCCGCCGGCGAGGGCGACCCGCAAGCGGTGGTGCCGTATCCACCGCAGGCCTGGCAGCGCAAGGCGCGCAGCGACGCGCTGCTCGCGCAGCGCAAGGTTGCGGTGCCGGCCGATCTGCCGCCGCTCGTCTGCGAGCCGGAGTTGCGCCTGCGGGCGCCGGAGGAAGTGCTGCGGCGGATGCTGGCCTTGTTCGTGGTGGCGATCCGCGCCGAGTCGCTGGACGGCGACACGCCCATCGCGGCGGCCGACCTGCAACAGCGCTTTCCGCCGGCGTTCGCCGCGCTGTCGGACGCCGAGCGCGATTTTTTGGCGAAAGAGGCGCCGACCAGCCAGGAAACGACGCAATTCCTGTGGCGGTACGAGGCCATACTGGTGCTGCAGTGGGCGCTGGGGCTGCAGGATGCCTTGCCGTTCCCGGACGCGATCTGCGACGTGTCGACGATTTCGCGCACGGCCATCGAACGCGGCACCGAAGGCTTGCGCAAGCAGCCGGTGATGCGCTCGGCCGAAGAGGTGCTCGACGCGCTCGATCTGCATTACCGCCTGCATTGGGCGTCGCGCCAGGCGCTGCTGAAAAAGAACGCGGTTCCCGCCGGCTTGAACGACGGCGTGCTGCAGGAGCGCCACCACGCGTTGAACTGGCTGGTGCGGTTCGAGGACCGCGAATGGGACGACGTCGACACGCCGACATGATCGCTTGGCCAATTGAAGGGGAACACCGATGACGATCAAGCATAAACTGGCGCTGCTGGCCTGCGCGGCCGGCCTTTCGGGCACGGCATCGGCGGCGCTCGAGCGCATCGAGGTGATCGAACGCACGCCGTTCGCGCCCGGCGTCAGTTTTGGCGAGGCCGGCGCCTATGAGAAGATACGCGCAATCGCCCACTATGCGCTCGACCCGGCGCTGGCCGCCAACGGCGCCATCGTCGATTTGAAACGCGCGCCACGCGACGCGCGCGGCCGCGTGGTCTTTTCCAGCGAATTCGTGCTGCTGCGGCCAACGGGCGGCCAGCCCTCCAGCCTGATCTACGACGTCAACAACCGTGGCGGCATCGCCATCCTGGGGCAAGTCAACGGCCGCAGCCCGGTCAACAACGATCCGACCACCGCCGCCGACGCCGGCGACGGCTTCCTGATGCGTCATGGGTTTTCGCTGCTGTTCTCCGCATGGACCTGGGACGTGGCGCCGCAGGCGGCAGGCGCGCGGCCGCTGGTGTTCGCGCCGCCCGTCGCGCGGGGCGTCAAGGGCAGGGTGCATAACGAATTTACCGTCAGCGCACCGGTCGATATCGCCGTCTACGCCGGCCAGCGTGGCCTGACCTATGAACCGGCAAAGGCCGGCGACCCGCACGCCGAGCTGACGCAACGCGCCCGCCCGGGCGACAAGCGCAAGGTCGTTGCCCGCAGCAGCTGGCAGTTCGTCGCGCCGGAACAAAAGGGTGGTCCCGGCCGGGTAAGGCTCGAAGGCGGCTTCCAGCCCGATACCATCTACGAATTGACCTATGTGGCGAAGGACCCCTACGTCACCGGCGCCGGCCTGGCCGGCATCCGCGATCTGCTGGCCTACTTGCGCGATACGCCGTTCGAAGGCGCACCGGCGCCCAAGACGGTGCTCATATTCGGCATCAGCCAGTCCGGCCGCGTGATCGGGCGCATGCTGCGCGACGGCCTGAACGTGGACGAATCGGGGCGGCTGGCGTTTTCCGGCGCCTACCTGCAAGTGCCCGGTGCCGGTGGCTCGGCGGGCTTCAACAGCCGCTTCGCGCAGCCCACGCGCCATCCGTCGATGCTCGAGGAGCACGAGTATCCGTCGGACGCCTTCCCGTTCACGACGGCGCCTTCGCGCGACCCGGTGACCGGCAAAAGCGCCTCCACGCTGGACCGCGCGCGTGACGGCAAGGGCAATCAGCCCAAGCTTATCTACGCCAACACCTCGGCCGAGTATTGGAACCGGGGCGCCTCGCTGCTCACCACCACGCCCGATGGCGCGGCCGACGTGGCGCCGGCGGACAACGTGCGCGTCTACGGCTTCATGGGCGCGCAGCACTATGTGGGCCGCTCGCGCGTGCGCGCGCCGTTCATCTCGTGCGTGTCGACCAGCGATCATTACCTGCCGATGCGCGCGCTGATCGTGGGGCTGGAGCGCTGGGTGGTCGATGGCAAAGCGCCGCCGGCCAGTGCCTACCCGCAACTGGCAGATGGCACGCTGACGACGGTGGCCGATTACCGCGCGATCTTCCCCAAGGGGCTGGGGCTGGCGCCGCCGGCGCAAAACCTGCGCGAGCCAAGGCTGGTCGGCGCGGGCGCGCCACCGAAGCGCGGCGACGAGTTCGAAACCCGCGTGCCGACGCCGGACGCCGACGGCAACGACCGGGGCGGCGTGCGGCTGGTCGAGTTGCAGGCGCCCCTGGGCACCCACACCGGCTGGAACCTGCGCGCGCCGGAGACCGGGTTCGCGTGGGCGACGTCGCGCTTTGACGGCAGCTTCGTGCCGTTCGCGCGCACCGAGGCGCAGCGCCTGGCTACCGGCGATCCGCGTCCCAGCCTTGAGTTGCGCTACCCGACGCGCGATGACTTCGTCGCCGCCGTGCGCGCGGCGGCCGAGCGCCAGGTGGCCGCCGGCCTGCTGCTGCCGGAGGACCTGCCTCGCACCCTGGCCGGCAACACCGGCCTGTACGACCGCATCCTGGCGCGCGACCCCGCCGACCAGGGGTGCGACTACCTGTTCGCGCCATGAGCAAAACACTGCTGATCAAAAACGCGCGCGTGCTCGTCACCATGGACGACGCGCGCCGCGAGATCGCCGACGGCGCCGTTTTCATCCGCGACAACGTCATCGAGCAGGTGGGGCCGAGCGCCGAACTGCCTTCGCACGCCGACGAAGTCATCGACGCCTCCAACCACGTGGTGCTGCCCGGATTGATCAACACGCACCACCACATGTACCAGAGCCTGACCCGCGCGATACCGTCGGCGCAGGACGGCGAGCTGTTTAGCTGGCTGACCAATCTGTATCCGATCTGGGCCAACCTGACGGCCGAGATGGTGCGGGTGTCGACACTGACGGCGATGTCGGAGCTGATCCTGTCCGGCTGCACCACCAGCAGCGACCACCTGTACATCTATCCCAACGACTGCCGGCTCGATGACAGCATCGAGGCGGCCGAACGGATCGGCATGCGCTTCCACGCGGCGCGCGGTTCGATGAGCGTCGGCGTGTCCAGGGGTGGGCTGCCGCCGGACCGGGTGGTCGAGGAGGAGGGCGCCATCCTCAAGGATACCCAGCGCCTGATCGAGACCTGGCACGACGCCGGCCGCCACGCGATGCGCCGCGTCGTGGTCGCGCCGTGTTCGCCGTTTTCGGTCTCGCGCGAGCTGATGAAGGAATCGGCGTCGATGGCGCGCGCCTACGGCGTCTCGCTGCACACCCACCTGGCGGAAAACGCCAACGACATCGCCTACAGTCGTGAAAAATTCAATATGACCCCGGCCGAATACGCCGAGGATTGCGGCTGGGTGGGCCCGGACGTCTGGCACGCGCACTGCGTGCGGCTCGACGACGACGGTATCCGCATGTTCGGCCGCACCGGTACCGGCATCGCCCACTGCCCGTGTTCGAACATGCGGCTTGCCTCGGGCATCGCGCCGGTGCGCAAGATGCTCGACCACGGCGTGGCGGTGGGGCTGGGCGTGGACGGCTGCGCCTCCAACGACTCCGGCCACATGCTGGGGGAGGTGCGGCAGGCGATGCTGCTGCAGCGCGTGGGTTTCGGTCCGGACGCGATGAGCGCGCGCCAGGCGCTGGAAATGGCCACGCTGGGCGGCGCCAAGGTGCTCAACCGCGACGACATCGGCGCCCTCAAGCCGGGCATGTCCGCCGACCTCGTCATGTTCAGGCTGGACGCCGTCGGCTTCGCCGGCGCGCTGCACGATCCGGTCGCCGCGCTGGTGTTCTGCACCCCGGCCAATGTCGCCTGCAGCGTCATCAACGGCAAGGTCGTCGTGCGCGACGGCCGGCTATGCACCGTCGACCTGCCGCTGCTCGTCGAGCGCCACAACGCGCTGGCGCTGCGCCTGGCGTCGCGCTGAAGCGGCCGCGCGCCAAGCCTAGTGCAGGCTGGCCGGCACCGCCGGCTTGACGACCTTTTCCTGCTGCACCAGCACGAACGGGCTGACGACCACCGCCCACAATTGGGCATTCTTCTCCAGCCAGCCCTGCGCCTGCTGGTCGCTGACCTTGGCCAGCAGGCCGGCTTCCATCCACTGGCCGATGTTGGCCTTGTCGTCGTGCGAGATGCGCACGGCCACGTCGACCAGGTCGAGCGAGTCGGCGATCCACACCACGTTACCGGTGGCGAAATGCTTGAGCAGTTCGGTCCATGGCAGGCGCGCCGTTTCGCGGTTGACCTTGAGGCGCAGTTCGGTGTCGTTTTCTGGTTTGGTTTGCATGGTCTAGATGATGTCGATGGTCGGTTCCGGGCCGCCTTGCCAGGTCAGGCGATAGGCGGCCCCTTTGCGCACGTTGCCCACCAGCGCGGGGCGGAAGCAGGCCAGGTTGGTGCCGGCCGGGCGCCGCACGCTCGGGTAGATGATGCCGAGCGAGCCGCCGTCGAGCAGGCGTTCGGCCAGCGTTTGCGAATCGATATAGCTGTCCGGCGCCAGGCAGGCGTCGTAGCGCGGCTGGTTGCGCAGGTCGTGGAAGGTGGCGGTGAAGTCGGCCAGCATGCATTGATACTGCACGCTGTCGTCGAAGCGGTTGATCTCCGCGTATTCGACCGCCTTGTGGAAGCTCACCTCGGCCAGCGCGGTTTCCACGTCGAACGCGCAGTACCACGCGCCGCGGCGGCCGTCGTTGAAGCGGCTGCCCTGCGGATGGGCGTAGGTGAAGGCGGCGTTGACGATGCGGAAGTTCGGCACGCCGAACACCAGCTCGTCGACGTTGATGCCGGCCGAGCCGCCGTTTTGCGTGCGCAGGCGCGCGTTGGTGGCGTTATCGAGGTCGAACAGGTCGCGCAGCATGGCGTCGCTGTCGGCCAGGGGCGCGAGCACCGAATCCTCGACGTCGGCGAAACGCGAGGGCAGCAAACGGCAAGTGTCGAACTGGCGCAGCGTGGTCAGGGGCGGAATCAGGCTGACCGGCACTTACAGTCCCCCGCGGCGCGCGTCGAGCAGTTGGCGCACGGTTTGCATCGCCAGCAGGCCGCCGCCGAGCATGTACGCCAGCGGCGTGCGGCCTTCGAAAATCTGGTTGTTGTTGGGCAAGTTGATCCATTCGTCGGCGAGCTTGTCGCCGTAGATGATGTGCAGCGCCTTGTAGATGCCCAGCAGGTAGGAGATGCGCGTGATGCAGTCTACCTCCAGCGTGCGGTCGGGGTTTTTCTTCCATTCGTACCAGGCGCTGCTCGATAGCCCGCCGAGCAGTTGGCGGGCATCCTCGTCGCGCACGTGCCACGCGCCGACGAGCTTGAAAAAGCCTTTGAGGGCCGATTGGGACAGGCGCTCGCGTTCGGCCTTGGCGTTCAGGTCCACCAGGACGGTCGGCTCGAAGCGGCTGCGGGGGTAGGCGTAGGTCAGATTCATAGATCCTCCGGTAATGGAGTACTTATACTCCTTTTTCGGAGGGATTGCAAACGGGGAGTGAATCGCCGGCGTTGCCCCCCCCGCGTCGGCGTGCTCACACCGCCTCGGCGTGCTCGACCAATAATTGTACTTTTGTTATGCCATTGTATTCGTTGGCGTCCAGGCGGAAGGCGACCTTCGCCCGCTCGCCGAGGGAGTCGACATGGCCGAACCAGATGGCGTCGTAGCGCGCGCCGTTTTTCTCCAGCACCAGCTTGAGGTGGCGCTCCTTCAGGATGCGCTGGCTGACGACGCGGAATTGGTCGCAGAACACCGGCGGCGCGAAGCCCTGGCCCCACACCTGGCCGGCCATCAGCTCGATGAAGGCGGTGGTGTAGTAGGCGTCCTCCAGCGGGCCGTCGGTTTCGATGATGCGCTCGAGCTGCTGCTTGCTCAGCCAGGCCTGGCCGACCTCCTCGAAGGCGGCGGCGAAGGCGTCGAAGGCGTCGGCGCGCAAGGTCAGCCCGGCCGCCATCGCGTGGCCGCCGAACTTGTCGATCAGGCTGGGCGCTTTTTTGTAGACCAGGTCGAGCGCGTCGCGCAGGTGGAAGCCGGGAATGGAACGCCCCGAACCCTTGATCCAGCCGTCGGCGCCGGGCGCGAAGGTGATCGTCGGCCGGAAGAACTTTTCCTTCAGGCGCGAGGCGACGATGCCGATCACGCCCTGGTGCCACGATTCGTCGAACACGCAGATGGTGCTGCTGTTGGCCGGCTCGTAGCTGTCCAGGTGCAGCAGGGCGGTGTCCTGCATCTCGGCCTCGATCTCGCGCCGTTGCAGGTTGATCTCGTTGAGCTGCTGCGCCAGTTGCCAGGCGCGGCCCTCGTCGTCGGTGACCAGGCATTCGATCCCGAGCGACATGTCCTGCAGCCGGCCGGCCGCGTTCAGGCGCGGGCCGAGCGCGAAACCGAGGTCGAACGGGCTGGCCGTGCGCGGCTCGCGCCCGGCCACGCGGAACAGCGCGGCCACGCCGGCGTGCATGCGGCCGGCCCGCATGCGCTTGAGGCCCTGCGCCACCAGGATGCGGTTGTTCGGGTCGAGCCGCACCACGTCGGCCACGGTGCCCAGCGCCACCAGGTCGAGCAGGTTGTCGAGCTTGGGCTGCGGCTGCGTTTCGTAGGCGCCGCGCTGGCGCAACTCCGCGCGCAGCGCCAGCAGCACGTAGAACACCACGCCGACGCCGGCGATATGCTTGCTGGGGAAGCCGCACTCGGGCTGGTTCGGGTTGACGATCACGCGCGCGGCCGGCAGCGTGTCGGCCGGCAGGTGGTGGTCGGTGATGACCACCTCGATGCCGCGCCGGTTGGCCTCGGCCACGCCGTCGATGCTGGCGATGCCGTTGTCGACGGTGATGATGATGTCGGGCTGCTTTTCGCGCGCCGTCAGCGCCACGATCTCCGGCGTCAGGCCGTAGCCGTATTCGAAGCGGTTGGGGACGATGAAGTCGATATTGGCGCCCATCGCGCGCAGCCCGCGCAGCGCCACGGCGCAGGCGGTGGCGCCGTCGCAGTCGTAGTCGGCGACGATCACCATGCGCTTGCCGGCGGCGATGGCGTCGGCCAGGAACACGGCGGCCGCGCCGACGTGCAGCAGGCCCGATGGCGGGATCATCGCCGCCAGCTCGCTCGATAAATCCTTGATGTCGGTCAGGCCGCGCGC
The DNA here is from genome assembly GCA_963513825.1 of uncultured Duganella sp. GTDB lineage: Bacteria > Pseudomonadota > Gammaproteobacteria > Burkholderiales > Burkholderiaceae_D > Rugamonas. The sequence goes on from CAUPRW010000015.1 coordinate 36,625, forward strand.
CGCGTACAGGCGCGCCAGCACCGGATGGATGCCGCCCTGGCGCAGCATTTCGGATTCGCGGTAGGGGCAGGGACGGGTGGCGATACGGGTCATTGTCAAACGGTGCTCGATAAAATGTTCAGGATAGGCTTGCGCCAGAATTTGCGTTGCGCCAGCCGGGTGCTCGATACCGTCAACCAGTGGTGGCGGTGACTCAGGACCAGCGTCACGCGCGCCAGGCGCCCGTCCTTCAGCGCGGCGAGCAACGGCGTGAACCACGCCAGTTCGAGCTGCTGCATGCGGGCCAGCCAGTCGGCCCAGTCGGCGGCCTGCGCCGCCGCAATGAGCCCGGGCAGAACGACGGTGGCGCCGATGGTGCCGGAACCGGCGGCCAGCACGCGCGCCGCATCCGGGGCGCGTCGCTCGGGCGCGGCCAGCGCCTGCAGCCACGAGGGCGCGCCGCTGGCATCGATCCACAGCGCCGCCGCCGGAGCCGGTGCGGCCGGCCCCGCGCCGCCCCACATCCAAAACGAATTGACCTGTTGCAGGCCGAGCGCGTGGCGCGCCTCGTTGACCGGGTGTTCGTGCCACAGCATCTGGATCTCATTTTGCAGCTTGCGGTAGTCGCGCGCGCGTTCGCCCTCGGGCAGCCAGTCGCTGATGTATTGGGTGGCGGCGGCGTCCGGCGAGGCGGTGCGCAGGCCGGCCCAATCGTCGGCGCGTACGAACCACAGCCCGGGCGCGCCGTACAGCAGCGGTTTGCCCAGTTCGTCGAAATAGGGGCGGGCGATGTCGTACAGCGCGCGCGATTCGTCCTCGGCCAAGCGCAGCGCGCGCGGATCCGACAGCAGCGAATGGGTGCGCGAAATCTGGATGTTGGCCGGCTGGACGATGAACCAATGGCCCGCCGCCGCCGCCGCGCCGAGGTCCGGGCCGCAGCCGCGCATGGCGGCGGTGGCCAGCGGCGCGCCGGCGCCGGCCTGGTCGGGCGCCGGCGCCAGGCCTAGCGCGTGGGCGATCCAGGCCTCGTGTGGCAGCACACGGCTGTTGTTGTCATAGGCACAGCCGGCCGCCGCGCCGTGGCGCGCCAGCAGAGCGGCCAAGGCGGGCGTTTGCAGCGCGCGCAGAAGGTCGCGCGCCATCTCGGGGGGAGGCAGCGCGTAGGGTAGCACTAGGGTGATTTCGGTCATGCCGAGATTGTAGGGCATTGCGGCGTGGGACGAAAAATTCTTTGCCTGCCTGCGCGCATTAAAGTTGTCAAGGAAGAATTGCAACATTCCAGTTGTAAATTGACATTAAAACCAATCAGATGAGAAAAAAGTAATTGTCCAAAATCAAATTGATATGTAATATGTGCAACTTAGATGATTTACAGGCATCACACGGAACCGTGAGGCCTTCGCAAGTGCGTGCCGCTGCCCCCCGGAACGATGTGGGTAGCCGCCGTCCAGATCCATAACTCCAAAAGATTTTGAAGGCTAAACGAATGAGCTCACCTACTTTCAATACTGCTATTCACATTTGCGAAGATACCGAAGGTACTTTCGATGTGCGCGATCTGTTGCTCAAGGCCGGCTACCAGGCCGGTGACGTGCTCGACATCGAGAACATGAGCGTGACACTGCCCGATGGCACCAAGGCCACCGGCGACACGCCATTGTTCGGCAAGGTCGACGCGGACACGGTCTACGTGCGTCCTGGCCAGTGGGCCGCCAATTATCACGGCGAGTTCACCACGGTCGAGGTGGTGTTCGACGACGGCGAGGGCATCGCCGTCACGCTCAAGCTGCAAGTGATCGTCGATCCCGTCAACGATGCGCCGACCGCGGCCAATAAAGTATTCAATCTGACCGACGGCGGCACCGTGGTCCTGGCCCAGAACGACTTCGGCTTCGTCGACGCGGTCGAGCACGACGCGTTCCAGTCCGTCATCATCACCTCGCTGCCCCCGGCCGGCCGCCTGCTGCTCAACGGCGTGGTCGTAACCGTCAATACCGAAGTGACGGCCGCCGACATCGCCGCCGGCAAGCTCGCCTTCGAGCCGAGCCAGGGCGCCTCGGGCGGCTTCGACATCGGCTTCAAGGTGCGCGACGCAGGCGGCCTGGTCGGTTGCAACGCGGCCGACACCAGCGCCACCCCGAACTACCTGACCTTCAACGTGCCGCAGGCGAGCCTGGGCGACCGCGTGTGGGAAGACAGCAACGGCAACGGCGTGCAGGACGGCAGCGAGCAGGGCGTCGACAACGTCACCGTCACGCTCAAGGACGCCAGCGGCCACGTGGTGGCCACCACCGTCACCCACGACGGCGGCCAGTACGGCTTCACCGTCGACGCCGGCACCTATACGGTGTCGGTCGCGCCGCCGGCCGGCTACGCCTTCACCGCCGCGGCCAAGGGCGGCGACGGCGCGCTCGACAGCGATGTCGACGCCACCGGCCAGGCCGCCGCCAGCCTGGCCCCCGGCGAGCACCGCACCGACATCGACGCCGGCATCTACCGCCCGGCCTCGCTGAGCGAAGTGGTGTGGTTCGACGCCAACCGCGACGGCCGCCTCAACGATGGCGAGGCGCGCGCGCCCGGCATCACCGTCACCTTGCTCGACGGCGACGGCAAGCCGGTGCCCGGCCGCGTCGCCACCACCGACGCCAACGGTCATTACCAGTTCACCGACTTGCCGCCAGGCACCTATAGCGTGCAGTTCGACAAGAGCAGCCTGCCCGACGGCTACAAGTTCACCAGCGCCGCCCAGGGCGGCCCCGGCGGTTCCGACGCCGACACCGACACCGGCAAGACCGCCGAGGTCACGCTGGCCTCGGGCGACCACCTGACGCTGCGCGCCGGCCTGGTCACCGACCAGGCCAAGCTGGGCGACACCGTCTGGGAAGACAAGAACGGCAACGGCGTGCAGGACAGCGGCGAGGCCGGCATCGGCAGCGTCACCGTCGAGCTCAAGGACGCCACCGGCAAGGTGGTGCAGACCACCACCACCGGCGCCGACGGCAAATACAGCTTCACCGCCGATCCGGGCAGCTACACGGTCTCGGTCAAGGCCCCGACCGGCTTCGTGTTCACCGGCAAGGACGCCGGCGCCAACGACGCCGTCGACAGCGATGTCGGCGCCACCGGCCAGAGCGACACCATCGTGCTCAAATCGGGCGACGTCAACAACACCATCGACGCCGGCCTGTACAAGACCGCCACCGTGGGCGACCGCGTCTGGCTCGACGCCAACAAGAACGGCGTGCAGGACAGCGGCGAAGCGGGCCTGGCCGACGTCAAGGTCGCGCTGTTCGGCGCCGACGGCAAGCAGGTCGGCGCCACCGTCAAGACCGACGCCAACGGCAACTACCAGTTCACCAACCTCAAGCCGGGCAGCTACAGCGTCGTGTTCGACAAGACGAGCCTCCCGGAAGGCATGGGCTTCACCAAGGCCGACCAGGGCGCCAGCGACGCCACCGATTCCGACGTCAACGCCGCCGGCATGTCGCACACCTTCACGCTGGTGTCGGGCCAGGTCGACAAGACGGTCGACGCCGGCGTCGTGGCCGCGGCCACCATCGGCGACCGCGTCTGGATCGACAAGAACGGCAACGGCGTGCAGGACGACGGCGAGGCCGGCAAAGCCGGCGTGACCGTGGAATTGCGCGACACGGCCGGCAAGGTGCTCAAGACCACCACCACCGACGCCGCCGGCAACTACAAGTTCAATGTCGAGGCGGGCACGTACGCGGTCGGCGTCAAGGCCCCGACCGGCTTTAGCTTCACCACCCGCGACGCCGGCGCCAACGACGCCACCGACAGCGACGCCGACGCCAGCGGCAACCTGGGCAACGTCACCGTCGCCGCCGGCCAGAACGTCACCAACATGGACGCCGGCCTGGTCCAGAAGGGCGTGGTCGGCGACAAGGTCTGGTTCGATATCAACTGCGACGGCATCCAGCAGAGCAACGAGGCGGGTGCGCGCGGCGTGAGCGTGGCGCTGCTCAACGAAAAAGGCGCGGTCGTGGCCACCACCGTCACCGACGCGTCGGGCCTGTACGCGTTCAACGATGTCGGTCCGGGCAAGTACTCGGTCAAATTTACCGCGCTTGACGGCTACACCTTCGTGCGCCAGAACCAGGGCAGCAACGACAGCCTCGACTCGGACGCCGACGCCAACGGCCTGGGCGCGCAGTTCACGCTGCTGTCGGGCGCGACCGACAAGACCCACGACGCCGGCCTGGTGCGCGCCGCCAGCATCGGCGACACCGTCTGGGAAGACGCCAACTACAACGGCGTGCAGGATCGCGGCGAGACGGGCGTCAACGGCGTGACGGTCAAGCTGTATGACGGCAACAACGTGCTGAAGGCGACCACGGTCACCGCCAACGGCGGCAAATACCTGTTTGACGGCCTGCAGGCCGGCAACTACAAGGTCGAGGTTGTCAACAGCAACGGCTGGTTCTTCACCAAGTCCGACGTTGGCTCGGGCAGCACCGATTCGGACGTCATCACCGTCGCCGGCAACACCGGGCGCACCGGCGTGATCACCCTTGCCACCGGCGAAAACCTCACCAGCATCGACGCCGGCATCTACCGCAAGGGCAGCATCGGCGACAAGGTCTGGCGCGACAGCAACCACAACGGCGTGCAGGACAGCGGCGAGGAGGGCATCGGCGGCGTGAGCGTGTCGCTGTTCGACAGCGCCACCGGCAAGCAGCTCGGCAGCACGATCAAAACCGACGCCAACGGCAACTACAAGTTCGCCGACCTGACGCCGGGCGACTACTACGTCAAGTTCGACAAGACCAACGTCCAGTTCAAAGGCTACAACATGAGCGACTGGAAGTGGGGCGTGAAGAACACCGGCAGCAACGACAGCATCGATTCGGACGTCACCGGCGACGGCGTGGCCAAGACCAACGTCACCAAGACCGACAACATCAACATCAGCTCGGGCGAGAACGACATGCGCTGGGACGCGGCCATCACGCCGATCGCGATCGACCTCGACGGCGACGGCATCCACACCATCGCCCGCGCCGACATGAAGGGCAGCTTCGACCTGCTCGGCAACGGCAAGGCGATCCAGACGGGCTGGCTGTCCAAGGGCGACGCCTTCCTGGCGGTCGACGTCAACGGCAACGGCAGCATCGACAACATCAGCGAACTGTTCGGCGGCAGCGCCAAGGGCAGCGGCTTCGCCAAGCTGGCCGGCTACGACAGCAACGGCGACGGCCTGGTCAGCGCGCTCGACGCCCAGTTCGGCAGCCTGCTGGTGTGGCGCGACGCCAACAGCGACGGCAAGACCGACGCCGGCGAGCTGATTTCGCTGAGCGCGGCCGGCGTGGTCAGCCTGAAGGTGGGCTACACCGAGCTGCCCTTCCTTGACGCCAACAACAACCTGCACCTGGAGCGCAGCAGCGTCACGCTGGGCAACGGCAAGACGGCCGACATGACCGACGTGTACTTCAACGTCGACGCCGCCGACGCGGCGGCGGCCGGCGTGACCGCGCCGACCATCGCCGACCTGATGCAGGGCGGCGGGCAATTGGCGCAGCTGGTGGGCCAGGCCGCGCCGCACGCCGAACTGGTGTGCTAAACAAGTTTCTTTAGTGTTGTACAACCACAATTACTTTTTATAGAAAAGATCATGATGACCATCAAATTCAACGCCATCCACGCCGCCGTCCTGACCGCCACGCTGGCCTTCTCGGGCGCCGCCTGCGCCGACACCTTCACTTCGAAGGCGGTCCGCGGCGCGGGCGGCCTGGTCTACAACGCAGGCGGCAACACCTTCGACGGCGGCACCGACTTCAACATCCCGGTGTTGAACATGACCAATACCGCCAACCCGCAAGACACCTTCCTGGCTTTCTGCATCGAGCCGGAGGTGACCCTGCAGCAGCGCACCGTCTACACCGCCACGTACAACGCCGCGCCAAGCAACGCCATCAAGGCCCTGTACGAAACGGCCTACGCCAGCACCCTGGGCAACGCCGGCAACCAGATCGCTTTCCAGCTGGCGCTGTGGGAATTGAAGGCCGACGACGGCAATATGTATAACACCGGCGGCGTGCAATTCTTCGCCGCCACCGACGGCGCCTACGTCGGCAGCGCCCAGGCCATGCTGGACAACGCCGCCCAGCACACCGTGTTGAGCAACATGTACAGCTACACCACGTTCAGCGGCATCGGCGCCAATGGCCTCAAGTCGCAAGACCTGATGGGCGTATCGATGGCCGCGCCGGTTCCGGAAGCGAGCACCTGGGCCATGATGGCCGCCGGCCTGGGCCTGGTTGGCTTCACCGCCCGCCGTCGCGGCGGCCAGCGGTCGGCGAAGTTCGCCTGATCGTCCAACCCCGCCGATCGCGCATGACGGGCGGCCGCCGCCCGTGCGCCGTCCCGCGCCGCGCCCCCGGTTCCGCCGGCGGCGCGGCGTTTTTCCGGGGCAAGGTGAGGTGTTTCACCCATGAAATGCCATTTATATGGCACACTTCGGGCTCCCACAAGTGATCGCCTCCGGAGCCCATGAGTATTATCAAGAATCTGCCGTTTGAATGGCTGGTCGGCCTGCGCTACACGCGCGCCGGCAAGCGCGGCGGACGCAACAGCTTTATCTCCTTCATTTCCCTCATTTCGATGGCCGGCATCGGCCTCGGCACGGCCGCGCTGATCGTCGTGCTGTCGGTGATGAACGGCTTCGAGAAGGAAGTGACCAACCGCATGCTGTCGGTGCTGGCCCACGTCGAGGTGTTCGACCTGCGCGGCGTCATGCCCGACTGGCGCCACAGCGCGCGCGAGGCCGCCGCCAATCCGGCGGTGACCGCCGCCGCGCCCTTCGTCGAGACCGAGGGCATGCTGATCCGCGACGACATCCTGCGCCCGGCCGTGGTGCGCGGCGTGCTGCCCGAGGCCGAGCGCAACGTCTCCGAGGTGGCCGCGCGCATGAAGGAGGGCAGCCTCGATACGCTGGCGCCGGGCCGCTTCAACATCGTGCTGGGGGCCGAGCTGGCGCGGGCCTTGCAGGTCAAGGTCGGCCAGAGCGTGACGCTGGCGCGCGCCGACGGCCGCGCCGCCGGCGGCGCCATGCTGCCGCGGGTGCGCGCGCTCACCGTCAGCGGCATCTTCGAGGTCGGCCACAACCAGTTCGACGCCGGCCTGGCGATGATGAACATCGACGACGCCGAGGAGCTGATCGGGCTCAAAGGCCCGTCCGGGCTGCGCCTGCGCCTGGCCGATATTGGCCGCGCGCCCGAGGTGGCGCGCCAGTTGAAGGCCACCATGTCCGGCGACCTGCTGCTGCGCGACTGGACCAGCGCCAATTCGACCTGGTTCGCCGCCGTCAAAAGCCAGAAGAACATGATGTTCATCATTCTGACCATGATCATCGCGGTGGCCGCCTTCAACCTGGTCGCCACGCTGGTGATGACGGTGACCGACAAGCAGGCCGACATCGCCATCCTGCGCACGCTGGGCGCGTCGCCGGCCTCGATCATGAAGATCTTCATGATCCAGGGCGCGCTCACCGGGGTGCTCGGCACCGCCTTCGGCGTGGCGCTCGGCTCCGTGCTGGCGCTAAACGTCCACATCGTCGTGCCGTTCATCGAGTCGCTGTTCGGCATGCACTTCCTGTCCAAGGATATCTACTTCATCAGCGCCGTGCCGTCGGACCTGCGGCTGTCGGACGTGACCCGGATCGCCGTCATCTCGGTGTTGTTGGCGTTCGTGGCCACGCTGTACCCGAGCTGGCGCGGCGCCCGCGTCAAGCCGGCGCAAGCCTTGCGCTACGAATAGGAGGCAATCGGTCACATGGGCATCACTCGCAATCTACCGTTCGAATGGCTGGTCGGCCTGCGCTACACGCGCGCCGGCAAGCGCAGCGGACGCAATAGCTTCATCTCCTTCATCTCCCTCATTTCGATGGCCGGCATCGGCCTGGGCGTGGCCGCGCTGATCGTCGTGCTGTCGGTGATGAACGGCTTCCAAAAGCAGGTCACCGACCGCATGCTGTCGGTGCTGGCGCACGTCGAAGTGTTCGATCCGCGCGGCTCGATGCCGAACTGGCAGGCCGCCGCCGCCGAGGCCTGTAAAAATCCCGAGGTGGTCGGCACCGCGCCGTTCGCCGAAACGCAGGGCATGCTGGTGCGCGACGACGTGCTGCGCCCTGCCATCATCCGCGGCGTGCTGCCGGAGCAGGAACCGAACGTCTCGGACGTGGCCGGGCAAACCCGGCGCGGCAGCTTCGCCGCCCTGAAGCCGGGCGCCTACAACATCGTGCTGGGGATCGACCTGGCGCGCTCGCTGCGCGTCAACCTCGGCGAGAAGGTCACGCTGGCGCTGGCGCAGGGCCAGATAACGCCGGCCGGCGTGCTGCCGCGACTGCGCTCGTTCAACGTGGTCGGCATCTTCGAGGCCGGCCACAACGAGTTCGATTCCACGCTCGCCTTCGTGCACCTGGCCGACGCCGAAAAGCTCATGCGCATCGACGCCCCGGCCGGCCTGCGCCTGCGCCTGTCGGACATGCACCGCGCGCCGCAGGTGGCGATGGCGCTCAAGCGCTCGATGCCTGGCGAGCTGACGGTGCGCGACTGGTCCAAGCTCAACGCCACCTGGTTTGCCGCCGTGCAGACGGAAAAGCGCATGATGTTCATCATCCTGACCTTGATCATCGCCGTCGCCGCGTTTAACCTGGTGTCGACGCTGGTGATGACGGTGACCGACAAGCAGCCCGACATCGCCATCCTGCGCACGCTGGGCGCCTCGCCGCGCTCGATCATGAAGATCTTCATGATCCAGGGCGCGCTGGTGGGCATCCTCGGCACCATCCTGGGCGTCGCCGGCGGGGTGCTCGTCGCGCTCAACATCGACGTTATCGTACCGTTTATCGAACACTTATTGGGAGTACAGTTCTTGTCGAAGGATATCTACTACATCAGCACAGTGCCGTCGGACCTGCGCTGGCCGGATGTTTTCAAAATCGGCGGCATGGCCGTGGTGCTGGCGTTCCTCGCCACGATCTACCCGAGCTGGTGGGCCGCGCGCGTCAAACCTGCGGAGGCCTTGCGCTATGAGTGACCTGCAACCGGTGGTGCTTTCGTGCCGCAACCTGGGCAAGACCTTCACGCAGGGCAGCTACTCGGTGCCGGTGCTGGCCGGGATCGACATCGACGTGCGGCGCGGCGAGCGCGTGGCCATCGTCGGCGCCTCCGGCTCCGGCAAATCGACGCTGCTGCACCTGCTCGGCGGGCTCGATACGCCCACCACCGGCAAGGTCACGCTGCTGGGCAAGGACTTCGCCAGCCTGAGCGAGGCGGCGCGCGGCGACCTGCGCAACGCCTCGCTGGGCTTCGTCTACCAGTTCCACCACCTGCTGCCGGAATTCTCCGCGCTCGACAACGTCGCCATGCCGCTGATGATACGGCGCGTCAAACGCGACCAGGCGTCCGCCGCCGCGCAGCAGGTGCTCGCGCGCGTGAACCTGGCCAAGCGCGTCACCCACGTGCCGGGCGAGCTGTCCGGCGGCGAACGCCAGCGCGTGGCGCTGGCGCGCGCGCTCGTCACGCAGCCGGCCTGCGTGCTGGCCGATGAACCGACCGGCAACCTCGATCACGCCACCGCGCAGCAGATCTTCGATCTGATGCTCGAGCTCTCACGCACGCTGGGCACCGCCTTCGTCATCGTCACCCACGACATCGAGCTGGCGCGCCGCTGCGACCGCGTGCTGCGCCTGACCGACGAGGGCCTCAAACCCTACCAGGACTGACGCCATGTGGATCGACACCCACTGCCACCTCGACGCCCACGAATTCGGCGCCGAATCGGCCGGCGAGGCGTTCAAGGCGAAGGGGCAAGGGGTCGGCATGATCGTCATTCCGGCCGTGGAGACGGCCAATTTCGACGTCGTCGCGCAGTTGGCGGCGAGCGTCGACAACGGCTGTTACGCGCTCGGCATCCATCCGATCTATGTGCCGCGGGCCGGCGAGGACGACCTGCGCGTGCTGCGCGGGCGGGTCGAGGCGGCGCTGGCCGATCCGCGCTTCGTCGCGCTGGGCGAGATCGGGCTCGACTTCTTCCTTCCCATGCTGACCGAGCCGGCGATGCGCGAGAAGCAGATCTTCTTCTTCCGCGAGCAGCTCAAGATCGCCCGCGAATTTGCGCTGCCGGTGCTGATGCACGTGCGCCGCTCGCAGGACGTGGTGCTCAAGCATGCGCGCCAGATCCGTCCCGCCGGCGGCATCGCGCATGCGTTCAACGGCAGCTTCCAGCAGGCGCAGGCCTACATCGACCTGGGATTCAAGCTCGGTTTCGGCGGCGCCATGACCTTCACCCGCGCGCTGCAGATACGCCGCATGGCGGCCGAGCTGCCGTTGGCGTCGATCGTGCTGGAGACGGACGCGCCGGACATCGCGCCGAGCTGGGTGCACCCGGGGCGCAACAGCCCGGACCAGATTCCGCGCATCGGCGCCGTGCTGGCCGAACTGCGCGGCCTCGGTGTGGAAGAGGTCGCCAGCGCGACGTCGGCCAATGCCGTGGCGGCGCTGCCACGCATGAAGGTCTTATCATGAAAACATGGCTGGTGTGACATTTGGATAGAATTGATCGTGGCCCGGCAGTGCATAATCGTCAATATTTGCCTGTTATTAGCCACGAAAGCCACACAAATGAAACCTGACCTTCGCCTCGCGGCGGCCCTCCTGTTTATTCCCGCCATGTGCTTTGCCGACTCCAGCGACGTGGCCGAGCGTCAGATCGACGTGCCTAAATGCAAGACACCGGCCGCCCGGGTCGTGTTCACCGAATTCAAGTGCAAATCGGCCGATTGCTCGTCCGGCGCCGGCCAGCAGGATCCCAAGGAATACCGCTGGTGGGAGCGCTCGGGCACGGTGTCGCAGCCGAGTTACACGGGCGTAGGCACCGGCATGACCGAGATGCTGGCCACGGCGCTGACGCAGACCGGCTGCTTCGACGTGCAGGAGCGCGCCGAGATGGACGAGATCAACAAGGAACTTGCGCTGGTCGGCAAGCGGGTCGAGGCCGAGGCGGCCGACTACATGATCACCGGTTCGATCACCTCGCTCGGCTTCGAGCAAAGCTCGACCGGCTTGGGCGGCCTGAGCTTCCTCAAGGGACCTTTGAGCATGCTGGCCGGCGCCGTCGACTACAAGAAGTCCAAGGTGCACATGAACATGGACATCCGCGTGGTGGACGTCAAGCGCGCCAAGATCATCGCCTCAAAAACCTTCCAGGCCAACAACGAGAAGACCGGCTTTGGCGTCTCGGCGATGGGTTGGGGCGGCGGCACCGGGTTGGGTGGCAACCACGCCAGCATCAGCGGCTCGCCGCTGGAAGAGGTGGCGCGCGATCTGTTGGTCAAGTCGACGTCGTTCCTGACCGAGACCATCGCGGCGAAGAACATCAGCGAGCACGTGGCGGTCAAGGCGACCGACGTTTCGGTGAAATAGGACGCGGTTTTGATTGCGTAGGACTGGCGGCGACGGGCTTACCCCTGTCGCCGTTTTTGTTTGCGGCGCGGCCGGCCCCGGAGATGGCTGTTGCGCTGGAAATGTTGACTTTGATTGCGATCAAGGGCTGTCGCGACAGTAGGAAAGGCATGCCCGGGCTTACATACTATCGCTGTGGCGGTCGGACGGTACGACCAATTGCCCGAGGTGAGGGCGACGCGACAGCGGGGTGGCGATGCGTATGGCGATAATCGGCTTTGCCGCCGGCGTGGCGTTTCTGCAGACGCGCGCCGCGTTGCCGGGCATTCCAGCCATTTTGGCGGCTGCGGGGTTCTCCCTTTTGTGCGGGGTACTTTGGCGGCGGGCCGTTCAGCCGAGCCGGCCCGGGCGCGGCGCGCTTATCGGGCCGGCCGTGTCTTCGGCGCGCTCGGCGCTCGGCGGCGCCATCTCCGGCTTCTTATGGGCCGCGTTGCTCGCGCATGGCGCGTTGTCGTCGCAGCTAGACCACGCCGACGAGGGGCGCGACTTTGCGGTGATCGGCACGGTCGACAATTTGCCGTACCGCTTCGCGCAAGGTGTGCGCTTCAACTTCGCAGTGGAGCGGGTGTTGACTGGAGATGGCGGGGCGCGCGGCTCGCCCGTGCCGCCCCGCATCGCGGTGTCTTGGTACGCCGGCTTTCGCGACCAGGTGACCGAGGTCGGCGACGTCCAGCCCGGCGAGCGCTGGCAGTTGACCGTTCGGCTCCAACGCCCGCATGGCAACGCCAACCCCTATGGTTTCGATTACGAGGCCTGGCTGCTGGAGCAGGGCGTGCGGGCGACCGGCTATGTGAGGCCGAATGTCGCCAATCGACGCCTGGACAACTTTGTTGTCAGTGCGCGCAACATCATCGAGCATTGCCGCGCGGCGCTGCGCGCGCGTATTCTTGCGGCGCTGCCGGACAAACCCTATGCCGGCGTGATCGTCGCGCTGGTGGTCGGCGATCAGCGCGGCATCGACCAATCCGATTGGAAGGTGTTCACCAACACCGGGATCGGGCATCTGGTCAGCATCAGCGGCTTGCATATTACGATGGTGGCCGGTCTGTTCGCCTATGGCGCGTTCACGCTGTGGCGGTATTCATTCTTCACGCTGGCGCAGTTGCCGCTGCTGCTACCGGCGCAAAAGGTGGCGGCGTTGGTGGGCGCGGGCGTCGCGTTTTTCTATGTGCTGCTGGCCGGATTCGGGGTGCCGGCGCAGCGCACGTTGTATATGCTGATCGTGGTTGCCGCCGCGCTGTGGCTCAACCGGATAGCGAGCGTTTCGCATGTGCTGTGCACCGCACTTGCCGTCGTTCTCGTGCTCGATCCTTGGGCGGTGCTGTGGCCGGGGTTCTGGCTGTCGTTCGGCGCGGTGGCGGTGATCCTGTATGCGACCGTCGGCCGCACCTTTTCGCGTCCCGCAAGGGCGCCGCCCGGCGCCGGGGATGCGCAACCGATCGACGGGGGGACGGCTCCGGCGCTTGCGGCCAGATGCTGGCGCGCCTTGCTGGTCGGGGCGCGAACCCAGTACGCCGTCACGCTCGGATTGGTGCCGTTGACGATGCTGCTGTTCGCACAGGTGTCGGTCGTCAGCCCGCTGGCGAACGCGGTGGCGATTCCGTTGATTAGCCTTGTCGTCACACCGCTGGCACTGGTCGGCAGTCTGCTACCCTCGCCGCTGTCGGCCTGGGTGCTCGGGTTGGCGCACTTGCTGGTGGAGTGGCTGACGGTTTGCCTGCAATGGTTCAGTGGCTTGCGCTACGCCGTGTGGCGCGCGCCGACTCCACCGCCTTGGTTGTTCTGCTGGGCGATGTTCGGTACGCTATGGCTGCTCGCGCCGCGCGGCTGGCCGGTGCGCTGGCTCGGTATCGCCACGTGGATCCCGCTGCTGGCGGCCGAGCCGTCGCACCCGGCGCCGGGCCGCATGACCGTCACCGCGTTCGACGTGGGACAGGGCATGGCGCTGCTGATCGAAACGCGTCATCACCGGCTGCTGTACGACGCCGGCCCGGCCTACGGCCCGGAAATCGACGCTGGCGGCCGGGTGATCCTGCCGTATCTGCGGGCGCGCGGCATCGGGGCGCTCGACGGCATGATCGTTAGCCACGGCGATGCCGACCACTCTGGTGGAGCGCTGACGGTGCTCGATGGCTTGCCGGTCGGGTGGGTGCTCGCCTCGCTGTCCGCACATCATCCGATCATGGCGGCGGCCCGGCGCGGCGCGCAGTGCGCGGCCGGCCAAGCCTGGCTATGGGACGGCGTGCGCTTCGAGGTGCTGCACCCGCTGGCGGCCAGCTATGCCCACGCCTCGCTCAAGCCCAATGCGCGCGGGTGCACCTTGAAGATCACCGCCGGCGGCAAGTCGATGCTGCTGGCCGGCGATATCGAAGCTTTGCAGGAGTCGCAACTGGTGCGGCGCGACCGCGCGCGCTTGCGGGCGGACGTGCTGCTGGTACCGCACCATGGCAGCGGCACGAGCTCCACGCCGGAGTTCCTCGATGCCGTACACCCGCGGGTGGCCGTGTTCCAGGTCGGTCACCGCAACAGGTACCAGCATCCGAAAACGGAGGTCTACGAGCGGTATGGAGAATTGGGCATCGAACGCCTGCGCACCGACCAGTTGGGCGCAGTGACAATCGATTTCGGGCCGGCGCTCCAAATTTTCGCCTACCGGGAAATCCATAAGCGCTACTGGTACGGCCGGTAATTTGCCCTCCGCCGGTGGCCAGTGACGACCAACTGTCGAGCTCGTGTCCAAATGACAGACTTGACCCCGATGGTTTAGAGGGTGTCCACCAACCGGGTTGGGGAAGTGCCGTTACAATTGGTCCACAATTACTATAGGGGACCGCTTGTGAGTAAGCCCAAGCTGCATTTCGCCCACGCCAACAGCTATCCGGCCGGCGTGTACCGCCAGTTTTTCGAGCGGCTCGGCGATCGTTTCGATATCCAGGCGCTCGATATGCATGCCCATGATGCGCGTTTTCCAGTCACCGATTGCTGGCCGCATCTTGTCGACGAATATATCGCCGAGCTGACCACGCGCTATGCGGAACCGGTGATCCTGGTCGGGCATTCGCTCGGAGGCATGCTTAGTTTGCTGGTGGCCCATAAGCGGCCCGACCTCGTGCGCTGCGTCGTTATGCTCGACGCGCCCGTCGTCGCCGGCTGGCGCGCGCTGGTGTGGCGCGCCATTAAACTGTTCGGTAAGGCGTATGACGTGCCGCCGGCAAAATTCTCCAAACGTCGACGCAATGTGTGGCCCAGCGCGGCCGGCGCCCTTGAGCATTTCGCCGCCAAGGATATCTTCGCGGCCTGGGCGCCCGGCGTGCTGGCCGATTACATCGACAGCGGCCTGAAGCCGCACCCGGAAGGCGTCCAGCTGCGCTTTACCCGCGAGATCGAGACGGCCGTCTATGCCAGCTTGCCCCACCATTTGCCGCGGGTGGTGCGCGGACGCTTTCCGGTGCCGATCGGGTTCATCGGCGGCACGGCGTCGTGGGAGACCAGCCAGGCCGGCCACGCGCACACGCAGGCGCTGGTGGGGCGCCATTTCCGCCTGATCCCCGGCGGCCACCTGTTTCCGATGGAGGCGCCGGCGGCGGCGGCCGACGCCACGGCCGAGATGATCAAAGGTCTGCTGGACGACCAATCGTTCGCGGGCGGCGCTAAAAAAGTTCTTAAAAACGGGTCTTTCGCGTAAAATCTCGTCCATTCGGGGCGTAGCGCCCCCTGGCAATCTTAGGAATACCTTGCGATGACGATTAAAAGCGATAAATGGATACGCCGCATGGCGGAAGAACATGGGATGATCGAGCCGTTCTTCCCCGACCAGGTGCGCGAGCAGGATGGCCGCAAGGTGATCTCCTACGGCACCTCGTCGTACGGCTACGATATCCGCTGCGCCGACGAGTTCAAGATCTTCACCAACATCAATAGCACCATCGTCGATCCGAAGAACTTCGATTCGAACTCCTTCGTCGACGTCAAGAGCGATGTGTGCATCATCCCGCCGAACTCCTTCGCGCTGGCCCGCACCATGGAGTACTTCCGCATTCCGCGCAGCGTGCTGACCGTCTGCCTGGGCAAATCGACCTACGCGCGTTGCGGCATCATCGTCAACGTGACGCCGTTCGAGCCGGAATGGGAAGGCTACGTGACGCTGGAGTTTTCCAACACCACGCCGTTGCCGGCCAAGATCTACGCCGGCGAGGGCTGCGCCCAGGTGCTGTTCTTCGAGAGCGACGAAGTGTGCGACGTGTCGTACAAGGACCGCAACGGCAAATACCAGGGCCAGCGCGGCGTGACCCTGCCGAAGGCCTGAGACGCTACAGCTTCACCGGCAGCATGATCTCCACACACAAGCCACCACCGGCCCGGTTGGTGGCTTTTATACTTCCGCCGTGCGCGTCGATCACGTGCTGGGCGATCGCCAGCCCCAGGCCGTGCCCCTCGGTGCCGGCGTTGCTGGACCTGAAGAAGGGCTGGAAGATCGTTTCGAGGTCGGTGGGCGCGACGCCCGGGCCGCGATCGAGCACGCGGATGCATAGCCGGCCGACGTCGCTCATGTAGCGAGCTTGCAGCTGCACTTCGCCGCCTTCGGCGCTGTGCTTGATGGCGTTGCGGACCACGTTTTCAATCGCCCGCCCCAGCAAATCGGCCTGGCCGGCCACCTGCACGTCGGCGTCGCCTTCGCGCACCACCGTGCGCTGCTGGCTGGCCGCCTCGTAGCTGGCGTCGTCGGCGATCTGTTCGAGCAGGTCGGCCATGCTGATCTCCTCCTTGCTGGCCTTGATCGCGCCCGCTTCCAGTCGCGCCAGGGTCAATAGCTCCCCGACCAGCTTGTCCATGCGCACGCTTTCGCGTTCGATGCGCTCCATCGAGGCGCCGACCTTGTCCGGCTGCTGGTGCGCCAGGCCGATGGCGGCCTGCAGCCGCGCCAGCGGCGAGCGCAGTTCGTGCGAGACGTCGTGCAGCAGGCGGGTCTGGCCGTCGATCAGGTTGCGCAGGCGCGCCGTCATGCGGTCGAAGTCGCGACCGAGGTCGTTGAGTTCCGTGAGGCTTTTGCCGGAGGCGCTGACGAAGCGTGGCGACAGATCGCCGCCGGCGGCGGCGTCGAAGGCCAGGCGCAGCGCGCGGATCGGGCGCGAGAAGTACCACGCGAGCAGCACCGAGAACAGCAGGCTGGCGAGGACGGCGGCGGCGATCGGCACCCAGGGCGCCAGCGGTTGCCAGCGCGGTCCCATCGGGCCGCGCCAGTCGCCGCGCTGGCCCGGGGGCGGGGCGCCGGCGCCATTGCCGCCCTGCGCACGTGCGCCGGCGCTGGCGTCCGCCATGGCCTCGCCGGGTGGCGGGCCACCGGGTCCGCCAGGCTGGTTCGGGTCGTGACGGCCGTCGAAGCCGCCGGCCATGCGCTTGGCGTCCTGTATCGCCATTTGCTGGCTGTTCAACCCGGCCAGCAGCTGGCGCGATTCGCTGTCGAAACCGCGCTGGCGCTCGGACCACGGCAGGAACAGCAGATAGCGGTTGCCCTGCGGGTCGTACACCTGGCGCACCACGCGGCGCTTGCCGTCGTCCTTGAGCAGCGCGCGCGATTCGCGCAGCATGGCGGCGCTGACGATACGGCCCAGCATTTCGTGGCCCTGGTCGTCGACCGCGTAGACGCGCCGCCGGTCCATGTTGTCGAGCATGCGGCGCAGGGCGTTGGCGCCGCCGTATTCGAGCGTGGCGGCGGCCGCGTTGATGGCGATTTCCGCCGGCGGGCTGGTGTCGATGTCGGCCGGCGTGGCCGTTTGCAGGCTGCGGTCCTTGAGCCAGATGCCGCCGACGATGCCGAACGTGGCCGTCATCTGCGCCAGCAGTATGCACACGAAGAACTTCCAGAACAAACGGCCCACGCTTACTCCTTGATCAACTGGTAGCCAAGGCGGTAGACGGTTTGCAGGCAGGAGCGGCCGTCGGCGATGGTGCCGAGCTTGTGGCGCAGGCTGCTGAGGTGGACATCGATATTGCGGTCGAAGCGCGCCAGCGGGCGGCCCAACCCCTGTTCGGACAAGGTGTTCTTGCTGACCGGGCGGCCGGCGTTGCGGGCCAGGACCTCCAGCAGATTGAATTCGGTGCTGGTCAATTCCAGTTTGTCGCCGGCCCACGCCGCGCGGCGCTGCTCGGGCCACATCGTCAACTGTCCCACCTGGAGGGCGGCCGAGCTGCCGTTGTCGGTCGGCGCGCTGTGCGCCCGGCGCAGGATGGCGCGGATGCGCGCCGTCAGCTCGCGCGGCGTGCACGGCTTGGCGACGTAGTCGTCGGCCCCGAGCTCGAGGCCGACGATACGGTCGGTGTCGTCGCCGCGGCCGGTGAGCATGAGGATCGGCAACTGGCTGTTGGTGCGGATGCGGCGCAACGTTTCCAGGCCGTTCATGCGCGGCATCATCACGTCCAGGATGGCGATGGAATACTTGCCGGTGGCCGCTTCGAGCGTGCCGGCCTCGCCGTCGTGCACGGCCTTGACGTCGAAACCTTCCTGTTCCAGATACTCCTGGAACATGCCCACCAGTTCGATGTCGTCGTCTATCAACAGGACTTTACTCTTCATTGCCGCGTATTTCTTTCTATATGGACTGGCAATCATAACAGCGCGACCGGGCGGAAAATGGCCTTTTACCCGGTTTTACAACGGATTTGCGCGCACGGCGGACGGCGCGCGCACGGCCGAATGTCACCGCATCGGCCTCGAAAGCCGGCTTTACGCCGATTTACGTTGTCCTTACGCTACTTAACATACGGCAACTAGAAAATGGCGTCTTCCAATTCAAACGAGGATGACGAGTATGACAAACAAGGAAATCTGCTTACGCAAGCTGTTGTTGTTGGCGGCCGCGTTGCCGTTGATGGCCGCCGCCGGCGGCGCCGGCGCCAGTGAAGCGGGCGGCGAGCGCCCGCCGATGCCGCAGGGCGGCCCGCACGGCCACGACGACGGTCCGGGCATGCGTCGCGACATGCCGCCGCTCGGCTTTCCGGGCATGGGCGGTTGGCCGCCTTCGCTGCGCGGCGTCGAATTGACCGATGCGCAGCAAGACAAAGTGTTCGCCATACTGCACGCGCAGCAGCCGTATCTGCGCGAGCAGGGCAGGGCGGCGGCGAAAGCCCAAGAAGCGTTGCGCGAGATGGGCGACGCCGACAAGTACGACGATGCCAAGGCCGCCGCGCTGGCGCAAAGCGCCGCTACCGCCATGGCCAATATCGCCTTGCAGCGCGTGCGCACCGAGCAAAAGCTGTTGGCCGTGCTGACGCCCGAACAGCGCAAGCTGCGCGCGGACGACAACGAAGGCCGCGACCAGCCGCGCCGTCCGCGCCCGCCGCTGAACTGAAGCACCGCCAGCCACCAAGCCACCGAAAGGTGGCGGTTTAATCATTTGTACAGGGAGCAAGCATGAAACCACACGACCACAACCATGAGCACAGTCTGGCGGCAGACCTGAGCGCCATGCTCAATCTGAACAGCGACCGGCGCCAGAGCCTGCGCTGGCTGCTGGCCGGCGCCTCGGCGCTGCCGATCATGGGCTGCGGCGGCGGATCGGACAGCACCAGCGCCAGCACGGGCACCACCGCGATGACACCGACCACCACGACCACCACCACAACCACCACAACCACGCCCACGACCGGCGCGTGTTCCGTGATACCGGAGGAGACGGGCGGCCCCTATCCCGCCGACGGCACCAACAGCAATTCCGGCGGCGTGGTCAATGTGCTGACGCAATCGGGCGTCGTGCGCAGCGACATCCGTAGCAGCTTCAATGGCCCGACCGGGGTGGCGGCGGGCATCCCGCTGACGATCAAACTGCAGGTGGTCAATGTCAACGGCAGTTGCGCGGCCTTGGACGGCTATGCCATCTATCTGTGGCACTGCGACCGCGATGGCAACTACTCCTTGTATTCAAGCGGCGTGACCACGCAAAACTATCTGCGCGGCGTGCAGGCGACCGACAGCGCCGGCGGCGCGACGTTCACATCGATCTTCCCTGGCTGTTATTCGGGGCGGGTGCCGCACGTGCACTTCGAGGTGTACCGGTCGCTGACGGCGGCGACGAGCGCGGCGAACCGCATCAAGACGTCGCAGTTCACCTTTCCGGTGGCGGCCTGCAACGAGGTGTATGCGACCTCCGGTTACAGCGCCAGCGTGCGCAACATGGCCGCGATCAGCGTCGCGACCGACAACGTGTTCAGTGACGGCGTGACGCTGCAGATGGCGACGGTGACCGGAAACGTCACCGACGGCTACGTGGCCACGCTGACGGTCGGCGTGGCCGGCTAGGAGTTAGCGGCCGCCTAAGGCGTCGCGGATTTTCTGGTCGGTCTTGTACTGGCTGAGCGCATAGACCGCCCAGATCGCGGCGGGCAGCCAGCCGATCACGGTGATTTGCAGGATCAGGCAGATGATGCCGGCGAACGGCCGGCCGATGGTGAAAAAGGTCAGCCAGGGAAGAATCAGGGCGATAAGAAGGCGCATGGATAAAAAATCTCTCTACCTGCGGAACGACAGGTCGTGCGGGCGACGTGCCCATGCCGGGAATTTACCATATCCGTCCGAAGCTCAAGCCATAAACCCCAAGTCGCGCGCGCCGAAATTGCCGATGTTCGGAAACACGTCGGCGATCTGGCCCGCCGACAGGCCGAACCACGCCGCCAGCGTGGCGCCGTATTGGTCCACCGACGTGGTCGGCAGCAGCGAACCCGAGCCGACGTCGAGATCGTGTTTCAGGCCCGTGACCGGCATGGCGCCGTAGATGTCCCGCCCCCTGACCGCGCCGCCCATGACGAAGTGGTGCGCTCCCCAGCCATGGTCGGTGCCATCGCCGTTGCTGGTGAGCGTGCGGCCGAAATCGGACGCCGTAAACAACGTCACCTGCTTGCGCATGTCCGCCCCTTGCAGGCTGGCCATCGCGCCGTCGAAGTAGGCCATCGCGTGCGCCACGCGCGCCAGCAGGTCGGCCTAGTTCACCCGCTGGAAATCGTGCGTGTCGAATCCACCCAGGCCCACATAGAACACCTGGCGCCGGACGCCGAGCGCGGCGCGGCCGCCGATGATGCGCGCCACGGTCTGCAGCTGCACGGCCAGCGCGTTGACGCCGGCGGCGCCGGTGTTCGGATTGATATATTGCGTGGGGTCCGGCACGCCGGTCGCGCCGGTGGCCAGCATCGCGCCGCTCAGCGCCGCCTGCGCGCCGATGGCGCGGCCGGCCACCGCCGCGTGCTCCTTCTGGAACAGGTCGGACTGGTCGCCGCTGACGATCTGGCGCAGCGGATTGGCGCCGGCCGGCACGCCGAACAGCGTATCGTTCAGGCGCGCTATCGGCACCGCGCTGGTGCCGCTGATCTGGTACTGGCGCACCTGGCGCCCGCTCAGGAACAGCGCGTTGCCGGAACTGGAGATGCACGTGAAACTGGCGTTGCCGTTGGCCGCCGCCAGCATGTCGCCCATGCGCCCGCCCCAACCCGAAGCCGCCGACGCCTCCGATTGCGACGACTGCCAGGTCGCTTGCTGGTCGTTGTGCGAAAACAGCCGCGCCGGCACGCCGGTGCCGGCCTTGTACTGCGCCAGCGTGATCGGCTGCACCAGTGTGCCGACGTTGGCGACGACGGCGGCGCGGCCGGCGTCGAACAAATCCTTCAGCGGCTGCATGGCCGGGTGCAGCGCGTAGGTGCGGCCGGCCTGCGCGCTGGCCGGGACTATCGGCAGCACGCCGCCGGTCGCGCCCAGGCCCGGCAAGGCGATCGAGCCGCTGTCGGTGGTGGTGCGGATGCGCAGATACTCGTTCCACGAGGTAGCGTCGGTCGCCAGCACGGTGTTGAAATGGTCGTTGCCGCCGTTGAGAAAGAGGCAGACGACGGCCTTGTAGTCGCCGGCGCTTTGGGCGGCCGCCGTGCCCATCGCGGCCAGGTTTAGCGCGAACGGCAGGCTGCTGCCGCCGGCCAGTGCCGCCATGCCGCCAAGGAAGCGCCGGCGCGTGTGATTATGGTCGTTCATCGTCGGTCCTTATCGTTGCGCCAGATATTCGGGCGAGGCCATCGTCAGATAAATCGCCATGTAGACGCGGTTCTTGCGGGCGTTCTCCACCTGCGTGGCGTTGGTCGTGGTGGGCGTCGGCTGGCTGATGGCGTTGAGGGCGCTGATGATCTGGTTGCGCAGCCTGGTGGACATGGCGCCGGCGGTCAGCAGCAGGTTGACGCGGTCGACCAACTGCTCCGGCGACGCCGCCAGTGTCAGCTCGGCCGCGTAGTTGGCCTGCACGTCGCGTGCGTTGCCAACGCCGTTGGGAATCGCGCTCTGCATGTAGTTCAGGTAGCCGGTGACGGACGGCTCGCCGGTGATCTGCATCTCCGGCGCCACCAGTCCGGCCGCCGCCAGCGTGCTGTTGGGCGGGGTGTACGACGGACGGAAGAAATTGAATACCGACGGCGCGCGCAGCGGTGTTTGTCCGAGCCCGGTCAGCGGGTCGTCCAGGGACCCCATCAAGAAGCGGCCGGACGCCGACTTCGCGTTGAAGGCGCGCATCCAGTGGGCCAGGCGCAGCACCGGCTCGCGCAGCTTCTTGGGAGCGCCGCTGTCGGCCGCCTCGGGGTCGAGCAGCACGACGCGGATCACGGCGCGCATGTCGCCGCGCACGCCGGCGCCGTTGTTGGCGAAGGCGGCGGCCACGCGGCCGACGTAGGCCGGACTCGGATTGCTGCCCACCAGCCGCTGGATCAACTGGCGGCCGATGAAGGGGCCGACGTTGGCGTGGTTGAACAAGGTATCGAGTGCGACCTTCAGGTCCGTTTCGCCGGTGCCGTTGGTGCCCGCGCCGAGGAAGCTTTTTTGCGACGTCGAATGGTAGGTGGCGTACATCTGCATCGGCGTCCAGTCGCGCGCTGGGTCGGCCTTGCCGCCGGTGAAACGCGCCGCGCTGGTGTCCGGGCCGGCCCAGCTCCAGCCGGTGAAGACCTTGGCCAGGCCGGCGACGTCGTCGTGGGTGTAGGTTTCGACGGGCTTGCCGGCATTGGTTTTGAGGCTGCCGTCCTGGTTGAGCTGATACAGGCCTATGCTCATCAGCTGCATGATCTCGCGGGCGAAGTTCTCGTCCGGGACGCGGGTGCCGCTTTCTTTTTGATTGTGCAGGTGGCTGAGGTAAATGCCCATCATCGGGTGCAGCGCGACGCCTTGCAGCAGGTCGCGGAAGTTACCGAAGGCGTGCTGTCCGAGCATGTCGTAATAGCTGGCGACGCCGGCCGGGCGCGAGGACAGGCTGCCGTCGACCATGGAGATGACGAAGATTTGCGACAGCGCGAACGTCACGCGTTGGCGCAGCTGATCGTCGCCGGCGACGGCCTGCTGCCAGAACGATTCGAAGACCTGGTTTTGATTGGGGTTGGTGCCGGCGGGGAGGGTGGCGGCGATCTGCTGGACGTACTCGCGGTGCAGGGTTTGCGGTTTCTGGAACTGGGCCGCGATCCAGTCGGCCTTGCCGCCGGCGACCAGCGCGTTGATGCTGTCGGTGGTGGGGCCGAAGCTCGCTTGCGCCAGGAACTGGGAGGCGGCGGCCGGCGTGGTGGCGCCGACCGGGGCGGACGGTGGTGTCGGGGCGGGTGGTGCGGTGGGCGTCGTTGGCGCGGGAGGTGCGGGAGGTGCGGTCGGTGTGGCCGGCGCCTGCGAGCCGGTGCCCACGGTGCCCGATGGCGCCGTGACCGAGCCGGCGGGGGACGAGCCACCACCGCCGCCACCACAGGCGGCCAGTATGACAGCGAGCAGCAGGCCGGACGCCTGCCTGGAACGGTTGAGCTTCATGATCTCGCCTTTGGAAATACCATCGGCAGATTGTAGAAGAGCCCGTTCAGGCGGGGGAAATAAAGTTTCTTAGGAGAATTTTATCGTTGCTTGGGTGTTATTTATTTGGCTGCAGTTGCGGTGTGATTGCAGTAAATTAGGCGAACTTATTGAAGTGAAAACGGACATGACGTTCTGTCCATGTCCGTTCCTTGCAACTGAAAGTTGCCAAGCGTACAGCTAACCCGCACGCCTTTGCCTCGAACCATGCGTTACCACTTAGGGGACGTACCCCATGGGGTACGTCCCCGCCTGGCCGTGCGGGGTTGCCCTGGCCGTGCGGGGTCGCCGTGGCCGTGCCAGCAACACCATCTACTGCTTCACGCAATCGACAAAGTAGCCACGCTTGCCATCGACCTCGCGTTTGACCAGCCCGTGCACATCGG
The DNA here is from genome assembly GCA_963513825.1 of uncultured Duganella sp. Classification (GTDB taxonomy): domain Bacteria; phylum Pseudomonadota; class Gammaproteobacteria; order Burkholderiales; family Burkholderiaceae_D; genus Rugamonas. The sequence continues at coordinate 60,318 of CAUPRW010000015.1, forward strand.
TCTCGAAGCCCGGGAAGCGCTCATTGAAATCGCGCGCGAAGCGCAGGTAATCAACGATGGTCTTGTTGAAGCGCTCGCCGGGAATGAGCAGCGGAATACCCGGTGGATAAGGCGTCAACAGGATCGACGTGATGCGGCCTTCGAGCTCCTCGATCGCCACGCGTTCGATCTCGCGGTGCGCCATCTTGGCGAAAGCGTCCGACGGCTTCATCGCCGGGATCATATCGGACAGGTACATCTCGGTGGTCAAACGGGCCACGTCGTAAGCCTTGTAGAAATCGTGGATCTGCTGGCACAGGTCGCGCAGGCCCATTTTTTCGTAGGTCGGGTTGGCGGCCGCGAATTCCGGCAGGATGCGCCACATCGGCTGGTTCTTGTCGTAGTCGTCCTTGAACTGCTGCAGCGCCGTCAACAGCGTGTTCCAGCGGCCCTTGGTGATCCCGATGGTGAACATGATGAAGAACGAGTACAGCCCGCACTTCTCGATGATCACGCCATGCTCGGCCAGGTACTTGGTGACGATCGACGCCGGAATGCCGCTGTCGGCGAATTGGCCGTCGAGCGACAGGCCCGGGTTGACGATGGTCGCCTTGATCGGATCGAGCATGTTGAAGTTCGGCGCCAGGTTGCCGAAGCCGTGCCAGTCGTCCTCGGCGCGGATGACCCAGTCCTCGCGCGAGCCGATGCCTTCCTCGGCGAAGTCCTGCGGACCCCACACCTGGAACCACCAGTCCTTGCCCCATTCCTGGTCGATCTTCTGCATCGCGCGGCGGAAGTCGAGCGCCTCGAGGATCGATTCCTCCACCAGCGCGGTGCCGCCCGGCGCTTCCATCATCGCGGCGGCGACGTCGCACGAGGCGATGATCGAGTACTGCGGCGAGGTCGAGGTGTGCATAAGGTAGGCTTCGTTGAAGGCGTCGCGATCGAGCTTGACGGTCTCCGACTCGCGCACCAGCACCTGCGACGCCTGCGACAGGCCGGCGAGCAGCTTGTGGGTCGACTGGGTCGAGAAGATCATCGACTCCTTGGCGCGCGGGCGGTCCTTGCCGATGGCGTGCATGTCCTTGTAGAAGTCGTGGAAGGTGGCGTGCGGCAGCCACGCTTCGTCGAAGTGCAGCGTGTCGATCTTACCGTCCAACATTTCGCGCAGCGTCTCGACGTTGTAGACCACGCCGTCGTAGGTCGACTGCGTAATGGTCAGGATGCGCGGCTTCTTGTTTTTCGCCTCGCGCGCGAAGGGGTTGGCGTCGATCTTGCGCTGGATGCTCTCCATCGTGAACTCTTCGAGCGGGATCGGACCGATGATGCCGAGGTGGTTCCGGGTCGGCATCAGGAACACGGGGATGGCGCCGCACATGATGATCGAGTGCAGGATCGACTTGTGGCAGTTGCGGTCGACGACGACGATGTCGCCCGGCGCCACGGTCGAATGCCAGACCATCTTGTTCGACGTCGAGGTGCCGTTGGTGACGAAGTAGCAGTGGTCGGCGTTGAAGATGCGCGCGGCGTTGCGCTCTGAGGCGGCCACCGGGCCGGTGTGGTCGAGCAGCTGGCCGAGTTCCTCGACGGCGTTGCAGACGTCGGCGCGCAGCATGTTCTCGCCGAAGAACTGGTGGAACATCTGGCCGATCGGCGACTTCAGGAAGGCCACGCCGCCCGAGTGGCCGGGGCAGTGCCACGAGTACGAACCATCGTTGGCGTAGTGGACCAGCGCGCGGAAGAACGGCGGCGACAGGCCGTCCAGGTAGGACTTGGCCTCGCGGATGATGTGGCGGGCGACGAATTCCGGCGTGTCCTCGAACATGTGGATGAAGCCGTGCAGCTCGCGCAGGATGTCGTTGGGGATGTGGCGCGAGGTGCGCGTTTCGCCATACAGGTAGATCGGGATGTCGGCGTTCTTGTAGCGGATTTCCTCGACGAAGGCGCGCAGCGACTTGAGCGCGGTGTCGGTTTCCTCGACCGAGCCGGCGCCGAATTCCTCGTCATCGATCGACAGCACGAAGGCCGACGCGCGCGATTGCTGCTGGGCGAACTGGGACAGGTCGCCGTAGCTGGTCACGCCCACCACTTCCATGCCTTCTTTTTCCATTGCATCGGCCAGGGCGCGAATGCCCAGGCCGGACGTGTTCTCGGAACGGAAATCCTCGTCGATGATGACGATGGGGAAACGAAATTTCATGCATGTCTCCAAAAAAGCAATCCGCCCCTGACAAATGTGAAGGGGCGGACTGGGGCGCGACACGATTGGCTAGCGGTCGCAGAAAAAAAATAAGAACGGGATTCTCGCAGAAATGCGTCCGCTGCGGGAAAAAAATATCATATAGAAAAAACGACCAAACCGCGCAGTAGCATGCCCCACCGGTGTGACAGGGGTATTACAGCCGGCGAAACAAGAAAAACGTAGGGCGGATTTGGCGGCACGCCGTAATCCGCCAAGCGCCGTCGGCGGCCTAACTCAATGAAGCCAGGCAACAACCCCCAGCCCGATGCCGACGGCGGCCACCCCATAAGCCAGACCCATCATCCACTTCTTGCGCGTCAACAGCGTAATCGCCGCCAACGAAATAGCGATCTGCTCGGCCGTGGTGGCCAGCGCCCACTGATGATGCTGGTGCATGGCCTCGTCGGATTTGTGGTTCCAGTCCTTCGACGAATCTTCCCATTTTTCCGCTTCCTTGCGGATATCTTCCTTTTCGGCTTTGTAGCGGGCCACCTCGGCCTCATATTTCTTCGGGTCGACGCCCGGCAAGGTCATCGCCAGCTCGGCCAGGTTCTGCTTGCTCGACTTGGCCTGGTAATAATTCCAGCTGTTGGCCGCCTGCGTCTTGTCGATGGCGGCGTTGTTCTTGAACAGCGCCGCGTCGTTCTGCGTGGCCCCGCCCAGGTAGCCGAAGGCCGCGCCGACGGTGGCCAGAATCGCGGTCATGACCGCAATGTTGTTCGAAAAGCCATCGTTGCCGTGGGCGGCGTGTTCGACCGCGTGGTCGTGTGGTCCGTGGACGTGAAAACCTTGGCCTGACATAGCTTGTGTATCCTCTTGATGTTGAAATTAGACTTTGCGACGATAGGTGACGAACGCGTAGCGCAAACCGGCGGCCCCGGACGCATGCGGCTCGCGGGCGGTTTCTTCCCACACGGCGGGGTCGATCGGCGGGAAGAAGGCGTCGCACGCGAAGGTTTTGTCCACTTCGGTGACGATTAGCCGTTCGGTCAGGCCCATCGCCTGCTTGTAGATTTCCGCGCCGCCGATGACGTAGCCCTCGGCGCCGCCCAGCAGCGCGATGGCGGCATCGACCGAACCGACCGCCTCGACGCCGTCATGGCGCCATTGCGGGTTGCGGGTGACGACGATGTTGCGGCGGTTCGGCAGCGGACGGCCGATCGAATCGAAGGTTTTACGGCCCATGATGATCGGATGGCCGGTCGTCAGGCGCTTGAAATGGGCCATATCCTCGGGCAGTTTCCACGGCAGCGTGTTGTCGATGCCGATGCCGCCTTGCTGGTCGGTGGCGACGATGATGGTCAGTGTGCTCGATGGGGTGTTCATGGCTGTTCTGGAACGAAAACCGTATTATCGTTGATATCCATTCCAGCGTCATTTCGGCGCCAGTTCGCGCGCGAACTGCGCCAGCAGCGGCAAGCCCGGGCTGTCGCGCGTGGTGGCGATGTTGAAGCGCATGTGGGAGTAGTATCGCTCGCTGCCGAACATTTGACCGGGAGCCGCCACGTGGCCGGCTTGGTACATGGCCTCGGCCACCCTGGTGGCATTGACGCCGCCCGGCAGCCGGCCCCATAAAAACATGCCGGCCTCCGGGATGTGGTCGATCACGCAGCCGATCTGGCGCAGCTGCTCCACCGTCGTCTGGCGATGCTGGTCCAGGCGGGCGCGCAGCTGGGCGCAATGATGGCGGTAGCCGCCCTGCGATAGCAGCTGGTAGACCAGGCGTTGGGGCAGGGCGGAGCCGGCGATGCCGGACACTATCCGGTACACGGTCAGCCACTCCATCTGCCGCGGGCTCGCGGCGACGTAACCTACGCGCAGCCCCGCGCCCAGGGTCTTGGAAAAGCTGCCGATGTAGATCACCCGGTTCAGTTGGTCCAGCGTGGCCATGCGGGTGGTGCTCGATCCTGGCTGCGCCAGGTCCCCGTAGGTGTCGTCTTCGACGATGGTGAAGTCGAATTCCTCGGCCATGCGCAGCAGTTGGAACGCCTTGTGCGGCGCCATATTGTCCGACGTGGGATTGTGCAGCACCGAGGAGATGAAGTAAAAGCGCGGCTTGTGCTTGATGCACAACTGCCGCAGCACCTCGAGATCGGGGCCGTCCGCCAGGCGCGGCACGCATGCCATATCGAGACCGGAGGCCAGCAGCCGGTCGCGCAGCAGAAAGGGGCCGGGATCGTCCAGCAGCACGAACTCGCCGGGCTCGCGCAGGTGGCCCATCATGATCAGGTGGATCGCTTCGGTGGCGCCGCCCGTGATCATGATCCGGGCCGGCGGCACGTCGATGTGCATTTCCTTGAGTTTGGACTGAATTTGCTGGCGCAGCGGCAGGTATCCCTGGGGATCGCCGTAGTCCGCCAGTCCACGCTGGCTGGCGCGCGACACGGTGCGCAGCGCTCCGCCCAGCGTGCCTTCATCGAGCCAGTCGGCCGGCAGCACGCCGCTGCCGGTGGCGCTCAAGCTGGGGCGCATGGTCAGCAGCGGCCGCAACCGCCACCATCCCGCCAGCATCGCTTCGGCGTGGGCGCGGCCGTCGCGGCCTTCTGCGTGGTGCGGGCGCTCCGACTGGCGCACGTAGAACCCCGAGCCGGCGCGCGACTCCAACCGGCCGGACGCGACCAGCTTGTCGTACGCCCGCGCCACTGTGTCGGCGCTCACCCCGCAATCCCCGGCCAACTGGCGCACCGACGGCAGGCGTTGTCCGGCGCCCAGCTGGCGGCTCTCGATCCGGCCTTTCACCAGTTCACACACGCGCTCGACCAGCGACAGGCGGCCGTGCGGACTTTCGATGGCGTCAAGCTGCGTGCGGGTCAGAACCGCGCCGGGCTGGTGCGATGGACGCTGTCTGGACATAAGCTTTCCTGTTTTTGTACTGTATTGAAAGACGAAGCATTACGGATCGCGAAATTGCCATGCAAGTGTACTGATATGACGCTGGTGTGACAAGGGTGTTGCCTTTATATTGTGCAACATCTACAGTCCAACAACATAAAGGGCATCCCATGCAACGTTCGAACCGCCGTAACGCTCCACGCCTGTTATCGCTTCCCGCCACGCTGCTGGGATGCTGTGTGCTGACCGCCGCGGCGCTGCCCGCGCTTCCGGCCCGGGCCCAGCAAGCCACGCCGTCGACGGACACGGAGGCGCCGGACGCCGACGCGCCGCCGGCGATCGTCATCACCGCCCAGCGCGACCAGGCCGAAACCGGTTTCAAGGCGGACCGCTCCGATACCGCCACCCGCAGCGGCGCCAGCCTGCATGACGTGCCCGGCTCGGTCACCATCATCACCGGCAAGCTGATCGAATCGCAGCAGCAGACCAACCTCCAGGATGTGCTGCGCAACGTCAGCGGCATCCAGCTCACGCAAACCCCGATGAACGCGCCGACCTTCCAGGTGCGCGGCTTTGTCAGCACCGGCACCACCAACGGCGTGGCTGATGCCACGGCGGCGAGCACCAATGTGTTCGGCGTGGAGCGGGTGGAGGTGCTCAAGGGTCCGCAGGCGATATTGTCCGGTAGCAATTCGCTGGGCGGCGGGGTCAACGTCGTGGTGAAAAAGCCGCAGGCCGAGTCGATACGCGATCTGACGCTCCAATACGGTTCGGGCGGCGACAAGACCGGGGCGGGCGACCTGTCGGGCGCCCTGACCGCCGACAAGAAGCTGACCTATCGCGTGATCGGCGCCAAGTCCCGGGCAGACCACAGCGATGTCGGCTTCGACGGCCGGCGCGACGATTACTTCATGCCGGCATTGCGCTGGAAAGATGCGTCCACCGACATCATCGTGGGGCTTTCGTACGGCAAGCAGCATACCCCCGTGCCCGGCGCGACCTTCGCCCGCCGCGACGGCGTGATCCTGCCCCGACCACCCAACCTGTTGGCAGCGCCTACCGATGGCTTCGACGGCGAGCAGAAAAAGGCGTTCTATCAGCTGGAGCAGCGGCTCACGTCCAACCTGATGCTCATCAGCCGCCTGCAACGCACGCTCGACACGCTGGACCTGCACGTGTACTCGCCGGGCGGCCTGTCATACGCGTCGGGCGCGGCGCGCAACAACCCGCGCGCCTCCATGAACTTCAATGGTTCGCGGTCGGTCACCGATACGCGCACCACCAGCGGCGACCACTACTTGCGCGCCAGCTTCGAGACCTGGGGCGCGCGCCACAAGCTTTCCGTGGGCTTCAACCACATCGACACCGGCTATGGCGCAAGAAGTTGGGAAGCGCCTGCGCTGGTGGCGTACCCGTATGGCGGTGGCAGCGCGGTGATTCCGGACGCGACCACGGCGGCGGTCAAACCGTCCTCCCTGCAAAGCTACAAGCAGAATCAGAAAGGGTTCTTCGTCCAGGAGCTGGCGAGCCTGGGCAAATGGGACCTGCTGCTCAATGCGCGGCGCACGCTCTACGAACAGGAGCCGTCGTTCGTCAACTATCTCTCGGCGAACTTCGTTGAGAATGTCCCGCGGCGCAAGATCTACGCCACGACGCCCGGCGGTGGTATCGTATACAAGGCTACGTCGTCCATCTCGCTGTACGCCAGTTATGCCGAAGGCTTCATTCCGCAAACGAGCGCGCGCTGTGGCGGCGGCCTGGTGCCACCGATCGAAACCGTCAACAAGGAGGTGGGCGCCAAGTTCGATCTGCTCGACAGCCGCCTGATGCTGACCACCAGCGCCTTTACGCTGGCACAGTCCAACCAGATACGCTACCAGCCGCTGGGCGCTTGCTTCGACGTGCGCGATTCGCAAAAAACGCGGGGCCTGGAGGTCGATGTGCAGGGGCAGCTGGCGCGCGGTTGGGATGTCATCGCCAACTACACCTGGAACACGGTGCGCGATGTGGGCGACCCTAACGCCGTGTATCCGGGTGTGCCGCGCAACAAGGCTGCGCTGTGGACCACCTACAGCTTCCAGGGCGCCGCGCTCAAAGGGCTGGGCGCGGGGATAGGGCTCACGGCCAGCAGCAGTGCGCCCGGCGGCTACAACACCGTGTATCCGTTCACGTTGCCCGGGCAGGCGCAAATCGACGCCAATGTGAACTGGCATGGCGGCCCCTGGAGCGTGGTGGCGGGCGTGAAAAACCTGGCCGACCGCGTGCTGTATGGCTCGTCGGGCAGCTCGACGTATGTGCCGCTGCTGCCTGGGCGCCAGTACATGTTGACGGTCAAGCGCAGCTTCCAGTGAGCACTCCGATCCACCGTACCGTCAAGTATCACTGAAAGCGCTCCATGATCCACCGCCCCAACGACGCCGGCCGGCCCGGTTTCCTGCAACTGTTGCTGCCTTATTGGCTCAGCTGGCAGCGGTGGCCGGCGCTGCTGCAACTGGCGTTGCTGATCGCCCTGGTGTTCGGCGGAGCGAGCCTGTACGTGTGGAGCAACCAGCTCGTCGGCGAAGTGACCGATGCGCTGGTGGCGCGCAACTGGACCGCATTGAAGACGCTGCTGTTCTTGAGCGTGGTGGCCGGCGTGGGCATCGGGGTAAAGGGCGCGGTCAACACCGCGCTGAGCGAGTCGCTCGATCTTGGGTGGCGCACCTGGCTGACCAACCGCCTGCTCGAACGGTGGTTCGGCGGCCATGCCTATTACGACATGGAGCGCGAGGGATGGCTGAGCAATGCCGACCAGCGCATCGTGGAGGATGTCCAGCTGTTCGTCACCCAGAGCATCAATCTGTTTACCAGTGTGCTCTCCGTGATCGTCAACCTTGTCACCTTTACGGTACTGCTGTGGGGACTGTCCGGCGCGCTGCGGTTCACCGCCGCCGACATGGCGTTCGCGGTGCCCGGCTACATGGTGTACGTCGCCTATATCTATTCGTTCGGCAACCTGGCCGTGGTGCACTGGGTGGGCAAGCGCCTGGTGGGGTTGAACAACGAGCGCCAGGGCGTGGAGGCCGACTACCGGTTTGGCGCCATGCAGGTGCGGCAGAACGCCGAGCAGATCGCGTTCTACGGCGGCGAGCAGCACGAGCGTTCGCGCCTGCTCGTACGATTCCAGGCCATACGCAAGAACGTCATCGCGCTCATTTTCCGCAATGCCAAGCTGCAGATCACCCAAAGCACCTACGGCCATTTCTTCAGCGTGCTGCCCACGCTGGTGGCGCTGCCGCGCTACTTTGCCGGTGAGTTGACGCTGGGCGGCGTCACCCGTGCGAGCACCGCTTACAGCACGCTGACCGGGACGCTGAGCTTCTTCCCCCAGGCATATGCGGCCTTCGCCAGATGGACCGCGCTTGCCAACCGCCTGCGCGACCTGGTGTGGGCCATGAACAAGGCAGCGGCGCGCAAGAGCGGCTTCACGCTGGCGCGGGCGCCGCAAACGGCGATCACCACCGGTGCGATCGCACTGCACGACCCGCGGGATCAGCACTTGTGCACGGTGGCGCCGCTGACATTCGATGCCGGCAGCCGGTGGCTGGTGCGCGGTCGATCGGGCGCAGGCAAGAGCACCTTGTTGCGCGTGCTGGCCGGCCTGTGGCCGTATGGCGAAGGGCACGTCACCCTGCCGCAGGATGCGCGCATGATGTTTCTGCCACAGCGCAGCTATCTGCCCACCGGACCGTTCAAGGAGGCGCTGTGCTATCCCTCGCCGGCGCAGGACCATGACGACGACGAATGCATGCGGCTGGTCGCGTTGTGCGGCCTGGGCGACCGCATCGCCTCCCTCACCGCCAGCGACAACTGGCAGCAAACCCTCTCCGGCGGCGAGCAGCAGCGCGTGGCGTTCGCGCGGGCGCTGCTGCAACGGCCGCACTTCCTGTTCCTCGACGAAGCCACCAGTGCGCTGGACGAAGCAACGGAGGCGGCGCTGTACCAGGCGGTGCTCGCCGAACTGCCGGCATGCGCGCTCATCAGCGTGGCCCATCGCACCTCGCTGGCGCACTATCACCAGCACTTTCTGGAAATCGGCTAACTGTACTGAAACTGTATGCTTGCCGTAAGGGGAAATGCACTTATCCGTATCGTTTCATGTCGGCTGGACGCTGCTATTCTGACGCCTTGCCCAACAACAGGAAAATCCATGTCACACAATGTTATGACCATTACCGACGCCAGCTTCGACACCGAAGTGGCCGGCCATCGCGGTCCTGTGCTGCTCGATTTCTGGGCCGATTGGTGCGGCCCCTGCAAGATGCTTGCCCCCGTCCTGGCCGATATCGCCGGCGAATACGCCGGCGCGGTGCGCGTGGCCAAGCTCAATGCGGACCAGAACACCGCCACGTGCGAACGTTACGCGGTGCGCGGTTTGCCCACCTTGTTGCTGTTTGTCGATGGCGTGGAGCGCGAGCGCCTGGTCGGCACCATCTCGAAGACCCGCCTGGCGGCGGTGCTCGACGACTATCTGGAAGGCTGAATCATGACCATGTCCGCTTTCCATGGCAGTGAAGAAGTGCGCGCCACGCTGCTGGCGCGCCTGCAACAGCATGCGGCATCGGGCCGCCTCAAACCCGGCCCGCTGGCCTGGAATGGCGAGGGCGGCAGCCTGGTGGGGTGCATGATCGAGAACGACGACCTGACGACCTGGGAAGCGCGCAGCGGTTTGCCGGCATGGCTGGCCGTGGCCGGCGACGGCCTGGCCGGCATGCTGCCGGACCGCGCGGAGGCGTTGGCGTTCGGGGAACGGCTGCTGGCGGCCATCGCGCCTGGCAGCGACCTGCAAGGCGCCGGCAGCTTGCTGTTGGCGCGCCTGATCGGCGAGATGGCTGCGCGTTTTCCCGCCACGCTGATTACCCCGGCGCTGGCGCAAGCGGTGGCCCAAGTGAACGCGCTTCACGGCGCCGTCGCCACCGGCGTCGAAACCGCGCCAGCGGACTGGAAGGCGGCGCGGCGCCTGGCGGTGCAGGCGACCGACGCCCTGCAAGATCCCGCACAACTGGCCCTCGCGCAGTGCGTGGAAACGGCCGCCTGGAATCCGGTGAGGTCATCTGCCTGCGTTTACGATACGATGCGCGTCTGGAAAGGCGCGTTGAACGAGCAAGCGATCCGCGAGTTTGGCTGGACCGATGTCGACGACAAGGACATGGAGTTAACATTAAGGCATTTGGATCAAACCTATCTTTTGCCGGCTCCCCACTTGAAATTGACGGTTTTCGACCTACTTGAAGAACATTATCCCGAGAAGGCCTTGCGGCTGCGCGATTATTATCGCCATCAAAGGGAGAGCGGAGCGAAGACCACCCAACGCGCCACCGACATGCTGTTTGGCGTACTGGCGCAATCCGGTAACGTCGACAGGGACTGAAATCCGGCTTTTAGCCCAACGAAAAGCCATACCGAGCATCTATGACGAAATTTGAAAAAACCGGCAGCCGCGCCATCCCGTCCTTGCAAGCCACCGTTGAAGAATATATCGAGCCGCGCAGCGGCGCGCGCCACATCCACCTGGCCAGCGATCAGCAGGAACTGGTGTTCCTGGTAGGCTTCCCGACGGTGCCGGACGTCAGCGACGGCCGCGCCCACATCCTCGAGCACCTGTCGCTGTGCGGCTCCGAGCGTTATCCCGTGCGCGACCCGTTTTTCGCCATGCTGTGCCGCTCCACGGCCACGTTCATGAACGCGTTCACCTACGCCGACCGCACGGTTTATCCGTTCGCCAGCACCGACCGCAAGGACTTCTTCAACCTGCTCGACGTCTACCTTGACGCGACCTTCTTCCCCAACCTGGAATACCTGAACTTCCTGCAGGAGGGCTGGCGCCATGTGCTCAAGGACGGCAAGCTGGCCTACCAGGGCGTGGTGTTCAACGAAATGAAGGGCGCCTTCAACGATCCGATGCGCGCTCTCTACAGCGGCATCGAAGGCACGCTGCTCAAGGGCACCACCTACGAGGTCGAATCGGGCGGCGACCCCCTGGTGATCCCGGAGCTGACCCACGAAATGCTCAAGGAATTCCACGCCAGCCATTACCATCCGTCGCAGGCGGTGTTCATGAGCGCCGGCGCCATCGGCGCCGAGGAAATCCAGGAACAGATCGAACTGCGTGTGTTGTCCAAGCTGCCGGCCGCCGCGCAGGAACGCATGCTGCCGCAGCTGGCAAAGGCCTGGACCGCGCCGCGCGTCAACCAGGTGCGCATCCCGTCGCAGCAGGCCAAGCCGGACGAATACGGCCTGCAGTTTTCGTGGTTGCTGGGCGAGGCTGCCGATCCGATCACCTACTACAACGCCTATCTGCTCGATTCCGGCCTGCTGGGTGACGCCTCGTCGCCGCTGATGAAGGCCATGGAGTCGGCCGGTTATGGCCGCCCGTCGCGCCTCAACGGCCATGACGACGGCCCGCGCCAGCTGATTTTCCACGTCGGCATGGAAGGCTTGACCGAGCCGCAGGTCGAAAAAGCCCGCGTGCGCATCTGGTCGGCGCTTGAGCGCGCCGCCAAGCAGGGCGTGCCGCTCGAATCGCTGCAAGCGGCGCTGCGCGACATCCGCTACAACCAGCGCGACACCGCCAACTCGCACATGCCCAACGCGCTCAACCGCCTGCTGCAAGCGCTGCCGCTTGCCATGCGCGGCGGCGACGTGTTCGACGCGCTTGACAGCGAAGCCCACCTGGCCAAGCTGGAAGTGGCGATCCAGGATCCGGAGTACTTCAAGTCGCTGGTGCGCGGCTTGATCGACAGCCCGACGCGCCTGACCACCAGCGTGGTGCCGGACGCCGGCTACTTCACCGAGCGCGACGCGCTGGAGGCGGCGCAACTGGCCGCGCGCGAAGCCGCGCTGACGGACGCCGAGCGCGCCCGCATCGAGGCGGAAACGGCGGCGCTGGACAAGCACCAGCAACTGCCGTCGAACTCCGAGGTGCTGCCGCGCATCCGGCCATCCGACGTCAGCGCCCATCCGGCGCCGGCATTGCCTTTGCCGGCGCCGTTGCCGGCCGAAGGCGCCAAGGTGCTGCCGTTTACGATCGCCTCCAACGGTTTGTCGTATGTTCGGGCCAACTACGACGTGTCGGGCTTCGACGCCGAAGACTGGCCGTGGTTGCACCTGTACGCGGACGTGGTCACCGAGCTAGGCGTCGGCGACATGGATTACGAGGATGCCGACGCATGGCGCCAGACGATGGCGCCGTCGTTCGACGTTGGTTTCGAGGCGACCCAGAAGCAGGACGGCGCCCTGGGCCTGGAATTGTGGTTCGGCGCCAGCGGCCTGCGCGAGGAACACGAAGGCATCGCCGAGCTGATTTCGCGCACCTTGTCGGAGACGCGTTTCGACGAGCATGAGCGCCTGGCGTTCCTGATCGACAGCGAGGCGCAGGATCGCCTGACCGGTTTGGCGCAGGCCGGCAACCGCTACGCGATGCTGGCGGCGACCGCGCCGTTGTCGCCGCTGCGCCGTTTCGACGATCTCGTCGGTGGTGCGGCGTCGCTGCCGTTCTATGGCAAGCTGCTCGAACAAAGCAAGACGCCGCAAGGCATCGCCGCCATCGCCGAGCGTCTGAAGGCGCTGCACCGCCGCGTGGTCGGCTTGACGCCGATCGTGCTGTCGGCCGGTTCCGGTGACGACAGCGTCGATCTGGCGCGCATGGTCAAGCTGCCGGCGGCGCAGGCCGGCACGACGGCCGCTTCGTCGGCCGTCGCGCCGGCCTTGCCGCTGGCCGACGCCGCGCTGCACGCGGTCAGCCAGATCAACCACTGCGTGGTGGCGTGGCGCGCGCCGATGGTGCACGAGGAGGGCGCCGCCGCGCTGGCGGTGGCCGCCGAGCTGATGACCAACCAGCTGCTGCACGCGGCGCTGCGCGAGAAGGGCGGCGCCTATGGCGGCAGCGCCGGGTATGGCGGCGGCAGCGGCACGTTTGTCATGGCCTCGTATCGCGATCCGCGCTTGTCCGAGACTTATGCCGATTTCAATGTGGCGGTCGATCAGATGCTGGAGAACGATTTTTCTCAGGAGGAGTTGGAGGAGGCGATCATCTGCGTCATCAAAGGGCTCGACAAGCCCAATTCGCCGCACGAGCAGGTCACGCATGCGTGGAGTTTGCATCGTCGCGGAGTGAGCGAGGAATTGCGCCAGCGCTTCCGCAGCGGGGTGTTGAATTGCACGCTCGATGATATCCGCTCGGCCGTGCGGACGTGGCTCAAGAACGGGCAGGCCAGCCGCGCCGCGTTCGTCGGCGATTTGACGCAGGATTTGTCGGGGTTGAAGGCGGTGGATTTGGTGGAGTTGGCCAACGCGGCTTGATGCGTGGGTGGAGGCGGCTCTCGCTTCCACCCCGCACGGCGGCGTACAGGGGACGTACCCCAAGGGGTACGTCCCCGCCTTTATCGGGGTGGGCGCGGCTCAGTCCGCGGGCAGCGATTCCAGGAACGAAAGCATGCGATCCGCAAGCGCCTGCGGCGCTTCCAGCGGAATCATGTGGCCCGTCCGGCCGCCCAGCATGTGCAACTGCGCGTTCGGAAAGCGCTCGGCCATTTTGCGCAGATCCTCCGGCGGCACCAGATTGTCATCCTCGGCGCCGACGATCAGCACCGGGAAATCCAGCTCCGCCAGCCGCTCCATCAAATCCGGGCGGTCGATGGTGGTGGCGAACTGCGTCAACAACACTTCCTTGCCCAGGTCGAGCGCCATCTGCTGGATCGTTCCGACGATGCCATCATCTTCCACATGCGACGGGTGCAGCAGCTCGCGCAGCCTTTGCTTCGACATCCCCGCGTAAGCGTTCTTCTCCAGCATGGCGACGATGCGCTCGCGCGCCAGCACCTCGTCCGGCTTCAAACCGCGCGCCGAATTGGCGATCAACACCAGCGACTTCACCCGCTCCGGATGCGCCACCGCATGTTCGATCGCCAGATACGCCCCCAGCGAGAACGCCACCAGGTTGGCCGCCGGCGCGCTGTGCGTGGCGATCAGCTCCCGCATCCGCAAGCGCGTGCGGGCCTCGTGCAAGGGCACATGATTGAACTCGAAACCGTCGCCCAGCAGCGGCGTCAGCCGTGACCACATCCGGGCGTCGCACAAGGTGCCCGGAATGAAGTCCAGCCGCGTCATACCGCCATCGGCGCCGTGATCGGCGCGTGGTGCTGATAACCTTCCAGCGAAAAGTCCGACGGTTCGACCTTTTCGAGCCATTCCGGCTCGTACTTGCCGGTCTTGGCGAACTCCGGCACGCGCTCGGCGATGCGCAGCCGCGGCGCGGCGAACGGCGTGCGCGTCAACTGTTCCTTGACCATGTCCATGTGGTTTTCGTAGATGTGCGCATCGCCGATGAAATAGCTGAACCAGCGCGGCGTGTAGCCGGTCAGGCGGGCCACCAGATGCATCAGCGCCGCGCCTTCGGCCAGGTTGAACGGCGTGCCCAGACCCAGGTCGTTCGAACGCACGTAGAGGCACATCGACAGCTCGCGCGTGGTCGGATTCGGAATGAACTGGTACAGCAGGTGGCAGGCCGGCAGCGCGACCGCGTCCAGCACGGCCGGATTCCAGCCGTGGAACAGGATGCGGCGGCTACCCGGATTGTTGACGATGGTGTCGAGGCATTCGCGCAGCTGGTCGATCGATTTGTGCAGCAGGACCTTGGCCACGCCGTTGTCGTCGAATTGCGAGATCAGGCGGAAGCCGTTTTTTTGCGCGTCGGCGATCTGCGCCGGCTGGTCGAGCGCGATCAGTTTGAAGCCCGGCCATTGGCGCCATTGCACGCCGTAGACCGGCCCCAGGTCGTCCTCGCCGAGGCGATAGGGGTTTTCCAGCCATTGCTTGTTTTCGTTGGCGTTCTGGTCCCACACCTTGCAGCCGAGCGCGCGGAAGTCGGCGGCGCTGCGGGAGGCGCGCAGGAAGGCGCACAGCTCGCCGACCACCGATTTGAAGGCCAGGCGCTTGGTCGTGACGGCGGGGAAGCCGTCGTTCAACAGGTCGAAACGCATCATCGCGCCCGGTACGCTGAGCGTGCGGATGCCGGTGCGGTTGTCTTGCCAGCTGCCGGTGTCGAGGACGGTCTGGATCAGTTCCTGGTATTGCTGCATAAATTCTCCAACGTGAAGCGTGAGGCGGGGCGATCGCGCCCTCGAAGCTGGTTATTTTAGCAGGAGCGCAATGACGCCACCGATCTTCCGGTCTATTCCACGGCTCGCGCGCGGGGCGACGGCCGGACGCGGAATATGATTGGAAGGCAATTATCGATTCCCCAATAGATTGTTATCTTTGCGCAACAATTTGATTTGGATCAAATTCAAGTGAGTTGGGCAACTAGTAGAATTCTCTCGAAATATCCCCAAAAAATGGATAGGCGTGAAAGCTGTATTTGCCATTCGCAGATACCCATCCTTATTATTCCAAAGACTGTATTGGGGGCAATTTTGAAAAACTTCGGACTATCAAAAAAACTGTATTCGTTTTCAGCCGCGCTGATATTCTTCCTGACGGTGCTGGCGATCGTGTCGTGGTCGCAGCTTGGCGCCGTGGGGGAGTTGGCGCGTGACGCCGGATTGGTCAAGGCGCGCCAGCTGGAGCTTATCTCCAGCACCGAATTGAGCGTCACCAAAGTATTACTGCAGATCCGCCAGGCCTTGCTGTTCCAGGACGCCGCCAAGATTAACGCGGCACTCAAGGAAATCGCCGCCGAGCGCGAAAATATCACAAAGAACGATAACGAGTTTCTGGTCGCCCTGCCGAGCGAGAAAGCCAAGGTCGAGTTTCAGATCTGGCTCGACATGCAAAAGGTGACCTGGCCGGTGGTTATCGAAAACATGGATTTGGTCGCAAAAAACCAGACCCAGGAGGGATTGGTTTTCCTGTCGACGCGGACCATTCCGGCGCTCGCTAAAATGCAGGATTGGCTCATTACCGAAAGAACCCGCCAGGCGAAGTATCTCACCGCCGAAGTGGCGGAGATCGAGAGCTCCGCGCACAAGACAGCCGTGCAACTGATCATACTGACCTTGTGCATCGGCGCCGGCTTGCTGGCCTTCTCATGGTATATCTCCAAACTGTTGAACCGCCGTATCGCGACGTCGCAGTCGGTCGCCGAGTTGGTGCGCGACGGCGATCTCCACACGCGCCACGCGGATGGCGCCAACGACGAATTCAGTCCGCTGCTCGGCGCGCTGGCGGCGATGCAGGATTCGCTGGCCACCGTGGTCGGCACGGTGCGCGAAAACGCCGAGTTCGTCGCGACCGCGTCCGCTGAAATCGCCCAGGGCAACGTCGATTTGTCGCAAAGGACGGAGTCGCAGGCGAGCGCGCTGGAAGAAATCACGGCGTCGATGAGCGCGCTTGGCAAGACGGCGCAACAGAACGTCCAGAACGCGTCCGAGGCGAACCGGCTGGCCGTCAACGCCAGCGATATCGCCACCGAGGGCGGCGACGTGGTGGCGAAGGTGGTCTCCACCATGAAGACGATCAACGAGAGTTCCAAGGAGATCGCGGACATCGTCAGCGTGATCGACGGGATCGCGTTCCAAACCAATATCCTGGCATTGAACGCCGCCGTGGAAGCGGCGCGCGCCGGCGAACAGGGGCGCGGCTTTGCGGTGGTGGCGACGGAGGTGCGCAATCTGGCCCATCGCAGCGCCGAGGCGGCCAAGCAAATCAAGGCGCTGATCGAAACGAGCGTGCGGCGTGTCGAGCAGGGCGTGGTGTTGGCCGACGACGCGGGGCTGACCATGAGCAGGGTGGTGACTTCGATCCAGGATGTGGTCACGATCATGCAGGAGATCAGCGCTTCCGGCGCCGAGCAGGGCGAGTCGGTCGAGCAGGTGGGCAGGGCGATACTTGAGATGGACGCCACCACGCAGCAGAACGCGGCGCTGGTGGAGGAGAGCACGGCGGCGGCCGAAAACCTGAAAATCCAGTCGCAGCAGCTGGTCAGCGGGGTTTCGGTATTCAGGCTGCGCCCGAGCGAAACGGCTCCCCTCGCGCGTAAAGAGTCCACGTCGGCTGCGCGCAACCGGACCGTCCTGCGCCTGGCTTGACCGCCCGCTCGCCCGGTGCGCCGCGTTAGCCGGGCTTGGGCTTGCGGCCGCCAGGTTTGGCGGTCGCCTTGCCGGCGGCGCGGGCCAGCGATTTGGCGCCGCGCCCGCCGGTGACGACGACCGCGCCTTTCGGTGCCGCCGGCTTGCCGGTCGTGCCGTAGATCCTGCCGGCGCCACCTTTGCCGCCAGCGGTGCGCGCGCCGCCGGCGCCTTTGCCGGCTGTTGGCACGGGTGGCGTCCAGGTGCCGAGCGAGGCATCGCCGCCGGCCGGCCGCGCGGCCGCCTTGGCGGCCACCGAACCACCGGCCGGGCCGGTGAAGGCGCGCTTCTTCCTGGCCGGCGCTTCGGCCGCCGCTTTTTTCGCCAGCGCGGCCGCCACGCCTTTGGGGCCGGTTTCGGGCACGCGGTGGTCCGCTTCGAAGCCCGGCTCCTCCTCGCGGCGTATCACTTGTCCGGTCAGCGTTTCGATCGCCTTGAGGATGTCGACTTCGTCGGCGCACACCAGCGACACCGCCTCGCCCTCCATGCCGGCGCGCCCGGTGCGGCCGATGCGGTGGATGTAGTCCTCCGCCACGGTCGGCAAATCGAAGTTGACGACCTGCGGCAGGGCCTCGATATCGAGGCCGCGCGCGGCGACGTCGGTCGCCACCAGCAGCTGGACCTCGGCGTTCTTGAAGCGCGCCAGCGCCTTCAGTCGGGCCGGCTGGGTTTTGTCGCCGTGGATCGAGTCGGCCGAGATGCCTTGCTCCTGCAGCATCTTGACCAGCGTTTCGACGCCTTTGCGCGTTTTGACGAACACCAGCACCTGGCCCCACTTGAGTTTTTTCAGCAGGTGCAGCAGCAGTTCGGGTTTGCGGCGCTTGTCGGTGGGGATCAGCCACTGCTTGACCGTCTTGGTGGCCGTGTTGCTGGCACTGACCTGGATCGACACCGGATCGTTCAGCATCCCCTTGGCCAGCTTGCGGATCTCGTCGGAGAACGTGGCCGAAAACAGCAAGGTCTGGCGCTTCTTCGGCAGCGCCGCCAGCAGGATGTCGAGATCGCGCTCGAAGCCCAGGTCCAGCATGCGGTCGGCTTCGTCGAGCACCAGCGTTTGCAGCAGCTTGAAGCTGATCGCGCCCTGGTCGTGCAAGTCCTTCAGGCGGCCCGGGGTCGCCACCAGCACATCGAGCCCTTTGCGCAGCTTGGCGATCTGCGGTTCGATCGGCACGCCGCCATAGGCCACGGCGCTGCGCAACGGCAGGTTGCCGCCGTAGCTGCGGAAGCTTTCGTAGACCTGTTCGGCCAGTTCGCGCGTTGGCACCAGCACCAGGCAGCGGATCGCTTTCGCTTCCGTCACGCCTTCCATCGTCAACCGTTGCAGGATCGGCAGCGCGAAGCCGGCGGTCTTGCCGGTGCCGGTTTGGGCCGCCGCCATCAGGTCGCGTCCCGCCAGCACGACGGGGATGGCTTGTTTCTGGACGGGCGTCGGTTGTTTGTAGCCGAGGGCGTCCAGCGTGCGCTGGATGGGATCGATCAGGCCGAGTGCTTGGAAGGTCATGGTGTGTGCAGTAAAACGAAAAGAGGGCGCAGTGTAGCCGGTTGTTCCGGCTTGTGCGCGATTAGTTGGACAGCGCGGCGGACCAGAGCGACAGGATTTCGCGCACGCGCTCGTCCGGGAGATGGAGCAGATTGTCGCCGACGTACAGCTCCACCGAGCTGCGGCCCGGCAGCGCGGCGTGGCTGGCGCCGTTGAACAGCCATACGCCGTGCTGGCGCGCGATGCGGTCGCGCAGGTCGAGCGAGCGGTCGCGGCCCACCGGCAGGTGCAGGTGCAGCATGCTGGCGTGCGGGCGCGCCGGATTGGGCGTGAGCAGTGGATAGTCACGCAGCGTTTCATAGAGCCAGAGCGTGCGGCGGAAGTAGTCGGGCATCGCCGCCAGCCGCGCATCGAACTGCATGGCCGCCGCCACCACATAGGGCGTGCGCTGGTATACATTGCCGCCCTGGCGGCGGAACCACTCCTGCGCCTTGGCGATGAAGGGCGCACGCCCCAGCAGCATCGCGCCGCCCATGCCGCCTATGCCTTTGTAGAGCGACACGTAGACCGAGTCGAAGCCGGCGGCGATCTCGCTGGCGGGCCGTCCGTAGGCCGCCGCCGTCTCCCACAGCCGGGCGCCGTCCAGGTGCAGGTGGATGGCTTGTTCGCGGCAGTAGGCCTTGATGTCGGCCAGATCCTCCCAGGCCGGGCATTGGCCGCCGATCTCGCGCATCGGCAGTTCCAGCGTGGCCGCGCCGAGTTTATCGGGGATGCCCCGCAGTTCTTCCAGCGTCCACGGGCGGTTTTGGTCGCCGATCTGCAGCGCGTGGAAGTGGTCGAACAGCTGATGGTTGCCGCGTTCGTGGCGCAGGATGTGCGAGGTCGGGTGCAGCGCCACCAGCTTGCTGCCGCGTTCCCGGCAGGCGATGCGCAGCGCCGTCGCTTGCGTCATGGTGCCGGTGATGCAAAACAGCGCGGACTCGAACCCCAGCAGCCTGGCGACTTTTTGTTCGAACTCCTGGATCAGGTGGCCGGTGCCGTAGGTATCGTGCGCCACGCCGTTGGCCTCGCACCACGCCGCCATCGCCGCGAACTGTTGCGCGGGCGGGGGCTGGCGGTGGCCCGGCAAGTGGGTGTGGCAGCTGAGGCGCAGTTCGGCGTCGGACAAGGTCGTTCTCCTGAAAGGATGAATGATACCCCGATCAGCTGGCGGCGTGGACGTTGTGGAACTGCAGCGCGGCCAGGTTGGCGTAGATGCCGCCCAGCGCCACTAGCGAGGTATGGGTACCGGTTTCGACGATTTTGCCGTCTTCCATGACGATGATGCGGTCCGCGCGCTGCACCGTGGCCAGGCGGTGGGCGATGATGACGGTGGTGCGGCCCACCATGGCCGCTTCCAGCGCCTTTTGCACCAGGCGCTCCGATTCGGCGTCGAGCGCGCTGGTGGCCTCGTCGAGCAGCAGCAGCGGCGGATTTTTCAGCAAGGCGCGCGCGATGGCGATGCGCTGACGCTGGCCGCCCGACAGGCGCACGCCGCGCTCGCCGAGGAAGGACTTATAACCCTGCGGCAGGCGCTCGATGAATTCGTGCGCCGCCGCCAGCTTGGCCGCTTCGATCACTTCCTCGTCGCTGGCGCCGGCGCGCCCGTAGCGGATGTTCTCCATGGCGTCGGCCGAGAAGATCACCGTATCCTGCGGCACGATGCCGATGGCGTCGCGCAGCGTGTGCAGGTCGATTTGCGTGATGTCGACGCCATCGAGCTTGATGCTGCCGCTTTGCGGATCGTAGAAGCGCAGGAACAGCTGGAACAGCGTGGTCTTGCCGGCGCCGGACGGTCCCACGACGGCCACCGTTTCGCCGGGACGGATGTCGAGCGACAGGTGGCCCAGCGCCGCCGTCTCGGGCCGCGACGGGTACGAGAAGGTGACGTCGGAAAGGCTCAGGGCCGCGCCGTTGGCGGCGCGCGGTGGCAACGGCAGCGGCTTGGCCGGCGACTGGATGTTCGATTTGACGGCCATCAGTTCGAGCAGGCGCTCGGTGGCGCCGGCGGCGCGCTGCGCCTCGCCCATCACCTCGGACAGGGCGCCGATGGCGCCGGCCACGATCGAGGCGTACAGGATGAACTGGCCAAGGTCGCCGCCGGTCATGTCGCCAGACAGCACCGCGTGCGCGCCGAGCCACAGCACGAAGACGATCGTTCCGAACACCAGCACGATGGCGATCATGGTCAGCAGCGCGCGCGCGCGGATGCGCCGCATCGCCGTCTTGAACGCGCCCTCGACCGAGGCGCCAAAGCGGTTCGCTTCGATCTTTTCGTGCGTGAACGCTTGCACGGTGGGCATGGCGTTGAGGATCTCGCCGGCCATGGCGGAGGCGTCGGCCACGCGGTCTTGCGAGTCGCGCGACAGTTCGCGCACGCGGCGGCCGAACATGACGATCGGCAGCACCGTCAGCACCAGCAGGCCGATGATGATGGCCGACAGTTTGACGCTGGTGACGAACAGCATCACCAGGCCGCCGACGAACAGCAGCACGTTACGCAGCGCCATCGAGATGCTGGTGCCGACCACGGCCTGTATCAGCGTGGTGTCGGTGGTGATGCGCGAGAGGACCTCGCCGGTCTGGGTGGTTTCGAAGAATTCGGGGCTTTGCGTGACAACGTGCTTGTAGACGGCGCTGCGGATGTCGGCGGTGACGCGCTCGCCAAGCCAGGAGACGGTGTAGAAGCGCGCGGCCGTGGCCAGCGCCAGCACCGTGGCCACGCCGAACAGCGCCAGGAACACCAGGTCGACATGCTTGATGCTCTTGTCGCCGGTGCCGCCGAAACCGAGGTCGATCATCTGCTTGAAGGCGGCCGGGATGGCCAGCGTGGCGCAGGCGGCCACCACCAGCGCCACGCCGGCCATGGCGAATTGGCGCTTGTAGGGTGCGAGGAACGGCAGCAGGCCGCGCAGGGTGCCTAGACTGCCTTTCTTTTGTTCCCGGGTGACGTTGGGGGCGACTGCTGACGGCGTGCTGGCGGTGGTGCTGTTGGTCATCGTGTGGCTGCGGTTTCGATAAGTATGCTGCGGTTGTATGCGTAAATTGTCTACAGTTTCATCGGGCTGACGTACCCGGTCAGTTCCAGATAGGCGCGGCCGGCCTGCTTGCCGTCGCGGCTCAAGGTCACCGCGCCTTCCCAGTACACGGCGCCGGTCGAGCGGCGCGAATCGAGTTCCTGATCGTCCTGCAATGGCACGATGCGCCACACCACGCTGCCGGTGGTGAGCAGGTTCTCGACCGGGTATTCGGCCTTGGTGCGGGGGGAGCGCCAGCGCCGTTGCGCGGCGAAGTTGACCTGGTCCGGCGAGAACTGCGTGATCTTACCGGATGCGTCCCTCCATGTCGCGTGCGACCATAGTTTAGCACCTGTCTTGTCACGCAGCTGGAAAGCCATCAGCGCGCCGCCGTCATCGAGGTTGGCGCCGATCCAGTCCCACCCCACGGCGCCCGAGTCGCCGCCGAGGATCTGGCTCGACCACTCGTGATCGAGCCAGCTCGTTCCCGTGACGGCAAGCGCCTTGCCGCCGCGCGTGACGGTGCCGCTGGTGGCCAGCTGCGGCTCGCTGTAGTAGTAACTGGCCTGGCCGGCGCCGGGGCCCTTGCGCGAGTAGCCACGCTCGCCCTGCAACAGCGCCGGCTGCGACGGCGCCAGCGACAGCTTGAGCGCGAAGCTGGCGGCGTCGACGTCGATGGCGTAGCCGCCATCGGCCTTGCGCGTCATGCGCCAGTCGTCGAGTTTGACCTCGGTGTCGCCGACCTTGGCGTAGGCGATGCCGAAGCCCTCGCGCGCGCTGCGCTCGTCGTGCAGCAGCTTGCCGTTGGCCGGGTCGGACACGGCGGCATGGGCGATGATCAGCTGCTTGGGTGCGAACTTGCTCGGGTTGGCGCGGTCATGGTCGCTGCCGCTGCGGAAAAAGGTGACCTGGAAGCCGAGCGGCTTGCCGTCGTCCGTCTTGAGCCAGCCGGTGACGTACCACCATTCGGTGCGGTAATCGGGATGGGCGCCATAGTCGGCCGGGAAGCGCAGCGCGGCGCCCGGCGCCAGCGGCGCGACGGACGCGTATTCCGGCGCGGCCGCCCGCGAGGACAGGCCGCACAGCAGCATCAACAGCACAAGCAATGAACGCATTACCAATCCTCCCTGACGGCGCGTATCGGTCCGCCCGACAGCGACTGGCGCCCGGCCAGCAGCGCCGTCAGCGCGGCGGCTGCCAGCAGCAGCGCGGCGACGGCGGCCAGCAGCGGCCAAGGCAAATGCAGCTGCATGGTCCAGTGGAAGGACTGCGGGTTGACCACGAAAACCAGTATCAGGCTGATGATCCAGCCCAACGCGAAGCCGGTGGCGATGCCGAGGCCCGTGAGCGCGCCGCCCTCGATGGCCAGGATCGACAGGATTTGTCCGCGCGTGACGCCGACGTGGCGCAGCATGCCGAACTCCTTGGAGCGCGCCAGCGTCTGCGCCGAGAACGTGGCCGCCACCCCGAACAGGCCGATGACGATGGCGATCGCCTCCAGCAGATAGGTGATGGCGAAGCTGCGGTCGAACACCTTCATGCTCATGTCGCGGATCGTCGACGGCGCGCTGGTCTCGAGCGCGGCGGCGAACGGCAGCCGTCTGAGCGCTTGTTCGACGTCCGCAGCCTTGGCGCCCGGCGCCAGCCACAGCGCGGCGTTGCCGGCCAGTTGGTCGCCGGTGATGGCGCGGTAGTCGGCCAGCCGCATCTGGATCGAGCCGGTCGGGCGCGCGTAGTCGCGCCACACGCCGGCCACCTGGAACGCGTGCGGCTTGCCGTTGAGGGGGATGTCGATGCGCCGGCCCGGCGCCATGTCGTACAGGTCGACCATCGCCTCCGACACCCACACGGGCGGCGGCCCGCCGGGCGATGGCGCCACCGCCGTGCCGACGATGGCCAACGACTTGGCCGGGTCTTGCGCGTCGACGTTGCTGGCCAATAGCGCCACCGGCGGCCGGCCGGGCGCCAGCGAGATGGCGCGCACGCGCAGGAAGTCGGCCCGCAGCACGCCGGGCAGCGCGGCGATGGCCGCCTGTTGCGGCGGTCGCAGGCCGGCCGTGGTGCCGCCGCCGACGGTGCTGACGTAGATATCGGCCGGCAGCACCTGCCGCAGCCAGTCGTCGAGCGATACGCGGAAGCTCGCGACCATGATCGCCATCGCCACCATCAGGCTAAAGCTCGACAGCACGCCGCCGAGCGCGATGCCGGCCTGGCTCGACGCGTTGGCCAGCCGCGCCAGGGTCAGCGTCAACACCGGCGAGGCGCCGGGACGGCCGGCGCTGGCCGCGCTCCAGCGCCGGTGCGCGGCGCGGAACACGATGGCGGCCAGGCGCGGCATCAGCGCGATGGTGCCGATCAACAGCAGCGCGATCGACAGGTAGCCGAACAGCGGCAATTCGAACACGGGCGGCGCCTGCGACAGCAGCGCGGCCATGGCGATGCAGGCGAGTGCCGGCCAGGCCGTCGACAGGCGCGCCAGCGATGCATCCTCGCTACCGGATTTGAGCGCGACGGCCGGCTTGGCGCGGGCGGCGTCGAAGGCCGGGGCGGCGCAGCCGAGCAGCGACACGCCCACGCCCAGCGCGAAGTAGACGCCGGCCGCCACCGGCGTGAAATGCACGCTCGGCTGCACGCCGGAGAAGAAGCCCGCTCCCAGGTCGGCGCCCATGAAATGCAGCGCGGCGGCGGCCAGGCCGTAGCCGGCGGCGATGCCGATGGCCGATCCGGCCACGCCCAGGCTCAAGCCTTCGAGCAGGATCTGGCGCAGCAGGTGGCGGCGGTCCATGCCCAGCACGCGCAGCAGCGCGAACTGGCTGCGCCGCCGTATCACCGACAGCGCCTGGGTGGAAAACACCAGGAAGGCGCCGGTGAACAGGGCGACCAGCGCCAGCACCGTCAGGTTGACGCGGTAGGCGCGGCTCATGCCTTCGTTGCGGCTGTTCTGTTCCTCGTCGTTGGGCTGGTTGACGCGGAAGCGGCCGGGGTAATCGCGTTGCAGCTCCCGCTCCAGCTGCGCCTTGAAGGCGTCGCGGTTGACGCCGTCCCGCAGCTTGAGGTCGATGCGGGACAACTGGCCCAGTTTATCGAAGCGCCATTGCGCCGCGCCGATGTCCATGACGCCGACGCGCTGGCCCGCGCGCGCGCTTTGCAGCGGGCCGGCCACGCGCAGGCGCAGCTGGTCGACGCCCACTTGCAGCGCGAGCGTGCGGCCGGCGGCGGTGCCGAGCCACTGTTGCGCCGCCGGGGAGAGGAAAATGGTGTCGTCGGCCAGCGTGTCGACAACGTTGCCGTCGGCCGGCACGCCCAGCAGGTCGGGCGCGACGAAGCCGGCGCGGAAGGGATCGAGGCCGATGATTTTGAGCGCCGTCTTCTGGCCGGGGACGGAGGCGTCCAGTTCCAGCACCGGCGAGGCCACGGCGACGCCGTCGCGTTGCGCCAGCATCGGGTAGATCGCCTCGTCGAAGGCCGGCTCGGTGCCGCGCACCTGCACGTCGGCCACGCCCGACAGCCCCTTGATCGCCGACGAGAACTCGTTGAAGGCGGCGGCGTTGATCAGGTGGATGGCGAAGCCGAGCGAGATGCCGACGGCGATGGCGGCGATGGCCACCAGCGCGCGCACCGGGTGCGCGCGCCACTCGCCGAGCAGCAGCCAGCGCGACAGCCGGCGCATGGATGCGGCCTCGCTTTGGGGCGCGGGGCCGCCGGTCCCGCTCACAGGATTTTACCGGGATTCATGATGCCCAGCGGGTCCAGCGCCGCTTTGATGGCCCGCATCATGTTGAGCTCCACGGCCGATTTGTAGCGCGCCAGCTCGTCGCGCTTAAGGGCGCCGATGCCGTGTTCGGCCGAGATCGAGCCACCGAAGGCAACCACGCTGTCGTGCACCACCCGGTTCACCTTGTCCTGGTTGGCGAGGAAGTCTTCGTTGGAGACGCCTTGCGGCGGCGCGACGTTGAAGTGCAGGTTGCCGTCGCCGAGGTGGCCGAAGCACACCAGCTGGCAGCCGGGGAAGGCCGCCTGCAGCCGCGGCGCGGTGACGTCGATGAATTCGGCGATGCGCGAGACCGGCAGCGAGATGTCGTGCTTGATGTTCTTGCCGGCCTTGGCCTGCGCCAGCGGGATATGTTCGCGCAGCCGCCACAGGCCGGCCGACTGCGCCGCCGACGTGGCGACGACGGCGTCGGTGACGATGCCGCCTTCGAGCGCCGCGCCGATCGCGCGCTCGAGCAGGTCGACCGCGTGCCGCTCCGATTCGCTGCTCGACAACTCCAGCAGCACGTATTGCGGATGGGCGCCGGCGAAGGGCTTGGGCAGCTGCGGGAACTGTTGCGCGACCAGCTCGAGGCAGTAGCGCGACATCAGCTCGAAGCCGGTCAGGCTGGCGCCGCAATGGTCCTGCATCAGCACCAGCAGGCGCAATGCGTGGGCGGGCGAGGGCAGCGCGGCCAGCGCGGTGATGCCGGCCTTGGGCTGCGGGTACAGTTTGAGCACCGCGCCGGTGATGATGCCCAGCGTGCCTTCGGCGCCGATGAACAGGTCGCGCAGGTCGTAGCCGGTGTTGTCCTTGCGCAGGCCGCGCAAGCCGCTCCAGATCTCGCCTTGCGCCGTGACCACCTCCAGCCCGAGGCACAGTTCGCGCGTGTTGCCGTAGCGGAGAACGGCCGTGCCGCCGGCGTTGGTCGACAGGTTGCCGCCGATGGTGCAGCTGCCCTCGGCCGCCAGCGACAGCGGGAACAGGCAGCCCTCGGCGGCCGCCGCCTCCTGCGCCTGTTGCAGGATGCAGCCGGCATCGACGGTCATGGTGCGGTTGACGGCGTCGATCTGGCGGATGGCGTTCAGGCGCGCGAGCGAGAGCACGACGGCGCTGCCGCTGGCGTCCGGCACGCTGCCCAACACCAGGCCGGTGTTGCCGCCCTGCGGCACCAGCGGCACGCGCCAGCGCGCGCAGGCCTTGACCAGCGCCGCCACCTGTTCCACCGAGCCGGGACGCAGCACGGCGGCGGCCTTGCCGGTGAAACGCCCGCGCCAGTCGGTGAGGAAGGGCGCCATGTCGGCGTCGGCGTCGAGCACATAGGCCTCGCCCAGCAGGGCGCGGCAGTGCGCCAGGAATTCAGGCAAGGCATGCTTCATTTGACGGTGCTGCCCTTTACCTTGTCGAGCAATTCCTTCGACAGCTTCTTGGCGGCCTTTTTATACGGCCGCAGGTACATCACCGCGCAGACGAAGTAGACGCAGACGATGGCCGCCTCGCCCCAGGCCAGGCGCGAGGACAGCTCGTCCTTGTCGCTCCAGCCGCGCACCACGCCCTCGGTGAAGTACAGCAGTATCATCATCGAGGTCCACTGCAGGGTGTAGATGTCGCGCTTCCACACGCCGTACAGCGGCAGCAGCAGCGGCGCGGCCTTGAGCACCAGCCACGAGCCGCCCGGCTTGAGCGGCGCGAGCACCATCTCCCACAGCACGCACCAGACGATCAACAGTCCGAGGCTGCCGATGGCGCCCCAGTGAAAATATTTGTGCATCGTGCTTTGCATTTTGGCTCCCCTTTGTGGCTGCGGTTTGGCAGCCGACGTTACGCCGCCCCGATTATGCGGCCGCGCGCAGCTTGACGGCTGTTTCAGCCAGGCGCCGGCCCAGCGCCAGCGCCAGGCGTTTTTCGTCTTCGGTGATGGTCTTCTTGCCATCGAGTCCGGACCAGTGGCTGGCGCCATAGGGCGTGCCGCCGC
Source organism: uncultured Duganella sp. (assembly GCA_963513825.1). Taxonomy (GTDB): domain Bacteria; phylum Pseudomonadota; class Gammaproteobacteria; order Burkholderiales; family Burkholderiaceae_D; genus Rugamonas. The sequence continues at coordinate 87,737 of CAUPRW010000015.1, forward strand.
TGGCGGTGGTCATCAGTTCCGCATTGGTGTAGGGCAGGCCGAGCACCATCAGGCCGTGGTGAAACAACGGTATCATCATCGACAGCAGCGTCGATTCCTGGCCGCCGTGCAGGCTGCCGGTGGAGGTGAACACGCAGGCCGGCTTGCCCGCCAGCGTGCCGGCCAGCCATTCGGTGGCGGTGCCGTCCCAGAAATACTTCATGGCGGCGGCCATGTTGCCGAAGCGGGTGGGCGAGCCGACGGCGATGCCGGCGCAGTCGCGCAGGTCGTCGAGCTCGACGTAGGGCGCGCCGTCGGCCGGCACCTCGGACGCGGTGGCCTCGGCCACGGTCGAGACCGCCGGAACCGTGCGCAGGCGCGCGTCGCAGCCGGGCACGCCCTCGATGCCTTGCGCGATCAACTCCGCCAATTTGCGGGTGGCGCCATGGCGGGAGTAGAACAATACAAGAATAATCAGATTAGGTTGGTTCATCGGCGGTATTATAGGGCGCTTTCGCTGGGGGCAACACTGCCAGTCTTGTAATCCGATTATCGCTCATGTACGCAAAATATATTCATCCGTTTTTTCTTTACGTGTTCCGCAGCTGCCGTGGCGGCATCGAGACCATGCGCTCGCTGTCCTGGCCCGAGGTGCGCGACCTGGTGTTGTTCGCCCATCGCCGCCTGCGCGAGGAGAGCCTGCCGCAGGTGGCCGGCAGCCTGACGTTTACCACCGTGTTCGCGCTGGTGCCGCTGCTGACCATCGCGCTGGCGATCTTCACCACCTTCCCGCTGTTTAATACCTATCGCAGCTCGCTGGAGGCGTATTTCGTCCAGAGCGTGATGCCCAAGTCGATTTCGTCGACCATCCTCAATTACCTGACCATGTTCGCCTCCAAGGCCACGCGGCTGTCGGCGGTGGGCGCGGTGGCGCTGATCTTCACGTCGATCGCGATGATGAACCTGATCGAGCGCGTGTTCAACCGCATCTGGCGCGTGCGCGGGGAGCGCAGCTGGACGCGCCGCATCCTGGTGTACTGGGCCATCATCACGCTCGGGCCGCTGCTGATCGGCGTGTCGCTGACCTTGTCGTCGCAGGTGTTCATGGCCACCGTCGATTTGTTCGACAAGGTGCCCTTCGTCGGCGCCATCATCTACACGGTGGCGTCGGTGTCGCTGACGACGGCCGGCTTCACGCTGCTGTACCTGGCCGTGCCGAACCGCGACGTCGACTGGCACGACGCGGCCTGGGGCGGGCTGGTGGCCGGCCTGGCGTTCGAGCTGGCCAAGCGCGGCTTCGCCATCTTCATCACCCAGTTCCCCACCTATTCGAAGATCTACGGTGCGCTGGCGGCGCTGCCGCTGTTCCTGTTGTGGGTCTACGTGTCGTGGGTGATCACGCTGATCGGCGCGCTGCTGGTGGCGGCCCTGCCGGTGGTCAAATACGAGCGCTGGTGGCACGAGGCGCAGCCGGGCGGCGAGTTCGTCGACGCCATGGCCATCATCAAGGTGCTGTACGTGGCCTGCAAATGCGGCGACACGGCGCTGGTGGGCGCCGGCGCGATCCGCCAGCGCACCCGCCTGGGCTTTGACGAGATGGACAACCTGCTGGAAAAAATGATGGCGGAGGGCTGGGTCGGGCGGGTCAAGGTCGAGGCGCCGCCGCGCGTGCAGTGGGGCAAGCGCGTGAGCGACGGTTCGGACCATTGGGTGCTGCTGGCCAATGTGGAAAAGCTGACGCTGGCCGAGGTCTACCGCCTGTTCGTGTTCGGCGGCATGGCCGTCAACGCCGGCGTGGTGGCCGATGGCGACGACGAGCGCGACCGGCAGGCCGCGCGCGAGGCGGCCAGCCTGGCGCGCGAGGTGGAGAACGCCGTCGAGACGGGCCTGGGCAAGACGCTGGCCGAGCACTTCGGGCCGCTGGACTGCCGCTAGCGGTCATGCTGGCAAGAATGTTGTGATTTGCCTATGCGGAGCGCTGGATTTTTTGCCGGGCATAGGCTACATTCGCTATAAGGCTAGAACAACTACAACTCCCATTCACACAGCCTATATCTCAGCGGACAGGACGGCCAAAATGAAAGTCTCCGAAATTCTTCAGGTTAAAGGCAGCATCCTTTACACCATCTCTCCTGATCAGCCTTTGGTGGACGCCGCCAATACGATGGCTGAGAAGGACATCGGCTCGCTGGTCGTCATGGAGTTCGGCGACCTGGTCGGCATGCTGACGTTCCGCGAAGTGCTGCGGGCGGTGCACGACAACGCCGGCACGGTCGGCGCCGGCACGGTGCGCAAGCACATGGACGACCATCCGATCACGGTCACGCCGGACACCGAGGTCAACGAGGTGCGCCGCATCATGCTGGAAAAGCATGCGCGCTATCTGCCGGTGATGAATGCCAAGACCATCCTCGGCGTGATTTCGTTCTACGACGTCGCGCGGGCGGTGCTGGAGGCGCAAAGCTTCGAGAACCGCATGCTCAAGGCGTATATCCGCGATTGGCCGGCGGAGACGGCCGATCAGCATCCGGATTGAGGCGGCGTACCGCGCGCTGGAAAAAGCCACCGGGTTGCGCCGGTGGTTTTTTTTTGCCGGGGGAGTGGCGCGGTTGGTCCTGGGCCTGTGACCCGGCTTGGGCCGGCGGCGGCGCGTGCGCGGCGGATTACGCTGCGCTAATCCGCCCTACGTGGCCTACGTGGTCGAGCGGGCGTTGTCAGGCGGCGCCGGCGAGGGCGTCGTCGCTGAGCCAGCCGTCCAGCGCGGTGGCCGTCATCGGCCGCGCGAACAGGAAGCCCTGCGCCAGCGGGCAGCCGAGCGCCTGCAGGATCTGCGCCTGGCGCTCGTCCTCGACGCCCTCGGCGATGACCGACAATCCGAGGTTGCGCCCCAGCTGGATCACCATTTCGGCGATGCTGCTGCCGCGCGCCGAGCCGGTGATCTCGGTGACGAAGGCGCGGTCGATCTTGAGGCGGTCGATCTGCAGCCGCTGCAAATACGACAGCGACGAGAAGCCGGTGCCGAAATCGTCGATGGCGATGCTCACCCCCGTTTGCTTGATCTGGCCCAGCATCTTGATCAGCATGTCCGGCTCTTCCATCGCCATCGATTCGGTGATCTCGAGCTCGACGTAGCGCGGCGGCGCCCCCGTGTCCTCGAGCGCGCGGCGCAGCATGTCGAGGAATAGCGGATGGCGGAACTGCACCTGCGAGACGTTGATCGACATCATGAAGTCGGTGTGCCCGGCCTGGCGCAGCGCGACGAGCTCGCGGCAGGCCGTGCGCATGACCCATTCGCCCAGGTCGATGATCAGCCCGGAATACTCGGCGATCGGAATGAAGCGGTCCGGCGAGATGAACTTGCCGTCCGGCGTCTGCCAGCGCAGCAGCGCCTCGGCGCCCACCGGCCGCCGCGTGGCCAGGTCGATCTGCGGCTGGTAGACGACGAACAGCTGGTTCTGGCCGAAGGCGGTGCGCAGCGCGTGCATCATGCGCACGCGCTCGCGGATTTCGACGCCCATGCTGCGCGAGAAGTAGAAGTGGCCGGCGCGCTGCTGCGACTTGGCGCGCTTGAGGGCGATGTCGGCGTCCTTGAGGGCGTCGGCGCCGCTGCCTTCGTGCTCGGCAAGGCGCACCAGCCCGAGCGTGGCCGACAATTGCACGTCTTGGCCGTCGATGCTGAACGGGCGCTGGAACAAGGCCAGGATCTTGCCCGGATTGACTTGCTCGGAGTCGCCCACCAGGCAGAAGATGTCGCCGCCGATGCGCGCCACGGTCAGCTGGCCGCCCAGCTCCGATTGCAGCCGGCCGGCCACGGCCACGAGCAGCATGTCGCCGAACTGGTGGCCGAGCGCGTCGTTGGTCTCGGCGAAGTGGTCGAGGTCGACCAGCGAGAGCGTGGTGTCGGCGTGCGCCGGGTCGGCGATGGTGGCGTCGAGGATCTCGACCAGGCGGGTGCGGTTGGGCAGTTTGGAGAGCTGGTCGTAGAAGGCGGCGTGGTGCAGGTGCGAGAGCAGTTCGACATTGTCGAAGCCGACGGCGACGTTGCCGCAGAAAACGTCGAGCAGGCGCTCGTTGAAGTCGCACGGCGCGCCGGAGAGGTCGATGAAGGCGACGAAGTCGCGGCTGGCCTTGCCGGCGAAGAACAGCGTGATGGCGTCCCCGCCGTAGATGTTGCGGCGCTGCGCCAGCGCCAGCTCCATGGCCGCGTGCACGCGCGGATCGGCGTCGGCGGTCAGTTCGGTGTTGTCGAGCTGGCCGTGGGCGCCGCGGGCGGCCATGGTGTGCAGTTCGTGGCAGCCGAGGCCCTCGCCGAGGCATTCCTTGACGCACAGCACGGCGCCGCTGTCCTGGCCCAGCAGTTCGGCCAGCTGCGCCAGCACGCCGGCGGCGAAGTCGCGCACGCCGTGCAGCGTCATGAGCTCGGTGCTGGCGCGGACGATCTGGTTGAGGCCGCGCCGGCTGTCGTTGATCTTGCGGATCTGCTCGTACGAGCGGATGGCCGACGTCACCGTGGTGAACAGCTTGATGCGGGTGAGCTCGGACTTGGTCTTGTAGTCGTTGATGTCGAAGTCGCGGATGGCGTCGATCTCGGGCGCGTAGCCGGGCTGGCCGGTGCGCAGGATGATGCGCACGTCGGCCAGTTTCAGCGTTTCGCGGATGTAGCGCACCAGGTGCAGGCCGGCGTCGTCCTGCTCCATGACCACGTCGAGCAGGATGACGGCGATCTCGTGCTCGCGCGCGAGCAGCTCGCGCGCCTCGGCGGCCGAATACGCGTGGACGAATTCGAGCGGGCGCTGCTGCATGTCGAGGTTGCCCAGCGCGAAGGTGGTGGTCGAGTGCACGTCCTCGTCGTCGTCGATGATCATGACGCGCCAGACCTTGCGCGCGCCCGGGTTGTCGGACGCGGCCGGGTGTTCTTCCAAGAATACCAGATCGTCTTGATCATCCATGGCCGCGGACGGCTCCAGGGGCGTGATCGGTGGGGGCATGTGTCGCTTCTCCAGGATGTCTCGGTGTTCTTGCAATCAAGTATATAGCGGATTATCAAAAAGAACGCGGATTTGGGTGGTCCGATGCATTCACGTGGGCAACTTGCGCGGCGCGCCCCACGGGTTGTCGGTTCCCCGTCACACACGTCGCCATTTTACCCAGCAACTCTTGCAATTGGGAAATTATTATCGGCGCGGACGCCGGGCGCGGCCGGGCTGGTAGAATGAGGAACTTTCCACCTTTTTCCGAAGATTCTCTTCCTATGTCCGGCAATACATTTGGCAAATTGTTTTCTGTAACTACTTTTGGTGAGTCGCACGGTCCGGCGATCGGCTGCGTGATCGATGGCTGCCCACCGGGGTTGCCGTTGTCGGAGTCCGACATCCAGCCGGAACTGGACCGCCGCAAGCCGGGCACGTCGCGCCACGTCACCCAGCGCAAGGAACCGGACACGGTCGAGATCCTCTCCGGCGTGTACCAGGGCGTGACCACCGGCACGCCGATCGCGCTGCTGATCCGCAACGAGGACCAGCGCAGCAAGGATTACGGCAACATCGTCGACAGTTTCCGCCCCGGCCACGCCGACTACACCTACTGGCACAAGTACGGCGTGCGCGATCCGCGCGGCGGCGGGCGCTCGTCGGCGCGCCTGACGGCGCCCGTGGTGGGCGCGGCGGCGGTGGCCAAGAAGTGGCTCAAACAGCAGTACGGCACGGAATTCCTCGGCTGCATGAGCCAGCTGGGCGACATCGCCGTGCCGTTCCAGGACTGGTCGCACGTGCACGCCAACCCGTTCTTCGCCGCCAGCGGCGACGCCGACCTGATCGCCCGCATGGAGGCGACCATGGACGAGCTGCGCAAGGCCGGCGACTCGATCGGCGCGCGCATCGACGTCATCGCGCGCAATGTGCCGGTGGGCCTGGGCCAGCCGATCTACGACAAGCTCGACGCCGACATCGCCTACGCGATGATGGGCATCAACGCCGTCAAGGGCGTCGAAATCGGCGCCGGCTTCAAGTCGGTGGTGCAAAAGGGCACCGAGCACGGCGACTCGCTCACGCCGCAGGGCTTCATCGGCAACAACGCCGGCGGCGTGCTGGGCGGCATTTCGACGGGGCAGGACATCACGGTGTCGATCGCCATCAAACCGACCTCGTCCATTCGTTCGCCGCGCGACTCGATCGACAAGGACGGCCGGCCGGTGGTGGTCGAGACGTTCGGGCGGCACGACCCGTGCGTGGGCATCCGCGCCACGCCGATCGCCGAGGCCATGCTGGCCCTGGTGCTGATCGACCACGCGCTGATGCATCGCGCCCAGTGCGGCGACGTCAAGGTCTCCACCCCCGACATCACGCTGTAAGTGGCGCCGGCGCGGTATCCGGCGCAGGCGCTCGGCTTCGCCCTGTTCCTGTTCTGCTACTACGCGCACGCCGGCACCTGGAGCACCTACGCGACGTTGTATTTCGCCGACAAGGGCATGACGGTCGCGCAGATCGGCGTGCTCATGTCGATGATCCAGGTGTTGCGCATCATCGGTCCCAACGTCTGGGGCCACGTCGCCGACCATTACGACCGGCGCGTGCTGGTGCTGCGGCTGGCCGGCTTTGCCGCGCTGGCGGCGTTTTCCGGCTTCTTCTTCGGTTCCACCTTCGCCCACTTCATGCTGGCGATGATCCTGTTGAATCTCTTCACCAGCGGCCAGGCGCCGATCTGCGAGGCGCTGATGCTCTCGGAGATGCGCGGCGACCTGACCTTTTACGGCCGCATCCGCTTGTGGGGTTCGATCGGCTTCATCGTCGCCGTGACGCTGGCCGCCTATGCGCTCGACCATCACGGCATCGCGGCCTTGCCGTGGGTGGCCGCCGCGCTGCTGGTGCTGACCATCGGCGCCGCCTTCCGCCTGCGCGACGTGCCGCGCCGCACGCACAAGGAGGCGCCGTTGCCGTTGTTGACGCTGCTCCGCCGGCGCGAGGTGCTGGCGTTCTTCACGTCGACCGCGTTGATGGTGGCGGCCCATACGTCGCTCTATACCTTTTATTCGCTCTATCTCGAGCGGCACGGCTATTCCAAGACGGTGATCGGCGCCATGTGGTCGCTGGGGGTGGCGGCCGAGGTGTTGCTGTTCTATTTCCAGTCGTCGCTGCTGCGGCGCTGGGGCGCGATGCGCATGATGTATCTGGCGCTGGGCGTGGCGGTGGCGCGCTTCGTGATGATCGGCGCCGGCACCGATCTGCTGTGGATGCTGATCGTGGCGCAGCTGCTGCACGCGGCCACCTTCGCGCTGCATCATTCGGCTTCGGTGATGACGTTGCAGCGCTGGTTTTCCGGGCCGCTGCAGGCGCGCGGGCAGGCGCTGTATATGAGTATTTCGTACGGCGTCGGCGGTTCGCTGGGGGGACTGTTTTTGGCGCAGTGGTGGCAGCGCGCGGGGCCGGAATCGGTGTATTACGTGGCGGCCGTGCTGGCGTTTTTGTCGGCGGTGGCGGCGCTGCTGTCGTTCAGGTGGCAGCGCTCGGGGGCGATTGGGGCGGGGTGATTGGGCCGTGCGGGCGCTCGCGGCGGCGCTTGCACGGCCGATTACGCTGCGATAGTCCGCCCTACGTGATCTACGTGATCTACGTGACCCGGCTGCCGACGATTTCCTGGGCGTGGCGGCGCTCGACCGCGCGCACCACCAGCAGGCGCAGGTCGTTGAGCAGCGAGAATTCGGTCTGGCTGAGCTGGATCGGCGGGAACGAGTCGTCCCAGTCGCCGTACAGGAAGCCGGCCGGCTGGCCGTTGGCCGACAACGGCAGGATGACGAAACTGCGCGCCTCGGCCAGCGAGCCTTTCCACCACAGCGGCAGCTTGGCGGCGAACTTGGCGTCGCGCGCGTTTTCGATGAAGATCACGCGGTCGCTGTTGAGCGCGGCGTGGAACACGTTCGGCTCGTAGGCGTCGTCGAACGTCAGCGCCGCCAGCAACTCCTTGGTGCCGTCGCCAAAGCTGATCTTGGCCGCGTAGTGGTTCTCCTTGCGGTTGCGCACGAAGGCCACCGCGCGCGAGAAGTCCAGGCCCTTGTAGACCGTCTCGAGCGCGATCTGCACCATCTGGCCCGGGTTGGCGGTGTCGAGCATGTCGCGCATGTCGGACAGGCCGCTGAGCAGGATCTTGTTGCCGGCGGCGCGCTGGCGCGTCTTGGCCAGCGCCTTGGCGCGCCGCTCGGCCGGGCGCGACAACGGCGCGATGGTCAGGTCGTTGGCGGCCACCACCTTGGCCTGCTCGATGGCGTGCATCAGGTTGGCCGGCGCCACGCCGAGCATCACCGAGTAGCTTTCGGTCAGCTGGCGCACGATCTCGGCGCCGGCCGGGTCGTCGTGCCACAGCGATTCGGCGCACAGGGCCGACATCGTCGACAGGCCGGCGATCCAGTCGGCGCCGCTGACGACGGCGTCGTCGTCGCTCGGCGCCAGCTTGCGCATGCCGTTGACCAGGCTGGCGGGCAGGCCCCAGTGCAGGGCGGCGGCGTGGCCGATCTCCTCCATGCTCAGGCCCAGCGTCGCCGGGGCGACGGCGTCGACGCCGACACCGTCGTGGTCGGCCAGGCGCTGCAGCTCGTGCCAGCGCTCCGGCATGTAGAAGGTGAGCATCATGCGCCCCAGCGTGTGCAGCATGGCGCACACCACGGCCGCCTCGCCGTGCTGGCTCTCGGCCGTGTAGGCGATCTGCCGGGCGACGATGCCGGCCAGCACGGCCTTTTCCATTTCAATGTGGGCGGCGGTGGTGTCGCCGGCGCCGGCGCCCAGTTCCTCGACCAGCTTGAGGCCGAGCGCCAGGTGGCCGATCGCCTCGGTGCCCAGCACCAGCACCGCCTTCGAGACGGTGTTGACGTGCTGGCCGAAGGCCGAGTACATGCCGCTGTTGGCCAGGCGCAGCACCTTTTGCGTGAGCACGGGGTCCGACAGCACGGTGCGCGTCATGTTGAATTCCTGCTCGTCCTCGCCGCGCATGACGCCCAGGATGGCGGTGATGGCCTTGGCGAAGCCGGGCATGTCGCCGCGGCGGCGGGTGCAGTCCCATAGCGCGGCGAGCGTTTTGTCGCCCAGCGGCGTGCTGGCTTTGAAGCCGTCGGTCATTGTTGCACCTGGTGTTGCGCCTGGAGCTGGGCCCGGCGCAGCTCGGCCGGCACCAGCTTGGCGTGGATGCTGTCCTTGAGCGCGGCCATGGCGACGTTGGCGGCCATCGGCTTGCCGGTCAGGTAGCCCTGGATGTACTGGCAGCCGCGCTGCTGGAGGAAGTGCAGCTGCTCCTCGGTTTCGACGCCCTCGGCCACCACCGACAAATCGAGGTGCTTGGCCAGGTCCAGCACGGCGTTGCAGATGGCGCCGTCCTTTTGCGAGGCGGGCAGGTCGCGGATGAAGGCGCGGTCGATCTTGAGCACCGAGATCGGGAAGCGCTTGAGGTAGGCCAGCGACGAATAGCCGGTGCCGAAATCGTCGATGGCGATGCGGGCGCGGCGTTCGGCCATCTTCGACAGGATCGACTCGGCGTGCGCCGGATCGATCATCAATGTGCCTTCTGTGATTTCTAATACCAATTGCTCACCCAGCAGGCCCGAGAACGCGATCGCGTCGTCCAGTACGTCGAGAAACTTATCATTGCGAAATTGCCGTGGGCTGATATTAACAGAGATGTAGAGCGGCCGTTTGGCCACCTCCTCGAATTGCTTGAGCTGCACGCAGGCCGCCTTGAGCGCCCAGGCGCCGAGCAGGTTGATCAAGCCGTTGGTCTCGGCGATGGGGATGAAGCGCGCCGGCGGCACCATGCCCAGCGTCGGGTGCTTCCAGCGCATCAGCGTCTCGAAACCCTGGATCTCGCGCGTCCTGGCGTCGACGATGGGCTGGTAGTAGAGCAGGAACTCGCCCTCGCGCACGGCCTGGAACATGGCCGCTTCGAGCGAGATGTCGTGCGTGCTGGGGCCGGCGTCTGCCGCGCTGTAGATGACGCAGCGCGCCTTGCCGGTTTCCTTGGCGCGCGACATGGCGGCGTCGGCCAGCGCGACCAGGCGCACCTCGTCCTCGGCGTGGGTCGGGTAGACCGCCACGCCGACCGAGGCGCCGACGTAGATCGTGTGGCCGTCGATCTCGAACGGCGACTGCAAGGTGGCGATCAGGCGCCCGGTGACCAGTTTGATCTGCGCCTCGGTGGCCGTGCCGGGCAGCACGGCGACGAATTCGTCGCCGCCGACGCGGGCCAGGGTGTCGCTGTCGCGCAGGGTTTTGCGCAGCCGGGCGGCGGCCATGCGCAGCATGGCGTCGCCGATCGGGTGGCCGAGGCCGTCGTTGACCTTTTTGAAACCGTCGATGCCGATGGTGGCGACGGCGAAGCCCTGGCCGGAGCGGCGGGCGTTGGCGATGACCATGCGCATGCGGTCCGACAGCAGCAGCCGGTTGGGCAGTTCGGTGAGCGCGTCGTGCGTGGCCATGTGGCGCAGCCGTTCCTCGGTGGCGTGCTGGATCGACATGTCGCGGCCGACGACGAGCAGCGCGACCGGCTCCCGCGGCGCGGCGTGGCGGGAAATGCGCAGCTCGTGCCAGACTTCCGCGTCGGCCGTTTTGATGCGTACTTCGAGCAGGCGCGGCGCGCGCCCGTCGGCCGCTTCGGCCACCTCGGCCAGCGCGCCCGCCAGCGGCGCCCGGTCGGCATCGTTCACCAGCCTGGTCAGCATGGTGCCGGCCAGGGGCGCCGCCTGGGCGGCCAGCGCCGTCGCGCGGGCGCTGGCGAACAGGATTTCACCGAGCTGGTTGAGGCGGAAAACGACATCTCCGGCCTCTTCCATGAGGTGATCCAGTTCGTGCCGCAAATCGTGCGGAGGCGGTGTTGGGTGGGTGGCAGGCATCGCGGGGTTCAACACTTTCAAGTTGTTCATGTAACAATTGGATTGCACTTATCTTGCAAAACCAGAACGAAATGTATCATTGATGAGCGGGAATTCACATGAAAATGGACAACATTTTCCCACGTTTCATCTATTTCTATTGAGAAACCTCTAAAAACGTGCTGCAAGATTGCCGGACGGGCTAGCCGGGCACGCCGGCGCGCGCTTGATTCGGCCTTTTGTTTGCGCTAGTCTGGCTGCGGCACCGGCCCGCCAGCGCTCATCGCCGGCGCACATTGCGGCGCCGGCGGCGCATGGCCGATTGCGCGCCGCCTGCCAATCCGCCCCACAACGGAGACCGATCGTGAACGCTTTTGACACCCACGAAGTGCGCAATACCGTCGCGCCGCTGGCCAATTTCAATCTGTTCGCTGCCGATCCGGCGCTGCGCGAGGCGGTGCTGCGCGAAGCCGGCCTGGCGCCCGGGGCGGCGTCCGTCGAAGGGTTGCTCGCGCTGGGCAGGCTGCTCGGGGGCGCCGACACGCTCGAGCTGGCGCGCCTGGCCAACCGGCACGGGCCGACCTTGCACAACTTCGACGGCCGCGGCAACCGCATCGACGAGGTGGAGTTCCACCCGGCCTGGCACGCGCTGATGACGTTATTGATCGAGCACGGCGCCCACGCCTCGCCGTGGCTGGGCGGCGCCGGCGCGCAGGTGCTGCGGGCGGCGCGCTACCTGATGTTCGGGCAGGTGGAGAACGGCTCCCAATGCCCGGTGACGATGACTTACGCGTCGGTGCCGGCGTTGCGCCAGGCGCCGGCGATCGCGGCGAAGTGGTTGCCCAAGATCCTGTCGATGCAATACGATCCGCGCTCGCTGCCGGTCGAGCAAAAACGCGGCGCCCTGATCGGCATGGGCATGACCGAGAAGCAGGGCGGCTCCGACGTGCGCGCCAACACCACGCGCGCCACGCCGGTGCCGGCAGACGAGGCGCGCGCGCTGTTTGGCGACGAGGGCGGGAAGGTCTACCGCATCGTCGGCCACAAGTGGTTTTTTTCGGCCCCGCAAAGCGACGCCCACCTGATCCTGGCGCAAACCGACGATGGCGGCGCGGCGCCGTCCTGTTTTTTCCTGCCGCGCTATCTGCCCGACGGCAGCCGCAACCAGATCCGCGTGCAGCGGCTCAAGGACAAGGTGGGCAACCGTTCCAACGCTTCGTCGGAGGTGGAGTTCACCGGCGCCCACGCGTGGCTGGTCGGCGCGCCGGGGCGCGGCATTCCGACGATACTGGAGATGGGCAGCCACACCAGGCTCGATTGCGTGCTCGGCAGCGCGGGCGCGATGCGGGCCGCGCTCACGCACGCGCTGCACCACGCGCGCGGACGCGCCGCGTTCGGCCGGCCGCTGTCCGAACAGCCGCTGATGCAAAATGTGCTGGCCGACCTGGCGCTCGAATCGGAGGCGGCGACGGCGTTTGCCATGCGCCTGGCGCGTTGCTTCGACGAGGGCGGCGATCCGGCGCAGCAATTGCTGGCGCGGGTGCTGACGCCGGCCGGCAAATACTGGATTTGCAAGCGCGGCCCGGCCTTCGGCGCCGAGGCGATGGAGGTGGTCGGCGGCAATGGGTATGTCGAGGACGGCCCGCTGGGGCGGCTGTACCGGGAGCTGCCGGTCAATTCGATCTGGGAAGGGTCGGGCAACGTCATGTGCCTCGACCTGCTGCGGGCGTTCGTCAAGAGCCCGGCCGCGCGCGAGGCGCTGGCGGCCGAACTGTCGCTGGCCGGGCAGGGGGAGGGCGCCGGCCACGGCGACTACGCCCGCTACACGCAGGCGCTGCTGGCGGACCTGGAGCGGCCGCAGGCCGACGAATTCGGCGCGCGGCGGCTTGCCGAGCGCGTCGTGCTGGCCGTGCAGGCGGCGCTGCTGTTGCGGCACGCGCCGTTGTACGTGTCGTCGGCGTTCGTCGCCTCGCGCCTGGCGCGCGAGCCCGGCGGCGCGTTCGGACGGCTGCCGGCGGGCGTCGATTGCGCCGCGATTCTTGGCCGGGCCCTCGTGTTGGACTAGTATAATGACGCCATATCCCGTCCAAGAAAAAGAGCAAACAATGAAACAAGATCCGCGCTTTCCCAATCTGTTCATCACCGACCACCCACTGATCCAACATAAACTGAGCCACATGCGCGAAAAGGATACGTCGACCCGTACCTTCCGCGAGCTGCTCAAGGAAATCACGCTGCTGATGGGCTATGAGATCACGCGCGACCTGCCGCTGACCACGCGCACCATCGAAACGCCTTTGATGACGATCGACGCGCCCGTCATCGCCGGTAAAAAACTGGCGATCGTGCCGATCCTGCGCGCCGGCATCGGCATGAGCGACGGCCTGCTCAACCTGGTGCCGTCGGCGCGCGTCGGCCACATCGGCGTGTTCCGCGACCCGGAAACCCACCAGCCGGTGGAGTATCTGGTGCGCCTGCCCGATCTGGTCGAGCGCACCTTCATCCTGTGCGATCCGATGGTCGCCACCGGTAACTCGGCGGTGCACGCGGTCGACGTGCTCAAGTCGCGCGGCGTGACCGACGAGCAGATCATCTTCCTGGCGCTGGTGGCCGCGCCGGAGGGCATCGCCGTGTTCCAGAAGTCGCACCCGGGCGTGAAGATCTACTGCGCCTCGCTCGACTCGCACCTCAACGATCACGCCTACATCGTGCCGGGCCTGGGCGACGCCGGCGATCGCATCTTCGGCACCAAGTAAGGCGCGCCATGGCCACCCCAGTCGATCCGGATTTCCGCGCGCGCCTGGCCGCGCTGAACGAAAAGTTCGCCTTGACCGTGCCGGCGACGCTGGAAAAGATCGCGGCCGCGCTGGCCGCCTGCGTCGCCGAGGGCGCCGGCGGGCGGGCGCCGGCACCGGCGTCGCTGCAGCGGCTGCACGAGTTGCTGCATGGCGTGGCCGGGTCGGCCGGCACCTTCGGCTTCGGCACCTTGGGGCGCGAGGCGCGCCGCATCGAGCAGATGCTGCGCGAGACCATGGCCTCGGGCGCCGGCTGGGACGCGGTGCCGCCCGAGCTCGAACGCTTTCTGGTTTGGGCGGCGCGTGACGCGCGCGCAACGGTTTACGATTGAGGCGTGCGCTTGATGTAAATCAAACCAGTTATCATTTAGTTGTCTATAGTGACAGTTACACACCACGCGCGGGGGGCTTTTGGCTCCGGCGGGAAACCCGGAAATTCCGGATTTCCCACCTCAAAAAGCGACGGTTCGCATTTATTTTCGCGGACACGTGCTTTTCTCTCGTAAATGGGTATAATGCGGGATCGTTTAGATTCAAGAGTAGTGCAGTTAGTCTGTCATTTCTTTCTTGCCTCAAACGATATCACGGGCGCAAGCCCAACTTAACTGAAATAGGAATTGTAATGGCAACTGGTATCGTAAAATGGTTCAATGATTCGAAGGGCTTCGGCTTTATCACCCCGGACGAAGGCGGCGAAGATCTGTTCGCTCACTTCTCGGCGATTCAGTCGGCAGGCTTCAAGTCGCTGCAAGAGAACCAACGTGTTTCTTTTGAAGTGACTGCTGGTCCTAAGGGCAAGCAAGCTTCGAACATTCAGCCTCTGTAATACGCTGAATCAAACGAAATAAGAAATCCTCGGTACCCGAGGATTTTTTTTCGTCCGCGTTTTCGTCGCGCGTGGCAAACACCCGAACATCGTGGGGCGGATTGGCGCAGCGTAATCCGCCATCCCCGCGCCGGCTGCGGCGGAAAACGCCGGCGCCGGCTCGGCGATGGTGGATTACGGCGTTCCGCCTCTTAAGAAACACCTTCTAAGTGGCTGTTTTCATGGTTGTTTTCAGGACTCCGTGGGGACCAGTTTCATCCCCATTTTTTCTGCCCGTTTTGCCAAGTGGTGCATTACGCGTTCCTGATACCG
>CAUPRW010000016.1:0-100183 GCA_963513825.1 uncultured Duganella sp.
CGGCGCCACGCTGGCCGGCGCCGACCGCCCGCCGCCCGCCGCCCCGGCGGCGCCGCCGGCGGCCCGGCCGTGGAGCACCGAGCAAGCCTACGAGCACGCGCTGGTGGCCGGCAACAACGGCGCGCTGCGCATCGGCCGCCCGGACATCGGCCGCCCGGCCGACCTGGTGGCGCAAGTGGCGCACCAGCACATCGACGCCTGGCTGCGCGGCGACGGCGCGGCCACGCGGCAGATCGTCGTCTACGCCCACGGCGGCCTGAACGCGGAGGCCGATGCGATCGAGCGCATCCGCGTCATGGGCCCCTACTTCCTGGCCAACGGCGTCTACCCGCTGTTCTACACCTGGCGCACCGGCGTGCGCGAGACGCTGGTCAACGCGCTGGAGAACGCGCTCGGCGCCGCCCCCGGCCTGGCGCCGGAGCGGGGCCTGGCCGGCGGCATCGTCGGCGAGGCGCGCGACCGCCTGATCGAGGCCGTCGCCCACGACCTCAAGTGGGCGTGGAACGACATGAAGGCCAACGCCGCGCGCGCCGCCGGCGACGGCGGCGCGCTGTCGCTGCTGGCCGCCGCGCTGGCGCCGCTGCTGCGCGCCCATCCCGGCGCCGCCGTCCACCTGGTGGGGCACTCGGCCGGCGCCTTCGTCCACGGCCACCTGCTCGACCTGCTGCGCGCCGCCGGCGCGCCGGTGGCGTCGGTGACGCTGTACGCGCCGGCCTGTCCGCTGGAATTTGCCGAGCGCCACTACCAGGCGCGCGTGGCCGACGGCTTCCTGGCCGCCGACCGCTTCTGGCTGCACCTGCTGTCGGACGTGAGCGAGCGCGCCGACACGGTCGGGCCGTACGGCAAGTCGCTGCTGTATCTGGTGAGCCGGGGCTTCGAGGAGGTGCGCAAGACGCCGCTGGCGGGCCTGCAGCGCCTGCTCTACCGCGGCGCCACCGAACACGACGACGACCTCTGGACGGCGGCCGACTGGCCGCGGGTGCGGGCCTGGCGCGCCTGGGTGGCGGCGCTGCCGCCGCAGGCCGACGGCAGCGCCGCCTGCGAGATCGTCAGCGACCGCGTGCGGGTGGCGCCGGGCCGCACCGAAGCGCCCACCCACGGCGGCTTCGACAACGACACCCGCGTGCTCGGGCGCACCATCAACCGCGTGCTGGGCCGCCCGCCGTCGGCGCCGCTGGCCGTGCCGATCGCCGACCTCGGCTACTGAGCGGGGGGCCGCGCCCCGCCGCGTCGGGCTCAGCTGATGTAATTGAACAGCGACAAGCCCGACAAGGTCTTGAACGATTTCTGCGCCGCGTCCAGCGTGGTTTGCTGCTGCGTGAACAAGGAAATCGCCTTGACCACGTCGACATCCTGCAAGCCCGACAAGGTGCTGGCGTATTGCAAGTTGAGGTCGTCGCCGGAGCTGTCGAGGTAGTCGAGCTCCTTGAGCCGCGAGCCGACCGCCGATTCGACCGACAACATGTTGTCGGAGGCGCTGTCGATGTTCAGGTGCGCCTGGTTGAGCTTGTTGTTCAGGCTGGCCTGGCCGGCCGCGCCGTCGCCGGGCGCGCGCAACGCCGCGATCAGGTCGGTCACGGTGGTAAACACCGACTGCCGCGTGCTGGGCGCGACGGTGAAGTTGTCGAGGTCGGCCGGATCGCCCTTGATATCGAACTGCAAGCCGTCGAAGGTGATGTTCTGCCCGCTCACATAGGGCTGCGGCACGGCCGGCACCGGGGTCGGCGGCACCGGCTGGTTCAGCGTCGTGTCGGTCACCGTGTAGGTGGTCACCTTGGGCACGCCGGGGGTGGCCGGCACCACCTGGAAATCGATCTGGTACTGGTGGCCGGTGAGCAAGGTGGCGTCCTTGACCGAGCCGCCGCTGATGATGCCGCTGCCGCCGCGGTCGAAGTTGCCCGCCGCGGCGGTGGTGACGAAAGTGCCGTTGCCGGTGGCGTTGTTCTCGAACACGGACGAGCCCGAATCGGTGATCGGCAGGGTACGCGTCGAGCCGACCTGCAGCGAGCGCTGCCCCTGGTCGCCCTGGTAGGCGGCGCCGGTGGCCGTTTGCGTGAACGGCAAGGTGGTCGACTTGTAGCCGGAAAACACGTAGCCGCCGACGCCGTCGGCGCTGTTGGCCTGGCCGAGCAGGTCGGCCAGCTTGCCTTCGAGCTCGATGGCCAGCGATTCGCGGTCCTTCTGCGTGCGGCTGCCGTTGCCGGCATCGACCGTGAGCGCCTTGATGTCCTGCATCAGCTGGCCCGAGGTGCGCAGCGCCACCGCCTCGAGCGACAGCATGCCCTTGGCGTTGGCGCGGTTGGTCACCAGCTGGGTGTTGATGCCCTGCGACTGCGACACCTCCAGCGCGCGCGCGGTGGCGATCGGGTCGTCGGCGGCGGTCAGGTTCTTGCGCCCCGTCGACAGCTGCGCCTGGGTGCGCGCGAGCGCCGACTGCAGCGTGCCGATCTGGCCGACGCCGACGTCGTAGATGGTCTTGGTGCTGATGCGCATGGTCATGATGCCACCTCGTCAATATTGCGTGCGTTAAATAGGCCGGCGGCCATCAGTTCCCCAGGCTCAGCAGGGTGTCGAACAACTGGCTGGCCACCTGCATCACCTTGCCCGAGGCCTGGTAGGCCTGCTGGTAGCGTAACAGATTGGCCGCCTCCTCATCGAGATTGACGCCGGACACGCTTTGTTGCGCGTTGTTGGCCTGGGCGACGGCCGCGTCCGCCGAGAGGCCGCCGATCTGCGCCTCGCGCGCCTTGTTGCCGACATAGTTGACCATCTGCGCGTAGGTGGTCTGGAACGTGGCGTTGCCGTTGTCCATGATGTTCTTGCTTTGCAGGGCCGCCAGCAGCGCGCCGTTGCGGCTGTCGCCGACGCCGCTCGTGTTCGGCCCCACGGTGAACTGGTCGAGGTCGGCCGGCGTGCCGCTGATGGTCAGGTTGACGCCGCCGAAGCTGATGGCCGCGCCGTCCGTGTACGGGATCGCCGGCGTGCCGGCCGGATAGACCGTGGCCACGCCGTTGACCGTGACGGTGACATCCTGCGCCGGCGGAAAGCCCGACAGCGAGCCGCTGGCCTTGTCGTAGGCCAAGGTCACCGGCGCCGTCAGCGCGTTGCCCGGCGCCAGGTAGCTGGCGTCGACGGTGCCGGCGCTGATCTTGGCGTTGCCGGCGTTGCTGACCGGCGCGGCCGTGGCGATCGGCGCGGCCAGCGCGATCTTGGTGCGGTCCTCGATCACCACGTCGAAATCCTTGGCGGCGTTGTAGGTCGGCCGCACCAGGAAGTTGTCGCTGGCCGCCGGCACGCCGTCGATGGTGTAGGCGACGCCGTCGATCACCTGCGGCACCGTCTGCGGGAACGGATTGATCTGCGTGACCTGGCCGTCGCTCAGGCGCTTGACGCTAAAGCTGCTGCCGTCGTAGTCGACGCTGTAGTCGCTGGCCGTCAACGCCCCGGCGTCGGTGACGACGGCGCTCACGGTGGCGGTGCTGGCCGGCGAATTGTGGTCGTTGGTGCCGACGTAGGCCTTGATCGGGCCGAAGAAGGCGGCCCCGGGCGCGCCGTTCTGGTCCTGCCCCAGCTGGTGCTGGGCGTTGAAGCTGACGGCCACGGCGGCGGCCACCTGGCCGAGCGAGTTTTGCGCGCGGTCCATGGCGCCGTTGCGGAACTCGAGCAGGCCGCCGAGCTGGCCGCCGGTCAAGACCTGGTCCGGCAGCGCGCTGAACTCGCCGTTGGCGCTCTGGTAGCCGACCGTCACGCGCGTGACGTCGGTCGGCGAATGCGAGGTGCCCAGGGTGAAGGCGTTGCTGCCCAACACCAGCGGCTGGCCGGTGCCCATCTGCACCGTCAGCGTGAAGTTGTCGCCGGGGATGACGGTGGTCTTGACCAGCTTGTTCAATTCGGTGAGCAGCGCGTCGCGGTGGTCGAGCAGGTCGTTGGGCGCCTTGCCGTCCGAGCTCAGCGCCGAGATGCTCTTGTTGAGGTCGGCGATCTGGCGCGCGAACGAGTTGATTTCGCCGACGTTGGAGGTGATCTGGTTGTTGACGCCGGTGGCGATCTCGGTCAGGCGCGCGCTCATGCCCTGGAAGCGCGCCGCCAGCGATTCGGCCGACGACAGCATGGCTTGGCGCGAGGCGGCCGAGGCCGGATTGGAGGTGGCGTCCTGCACGCCGTTGAAGAAGTCCTGCAGCGCCGGCGACAGGCCGGCCGTCTGGTCGGCCAGCAGGTTGTCGATCTGGCTGATCTGCTTGGAATAGACGTCGAGCGAGGCCTGGGTCGATTCGGCGTTGCGCAGCGACGTGGCCAGGAAGTTGTCGTAGTAGCGGCGCACCGCCGCCACCTCGGTGCCGCTGCCGACGAAACCGAAGCCCTGGTCCTGCGTCGGCGTGTCGGTCTGGATCGCCGCCTGGCGGCTGTAGCCGGCCACGCCGGCGTTGGTGATGTTGTTGCCGGTGGTGGCCAACCCCACCTGCGCCGCCAACAGACCGCTCTTGCCGATGCTCAGAAGACTCATGATGTTTTACTCTTAGTTGTGATGGGTAACGGCGGCGCCGGCGCGAACTTGAATCGCGCGCCGCCCCGCTACCCGGCCAGCGAGCGCTTGATGATGCTGGTCAATTTGGCCGCGTACTGCGGATCGGTGGCGTAGCCGGCCTTCTGCAAGCCCTGGGCGAAGCTGCTGGCGTCGCCGGCGCTGGCGAGCACCTTCTCGTAGCGCGGATTGTTGGCCAACAATTTCGCGTAATCCTTGAAGCTGTCGGCGTAGCTGTCGTAGGCGCGGAATTTCTCGACCCGGGTCTGGGCCCGGCCGTTGACGTACTCGGTGGTGGTGGCCTCGACGGTGCGGCCCTTCCAGTCGCCGCCGGCCTTGATGCCGAACAGGTTGTTGCTGTTGCTGCCGTCGCGGCCCTTGATCTCGCGCTTGCCCCAGCCGCTCTCGAGGGCGGCCTGGCCCAGCATGAACTTGGCCGGGATGCCGGTGGCGGCGCTGGCCTCCTCGGCGTGGGCCGACAGTTTTTCCTGGAAGCTGCGCACGTGCGGGGCTTGCGAGCCGCGGCTGGCGGCCGGCGCGCTGGCCGCCGGCGTGGCCGGCTCGGCCGCCTTGGCCGCGCCGGCGCCGCCGGCGGCGGCGATGGCCTTTTGCAGCTTGGCGTCCATCAGGCTGGCCACGCCGCCGAAGCTGCCGGCGTTGGCGCCGCTGGCGCCGTCGCCGGCGCCGCCGACGGCCAGCGCCTGGGCGTCGGCGGTCTTGGTCAGTTGGCGGATCAGCACGTCGGACAGGCCGATGCCCTTCTTGGCGATGTTCTGGCTGGTCTGCTGGTCGAGCATGGTGGTAAACATCTTGGTCTGTTCGCTGTTCATCATGCCGTCCTGCGGCGAGGCGTCGCGCATGCTCTTCATCATCATGTTGACGAACATGGCCTCGAACTGGGTCGAGGCGGTCTTGAGCGCCTCCGGGCTGCCGGCCCTGGCCGACTGGCGCAGGCTGCCCATGTCCTTGACGTCGAGGGCGAACTTGTTGCCGATGTCGGTGGTTTTGGAAGTGCTCATGGCGGTCCCTTAAATGATTTCCAGCTCGGCGCGCAGCGAGCCGGCCGCTTTCATGGCCTGCAGGATCGATAGCAGATCCTGCGGCGTGGCGCCGATGGCGTTGAGGGCCTTGACCACCTCGGCCAGCGAGGCGCCGCCCTTGACCATCATGACCTTGCCGCTGTCCTTCTTGATGTCGACGCTCTGGTTGGGCGTGACCACGGTGCGCCCGCCGGCCAGCGCGTTGGGCTGGCTCACCTGCGGATCGGCCGTCACCGACACCGACATATTGCCGTGCGAAATCGCGCACGTTTCCAGGGTGACGGCGCGGTTCATCACCACCGAGCCGGTGCGCGCGTTCATGATCACCTTGGCCGGCTGCTCGGCCGGGTTGACCTGCATGTCCTGCAAGGTGCCGATGAAGCTCACGCGCTGGTCGCTGCCGCTGGGCGACTGCACCCGGATCACGCGGCTGTCGAGCGCGTAGGCGATGCCGGCGCCGTACTTCTCGTTGATGGCCTCGACCACGCGGCTGGCCGTGGCGAAGTCGGCGGTGTTGAGTTCGAGCCGGATCTGGTTGCCCTCGCCCAGGTTCGAGGCGACGGCGCGCTCGACGGTGGCACCGGCCGAGATCTTGCCCACGCTCAGATGGTTGACCGTCAGCGAGCTGCCGCCGGCGCCGCCGGCGGCCACGCCGACGCCGCCGACCAGCACGTTGCCCTGGGCCATGCCGTAGACCTGGCCGTCGGCGCCCTTCAATGGCGTCATCAACAGGGTGCCGCCGCGCAGGCTCTTGGCGTTGCCCATCGACGAGACGGTGATGTCGAGCGTCTGGCCCGGCTGGGCGAACGGCGGCAGCGAGGCGGTGACCATGACGGCGGCGACGTTCTTCAATTGCAGCTGGGTGCCCTGGGGCAGGTTCACGCCCAGTTGCTGCAGCATCGACACCACGCTTTGCACGGTGAACGGGGTTTGCGTGGTCTGGTCGCCGCTGCCGTCGAGGCCGACGACGATGCCGTAGCCGATCAACTGGTTCTGGCGCACGCCGGCGATGCTGGCCAGGTCGCGCAAGCGCTCGGCGCGGGCGCTGTGCGCCAGCGTGGCGAGCAAAATGAAGGCCAGCGCGATCGCCGCCAGCTTGCCGAGCCTGGCCAGCTTAACCAGCGTGGGCGAACCGGCGCGGCGCAACAGGTGGGAAGGATTCATCATGGCCTCAGAACGGCAGCAGGCTCTGGAAGAAGCGCGAGGCCATCGAGGCCATTTCCGCGCGGTCGACCTGGCTGCTGGTGCGGTACTCGACCCTGGCGTCGGCCACGGCGGTCGAGGCCACGGTGTTGCCGGTGGCGATGTTGTCGGGATTGATCATGCCGGAAAAGCGGATGAACTCGACGCCCTTGTTCATCGCCACCTGCTTCTCGCCGGCGACGATCAGGTTGCCGTTCGAGAGCACCTCGACCACCGTCACGCCCATGGTGCCGGTGAAGGCGTTGCTGGCGGTTTGGTTGTCGCCGTCCGAATACTTGCTCTCGTTGGTGACGGCCAGCGGGTTGCCGAAGGTCGACTGCAACGGCTTGGGCAGCGCCACACTGACGTTGCCCGACTTGTTGCCCGAGCTGGTGCCGGCCTTGTTGGCGGTGGTGCGCTCGGTGATGACCAGGGTCAGCACGTCGCCCACCTGGCGCGCGCGGCGGTCCTCGAAGATCGGGCGGAAGGCCGCGCCCTGGTAGATGGCGCCGTTGGCCGGCCTGGCGGCGAGCTGCTCGCCGCCCAGCGGACGGGCCGACAGCGGCATGCTGACGATCGACGTCGGCGTGCTCATGCAACCGGACAGCAGCGCGGCGGTGGCGACGATGGACAATGCTTTCATGGCGTTCCCCTTACAGCTGCGCCAGCTTGGCGAGCATCTGGTCGGACGTGGTGATGGCCTTGGAGTTGATCTCGTAGGCGCGCTGGTTCTGGATCATGTTGACCATCTCCTCGACCACGTTGACGTTGGACGATTCGACAAAGCCCTGCAGGATCGCGCCGGTGCCGTTGGTGCCCGGGGTGTTGGTCTGCGGATTGCCCGACGCGCCCGTCTCGACGTACAGGTTCTCGCCCTTCGATTCGAGGCCGGTCGGGTTGATGAAGGTCGACAGCTGGATGCTGCCGATCTGCTGTGGCGCCACCTGGCCGGGCAGGGTCACCGAGACGGTGCCGTCGCGCCCGACCGTGATGCTTTGCGCGGTGATCGGGATGGTGATGGCCGGCTGCAGCACGAAGCCGCTGGAGGTGACCATCTGGCCGTTGTTGTCGCGCTGGAAGGAGCCGTCGCGGGTGTAGGCGGTGGTGCCGTCGGGCAGCAGCACGTTGAAAAAGCCGTTGCCGTTGACCATCAGGTCCTTGTCGTTGCCGGTCGACTGCGGGTTGCCCTGGGTGTGGACGCGCTCGATGGCGACGGGCCGCACGCCGGTGCCGAGCTGCATGCCCGACGGCAGGTTGGTTTGCTGGGACGATTGGCCGCCGGGCTGGCGGATGTTCTGGTAGAGCAGGTCCTCGAACACCGCGCGCGACTTCTTGAAGCCGTTGGTGCTGACGTTGGCCAGGTTGTTGGACGTGACGTCCAGCGCCGTCTGCTGCGCCTCCATGCCCGTCTTGGCGATCCAAAGTGAACGTATCATTTTCCTTCTCCCGTAGCATGGATGGGAGCGGCCCGAAGCGACAGCTACTCATCCCACACCAGCATTATGCGGGAGCGGCGCTCAACCCAAAGCGAGGATCTGGGTGGCTTTTGCGGCGTTATTCTCGGCGTTCTTGAGCAGGCTCATTTGCATCTCGAACTGCCTTGCCAGGCTGATCATGTTGACCATGGAATCGACCGGATTGACGTTGCTGCCCTCGACCGCGCCGTCGACCACGCGCACGGCCGGATCGTTCTGGGCCGGCGTGCCATCCTTCTGGCGGAACAGGCCGTCGTTGCCGCGCACCAGGCCCTTGGGGTCCGGATTGACCAGCTTGATGCGCCCGAGCGTGTTCGACGGCCCCGGCTGGTAGTCGGTCGACACGGTGCTGACGGTGCCGTCGCCGGCGATCATCACCGTCACGTCCGGCGGGATGGCGATCGGGCCGCCGTCGCCGATCAGGGTCTGGCCGCCGGCCGTCTGCAGCAGGCCGTTCTCGCTCACCTTCAGGCTGCCGTTGCGGGTGTAGGCCTCGGAGCCGTCGGGCGATTGCACGGCGATCCAGCCCTGGTCGCGGATGGCGATGTCGAGCGGGCGCCCGGTGGTCTGGATCGGCCCGGCGCGCATGTCGGCGCCGACCGTCGAATCGACCACGAAGGCGCGCGTTGGCAAGCCCTCCGACACCACCGGCACGGCGCGGAAGCTGTCGAGCTGGGCGCGGAAGCCGGTGGTGTTGACGTTGGCCAGGTTGTTGGACGTGCTCGCTTGCTGCTCGAGCACGTGCCGGGCCCCGGTCATGGCGGTGTAGATCAGGCGGTCCATGGCGTCCCCTTAGCGCGGTGTCGGCATTACCGCAGGTTGACCAGGGTCTGCATGATGCCGTCCTGGGTCTTGATGGTCTGGGCGTTGGCCTGGTAGACGCGCTGGGCGGTGATCATGTTGACCAGTTCGGCCGTCAGGTCGACGTTCGACGTTTCCACCGAGCTCGCGCGCAGCGAGCCCATCGAGCCGGCGTTGGGCACGCCCACCTGCGGCGGACCGGAGTTCGAGCTTTCCGCCCAGGCGTTGTTGCCCAGCGGGGTCAGGCCGTCGACGCTGGCGAAGTTGGCCATGGCCAGCTGGCCCATGGCGCGCGACTTGCCGTTGCTGTACTGGCCCATGATCACGCCGTTCTCGTCGATCGCGTAGCGCTGCCACGAGCCGGACGAGTAACCGTTCTGGTTCGAGCCGAGGTCCTTGGTGACGTCGCCGTACTGGGTGGTCTTGTCGAACGTGGTCGAGACCGTCATCGGCTGCTGGGCGCCGGTGTCGGGGAAGATCGGCAGCGTGATCTGGAACGGCAGCGTCTGCGGCGGGTCCATCAGCGCCATCGCGCCCGGGCTCAGCGCGCCGTTGCGGTCGAACACCAGGGTGCCGGCCTTGACCGCCGGCACCGTGATGGCGGCGGCCAGCTTGGCGTTGATCTCGTCGGGCGTCATGTCGACGATCGAGCCGCTGGCGGTCGGGTCGAGCGCGTCGAACGCCGCTTGCAGCTTGGCCAGCTGCGCCTCGCTGGCGGCGGCCGGCGGCAGGCTTGCGGCCTCGACCATCGCGTCGTGCGCCGCCGCCGCGTAGGTGCCGGCCGCCGCGGCGATGGTCTCGGGCACCGGCGGCGTCTCGCGCACGGCGTCGTTGTAGGCCTTGCGCGCGCCCACCACGGTTTCGTTGGCGTTGATCGCCGCGGCCACGCCGGCCGACACCACCTCCTTGTTGTCGGCGGCGGCGTACACGTCCCAGGTGTTGGCGTCGGTCTTGACGTAGTAGGTGGTCATGATGTGCGAGGTGCCGAGGCTGTCGTACACGTTGAGCACGGTCTGCTTGTTGTAGCTGGTCGGGTCGGTGGCGTCGAACGGCATCGTGGTCGGCACTTTTTCGGCCGAGCTCAGGTTCATCTGGAAGTTGGCGCCGGTCGTTTGCACCGGGGTCAGGTCGGACTTGTCGAGCGTCAAGGGCACCGGGGCGCCGAGCTGGATCACGCCGGCCGTGTTCGACAGGTAGCCGGTCAGCTGCGCGCCCTGGGCGTTGACCAGGGTGTGGCTGTTGTCCTCGTGGAACTGGCCGTTGCGCGAGTACTGCACCGCGCCGTTGACCACCAGGCGGAAGAAGCCGCCGCCGTTGATCGACACGTCGAGCGGGTTGTTGCTCGTCTCGATATTGCCCTGCGTGAATTGCTGGGCCAGCTTGGAGGTCGTCACACCGATGCCGGCGTTGTTGCCCGACACGCCGTTGAGCGAGTTGGCGTACAGGTCGGCGAACTGGGCCTGCGAACTCTTGAAGCCCACCGTGCTGGCGTTGGCGATGTTGTTGCCGATGACGTCGAGCGATTTGGATGCGGCGTTCAGGCCGCTCAGTCCTTGTTGGAACATGGTATTCCCCTATGGTGTGAAGACTTACAGAACTTCCTTGATTTCGGCCATCGTGAAATGGCCGAGCGAGGTGTTGAGCTTGACGCCGCCGCTGCCGGTCGACACGCTGGCCACGGCCGCCAGCTGCAGCTGGCTGGCGTCGGTGAGCGTCTTGCCGTTGGAGACGGCCTTGACGGCGAACGTGTAGCTGCCGGCCTCGGCGGTGGTCTTGGCGTCGGTGGTGCCGTCCCAGGTGATCGGGTAGGTGCCGACGGCGGCGTTTTCCATCGACATCGTGCGCACCACCTTGCCGGCCTTGTCCATGATGCTGATCGTCACGCTCTCGGCCGGCGACGCCAGGTCGACGCCGAACACGCTGCTGCTGGTCTTGACGCCGGCCGCGTCGGTGCTCGTGCTCAGCTCGACGCCCTTGCCGGCCACCAGCACGCCCTTGCCGATCAGGTTGACGGCGTTCATCGACTGCGCGCTGGTCTGGTCGGTGCGCAGCGACTCGAGCGTGGCGTTGACCTTGTTGATGCCGGTCACCGTCGACAGCTGCGCCAGCTGGCTGGTCATGGCCGCGTTGTCCATCGGGTTGAGCGGGTCCTGGTTCTTGAGCTGCGTGATGAGCAGCTTCATGAACTTGTCCTGGTCGGCGCCGATGTCGTTGCCGGCCGCGGCCGTGCCGCTGGTGGCGGTCGTGTTGACCGTGTTGAACGTCGACGCCTTGGGCGTATCGACCACTCCGCTAATCGCCATGTTGGCCCTCTTTCAGTGCGTGGTAAATGCTGTTAGTTCTGGCCGATGGTCAGGGTCTTGGCCAACAGCGACTTGGCCGCGTTCATGGTCTCGACGTTGGTCTGGTACGAGCGCGACGCCGACAGCATGTTGACCATCTCGTCGACCACGTTGACGTTGGGCATGGTGACATAGCCCTTGTCGTCGGCCATCGGATGCTTGGGGTCGTACATTTGCTTCATCGGCGACTGGTCCTCGACCACCTTGCGCACGCGCACGCCGGTCGAGTCGCCGCTGGCCGTCGGCGTGGCCTCGAACACCACCTGGCGCGCGCGGTAGGCCTCGCCGCTGGCGCTGGTGGCGCTGTCGGCGTTGGCCAGGTTGGAGGCGACCACGTTGAGGCGCTGCGCCTGGGCGCTCATGGCCGAGCCGGAAACATCGAAAATCTTAAATAAGGACATGTTCAGCTCCCTGACTGGATCGCCGCCAGCATGCTTTTGATCTGGCCGTTGATCATGGTGACGCCGGCCTCGTAGCGGATGGCGTTGTCGGCGAACTGGTTGCGCTCGACGTCCATGTCGACCGTGTTGCCGTCGATGGCGCCCTGCACCACGCCGCGGTAGAGCAGCGGCGTGCCGTCGGCCAGCAGGCCGGCGCCGGCCTCTTGCGGGGGGTTGGCGAAATGTTTGCCGGCGGTGGTCTTGAGCGTGGCCGGCGCCGTCGGGCCGGCCTTGTCCAGCGCCAGCTTGAGGGCGCTGCCGAAATCGACGTCGCGGGCCTTGTAGTTGGGCGTGTCGGCGTTGGCGATGTTCGAAGCCAGCACCGTCTGGCGCTGCGAGCGCAGGCTCAGCGCGGCTTCGTTAAAGCGCATGTAAGCGTCGAGTTTACCAAGCATGACAACCTCCGGATGCCGCCCACACGGTGGACGAACTTGTTAGGACAGGATTCATCATACGGAGTTGCCTTGGTGAACCATCGAGCGATCAGCACCCGCTTTTCGGCGCTATTCAAGCTTTCAAGTCCCGCCCGCCGGACTATGATGGCAGCATTGAAGGGGAAACCGACGCCATGACACCATACGCTCCGCATTTAGCCGTCCGCCGCGCCGGCGCCCTGGCCCTGGCCCTGGCGGCCCTGGCCGGCGCGCCGGCGCGCGCCCAGCAACCGCCCCCGGCACAGGTTCAAGCGGCGCCGCCGCGCCCGGCCGCCTACCACGACCGCGCCGCGCTCAAGCGCACCGTCGAGGACTTCCTGCAGGTGCAAACCGGCGGCCTGCCGGGCGAGGTGACGGTGGCCGTGGGCGCCATCGACCCGCGCATGAGCCTGGCCCCGTGCCCGGCGCCGCAGGCGTTTTTCGCGCCCGGCGCGCGCGCCTGGGGCAAAACCACGGTCGGCGTGCGCTGTGCGACACCGGCGGCCTGGACGGTATATATTCAGGCCAGCGTCAGCGTGATCGGCGACTACGTCGCCAGCGCCGCGCCGCTGGCGCAGGGCCAGGCGATCGAGGCCGGCCAGCTGGTCATGCTCAAGGGTGATTTGACAATGTTGCCGGCCGGCATAGCCACCGACATCGGCCAGGTGGTCGGCCGCAGCAGCATCAGCTCCCTGCCTCCGGGCACGCCGATGCGGGTCGACACCCTGCGCAGCAAGCCGGTGGTGCAGTCGGGACAACTGGTGCGGCTGGTCTCGAGCGGGTCGGGCTTTAGCGTCTCGGCCGAGGCGCGCGCCATGGGCAACGCCGGCGACGGCCAGGTGGTGCAGGTAAAAACTTCTGGCGGGCAACAAATTACCGGCATCGCCAAGGCGGGCGGGCTGGTCGAGGTGGCGTTTTGATCGAACGCAGGGATCTGGACGCGCGCGGGGCTAAAGTTTCCGCGGCGCGTGCCGTTACATACTCAGATCCCGGGGCTTTAGGTCCCAACCAGAGAAGGATGATGCTGTGAAAATCAACGATACTTTGAAAGGCACGCCCGGCTTGCCGGCGTCGAACGCCGCACCGACCTCGACCGCGCGCGGCGCGGACAAGGCGGCGCCGGCGCCAAGCGCCAGCACCGGTGACAGCGTGCGCCTGTCGCCCCAGGGCCAGGCGATGGCGGCCAGCGCGGCCGGCGGCAGCGCCGCCGTGTTCGACACCAAGAAGGTCGAGCGCATCAAGCTGGCCATCGCCGATGGCCAGTTC
Source organism: uncultured Duganella sp. (assembly GCA_963513825.1). Lineage (GTDB taxonomy): Bacteria > Pseudomonadota > Gammaproteobacteria > Burkholderiales > Burkholderiaceae_D > Rugamonas. Next base: position 13,482 of record CAUPRW010000016.1, read on the forward strand.
CAGGTCAACTCGGAAAAAGTGGCCGACGGCTTGCTCGACACGGTCAAGGATCTGCTGCATTCAAGGAAACGATAGGACTGTCATGACAACCGCCACCCCGCTCAACAACCTGCGTGAAGAAGAACAGATCATGGCCTCGCTGCTGGAACTGCTCAAGCAGGAGCAGCAGTTGCTGGTGACGGCGGAAATCGACGGCCTGCCGGCCGTCACGGCGAAAAAGACGGCGCTCATCGCCCAGATGACTTTGCTGTCGGCCCAGCGCCACCGCGCCCTGGGCAAGGCCGGCTTCCCGGCCGAGGAGGCCGGCATGGAGGCGTGGATCGCCGCCGGCGCCGACGAGCACATCGCCCGCGCGTGGCGCATGCTGCTCGAGCACACCCGCGAGGCCAAGGAAATGAACCGCCTCAACGGCATGCTGATCAACAAGCAGATGGGCCACACGCAGGGCGCGTTGCAAGCGTTGCAGCCGCTCTCGTCCGGTGGCAACAACTTCTACAGCGCCAGCGGCATGGCGAGCACCATCCCGCGCAGCCGCGGCTTCCTCGCCGGCTGAGGCCGGCACCTTTTTCCACTCGTTTCCATCCCGCACGGCGGCATGCGGGGGCCTACCCCAAAGGCCCCGGATAGGGGCTGCGCCCCGCGCGGTGGCGGCCACGCTCAATCGCGCCATGCGGCCCCGCGGGATGGCGCCGACGCCCCATCGTACATTTATTGCGCCGGCGTGGTCGGCAATTCGGTGACCGTGTCGGGGATGCCCGACAGAATGGTGACGGCCACGCGGCGGTTGCGCGCGCGCCCGATCGGGTCGTCGTTGGGCGCGACCGGCACGTTGGAGCTGAAGCCGACCGCCGTCAAGCGCCGCGGCGCCACGCCCGAGTCGATGAACAGGCGCACCACGCTGCTGGCGCGCACGGCCGACAATTCCCAGTTCGACGGGTACTGCGCGGTGCTGATCGGCAGGTTGTCGGTGTGACCCTCGACCTGCACGTCGTGGCTGTCGTTCTTGAGCAGGGCGGCGACCGCGCGCAGCGCCTCGACCGAGTCCGGCGTCAGGCGCGAATCGGCCGGGTCGAACAGCACGCTGGCGTTGATCTCGACGCTCACGCCGCGCGAATTTTGCGTCACCCGCACCTTGCCCTCCTTGACCAGCGGCGCCAGGGTCGACAACAAATCCTGGGCCAGCTTGGTCATCTGCTCCTTTTCCTTGCGCAGCAGCTCGCCGCGGCGCTTCAACGCCGGGTTGGGGATCGGCAGGTTGGGCACCTGGGTGTTGACCGGCTCGGCCGCGCCGGCGCCGCCGAAGGCGTCGCCCAGCGCGTCGGAAAACACCTTGTACTTGCCGATGTTGACCGAGGAGATCGCGTACATGACGACAAAGAACGCGAACAGCAGCGTGATGAAGTCCGAATACGAGATCAGCCAGCGCTCGTGGTTCTCGACCTCGTCGTCGAATTTCTTGCGCGCGCGCCGGTACTGGACCATGTCAGTGCTCCCGCAGCAGGGTGGCGATGCGCTCGTCGATGACGCGCGAGTGGTCGCCGGTGGCGATGTCGTAGAACACGGCGGCGGCGATCTCCTGCTGGTGCACGGCCTGCGTGACGATCGCCTTGAGCTTGTTGGCGACCGGGTACAGGAACAGGTTGGCCAGGCCGACGCCGTAGATGGTCGAGACGAAGGCGACCGCGATGCCGGCGCCCAGCTTGCTCGGATCGGTGAGGTTCTCCATCACGTGGATCAGCCCGAGCACGGCGCCGAGGATGCCGATCGTCGGCGCGTAGCCGGCCGCCGACTCCCAGATGCGCACCGCTTGCCGCTCCTCGGTCTCGTAGGCGGTGATCTCGGTGTCGAGCAGCTGGCGCAGCTTGTCGGGGTTGATGCCGTCGACGATCAGGCGCAGGCCCTTGGTGTTGAACTTGTCCTTGGAGGCGAGCATGTAGCGCTCGAGCGAGAGCAGGCCGTCGCGGCGCGCCGCCAGGTTCCAGGCGGCGATGTCGCGCGCCAGCGCCGCGCGCGTGTCCTTGGGCGGGGCGAACACCAGCCGCAGCATGCGCACGCCGCGCACGAAGGTGCGGTAGCGCGTCTGCAGCAGCACCGCGCCGAAGGTGCCGATCACGACAATGGCGAACGCGGCCGGCTGCACCAGCGAGCCGACCTTGCCGCCCTCGAGCGTCTGGCCGATGACGATGCCGGCCAGCGCCAGCAGCAACCCCGCTAGGCTGGCCCAGTCCACGACCGCTCCCGTAGTGAGGCGCGCAGGCGCGCCACGGCCTGCGTATGCAATTGCGATACGCGCGATTCCGACACGCCCATCACGGCGCCGATTTCTTTCAAGTTGAGCTCCTCTTCATAGTACAAACCCATCAGCATTTTTTCGCGCGGCGGCAGCGCCTCGATGGCGTCGATGACGGCCTGGCGGAAGTCGCCGTCAAGCAGCGAGCGCAGCGGGTCGCTCTCCTCGTCCGAGCAATAGCGGTCGAGGAAGCTGTCGTTGCCGTCGTCGTCGTGGAAATCCTCGTAGTACACCAGCTGGTGGCCGCCGCCGTCCGACAGCATCTCCTGGTAGTCGGCCAGCGACAGCTTGAGCAGCTTGGCCACCTCCGATTCGGTCGGCGCGTGGCCGAGCCGCTGCTGCAGGGTGCTCATCGCCGTTTCGATCTTGCGCATGTTCTGGCGCATCGAGCGCGGCAGCCAGTCGCTGCTGCGCAATTCGTCGAGCATGGCGCCGCGGATGCGCAGCACGGCATAGGTTTCGAACTGCGCGCCATGGGTGTCCTCGTAGCGGTTGATGGCGTCGAGCAGGCCGATCATCCCGGCCTGCACCAGATCGTCGACCTCGACGCTGGGCGGCAGTTTCGCCTTCATGTGGTGGGCAAGGCGCTTGACCAACGGCATGTGCTCCGTCAGCAAAGAATTCTTGTCCGCTTTCCCTTTGACCGTGTACATAGCCTGTTGTTTATATTCTTATTTATCGTGCATTGATGTTCGCTATGCGCCGCGGTCGCCTCCGGCGCCGCGCCTACAACGAGCGCGCCAGCGCGGGCGCGCCGGCCAGCGCCAGGCGCCCCGCCAGTTGACGGAACGCCACCGAGGCGCCGGCCAGCGGAAAGGCGTCGACCACCGCGCGTCCGAGGCGCGCGGCGCGCTGCAGGTATTCGTCGGCCGGCACCGATCCCATCGAGACCAGGTTGACGGCCAGGTAGCGGCTTGCCGCTTGCGCCATGTTATCGTATACCACCTTTGCCTCCGATTCGGAAGCCCCGGTGACGACAATTCCGAACGGGCGCCGGCCCAGTTCCTGGTTCAGCCGCTTGATCATGCTGTAGGCGGCCTTGATCGAGGTGGCGCTGGTCGACACCTGCACGACGATCTCGGAACTGGCCATGACCGGCACCGGGAAAGCCTCGCCGTCGAATTCGCCGTCGACGATGACGATGCCGGTCTGCTTGACCAGCACGTCGAAGGCCTTGGCCAGGCGGCGCGTTTCGTCCGGTCCGCCGCGGGCGGCGCCGCGTGTCATCGACGCCACAGCGAAGCCCTGCGGCACCTGGTGCACCACCTGGTTGAGCGCGCACTCCTGGCGCGCCACGTCGAGCAGGCTGGCGCCGCCGTCGACGCCGAGCCGGGTGGCCACGCCGTGCGCGCTGGCGCAGGCGTCCATGATCAACACGTCGTTGCCGGCGCGCGCCAGCGAGGCGCCCAGGTTGACCAGCATGGCGCCCTTGTCGTCCTGCGGCGTGGCCGACAGGAAGGTGACGATGCGGGGCTTGGGCCCCGCCAGCATGCGGCGCAGCCCCTCGGCCTGGTCGAAATCGAAATTAGCCAAGGTGCACCTCGCGCAGCGCGCGGTCGTGGCCCGGGTTCGACATCAACAGCGGCAGCTCGGCGTCGAGGTATTGGGTGCCGACGGCGTCGCGTTTCAATTTGAAGGCCCGCTCGATCAGGAAGGCCGGATCGGCCAGGTGCAGGTCTTCCGGCACGCGCTGGCCGCTGGAGACGTAGAACAGGTTGAGCTTTTGGCGGATCACGACGTCGAGCACGTTGCCGATCGCGGCCGCCTCGTCGAGCTTGGTCATGATGCAGCCGGCCAGGCCGCTGCCCTGGTAGGCGCGCACCACCTCGTTGAGCGTCTCCTGGGTCGCCGTGGCGTTCAGGCACAGCAGGCGCTTGACGTCCGCGCCGGCGCCCTGCAGCATCGCCACCTGCTCGGTGACCATCTGGTCGCGCTGGCTCACGCCGACCGTGTCGATCAGCACCGTGTGCTTGTTGCGCAGCTCCTTGAGGGCGATGCGCAGGTCGGCCTCGTCCTTGACCGAGTGCACCATCACGCCGAGGATCTTGCCGTAGATGCGCAGCTGTTCGTGGGCGCCGATGCGGTAGGCGTCGGTGGTGATCAGGGCCAGCTTGTCCGGGCCGTGGCGCATCACGCAGCGCGCGGCCAGCTTGGCCGTGCTGGTGGTCTTGCCGACGCCGGTCGGGCCGACCAGGGCGAACACGCCGCCCTGGTCGATCAGCGCGTCCTCGCTGGCCATCGTTTGCAGGTTGCGCGTGAGGACCGTTTTAATCCAGCGCAGGCCGTCGGCGGCGTCGCGCTCGGCCGGCAGCTTGTCGATCAGGTAGCGCGACAGGCTGGCCGAGAAGCCGGCGGCCAGCATCTCGCGCAGCACGGCCGCCTTGTGCGGCTCGCGCGCCTGGGTGCTGCCCCAGGACAGTTCGGCCAGCTGGGTTTCCATCATGCCGCGCATGGCGCGGATCTCGCCCATCATCACCTGCATTTCGGCGGCGGCGTTCTGCTTGGCGCTGGCGACGGCCGAGGCCACCATGGCGGTGATCTGGTCGACGTCGAGCGACGGCGCGCGCGGCTGCGCCGGGGCCGGGGCGGCCGCGGCGGCGGTCTTGCTGGCGTACGACGACGGCGAGGCGACCACGCGGCGCACCGGCTCGGCCGGCATGTCGGCGCGCTGCTCGGCCACGCGGCTTTCGGCGGCGCGGTTCTCGAAGCGCGGCGCCATGCGCTGTTCGGTGCGGCCCGCCGGCAGGCCCAGGTCGAGCGACGGCACCGGCTCGGCCATCGGCGAGTGCGGCGCCGGCGACGACAGCGACGCGGCGTCGTCGTTGGCCAGCGCCAGGATCTCGACGCCGCCGTCGCACTGGCGGTTCGACAGGATCACGGCGTCCGGGCCGAGCGATTCGCGCACCTTGCGCAGCGCCTCGCGCGACGTCGGCGCGGTGAATTTCTTGACGTTCATGGCCGGCTCCCGGTGGACTGGGCGGCGCGTGCTTGCGAGGTGGGTGTGGCCATCGTCGACTCCTGTAGCGTGAGTAGCGCGCCTGCCGGACGAGGCGCTTTTCTACTCGGACAGTGCCATTATTGACGATACACCTAGGAAACGATCCGCCGAACAGGCGCGGAAAGGGACCGCTTTTCGCCCCGGCGGCGGGGATTGCCTATTTATCAGCAAACACCTCGGACACACTGCGGGCGGCGACGAAATTTTTGGTCCAGGCGGTGAGCTGGTCGGCGGTGGCGGCCGCCAGGCTGGCGCTGCTTGCCGCGTCGAGTTCGCCGAAGCGCTGGGTGAGCAACAACGTCAACATTTCGGCCAGGGCCTCGCGCCGCCCTTCCTTCAACCCTTCCTTCAACCCTTCCTTCAACCCTTTTTTCATGCCGATTTCCATACCAATCCGCTCAATTGAAGACATGTAAGGCATGGTCTTTCTCCTTTCGATATCCAGGATGCCGTGGCGCAGCCGGGCATCGAGTTCCGGTGGCAGCGCCATGATCCAATCGATCACGCGATACAGGTTGATGATACGCTGGCGATCCCAATTGCGCTGATACAGTAGCTTGGTCAAACGCCACTTGGCGACACATCGGCGACGTGCGTCGCGCCGGGTTTGCCGCGTGAGCAAATGCGCCACGGTGACCAGCGCAAAAGGGTTGTCCAGCACCAGCAATTGATCGACGCGGTCGGCGTAATCTTGCAGCTTGACGACGGGGAAATCGATGCGCATTTCACACCCGAGCAGCTGGTAAGAGAAGGCGCAGGGCCGCCAGCGCCGGCCGGCATCCGTGAGCAGCGCCAAGCTGGCGACCGGACGCCGGTAACGGTCGTAGACGCGATAGTTGTAGACGAAAATGCGCTCGGCAAAATCCGTGTCGTGCCGCCCCTGCACTTCCAGATGCACCAGCACCCATTGCTCGCCGCCCGCATGGGTGTGGACACGCACCAGCTTGTCCAGCACGCGCTTGCCAAACTCGGCGTCGCGGCTTAGCGCGGCGAATTCCTGATCGAGGAAATCATGCGGCCGCGACCAGTCGATCGCGGCGTGCGCCTGCGGAAAATAGAAGGCCATAAACTCCGGAAAGTGTTGCGTGACCACTTGCTTCCAGGGCGTGTCGTAGTCGTCATCCATACGGCAGTCTAGGCCGCCCGCGCGCGCGACGACCCCGAACCGCTCAATCCCGCCCTTACTGCTGCCCCACCAGGGCCGTCACGCGGATGGTTTTGGTCTCCGGAATTTCGGCGTGCGAGAGCACCTTCAACTGCGGCAAGGCGCGCCGCAGGAAGCGCGACAGCAGGGCCCGCAGCGGCCCCGGCACCAGCAGCACCGGCGTCAGCCCCAGCGCCTCCTGTTGCTGCGCGGCCTGCTGCGCCTGCTGGGCGATGGTGTCGGCCAGGCCCGGCTCGATGCCGGCGCCGTCCGGGCCGCTGGCCGCCAGCGCCTGCATCAGCAAGCGCTCCAGGCGGTTGTCCAGGGTCATCACCGACAGCTCGGACGCGCCCGGGAACAATTGCTGCACGATGGCCCGGCCCAGCGCGATGCGCACTAGCGCCGTCAGGTCGTTCGGGTCCTGCGTGTGCACGGCGTGCTCGGCCAGGGTTTCGATCACCGAGCGCATGTCGCGGATGTGCACCCCTTCCATCAACAAGTTCTGCAGCACCTTCTGCAACGTCGACAGCGATACCATCTTCGGCACCAGGTCCTCCACCAGCCGGGGCGCCTCCTTGCCCAGGTGGTCGAGCAGCGCCTGCACCTCGGCGCGGCCGAGCAACTCGGAGGCGTGGGTGGTGATCAGGTGGTTCAGGTGGGTGGCCACCACGGTGCCGGCGTCGACCACCGTGTAGCCCATGCCTTGGGCCTGGTCGCGCAGGCCGGCGTCGATCCAGGTGGCCGGCAGGCCGAAGGCCGGATCGGTGGTCACCAGGCCCTGCAGGGTGCCGCTGGCCATGCCCGGATTGATCGCCAGGAACTGGCCGTTGAAGGCCTCGCCCTCGCCCACCTCGACGCCCTTGAGCGTGATGCGGTAGGCCGAGGGCTTCAGTTCGAGGTTGTCGCGGATGTGCACCGGCGGCGCCAGGAAGCCGACCTCCTGCGCGAACTTCTTGCGGATGCCCTTGATGCGTTTGAGCAGCTCGCCGCCCTGGGTCTTGTCGACCAGCGGAATCAAGCGGTAGCCCACCTCCAGGCCGAGCGTGTCGACCGGCATGATGTCCTGCCAGCTGGCCTCCTCCTGCTCGGGCGCGGCGGCCGGCGCGGCGGCCTCGGCGGCGGCGGCCTCGGCCGCTTGCGCGCCGCCGGTCTTGGCGCGCTTGGTCATCAGGTAGGCCGAGCCGGCCAGCACGCCGGCCAGCAGCAGGAACACCAGGTTGGGCATGCCGGGGATGATGCCCATGCCGCCGATGATGGCGGCGGTGATGTAGAGCACCTGCGGCTTGGCGAACAATTGGCCCACCATCTGCGTGCCGATGTCCTCGTCGCTGGCCACGCGCGAGACGACGATACCGGCCGCCACCGAGATGATCAGCGACGGGATCTGCGCCACCAGGCCGTCGCCGATGGCCAGCAGCGTGTAGAGCTTGATCGCCTCGCCGAACGCCAGCTCGTGCTGGATCACGCCCACCAGCAGGCCGCCGATGACGTTGATGACGGTGACCAAAATACCGGCGATGGCGTCGCCGCGCACGTATTTGCTGGCGCCGTCCATGGCGCCGTAGAACTCGGCCTCCTGCGCCACTTCGCTGCGGCGCTTGCGGGCCTCGGCCTCGCCGATCAGGCCGGCGTTGAGGTCGGCGTCGATCGCCATCTGCTTGCCCGGCATGGCGTCGAGCGCGAAGCGCGCGCCCACTTCGGCGATGCGGCCGGCGCCCTTGGTGACGACGGTGAAGTTGATGATGGTCAGGATGATGAACACCACCAGGCCGACCGTGTAGTTGCCGCCGATGAGGAAGTGGCCGAAGGCCTCGATCACCTTGCCGGCCGCGTCCGGACCGGTGTGGCCCTCGGTCAACACCACGCGCGTGGACGCGACGTTGAGCGACAGGCGCAGCATGGTCGACACCAGCAGGATGGTCGGGAAGGCCATGAAGTCGAGCGGCTTGACCGTATACAGGCTGGTCAGGAGAACGATCACCGCCAGCGCAATGTTAAAGCTGAAGAAGATGTCGAGCACGAACGCCGGCAGCGGCAGCACCATCATCCCCAGCAGCATGATGATCAGGATCGGCGCGGCCAGGCTCGCCTTGTTCTTGCTGTTGGCGATGCCCTGCAGCCATGGCGGCAGTTTCATGTTGCTCATTGCGTTCATGCGGAGGCTCCGTCGTTCGTCTCAGGTTTCTTGCCGTGTTTGGGGATGTAGGCCGGGTCGAGCGGATCGAGCTCGGGCGGCACGTCGAGTTTTTTCGGCACGTCCGGCCGGTTACCGCCGCCCTTGCTGAACAGGCGCAGCTGGAACACGTAGGCCAGCACCTCGGCCACGGCCGCGTACAGCTGTTCGGGGATCTCGTCGCCGATCTCGGTGTGCTTGTAGAGCGCGCGCGCCAGCGCCGGCGCCTCGAGCAGGGTGACCTTGCTGTCGCGGGCGATTTCGCGGATCTTCGCGGCCACCTCGTCGGTGCCCTTGGCCACCACCTTGGGCGCGCCGCGCATGCCGTCGCTGTACTTGAGGGCGACGGCGTAGTGGGTCGGGTTGGTCACCACCACGTCGGCGGTGGGCACGTCGGCCATCATGCGGCGCTTGGCCATCTCGCGCTGCAACTGGCGGATCTTGGCCTTGATCTGCGGATTGCCGTCGGACTCCTTCGATTCCTGGATCATCTCCTGGCGCGTCATCTTGAGCTTGTTCGCGTAGTGCCACATCTGGTACGGGCCGTCGATGGCGGCGATCAGGCCGAGCGCGCCGACGATGAACAGGAAGCTGCTGCCGAGCATATTGAGCATGTGCACGCTGCCGAGCTTGAGCGGCTCGACCGCCAGCCCGATCACCGCGTCTTTGTGGCGCATGATGACCATCCAGGCCACCACGCCGACCACCACCGCCTTGGCGATCGCCTTGAACAGTTCGACCAGCGCGTTTTTGGAGAACATGTTGCCGATGCCGGTGATCGGATTGAGCTTGCTGAACTTGGGCAGGAAGGCCTTGCCGGAAAACAGCCAGCCGCCGACCAGCAGCGGCGAGGCCAGCGCGACGACCATCACCGCCACGCCCAGCGGCAGGCAAGCGATCATCACGCGCACCACGTCGACCAGGATGCGGTTGATCAGCACGTCGGCGTTGAAGATTTGCTCCTGGTCGAGCGTGAGCCCGGACACCAGCGCGGAATTGAGTTGCCGCACCAGGCCCTCGCCGGTCAGCCACAGGCCGGCGCCGGCGGCCATCAGGACGGTGAAGGTGGCCACTTCCCGCGATCGGGGAACGTCGCCTTCCTCGCGCGCCTGCTCGAGGCGCTTCGCTGACGCCGGTTCGGTCTTTTCTGCGTCGCTATCTTCTGACATGGTCGGCCTGGCGCGTGATTCATTTCGATGTTGCCATTATCGAGTGCGGCAGGGCAAGACCATCGGTGGAATACGGCGGGTTTTCAGCGCTTGCTCACTGATTCCACCCGGCAATAATCCGGGCGGCCGGCGTCACTGGGCGGCGGCGGGCGCCAGCAAGGCCAGCTGTTCGGGCGTCAGATAGCACCACTCGCCTTCGGCGATGCCGAGCGAGGCGAGCGTGAGGCCGCCGATGGCCGAGCGGTGCAGCGCGCTGCAATGGTTGCCGGCGGCGGCCAGCATACGCTTGACCTGGTGGTATTTGCCCTGTTCGAGGACGATTTCGAGCAGGTGCTCTGCGCGCCGCACGCAGGTCTGGGCCGCCAACGGCGCCGGCTCGTCGTGCAACTGCACGCCGGCCAGCAACTGGGCCACCAGCGCCTCGCTCACCGGGTCCTGGGTGGTGGCCTGGTAAATCTTGGGAACGTGCCGCTTCGGCGACGATTGTGCGTGGATAAACGGTCCATCGTCGGACATCAGCAGCATGCCGGTGGTGTCGTGGTCGAGCCGGCCGACCGGTTGCACGTCGCGCCAGCTGAACTGTTCCGGCAGCAGGGTCAGCACGCCGGGGTGGTGGCTGGGCTTGCGCGAACACTCGAAATTGGCGGGTTTATGCAGGGCGATGTACAAATGTTCACGGTACACCCACTGCTCGTCGAAGATGGTCAGCACCAGGCCATCGGTGTCGATGGTGGTTTTATAGTTGTCGTGCACCACGCCGTTGATGCTCACTTCGCCATCCTCGATCAGCGAGCGGCAGTACTTGCGGGTGCCATAACCCTGCGATTGCAGGATGCGGTCCAGGGATAATTTACTCATGGCGCGATTTTACAGGATGCGCCAGCCGGGCGGGAAGCTGGCGGCCATGCCACGAGTCAATCTCTTGGACGGCGCCGTTTATTGATCCACATCAAGTTCCCGCCAGATCGGATTGTTAGACTCGTAGCTCATTAGGAATCCGCCTAATGGACTAGGAAAGACTGAGCAGGACGATAGCCATGACCACCGTACTTATCGACAACCAGGCGGCGCCGCAGCGCGCCGCCCTGCACCGCACCGAACTGTTGCTGGCACGCTGCCGCGATTGCCGCCCGCCGGCGGCGCCCATGGCGCCCGCCCAGGCCAACTGGCACGCGCGGCGGCAAGAAAACTTCCTCGCCTGGCTGGACGCCGGCGGCTTCGCGCAGGCGCTGCCGGAGCGCCCGCAAAGCGCGCGGCATCCGTTGCACTGCCCCGACGCCGATCCCGACCCGGCCGCGGATGGCGCCGACCACGACCGGCAACTGCTGCGCCCAATAGAAAACAGCGGCATTGCGCCGCTGTTTTCAGTCCCCTGAAGGGACTCTGACGAGGAATCGAAATTCTCTCAACTCCGCATCGACGATGCGGTTTCAGTAGTTCATTCACACTGTTTCAAGATCTGCTGACAACGAGATAAACTGTTTATATCGGCCTCCCTTGGAAAGAACTACCCCCTCACTATAGTCGACCGAGTCGGATATGCAAGCCGAAATAAGACCGTATTGTTAATATTAATCGGTCACCGGCCGCGGCCGGGCAAGCGCGCCATCAGCGCAGGCTCGGCCTGGCCGTGTCGAGCGCCGACTTCATCGCCCCCGCCCCCATCGCCGCGCCGAATTTCTTCAGCACGCGTTCGGGCAGGCCCTCGTGCTGGGTGTAGTCGACGATGTCCTCGGCGCGGATGACGTCGCGCGCGACGCTGTCGACCGTGCCGAGCGCATCGGCCAGGCCCATGTCGATCGACTTGGCGCCGGTCCAGAACAGGCCGGAGAACATCTCCGGCGTCTCCTTGAGGCGCTTGCCGCGGCCGCTGCGCACCACCGCGATGAACTGCTGGTGGATCTCGTCGAGCATGGCCTGCGCGTATTGGCGGTGCTTGTCGGTCAGCGGCGTGAACGGATCCATGAAGCCCTTGTTCTCGCCGGCCGTCAACAGGCGCCGCTCGACGCCGACTTTTTCCATGAAACCGGTGAAGCCGAAGCCGTCCATCAGCACGCCGATCGAACCGACGATGCTGGCCTTGTTGACATAGATGCGGTCGGCGCCGGCGGCGATGTAATAGCAGCCGGAGGCGCAGATCTCGTCGACCACCACGTACAGCGGCTTGCCCGGGTAGCCCTTGCGCAGGCGCGTCATCTCGTCGACGATCATGCCGGCCTGGACCGGACTGCCGCCGGGGCTGTTGATGTGCAGGACCACGGCCACCGAGCCGGCGTCGGAGAAGGCCTTGTTGAGCGCCGGGATCACCACCGCCGCCGCGCCGCTGCCCTCCGATTCGATCGCGCCCTCGATTTCGATGAGCGCCGTGTGGCGCCCCAGCGTTTCCTCCGAACCGGTCCAGCTGAAGTCGAAATAGCTGCCCAGCGCGAAGACGATCACCAGCAAGGTGGCGAATTTGAAGAAGATGCCCCAGCGGCGCGACGACTTTTGCTCCTTGAGGGTGGCGAAGACGAGTTTTTCGAGCACTTCGCGCTCCCAGCTGGACGCCGGCATGACCGCCGCGGCCGGCGGCGGGGGTGGAGTGTGGTGGCTGGCGCCGCCGGTGTCGGTGTTATCGCTCATGGATTCAATGGGTTGGATGGTCGGACGGAATTAGCGAACGGAAGGATGGACGCGCTCAAGGGGCGGGGACGGCGGGCGCCGGCGGACGCACGTAGTCGTCCGGCCGCCAGAAAATCCGCTGGTCGTGCTCGACCACGGCGATCGGCCGCAGCCGCCCTCCCCGGCAAGGTCCGCCGGCGCACAGGCCGCTGTCCGGCGCGTAAATCGCGCCATGGGTGGCGCACATCAGGTACAAGCCGCTGGACTCGAAGAACTCGCCCTCGGCCCAGTCGAGCTCGATCGGCACGTGGGCGCACCGGTTCAAGTAGGCGTACGGCGTGCCGCCGTAGCGCACCACGAAGCCGGTGCCGGCGGCGCCGCCGGCGTTGACGGCGAAGCGCACGCCCCTGCCGCCCTCGGCCACCGCGTCCGACGCGCACACCAGGATTTCGTCGCCCATCAAGCGTGCTCGCTCAACCATTGATGCAGTTCGGCCACCGTCGCCGCCGAGTACAGCGGCTGGCACGCGGCCAGCTGGTCGACCGGATGGGCGCCATACTGGACCGCGATGCCGGCCGCGCCGGCGTTGTTTGCCATCAGCAAGTCGTGCGTGGTGTCGCCGATCATCACGGTGCGGCGCATATCCTGCCCCAACTCGCGCGTCAGTTCCTGCAGCATGGCCGGATGCGGCTTGGAGAAGGTTTCATCGGCGCAACGCGTGGCATCGAACATCGACAACAGCTTAACGTCGTTCATCGCCCGGTTCAAGCCGACCCGGCTTTTTCCGGTGGCGACCGCGAGGAAGTAGCCGTTTTGCGACAGTTCCGTCAACATGTCCTGCACGCCCGGGAACAGCACCAGCTCGTGGTCGCGCGAGAGGAAATGGTAGCGGTAACGCTCGACCATGCGCGGATAATACGATGGATCGACCTCCGGCAACACCACCTGCATTGCCTCGTGCAGGCCGAGGCCGATGACGTGGGCGGCGGCGTCGTCGCGCGGGATCGGCAGGGACAGGTCCCGCGCCGCCGCCTGGATACACTTGACGATCGTTGAAGTCGAATCCATCAACGTTCCATCCCAATCGAAGACGATCAGATCAAATTGCTTTCTTGCCATGTGTTCCGGCCGCGTCCGCGGACCGGACTCCTTCATTCAATTGTGCGAATATTTGCGATTAGTTAAGAGGTTTTCCCAAGCTTACCAAGAATCGTTCACATTCGGCGGCCAATGGCGCGTTCAAGGTCATGATTTTGCCGGAATCAGGGTGGGTGAACGTGATTTGATGGGCGTGCAGGAACATCCGCTTGAGCGCGCCGCGCCTGTCGTCGGCCTTGAGCAGCTGGCGGTTGAGGGCGAAATCGCCGTATTTGTCGTCACCAAGGATGGCGAAGCCGGACGATGCGAGATGAACGCGGATCTGGTGGGTGCGCCCCGTCTTCAGCTCGGCTTCCAGCAACGCGAAATCCTTGAATTTCTTCAGCAGCGAGAACACCGTGTGCGACGCCAGGCCGTCGGCCTGCACGGCCACGCGGCGCTCGCCGTCGGCCGTGGTGTACTTGTGCAGCGGCAGCTTGACGTGCTGGCGCGCGTTCTTCCAGTCGCCGGCCACCATCGTCAGGTAGCGCTTGTCGGTGTGGCCGTCGCGCATTTGCTCGTGCAGATTGGTCAGCGCCGAGCGCTTTTTGGCCAGCAACAACAAGCCCGAGGTGTCGCGGTCGAGCCGGTGCACCAGCTCGAGGAACTTGGCGTCCGGTCGCGAGGCGCGCAACTGTTCGATGACGCCGAACGACACGCCCGAGCCGCCATGGACGGCGACGCCGGCCGGCTTGTCGATCACTAACAAATGGGCGTCCTCGAAGATGACCTTGAACTCGGCTGCCGGCACGTGCGCCGTGTCGGCCTTTTCGGCGATGCGCACCGGCGGAATGCGCACCACGTCGCCCTGCACCAGGCGGTACAGCTGGTCGATGCGGCCCTTGTTGACACGCACCTCGCCCGAGCGCAGGATGCGATAGACGTGGCTTTTCGGCACTCCTTTGCAAATACGCAACAAGTAGTTGTCGATGCGTTGACCGGCTTCTTCTTCAGTGATGGTGACGAATTGTGCTTGCAGCGGCAGCGGTGTTGAAGGGGGAACAACATCATTTTGCATCTTCATTTGCTCTGTCTTCCCAGAAATCTCTCTAAGTCCTTCATTTTGAATATATAATTGTTTCGCTGCGGTTCGAACTGCGGCAAGTGTAAGAATAAAAGCACATTTTACACAGGGGCGTCCCCACTGGCCTCGCCAAATTGCAAATTCAGAGGAAAATATGTATACGCACCAGCCCTGCAGGAATCAAGGTTGCACCGTTGTTGTAATCGGATGCCGGCAGGGATGCAGAATTAAAATGATTGGATTGTAAGGATAAAGTCCGGCCAGCCTGGTTTCGAGCCAGGCTGGCCGGTTGATGAAGTTGATAACGCTTGCCGTTTTCGCCAGACCCCCTGCTTTGCTGCAAGCGACGGAAGGCTAAAACCAGCCTGGTTACATTGCAACTTCGCGAAGTTGTGAAAATCGAAGTTGTAATACTTGTAGTACGTAAGCCTGGTCGGGATCTGGCTTTCAACGACGCTGCTCACCGCCTGCATTTCTCTGCCTCCCTACGGGCCGCATGGAAGAGTTGCAGGTGATGCGGGCACTCGGCATGTCGATCGACCTCATGCGCCCAGTTGCGGCCGCGACGCTGGCTCACCGCCCGCGCCGCTGCGCCGCACAGGATGGGCATACCCACCGCAATCGTCTTAATTCTCGCGTATATCCCTGTACCTCGCCGTTCTGTTCCCACGAGCAGGACGGCATAGAGATGGCCTACGGGTCGCGGAGTTAATAAAAATGAAACGCATGTTGTTTAACGCTACGCAGCAAGAAGAATTGCGCGTGGCAATCGTCGACGGTCAGAAATTGATCGATATCGACATCGAAACCGCCGGACGCGAACAGCGCAAGTCCAACATCTACAAAGGCGTGATCACCCGCATCGAGCCGTCGCTGGAAGCGTGCTTCGTCAGCTATGGCGAAGATCGCCACGGTTTCCTCCCGTTCAAAGAAGTGGCGCGCACGTATTTCCGCGAAGGCGTCGACGTGCGCACCGCTTCGGTCAAGGAGGCGCTGCGCGAAGGCCAGGAAATCATGGTCCAGGTCGAAAAGGAAGAGCGCGGCAACAAGGGCGCCGCCCTGACCTCCTTCGTCTCGCTGGCCGGCCGCTATCTGGTGTTGATGCCGAACAACCCGCGCGGCGGCGGGGTTTCCCGCCGGGTCGAGGGTGAAGAGCGCCAGGAATTGCGCGAAACCATGGACAAGCTGGACCTGCCGCCGGGCATGTCGGTCATCGCCCGCACCGCCGGCATCGGCCGCAACGTCGACGAGCTGCAGTGGGACTTGAACTACCTGATGCAACTGTGGCGCGCGATCGAAGGCGCCGGCAAGTCGGCCTCCGGCGCGTTCCTGATCTACCAGGAGTCGTCCCTGGTGATCCGCGCCATCCGCGACTACTTCCAGCCCGATATCGGCGAGATCCTGATCGATACCGACGATATCTACGAACAAGCGCACCAGTTCATGAGCCACGTGATGCCCGACATGGTGCACCGCGTGAAACGCTACAGCGACGACGTGCCGCTGTTCTCGCGCTTCCAGATCGAGCATCAAATCGAGACGGCGTACTCGCGCACGGTGCCGCTGCCATCGGGCGGCGCCATCGTCATCGACCACACCGAGGCGCTGGTCTCGGTCGACGTCAACTCGGCGCGCGCCACGCGCGGCTCGGACATCGAGACGACCGCCTTCAACACCAACTGCGAGGCGGCCGAGGAAGTGGCGCGCCAGCTGCGCCTGCGCGACCTGGGCGGCCTGATCGTGATCGACTTCATCGACATGGAAGTGGCCAAGAACCAGCGCGAAGTCGAACAACGCCTCAAGGACGCGCTGCACCACGACCGCGCCCGCGTCCAGATGGGCAAGATCTCGCGCTTCGGCCTGATGGAACTGTCGCGCCAGCGCCTGCGTCCGTCGCTGTCGGAAGGTTCGCACGTGACGTGCCCGCGCTGCTCCGGCACCGGCCACATCCGCGACACCGAATCGTCCGCCCTGCAGGTGCTGCGCATCATCCAGGAAGAGGCGATGAAGGAAAACTCGGCCACCATCCACGTCCAGGTGCCGGTCGACGTTGCCGCCTTCCTGCTCAATGAAAAACGCGGCGAAGTGCTCAAGATCGAGAACCGCCACCGCATCACCGTGATTCTGGTGCCGAACAAGCACCTCGACACGCCGCACTACAAGCTCGAGCGCATCAAGCACGACGACCCGCGCCTCGAGGACAGCCAGGCCAGCTACACGCTGGCCGAGAGCGCCGAGACCGACATGGCCTACAGCAAGCGCCAGAAGGAAGAAGCCAAGCCGCGCCAGGAAGCGATGGTCAAGACCATCACCCCGGACCAGCCGGCCCCGCTGGTCGAGCGCAAGCCGACCGAAACCGTCATCACGCCGGCCCCGGCCCCCGTGCCGGCGCCGGCCGAGCAAGGCTTCTTCGCCAAGCTGTTCAGCTTCCTGAGCCCGAAACCGGCCCCGGTGGCGCAGCCGCAGCAACCGACCATCGTGGTCAAGGCGCCGTCGCCGGACCGTGGCGACCGCAACGCCCGCGGCCCGCGCGGCCGCAGCCGCAACGGCAAGGGTCCGCGCGAGGAGCGCGAACCGGGCGCGGCCCGTCCGGTCGCCGACGAGGCCAAGCCGGCCGACGCCAGCGGCCGTCCGGCGCGCCCGCCGCGTCCGCCGCGCGAACCGCGCGAGCCGCGTGAAAACGCCGGCGTCGTGGCCGAAGGCCAGGCCCCGCGCGAACGCGCCGAGCGTCCCGAACGTCCGGAACGCGCCGAGCGCGCCCCGCGGCCGCCGCGCGAACCACGCGCCGACAAGGCGCCGGTGGAAGCCAAAGTGGAAGAGCTGGCGTTGAACGCCGGCCTGGCATCGGGCGGGCCGCTGGCCGGCACCGAAGCGGCCACCAGCATCCTGAAGACGGCGCCGAACGCCGGCCCCGAGGGCGACGAGAACGACGTCACGGCCGATGGCGAAGAGCCGCGCCGCCGCCGCCGTCGTGGCGGTCGCAACCGCAACCGCCGCGACCGTGAAGGTGGCGAGGGTGAAGGCGAAGGCATGGAAGCGGGCGAAGCCGGCGAGCCAGGTCAAGCAGCCGAAGCCGGCGTCGACGCCGTAACGGCACAGACCGTCGCCGCCGTGGCGCCGCTGCAAGCGCCAGCGGCCGACGAAACGGCCGCCGTGCAAGCGGCGGCAATCGAATCGGCGCCGGCCGCCGTGGCCGAAGCGACCCCGGTCGTCGCAGCGACGCCGGTCGCCGAAACCGTCGAAGCGCCGCAAACGCCAGCGGTGGCGGTGCAAGCCGAAGCGCCTGCCGTGACGACGACGCCGGTGCAAACCGAGGACGCCTTCGCCGCGCCGGTCGTTGCCGAGCCGGTTGCAGCGCCGGTTGTCGAAGCGGCCGCCCCGGTGGCCGTCCAGGCAGCGCCGGTGCCGGCCCAAGCTCAAGCCCCGCTTGCGGACACCGTGGAAGCCCCGGCGCCAGCCGCGGTTGAAACGCCGGTCGCGGCCAAGGTGGAAGCGCCGATCGTTGCCGAACCAGCCGTCGCCGAACCGGTCGCCGCTGCGCCAGCCCCGGCTCCAGTTGCAGCCCCGGCAGCCCCGGCAGCCGCTCCGGCCGTGGTTGCGGCAGCCCCGGCGGCCCCGGTCGACCTGCAAGCCGTGCTCGGCTCGGCCGGTCTGACGCTGGCGGCGACCGACCCGGCCAAGCTGCGCGCGGCCCAGGAAGCGGCCGCCAAGGCACCGGCGCCGGTGCGCGTGCCGCGCGAGCGCAAGCCGTTGCCGCCGCAAGCGGACGAACCGCTGGTGCAGGTCGACACGCGCCGCTAAGCCGGTAAGGTAGCGAACAAAAAAGGGAAGCCTCGCGCTTCCCTTTTTTCATCGGGGTCAAGTCTGTCATTTGGACACGAGCCCGGCAGTACACCTGAAAAAATGCGACTCGGACCACGATCGGGATCGATACGATCCAGCCCGCACCGCATCGGCAGGCCCGCGCCCGCCATCGCTTTGCCGGGCCGACGGCACGGGGCGGGCCCCGTCGTGCTATCGTAGCTCCTTGGCGCAAAGCGTTTTTCCTAAACAGCAACATTGTAGAGTCATGGCAGAAAAAATCATCATGATGGCGACCCAGCGCTCCGGCGCGCCCGCCATCCCCGCGCCGCTGGAGGCGCCCACCGGCCTGCTGGGCGACCAACTGGCCCGGCCGCTGCACGACCTGCGCATCTCCGTGACCGACCGCTGCAACTTCCGCTGCGTCTACTGCATGCCCAAGGCCGTGTTCGACAGCGATTACCAATACCTGCCGCACACCGCGCTGCTGTCGTTCGAGGAGATCACCCGCCTGGCGAAGATCTTCATCGCCCACGGCGTCGAAAAAATCCGCCTCACCGGTGGCGAGCCGCTGCTGCGCAAAAACCTCGAGCGCCTGATCGCCATGCTCGCCGAGCTCAAAACCATCCACGGCAAGCCGCTCGACCTGACCCTGACCACCAACGCCTCGCTGCTCGCGCGCAAGGCGCAGTCGCTCAAGGATGCCGGCCTGCAACGCGTGACCGTCTCGCTCGACGCGCTCGACAACGCCACCTTCCAGCGCATGAACGACGTCGACTTCTCGGTCGACGACGTGCTCAAGGGCATCGACATGGCGCGCCAGGTCGGCTTGGGCCCGATCAAGATCAACATGGTGGTCAAGGGCGGCATGAACGACCACCAGATCCTGCCGATGGCGCGCCACTTCAAGGACACGCCCTACATCCTGCGCTTCATCGAGTACATGGACGTGGGCGCCTCCAACGGCTGGAAAATGGACGAGGTGATCCCGTCGGCCGAGGTGGCGCGCCGCATCGGCGCCGAGCTGCCGCTCGAACCGATCGCCGCCAACTATACCGGCGAAACGGCGGCGCGCTGGCGCTACCGCGACGGCGGCGGCGAGATCGGCCTGATCTCGAGCGTGACGCAGGCGTTCTGCGCGGACTGTTCGCGCGCGCGCCTGTCGACCGAGGGCAAGCTCTATACCTGCCTGTTCGCCACCGGCGGCCACGACCTGCGCGCGCTGCTGCGCGAGGGCCGCGCCGACGCCGAGATCAGCACCGTGGTGGCGCACCTGTGGCGCGCGCGCGGCGACCGCTATTCCGAGCTGCGCACCAACAGCACCGACGGCCTGCCGCGCAGCGCCAACAAGGTTGAAATGTCTTACATCGGAGGATAGCGTCTGTGAAGAGCAAGATCACCGGAATGATACTGGCGGGCGGGCGCGGCACGCGCATGGGCCGCGTCGACAAGGGGCTGCAACCGTTCCGCGGCGCCACCATGGTGGCGCACGTGCTGCGCCGCCTGGCGCCGCAGGTCGACACGGTCGCCATCAACGCCAACCGCAACCTGCCCCAGTACCAGGCCGCCAGCGGCGCCGACACCGTCGTGCTGCCGGACCTGATGAGCGGCTTCGAAGGCCCGCTGGCAGGCCTGCACGCGGGCCTGCACTACTGCGCCACCGAGCTGCTGCTGACGGCGCCGTGCGACTCGCCCTTCCTGCCGGCCGATCTGGCCGAGCGCCTGTACGCCGCGCTCGAAACGCAGGACGCCGACCTGGCCGTCGCCGTCACCATGGAAGCGGACGAGGACGACGGCGGCGCCCCGTACCGCCAGTCGCACCCGGTCTTCAGCCTGCTCAAGGCCAGCCTGCTGCCGCAACTGGAAGCCTACCTGGCCACCGGCGCGCGCCGCGTCGAAGGCTGGCACAAGTCGCTGCGCGTGGCCGAGGTCTTGTTCGAGGACGCCGACGCCTTCCGCAACATCAACACGCTGGAGGACCTGCAGCGGCACGAGCGCGAGCCGCTGCCGCCGGCCGCCACCGACCGCGTGGCCGCGACGGGCGCGCCCGCCGGCGAGCCCGACGCCCTGCCCGTGGACGAGGCGCTGCGCCGCATCGCCGCGCGCATCGCGCCGGTCGAGGACATCGAGCCGGTGGCGCTGCGCGCCGCGCTTGACCGCGTGCTGGCCGAGGACATCACCTCCCCCATCAACGTGCCCGCCTACGACAACTCGGCGATGGACGGCTACGCGCTGCGCGGCGCCGACCTGCCGGCGCACGCCGGCGCCGGCCCGGTCACGCTCAAGGTGATCGGCGCCGCCTACGCCGGCCGCCCGTTCGACCAACTAGTGGCGGCCGGCGAGTGCGTGCGCGTCATGACCGGCGCGGCCATGCCGCCCGGCTGCGACAGCGTGCTGCCGCAGGAGCTGGCGGCCGCCATCGGCGAGGCCGGCGTGACGATCGCCCATGGCGCCATCCGCCCCGGCGCCAACCGCCGCTTCGCCGGCGAGGACTTGACCGCCGGCGGCGTGGCGCTCGCGCACGGCAAAATCCTGCGGCCGGCCGACCTCGGGCTGGTGGCCTCGCTCGGCATCGCCGAGGTGGCGGTGCGGCGCCGCCTGCGCGTGGCCTTCTTCTCGACCGGCGACGAACTGCGCTCGCTGGGCGAGCCGCTGGGCAGCGGCTGCGTCTACGACAGCAACCGCTACACCCTGCTCGGCATGCTCACGCGCCTGGGCTGCGAAGTGCTCGACCTGGGCATCGTGCGCGACGACCCGGCCGCGCTGGAGGCGGCGCTGCGCACGGCCTGCCGCGACGCCGACGCCATCATCACCTCCGGCGGCGTCTCCGAGGGCGCGGCCGACTACACGCGCGACATCATGGCGCTGCTGGGCGACGTCGCCTTCTGGAAGCTGGCCATGCGGCCGGGGCGCCCGCTCGCCTTCGGCCAGGTGCGCGCCGGCGACGACGCCGCGTGGCTGTTCGGATTGCCGGGCAATCCGGTGGCGGTGATGGTGTCGTTCTACCTGTTCGCGCGCCCGGCGCTGCTGCGCATGATGGGGGTGGAGCCGGCGCGCACGGCGCCGCTGGCGCTGCGCGCGCGCGCCACGCAGGCGATCCGCAAGCGCCCCGGCCGCACCGAGTACCAGCGCGGCATCGTCTCCACCGCCACCGACGGCGCGGCGCAGGTGCGGCTGACCGGGGCGCAGGGGTCGGGCATCCTCAGTTCCATGACGCAGGCCAATTGCATCGTCGTGCTGCGGCATGAACAGGGCGATGTGGCCGTCGGCGAGGCGGTCGATATCATTATGTTCGAGGGCCTCGTTTGAGGTCGCGGGCGGATCGCCGATGGCCGATTACGGCGCTCCGCCTGATCCACCCTGCTACGCGCCCGCGCTGACGCGGACACGCGGGCCGGTTTGCGCTGCGGGATCCGCCATCTCCGCGCCGCCCGGTACTATGTCCCCTCGCGCAAGCGCAGCAGCGCCTCGGCCGAATTGGCGAACAGCGCCGGATCCTTTTCGATGCGGCGGAACGCCCGCCCCAGGCTGGCGCGCATGAAGGTGCTGTGGGCGTAGCGCGTGACCTTGCTGTAATAACGCTCGGCCAGCCCGTCGACCGCCTCCACGTACCGGTCCATCAACTCCGGCACGATCGAAAAATTATCGTAGTTGACCACCGCCGGCACCTTGCGCCCCAGCGGCGCCAGGCGCTCGGCCACCATCTCGCAGATGCGCTCGATGGTGGCCGCGTCGCCGACCTCGAAATTTTCGAAATTAACGAAGAACAGCTCCTGCGCGGCGTCGTAGACCAGCCGCCGCTCGAGCGGCTGCGCCAGGAAGTCGACCCGCCAGTTCATCGGCGCCGGTGTGAAGATGCGCGCGTCCATCAGCTTCAGATCGGCGCTGACGGCCGGCCGGAAATCCATCTGCGCCATGATGTCGCGCTCGAGGTCGACGCCGGGCGCGATCTCGACCAACTCGAGCCCCGACACGCCGCCGTCCGCCGCCAGCCGGAACACGCAGCGCTCGGTGACGAACAGCGCCTGCTGGCCGCGCTGCGCCGCGTACTCGCCGCTGTAGGTGCGGTGCTCGACCTCGTCGACGAATTTGCGCGTGCGCCCCTGGTCGGCGGTGAAGGTGCCGACGAACACCACCTTGCGCGCGTTCTGGCTGATGTTGATGAAGCCGCCCGCGCCGGCCAGCTTGCTGCCGAATTTGCTCACGTTCAGGTTGCCGTGCCGGTCCGCCTGCGCCAGCCCGAGCACCGCCACGTCCAGGCCGCCGCCGTCGTAAAAATCGAACTGGTAGGGCTGGTCGATGATGGCATCGGCGTTGGTGGCGGCGCCGAAGTTCAAGCCGCCGGCCGGCAGGCCGCCGATCACGCCCGGTTCGGCCGTCAACGTCACCAGGTCGAGCAGCTTTTCCTCGGCCGCCACGTTGGCCACGCCCTCCGGCATGCCGATGCCCAGGTTGACGACATGGTTGGGCCGCAGCTCCATGAGGGCGCGGCGCGCGATGATCTTACGCTCGGACAGCGGCATCGGCGCCAGCGCCGACAGGGGCACGCGCAGTTCGCCGGCGAAGGCCGGGTTGTACGGCTCGGCGAAGGTTTGCATATGGTATTCGGGCCGTTCGGCCACCACCACGCAATCGACCAGGATGCCGGGGATCTTGACCTGGCGCGGATTGAGCGTGCCACGCTCGGCGATCCGCTCGACCTGCACGATGACGATGCCGCCCGAGTTGTGCGCGGCCATGGCGATGGCCAGCGCCTCGAGGGTGAGTGCCTCGCGCTCCATCGTCACGTTGCCATAGGCGTCGGCCGTGGTGCCGCGGATGATCCCCACGTGCACCGGCTGCGCCTTGTAGAACAGGTGCTCCCTGCCGCCGAGCGTGACCACCTCGACCAGCTCCTCGACGGTGCGCGCGTTGATCCTGCCGCCGCCGTGGCGCGGGTCGACAAAGGTGCCCAGGCCGACATGGGTCAACAAGCCCGGCTTGCCGGCGGCGGTGTCGCGAAACAGCTGGCTGATGACGCCCTGCGGCAGGTTGTAGGCCTCGATGGCGCCGTCGATGGCGAGCCGCTGCAGCTTGGGCACCA
Source organism: uncultured Duganella sp. (assembly GCA_963513825.1). Taxonomy (GTDB): domain Bacteria; phylum Pseudomonadota; class Gammaproteobacteria; order Burkholderiales; family Burkholderiaceae_D; genus Rugamonas. The sequence goes on from CAUPRW010000016.1 coordinate 36,902, forward strand.
GGCTCCAGTGACCGCCGACGACCCGCTTGAGCATGCCCGCGTGGGCCAGGTGGTTCAGGCCGCGGTCCTTGCCGTCGCCCTGCCCGGCCGCGTAGACCAGCGTCAGCCCGCGCGGATGGCCGCCGCCGTCGGCGGCCGGCGCCAGGAAGCGCCGCTCGAGCGCCACCGCGATGTTCTCGGCGAAGCCGACGCCGACGAAGCCGCCGGTGGCGATGGTGTCACCGTCGCGGATCAGCGCCACCGCGTCGGCCGCGCTGACGATCTTATTGGGGGTGGTGGTGTCCGGTGGCAGCGATGGCATGGTCGTCTCCTGTTGGTCTTCACCCGCCGCCCGCGCGGGAGGTTGTGCGTGCGTGGCCGCGGGGCCGGCCCGAACGGGCCCGCCCTTCGCCCTTGTCACGGTTCGGGGTCGGGGCCGTCCGCCAGTTCGGGCCCGAGCAGCAGTTGCGCCGCCTCGCTCGGCAGCGCCTCCACCGTCTTGAGCTTGCGCGCCATCTGGCGGCTGCGCGTTTCGGCCGATTCGATGTTCTTGGCGGCGCGCTCCAATGTCAGCTTGGTGGCGGCGAGCACGTCGCCGAACTTGCCGAACTCGGTCTTGACCGCGCCGAGCACCTGCCACACCTCCGACGAGCGCTTCTCCAGCGCCAGCGTGCGGAACCCCATCTGCAGGCTGTTGAGCAACGCCGACAAGGTCGACGGCCCGGCGATGCTGATCCGGTGCAGCCGCTGCAATTCGTCGGCCAGGCCGGGACGGCGCATCACCTCCGCGTACAGGCCCTCGGTGGGCAGGAACAGGATGGCGAAGTCGGTGGTTTGCGGTGGCGACAGGTATTTTTCGGCGATGGTGCGCGCCTCGCCGCGCACGGCCCGTTCCAGTTCGCGCCCGGCCAGCGCCACGCCGTCGGCGTCGGCCCGTTCGGCCGCCTCGAGCAGCCGCTCGTACTGCTCCTTGGGGAACTTGGCGTCGATCGGCATCCACACCGGCGCCCCGCCCTCGACCTGGCCGGGCAGCTTGAGCGCGAACTCGACCCGCGCGCCGCTGCCGGCGATGGTCTCGACGTTTTTCGCGTACTGCTCCGGCGTGAGCACCTGCTCGAGCAGCATCTCGAGCTGCACCTCGCCCCAGGTGCCGCGCGTCTTCACGTTGGTCAGCACCCGTTTGAGGTCGCCCACGCCCAGCGCCAGCTGCTGCATCTCGCCCAAGCCCTGGTGCACCCGCTCGAGCCGCTCGGACACCTGCTGGAACGACGCCGTCAGCCGCGTCTCGAGCGTGGCGTGCAGCTTTTCATCGACGGTCTTGCGCATCTCCTCGAGCCGGGCGCCGTTGTCGGCCTGCAGATCGCCGATCTTGGCCTCGAGCGTGGCGCGCACCTCCTGCATGCGCGCCGCGTTCGACTCGGTGAGCCGGGCCAGCGTCTGGTTCATACTGTCGGCGAAGTGCTTCAGGCCGCGGCTTTGCTCGTCGCGCCCGACCAGGCCCTGGGCCTCGAGCTGGCGCCGCATGGCGTCGAACTGCTGCACCGTGGACGCGTGCGTGGCCTGCGCCGTCGCCTGCAGCTGCAGGCGCACCTCGCGCTCGACGCGCTCGATGCGCTCGGCCAGGCCTTGATCCGCGGCGGCGCCGCGACCGCGCAGCAGCGCCGCCACCTGCAGCGCCAGTACCAGCGCCAGCGCCGCCAGCAGGACGTAGAACTGCGTGTCGGTCATGGCGTCAATCCGGCTTGTTGCGCATCCAGTCGGCGGTCTGATAGAACGATTCCATCAGCCGCACGCGCAGCGCCTCGTCGATGCCAACGTCCTCCATCGCCCACGCCATCGCGCGCAGCCACTGGTCGCGCTCCTGCGTGCCGATGGCGAACGGCATGTGCCGCATGCGCAGGCGCGGGTGGCCGTGCGCGGCTACGTACAAATCCGGCCCGCCCATCCAGCCGCTCAGGAACATGAACAAGCGCTCGCGCGCGTTGTCCAGGGTCGGCGGATGGGCCGCGCGCAGCAGCGCGAACTCGGGCTCGAGTTCCATCAGATCATAAAACCGGTCGACCATCTCGCGCACGCGCGCTTGGCCGCCGATCACTTCGTAGAGGGTTCGTGATTCAGTCATAGCCGCCATGATAGCGCAGGCGCCGCGCACGCGGGCGGCCGCGACGCTGCCGCGCTCACACCAGCGCCGGCCGGTGGGCGCGCCGCGTCGAGGACCAGCTCGGCAGGTCGACGTCGGGCAGGATCGCCTCGCAGGCCCGGACCACGCGCGCCAATTGTCCGTGGTCGAGGCCGGCGTTGAGCGTCAACCGCACCAGCGAGCGGTTCTTGGCCGTGGCCGGCGCGCAAAACATGGCGCCATAGACGCCCTGCCTCTCCAGCAGCTTGCGCAGCGCCAGGGTGCGCGGCTCCGGTCCCGGCTCGAGCGCGATGATCTGCTCGCTGCCCTCGCCGACGTTGTAGCCAAGCGCGCCGAGCTCGCCGCGCAGCGTCCCAGTCGCCGCCCGCAGCGCGGCGCGGCGGTCGTCGGCGGCGGCGACGAAATCGATGGCGGCGTCGAACCACGCCAGCTCGTGGCCGAGCAGGCAGGAGCTGAAGATCGCCGGGCGCGACTCCGACAGGAAGTAGCCCTTGAACTTGCTCGAACAGGTGATGAAGCCGGCGCGCCCGGCGAAGGCCTTGGCCAGCGAGGCCGTGCGGAAATGGACGCGCTCGCCCAGGCCGGCCGCCGCCACCAGCCCGGCGCCGCGCGGGCCATGGGTGCCGAGCGAATGCGATTCGTCGACGATCAGCAGGCAACCATATCGCTCGGCGATCTCGACGAGCTCGGCCAGCGGCGCCACGCTGCCGTTGGTGCTGTAGAGCGCGTCGACGGCGATGATGCCGCGCCCGTGCCGCGCCAGCTGCTTGCGCAAGTGCGCCATGTCGTTGTGCAGGAACGACAGTGGCGCCGCCCCGGCCGCGCGCACGCCCTCCCACAGCGAGGCGTGGGCCTGCACGTCCAGGTAGACGGGGATGCCGGGCGCGGCGAGCGTCTGCACCAGGCCGACATTGGCGGCCCAGCCCGATTGCGCCAGGATGCCGTCCTGCGCCCCCATCAGCGCGGCGAACTTGCGTTCGAGCCGGTGCTGGGCGCTGCCCTCCTGCAAGTAGACGGCCGACATCAGCAGCTCGCCGGCGCTCGCGCGCAGCGCCGCGACCTGGGCGCCGACCAGCGCCGGCTCGCCGGCCAGGCACAGGTAGTCGTTGCCGGCCAAAAACACGGCGCCGCGCGGCGTCGGTTGCCAGGCGTGCGGGTGTTCGCCGCCGAGCAGCCCGGCGATGCGCGTGACGTAGTGCTCGTCCATGCGGGCGTCGACATAGTCGGGCATCAACTGCTCGGCGGGCAGGCGCGGGGCGGGGCGGGAGCGAAGGTGGGCGGCGTTGAACATTGCTTTTTCTCCTCGGAAGTTGAAAGGTTGCTATTTTGTGAACCCATGTCGCACCTTGAGGCATAAAAAAGAGCAAGAGCTTGATGCGGATCAACTTGTGATTTGATACGGCTGAGTACGGTTCGGTTTCGGGCGATCATGCACAATTGATAGAAGTCACATTTGGACATGACGCCTCCACTGCAAGCACGCTGGAAACGTTGGCAACACGGGCTGGTGCAATCGCTGCTGCTGTATCACGGCCGCGAGGACCACGCGACCGTGCGCGTGCTGCTGCTCGCCTGCATCGGCACGGTCGGCATGCCGCTGTACTACGTGATCTGGCAACATTTCTTCCCGCAAGAGTACGAGAGCCTGCCCTTGCGCATGATCGGCATCCTGCTGTGCGCGCTCGGCCTGTTCGCGCGCCAGTTCAGCCGCCGCCTGCTCGACCTGTACCTGCTCGTCGCGCTGAGCTACATTTTCCCGTTCTTCTTCACCTTCATGTTCGTGATGAACCACGCCTCGGGCGTGTGGGGCGAGTCGCTGTTGATCGGCCTGGTGGTGCTGTTCCACTTCGACACCGGCCTGGCGCTCAAGGCCTACCTGATCGGCACGGCGCTGGCGTGCGCGGCCGCCGCCGCGCTGGGCGAGGGGGCGATGCTGCTGAGCAAACCGGTGCTGCAGCAATTGCCGGTGCACTGGTTCACCATCGCCGTGCTGTCGGCCGCCAAGATCAGCCGCAACGTGCTGGCGCAGGAAAAGCTCGCCGGCCTCGGCGCCGGCCTGGCCACCGTCGCCCACGAGCTGCGCACCCCGCTCACCAGCGTCGACGCCAACGTGCGCGGGTTGCTGCGGCTGTTTTCCGACATCAACGGCCGGGTGCCGGACGACCGCCTCGGCACGATCGACGCGCTGGCCCGCATCCAGTTCGAGGTGCGCCACATGAACCACATGATCGACCTGTTCCTGCTCAGCGCCACGGCCGTGCGGCAAAACCTGCGGGCGGTCGAGACGGTGTCGATGGAAGCGGTGGTCGAGGCCGTGCTCAAGCGCTACCCGTTCGCCAGCACCAGCCAGCAAAAGATGGTGGCGCTGGAGGTGCGCCGCAACTTCAGCTTCGCCGGCCAGGCCGAGCTGTCGGTGGTGATCCTGCTCAACCTGCTGCGCAACGCGCTCAAGGCGGTGCAGCGCGCCGGCAAGGGGCGCGTGCGCATCATCGTCGACGGCGGCCACGAGCCGCCGCGCCTGCTGTTCATCGACACCGGCTGCGGCATCCCGGCGCCGCAGATGGCGTTGATCTTCCGCCGCTTCTACTCCTACCCGCCGCACAACGGCGCCGGAATCGGCCTGGCCCTGTGCCAGGAGATCATGGAGGCCTGGAACGCCCACATCCATTGCGTCTCGCGCGAGAGCGCCTACGCCATTTTCGTGCTGGAGTTCCCCCAGCAACTGTCCACTCCAAGGTGAAACCGATGCATCTACCCGTCTACTCCCACCCCACGTTGACCGTGCTGGTCGACGACAGCGACTCCTTCCTCAAGAGCCTGTCGTTCCAGCTCGATCCCATGCTGGCCAGCAAAACCTTCCACGACACCTCGGCCGCGCTGCAATGGCTGCGCCAGAGCGAGGCCGACGACGGCGTGCTGCTACAGGTCAATTTCGACACGCAAAACCTCGGCGGCGACCAATGCAACGTCGCGCTCGACCTCGAACGCATCTACCGCATCGGCGAGCAACGCCGGCGCTTCGCCACGCCGTCGGTGCTGGTGGTCGACTATTCGATGCCGCAGATGAACGGGCTGGAGTTTTGCGAGGCGGTCAGCCACCTGCCGTGCAAGAAGATCTTGTTTACCGGCACGGCCGACGAAAAGATCGCCGTGGGCGCCTTCAACCGCGGGCTGATCGACCGCTACATCAAGAAAAGCGACGACCGCGCGCTCGACATCCTGGAGGTGGAGATCGCCGCGCTGCAGCGCAGCTACTTCGACGACAAATCGGAAACCTTGCGCGAGCTGGTGCTGCTGCATAACTACCATTTCCTCGGCGATCCGGTGCTGGCGGGGCTGGTGCGGCAGTTGATGGCGTCGATGGGCTTCGTCGAGCACTACATCTTCCCCAACCCGACCGGCATCCTGTTCCTCGACAAGCACGGCAAGGCGCGGCTGATGGTGATCGAAACCGAGCAGGGCATGAACGCCCAGTACGAGATCGCCCGCGACAGCGACGCGCCGCCGTCGCTGCTCGAGGCGTTGCTGGCGCGGCGGGTGTTGCCGTTCTTTTCGGACGCCGAGGGCGATGGCATGTATTCGCGCCGGGTCGGCGACGGCTGGCACCGCTATTGCGCGGCGCCGCAGGTGTGCCGGGGCCGCGAGACGTATTACTGGGCCCTGTTCGACTTGCCGGCGCATTATTTCGACCGGGCGCCGCAGGCTTACGCGCAGTTCATGAAGGAGCACGCGGCGCGCGAAAGTTCGCTCGCGTGAGCGCGGGTGGACGGGAGGGGGGGGCCAGCCCCAGCTAGGCCTCGCGCAGGGTTTGCAACGGCGGCTGGCGCAGCACGCTGCGCAAGCCGAGCCAGCCGCCGGCGATGGCGCACACGGCCCCCGCCACCAGCCCGACCAGCCACACCGACGGACTGAACGCCCATGCGAACTTGAACTGGTAGGTCGCCAGCGCCCACCCCATGGCCGCCGCGCCGCTCGCCGCCAGCACGCCCGACAAGGCGCCCACCAGCGAAAACTCGATCAGCTGCGCCTGCGACAACTGCTTGCGCGTGGCCCCCAGCGCGCGCAACAGGCCGGACTCGCGGGTGCGCTCGTCCTGCGAGCCCATCAGCGCCGCGTACAGCACCAGCAGCCCGGACGCCAGCGTGAAGATGAACAGGAACTCGACCGCCGTGACCACCTGGTCGAGCACCGACTGCACCTGCCGCAACAGCCCGCCGACGTCGACGATGGTCAGGTTGGGAAAATCGCGCGTCAAGCCGTTCATCACGGCGCCGCGCTCGGGCGGCAGATGGAAGGCCGTGATCCAGCTCTGCGACACTTCCTTCATCGCCGCCGGGTTGATGATGACGAAGAAATTGACCCGCATCGAGCCCCATTCCAGCTTGCGCAGGCTGGTGATGGTCACGTCCACCGGCGCGCCGGCGATGTCGAAGCGCAGCTTGTCGCCCAGCTTCCAGCGCAAGGTCTTGGCGATGCCCTCCTCGACCGACGCCTCGGCCGTGCCGGGCGCGTCGCTAAACCACTTGCCGGCGCTGATCTCGTTCTCGGCCTGCATGGTCGCCATGGTCGAGAGGTTGAACTCGCGGTCGGCCAGGCCGCGCGCGCGGTCCTCGGTATAGGTCTCGGCCGTGACGGCGCTGCCGTTGACGGCCGTCAGGCGGCCGCGGATCATCGGGTACTGCGGCGCGTAGGCCACGCCGGCCGACGCCAGCCGCTTGGCGAGCTGCTCGCGCTGCTCGGGCTGGATGTTGATGATGAAGCGGTTGGGCGCGTCCGGCGGCGTGGCGTTGCGCCAGGCCGACATCAAGTCCTCGCGCACGACGGTGAGCACCAGCAACGCCATCATGCCCAGCGCCAGCGACACCACCTGCACGATGGTGGCGCCGGGCCGGCGTTGCAGCGAGGTGATGGCGAAGCGCCAGCTCTGGTGGTCGATGGCGCCGCGCAGCGGTTTCAAGGCCTTCAGGCCCAGCCACGCGACCAGGCCGAACACGACGAAGGCGCCGAGAAAGCCGGCGGCCGTGTAGGCGGCCAGCGCGGCGTCGCCGGCCTGCCACAGCAGCAACAGGCCGAAGCCGGCCATGCCCAGGCCATAGGTGGCCAGCGCCGCCACCTGCGGCGGGTCTTGCTCGCGGCGGATCACGCGGTTGTGCGGCACCTTGCGCAATTGCAGGATCGGCGGCAGCGCGAACGCGGCCAGCAGCAGCATGCCGATGGCCAGGCCCTGCAGCGCCGGATAGATGGTCGGCGCCGGCAGGTCGGCCGAGACCAGCTTGCCGAGCACCTCGAGCAGCACGTAGTGGGCGCCGAAGCCGACCAGCACGCCGATGGCGCTGCCGGCCAGGCCGACCATCAGGAATTCATACAGGTACATGGCGGTGACCTGGTTCTGGGTCAGGCCCAGGCAGCGCAACATGGCGCAGGCGTCGAGGTGGCGCTGCATGAAGCGGCGCGCCGCCATCGCCACGGCCACCGCCGCCAGCATCGCCGACAGCAGGCCGACCAGCGACAGGAAGCGGTCAGCGCGGTCGAGCGTGTTGCGCATCTCCGGCCGGCCGTTCTCGAGCGACTCGACGCGCACCCCCTTGATGTTGCCGGCCTTGATCCGGTCGTCGAGCCATCGCTGGAAGGCGGCGGCCGCGGCCGCGCCATCGGGCAGCGCCGGCGGCGCGGCCAGCAGCACGCGGTAGGTCACGCGCGAGCCGGGCTGGATCAGGTCGGTCGCCGGCAGGTCGGCCAGCGCCAGCATCACGCGCGGGGCGAAGGCGAGGAAGTTGGCGCCACGGTCGGGCTCGGAGGCGATCAGGCCGGTGATGGTGAAGGCCTTGTCGCCGAGCTTGATCTGGCCGCCGACCTTGGTGCCGAGGCTGCCGAGCAGGCCGGCGTCGAGCCACACCGTGCCCGGCGCCGGGATGCCGGCGGCCGGGGTGCCGACGCTTTGTTCGGCCTGGGCCGGGTCGGTGCTCAGCTTGAGGCGCCCGCGCAGGGGATAGCCGGGGCCGACCGCTTTGAGCGAGGCCAGCATCGAAGTCGATTGCTCGCCCTCGCCGGCCTGCGCCATGCTGGGGAAGACCACGGTGTCGGTGGCCACCAGGCCGCGCTTGAGCGCCTCGGCGCGCCAGGCCGGGTTGACCGGCTGGTCGGCGCTGATGACGACGTCGGCGCCGAGCAGCTGGTGGGCATCACGGTCGAGGCCGCTACGCAGGCGGTCGACGAAAAAGCCGGTGGCCGACAGCGCCGCCACGGCCACCGTCAGCGCGATCAGCAGGAAGCGCAGCTGGCCGGCGCGCCAGTCGCGCGCGGTCATTTTCAGGGCTAGCTTGAACATTCAATCTCCATTTGTACGCCGCACGGCGGCGGCGCCGGCCGCGTTGCCAGCGCGCGCGGCGACGCGCCAGCGGGGCGCGCGGTCAGACCGTTGCGAAGTAAGCGTCGACCTCGTCGAGGAACTTTTGTTTTTGCGCCGGCGGCAGGAACGCGGCGGCGAAGCCGTTGCGCGCCAGGCGCTGCGCGTGCGACAAGCCCAGCGGCAGCGCCTCGAAGGTGGCGATGAAGTTGTCGTTCATATAGCCGCCGAAGTAGGCCGGGTCGTCCGAGTTGACGGTCGCCACGATGCCGGCGTCGAGCAGCTCGAGCAGGTTGTGCTGCCCCATGTGCTCGAACACGCACAGCTTGACGTTCGACAGCGGACAGACGGTCAGCGCGATGCCCTCGCGCGCCAGGCGCGCCGTCAGCGCGGCGTCGTCGAGGCAGCGCACGCCATGGTCGATGCGCTCGACCTTGAGCACGTCGAGCGCCGTCTCGATATACGCCGGCGGCCCCTCCTCGCCGGCGTGCGCGACCAGGTGGAAGCCGAGCTCCTTGCAGCGCGCGAACACGCGCGCGAACTTCTCCGGCGGATTGCCCAACTCGGAAGAATCGAGGCCGATGCCGACATACTTGTCGCGATACGGCAGCGCCGCCTCCAGCGTGGCGAAGGCATCCTCCTCCGACAAATGGCGCAGGAAGCTCAGGATCAGGGTGGCGCTGACCGGGCTGTCCTGGCAGGCCCGGTGGATGCCGTCGATGACGGTCTTGATCGGCACGCCGCGCGCGGTGTGCGTCTGCGGGTCGAAGAAGATCTCGGCGTGGCGCACGTTGTCGGCCTCGGCGCGGCGCAGGTAGGCGGCCGTCATGTCGTAGAAGTCCTGCTCCTGCAGCAGCACGCTGGCGCCCGCGTAGTAAATGTCGAGGAACGACTGCAGGTCGGTGAAGGCGTAGGCCGCGCGCAGCGCCTCGACCGAGGCGTACGGCAAGGCGACGTTGTTGCGCCGGGCCAGCGCGAAGATCAATTCGGGTTCGAGCGAGCCTTCGATGTGGATGTGCAGCTCGGCCTTGGGCATGCCCTCGAGGACGGCGCGCAATTGTGGGTTCAGCATGTTGTTTTCCTGGTGCGGGTGGCGATAACCAAGCATCTTATCTTATCCCGGCGCCGCCTTCACCGCGCCGGCGCGCGCGGTGCGACAGCGCGCGCGAACTTGCGGCAAACTTGATCTGTTTGAGGCGCGATCAGCACGGCGCACACAGGCGTGCTACTGTGGCATCGGTGTGGTAAAAACGAGCTAAATAAATGCCAAAAATCCCACGCAAAAGATCGGGTTATTAGCAATAATATTCTTTATAATCAGCATGTTACGAAAGAGTATTAACGATATTACGACATATCTTTTGACTTCCTGCGGCAATAGAGCAATAATAAATTTCATAGACGTAAGAAGCATTACGACCAACACATAAAAGCCGTCCACCGGCGATAAAGCCAGCTCAACGGCACGGGCAATCCGTGCCATCAAAGGAAGCTGGAGACAAGAAAAATAAGATAGAAAGGAAACACACATACCAGGGCCAGGGCAGCCGTAACTGCCGGTGACCCGTCTAGTAGGCTTACATTAAAGGACACCCAAATGACCATTTTTGACAACTACGCCGCACGGTACGAACGGACCAAGGAAGAAGAGATGTCCATGAAGGAATATCTCGAGCTTTGCAAAAAGGATCGACTCACTTACGCGAGCGCCCCCGAGCGCATGTTGGCCGCCATCGGCGAGCCGACCCTGGTCGACACCCGTAACGATACCCGGCTGTCGCGCATCTTTGCCAACAAGGTCATCAAGATCTATCCGGCCTTCCGCGAGTTCTACGGCACCGAGGAAGTGATCGAGCAGGTGGTGTCCTACTTCCGCCACGCGGCCCAGGGCCTGGAGGAACGCAAGCAGATCCTCTATCTGCTCGGCCCGGTCGGCGGCGGCAAATCGTCGATCGCCGAAAAACTCAAGTCGCTGATGGAACACGTGCCCTTCTATTGCCTGAAGGGCTCGCCCGTCAACGAGTCGCCGCTGGGCCTGTTCAACGAGCAGGAGGACGGCGCCATCCTCGAAGAAGACTTCGGCATCCCGCGCCGCTACCTGCGCAACATCCCCAGCCCGTGGGCCGTCAAGCGCCTGCACGAGTTCAACGGCGACATCAACCAGTTCCGCGTCGTCAAGCGCTACCCTTCCGTGCTCAAGCAGGTGGCCATCTCCAAGACCGAGCCGGGCGACGAGAACAACCAGGACATCTCCTCGCTGGTGGGCAAGGTCGACATCCGCAAGCTCGAGGATTACTCGCAGGACGATCCGGACGCCTACAGCTACTCGGGCGGCCTGTGCCTGGCCAACCAGGGCTTGATGGAATTCGTCGAGATGTTCAAGGCGCCGATCAAGGTGCTGCACCCGCTGCTGACGGCCACGCAGGAGGGCAACTACAAGGGCACCGAGGGCTTCGGCGCGATCCCGTTCGACGGCATCATCCTGGCCCACTCGAACGAGTCGGAATGGAAAACCTTCCGCAACAACCGCAACAACGAGGCCTTCCTCGACCGCATCTACATCGTCAAGGTGCCGTACTGCCTGCGCGTGACCGACGAGATCAAGATCTACGACAAGCTGGTGGCCAACTCCTCGCTGTTCCAGGCCCCGTGCGCGCCCGGCACCCTGAAGATGATGGCGCAGTTCGCCATCCTGTCGCGCCTGAAGGACCCGGAGAACTCGAGCATCTTCAGCAAGATGCTGGTCTACGACGGCGAAAACCTCAAGGACACCGATCCGAAGGCCAAGTCGATGCACGAGTACGTCGACTACGCCGGCGTCGACGAGGGCATGAACGGTCTGTCGACCCGCTTCGCCTTCAAGATCCTGTCGAAGGTGTTCAACTTCGACAACACCGAGGTGGCGGCCAACCCGGTGCACCTGCTCTACGTGCTCGAGCAGCAGGTCGAGCGCGAGCAGTTCCCGCCGGAGACGGAGCAGAAATACTTCTCGTACATCAAGGAGCACCTGGCGCAGAAGTACGTCGAGTTCATCGGCAAGGAGATCCAGACCGCCTACCTGGAAAGCTATTCCGAGTACGGCCAGAACATCTTCGACCGCTACGTCACCTTCGCCGACTTCTGGATCCAGGACCAGGAATACCGCGACCCCGACACCGGCGAGAGCTTCGACCGCGAATCGCTCAACAACGAACTGGAGAAGATCGAAAAACCGGCCGGCATTTCCAACCCCAAGGATTTCCGCAACGAGATCGTCAACTTCGGCCTGCGGGCGCGCGCCAACAATGGCGGCAAGAATCCCGCGTGGACCAGTTATGAGAAATTCCGCACGGTGATCGAGAAGAAGATGTTCTCCAATACGGAGGAACTGCTGCCGGTGATCTCTTTCAACGCCAAGGCCAGCGCCGAGGACGCCAACAAGCACGCCGACTTCGTCGCCCGCATGGTCGAAAAAGGCTACACGGCCAAACAGGTGCGTCTGCTGTGCGAATGGTATTTGCGCGTGAGGAAGTCCTCGTAAGCGGTTTTTACGGCCGTCATGCTGCCCGGCCCGCCGACCACGGCGGCCGGCGCGGCGCCGACCCCTAGTAGCAGGAGGCTTCTTTTGACTTACCTCATCGATCGACGTTTGCAGGGCAAGAACAAATCCGCGGTCAACCGCGAGCGCTTCCTGCGGCGCTACAAGTCGCAGATCAAGGACGCGGTGGGGCGCGCCATCAAGGGCCGCTCCATCACCGACATTGAAAACGGCGAAAAAGTCTCGATCCCCGTCAAGGACGTGGGCGAGCCCTCCTTCGGCCACGCCCACGGCGGCGTGTGGGAAACCATCAACCCCGGCAACCAGGAATACCTCAAGGGCGACCTGATCAACCGGCCCAAGGGCGGCGGCGGCGCCGGCCGCGGCAAGGCCGGCAACAGCGACCAGATGACCGAGGACGACTTCATCTTCGAGCTCTCGCGCGAAGAATTCATGAATTACTTCTTCGAAGACCTGGAACTGCCGCACATGGTCAAGACGCAGCTGACGGCGACGACCGAATTCAAGAACCAGCGGGCCGGCTACAACATGTCGGGCACGCCGTCCAACATCCACGTGCTGCGCTCGCTGCGCGGCGCGCTCGGCCGGCGCATCGCCGTCGGCGGCAACTCGCGCAAGCGGCTCGGGGAAGCCGAGGCCGAACTGGCCCAACTGCTGCTCGACGGCGCGCCGCTCGACGCCCCGCACGTGCTCGAGCTCAAAAAACTGATCCACCACCTGCACACGCGCCTGCTGGCCATCCCCTTCATCGACCCGTTCGACCTGCGCTACAGCAACCGCATCAAGGTGCCCAAGCCGATGACGCAGGCGGTCATGTTCTGCATCATGGACGTGTCCGGCTCCATGGACGAGACGCGCAAGGACACGGCCAAGCGCTTCTTCATCCTGCTGTACCTGTTCCTCAAGCGCGTCTACGACAAGATCGACGTGGTCTTCATCCGCCACCACACGGCCGCGGCCGAGGTCGACGAGGAGGAGTTCTTCCACTCGCGCGAGTCCGGCGGCACGGTGGTGTCGTCGGCGCTGCACCTGCTCGACAAGATCATCGAGGAGCGCTACGGCGCCGGCAGCTGGAACAGCTACGTGGCGCAGGCGTCCGACGGCGACAACTGGGACAACGACTCGGTGCTGTGCCGGCAGATGCTGATCAACACCATCATGCCCAAGGTGCAGTACTACACCTATGTCGAGATCACCGACGGCCCGCCGCAAAACCTGTGGGAGCAGTACGCCCAGGTGCCGGACCACCACGCCAATTTCGCCATGCAAAAAATAGTCACGCCGGCCGATATCTACCCGGTGTTCCGCGAATTGTTCAAGAAACAGCCGAAATAGGCTGTGCCGCGCGGGCGACCGCGCGGGCCATCCACCTAGCGAGCGCTCCATGAACGACATGACGCACCAGCCGCCCCCGAAGCCGCGCCACCCGCGCGCCCTGCCCGAGCAGTCCGAATGGACGTTCGAGCTGATCGAACAAGCCCACGCGGAAATCCGCCGCGTGGCCGAAGGCTTCGGCCTCGACACCTACGCCAACCAGCTCGAGATCATCACCGCCGAACAGATGATGGACGCCTACACCTCGGTCGGCATGCCGGTGTCGTACAACCACTGGTCGTTCGGCAAGCACTTCCTGTCGACCGAGAAGGGTTACAAGCGCGGCCAGATGGGCCTGGCCTACGAGATCGTCATCAACTCCGATCCGTGCATCGCCTATTTAATGGAGGAAAACAGCCTGACGATGCAGGCGCTGGTCATCGCCCACGCCGCCTACGGCCACAACTCCTTCTTCAAGGGCAACTACCTGTTCCGCACCTGGACCGACGCCGAGGCCATCGTCGACTACATGGTGTTCGCCAAGAACTACATCGCCGAATGCGAGCAGCGCCACGGCATCGACGCCGTCGAGCTGCTGCTCGACTCCTGCCACGCGATCCAGAACTACGGCGTCGACCGCTACAAGCGCCCGGCCAAGCTGTCGATGATGGAGGAGCGGGCGCGCCAGAAGGAGCGCGAGGCCTACGTGCAATCGCAGATCAACGACCTGTGGCGCACCCTGCCGCGCCGCGAGGAAGAAGAAGCCGAGAAGGCCGCGCCGCGCTTCCCGCCCGAGCCGGAGGAGAACCTGCTCTACTTCATCGAAAAATATGCACCATTGTTGGAACCGTGGCAGCGCGAAATGGTGCGCATCGTGCGCAAGATCAGCCAGTACTTCTATCCGCAGCGCCAGACCCAGGTCATGAACGAGGGCTGGGCCACGTTCTGGCACTACACCATCCTCAACCAGTTGTACGACGAGGGCGTGGTCGGCGACGGCTTCATGATGGAGTTCCTCAAGAGCCATACCAACGTGGTCTACCAGCCGCCCGTCAACAGCCCCTATTACAGCGGCATCAACCCCTACGCGCTCGGCTTCGCGATGATGACCGACATCCGCCGCATCTGCGAGAACCCGACCCCGGAGGACCGCGAATGGTTCCCCGACATCGCCGGCAGCGACTGGCGCAAGACGCTCGACTTCGCCATGCGCAACTTCAAGGACGAGAGCTTCATCGCCCAGTACCTCTCGCCCAAGCTGATCCGCGAGTTCCACTTCTTCGCCGTGCTTGACGACGACAACAACGACAAGCTGGCCATCTCCGCCATCCATGACGACCTCGGCTATCGTTACGTGCGCCAGCAACTGGCTGAACAATATAATCTTGGCAACCGAGAGCCCAACATCCAGGTCTGGTCCGTCAACACCCGCGACGACCGCGCCCTGACCCTGCGCCACACGCAGTTCCAGCGCCGTCCGCTCAACCAGCAGGCCGGCGAGGTGCTCAAGCATGTGGCGCGGCTGTGGGGCTTCGACGTGCACCTGGAAACGGTGGCGCCCAACGGCGAGGTGGTCAGCTCGATGGAGGTCAAACGGGAGAAGCGCGCCCGCGGAAGTTGACCAACATATATAGAGTGCTTATCCGCACGAGCCCAGCGCAGTCAGGCACGGCTCTTGCAAGGTTTAAGTCGGGGTCAGGGGCGGTGCCCTGGCCCCGGTTTTTTTTGGCGGATGCATGATCGGCGCTGGAAGTCAACACTTTTTCGCGCCCGCCGGCATCCCCCGTTCCGCAATAATTTCGAACGAGTAACATTTACGGCCAAATTATCAACTGTGTGTAGTAAAGTTACGCTGATAATATTCCGTGATTGGGCTTAAGGGAAAACTAAGTAATGTGATGGTGTGCTATGCCCCATTTCCGAGCCGCGCACGCTTGCCCGGCGAACCAAATTGGTGCAAAGTGAGCGCTATCACATAGGAAAACCCTATGAAATTTAACCGGTTTTAGGGATGAAAATTCTATGTAAAATCAAGAATTCGTATGTATAATTCGCCGACGTCCCGGATGCGGCTGTTGTTTTATGTCGCCATTTTGGGGTTTAGTAGCAACAAAAAGAGTTGGTATTGGAGAAAGCAGGCATGAATTTCACGCACAACGAGAAAAGCACCGGGAAGAACTTTACAGGCATTACCATTGTCGTTTTGTTGCACGTCCTGGTTGCTTATGGAATCATAACGGGCCTGGGAACCCGCCTGGTGGCAAAGATGGTCGCCCCAGTGGAGACAAAGATCATCGAGGAAGTAGCACCTCCTCCACCCAAGGAACTCCCACCACCGCCACCTCCGCCGGAGATGAAGGCTCCCCCGCCACCATTCATCCCGCCAGTCGAGGTGAACGTGCAGCAGCCGCCGCCGCAGCAGAACGTGATCGCCAACGCGACCAACGTGAAGCCACCGACGACCGACCTGCAAAAAACGCCACCGGCACCGCCGACGCCCGCACCGCCTTCGCCGGCCAAATCGGTCAACGTCGCCGCGGTAGCGGACTTCAGCACTTGCGCCAAGCCGGAATGGCCGAAGTCGTCGCTGCGTAACGAAGAAACGGGAACGGTGACGTTGTCGTTCCTGATTGCTGCCGATGGCCGCGTTGCCGACTCCAAGGTCGTCAAATCGAGTGGCTTTAGGGATCTGGACAAGGCCGCGGTCAACGGTATCAGCAAATGCCGTTTCAAACCGGGTCTGACCGACGGGAAACCGACGGAAGCGTGGATGCAGATGCAATACGTCTGGACGCTGGAGTAAAAACCGAGACAGCTGTGACGTCTCACTTAGTAAGTTTCGTTGTCATACATTCAGCGATCTGATTATTTTATCAATTTGGAGGAAGCATGTTTAAGAATACCCGTTTGTCCGCTGTACTGGCCGCTGTGCTGTTTTCCGTGACCGCAGCCACCGCCCTGGTAAGCGCCCCA
The DNA here is from genome assembly GCA_963513825.1 of uncultured Duganella sp. Lineage (GTDB taxonomy): Bacteria > Pseudomonadota > Gammaproteobacteria > Burkholderiales > Burkholderiaceae_D > Rugamonas. The sequence continues at coordinate 53,192 of CAUPRW010000016.1, forward strand.
GCTTTCGCTGACGCGCCAGCCTCGGCAGCTTCGGCTCCAGCAGCCGCTCCAGCGGATGCGGCAGCAGCACCAGCACCGGCGGCCGACGCCGCTGCTGCGCCAGCAGCAGACGCAGCTCCAGCGAAAGCCGCCGGCGGCCATGAAGAAGTGGAAAATCCATACGGCTTCAAGGCGGTGTGGGATGCAGGCTTCGTTTCGCGCGGCACCCTGATCATCCTGTCGATCATGTCGATGGGTTCGTGGTACATCATCATCACCAAGCTGATCGACCAGGCCAAGATCTTCAAACAGTCGAAAGAAACCTCGGCCAAGTTCTGGAAAGCATCGTCGATCGCTGCTGGTTCGGCTGCCCTGAAAGAAGGCTCGCCATTCCGCTTCATCGCCGAGACCGGCACCAAGGCCACCGTGCACCATGACGGCGCCCTGCTGGAACAAATCGACCTGTCGACCTGGGTGACGATGTCGATCCAGCGCGCTGTCGACAAAGTTCAGTCGCGTCTGCAAGACGGCCTGTCGTTCCTGGCAACCGTCGGTTCGACCTCGCCGTTCATCGGTCTGTTCGGTACCGTTTGGGGTATTTACAATGCGCTGATCGCCATCGGCATGTCGGGTAACGCTTCGATCGACAAGGTTGCAGGTCCCGTCGGTGAAGCACTGATCATGACCGCCTTCGGTCTGTTCGTCGCCGTTCCAGCCGTTCTGGGTTACAACTGGCTGGTGCGTCGTAACAAAGCCGCGATGGAAGATGTCCGGTCGTTCTCGGCCGACGTGCACTCGGTGCTGATCTCGGGCGCGATGTCCACCAGCGAAGCTGGCCGTCTGGCCGGCGCTAAAAAGATTGGATAATTAATCATGTCGATGTCCGTAGGCTCCGATAGCGGAGACGAAGATCAAGTCATGTCGGAAATCAACACGACGCCCCTCGTGGACATCATGTTGGTTCTGCTGATTATCTTCCTGATCACGAGCCCGGTTGTTCTGAAGCTGATCAAGATCAAGCTGCCAGAAGAAACCAACCAGGTCATTCAGACTAAGCCGGAAGATGTCAACATCGTTGTGAGCAAGGATGGCGACATCTACTGGAACCAGAAGAAGATGCGCGACGCCAATGAGCTGTTCGACAATCTGAAGGTGGAAGCAGTGAAATTGCCGCAGCCGGAAGTACACGTTCGTGGCGACCAAGAAACACGCTACGAAGCGATCGGCAAGGTTATTTTCACTACCCAGCGCGCTGGTATCCAGAAGGTCGGCTTCATCACCGAACCGCCTGATAAGGGTTAATCCCCGTTAGCGCACCGCAGGCCGGAACACGGCCTGCCCTTCTTAAAAGGAAACATCATGAGTATGAATGTCGGCTCTCCGGCGGCCGCCGGCGCGGATCCGGAACCAATGATGGAAATGAATATGACGCCCCTCATCGACGTGATGCTGGTGCTGATTATCATGATGATCATTACGATTCCGAAAGCCAACCACTCGGTCAACTTGAACATGCCGGTCGGCACCCCGCCGCCACCGACCAAGGACCCAGTGGTCATCACGATCGACGTCGATTTCGACGGTACGATTCTGTGGGATAACAACGTCGTTCCCGACCGCGCATCCCTGGAAGCGAAACTGACCGAAGTCGCGGCCCAAGCCGACCAACCGGAAGTGCATCTGCGTCCGAACAAGCTGGTCGAATACAAGGCCGTCGCCGGCGTCATGGCGGCAGCGCAGCGTCTCGGTGTCACCAAAATTGGCCTGGTCGGCAACGAACAGTTCCAATAAATTTGTTCTATGTTCAACGATAGGCAGGACCATTCCTGCCTATTTCGCATTTTGAAGAAAGAAAACTTACCCATGACCAAGTTTCGTCTCGCTCATCTCGGCCTGGTAATGGCCGCTATTGGTTTTACAGCAGCAGCTCCTATTGCAGGTTTTTCGTCGGTCGCCTACGCTGCCGAAGCGGTGCGTGCTGAAATCGGCAAACCATTGCAGGAAGCACAGAAACTGGCTGCGGCAGGAAAGAACAAAGAAGCAGTAGCAAAACTGAAGGAAACCGATTCGGTCGGCAACAAGAGCGCCAACGAAACCTATCTGATCGAGCGCACCCGCGCCTCGGCCGCCGCCTCCGCCGGCGACTACGACACCGCCGCGCGCGCCTTCGAGAGCGTGATCAACTCGGGCAAGCTGTCGGCCGCCGAACAACCGAAATTCACCCAGGCGCTGGCCGGCATCTACTACCGCATCAAGGATTATCCGAAAGCGATCACCTGGATCCAGCGCGCGCTCAAAGACAATCCGAACGACGGCGCCATGCACGAACTGCTGATCCAGACCTACTACATCAGCGGTAAATACCCCGAGGCCGCCAAGGAACTGCAGGCGAGCAAGAACCTGAACGAAGCCCAGCTGGGCATGCTGGCCAACATCCAGCTCAAGCAGAACGACAAGGCCGGCTACGTGCAAACGCTCGAGCGCATGGCCGCCAGCTATCCGAAGCCACAAACCTGGGCCGACCTGCTGCAACGCGTGCAAGCCAAGCCTGGCTTCTCGTCCGCCCTGTCGCTGGACGTGCTGCGCCTGCGCCTGGCCAACGGCCTGCTGACCAAGCCGTCCGAATACATGGAAATGAGCCAGCTGGCGCTGCAGGCGGGCAATCCCGCCGAGGCGATCAAGGTCATCAACGAAGGCTACAAGAAAGGCGCGCTGGGCACCGGTTCCGACGCCGCCCGCCACCAGCGCCTGAAAGACCTGGCCGCCAAGACCCAGGCCGAGTTCGACGCCAAGCAAGCGGCCGACGAAGCCGAAGCCGTCAAGGCCAAGGACGCCGACGCGCTGGCCAACATGGGCTACGCGCTCGTGTCCGCCGGCAAGGCCGACAAGGGCTTGGCGCTGATGGAACAAGCCGTCAAGCTGGGCACCGGCCGCAATCCGGAAGCGATCAAGCTGCACTACGGTATCGCGCAATCGGTCGCCGGCAAGAAATCGGCCGCCGTCGCCACGCTCAAGTCGGTCAAGGGCACGGACGGCACCGCCGACCTGGCCCGCTACTGGACCCTGGGCCTGAACAAAGCCGCGTAATCGGCCCGGTTTTGCGCCTGCAAAGCGCTGTCTGCTCCGGCAGGCGGCGCTTTTTTCTTTTTTGCGGCAACCCCGCACGGCCACACGGGGACGTACCCCGCGGGGTACGTCCCCTAAGTGGTAATGCCGGCGCATCGCCCAACGCACAGCGGGTTAAAAACCTGCCGCCCTCCGCCACTTCCCGCGTTAACAGTGTGCATCGCCGAAACAAACCGTATAATCCTCCATTTAGCGACCGTTCCCCAGATTCCCATGAAGGTATTTCGAGGTCTTCCCAACGCGGCGGCGCGCGCGCCGTGCGCGCTCACGATCGGCAACTTCGACGGTGTCCACCTCGGCCACCAGGCGTTGCTCGCCCGCGTGCGCGCCGCCGCCACCGGCCTTGGCCTCGAAGCGGCGGTGATGACCTTCGAGCCGCACCCGCGCGAATTTTTCGCCCTGCGCGCCGGCGACCCGTCCAAGGCGCCGCCGCGCATCGCCAACCTGCGCGACAAGCTGCAGTCGCTGTCGGACAACGGCATCGACCGCGTCATCGTCGAGCACTTCTCGGCGCCGTTCGCCGCCCTCACGCCGCAGGAATTCACCGAAAAAGTGCTGGTCGAGGGCTTGCACGTCAAATGGCTGATGGTCGGCGACGACTTTTGCTACGGCGCGCGGCGCGCCGGCAACGTCCAGATGCTGCTCGAGGCCGGCAAACACTACGGCTTCCACGTCGAAACGCTGCCGACGGTGATGAACGGCAGCACCCGCATCTCGTCGTCGGCCGTGCGCTCCGCGCTCGCCGGGGGCGACTTCGCGCACGCCGAGGCGCTGCTGGGCCACCCGTACGCCATCTCCGGCCACGTGATCCACGGCCAGAAGCTCGGCCGCACGCTGGGCTTCCCGACCCTGAACCTGCGCGTGCCGCACCGCCCGGCGCTGGCCGGCATCTTCATCGTCCAGGTCCACGGCCTGGCCGAGCGGCCGTTGCCCGCCGTCGCCAGCCTGGGCGTGCGCCCGACCGTCGACGACAGCGGCCGCGTGCTGCTCGAGGTGCACGTGTTCGACTTCAACCAGGGCTGCTACGGCCGGCAGGTGCGCGTCGAATTCCTGCAAAAGATCCGCGACGAGGAAAAATACGTCGACCTGCCGACCCTGACGGCCGCCATCCACCGCGACGCCGACCTCGCCCGCGCCTACTTCGCGCGGCGCGACGGCGCCACCGGCGGGTTCATCGGCGCGACCAACGCCACCGACCGAATTTGAGCGCGCGACCAGCTACGCGCGCCGGCTACACAGAATTCCCGAATACATCACTGAAGAAAAAACATGTCCGATAAAAGCAAAGCCCCGAAGAAGCCTGAAAGCAAATACCCGGTCAACATGACCGAAACCCCGTTCCCGATGCGCGGCGACATGGCCAAGCGCGAACCGGGCTGGGTGCAGCAATGGCAGGATAAGAAAATCTACGAGCGCGTGCGCAAGGCCGCCGCCGGCCGCCCGAAATTCATCCTGCACGACGGCCCGCCGTACGCCAACGGCGACATCCACCTCGGCCACGCCGTCAACAAGATCCTCAAGGACATGGTGGTCAAATCGCGCTCGCTGGCCGGTTTCGACGCGCCCTATGTGCCGGGCTGGGATTGCCACGGCATGCCGATCGAGATCCAGATCGAAAAACTGTACGGTAAAAACCTGCCGACGGCCGAGGTGCTGACCAAGGCGCGCGCCTACGCGCTCGAACAAGTCGACCGCCAGCGCAAGGACTTCATCCGCCTCGGCGTGCTGGGCGAGTGGAACAATCCCTACCTGACGATGAACTATTCGAACGAGGCCGACGAACTGCGCGCCCTCGGCAAGATGCTCGACAAGGGTTATGTCTACCGCGGCCTCAAGCCGGTCAACTGGTGCTTCGATTGCCAGTCCGCGCTGGCCGAGGCCGAGGTGGAATACCAGGACAAGCGCGACCCGGCCATCGACGTCGGCTTCAAGTTCGCCGAGTTCGACAAGCTCGCCAGCGCCTTCGACCTGGTCGAACTGCCCACCCGCGAAGGCTACATCGTCATCTGGACCACCACGCCGTGGACCATCCCGTCCAACCAGGCGCTCAACGTCAACCCGGAGGTCACGTACGCGCTGGTGCAAACCACGCGCGACGGCCAGCCGCTGCTCCTGCTCCTGGCGCAGGACCTGGTCGAATCGTCGCTGGCGCGCTTCAAGCTCGAAGGCGCCACCATCGCCACCTGCAAGGGCGAGGACCTGGCCGGCATCAGCTTCCTGCATCCGCTGCACGCGGCCGACACCTTCTACAACCGCCTCTCGCCGATGTACCTGGCCGACTACGTGACCACCGAGAGCGGCACCGGCGTGGTGCACTCGGCGCCCGCCTACGGCCTGGACGACTTCATCTCCTGCAAGGCCCACGGCATGAACGACGACCAGATCCTGACCCCGGTCATGGGCGACGGCAAATTCATCCCGGCCCTGCCCCTGTTCGGCGGCATGACGATCTGGGAGGCGTCCAAGCCGATCTGCAACGCGCTGCGCGAGGCCGGCGCGCTGTTCGAGGTCAAGATGTTCGACCACAGCTACATGCACTGCTGGCGCCACAAGTCGCCCATCATCTACCGCGCCACCTCGCAGTGGTTCGCCGGCATGGACATCAAGCCCAACGACGGCGGCGCCTCGCTGCGCGAGACGGCGTTGAAAGGCATCGCCGAGACCAAGTTCTTCCCGGACTGGGGCCAGGCGCGCCTGCACGGCATGATCGCCAACCGCCCCGACTGGACGCTGTCGCGCCAGCGCCAATGGGGCGTGCCGATGGCCTTCGTGGTGCACAAGGAAACCGGCGCGCTGCATCCGCGCACGCCCGAGCTGCTCGAGCAGGTGGCCCGGCTGATCGAAAAAGGCGGCATCGACGCCTGGCTCGCGCTCGACCTGCAGGACCTGATCGGCGACGAGGCGGCCGACTACGCCAAGAACAAGGACACGCTCGACGTCTGGTTCGATTCCGGCACCACCCATCAAACGGTGCTGCGCGGTTCGCACAAGCAGCAGCTGGCCTTCCCGGCCGACCTGTACCTGGAAGGCTCGGACCAGCACCGCGGCTGGTTCCACTCGTCGCTGCTGACGTCCTCGATGCTCAACGGCGCCCCGCCCTACAAGGCGCTGCTCACGCACGGCTTCACCGTCGATGGCGAGGGCAAGAAGATGTCCAAGTCGCTCGGCAACACGCTGGCGCCGCAAAAGATCTCCGACACGCTCGGCGCCGACATCCTGCGCCTGTGGATCGCCTCGACCGACTACACGGGCGAGCTGTCGATCTCCGACGAGATCCTCAAGCGCGTGACCGAGGCCTACCGCCGCATCCGCAACACGCTGCGCTTCCTGCTGGCGAACATCTCGGACTTCGACCACGCGCGCGACGCCGTGCCGGTGGCCGAGCTGCTCGAGATCGACCGCTACGCGATCGCCAACATGGCGGCGCTGCAGAAGGAGATGGAAGCCCACTACGAACAGTACGAGTTCCAGCCGGTGTATTCGAAGCTTCAGAACTACTGCTCAGAAGACCTGGGCGGCTTCTACCTCGACATCCTCAAGGACCGCCTGTACACGTCGGCCGTCGGCTCGCACGCGCGCCGCTCTGCGCAAACGGCGCTGTGGCACATCACGCAAAGCCTGCTGCGCGTGATGGCGCCGGCGCTGTCGTTCACCGCCGAAGAGGCGTGGGCGATCTTCGCCGGCGAGGAGGCGTTCAAGGCCAGCGACGAAACCATCTTCACGCAAACGTGGTGGCAGCTGCCGGCGCCGGCCGACGCCGACGCGCTGCTGGCCAAGTACACGGCCCTGCGCGCGGTGCGCACCGACGTGACCAAGCAGCTCGAAGACTTGCGCACCTCGGGCGCGATCGGCTCGTCGCTGCAGGCGGAGTTGACCATCAAGGCCGCCGGCGACAAGTACCAGCTGCTCGCCAGCCTGGAGGACGACCTCAAATTCGTCTTCATCACATCGCTGGCGCAAGCGGTCGAAGTGGGTTCGGAAACCGATGAAGCGGTCGAAGTGGCCGCCTCCACGGCCGAGAAGTGCGAACGCTGCTGGCACTACCGCGCCGACGTCGGCGCCCACGCGGACCATCCGACGCTCTGCGGCCGCTGCCACAGCAATCTGTTCGGTGCGGGCGAAAAACGCAAGTTCGCTTAATATTGGGGCCGCCGATTTCGACCGCGCTGTTGTGGTCGGACCCGGCGGCGCCGTCGCCACGAACCTCCCTGATATTTTATGGCCACTAAAAAAATCTTCCCGACCAAGTCGTCCTCCAGCCTGATCCCTTGGCTCGGCATCGCCTTCATCATCGTGCTGATCGACCAGCTGTCGAAGATCACCATCACCCGCACCTTCCAGCTGGGCGAGGAAAAATTCATCACCTCGTTCTTCAACCTGGTGCTGGCCTATAACAAGGGCGCCGCCTTCAGCTTCCTGCACTCGGCCGGCGGCTGGCAGCGCTACTTCTTCACCGGCATCGGCATCGCGGCCGCCGCCTACATCATCTACCTGTTGAAAAAACACGGCGGCCAACGCATGTTCTCGTGGGCGCTGTCGCTGGTGCTCGGTGGCGCGGTCGGCAACGTCATCGACCGCGTGCTGTACGGCCACGTAGTCGACTTCCTCGACTTCCACCTGGCGGGCTGGGGCCACTTCCCGGCGTTTAACATTGCCGACGCGGCCATCTGCATCGGCGCGGCGCTGTTCATCCTCGACGAGCTGCGGCGCGTGAACAAATAAGCGGGAGAGCGGCATGGAACTGACTGGTAAAAAAATCGTCCTCGGCCTGTCCGGCGGGGTGGCCTGCTACAAGGCGGCCGAACTGTGCCGCGCGCTGACCAAGGCCGGCGCCTCGGTGCAGGTGGTCATGACCGACGCCGCGTCCCACTTCATCACCGCCGTCACCATGCAGGCCCTGTCGGGCAACAAGGTATTCAGCAGCCAGTGGGATCCGCGCGTGGACAACAACATGGCCCACATCGACGTCACCCGCGACGCCGACGCGATCCTGATCGCGCCCTGCTCGGCAGATTTCATGTATAAATTGGCGCACGGCGTGTGCGACGACCTGCTCTCGACCATGTGCCTGGCGCGCCCGCGCCGCGTGCCGCTGCTCGTCGCCCCGGCGATGAACGTCGAGATGTGGCAGAACCCCGCGACCCAGCGCAACGCCCGCCAGCTCGAAGAAGACGGCATCGTCATCTTCGGCCCGGCCGCCGGCGACCAGGCCTGCGGCGAAGTGGGCATGGGCCGCATGCTGGAACCGGCGCAGCTGCTCGAGGAATTGATCGCCTCGTTCCAGCCGAAGGTCCTGGCCGGCAAGCGCATTCTCATCACGGCCGGCCCGACGTTCGAACCGATCGACCCGGTGCGCGGCATCACCAACCTGTCGTCCGGGAAGATGGGTTACGCGGTGGCGCGCGCGGCGCGCGAGGCCGGCGCCGAGGTGGTGCTGGTGTCCGGCCCCACCGCCTTGCCGGCGCCGTTCGGCGTGCAACGCATCAACGTGCAAAGCGCGCTGCAGATGCACGACGCGGTGCTGGCCAACGTCGACCACCAGCACATCTTCATCGCCGTGGCGGCCGTCGCCGACTGGCGCGTGTCCAATTCGAGCGAACAGAAACTGAAAAAAAATCCGGACGGCTCGGTGCCGGACCTGAAGTTCGAACAGAATCCCGACATCCTGGCCACGGTGGCCGCGCGCACCTCGCTGGCCGGCCATCCGTACTGCGTCGGCTTCGCCGCCGAATCGGAAAACCTGATCCAGTTCGGCGCCGACAAGCGCGAGAAAAAAGGCATCCCGCTGCTGGTCGGGAACATCGGCCACCACACCTTCGGCCAGGACGACAACACCATCATCCTGTTCGACGAAAACGGCCACACCATCCTGCCGCGCGCCGACAAGCTGACGCTGGCGCGCCAGCTCATTTCCGAAATATCCAAACGCATCTCGCAGCACTCGCTGTTCGCTAAATAGTAAAGTCTCCGCATGAAAAACATCGACGTCAAAATCCTCGACCCGCGCATGAAGGACCAGCTGCCGGCCTACGCCACCCCCGGTTCGGCGGGCCTCGACCTGCGCGCCTGCATCGACGCGCCGCTCACCATCGAGGCCGGCCAGACGGTCCTGATTCCGACCGGCCTGGCGATCCACGTCGCCGATCCCGGCTACGCCGCGATGATCCTGCCGCGCAGCGGCATGGGCCACAAAAACGGCATCGTGCTGGGGAATCTGGTAGGCTTGATCGACTCCGACTACCAGGGCCAGTTGATGATCTCGACGTGGAACCGCGGCAACAGCGCCTTCACCCTCAATCCCATGGAGCGCCTGGCGCAGTTGATCATCGTGCCGGTGCTGCAGGTCGGCTTCAACGTGGTCGAGGAATTCGACACCAGCGAACGCGGTGCCGGCGGTTTCGGAAGCACCGGAAAACACTAAAAAAACGGAGACTCGGGATGGTCCAGCAAAACAATTCGAAAAAGTTCGCCGCCTTATCCCTGTCCGCCGCGGCCCTGCTGCTGTCGGGATGCTCGACCTTCCAATCGAAGCCGGCCCAACCCGAGCAAGGTCCCGTGGTGGCGCGCACCATCGAAGAAGGCGCGCCGGTGGTCACCGCCAAGATGGCCGCAGCGCGCGAAGCGCTGGGCCAGATGGTGGCGCTGCAGGACCGCCTGTACCGCATCGCCGGCCCGCTGCTGATCAACAACGCGGACCTGTGCCGCAACCAGGCCCGCAACCTGCTCGGCTTCACCGCCAAGAACAAATACTCGTACTCCGGCGAATTCGTCGACGCCGCCCAGGCGGTGCTCAACTACGGCGACCGCCTCGAAGTGGCCAGCGTGCTGGCCGGCAGCGGCGCCGCGCGCGCCGGCCTGCGCAAGGGCGACGTGCTGCTCGCGGCCGAGGGCAAGAGCCTGCCGACCGGCCAGCACGCCGAGACCGAGGCCGCCGCCGTGCTCGGGCCGCTGGTCTCCAACAGCCAGGCGCTCAACCTGATCGTCGAGCGCAACGGCGGCAACCAGGCGCTCAAGGTGCCGGTCACGCGCGCCTGCGCCTTCAAGATCGACATCGGCAACTCGGACAACATCAACGCCTACTCGGACGGCCAGCGCGTCATGATCACGCGCGGCATGGTCAACTTCGCGCAGAGCGACGAAGCGATCGCCTACGTGCTGGCCAAGGACATCGCCCACAATGTGCTGGGCCACGCCGCCACCACGCGCTCGGCGTACACCATCGGCAGCATCATCGACAATTTGGTCGCCGTGCGGCCCGACCTGTCGATGCTGATCGGGACGGCCGGCGTCAAGCCGATGCCGCAGGAGCTCGACGGCGCCGCCGACGCGCTGTCGCTGTACATGGCCGCGCGCGCCGGCTACAGCACGGCGCAGGCGCGCGCCTTCTGGCAGCGGCTGGCCAGCCAGTACCCGGCCTCGGTGCTCAATGGTTACACCGCCAACCACCCCGGCGTGAACTACCGCCTGTCGGTGATCGACAAGACCGTCGCCGACATCAAGGCCAAGCAGGCGGCCAAGAAGCCGCTGGTGCCATGAAATCACCAACACTGATCGCGGCCCTGCTGTTGTCGATGGCCGTGACGGGCCAGGCGCGGGCGGCGCAATGGACGAAGGTCGGCGCCGGTCCCGGCGAAGTGTTTTACATCGACAAAACGAAGGTCGTCAAAAAGGACAAGACGCGCAAGGTCTGGTCGCTGCATTCGTACACCAAGGCGCGGCAAACGCCGGAGGGCAAGCCCTACCGCTCGGTCAAGGCGCAGCACCTGTACTCGTGCGAGGACCACACCTCGGTGATGCTGTCGCAGGTGTTCTATCCCGAAACGATGGCCCGTGGCGAGCCGGTGGAGAACTACATCTACGAAAAATTCAGCCCCGAAGACGTCGAACCGGGCAGCCCCTTCGACAAAGCGCTGGCCAAGGTGTGCAAAAGACCGTAGGGCGGATTAGCGCAGCGTAATCCGCCAAGCTCCGCCAGCGAAGCAACAGAATCTACCGAAAATTCGGAAAATCCGGAAACACCGTCCCCATCAGCCAGGTCAGCAAACCGCAAAACACCACGGCGATAATCAGCACGATCAGCAGCCTGCCGAATTTCGGCGAGCCGTCGTCTTCCTTCTGTTCGGTCATGGGCGGTTCCTGCGAGCTTTGGACAGGCGTAGTATATTCCATCCATGGACAGCATCGACCTCGAAGTACTTAAAACCAGCGCCGCCTGGATCGCCTCCGGGCGCCGCTGCGAACTGATCACCGTCATCAAGACCTGGGGCTCGAGTCCCCGTCCGGTCGGCGCCACGCTGGCCATCTGCGAAGACGGCACGGTGATCGGCTCCGTCTCGGGCGGCTGCATCGAGGATGACCTGATCGCGCGCGTGCGCGACGAAGGGATCAGCCGCACGCAACCCGAAATCGTCAGCTACGGCATCACCGCCGACGAAGCGCACCGTTTCGGCCTGCCCTGCGGCGGCACCATCGAGCTGTCGATCGAACCGTTGTCCGAACAAAGCCGCATCGCCGAACTGCTGGAGCGGCTCGACCGGCACGAGCTGGTGCAGCGCCGCCTCGACCTGCATACCGGCGCGGTCGAATTATCGCAAGCCCCGGCGGGCGCGCAGATGCAGGTCGGCGAACGCGCCATGGTCACGCTGCACGGGCCGCGCTGGCGGCTCTTGATCATCGGCGCCGGGCAGCTCTCGCGCTTCCTGGCGCAGATCGCCACCGCGATGGACTACCACGTCATCGTCTGCGACCCGCGCGAGGAATACCGGGCCGGCTGGCACGTCGACGGCGTGCAGCTGGTGCACGACATGCCGGACGATATCGTGCTGTCGATGAAGCTGGACCACCGCAGCGCCGTGGTCGCGCTCACGCACGACCCCAAGCTCGACGACCTGGCGCTGATGGAGGCCTTGAAGTCGGACGCGTTCTACGTCGGCGCGATCGGCTCGCGCCTGAACAACAGCAAGCGCCGCGAGCGGCTGCTGGAATTCGACCTCACGCCGCGGCAGCTGGCGCGCCTGCACGGACCGATCGGCTTGTACATCGGCAGCAAGACGCCGTCGGAGATCGCCATCTCGATTCTGGCCGAACTCACCGCGATCAAGAACGGCGTGCCGACGGCGATGCTGATCCCGCACGCCGCCTCGCCGGTGGCGCCGGGCGAGGTGGCCTGCGCGGTCGATACCGGCGCCGTTTAACCCGTAAACCGGAGCGCTTCCTACCCCACAAACCGGAGGGGACGTACCCCAGGGGGTACGTCCCCGGGCTGCGCGGGGTGCGGGGTGGACGCAAACGCATAACAAAAGCAAGAATAGACTAGCGCCCCGGCGCGCGGCACGCGAAAATAGCAGCTCCCCACCACCGGATCCAGCATGAGCACCGCCAACCTCCTCCGCCTGATCTTCCTGGCCGCCATCTGGGGCGGCTCCTTCCTGTTCATGCGCATCGCCGCCCCGGTGCTCGGCGCGGCCGTGCTGATCGAATACCGCGTGCTGTTCGCCTCCCTGTTCCTGGCCGTCATCGCCATCGCCCTGAAAAAGCCACTGAAGCTGCGCCAGCACTGGAAGCACTACCTGATCCTCGGCCTGTTCAACTCCGCGCTGCCGTTCCTGATGTTCGCCTTCGCCGCGCGCACGCTGTCGGCCTCCCTGCTGGCCGTCCTGAACGCCACCACGCCGCTGTGGGGCACGCTGATCGGGGCCGTCCTCACGCGCCGGATGGTCGGCGGCAAAGTGCTGCTCGGGCTCTTGCTCGGCACCGTCGGCGTCGCGCTGCTGGTCGGCTTCGACCACGTCAGCTCCAAGCCAGGCGCCGGCCTCGCCATCGCCGCCGTGCTGTTCGCCTCCTTCAACTACGGCATCGCCAGCAACTACGCCAAGTCCGTCAAAAACGTCGAACCGCTGGCCAACGCGCACGGCTCGATGTGGGCCTCGACGCTGCTGGTGCTGCCGGTGGTGCCGTTCTTCCCCGCGCCGGGCGAGCCGACCATCGGCATCATGGGCGCCGTCATCGCGCTCGGCGTGTTGTGCAGCGGCGTCGCCTACCTGATCTACTTCCGCTTGATCCAGGACGTCGGTCCGGCATCGGCGCTGACGGTCACTTTTTTGAGCCCCCTGTTCGGCATCCTGTGGGGCGTGCTGTTCCTCGGCGAGACGCTCGGCTGGTACACCTTCGCCGGCGCCGCCATCGTCATCGCCGGCACCGCCCTGGTCACCGGCTTCCGCCCCAACTTCGGCGCCGCGCGCAACGCCAGGCCGACATGAAAACCTTCACGCTCGCGCTGCCGGCCGACTACCGCCTGCACGACGTGCTGGCCTTCCACAGCCGCGACACGGAAAGCGTGGCCGAGCAAGTCGGCGCCACGCACATCCGCAAAGGCATGCTGACGGACGGCGTGCCGGTGGTGCTGGAGGCGGCGATCGATAGCGCGAGCGCGCCCACCAGCGCCAGCTGCGCCGCGCACGCCGACGGCAAGCTGACCAAGGCCGCGCAGCAGCAGGTGCGCGACGCGGCGCTCAGCATCCTCGGGCTGCGCATCGATCCCCGACCGTTCTGCGCCTTCGCCGCCGGCGACGACCTGTTCGGCCCCCTGGCGCTGGCGCAGCCGGGACTGCGCATCGTGCAATCGGCGACCGTGTTCGAGGCGCTGACGTGGGCCATCATCGGCCAGCAAATCAACCTGCCGTTCGCCATCTCGCTGCGCCGCAGCTTCATCCTGCAGGCCGGCCGCCAACATAGCAGCGGCTTGTGGTGCTATCCGGAGGCGGCCGACGTGGTCAGGCTGGACATCGAAGACCTCACCAGCCGAAAATTCTCGCGCGCCAAGGCGGAAACCCTGCTGCGGCTGGCCAACCTCGTCGCCAACGGCGAACTGCGGCTGGACCTCTCGCCGGCCAACAGCATCGAGCAAATCTCGGCGGCGCTGCTGGCCGTCAAAGGCATCGGCCCGTGGACCGTCAACTACGCCCTGCTGCGCGGCTACGGCTACGCCGACTGCTCGCTGCACGGCGATGTCGCCATCCGCGCCGCGCTGCAAAAACTGCTGGGCGAGGACATCAAGCCCGACATGGCGCGCACGGAGCAAATCCTGGCCCGCTACGCGCCCCACCGCACGATGGCCGCCGCCCACCTGTGGGCCAGCCTGCATCCGCGCGCCGACGGCGAGCGCGAAGATTCCGCTTGAGCCTGACGTAACGTCAGCCTTTACGATTGCGGCATCTCCCACACCGTCAAGGATGCCATGAGCTGGATCGAAAAACTGCTACCGCCCCGTATCAACCGCAACGGCGCAGAGGCGCGCCAGTCGATACCGGCCGGGTTGTGGATCAAGTGTCCCGCGTGCGAGGCGGTGCTGTACCGTGCCGACCTCGAAGCCAACCTCCACGTCTGCCCCAAATGCAGCCACCACCTGCGCATCCGCGCGCGCGTCCGCCTCGACGCCCTGCTCGACATGGGCGGCCGGCACGAGATCGGCCAGGAGGTGCTGCCGGTCGACACGCTCAAGTTCACGGGCAGCAAAAGCTATCCGGCGCGGCTGCGGGCGGCGATGGAGGCCACCGGCGAGACCGACGCGCTGGTCGTCATGGCGGGCGCCATCCTGTCGGTGCCGGTGGTGGTGGCCTGCTTTGAATTCGACTTCATGGGCGGGTCGATGGGATCGGTGGTCGGCGAGCGCTTCGTGCGCGGCGCGCGGGCCGCGATCGACCGGCACGTGCCGTTCATCTGCATCACCGCCAGCGGCGGCGCGCGCATGCAGGAGGGCTTGATGTCGCTGATGCAGATGGCGAAAACCACCGCCATGCTGGCCAGATTGGCGGAGAAGAAGCTGCCCTTCGTCTCGGTGCTGACCGATCCGACGTCCGGCGGCATCTCGGCCTCGTTCTGCTTCCTCGGCGATATCGTGATCGCCGAGCCGAAGGCGCTGATCGCCTTCACCGGCGCGCGCGTCATCAAGAGCACGCTGGGCGTGACGCTGCCCGAGGGCTACCAGCGCCCGGAGTTCCTGCTCGAGCGCGGCGCCATCGACATGATCGTCGACCGCCGCGATATGCGCACGGAACTGGCGGCGCTACTGGCGTTGCTGCTCAAGCTACCGACGGACGCCATCGCCAAGAACGCAACGGAATCACGTGGTGTGGCTTAGCGCGGCGTAGTCCGCCTTGCATGCGCCGTTGGCGGCTCGTGGCGGATTACGGCGTGCCGCCTAATCCGCCCTACGACATACGTCATACGCCATAAGCCCTACGCGCCGGCACGCGGCCTGCCTACTGGCGTACACTATCGCGCATGAACGAACCTCGCAATCACGCCGTGCTGAAAATCGGCGAGCTGGCCGCGCGCTCCGGGCTCACTGTGCGCGCGCTGCACCACTACGATAGCATCGGCCTCTTGACGCCGTCGGCGCACACCGACTCCGGCTACCGCCTCTACAACCGCGTCGACGTCGCCCGCCTGCACCAGATCCAGGCGCTGCGCCGCTTCGGCATGTCGCTGGCCGACATCGGCACCTTCCTCGCCAGTCCGGACGCGCCGTTCGCCGACGTCGTCGCCCAGCAGATCGCCGCGCTGGACCAGCAGATCGCGCAAGCGTCCGCGCTGCGCGACCAGCTCACACACCTGCACCGGCAGATGGCCGGCGCCGGCGAGCCGGAACTGGCCGACTGGCTCTCCACGCTCGAACTGATGAACCTTCACGAAAAGTACTTCACCAAGGACGAGCTGCGCCGGCTGCCGTTCTGGCAGCGCGACGCGCGCCGCAACAGCGGCTGGGCCGCGCTGGTGGCGCGGCTACAGGAGTTGAAGCGGCAAGGCGTGCCGCCGGCCGACGCCGAGCCGCGCCAACTGGCCGAACGCTGGATGCAAATGCTCGAACGCGACACCGACGCCAATCCCGACTTCGCGCGCCGCATCACGATGATGTTGGAGATGGAGCCGGCCGCGCAACTGCACACCGGGATCACGCCGCAACTGAAGCAGTACGTCATCGACGCGTTCGGCGAACATAAACTGGCGCTGTACGCCGGCTACCTCGACCAAGCCGAACTACAACGCATGCGCGCAGGCGCGAGCCAACACGGCGCCGAGTGGATGGCGCTGATCGCCGCCGTCCATCGCCAGCTCGACAGCGGCGCCGATCCCGCCGATCCGGCATCGCAGGCGCTGGCGCGCGAATGGATGCGCTTGTTCCGCGCCCGCATTGGCGACAACCCGGCGACGCTGGAAAAGATACGCGGCGCGCACGCCCGCGAACCACGTTTATTGACCGGCACCTGGGTCACCCCGGCCATGCTCGATTTCATCCGCCGCTCATCGTCCGCCACTTGCGCCACCTTGCCGCCGCCCTGACTTGCCCGCCCGTTTGAGCGGGCGTAAAGTGAAGTTCCAACGACCACATTACGCTGGCGGAGGTGCCCCATGGACGATCACATCACAACCGATTACGACACGGACTTTCTCGCCTGGCTGGAGAGGCAGGCCGAGCTACTGCGCGCCAGACAATTCGGGCAACTGGACCTGGAACATCTGATCGAGGAAATCGACGTCATGGCCGGACAGCAAAGACGCGAGTTGGCGCACCGCCTTGAAATCCTGTTAATCCATCTGCTCAAGCTGACGTATCAGCCAGCGCGTGCTTCCAACGGCTGGCGCGGCACCGTCAGCGAACAACGCCGACGCATCAAACGTGTGCTAAAGGACATGCCAAGCCTGGCCAATGTCATTGACGGCTACCTGTTGGATGTCTACCCCGACGCCGTCGACGGCGCGGCCGCCGAGACCGGCCTGTCGAAGGCCATCTTCCCAACAATCAATCCTTTTAGTCGCCAGCAATTATTCGATCCCGACTATCTACCGTAAGCGAGGGCGCCAGATGGACGATCACATCAGCACAGACCACGACACCGACTTTCTCGTCTGGACCGACGCGCAGATCAAACTGCTGCGTTCCAGGCAATTTGATCGGCTCGACCTGGAACACATCATCGAGGAGCTCGAGAGCATGGCGCGCGCAGAAAGACGTGAATTCAAGCATCGCATTGAGCAACTAACCATGCATCTACTGAAATGCAAGCTCCAGCCCGACCACATATCCGGCAGTTGGCTTGGCACCATCTACGAACAACGCCGTGGCATCGCTGATCTGATAGAGGAAATGCCCAGCCTGAAACCTCAACTGGACGCCTACATGGCACGAAGCTACACCACGGCGGTTGACCGCGCCGCCCGCGAAACGCGCTTGCCCAAGTCGGCGTTCCCAGCGGCGATGCCGTTCACGCGGGAGCAATTGCTCGATCCCGACTACCTGCCCTAAGCGTGCCATAGCGGCCGCACAAAAGGAAAAGCCGCTGATCCTGTAAAAGAATCAACGGCTTTCGAATGTGGTTGCGGGGACAGGATTTGAACCTGTGACCTTCGGGTTATGAGCCCGACGAGCTGCCAGACTGCTCCACCCCGCGTCTGTGCAATCATTATAGGGCACTTCGGCAATTTAGGCAACGTTAATCCTGAAATCGTGCGTGATAGCCCGAATAAATGCATTCGTCCCCGACCGTAGCCAATCCCGCGCGCGCCGCAATCGGTGTAAAGTAACCAACATGAACAAAAACATCCACGCCGAGCACCTCCCCCTATGAAATTCTGTTCCGAATGCGCCTCCCCCGTCAGCCTGCTGATACCCGCCGGCGACAACCGTCCACGCTACGTCTGCGACAACTGCGCCACCATCCATTACCAAAACCCGAAAATGGTGCTGGGCACGATCCCCGTGTGGGAGCGCGATGGCGAACTGAAAATCCTGCTGTGCAAGCGCGCGATCGAGCCCCGCTACGGCTACTGGACCCTGCCGGCCGGCTTCATGGAAAACGACGAAACGACGGCCGAGGCGGCGATGCGCGAAACGCGCGAGGAAGCCGGCGCCAACATCGAACTGGGTAAACTGTTTTCACTGTTGAACGTCGCCCGCGTGCACCAGGTGCACATGTTCTACCTGGCCACGCTGGTCGACCTCGACTTCGCGCCCGGCGAGGAAAGCCTCGACGTGCAAATGTTTGGCGAAGCCGACATCCCTTGGGACGACCTTGCCTTCCCCACCATCCGCACCACGCTCGAGCTGTTCTTCGCCGACCGCGCGCGCATGCGGGCGGACGAGGGCGGCCAGGCCGGCTACGGCTTCCACGCGCACGACATCACCCGCGCCATGCGCTCGGACGCGGAACCGACGTGATTCCCTGGCTCGACCGCGACACGCCGTTCCCCGACGTCGCCCAGGCGCTGACGACGGAGGCGCCCGGCCTGCTGGCGGCCGGCGCCGACCTGTCGCCCAAGCGCCTGCTGATGGCGTATCGAAACGGCATCTTTCCGTGGTTTTCCGAAGGCCAGCCCATCCTGTGGTGGAGCACCGACCCGCGCATGGTGCTGATGACGGACCGCTTCCGCGTCTCCGACAGCCTGAAAAAAACGCTGCGCAAGGTCGAGCGCGAGATGGCCGCCGGCGGGCGCTGGCAGGTACGCTTCGACAGCGCCTTCGAGGACGTCATGCGCGCCTGCGCCGCCCCGCGCCGCGACGGCCCCGGCACGTGGATCTCCGAGGACATCATCGACGGCTACACCGGCCTGCACCGGCTCGGCTACGCCCACTCGGCCGAGGTGTGGCTCGACGGCCGGCTGGTCGGCGGCGCCTATGGCGTGTCGATCGGACGCATGTTCTACGGCGAATCGATGTTCGCGCGCGTGACGGATGGCTCCAAGATCGCGCTGGCCTACCTGGTGCGCTTCCTGCGCGCGCATGGCGTGGCGATGATCGATTGCCAACAGGAGACCGGCCACCTGGCCTCGCTGGGCGCGGCGCCGATTCCGCGCGCGCAATTCCTGGCGCATCTGCGCAACACAATTGAATTGCCGCAAATCACCGGCTGGGAACCCATTGCACCACTGGCGCCGGACAGTTAAGCTAAAGGTGACAAGCGCCGTCGACCGACAAGCGCTATCATGAAGCCTGGAATCTCGCCATCGATAGGACGTGCATGACGCACCTGAACGATCTGCCTTTCGCGACGCTGCAGTTTTACACCACGGCGCCCTACCCTTGCAGCTACCTGGACGCGCGCCAGGCGCGCTCGCAGGTGGCCACCCCATCCCACCTGATCAACGCCGACGTCTACTCGGAGCTGGTCAAGAACGGTTTCCGGCGCAGCGGCATCTTTACTTATCGGCCATATTGCGACGGTTGCCAGGCCTGCATCCCGGTGCGCGTGGTGGTCGACCAGTTCGCCCCCAGCCGCGGCCAACGGCGCGCCTGGGCCAGGCACGGCGATCTGCGCGCCGGCGTCGCCACCCTGCAATTCTCGGACGAACACTACGAACTGTACCTGCGCTACCAGAGCAAGCGCCACGCCGGCGGCGGCATGGACCAGGACAGCCGCGACCAGTACGCGCAATTCCTGCTGCAAAGCCGGGTCAACACGCGGCTGGTGGAGTTCCGCGAACCGGGCGGCACCCTGCGCATGGTCAGCATCATCGACGTGCTGTCGGACGGCCTGTCGTCGGTGTACACCTTCTTCGACCCCGATGTCGAGGGCGCCTCCTACGGCACCTTCAACGTGCTGTGGCAGATCGAACAGGCGCGCGAGCTGGGCCTGCCGTACATCTACCTCGGCTACTGGATACGGGAAAGCCCGAAAATGTCCTATAAAACCAACTTCAAACCGCTCGAAGCGCGCATCAAGGGCGTGTGGAGCGTGCTGGAGGCCTGATTGGCGCCGATCAAACGCTGATAAAATACCGGGGCCAACAACCAGAGCCCCCCAATGTCCGAAAATTTCCTGTATTCCCTGGCCCGTCCGCTGCTGTTCTCGATGGACGCCGAAGCCGCGCACCACTTCACCCTTCCCGCACTCAAACGCGCCGCCGCGCTGGGCTTGACCAAGCTGGTCAAGCAGCCGGCGGCCGACCCGCGCACCGTGATGGGGGTGGTGTTCAAGAATCCGGTCGGCCTCGCCGCCGGACTGGACAAGGACGGCGCCTACATCGACGCGCTGGCGGACCTGGGCTTCGGCTCGATCGAGGTGGGCACCGTCACGCCGCGCGGGCAGCCGGGCAATCCCAAGCCGCGCATGTTCCGCCTGCCGGCCGCGCACGCCATCATCAACCGCATGGGCTTTAACAACGGCGGCGTCGACGCCTTCGTCGCCAACGTGCAGGCCTCGCGCTTCTACCAGGACAAGGCCGGCGTGCTGGGCCTGAACATCGGCAAGAACGCCGACACCCCGATCGAGCGCGCGGCCGACGACTACCTGCACTGCCTGGAAAAAGTCTATCCCTACGCCAGCTATGTGACGGTCAACATTTCCTCGCCCAACACCAAAAACCTGCGCCAGCTGCAGGGCGGCTCCGAGCTCGACGGCCTGCTGGCGCAGCTCAAGGACGCGCAGGCGCGCCTGGCCGACCGGCACCAGCGCTACGTGCCGCTGGCGCTCAAGATCGCGCCGGACATGGACGGCGACCAGGTCAAGAACATCGCCGACGCGCTGCTGCGCCACAAGATCGACGGCGTCATCGCCACCAACACCACCTTGAGCCGCGACGCCGTGGCCGGCATGCGCCACGGCGCCGAGGCCGGCGGCCTGTCGGGCGCGCCCGTGTTCGAGTTGTCCAACACCGTGATCCGCCGCCTCAAGGCCGAATTGGGCGACGCCCTGCCGATTATCGGCGTCGGCGGTATCATGCGCGGTGCGGACGCCAGGGTCAAAATGGACTGCGGCGCGCAACTGGTGCAGTTGTACAGCGGCCTGATCTACGCCGGCCCGGCACTGGTCAACGATTGCGCACAAGCGGTGCGCGGACATTAAGGAGCGGGCATGCGGAAGATACAACTGGGTACGAGCGACCTGAACGTGACGAAGATTTGCCTGGGCACGATGACCTTCGGCGAACAAAACACCGAGGCCGACGCCCACAGCCAGCTCGACTACGCGATCGAGCGCGGCATCAACTTCATCGACACGGCCGAGATGTACCCGGTCATGCCGCGCGCCGAAACGCAGGGCGCCACCGAGCGCTTCATCGGCACGTGGTTGAAAAAAACCGGCCTGCGCGGCAAGGTGGTCTTGGCCACCAAGGCGGCCGGACCGAATCCGAACATCGGCTGGGTACGCGGCGGCCAGCAAAACTTCGACGCCGCCAACCTGCGCGCGGCGGTCGACGCCAGCCTGGCGCGGCTGCAAACGGACCATATCGATCTCTACCAATTGCACTGGCCGAGCCGCAACGTGCCGATCTTCGGCGCCACCGTCTTCAACCCGCGATTGGAGCGCGACAGCGTGGCGGTGGAGGAAACGCTGGCCGCGCTGGACGAGCTGATCAAGGAAGGCAAGATCGGCGCGATCGGCGTCTCCAACGAGTCGAGCTGGGGCGTGAGCGAGTTCATCAAGCAATCGGAGATGAAGGGCTTGCCGCGCATCGCCACGATCCAGAACCTGTACAACCTGACGGCGCGCCACTATGAAACCAGTCTGCTGGACGAAACGTGCTTCCGCGACAACGTCGGCCTGCTCGCGTACAGCCCGCTCGCCTTCGGCCAGCTGACGGGCAAGTACCATGACGACCCGAACGCGCGCGGCCGGCTGACGATCTTCCCGCCGACGTGGAGTCCGCGCTACCTGCGCCCGACCGTGCTGGCGGCGGTAGCGCAATACACCGAGCTCGCGCGCGACAACGGCCTCACGCCGACGCAGCTGGCGCTGGCCTGGTGCTACGGCCGCTGGTGCGTCGCCTCGACCATCATCGGCGCCACCAGCCTGGCGCAGCTGAAGGAAAACATCGACGCCCACGACGTCACGCTCACGCCGGAAATCCTCGCGCAAGTGGACGCCATCCACGCCGCCCTCCCCAACCCCGGCCAATAACCCCGTCGGGGTCAAGTCTGTCTTTTGGACACGAGCTGGACCGCCCGGTGGAGGGTCAGTGCCGACCTTCGGACACAAACTCAACCGCAAAGACGCTGTGTCGGCACATTGAGGGATCAGGCCGTGTCCGAATGTCGGCACTGACCCCGCCGTGGTACCGCCCCGCCACGGCACGCATCAGGCCGTGTCCAAATGTCAGACTTGACCCCGATGGGTTGGTATAAACTTAGACGCATTCGTTCGTTGGTGTTCAGTTGGCCGGCTGCTATGCTGCGGCACACCCATCGCCATACGAGACCGCCACATGCCTTCACGCCCGACCGCTACACCGCTGCTGCTGAGCACGCTCATCGCCACCGTCGTCATCCCCGCCTTCGCCCAGGACGCGCCCGCCGACGGCGAGCTGCAGTCGGTCGTCGTCACCGGCACCTACGCCAAGAACCGCCGCACCATCGATTCCGAGTCGCCCGTCGATATCATCGGCGCGCGCGAGCTGCAGTCGACCGGCTCGAGCGAGCTGGCCACCGTGCTGGCGCGCCTGGTGCCGTCGATGAACTTTCCGCGCCCGTCCGGCGCCGACACCAGCGACGCCGTGCGCCCCGCCCAGCTGCGCGGCCTGTCGCCCGACCAGACCCTGGTGCTGGTCAACGGCAAGCGCCGCTACACGTCGGCCGTGGTCAACGTCAACGGCACCCAGGGCCGCGGCTCGGCGCCGGTCGACCTGAACGCGATCCCGCTGGCGGCCATCGAACGCATCGAGGTGCTGCGCGACGGCGCCGCCGCCCAGTACGGCTCGGACGCGATCGCCGGCGTGATCAACATCATCTTGAAAAAAGGCGCGGCCGGCGGCGAGGTCGAGGTCGGCTATGGCGAATACAAGGAGGGCGACGGCAGGCAACGCACCGTGCGCGGCTCGACCGGCTTCGCCCTCGGCGACCAGGGCTGGGTGCGCGTGGCCGTCGAGGCCGCCGAGCGCGATCCGACCAACCGCGCCGGCGCCGACGTGCGCGACCCGCGGGAACCACGCTACGGCCAGGTCAACCAGCGCTATGGCGATCCGGAAAGCCATCCGCGCAGCATCTTCGTCAACAGCCAGTACCGCGTCGGCGACGATATCGACTGGTACGCCTTCGCCAGCCTGGGCGAGCGCAAAACGTCGGCCGCCGCCACCTGGCGCACCGCCTTCACCAATAACAACCAGGCCCTGCCGCCGGTGCTGCGCAGCACCTTGTATCCGGAAGGCTTCCTGCCGCTGCAAAACAGCACCTCGACCGACCAGTCGCTGGTGACCGGCCTGCGCGGCGAGTTGTCCGGCTGGCGCTGGGACGCGAGCCTGAACTACGGCAGCAACCGCTTCCGCCTCAACCTCGACGACACCGCCAACTTCGACCTCGGCACCAGCAGCCCGACCCATTTCTACGCCGGTCTGCTGCAAAACACACAGGGCTTGTTCAACTTCGACGTCGCCAAGGAATTCCCGGTGGCCGCCTTCAGCGGTCCTCTGACGGTCGCGCTCGGCGTCGAGGCGCGCCACGAACAATACGAGATCGGCGCCGGCGACCCGGCCTCCTACGACCGCGGCGGCGCCCAGGGCTTCTCCGGCTTCCGCCCGGTCAACGCCGGCAAGAACAGCCGCCACAACAAGTCGATCTACGCCAACTTCGAGGCCGAGATCACCAAGCAGTTCTCGGCCTCGGCGGCGGTGCGCCACGAGCGTTACAGCGACTTCGGCAACACCACCTCGGTCAAGGGCTCGGCGCGCTACGCGTTCACGCCGCTGGTGTCGCTGCGCGGCACGGCCTCGTCGGGCTTCCGCGCGCCGTCGCTGGCGCAGCAGTTCTACACCATCACCACCACCAACTTCTCGGTGGTCAACAACCAGAACACGGCCATCGAAACGGGCACCTTCGCCGTCGGCAGCGCCGCCGCCAGCGCGCTGGGCGCCGAGCCGCTCAAGGCCGAGAAGGCCCGCAACTACAGCATCGGCCTGCAAGCGCAGCCGACCCGCAACTGGAGCGCCTCGATCGACGCCTACCGCATCGACATCGACGACCGCATCGCCCTGTCGACCAGCATGACCTTGTCGCCGACGCTGCGCAACGCGCTGGCCACCCAGGGCATCCTGGTTGGCGCCGGCCGCTACTTCACCAACGCCATCGACACCCGCACCACCGGCGTCGACGTGGTGAGCACCTACCGCTGGGACCTGGCCGCCGCCGGCCGCTACGACTTCACGCTGGCATACAACCACAATAAGAGCACGGTGCAACACGTCAACGCCAATCCGGCCATCCTGAGCGCCAACCAACTGACCTTGATCGACCGCCAGACCATCAACCGCCTGACGGTGGGCTCGCCCAAGGACAAGTTCAGCCTGGCGACGGACTACACCTTGGGCGCGTGGAGCGCGCGCGGCGTGGTCACCCGCTACGGCAGCTTCACGGTGCCGCAAAATAATCCGGTGCAGGACCAGGTCTACGATCCGCAATGGGTGCTGGATCTGTCGGCCAGCGTCAAGCTGGGCAAAAACTGGCGCCTGAGCGCCGGCGTGGACAACGTGACCGACAAGTATCCGGACAAGATCACATCGGTGGCCAATCTGAACCTCAACGGCGTGAACCTGTACAGCGGCTGGGCGCCGAACGGCTTCAACGGCCGCTATTACTACGCCAAGGCCGGCTACAGCTGGTAAGAGAAAAAGCCACGTAGCCAAGACAACGTAGGGCGGATTAGGCGGCACGCCGTAATCCGCCGTGCGTGAGTTGCCGGCGGCGCACGACGGATTACGCCGCGCCAATCCGCCCCACGTTGCCATGGCCCGCCGTCAGCGCAACGCCAACGCCATCCCCTGCCCGCCCGGCCCGGCCAGCTTGAACACGCTGACGGCCTGCGTCAGCAAGTCCGCCTGGTCGCGCATGCTCTGCGCCGCGGCGGCCGCCTGCTCCACCAGCGCCGCGTTCTGCTGCGTGACGTCGTCGATCGAGATGATGGCCTGGTTGACCTGTTCGATCCCGCTACTCTGCTCGCTGCTGGCGGCGCTGATCGCGCTCATGATCTCGGCCACCTGCCGCACCGACGCCACCAGCCCGGCCATCGTCGCGCCGGCCTCGCCCACCAGCAGCGCGCCGGCGTCGACCGTCGCCACCGAGCGCCCGATCAACTCCTTGATTTCCTTCGCCGCGCTGGCCGAGCGCTGCGCCAGGTTGCGCACCTCGGACGCGACCACCGCGAAGCCGCGCCCCTGCTCGCCCGCGCGCGCCGCCTCGACGGCCGCGTTCAACGCCAAAATATTGGTCTGGAACGCGATGCCGTCGATCACGCCAATGATGTCGACGATCTTGCCCGAGCTTTCCTTGATCGCGCCCATGGTGTCGACCACCTGCCCGACCACCTGGCCGCCCTTGGTGGCGTAGTCCGACGCCGCCACCACCAGCCGCGTGGCCTGGCGCGCGTTCTCGGCGTTCTGCGACACCGTCGACGTCAACTCCTCCATCGACGAGGCGGTCTCCTCGAGGCTGGACGCCTGCTGCTCCGTGCGGCTGGACAAATCCAGGTTGCCGCTGGCGATCTCGTTGGAGGCGGTGGCGATGGTGTCGGTGCCGGCGCGCACTTGCCCGACCGTGCGCGCCAGGCTGTCGTTCATGTCGATCAGCGCGCGCAGCAGCTGGCCGGTCTCGTCGGTGGTGTGGCATTCCATGCGCATCGTCAGGTCGCCGCCGGCCACCGCCTGCGCCATGCCGACGGCGCGGTTGAGCGGCAAGGTGATGCTGCGCGAGATGATCGTCAGCACCCACGCGGCGATGCCGGCCGCGACCACCGCCAACAAGATCATCGTGTTGCGCGAACCGGCGTACGCTTGCTCGGCGACGGCGGCGGCCTCCTCCACCGCCGCGTTCTGGAACTTGACCAGCTCGGTCAAGGCGTTCAGATAGGCGGTCTGCTCCTTGCGCACCGTGGTCAGCAGATAGGTGATGGATTCGTCGCGCCGGCCCTCGTCGGCGGAGCGTTTGATGAATTCGGTTTGGACGAGCGCATACTTGTCGCGCGCCTCCAGCACGGCCTGCAACCTGGCGGCGCTGCGCGGATCGTCGTCGTCGGCGATCAGCACCCGCAGTTGGTCGAGCCGCCCGGCGATCTCGCCCTTGCGCTTGTCGACGCGCTCGAGTTCGGCCTTGACGACGGCCGCGTCCTTGGACAGCATGGCGTTGCGCATCGCCCGCGCGATATCGTTGAGACCGCCTATCGTTTCGTAAGCCAGGATGACCTTGGGCACCTTGTCGGTGGCAAGGTCTTTGGTATTGTTGTTGAGCTTGCCAAGATTGCCGATGCCGACGATGGCGATGCCGAGCATGAAGACGATCGCCACACCCAGGCCGGCGCCCAGGCGGGTGCCGATTTTCCAATTCCCAATACCCATTTTGTCTCCCGGACTAAAACCGAAGGTTGAAATGACTGGTCGCCGCGCTGGCGCTGGAAAATTAGTATAGGGTGATTTGTTAGTTCCGGTAAGAAAAATTGCCCGACTGTTTAACGGCTACCACATTGCTGTGGCAGCCATATGGGCATTACGACAAATCCCCGCCGTTCAAGGCGGCATCGATTTCCTCGCGCGTCAGGTCCGGCGCGAACTGCTGGATGAAATGGTAGGCGTAGGAGCGCAGATAGGCGCCCTTGCGCACCGCCAGCCGCGTCGTGTTGGACGCGAACAGGTGCGAGGCCTCGACCGCGCGCATGCCCTTGTCACGGCCGTGGTCGAAGGCCATCGAGGCCACGATGCCCACGCCCAGGCCGAGCGCCACATACTGCTTGATGACGTCCGAATCCATCGCCGTCAGCACGATGTCGGGCTTGACGCCCGCCTGCGAAAACGCCGCGTCGATATGTCCACGGCCGGTGAAGCCGACGTCGTAGGTAATCAGCGGGAACTCGGCCAGGTCCTCGAGCTTGATCGGCGAGCGGCCCAGCAAGGGGTGGCCGTCCGGCACCACGATCAAATGGCTCCAGCGGTAGCACGGGAACGACACCAGGTCCGGGAACTGCGACAAGCCCTCGGTGGCGATGCCGATATCGGTCTTGCCGGACAAGATCCACTCGGCGATGTGCTCCGGCGCGCTTTGCTGCAAGGCGATGCGCACGTCCGGATAAGCGGCGCGGAAACTCTGCACCACCTTCGGCAGCGCGTAGCGCGCCTGCGTGTGCGTGGCGGCCACGCTGAGCGTGCCGCTTTGCTGGCCCGTGTATTCCAGGCTGGCCTGCTGCAGGTTCTCCGCCTCGATCAACAGGCGGTCGATGATCTTGAGGATGCCCTTGCCCGGCTCGGTCATGCCGGTCAGGCGCTTGCCGTTGCGCTCGAAGATCACCACGCCCAGCTCGTCCTCGAGCTCGCGGATCTGCCGGCTCACGCCGGGCTGCGAGGTGAACAAGGCATTGGCCACTTCGGTCAGGTTGTACCCGCGCCGGGCGGCTTCGCGGATCGACCGCAATTGTTGAAAATTCATATGGAAGCTCCAGCGTCGACAAACACATGCAGGCGCTTGGGACGCACCACCAAAGTCTCACCCTCTTTCAGTTGCAGATGGCTGAAACGCTCATTCGACATCACCGCCTCGATCAGCTCGGACGTATCGTCGCGCTCGAGGTCGAGCTGCGCCAGCGGACCGATCGCGTGCGCGCGGCGCAGCTTGACGACGATGCCTTCCGCGCCGGGCGTGTAGCGCTCGATGTCGAGGTCGTGCGGGCGCACATAGGCCGTGCCCTTGCCGTCGGCGTCGGGCTGGCCCGGCACCTGGAAGGTGGCGCCGCCGCTGGCGAGCACGCCGTCCTGCACGCGCCCGTGGAACATGTTGACGTTGCCGAGGAATCCGTACACGAACGGCGAGGCCGGATGGTTGTAGACCTGGTCCGGCGCGCCGATCTGCTCGACGTTACCCTTGTTCATCAGCACCACCTGGTCGGCCACCTCCAGCGCCTCCTCCTGGTCGTGGGTGACGAAGATCGACGTCACGTGCAGGTCGTCGTGCAGGCGCCGCAGCCAGCGGCGCAATTCCTTGCGCACCTTGGCGTCGAGCGCGCCGAACGGTTCGTCCAGCAGCAGCACGCGCGGCTCGACCGCCAGCGCGCGCGCCAGCGCGATGCGCTGGCGCTGCCCGCCGGACAACTGCGGCGGATAGCGGTCGGCCAGCCAGTCGAGCTGCACCAGCTCGAGCAACTCCTTGACCTTGCGCCGGATCTGCTCCTCGGACGGGCGCTCGGCGCGCGGCTTGACGCGCAGGCCGAAGGCGACGTTCTCGAACACCGTCATGTGCTTGAACAGCGCGTAATGCTGGAATACGAAGCCGACCTGGCGCTCGCGCACGTGGCGGTGCGAGGCGTCGTTGGAGTCCAGCAGCACCTGGCCCGAATCCGGATGCTCGAGGCCGGCGATGATGCGCAACAAGGTGGTCTTGCCGCAGCCGGACGGTCCCAGCAGCGCGGTCAATTCGCCCGCCGGAAAGTCCAGCGAGACATTGTTGAGGGCGACGAACTCGCCGAACCGTTTATTGATGTTTTTAACTTCGATCGTCATGTCAGTGCTCCTTGGAACGTGCGTCATCGGCGATCGATTCGTTCAAGCGCCAAGAGATAAAGGATTTCAGGGCCAGCGTCACCAGCGCCAGCAAGGCCAGCAGGGACGCCACGGCGAAGGCGGCGGCGAAGTTGTACTCGTTGTACAGGATCTCGACCTGCAGCGGCACGGTGTTGGTTTCGCCACGGATGTGGCCGGACACCACCGACACCGCGCCGAACTCGCCCATCGCGCGGGCGTTACACAGGATCACGCCGTACAGCAGGCCCCATTTGATGTTGGGCAGGGTCACGCGGCGGAAGGTGTCCCAGCCGGACGCGCCCAGCACGATGGCGGCCTCCTCTTCCTCGCTGCCCTGGGCCTGCATCAGCGGGATCAGCTCGCGCGCGACGAACGGGAAGGTGACGAAGATCGTCGCCAGCACGATGCCCGGCACGGCGAACAGGATCTTGATGTCGTGCTCCTGCAGCCAGGGCCCGAACCAGCCCTGCGCGCCGAACAGCAGCACATAGATCAGGCCGGAGATCACCGGCGACACCGAGAACGGCAGGTCGATCAAGGTCAGCAGGAAACTCTTGCCGCGGAACTCGAACTTGGCGATGCACCACGACGCCGCCACGCCAAACACCAGATTCAGCGGCACGGCGATGACGGCCGTGATCAGGGTCAGCTTGATGGCCGAGATCGCGTCTTCCTCGACGATGGCGGCCACGTACGCTTCCCAGCCCTTGCGGAACGCTTCGGCGAACACCGCCACCAGCGGCACGAACAGGAACACGGTCAGAAACAACAGCGCGATGGCGATCAGCACGCCGCGCACCCACTTCGGTTCGAGGATTTGCGGCGCCGACGGCAATTCGCCGCGACGCACCGGGACGGGAGGCAGTGCGCTCATATTATTTCCCCGACTTTCCGCGAGCCCAGGCTTGCAACAGGTTGATGGTCAACAGCATGAGGAACGACACCACCAGCATGACGACCGCGATCGCGGTGGCGCCGGCGTAGTCGTACTGCTCGAGCTTGGTGATGATGAACAGCGGCGTGATCTCGGAAATCATCGGCATGTTGCCGGCGATGAAAATGACCGAGCCGAACTCGCCGGTGGCGCGCGCGAAGGCCAGCGCGAAGCCGGTCATCAAGGACGGCATGATGGTCGGGAACACCACGCGGGTGAAGGTCTGGAAGGCGTTGGCGCCCAGGCTGGCGGCGGCCTCCTCGAGCTCGCGCTCGGCGTCCTCGAGCACCGGCTGCACCGTGCGCACGACGAACGGCAGGCCGATGAAGGTCAGCGCGACGACCACGCCGAGCGGCGTGAACGCCACCTTGATGCCAAGCACGCCCTCGATGAACTGGCCGAACCAGCCGTTGGCCGAATACAGCGCCGTCAAGGTGATGCCGGCGACGGCGGTCGGCAGCGCGAACGGCAGGTCGACCAGCGCGTCGATGATGCGCTTGCCGGGGAACTCGTAGCGCACCAGCACCCAGGCGACGATGCCGCCGAACACCACGTTGATGAAGGCGCCGATCAGCGAGGCGCCAAAGGTCAGCCGGTACGAGGCCATCACGCGGTCGGACGTGACGGCCGCCCAGAAGCCTTCCCACGTCATCGTAAACGTCTTGAGGAAGACGGCCGACAGCGGGATCAGCACGATCAGGGTCAGGTAGAAAATCGTGAATCCCAGCGACAGCCGGAACCCCGGCATCACGCGGAATGGCGCGCCCCTGGCGGCCACGGGGGCCGTGGCGGGCGCTGCAAGAACTGCTGACATGTTTGCTCCCTTATTACAAATTCTTCTATAAGGGCTGCATAATCTCATCTGTGATTCATATTACAAACGAAGCTTTTTTCATTTGGTTAGACATATACGGTATATAGCTACTCAGAATATGAGTTTGGCGGCCACCGCTACCAAAATGAAAGCGAGCAGGCCGCGCAACAGCCGTTCCGGCACCGATTTGGCGAAGTAGGAGCCGATGGTGATGCCCGGGACCGAACCCACCAGCAAGGTCAGCAGCAGCATCCAGTTGATCGAACCCAGCCACCAGTGGCCGACGGCGGCGATGGCCGTCAGCGGCACCGCGTAGGCGATGTCGGTGCCCGCCACCTCGGCCGGGGACAGTTTCGGATACAACATCACCAGCACGGTCGCGCCCACGGCGCCGGCGCCGATCGACGAGATCGTGACCAGGGTGCCGAGCACGGCGCCGGCGAAGATGGTGGCGGCGGTCAGCCTGCCCCCTTGTAGCTGGCGGTGCGGATGGGCATTGATCCACGCCAGCATCTTGCGGCGGAACAGCAGCGCGCAGACGGTCAGCATGACCGAACCGGCGATGGAATAGCGGATGATCTGGCCCAGTTCAGGGCTGAGGGTGCCGAAGTATTTGAGGCCGAGGCTGGCGACGACGGCCGCCGGCAAGGCGCCGAGGCACAGGCGCCGCACGATGTCCCAGTGGACCGTGCCGCGCAGGCGGTGGGTGAAGGTGCCAACGCTCTTGGTCAGCGAAGCGAAGGCCAGGTCGGTGCCGACGGCGACGGCCGGCGAGACGCCGAACAGCAAGGTCAGCAGGGGCGTCATCAGCGAACCGCCGCCGACACCGGTCATGCCCACCAACAGCCCCACCGCGAAACCCGAAATGACAAACGATACATCCATGCAATTCCCCAAGAGTAGCCCGCAGGGTACCTACTCTAGGGAAATATCCAAACAACGCAATCCTTATTTGCTTATGCGTTATTTGTTTGGCTGGGGCGTAACGCGCAGGTAAGGCTTGGCGGCGGTGAACCCTTTCGGATACTTTTGCTTGAGCACTTCCGGGTCTTGCACGGTCAGCGGAATGATGACGTCGTCGCCATCTTTCCAGTTGCCCGGCGTGGCCACGGTGTAGGCGTCGGTCAGTTGCAGGGCGTCGATGACGCGCAGCACTTCGTCGAAGTTGCGGCCCGTGCTCATCGGGTAGGTCAGGCTCAGGCGCACCTTCTTGGTCGGATCGATGACGAACAGGGTGCGCACGGTGGCCGTGGTCGAGGCGTTCGGGTGGATCATGTCGTACAGCGCGGCGACCTTGCGGTCCTCGTCGGCGATGATGGGGAAGCCGACCACGGTGTCCTGGGTCGATTCGATGTCGGCGATCCAGCCCTTGTGCGATTCGGCCGGGTCGACCGACAGCGCGATCGCCTTGACGTTGCGCTTGTCAAATTCCGGTTTCAGCTTGGCGGTCAGGCCCAGCTCGGTGGTGCAGACGGGGGTGAAGTCGGCCGGGTGGGAAAACAGCACCACCCACGAATCGCCGGCCCACTCGTGGAACTTGAGTTTGCCGATGGAAGAGTCTTGTTCAAAATCGGGGGCGGTATCGCCGAGTCGCAATGTCATGATTATCTCCAGTTAAAGGGCGTAGGGCGGATCGGCCTGAGCGGCGTAATCGGCCATGGGTGAGTCGTCGCACACGCTATTCTGCACCTGATCTATCAAAAAATACAATGTTTGCAGGCCTTCCGGCCAGTCGCCCAGCCCCGATTCCGCGTTGATATGGCCCAGCGCGCCGCCGTTGATAAAGCGGCTGCCCCAGCGCGCGGCCCACTGCGCCGCGCGCGGCGCCGCCATCCACGGATCGTTGGTGCTGCCGATCATGATCGACGGCACCGGCAGGGCTTGCCCGGGCAATTGGCCGGCGACGCCGAATTTATCGGGATCGGCCGGCGCCACCAGCAACAAGCCGGCCACGCCGGACGGATTGCGCGCCACGCTGTGCACGCTGGCCAGGCTGCCGAAACTGTGCGCGACGATCAATATCGGACGCACGGCATCACGCTGGCTGTGGCGCAGCCGGTCGACCCGGGCCGACCAGCGCGCCAGCTCCGGCGCCTCCCAATCATCCTGTTCGATGCGCTCGAAGGCGGGAAACAGGCGCTGCCAGCGGCTCTGCCAATGATCCGGCCCGCTGTTGTGCAAGCCCGGCGCGAGCAGCACGCGAAAATCGGCGATGGCAAGGCCGGGCATGGTGCTTACTTCGGCTGGTAGATCTGGTCGAACAGGCCGCCGTCGGCGAAGTGCACCTTTTGCGCCTTGGTCCAGTCGCCGGCGACGTCGGCGATGGTGAACAGTTTGACGGCCGGGAACTGCGCGGCATATTTCTTCGCCTCCTTTTCGACGGCCGGGCGGTAGTAGTTCTTGGCGATGATTTCCTGCGCCGCGTCGGTGTAGAGGAAGTTCAGATAAGCCTCGGCCACCTTGCGGGTGCCGCGCTTGTCGACCACCTTGTCGACCACCGCCACCGGCGGCTCGGCCAGGATCGAGACCGACGGCGCGACGATGTCGAACTTGGTCGGACCGAGTTCCTTGATGGCCAGCAGCGCCTCGTTTTCCCAGGCGATCAGCACGTCGCCGATGCCGCGCTCGACGAAGGTGGTGGTGGCGCCGCGCGCGCCGGAATCGAGCACCGGCACGTTTTTATACAGCTTGCCGAGGAAGTCCTTGGCGCTGGCCTCGGTGCCGCCCGGCTGGCGCAGCGCGTAGCCGTAGGCGGCCAGGTGGTTCCAGCGGGCGCCGCCGGAGGTCTTCGGATTCGGGGTGATGACGGCCACGCCCGGTTTGACCAGGTCGTTCCAGTCCTTGATGCCCTTGGGATTGCCCTTGCGGACCAGGAACACGATGGTCGAGGTGTACGGGGTGCTGTTGTGCGGCAGTTTCTTTTGCCAGTCCGGCGCCAGGATCTTGCGTTCGGCAATGGCGTCGATGTCGTAGGCCAGCGCCAGCGACACCACGTCCGCCTCCAGGCCGTCGATGACGGCGCGGCCCTGCTTGCCGGAACCGCCGTGCGATTGCTTGATCTTGACGGTGTCGCCGGTCTTGGCTTTC
The DNA here is from genome assembly GCA_963513825.1 of uncultured Duganella sp. GTDB lineage: Bacteria > Pseudomonadota > Gammaproteobacteria > Burkholderiales > Burkholderiaceae_D > Rugamonas. Next base: position 86,614 of record CAUPRW010000016.1, read on the forward strand.
CAGTCCTTGGCGAAGGCGGCGTTGACGTCCTGGTACAGCTCGCGCGTCGGATCGTAGGAGACGTTAAGCAGGGAAATTTCGGCGGCAATAACGGAAGAAGCGGCCGTAGCGGCAAAAATGGCTGCGGCGATGATTTTTTTGGACAGCATTTGGTTCCCCTAGTTGTGATAGCCCCAAGAGTAATGCCGCCCCTTATAAATGAGAACTAAGCTTTTATCAGTTCCATATACCCAAAACACATATAGAAACGGATGGAGACTCGTAGGGCGGATTAGGCGCAGCCGTAATCCGCCATGGCGCCGCCAATAACGCGTGCCAAGATCAATAAAAGCGATTAAACAGCACCACACCCCAGGTAGCCGCCGCCAGCAAACAAGCGAGCAACACCGCCGCGCTGCCAAAGTCCTTAGCGTTTTTCGACAGCGGATGGCGTTCGAGCGAAATCCGGTCCACCACCGCCTCGATCGCCGAGTTGATCAATTCGACGATCAACACCAGCACCAGCACCGCGATCAACACCAGCCGCTCGAACGCCGACACCTTCAGCACCAGCGCGACCAGCGTACCGGCAACAAACAACCCCAACTCCTGGCGAAACGCATGCTCATGCTTCCACGCCGACTTCAACCCATCGATCGAGTAGAAAAAGGCCGACAAAATCCGCTTCAGGCCGCTCTTGCTTTTGAATTCGCTGACAGGTTCCATAAATGCACACAAGATAAAGATGTCACATTATGCATCAATTCCCATTTTTTTCACATTATGGTATAAAGTACTTATTAAATACTGCACCGCACCAACCACATCATGAAAATCGAACCCGTTCCCGAGCAAAAGACCGCTATCCAGGTGATCGAGCGCATGGTGGCGCTACTAGACGCTCTGGCCAAGTATCCCGATCCCGTGAGCCTGAAGGAATTGTCCAAGGTTTCCGGGCTACACCCGTCGACCGCGCACCGCATCCTCAACGACATGGTGCTGACCCGTTTTGTCGACCGCATCGAACCGGGCACCTACCGCCTCGGCATGCGGCTGCTGGAACTGGGCAACGTGGTCAAGAGCCGGCTGTCGGTGCGCGAGGCCGCGCTCGACTTCATGCGTGCATTGCACAAGAAGACACAGCAGACCATCAACCTGTCGGTGCGCCAGGGCGACGAGATCGTCTACATCGACCGCGCCTTCTCCGAGCGCTCCGGCATGCAGGTGGTGCGCGCGATCGGCGGGCGCGGGCCGCTGCACCTGACCTCGACGGGCAAGCTGTTCCTGTCGGTCGACGAGCCCAAGGCCATCCGCGCCTACGCCACGCGCACCGGCCTGGCCGGGCACAACAAGAATTCGATCACGGATTTGTCCAAGCTCGAGCGGGAGCTGAGCCTGGTCAAGTCGCGCGGCTATGCGCGCGACAACGAGGAGTTGGAACTGGGGGTGCGTTGCATGGCCGCCGGCATCCATGACGACAGCGGCAAATTGATCGCCGGCTTGTCGATCTCGGCGCCGGCCGACCGCCTGCAGGAAGATTGGCTCGAAGACCTGGTCGCGACCGCGAGCCAGATCTCCGCCACCCTCGGTTACATGCCGGTCGAATAAACCGGCGAAGTGGTGTTGGTGGTCAGCGCGGCCGGCTTGAGCGCCTGCAGCCAGGTGCGCATGCGGCCGGCGTCGGCCGTACGCGACTGCTTGCCCTTGGAATCGAGGAACACCATGATCACCGAACGGCCTTCGATGACGGCCTGCATCAGCAGGCAGCGGCCGGCCTCGTTGATGAAACCGGTTTTTTGCAGGCCGATCGCCCAGTCCGGGCTGGCCACCAGATGGTTGGTGGTGCCGAACTGCATCGGGCGGCCGTTGGCCTCGACGATGGCTTTGGAATCGGTGGAGAACTGGCGCAACATCGGATACTGGTAGGCCGCCATCGCCAGCTTGGCCAGGTCGCGCGCGCTGGCCACGTTCATTTTCGACAGGCCGCTCGAATCGACGTAGTGGGTATCGCTCATGCCCAGCTCGCGCGCCTTGGCGTTCATCGCCTCGACGAACGCGGGCTTGCCACCCGGATAGTTGCGGCCCAGTGCCGAGGCGGCGCGGTTTTCCGAGCTCATCAAGGCGATATGCAGCATGTTGGCGCGGGTCAGCTGGGCGCCCACGCGCAGGCGCGAGCTGCTGAATTTCTCGCGGTCGACGTCCTCGTCGGTGACGGTCAGCACTTCGTCCATGTCCTGGTTGGCTTCGACCACCACCAGACCGGTCATCATCTTGGTGATCGAGGCGATCGGCAGGGCGACGTTGGAATTCTTTTCAAACAACACTTCCGAATTGGCCTGGTCCAGCACCAGCGCCACGTTGGATTTCAGATCGAGGGGGTCGTGGGTCGCGCTCAGGCCTGCCAGGTCGCCCATGGTCGGCATGGCCGGTGCGGCCGTGATCAGGCGCTGGTAGACCACCTTGCGGCGGCCATTGACCTTGGTCACGCGCTTGACCACGCGGTCGCTCGGCTCGGCGGCCGACAGGCGCATGGTCTGGCGGGCCTTGGTTTTCTTCACCACGGCTTTTTTCGGCGCGGCGCTGTTGGTGGTCGCGGCCTGGGCGGCCGTCAGGCCGGAGGATGCAAACATCAGCGAAATGAGCGCACTTAACGCGAGTTTATACATTCGTATCCCCAAAAAAAGAACCGGATTTCACAATCGACAGTTGCAGTGTAGCAAAATGGTGAGCCAGCGCAAGCTAAATTATCCCCGATGGCATCTTTGGTTGCGTATCCGCAATACACTTAAAGCAAGCTAGTCCTGGACGACAAATTTAACAAATTCCTCGACCGGCATGCGCTCGGTGATCAAGGAATTTTCGATTTTTGTCGTATCGGCATAGCCGAGGGCCATGCCACAGACCACCATTTCATTGTCGGGCAAGGTCAACTGCTCGGCGATCACCCGATGATACTGTGTAAAAGCGGCTTGCGGACAAGTATCTAGCCCCCGCGCCCGCGCCGCCACCATCACGCTCTGCAGGAACATGCCGTAATCGAGCCAGGAGCCCCGTTCCATCACGCGGTCGATGGTGAAGATCAGGCCGACCGGCGCGCCGAAAAATTCGTAGTTGCGGCCGTGCTGGGCCGCCATGCCGGCCTTGTTCTCGCGCGTTAGCCCCAGCAGCGCATACAAATCCCAGCCCACCTTGCGGCGGCGGTCGACGAACGGCGATATCCACTCGCGCGGATAGTAGGCATATTCCTCCGTGTGCAGCCGCGCTTGTTCCGGATCGTTATGTAGGGCCAGGATGGCCGAAGACAATGCCTGCTTGCGTCCGCCTTCGAGCACATACACTTTCCACGGCTGCGTGTTGGTGCCGGACGGCGCCCTGCCCGCCACCTCCAGGATCCGGGCCACGTCCTCGCGCGCCACCGGCTGCGGCAGGTAGGCGCGGATCGAGCGGCGCGAGGTGATGGCGGCGTCCACCGCCTGCTGTTCGGGAGTAGAAATCATGCTTCCTCGCTTAGTTGGTCTTGCGCTTGCTGACGACGAAAAACACCCCGGTGACGGCCAGCGCCATGCCGGCAACGCCCATCAGGTTGAATACCTCGCCGAACATCAGCCATGCCATGACGGCGGTGGTCGGCGGCGTCAGATACATCAAGCTGGTGACCTGGGTGGCGTCGCTGCGGCGTATCAGCGCGAACAGCAGGAAAATGGCGCCGATCGACAAGCCCAACACCGACCACAACAGCGCGCCGACGAATTGCGCGGTCCACCGCACCGCAGCAAAATCGGGCGTCCAGCCTTCAAATATGATAGCTAACGGCAACACAATGACGGTCGACGCGGCGAACTGGATCACCGTGCCGGTGCGCAGGTCGAACTGCGGACAGTGTCTTTTTTGGTACATGGTGCCGACCGTGATCGACACCAGCGCCAGCACGCACAGCGCGATCGCTTCGGCCGACAAGCCGGTCAGCTTGATCTTGGCGGCCACCACCAGCGCCACCCCGCCGATCCCGAAAAGCAAACCCAGCCATTGGCGCGGCAGCACTTTTTCGCCGATCAGCGGCGCGGCAAAGGCCGTCAATATGGGCTGCATGCCGACGATCAGCGCCGACAGGCCGGCAGGCATGCCGAGCTTGATGGCGCACCAGACGCCGACCAGATACCCGGCCTGGACCAGCACGCCGGCCAGCGCGATCTGCCACAGCCTGCCGTGCGGCCAGGGCGCGCGCAGCACGAGAACCAGCGGCACCAGAAACAACAACACGCCCAGGAACCGCATCAGCAGGAAGGTCAGCGGCGGCGCGTACGGCAGGCCGAACTTCGCCACGATGAAGCCGCTGCTCCACAACAGCACAAAAAACAGTGGCATCGGCGTCAGGAAGGTGCCCTGCGGTGCGGGGCCGGCGGGGCGATTGGACGATGCGAGCGCGGCTGGGGTATCGGGCATGGAAACTTACTATCGAACTAGAAGGAAAATCGGCGCCATCGACGGCCACCCTGGAATACCCGCCGAGTCTATCACGACAGCCGGATCGCCACCGGCGCAGGCCCGGGAGCGAGCGTTGGCGCCATGTTGCGCCCCGCCGGCAGTTAAATTCGTCGAGCGCAACACTTACCTCAAATGAACTTTCATGCCTTGATGCAACGCACAAAAAATCGCTTGACTTAATTTCCCAACGCCGTAAAATCGTCTTTGTTGCGTTGCACAATTTGATCGGTTCGAAACGTGCAGTCTGTTTCTCGCCGACGTAGAACGGCAGTATTCAATCAATGATTATTTTCCTGGAGAGTTAAATGTTTTCAATCCCTGAGCAGTTTTCCAATGCCACCAAAGCCAACTTCGAAGCCCAGTTCGCCATTTTCTCGGCGCTGACCAACAAAGCCTTCGAAGGCGTGGAAAAGTTTGTCGACCTGAACCTGACCGCCGCCAAGGCATCGCTGGAAGAGTCGTCGATCGCCACCAAGCAATTGCTGTCGGCAAAAGATCCGCAAGAATTCTTCTCGCTGGCATCCGCTCAGGCCCAGCCGACCGCTGAGAAAACCCTCGCCTACGGTCGCCACCTGGCCAACATCGCCCAAAGCACCGGCGCCGAGTTCAGCAAGGCCGCGGAAACGCAGATCGCCGAGACCAACCGCAAAGTCATCTCGCTGGTGGAAGAAGTGAGCAAGAACGCACCGGCCGGCAGCGAAAACGCCATCGCCATGTTCAAGTCGGCCCTGGGCAACGCCAACGCCGGCTACGAGCAGTTCAGCAAGACCGCCAAGCAAGCCGCCGAATCGATCGAAAGCAATGTTACCCAGGCAGTGAGCCAGTTCTCGGCCGCCGCCGCCAAGGTCGCTCCGGCACGCAAGTAATCGGGATGGCGGCCGGCGCCCAGGCGTCGGTCGCGTTCCACCGCCTCCTCGGCATCCGTGCTGTTCGCCTGACGGATGTCCTTAGAAGCCTCGGTGATTGCCGGGGCTTTTTTTTGTCCGCTTTTTTGTGTTTTGCCGCGCATGGCCTGGCGCATTCGTGCTTTGGTACTGGCACGCGCGCGCAGCTACCCCGCACGGCCAAGCGGGGACGTACCCCTTGGGGTACGTCCCCTAAGTGGTGACGCATGCGTATCGCTAAGGGCTGGCGGGGTTGATGGGCGAGGTTTTATTCGCCGAGGTAGGCAGCTTTGACGCGGGGGTCGTCGAGCATGTCGGCGGCGTTGCCGGTCATCGTGATATTGCCCGAATCCATGACGTAGCCCCGGTTCGCCGCCTGCAAGGCCAGCTTGGCGTTCTGCTCGACCAGCAAGATGGTGATCCCTTCTTTCGAAACGTTGCGGATCACCTCGAAAATCTTCTCGACCATGATCGGCGACAAACCCATCGACGGCTCGTCGAGCAACAGCAAATTCGGGTGCGACATCAGCGCGCGCGCCATCGCCAGCATCTGCTGCTCGCCGCCGGACAAGGTGCCGGCCATCTGCGCGGCCCGCTCCTTGAGGCGCGGGAACACGTCGAACCACTTGGCAATGTCCGCTTCGATACCGGCCTTGTCGTCGCGGGTGAAGGCGCCCATCATCAGGTTTTCCTGGATCGACATGCGGGTGAACACGCCGCGCCCTTCCGGCACCATCGCCAGTTTCTTTTGCACCAGATGGAACGACTTGCTGCCTTTGAGCGACTCGCCCTCGTAGGTCACCGTGCCCTCGACCTTACACGGCGGCAAAGTGCCGGTGATCGCCTTCAGGGTGGTGGTCTTGCCGGCGCCGTTGGCGCCGATCAGCGCGACCAGCTCGCCCTTGTTTACTTCCAGGTCGATGCCCTTGACGGCCTTGATGCCCCCGTACGCGACTTTCAGTCCCGATACCTTTAAAACATTGCCGCTCATTAGTGCGATCCTCCCAGATAGGCGTCGATGACGGCCTGATTACTCTGTATCTCCGCCGGCAGACCCTCGGCGATGGGCTTGCCGTATTCCAGCACCATCAGCCGGTCGCACAGGCCCATCATCATCTTGACGTCGTGCTCGATCAACAGCACCGTCTTGCCCTCGTTCTTGATCTTGACCAGCAACTCGCGCAGCGCCAGCTTCTCGGTCGCGTTCATGCCGGCCGCCGGCTCGTCGAGCGCCAGCAACTGCGGATCGGTCGCCAGCGCGCGGGCGATCTCGAGCCGGCGCTGGTCGCCGTACGACAGGAAGCGCGACGTGCGGTTGGCGAACTGGCCAATTCCGACGAAGTCGAGCAACTCCTGCGCGCGCTTGCGGATGGACGCCTCCTCCTCGCGCGCCGCCTTGTGGCGGAACACGGCGCCGAACACGCCCTGGTGCGAGCGCACGTGGCGCCCGACCATGACGTTCTCCAGCGCCGTCATCTCGCCGAACAGGCGGATGTTCTGGAAGGTGCGGGCGATGCCGGCCTTGGCCACCTCATGCGGCGCGGACGGCGAATACGGCTTGCCGGCCAGCTCGAAGGTGCCGGTGTCCGGCTGGTACAGGCCGGTGATGACGTTGAAGAAGGTGGTCTTGCCGGCGCCGTTGGGACCGATCAGGCCGTAGATCTGGCCCTTCAGGATCTTGATGCCGACATCGGTCAGCGCCTGCAGGCCGCCGAAGCGCTTGTTGACGCCGGCGATGTTGAGAATGACTTGTTCGCTCATTGTTTGTTCCTCAGGCCGCCACAGTGCCGGACGATTGATCTTTGGTATCCGAATCGCTGTCGGGACGGTCTTCATGCTTGGGCGCGGGCCACAGGCCGGCCGGACGGTTGAGCATGATCAGCACCATGGCCAGGCCGTACAGCAGCTGGCGCAGCACTTCGGCTTCGATCAGGATGTGGCCGAACAGCTTTTGCTGCAGCGGTTCGACGACGTGGCGCAGCACTTCGGGCAACGCCGCCAGCAGCGCGCCGCCCATGATGACGCCGGGGATGTGGCCGATACCGCCCAGCACCACCATCGCCAGCACGGCGATCGACTCGGTCAGCGAGAACGATTCCGGCGACACGAAGCCCTGGAACGACGCAAACAGCGCGCCGGCGACGCCGCCGAACGAGGCGCCCATCGAGAACGCCAGCAGCTTGACGTTGCGGGTGTTGATGCCCATCGCCTTCGCGGCGATCTCGTCCTCGCGGATCGCGACCCAGGCGCGGCCCAGGCGCGAGTGCTGCAGGCGCGAGGTGACGAACACGATGGCGATGCACAGGAACAGGAACAGGAAATAGTAGGCGTTCACGGAAGGCATCGAGAAGCCGCCGACGACGACGGTGGCGCGCGAACCGGCCTCGCCGGCCAGGTTGACGCCGAACACCCGGATCGGATCGATCAGGTTGATGCCCTGCGGGCCGTTGGTGAAGTTGATCGGCTCGTTGAGGTTGTTCATGAAGATGCGGATGATCTCGCCGAAGCCCAGGGTCACGATGGCCAGGTAGTCGCCGCGCAGCTTCAAGGTCGGCGCGCCAAGCAGCGCGCCGAACAGGCCGGCCGTGGCCGCCGCCAGCGGCACGATCACCCACACCGACAGGTGGATGCCGTTTTGCTGGATCTCCGGGCCGAAGATGGCCACCAGCGATTCACCGAACACGGGATACTGGTTGATGACGGACTCGAGCAGCGCCGCGAATTGCGGCGAGGCCAGCAGGCCGGTCATGTAGGCGCCCACCGCGTAGAACGCGATGTAGCCGAGGTCGAGCAGGCCGGCGAAGCCGACCACGATGTTCAAGCCCAGCGCCAGCATGATGTAGAGCAGCGCCATGTCGATGATGCGCACCCACGAGTTGCCGAACTGCGCGGCGAAGAACGGGAAGATCAGCAGGCCGATGAAGACCACCGCCATGCTGCCGTAGGCCTTGCGCGGATTGCGGGAAACGTCGAAATTGAGAATAGCCATGATGTCCCCTTATGCGCGGTCGGCCACGCGCTCGCCCATGATGCCGGACGGACGCACCGTCAGCACCAGGATCAGCACGACGAAGGCGAAGATGTCCTGGTAATGGCTGCCGAGGAAGCCGCCGGTCAGGTCGCCGATGTAGCCGGCGCCCAGGCTCTCGATGATGCCGAGCACGATACCGCCGATCATCGCGCCATAAATGTTGCCGATGCCGCCCAGCACGGCCGCCGAGAAGGCCTTCAGGCCCGGCACGAAGCCCATGGCGAACTGGATCGAGGCGTAGTTGGCGCCCCACATCACGCCGGCCACGGCGGCCAGCGCCGCGCCGAGCGCGAAGGTGGCGACGATGACCTTGTTCGAGTCGACGCCCATCAGGCCGGCGACGCGGGGGTTTTCCGCCGTGGCGCGCATGGCGCGGCCCATCTTGGTTTTTTCCACCAGCAGCACCAGCCCGGTCATCGACACGGCGGCCAGCACCAGCAGCAGGATCTGCGTCTGCGAGATCAGCGCGCCGGCCACCATCACCGGCTCGGTCGAGAGCAACTGTGGGAACGGCAGCGGGTTGCGGGTCCAGATCATCATGGCGAAGGTTTGCAGCAGGATCGACACGCCGATCGCCGTGATCAGCGGCGCCAGCCGCGGCGCGTTGCGCAGGCGGCGGTAGGCGACGCGTTCGATCAGGATGTTGACGACGACACACACCGGAATGGCGCCGCCGATGGCGATGGCCAGCTTGACGTAGCCGGGCAGGTCGGGCGCGTACTCGTTGAGGTATTTGAGGATGGTCAAGCCGGTCATGGCGCCCACCATCAACACGTCGCCGTGGGCGAAGTTAATCAGGTTGAGCACGCCGTAGACCATGGTGTAGCCCAGCGCGACCAGTGCGTACATGCTGCCCAGCACCAGTCCATTGATGATTTGTTGGATAAAAGTATCCATTAAGAGCCTTTACTTTTGTGTTGCACAGACGGTCCAAGTAACAAAAACGGCACCCGGGGGTAGGTGTCCCCGTAGTGCCGCCGTTGACTACACGTTCATAATGCAAGTTTCGTGCCTGGATAGGCATGCAACTTGGCGAACAGGCTCTTCAATCCCAAGCGTCGAGTGCTCCGTAGGGCGGATTGGCGCAGCGATCCGCCAAGCTCCGCCCGCGGCTCAAGACGGCATCACGCGCCAAACGCCATGCGTCCAAGAAAATGAACACATCAAGAGCCTAACCGACAAGTTTTTGAGAGCGAGGCAATGATAGCCAGATTCCCTAAAAACTAACTGCGGAATAACGCTGGAAGTGCTGAATTAAGTTCTGCGCACAAAGCCGGCCGCTCAGGCCGCGCCTCCGATTGGTGCGGTTTTCTGGCCGTCGAGGCCCTTGGGCAGCGGGAAGGTGACGTGCTCCTCCACCCCTTCGAGCGGACGCACGCTGCGCACGCCGCACTCCTTGAGGCGGTCGATGACCGCCTGCACCAGCACCTCGGGCGCGGACGCGCCGGCCGTCACGCCCACCCGGAGCTTGCCCTCGAGCCAAGCCGGATCGATCTGCGTGGCGTTGTCGACCATGTAGGCGGGCGTGCCCATCTTCTCGGCCACCTCGCGCAGGCGGTTCGAGTTCGAGCTGTTCGGGCTGCCGACGACGATCACCAGCTCGACCTGCGGCGCCATGAACTTGACCGCTTCCTGGCGGTTGGTGGTGGCGTAGCAGATGTCGCCTTTTTTCGGCTCTATGATGGCCGGAAACTTGCGCTTGAGCGCTTCGATGATGTCGGCGGTGTCGTCCACCGACAACGTTGTTTGCGACACATAGGCCAGCTGCTCCGGCTTGGTCACCTCCAGCGAGGCGACGTCGGCCACCGTTTCGACCAGGTACATGCCCTCCTCGGTCTGGCCCATCGTGCCCTCGACCTCGGGATGGCCATCGTGGCCGATCATGATGATCTCGCAGCCCTGCTTGCGCATCTTGGCCACTTCCACGTGCACCTTGGTCACCAGCGGACAGGTGGCGTCGAAGATGCTCAGGCCGCGCGATTCGGCCTCGGCGCGCACCGCCTTGGACACGCCGTGGGCCGAGAACACCAGCGTGTTGCCGGCCGGGACGTCGTCGAGGTCCTCGATGAAGATCGCGCCCTTGTTGCGCAAGTCTTCCACCACATAGGCGTTGTGGACGATTTCGTGACGCACATAGATCGGCGCGCCGAACTGCAGCAGCGCGCGCTCGACGATCTCGATCGCGCGGTCGACGCCGGCGCAAAAGCCGCGCGGCTGGGCCAACAGGAGTTCTTTATCGTTCATCTTTTCCTCACAGCACGGAAATCAGGTTCACTTCGAACTTCAGCGGCTGGCCGGCCAGCGGATGGTTGAAGTCGAACAGGCAGGTCTCGTCGCCGAGCTCGCGCAGGATGCCGGCGAAGCGCCCGCCGCCCGGCGCGGCGAAGTCGACCAGGTCGCCCACTTTGTAATCGGCGCCGGGCACCGAGTTCTCGTCGAGCGTGGCGCGGGTGACCTCGCGCACCAACTCCGGGTTGCGCGGGCCGAAGCCGACACCGGGTTCGAGCTCGAACGTCTTGTGCGTACCCTCCGGCAGGCCGATCAGCAATTCCTCGAGCACCGGCGCCAGCTGGCCCTGTCCCAGCATCAAGGTCGCCGGATTTCCGCTGAAGGTTGTGACGATATCAGTACCGTCCAGGGAGGCCAGACGATAATGCAGGGTGAGATAAGCCGATTTGGTGACGACAGGTTGCGCGTTGGACATGACTTGGAGTTCGGTGAGCTAGCAAAGGCTATATTGTAAGCCACCTTGCCCGCCGCGCCCGCCGCCTGCGACGATTTGCGGAGGATATCGATGACGATCAACGACTGGCCGGCCGAGCGGCGCCCGCGCGAACGCCTCATCAACGAGGGTCCGGCGGCGCTGTCGGACGCGGAATTGCTGGCGGTATTCCTGCGCATCGGCGTGCCGGGGCAGGACGCGGTGCAACTCGGCCAACACATGATGCACCATTTTGGTTCACTGCAGCGGCTCTTCGGCGCCAGCCTGCCGGAGTTCTCCGCCATCCACGGCCTCGGCCCGGCCAAATTCGCCCAGCTTCAGGCGGTGATGGAGCTGGCGCGGCGCGCCATGTTCGAGGAAATGAAAGCCGGCGCCGCGCTGGCCTCGCCGCGCGCGGTGAAGGATTACTTGCTGCTGCAATTTAGCGGCAAGTCTTGCGAATCGTTCCACGTGCTGTTCCTCGACGTCAAAAACCGCCTGATCGACAGCAAGGAACTGTTTCGCGGCACCTTGACCCACACCAGCGTCTACCCGCGCGAGGTGGTCAAGGAAGCGCTGGCGCGCAACGCCGCCAGCGTCATGCTCGCGCACAACCACCCGTCCGGCACGCCGGAGCCGAGCGAATCGGACCTGTTGCTCACGCGCGCGCTGGTGCAGGCGCTGGCCCTGGTCGACGTGCGCGTGCTCGACCACTTCATCGTCGCCGGACACCAAGTCCACTCGTTCGCCGAGCACGGCCAGATTTGATCAGGGCGCCGTGAAGCGCTTGCTGGCGAAGGCCAGGCGCTTGGCCCTGGCGTCCGTGATCAAGGTCGCGACGACGTATTCCTTGCCCTTGCCCAGTGCGCCGGCGGGAATGTTAAAGCTCGTCACCTGCGGCGGCACCACGGTCTGGAATTTGATCGGATTGCCGCCGCCCGGCTTCGCGGCCGCCGTGTCCAACAGGTATACCAGGGCCATCGCCGCGCCCGGCACCTTGGCCCAGGACACTTTCGACGCCGAGATGTCGACCTTGAAGCCGGCGGGCTGGTTGCGCTCGACGGCAAACATTTCCCAGCTGCCGTTGGGGCCGATGTAATACTTGATGCAGCCGGGAATATCCTTGAACTGCTTGCCCGCCGAGTTCGAATACACGCCCTTGTAATAGCCGGTGGCCGGGTCGTAGCTGCCCTGATAGGGTCCGGACTGCGCGCTGTTGTCGATATTGCCGGACCAGGTGCCGCTCAGCGCATACCCGGCCTTGCTGCCCTTGACCGCGCCGACGTTGCTGCTCTGGCAGCCGACAAAGGTGAAGAACATGGCGCCGTCGAAGGTGGCATCGTTCTCGGGCAGGTTCAGCACGAAGGCGCCGGGCGTCGGGTCTTCCGGATTGGTCGCCGGGTCTTCCTGGTAATAGCCGACATACAGGCCACCGGGGGCGGCGGGGGCGGCGGCAACGGCGGGGGCGCCCGCCAACAGCGCCGATGCCGCGAGCAGCCATCGGGAAACAAACAAGGTGCGGGGATTGTTCATAGGCGGTCTCTCCATGATGACAGGGGATTCGAGTTGGGCATTGTGCCAGCTTTCCAAATAAACATCATGACAAAAGAACCATTATTTAGCGCCACGCCCCCTGCCCGGCCACCCGCCCTCGGAGGGAAAATTGGGCAACGATCAAATTGTTAAATAATTTTAGATTTTCAAGACACAATTGTTTTTCACAAGTCATTGAAAAAGCTAAGTTTTTTGGATATACTCTCGTTTTTCCAATTGTGGAATGTCTTTTAAGGAGTGCGTTATGGCACGTGTTTGCCAAGTTACTGGGAAGAAGCCGATGGTCGGCAACAATGTCTCCCACGCAAACAACAAAACCAAACGTCGTTTCCTGCCTAACCTGCAGAACCGTCGTATTTTTGTTGAATCTGAAAACCGCTGGGTCTCCCTGCGTCTGTCCAACGCTGGTCTGCGCGTAATCGACAAAGTCGGCATCGATGCCGTTCTGTCGGACATGCGCGCCCGTGGCGAAAAAGTCTAATTAGGAGCTACCATGGCAAAAACTGGCCGCGACAAAATCAAACTGGAATCGACCGCAGGCACGGGTTTCTTCTACACCACCACCAAGAACAAGCGCACCACGCCTGCTAAGATGGAGATCATGAAGTTCGATCCTAAAGCACGCAAGCACGTCATGTTCAAAGAAACGAAGATCAAGTAATCGATCGTCGCTTCCGAAAAAACCGCCCCGCGCAAGCCGGGCGGTTTTTTTACGTGCGGGCGCGAGATGCAGCCACCCCGGCCAGCATTTGCCTCGACGCGCGCGCCGCCGCTTAGGGGACGTACCCCAAGGGGTGGTAAGCGACAATTATCTTGGCCGGTAGACGACAACTATCTTGGCCGGTTTGTCACCTGAAACCGGCCCGGTGCGGAAGCGAGGATTACAGTTGTTTCATTCAGCATGGAGCTGGGGAGACGACGAGTGGCCGGCAAACG
>CAUPRW010000017.1:0-99935 GCA_963513825.1 uncultured Duganella sp.
GCGCAAAACACATTGAAAACAGCTGGAAAACGTAAAAAAACGCGCGCCACATCCCATGTTACAAAACGCATGCGGGCCGGGAGCGAAAATCGGGCGTCACGGCCGGTTTGAATGGGGGATATTTCAGCAGCCTGCTAGCGCTGCATGCCCCAGCGCTTGACGGTGACCGCTTCCAGTGGACGGAATACCACGTTCTCCACCAGCAGTCCGATCAGGATCACGGCGGCCAGCCCGGCGAACACCTTGTCGGTGTAGAGCTCATTGCGGTTCTGGAAAATGTACCACCCAAGCCCGCCCTGCCCGCCGGTAGTGCCGAATACCAGCTCGGCGGCGATCAGGGTGCGCCACGCGAACGCCCAGCCGATCTTCAGGCCCGACAGAATCGACGGCAGCGCGGCCGGCACCAAAATCTGCAGCACCAGCCGCAGGCCGCTCAAGCCGTAATTGCGGCCGGCCATGCGCAGCGTCTCGGGCACGCCCTGGAAGCCCGCGTAGGCGCCCAGCGCCAGCGGCCACAGGACCGCGTGCACGATGACGAAGATCAGACTGCCCTTGCCAAGCCCGAACCACAGCAACGCCAGCGGCAGCAGCGCGATCGCCGGCAGCGGGTTGAACATCGAGGTCAGCGTCTCGAGCAAGTCACGGCCCGCGCGGGTGGACGCGGCCAGCGCCGTCAGCGCGAAGGCGGCGACGATGCCGGCCACATACCCCTGCAGCAGGACGGCCAGCGAAATGCCCACGCGCTCGAGCAGCTCGCCGCTGGCGACGCCGCTGGCAAACGCCCGCGCGGTCTGCACGAACCCCGGCAGCAGCAGGTCGTTGTCCTGCCAGCGGGCGACGGCTTCCCACAGCACCGCGAGCAGGATCAGAATAAAGCCCTTACGCAGCCAGGCCAGTTCCCACGCACGGCGCGCCAGCGGCCGCGGGATGTCGACCGCGCGCGGCGCCGCCGGATTGGGGACATGGACATACTCCTGGCGCACCGGCGGATCGAGGACGAGGCTCATGATGCGCGGCTCCGCTCATACGCAACGCCGGCGGCGCCGAGCGCCGTGCCGGCGGCGGCGTTGAAACCAGCGTTGGTGGCCGGGTGGCCCGCCGCGCCGGCGATCGCATCGGCCGCGCCATGATCCGGCGCGTCGAACAGCAGCCCGTGGATGCGCCGCGTCGCCGCCTGGAACTCGGCGCCGCCGGCGCTGTCGAGGCCAAACTGATGGCTGTTCAGTTCCGCCCTCACCTGACCCGGGTGCGGCGACAGTAGCAGGATGCGATTGCCGACCACCAGCGCCTCCTCGATCGAGTGGGTGACGAACAACAGCGTGAAGCGCAGTTCCTCCCACAAGCGCCCCAGCTCCTCCTGCATATTGCGGCGCGTGAGCGCGTCGAGCGCGGCGAACGGCTCGTCCATCAACAGCACCTCCGGCTGCATGGCCAACGCGCGGGCGATCGCCACGCGCTGCTTCATGCCGCCCGACAGCGTGTGCGGATGCGCGTTCTCAAAGCCGCCCAAGCCCACCTTGGCGATCCAGTGCCGCGCGCGCTCCTCGGCATGATGGCGGCCCAGGCGCTTGGTCATCAAGAGCGGGAACATGACGTTCTCCTTGACCGTCTTCCACGGCGGCAGCTGGTCGAACTCCTGGAACACGACGATGCGGTCCGGCCCCGGCCCGTCGATGCGCTTGCCGTCGATGCTGATGGCGCCAACGGCCGGCTTGATGAATCCCGCCGCCGCCTTCAGCAGCGAGGACTTGCCGCAGCCCGAGGGGCCGAGCAGCACGAACCGGTCGCCGCGATGGACGTTGAAGCTGACATCGTGCGTGGCGCGCGTGGCGCCGTATTCGAGCGTTACGCCGTCGGCGACGAGCAACGGCGCCACGCCGGTGTTGGGTCGAACCACCTGGAAGGCCATGACGTCACCCGCCTTTCGTGATGACCGGATCGTCGAAGAAATAGTCGCGCCAGGTGACGGGCTTCTTCTTGATCGCGCCGACGCGGTGCAGGAACTGCGCCAGTCCCAGCGTGTTTTGCGGCTCGACGCTGAAGCGCACTTCCGGGTTCTTGAAGATCTTCAGCAGCAGGTTGCGATCGACCTTGCTCTTCGAGACGCGCAGGTAGGCGTCGGCCGCGCCCTCCGGATTGGCGCTCGCGTACTTGGCAGCTTCGGCCAACGCGGCGGTGAAGGCGCGGTAGGTTTTCGGATTCTCGGTGCGGAATTTCTCGGTTGCGTACAGCACCGTGGCCGAACTCGGGCCGCCCAGCACATCGTAGGAATTGAGGATGATGTGCGCGGCCGGATTGCCCGCCAGCTCCTGGTCCTGGTACGGCGGATTGCCGAAGTGGCCGTTGATCTCGGTGCCGCCGGCGATGACGGCGGCCGCCGCGTCGGGATGCGGCAAGGTCTGCGTGAATTTATCGAGGCGCGCGAACTCCTTGTCGCCCCACTGCTTGGCCGCCGCATACTGCAGGATGCGCGCCTGCACCGACACCGTCACCGCCGGCAGGCCGATGCGGTCTTTCCCGGTCAGGTCGGCGATCGTCTTCACGTTCGGATTGGTGCTGACCAGGTAGTACGGGAAGCTGCCCAGCGAGGCCACGCCCTTGACGTTCTGGCGGCCGGCGGTGCGGTCCCAGATCGTGATCAACGGGCCGACGCCGGCGCCGGCGATGTCGACCGCGCCCGACAGCAGCGCATCGTTGACGGCCGCGCCGCCGGAGAGCTGCTTCCATTCGACCTTGACGTCGACGCCGTGCTTCTTGCCTTCCTTCTCGATCAGCTGCTGGTCCTGCGCGACGTTGAGCAGCAGGTAGACCACCCCGAACTGCTGGGCGATGCGCAGCGTGCCTTCGGCCTGCGCGTTCGACGCGGCGGCGAGGCTAAGCGCAACGGCGGAGGCGACGGCAGCGGCGAGCCTGCGGGGAATATATCTGGACATCGGATTCCTTTGGTATGTGTCGGCGTCAGAAAGGCGCGTCGCCTTCGATGGTGGTGCGATAGAGCTTGCGGCGCAGGTGCTCGGGCGTGCCGCCGGCCAGGTGCATCAGCGAGCGGTTGTCCCAGAAGACCAGATCGTGCGGCGCCCATTTGTGGCGGTAGACATGCGCCGGCAGCACGCTGTGCGCGAACAGTTCGGCGAGCAGCGCGCCGCTTTCGTCCTCGGGAAGGCCGACGATGCGCGTGGTGAAATGCTCGCTGACGAACAACGCCTTGCGGCCGGTTTCGGGATGGGTGCGCACCACCGGATGCGTCACCGGTTTGACCTCGTCGATCTGCGCCGGCGTCAGCGCCGGGCGGAACGGACTGCGGCGGCGCAGCTCCTCGTACTGGGCCAGGTAGCTGTGCTCCGCGCGCGCGTCCTGCACGGCGTGGCGCAGCGCGGCGGGCAAGGTGTCCCACGCCAGGTGCATATTGGCGAACAGCGTATCGCCGCCCTCGTCCGGCAGCTCCTGCGCGTGCAGCAGCGAGCCGAGACTGGGAGTGTCCTTGTACGACAGGTCGGAGTGCCAAAAGTGGCCGGCGTCGCCCAGGCCGATCGGCCGGCCGTCCTCGATGATGTTGGAGATGACCAGCACCTCGGGGTGCGACGCTAGCTGGAAATTGCGCAGCACGTGGATTTGCAGCGGCCCGAAACGGCGGCTGAAGTCGACCTGCTGTTGTGGCGAGATGCGCTGGTCGCGGAACACCAGCAGATGGTGGTCGAGATGGGCTTTATGGATGCGCTGGAACTGGCGCGGCGACAGCGGACGGCCCAGGTCCAGGCCCAGGATCTCGGCGCCGAGCGGCGCGTCGAACAACTCGATGTCGAAAGCGGATTGGAGAACGGCAGACATGGCACACGCCCATTGAATGAGTAGTGGCCCAGTCTATGCCGTCCTCCTTATAAAGAAAACGAAGCTTATCCGATATCCATATGCGGAAAACCTACGGCGCAATGCCGGCGCTTCGGGATGACTTCTCCCGCTTAGAACCCCTTTGCGGCCTTATAGCTGGTACCGAGCGCTTTGACTTTCGCACCCGATGGATCGAAGAACACCTCGATCGATTTGGCCGCCACCAGGTTATTGATCGTCACGGCCCACATGTGATACACGTGTGAATCGGCGCGGCGGGTGAAGTCGGGGTCTGGCTCGCAGCCCATGACGCGTTTGACGGCATCGAACGTCATGCCGACCTGGATGCGGTTGTAGGTCTCCTGCGTGAAGTTGGCCGCTTTACACTGCGCGCCCACCACGGCTTGTCCGACCGCCGCCGGTGCCGCCGCCGGGCTGTCCGCCGCGCTCTCGCGCTCGTCCGATGCGCCGGCCTTCATGGCACTGTCCGCACCGAAGCCCACCAGCCAGATGTTGGTCGGGGCGCCAGGCTGCCAGCCGGTATCGACGACAAGCTGCTGGATGAAGCTGTGATAGGTGGAATACTTCGACTCGCCGAACGGCAGTTGCATCGGGGTCGCCATCATTGGTGGCTTGGGGCCGGTCGAGCGGATATTGCCGCTGTGTTCGATGGCCGACTGCTCCTGGAACAAATGCAGATTGGCCGCGTTGTTCAGGGCGAAGCCAAAGGAGCCGTTCACGCAGACGGAAAACGGTGCGACCGGCTCGGACTTGGTCTTGCTCTTCCAGATGGTCGCCTGGGCGACCCAGCAGTCGCTGCGCGACCAGTCCGTCAGCGTGATGGCCACGCGCGGGTAATTGCTTTTTGCCGTGCCGTCATAGGGATATTTGGTGAACAATCCGGCCAGTGGCGTGGTGCGGATCGAGGCCGGCAGCGCTTTGCCGGGAGCGGCGTTGGCGCTCGCCGCCGTGGCGCCGCCCGCCGCGTCCTGGGTCGCGGCGGTATTGCCGGGCTTTGCGCCGCCGGCTTCTTTCATTTTCTTCACCGCGCCGTTCAAGGTGCCGCCCAGGCTTTGAAAGAAGCCGCCAACGGTGCCCTTCTTGGGCTCTTCCTGCGCAGGAGTTCCCTGCTCAGCCGGAGCGGTTTCCTGCGCCAGCGCGACAGTGGCGAAAGGGATGGTCAGCAGCGCGACATGGCAGCACAGATGCTTGAAGTTCAAGGGCATAAAATTCCTCAGCAATAATTTAATAATAGTATTATTGCATTAATGCCATGCCCACACATTAGAGAAGTGACAATTATTTCTGAAGCGGAGCGGAGGGAACCACGGGGTCAAGTCTGACATTTGGACACGGCCTGAGCAATAGCCAACGCCCAATGCTGAGCTTGTGTCCAAATGTCAGACTTGACCCCGAAGTTGCGGCCTCCGTCCCAGATAAATCAGCCCAGCAGTTCCTCGTACTTGCCCAGCCGAACCGCCGCGCGCGGCGCCAGTTCGTGCGCGGCGGTGACGGTCATGCCGAGGTCGTGCAGCTTGCCGTCCTCGATGCCGTAGACCCAGCCGTGCACCGTCACGTCCTGCCCGCGGTCCCATGCGTCCTGCAGGATGGTGGTCTGGCACACGTTGGAGACCTGCTCGACCACGTTCAACTCCACCAGCCGCTTCGACCGTTCCTGGCTTGGCATCACATCGCCCATGTAGCGCTCATGCTTCTGGTTGACGTCCTGCACGTGGCGCAGCCAGTTGTCGACCAGGCCGAACCGCTGGCCCGTCATCGCCGCGTGCACGCCCTTGCAGCCGTAGTGGCCGACGATGATCACGTGCTTGACCTTGAGCACGTCGATGGCGAACTGCAGCACCGACAGCGCGTTCAAATCCGAATGCACCACCACGTTGGCGATATTGCGGTGGACGAAGACGTCGCCCGGCGCCAGGCCCAGCAGCTCGTTCGCCGGCACCCGGCTGTCCGAACAACCGATCCACAGGTATTCGGGGGCGGCCTGCGTGGCGAGCCGGTTGAAGAAATCCGGATCGCGTTCCACTTCCGACTCGGCCCACTTGCGGTTGTTCTCCAACAGGCCGCGCAACGGGGAATTGCTGATGTCTTGATCGCTCATGAATGCTCCTCTTGTACATAAGAAGACCGCCGCGCCACCCGGAATGGGCTGCGCGGCGGTCCGATATTACTGGCCCTGCGTGACGACGCCGTGACCCGGCGCCTACACCAACAAGTTATTCAAAGAAGTCCTTGACCTTGTCACGCCAGGTTTTGCTCTGCGGGCTGTGCTTGGAGCCGCCCTCGGTGGTGAGCTTTTCGAAGTCGCGCAGCATGTCCTTCTGCTTCTCGGTCAGCTTGACCGGGGTCTCGACGGCCACGTGGCAGAACAGGTCGCCCGCGAAGCCGGAACGCACGCCCTTGATGCCCTTGCCCTTGAGGCGGAAGGTCTTGCCCGACTGGGTGCCCTCGGGGATCGTGAACGATACTTTACCAGACAGCGTCGGCACCTCGATTTCGCCGCCCAACGCCGCCTTGGCGAACGAGATCGGCATCTCGCAATGCAGGTCGTCGCCCTCGCGCTGGAACACCGAGTGCGGCTTGATGTGGATCTCCACATACAAATCGCCCGACGGTCCGCCGTTGGTGCCCGGCTCGCCGTTGCCCGACGAGCGGATGCGCATGCCGTTGTCGATGCCGACCGGGATCTTCACTTCCAGCGTCTTGTTGCGCTTGATGCGGCCCTGGCCGGCGCACGCGGCGCACGGCTCGGGGATGATCTTGCCGGTGCCGTGGCATTTCGGGCAGGTCTGCTGGATGCTGAAGAAGCCCTGCTGCATGCGCACCTGGCCGTGGCCGGCGCAGGTGGTGCAGGTGACCGGCGAGGTGCCCGGCTTGGCGCCGGAACCGTGGCAGGTGTCGCACTTGTCCCACGACGGCACGCGGATGGTGGTGTCGAAGCCGTGCGCGGCCTGCTCGAGCGTGATCTCCAGGTTGTAGCGCAGATCGGCGCCGCGATAGACCTGCGGGCCGGCGCTGCGGCCGCGGCCGGCGCCACCGCCGAAGATGTCGCCGAAGATGTCGCCGAAGGCGTCGCCGAAACCGCCGGCGCCACCGCCAAAGCCGCCGCCGCCACCCATGTTCGGATCGACGCCGGCGTGACCGTAGCGGTCATACGCCTCGCGCTTTTCCGGATTGGTCAGCATCTCGTACGCTTCTTTGACTTCCTTGAATTTTTCTTCCGACTCTTTGCTGTCCGGATTGCGGTCCGGATGGTACTTCATCGCCAGTTTGCGATACGACTTCTTGATCTCGTCTTCCGACGCGTTTTTTGCGACACCAAGTGTCTCGTAGAAATCACGCTTTGCCATATTGTCGGGACCTTGCTGTATTTATACTGTGTGCTGATTACGCTAAAAAGCCGAGCCGGCACCGCTTACACGGCCGCTCGGCTCGGCGCTCGCCGCGCCCCAAGGGAGCGGCGCTGTTGCGGACAACTTACTTGCTGTCTTTGACTTCTTTGAAGTCGGCGTCGACCACGTCGTCCTGTGGCTTGGCTTGCTCGGCGCCGGCGCCCGGACCAGCCTGGCCGCCTTCGGCACCGCCGGCCGCGGCCTGCTGCGCCTGCATGTCGGCGTACATCTTCTCGCCCAGCTTCTGCGAGGCGGTCGACAGCGCGGCCACCTTGGCGTCGATGTCGGCCTTGTCGCCCGACTTGATCGAGCCTTCGAGCTCGGTGATGGCCGCCTCGATCGCTTCCTTCTCGCCCGCTTCGAGCTTGTCGCCGTATTCGGTCAGCGACTTGCGGGTCGAGTGCACCAGCGCGTCGGCCTGGTTGCGCGACTCGGCCAGTTCCTTCACTTTCTTGTCTTCCTCGGCGTTCACTTCGGCGTCCTTGACCATCTTCTGGATTTCCGCCTCGGTCAGGCCGGAGTTGGCCTTGATCGTGATCTTGTTCTCTTTGCCGGTGGCCTTGTCTTTCGCGCCGACGTGCAGGATGCCGTTGGCGTCGATGTCGAAGGTCACTTCGATCTGTGGCGTGCCGCGCGATGCCGGCGGGATGCCTTCCAGATTGAATTCGCCCAGGCCCTTGTTGCCGGCGGCGATTTCGCGCTCACCCTGGTAGACCTTGATGGTCACGGCAGGCTGGTTGTCGTCGGCCGTCGAGAACACTTGCGAGAACTTGGTCGGGATCGTCGTGTTCTTGTGGATCATCTTGGTCATCACGCCGCCCAGGGTTTCGATCCCCAGCGACAGCGGCGTCACGTCCAGCAGCAGCAAGTCCTTGCGTTCGCCCGACAACACCGAACCCTGGATGGCCGCGCCGACGGCGACCGCCTCGTCCGGATTGACGTCCTTGCGCGGATCCTTGCCGAAGAACTCCTTGACCTTTTCCTGCACCTTCGGCATCCGGGTCATACCGCCGACCAGGATGATGTCGTCGATGTCGGACACCTTGACGCCGGCGTCCTTGATGGCCATGCGGCATGGTTCGATGGTGGCGTTGATCAGTTCCTCGACCAGCGACTCGAGCTTGGCGCGGGTCATCTTCAAGGTCAGGTGGACCGGCGCGCCGTTGGCCATGGCGATGTACGGCTCGTTGATCTCGGTCTGCTGCGACGACGACAGTTCGATCTTGGCGCGCTCGGCCGAAGCCTTGATGCGCTGCAGGGCGATCGGATCTTTTTTCAGGTCCAGACCGTTGATCTTCTTGAATTCGTCGATGATGTAATCGATGACGCGCTGGTCGAAGTCTTCGCCGCCGAGGAAGGTGTCGCCGTTGGTGGCCAGCACTTCGAACTGCTTTTCGCCATCGACGTCGGCGATTTCGATGATCGAGACGTCGAACGTGCCGCCGCCCAGGTCATAGACGGCGATCTTGCGGTCGCCCTTTTCGTTCTTGTCCAGGCCGAAGGCCAGCGCGGCCGCGGTCGGCTCGTTGATGATGCGCTTGACGTCCAGGCCGGCGATGCGGCCGGCGTCCTTGGTGGCCTGGCGCTGCGAGTCGTTGAAGTAGGCGGGCACGGTGATGACGGCCTCGGTCACTTCTTCGCCGAGGTAGTCTTCGGCGGTTTTCTTCATCTTGCGCAGCACTTCGGCCGAGATTTGCTGGGGCGCCAGCTTTTTGTCGCGCACGCCGATCCAGGCGTCGCCGTTGTCGGCCTTGGTGATCGTGTACGGCATCAGGCCGATGTCCTTCTGCACTTCTTTTTCGTCGAACTTGCGGCCGATCAAACGCTTCACGGCGAACAGCGTGTTCTTCGGATTGGTCACGGCCTGGCGCTTGGCCGGCGAGCCGACGAGAATTTCACCATCTTCTTGGTAAGCAATGATCGATGGCGTCGTACGCGCGCCTTCGGCGTTTTCGATTACCTTTGGCTGACCATTTTCCATGATGGAAACGCAGGAATTTGTGGTTCCCAGATCGATACCGATAATTCTACCCATGATTTTTCTTCCTCTTTGCTAAGTTCAGATGGTACTAATATGTGGAAAAGCTGTATGTTTTCAAGTGCTTAAGTTCGGCTGACGGTGAAATAAATTTTCACCCCGGCATTACTTCGCTTGCGCGGCCGTCACGATGGCGGGACGCAGCAGGCGGTCCGCGATCATGTAACCTTTTTGCAGTACGGAAACGACGGTGTTGGCTTCCTGGTCGGCCGGCACCACGGCCACGGCCTGGTGCTTGTTCGGGTCGAGCTTGTCGCCCTGGGCCGGTTCGATCGCCAGCAAGCGGTTCTTCTCGAACGCGGCGCTCAGTTGCTTGAGCGTCATTTCGACGCCTTCCTTGAGCGACTCGACCGACGGCGTCTCGACCTTCAAGGCCATTTCCAGGCTGTCCTTGACGGGCACCATGGCCTCGGCGAAGCTTTCAACGGCGAACTTATGGGCCTTGGCCACGTCTTCCTGGGCGCGGCGGCGGATGTTTTCGCCATCGGCCTTGGCGCGCATGAAGGCGTCGTGCATCTCCGCCAGGCGCGCTTCGGTGCTGGCCAGCTGTTCCTCCAGGGAAGGCTGGTCGGGAGTCGATGGCGCAGCCGTCTCGGCTGTTTCCGGATTAGGTGCTGCTTGGTTTTCCTGATCTTGCATCTAAAGACTCCTACAATCGTATTTGTTTGACATTACTTTTGTTACCGCACTGGCTGCAAGTGGGGCGATATCCTACGTTTTCAAGGGTTATTGTGCCCACCAAATAATCAGCCGAACCGCCGGCCCGGGCCGCGCCGGGCGGCCTGGGCGCATACAACAGCTAGCTATTTTAACAGGCTGGCACTCAACGACCGCAAGTGCTGATGATGGCGGAACGGGACGGGTGTGGTGAAGTTGTCACTTTTTTAGCGGCGGCGGCGGTTCTAGTCGGCCGCGCCCAGCCGCAGCGCGGCGGCGCGGCCGATGTCGGCGTCCTTCCTGCGCTCGTCGTGCTGGGCGGGCGACATCTGGGTCGGCCAGCCGATCATGTGCTGTTCGGCGATCTCGCCGAGGGCGGCGATCCAGTCGGGCGCCTCGTTCAGGCACGGGATGTAATGGAACTCCTTGCCGCCGGCCTGCTCGAAATCGTGGCGCACTTCCATCGAGATTTCCTCCAGCGTCTCGAGGCAGTCGCTGGTGAAGCCGGGGCACATGATGTCGATGCGCTTGACGCCGTCGCGCGCGAGCTGGGCCACGGTGGGCGCCGTGTACGGCTGCAGCCACTCGGCCTTGCCGAAGCGCGACTGGAACGTCACCATGTACTGCTCCGGCTTGAGCTTGAGCGCGGTGGCGAGCAGGCGCGCGGTTTTCAGGCACTCGCAGTGATAGGGGTCGCCCAGCATCAGCGTGCGCTTGGGCACGCCGTGGAAGCTCAGCACCAGTTTGTCGGGACGGCCGTGGGCGTCCCAGTGCGCCAGCACCGAGTTCTGCAGCGCGCGGATATAGGCGTCGTGGTCGTGGTAGTTGCGCACGAAGCGCAGCTCCGGGATGTTGCGCACCGAGCCGTAATGGTTGAACACGGCGTCGTAGATCGAGCCGGTGGTGGTGCCCGAGTATTGCGGATAGGCGGGCAGCACCAGGATGCGTTCGCAGCCGTCGGCCTTGAGCTTGGCCAGCACTTCCGGCACCGACGGCGAGCCGTAGCGCATGGCCATGGCCACGGTCAGGTTCTCGTGGCCGCGCTCGCCGAGGGCGCCGAGCAGGTGCATCGCCTGGGCGGCCGTGTGGACCTTCAGCGGCGAGCCTTCGCGGGTCCAGATGGTCGCGTACTTCTTGGCCGACTGGCCGGAGCGGAACGGCAGGATGATCAGGTTGAGGATGAACCACCAGACGGCGCGCGGGATTTCCACCACGCGCGGATCGGACAGAAACTCCTTCAGGTAGCGGCGCACGGCGGAGCGGGTGGGCGCATCGGGCGTGCCCAGGTTCACCAGCAGGATCGCGCTGCGGCCGACGGTGCCGTGTTTATAGGGAGGTTCTTTGGAAAAGGTCATGGGGGCCAGTGGCGGTTTGAATAGGACAGCTCGCTATTATAGATACATCGTCGGGGTCAAGTCTGTCATTTGGACACGGACTGAACAGC
Organism: uncultured Duganella sp.; assembly: GCA_963513825.1. Lineage (GTDB taxonomy): Bacteria > Pseudomonadota > Gammaproteobacteria > Burkholderiales > Burkholderiaceae_D > Rugamonas. Next base: position 11,378 of record CAUPRW010000017.1, read on the forward strand.
AATGCGGTTCAGCTCGTGTCCAAATGACAGACTTGACCCCGATGGGGATCAGCGGCGCAAGGTGAGGCTGCCGTCGGCGATGGTGGCGTTGTTGTCGTAGTCGAGCACGTCGGCGCCGGTGGCGGCGTCCGCGTGCGTGATGCGCACCCGCAGGCGGTCGGCGCCGCCACTGCCGCCGTCCGTTGCTTCGAGCACGAAGCGGTAGCCGCTGCGGCCGTCGAGCCGGCCCGTGCCCTCCACCCGCGCCCGGCCGTCCACGGCGCTGCTGGCGGTCATCTGGTCGGCGCGGAAATGGAACGGGCCGGACAGATTGAGCGCCGGCACGCCGGCCGCCGCCGCGCCGCCGAGCGGCGCCCACAGCGCGAAACGCAGCGGCGCGGCGCGGTGCGCGCGCGCGGCGGCGGCGCTGCCGGCGGCGGGCAGCGATCCCGCGCCGCTGAGCGCGGCGACGGCCGGGGCGTCGACGATGTAGTCCTTCTCCAGTTCCGTGGCGCGCCCGCCCGAGTCGGCGACCCGCACCCGCACCGCGTAATAGCCGGCGACGCAGAATTGGTGGTGCAGCCGCACCTGGCCGGAGCCGCCCGCTTCGACCACGGTCGGCGCCGGCGACGGGCAACCGTCGGCCCAGTACGCGCTGGCGCTGTGGGTTTGCGTGGGCGAGTTGTCGAGGAAGTTGATCGCCAGCGCCGCTTCCTGGCCGACCACGATCGCCGGCGGCAAGCCTTCGATCGGGCCGAGCAGGGGCGCGTCCGTGCCGCGCCGGCCCGGCCGCAGCATGACCAGCCCGGCGTTCGATTCGGCCAGGATCACGCCCTGTTCATTGATGGCCGCGGCGGCCCGCAACACCAGCCCGGCCGGCACCGGATACAGGCGCGTGTTGAGGTCGATCGGCGGGGCGGCGAACGATGGCCAGCGCACCGCGCGCAAGTCGCCGCCCTCGCTCACGGGCCGCTGCAGCGCGCCCACCATCTGCCCCTGGTCGTTGATGTCGTACACCTGGCTGAGCGGCGCGGCGCCGCGCGGCAGCGGCACCAGCCCGCGCCCGAGCGACCATTGGAAGGCCGTCGCGGCGCCGCCGATGTCGGCGTTGGCGACCACCTCGCCCCGGTTGTTGAGGCCGGCGAAGGTGAAGTTGGGGCCGGCGTCGATCCGCACCAGGCCGCTGTCGCGGCTCCAGAAGAAGCCCTGCGTGCGGCCCGGCGGGTCGTAGTCGATCACGCCGGCCACCTGGTTGCGCTCGTTGATGGCGAGGCCGAAGCCGCGCCCGCCGTCGGTCGGGCCGAGGTCGGTCGGCGCGCCGGCCCGGTCCCACAAAAAGGCGTGCACCTGGCCGTTGCCGGCGAGCTCGACAAAGCCGGTGGCGTAGCCGCGGTCGTTGATGGCGCGCGCCTCCGACACCGTACGCGGCAACGGCCCCAGCGGGGTGACGCTGCCGTCCGGATTCCAGCGCACCGCGCGCACGGTCACGCCGGGGGCCGGGGTCCAGCCGACGATCTGGTTGCGGTCGTTGATGTCGAGCGCGCTGCTGGGCGAGGCGCCGGGCAGCGCGCGCAGGCCGCCGCCCGCCGTCCAGGCGAAGGCCAGCACGTTGCTGTTGGCGGCGTCGGTCGACGAGCCGCCCACCACCACGCCGAAGTTGTTCAAGCCCTGCACCAGCGTGAAATTGCCGCCGAGCGAGCCGATCGGACGCACGCGGTCGCCGTCGAAGAAGCGGGCGACGGCACCGAAATAATTGAACGAGGTGTAGGCCGCCTGGCCGCGCTCGTTGAGGTAGGCCGCCGTCAGCTCCGGCCCGAGGTTGATCACGGAGTAGCGGACGGGGCCGAAGTTGCCGGCCGAAGCGGACTCGGTCTCGGCCTCGGCCTTGGCGGCGGCGTGGGCGCCGGCCCAGAACGGCAGCGCGAACAAGGCGGCCACGGCGCCGGCGATGGCGCGGCGGCGCGGGCGTGTGCGGCGGATCGATGGGGTTTGCATGATGGCTTCTCCTTACAAGCAGTGAGCGCAAGCAGACGCTTGCACTGGCGCCGGGGCGCCGCGCGCGTCGCGGCCGCGGCGCGGGCCCGGTGCTGCCACCCACTCTAGGCGCCGGCGCCGGCGCGATGCTGAGCACGCTCAAACGCGCCGGCGAAAGCGCGGCGGTCGGCGCCGGCGCGCCGGTCGCACCGCTTCAGTTGCGCAGCGTCAGCGCGCCTTCCGTCAGCGCGGTGCGGTCGGCCGCGGCCGCCGTCGCGCCGTTGTCGTAGTCGGCCCGCTCGGCGCCGGTGGCCGCGTCCACGTGCGTGATGCGCAGCCGCAGGCGGCCGCCGCCTTGCGCGGCGGCGCCGTCGCGCGCCTCCAGCGCGAAGCGGTAGCCGTCGCGGCCGTTGAGCCGGCCGACGCCCTCCACCCTGGCCTGGCGGCCGCTGGTGGTGACGCCGGTGACGCGCTCGCTGTTGAAATGGAACGGACCGGACAGGCGCAGCGCCGGCGCGCCCGTGCCGGCGACCGCGCCCGCCAGCGGCGCCCACACGGCAAAGCGCAGCGGCGCGGCGCGCAGGTGGCGCGCCGCAGCAGAACCAACGGTGGCAGCGGCGGCCGGCAACGTGCCGCTGCCGCTGAGCGCGGCCACCGTCGGCGCCTCGACCAGATAGTCTTGCTCCAGTTCGGTGTAGTGGCCGCCTGCGTCGGTGATGCGCACGCGCACGGCGTTGAAGCCGGCGGCGCAGAACGTGTGCTGCAGCCGCGCCTGGCCGCTGCCGCCCGACTCGACCACCGTCGGCGTCGACGAGGCGCAGCCGTCCTGCCATGTGACGCTGGCGGTGTGGGCGCCGGCGTCGTCGACGAAGTCGATCGTCGGCGCCAGCGTCTGCCCCAGCGTGACCGTGCGCGGCAGGCCGGCGATGGGGCCGGCCACGGGGGCGTCGGTGCCGCGCCGTCCGGGACGCAACATGACCAGGCCGGCGTTCGAGTCCGCCAGGATCAGGCCGTTGTCGTTGATGGCCACGGCCGCCCGCAACACCAGCCCGGGCGGGGCGCGGTACAGGCGCGTGTTGAGGTCGATCGGGGCGGCGTCGTACGCCGGCCAGCGCACCGCGCGCATGGCGCCGCCGGCCGCCGCGTAGGTGATGCCGGCGACCTCGCCGTGCTCGTTGATGTCGGTCGCGTAACTGCCCGCGTCCGGGCCGAGCGGCAGCGGCACCAGGCCGCGTCCCAGCGTCCACTGGAACGCGCGCTCGGCGCCGGCCACCAGGCCGCCGCCGACGATCTCGCCTCGGTTGTTCAGGTCGCTCAGGGCGAGGATGCCGCCGGCGTCGATCGGCACCATGCCGGTGTCGCGGCTCCAGAAGAAGCCGCGCCGCTGCGCCTCGCCGGGGCCGTCGACCACGCCGGCGACCTCGTTGCGCTCGTTGATGAATTCGCCGAAGCCGAGTTGCCGGTCGAGCGAGCCGAGATCGGTCTGGTTGCCGGCCGGATCCCACACGGTGGCCGAGATCGTGTCGGGCAGGTCGGCGTAGCCGGTTGCGTAGCCGCGGTGGTTGACGGCGCTCGCCTCCGACAGCGAGAACGGCGGCGGCCCGAGCAAGGTGACGCCGCCGTCCGGATTCCAGCGCACCGCGCGCGCGGACAGGCCCGACTGCGGCGGCGGCTCCGTCACGCCGACGATGACGTTGTGGTCGTTGATGTCGTTGGCGGTGGTCGGCGACTCGCCGGGCAAGGCCCGCATGCCGGCGGCGGCGCTCCAGACGAAGCCGAGCACGCGGTTGCGCACCTCGCCGGTCGAGGAATTGCCCACCACCACGCCCTTGTTGTTGAGCGCGTAGACGGTGGCGTCGCCGCCGCCGAGCGAGCCGATGTCGCGCGTGCGCTCGCCGTCGAAGAACCAACTCCGTATGCCGAAGGAATTGAGGGTGGTGAAGGCCGCTTGGCCGCGCTCGTTGAGCTCGGCCGACAACGGTTCCGGCCCCAGGTTGATCACGCTGTAGAGGCTAACGCGCTGGCGGCCGGCGGCACCGGCGCCAGGCGCGTCCGCGCCGGCCGGCGTCGCTTGCGCGCCGGCCCAGAACGGCAGCGTCGCGCACGCGGCGGCCATGGCGGAGGCGATGGCGCGAGGCCGCGCGCCGATGTGGCGGATGGACAGAGATGGCATGATGGCGTCCCCTTGCAAGAGATGAGCGCAAGCGGGCGCTTGCACTGGCACCGGTACGGTCCCTGTCTGCTCGGCCGGGCGCGGTGCTGCCACCCACTGTAGGCGCCGGCGCCATCGCGGGCCTGACGGCGCGCAAACCTCGCGCGACGTGCGCGCGGACAAGATTTAAAGGGGAAATGGCGCGGGCGCATCGGGCGCGCGCGGCCTACGCACGAGCCCGTGTCCAAATGACAGACTTGACCCCGACGGGGTTAGGAGGCGAGCAGCTCGCGGGCGTGCTTGCGCGTGGTGGCGGTGATCTCGAGGCCGCCGAGCATGCGCGCCACTTCCTCCACCCGCGCCTTGGCGTCGAGCACGTCGATGCGCGAGGCGGTCTTGCCGTTGTCGAGCGTGCCCTTGGCCACCTGGAAGTGCTGGCCGGCCTGGCTGGCCACCTGCGGCAGGTGCGTTACGCACAGCACTTGCCGCTCCTGCCCCAGCCGCCGCAGCAGCCGCCCCACCACCTCGGCCACGCCGCCGCCGATGCCGCTGTCGACCTCGTCGAAGATCAAGGTCGGCGTGGCCGTGGCGTTGGAGGTGATCACCGAGATCGCCAGCGAGATGCGCGCCAGCTCGCCGCCCGAGGCGACCTTCGCCAGCGGCCGCGCGGCCACGCCGGCGTGGCCGGCGACCAAGAACTCCACCTGCTCGAGGCCGTGCGCGCCCGGCTCGCCGGCGTTGAGCGCGACCTCGAAGCGCCCGCCCGTCATGTTCAGTTCCTGCATGGCGCGCGTGACCGCCTCGCCCAGCTGGCGCGCGGCCGCCGCGCGCGTGGCCGTCAGGCGCGCCGCCACCGCCATGTAGGCGGCCTTGAGCTGTTGCTCCTGCCGGCGCAGGCCGTCGATGTCGCTGGCGTCGGCCAGCCGCGCCAGGCGCTCGGCCAGCTTGGCGTGTTCGTCCGGCAGCTGCTCCTCGGTGACGCGGAACTTGCGCGCCGCCGAGTGGATCGCGTCCATGCGCGCCTCGACCGCGCGCAGCCGCTCCGGGTCGAGCTCGACGCGGTCGAGGTAGTCGTTGATCGCGTACACCGCCTCCTGCAGCTGGATGCGCGCCGGCTCGATCAGGTCGACGATCGCTTGCAGGCCGGTGTCGATGCCGGCCAGCTTGCCGAGCTTTTGGTTGAGCGACGACAGTTGCGACAGGATCGGATGGTCCTCCGCCTCCGACAGCGCCGCCAGCGCCTCCTGCGCGCCCTCGAGCAGGCTGGCCGCGTGCGACAAGCGGCTTTGCTCGTTGCTCACCTCGGCCCACTCGCCCGGCTTGACGGCCAGCTTTTCAAGCTCGTTGACCTGCCACTCGAGCCGCTCGCGCTCGTAGAGCACGTTGGCGGCGTTGGTTTCGAATTCCTGCAGCTGTTTGGCCAGCGCGCGCCAGGCCTTGTGGCTGGCGGCGACGGCCTTGACGTCGGCGCCGGCGCCGGCCTGGCCGTCGAGCAGCGCGCGCTGCGCCTCGGTCTTCATCAGCGACTGGTGCGCGTGCTGGCCGTGGATGTCGACCAGCATGTCGCCGAGCTCGCGCAACTGCCCGGCGGTGGCGGCCACGCCGTTGATGTAGGCCTTGCTGCGCCCGGCGTTGTCGATCACCCGGCGCAGCAGCGCGCCGCCCTCGTCGACGGCGAACTCGTTGGCCGCGAGCCAGTCGCGCGCCTGCTCGCCGACGGCGAAATCGGCCGTGATGTCGGCCTTGGCCGCGCCCTCGCGCACCACGCTGGCGTCGCCGCGCCCGCCCAGCGCCAAGGTCAGCGCGTCGATCAGGATCGATTTGCCGGCGCCGGTCTCGCCGGTGAAGACGGTGAAGCCGGCGGAAAATTCCAGTTCGATCGAGTCGACGATGACGAAATCACGGATGGACAGGGTGCGGAGCATGGATGCCTGGTGAATGTGGATGCGGTTGGATAAATGCGGCTAAGCGAGCTTGCCTTCGCCCGACGGATACTCGTTCCAGTGGAGCTTTTCGCGCAGCGTGTTGAAGTAGTTCCAGTCCTCCGGGTGCAGGAAGGTGATCGCGTGCGGCGAGCGCTCGATGACGATCTGGTCCTGCGTTTGCAGGCTGGCGAAGGTTTGCATGTCGAAGTTGACGCTGCAGTCGCGCCCGCGCACGATCTCGATGACGATGCGGCTCGATTCGGGCAGCACGATCGGCCGGTTCGACAGCGCGTGCGGGGCGATCGGCACCAGCACCACGCCGCCCAGGCTCGGATGGAGCAGCGGCCCGCCGGCCGAGAGCGCGTACGCGGTCGAGCCGGTCGGCGTCGAGATGATCAGGCCGTCCGAGCGCTGGTTGTACATGAAGTGGCCGTCGACGTCGACCCGCAACTCGGCCATGCCGGCGCCGGCGCCGCGGGCGACGACGACGTCGTTGACGGCCAGGCCGAAGTGGATGTCCTCGCCGTTGCGGCGCACCCGCCCTTCGAGCAGGGTGCGGCGCTCGGCCTTGTAGCTGCCGCCGAGGATCTTGGCCAGCACCTCGAGCATGCCCTCGAGCGGGATGTCGGTCATGAAGCCGAGCCGGCCCTGGTTGATGCCGATCAGCGGCACGTCGAACGGCGCCAGCTGGCGCGCGATGCCGAGCATGGTGCCGTCGCCGCCCATGACGATGGCGGCGTCGCACTCGGCGCCGATCTCGCTGGCGCCGAGCGCGCGCACGCCGTCGAAGGCGCCGGCCAGGTGCTCGGCGGTCTGCTCCTCGAACACCACCGTGCGCCCGCCCCGGCGCAGGAACGCCACCACGCTGCCGACCGACTCGGCGATGCCGTCGGTGTTGGGGCGCACAACCAGTGCTATGGTTTGAAAATCGGCGTGCGTGGCGGTCATATCAATCTCGGCAAATAGGTGGGGGCGACGACACGCAGCAGGGTAACCCATAACGCCGGCTTCTGCCATCACCCGTCGGCACACCCCTTACTGTACGTTTAGACAGTATTTTCCGCAGTATAGTGCGGGCGCCGCAGGACTGCAAGCACCGGCCCGGTTCAGTGGCCGGCGCCGTCGTCAGTGCAAGGTCATGATGCCGCTGGCCGCGCTCAGCGCGCTGGCCAGGAAGATGCAGACCATGAAGGACGTCATCAGCACCGCCCAGCGCCAGAAGGTGCCGAAACGGCCGCGGTGGTACACGCGCCGCATGGCCCACGGCAGGTAGGCCAGCAGCCAGCACCACAGCAGGAAGTCGATCCAGCCCACGTTGACCATCAGCATGACGGCAAAGACGAAGTAGGCGAAGGCGTTGGTGTGCAGCGCGAACAGCACGTGCTCGCCGAAGCGCCGCCCCGAGCCCAGGTACAGTATCTTGAGAAACAGCGCGAACACCGGCATCAGGCAGAAAATCGCGTACGGCGCGTAGCGGTAGAAGGCGTCGACGAAGACCTTTTTCTGCTGCTCCTGCGGCAGCGCGGTGAAGCGCTGCCATTGGTGCTGCAAGCGCGGCCAGCCGCTAAGCATGTCGTCGAACTGTTTTGGACCGAACTGGTTGCCGGCCTCCTCCTTGCCGGCCACTTCCTTGCCGCCCTCGTCCTTGCCGGCCACCTCCTTGCCGCCCTCCTGTTTGTCGGCCTCCGGCTTGTCGGCCTCCGGCTTGACGCCCTGCCGCTTGTCGGCCGCGCGCTCGCCGGTGTCGGGGGCGCCGGCCTTCATATCGCGTTCAAGGTCGGCGATGGCCGCCTCCGCCGCCGCCTTGCCCCGCTCGCCGTTCGGCGCGTGGCGCCCGGCGCTGGCCGGCGCCTGCGCGCCATCGGGCCGGGCGCCCTCGTCGATCACCGGCTCGAAACCGCCGGTGAACTTGAGCAGCGCGAAAAACACCAGGCTGAGCGTCAGGTAGATCCGCAACGGCTGCACGAAGCGCACGCGGCGGCCCCGGATGTATTCGTTGGTCAGCGCGCCGGGATGGAACAACAGGCGCGACATCGTGCCCCACAACTTGCCCTCGACGGCGACGTAATGGCCGATGAACTCGTGCAGGAATTCGCGCGTGCTGGCCGCGTGCAGATGCGCCTCCTGCCCGCAATTGGCGCAGAAATGGCCGGTGAGCACGGCCTCGCAGTTGGCACACTGTCCGGCCGGCGCATGGCCTTCCGTGGCGGATGATGCGGCAGTGCTCATGCAGGAAACCCCGTCGAGAAAATGTAGCCTAAATGATAAACGAGTTCCCGCCAATGTTGTCGATATTCAATCTGGCGACTGACGTAAAACCAACTCGCTAATATCGTTACTACAACGATACGAGGGAGAACGCCATGAAGGACCACCAGATCAACACCGACGCCAAGGTCGAAAACGACGGCCGGCAGCGCATGCCGCACGAGCGCGACGAGTCGCCGGACGACCAGCACATCAAGCCGCGCAGCGTCGGCAAGCAGGCCGCCGCCGACGTCGACAGCGGCATGGTCGACACCGACGCGCGCAACAAGCCCGGCGTCGAGCACGTCAAAACGCCGGTCCCGCGCGAGGCCACGGCGCGGCCGCAACCGAACACCAAGCGCGACTGAGCCGCCGGCCGATCCGCCCACCACAACAACCATAACAACAACTTACCAGGGTAACCCACACCATCATGAACAACACCACCGCAAGCGCGCTTTTGATCCTCGGCGCCGTGCTGGCGCCCCACGCGGCGCTGGCGCAGGGCCCGTCCTATCCGGTCGGCTACGGCCCCAATCCGGCGCTGCCGGAACCGGACAAGGCGCTGATCCCCACCGTCAACGTGGCGCCGGTCGAGCGCTGGACGGCGCAGGAAAAACCGGTGCCGGCGGCCGGCTTCTCGGTCACCGCCTACGCGCGCGGCCTCGACCATCCACGCTGGGTCTACACGCTGCCCAACGGCGACGTGCTGGTGGCCGAGACCAACGCCCCGCCCAAGCCGGATGACGGCAAGGGCATCAAGGGCGCCGTCATGAAACACCAGATGAAAAAGGCCGGCGCGGTCACCGAATCGGCCAACCGCATCACGCTGCTGCGCGGGCTCGACGCCAACGGCGTGGCGCAGACCCGCACCGTGTTCCTCAAGGGCTTGAACTCGCCGTTCGGCATGGCGCTGGTCGGCAACAACCTGTACGTGGCCAACAGCGACGCCATCGTCCGCTTCCCGTACAAGGAGGGCGAGACCAGCATCACGGCGGCCGGCGTCAAGGTCATGGACCTGCCGGCCGGCACCCTCAACCACCACTGGACCAAGAACATCATCGCCAGCCCGGACGGCAAATTCATCTACGCGACGGTCGGCTCGAACAGCAACGTCGCCGAAAACGGCATGGAGGCCGAGGAAGGCCGCGCCGCCATCTGGGAGCTGGACCTGGCCACCAACAAGGCGCGCCTGTTCGCCACCGGGCTGCGCAACCCGAACGGCATGGGCTGGGAGCCGCAGAGCAAGGCGCTGTGGACCGCCGTCAACGAGCGCGACGAGCTGGGCAACGACCTCGTGCCCGACTACATGACCTCGGTCAAGGATGGCGGCTTCTACGGCTGGCCGTACAGCTACTTCGGCCAGAAGGTCGACACCCGCGTCAAGCCGCAAAAGCCGGAACTGGTGGCCAAGGCCATCGCGCCCGACTACGCGCTGGGCGGCCACACGGCCTCGCTGGGGCTGGCGTTCTACGACGGCAAGCTGTTCCCGCAGGCCTACCAGGGCGGCGTGTTCATCGGCCAGCACGGCTCGTGGAACCGCAAGCCGCACAGCGGCTACAAGGTGGTGTTCGTGCCGTTTAGCGGCGGCAAGCCGTCGGGGCCGCCGCAGGACTTCCTGTCCGGCTTCCTCGACAAGGATGGCAAGGCGCGGGGACGCCCGGTCGGCGTGGCCGTCGACAAGGCCGGCGCGCTGCTGGTGGCCGACGACGTCGGCAACATCATCTGGCGCGTGGCGCCGGCGGCGGCCAGGACGGCCGCCCGCTAGTGACCGCGCCACCGCGCGGCCGGCCACGGGCGCCGGCCGTGCGGCGCAGTGTGCGGAAGCGAACGGACTCGAGCGCGCGGCGCGGCCATGATGACACTCCTATCTAAACAGTCACTGGAGAGCATCATGAGCAACGAACGCGCGGGATCGGCAATCTGGAGCGGCGGCCTGAAGGATGGCGGCGGCACTATCTCCACCGAGAGCGGCGCCATGGACGGCGTGCAATATGGCTTCCACACGCGCTTCGAGGATGGTCCCGGCACCAATCCGGAAGAGTTGATCGGCGCCGCGCACGCGGGCTGCTTCACGATGGCGTTGTCGGGCATCCTGGCCGAGGCCGGCATGACGGCCAAGCAGCTCGAAACCACCGCCACCGTCACGCTCGACAAGGTCGACGGCGGCTTCGCCATCACCAAGGTGCACCTGAACCTGGTGGCGACGATACCCGGCGCGGACCAGAAAAAATTCGACGAGGCGGCGCTGAAGGCCAAGCTCAATTGCCCGGTGTCGAAGCTGCTCAACGCCGAGATCACGCTCGACGCCCAGTTGCAGGGCTGAGCAAGGTTGCGGCAAAACGCATAGAATCCCGGTTTATCACCTCACCGGAGAAAGACCACGATGCGTATTTTGCACACCATGCTGCGAGTCGGCGACCTTCAGCGCTCGATCGAGTTCTACACCAAAGTGCTGGGCATGAAGCTGCTGCGCACCAGCGACAACCCGGAGTACAAGTACACGCTGGCCTTCCTCGGCTACGGATCGAACCCCGACCATGCCGAGCTGGAGCTGACGTATAACTACGACACCACCAGCTACGACATGGGCAACGCCTACGGCCACATCGCCATCTCCGCCGACGACATTTACGCGGCGGCGGCGGCGGTGCGCGCCAACGGCGGCGCCGTCACGCGCGAGCCGGGTCCGGTCAAGGGCGGCGCGACGGTGATCGCCTTCGTCACCGACCCGGACGGCTACAAGATCGAATTGATCGAACGCAGCTTCGACGGCAAGGGCGCCGGGCTGTAATCAACGCGACAGCAGCGCGTTGACCGGCGCCAGGTCCTCTTCCTTGAGCGTGCCGGCGGCCGATTTGAGGCGCAGGCCGTTCATGATGGTGTCGTAGCGCGCGCGCGACAGGTCGCGCTGGGTCGAATACAGCTGGCGTTGCGCGTTGAGCACGTCGATATTGATGCGCACGCCGACCTGGTAGCCGAGCTTGTTCGAATCGAGCGACGACTTGCTCGACACTTCCGCCGCTTCGAGCGCCTTGACCTGCGCCAGCCCGCTGTTCATGCCGAGGAAGGCCTGGCGCGCGTTCTGCGACGCCTGCCGCTTGGTCGACTCGAGGTCGTTGCGGGCCTTGTCTTCCAGCGCGATGTTCTCGCGCACCTTGCTGGTGACGGCGAAACCATTAAACAGCGGTATGTTCCAGCTCACGCCGATGGCGTTGTTGGTGGTCTTGCCGTTGTTGACCAGGGCCGAGCTCTGGCGGGAGTGGGTGCTGGCCGCGTTCAGGTTCACGGTCGGCATGTGGCCGGAGCGGCTGCGCGAGATTTCGCGCTTGGCGATCTCGAGCGACAACTGGGCCGAGATGACGGCGAAGTTCTGGCCCTCCGCCGAGCTGATCCACGGATCGACGGCGGCCGGCTCGGGCGCGGAAATTGTCACGCCCGGACGCAGCGGCGCCAGCTCGCCCGGCGTCTGGCCGACGATCACCTGCAGCGCCGTGCGGCGGTTGTCCAGGTCGTTAATCGCGGCAAATTCCTGCGCCACCACCAAGTCGTACGCGGCCTGGGCCTCGTGCGTGTCGGTGATGGTCTGGGTGCCGACCTCGAAGTTGCGCTTGGCCGAGGCCAGCTGCTCGGTGGTGGCCACTTTCTGCGCCTGGATCGAGGTCAGGTTGTCCTGCGCCGTGAGCACGTCGAAGTAGGCTTGCGCCACGCGGGTGATCAAATCCTGGCGGGCCTGGGAGAAGGCCGCCTCGGCCTGGGCCTGGACCAGCTTGCTCTGCTCGTAGGTCTGCCACGCGGCCCAGTTGAACAGCGGCTGGCTCAGCTGCACGGTGTAGCTGTTGGCGTGGTTGTCCTGGTTGACTCGCTGCGGAATGCTGATCTGGCCGTCGACGATGTCGAGCACGCCCTCGTTATCGGGACGGAACTCGCCGGTGGTGCGCTGGTGGTTGCCGCTGGCGGAAATGACCGGCAACAAGCCGGAGCGCCCCTGCGTGATCCGCTCGCGACCGGCTTCAAGCGAAGAGCGGGCGCTGGCGTACGTGGCGTCGTTCGCGAGCGCTTGCTGGTAGACTTGAAGAAGATCGGCCGCCTGTGCGTTGAGCGTCAAAAAGGCGCTGGTGATCAGCACGGCGATAAGGGGTCTCTGCATTGCATTCTCCGTTGGAGTCGTCAAAAAAAGTTGATCAAATCAAAAACAGGTGCCGCCCCGGCGCCGCGCCGGTGCGCCGTGGCGTCAGTACTTGGCCATCGCGCCGTCGACCTGCAAGGCCCACGCGTGGATGCCGCCGGTCAGGTTGACCGTCTTGCCGAAGCCGTTACGCTCCAGGAAGGCGGCCACCTGCAGGCTGCGCGCGCCGTGGTGGCAGATGCAGACGATCTCGGCGTCCTCGTCGAGGTCGTCGATGCGCGCCGGGATCGTGTTCATCGGGATCTGCACGGAACCGTCGATGCGGCACGTCTCGAATTCCCAATTCTCGCGCACGTCCAGCAACACCGGCTTGGGACGGGCCTCGTCGGCCAGCCACGCGGCCAGTTCCGGTGCGGTAATGTGCTGCATACGCCCGCCGCTTAAAACTGGAACGCCGACGGCGCCGTGGCCGAGGCCAGCGACTTGACGCTGGTTTCGAACAGCGTGCGCGTGTCGTAGCCGGCTTCGCCGGTGCGGGTGATCAACTGCGCCTTCATCGCCGGCGCCTGGCCGATGATGACAGCCAGGCGTCCGCCGACCTTCAACTGTTGCAACAGCGGCTCCGGCAACACCGGCAGCGAGCCCGAGACGACGATCACGTCATACGGCGCGCCGCTCGGCCAGCCCTGCGCGCCATTGCCCAGCTCGACCTTGACGTTGTCGACGCCGTTGTCGGCCAAATTCTTTTCCGCCAGCGCCTTGAGTTCCGGCGAGATTTCCACGGTCGTCACATGGCGTCCCTTGTGCGCCAGCAGCGCGGCCATGTAGCCCGAGCCGGTGCCGATTTCGAGCACGTTCTCGTGCTTTTTCAGGCTCACGTCCTGCAACAGGCGCGCCTCGATCTTCGGCATCAGCATCGATTCGCCGCCCGGCAGCGGGATTTCGGTGTCGACGAAGGCCAGCGCCTTGTGCGCGGCGGGCACGAAATTCTCGCGTTTAACCACGTGCAGCAACTCAAGCACGTCCGGATCGAGGACGTCCCATGGGCGGATTTGCTGTTCGATCATGTTGAAGCGGGCTTGTTCGATATTCATCTTTGACTCGGTCGGGATTAAATAATCCGTCATTTTATCGTTGAACTGGCATGGAGGCACATATTAACGAGTTGACGGCCATATCGCGGGAAATTGCGACAGTCTGCAGTTTAAGGGGGTTGAACCTACCAAAATGGCAAGCTGGACGCGCAGCCGGCCGCCCGGCGGCGCCGCGCCGCGATGCCGGCGGGACGGCGCCATCACTTGGCGGCCACTTCCAGGCCGCCCAGCGTGGTGGAGATAAAGGTATCCATGAAGGCGTTGGCGTCGAGCGGCGGCATCTCGCAGGCCGGCATGAAGGAGTTGGTCCACATCATCAGCATCATCACCGGCGCGATCAGCACCGGCGTCATGATGGCCGGGTCGACCGGGCGGAACTCGCCGCGCGCGATGCCGCGCATCAGCACGCTGGTGATCAGGTTGCGTCCGCGCTCGACCACCTCTTCGTTGTAAAACTTGGCAAGTTCGGGGAAATTCTGGCCTTCGGCCATCATCAGCTTCGTAATGCCGGCCAAATGCGTGCAACAGATTTCCTCCCACCAGCTCATCAGGATGGTGCGCAACAACACGCCGCTGTGGCCTTCGAACACCGCCACATCCTGCTCGGCCTCGCCGATCGGATGGACAATGTTCTCGCGCACCACCGCCTTGAACAGCTCTTCCTTGTTGGTGAAATACAGATACAGCGTGCCCTTGGACACGCCGGCGCGCTTGGCCACGTCTTCCAGGCGTGTTGCCGCGTAGCCACGTTCGACGAATTGCGCGAGCGCGGCCGCCAGCAGCTCTTGCGGCCGCGCGTCCTTGCGCCGCTCCCAGCGGGGCTTGGTGTCTTGGGGGGCTTGCATGGGTGGGCTTCAATTTAACTTACTTATAAGTCATTAATATAAGCGCAAGGCCTTCGAGCGTCAAGCGGTGAACGGTTTGCCGCCGTCATACATGCAAACTACCACGGTCACGCCACAATCGAAAACTTGACTTCAGCACTGAATTTAAAGATCATGGCTGCTCGGGTTTCCTCTCCGTCTACCCATGACATCGTCCAAAACAAAAAAGGAAAAAGACCTGATATCGGATCGGAGTATTCGACGCTATGCTCCGCCGGACGCGAAGATCCCGGCTCGCCTGGGTGGCGGAATACTTAAAGAACTTGTTGAGCAAGAAATGCCCTCTGGAAAACTTCGCCATTATTCCGTCGCGTATATTAATCCGCTGATTTTTGCCGAGGACAATGGTCGAGTGCTTGGCTACGACAATTCGCACGGATATCCGCATCGCCATTTCATGGGGAAGGTGACTGCCGAGCCTAACTTGTCTTGGGACGAGATTCGCCAGAAGTTTGAGGTGGAATGGCGTGAGATCGCCTGGAAATTTATCAGTGGAGAGAGTAGTAATGGTCCGCAAAAAAAACGCAGTGGTCACGATTGACGAGTTTCAGATGTTCGATGAACGCGCCTCTGACGGCAGGCAGGTCGCGCAGGCCATCGACCGGCAAACGCCGATTCCCCACGCAGTCACGATACGCGCTCATCGCTTTGATACCTTTATGACGATCTTGACGCCAAAGCGATTCGAATTGCTGCGGCTGTCCAAATCCGGCAAACGCTCCATTGCCGAGCTGGCAGCGGCTGCCAACCGCGATCCAAGCGCCGTGTCTAAAGATGTCGCGAAACTGGTTGATTTAGGCTTGGTTCACATTGTCATCGAAAGCAATGCCGGGCATGGCGTTAAAAAAATTGTGCGGCCGGTGGCGGAAAACATCGAGATCAGCGCCGCTGTTTTGTAATCCGCACTAGCTCAACCTCGTCCGGTGACCGGCAGCTGGCGCCGGCACCGTGCCATCGGGAACAGGCTAAGCCTAGGCCTGCCGAGACAGACGCTTCCCTGATTCGGCACGCCACGCGATGCCGAGCGTTGACTTCACGGACCCGCGTCAGTTCCTGCAACATCTCTCTGACATAGAAATCGTCATTCTTTCGGGTACGTGCGAGAAGAATGGGTGGTTGATTGCAGGCGTCAACATTTTGAGCCGCGTATGCGAGCGATGCAGAATCGCGGCTTTCTTTTTTGCCAGGCGATCCCGTCGATCCTTGCGCTCTTGATGAGGCTATTGGAGTACAATTAAATTTAACTGTACCGTACCGTACGGTTTAATTTCTTTCAACTTAACTGGAGCTAACTATGAACTATGGTAATTTCCGCCTTAACGAACATAAGTTCGATATCCCAACCAGTGTGATCGCCGGTGCGCAACGCGCCTACGACAGTTACGTCGCAAACACACCGCCATCCGTGACGAATGAAATTGTCAGCACCGCCGCGTCGTGGGTCTCGGCCACCACCGCCTGGAACCCACACGCGACATCGGTGCCGCCCGCGCCCGTCTATTCGCACCCGGCCGGCGTTTTCGGCGACCACGCCGGCTATAGCTTCACCGTCGAAAACGGCGCCGTCACTGCGGTACAAATCACAACAAAGTTCGGCGCCACGACACTCAGTTCCACTGTGCCGGTCGGCCCGACCACCACTTTCTCGATCGGCGCGGACGGCACGGTGACGGAAAATGTCGTGTATGGACACTCCATCGAGCGCACCGATTTCAAGCTGTCAAGCGAGACGGGCCTGTACAGCAAAACCGCCGTGACGGTGAGCGACATCCCCGCGAACGGCGCGACCACGCAGCTTGACGTGGCGCCATATGCGCGCGCCACATTCACTTTCGACGCCAACGGCGCCATCAGCGCGGCACAGCATGTGCTGCCCGACGGCAATAAGCTAACGATGAACCCCGGCGCGACCCTGGCCTACAGCGCGCTCGAGCCGGGCTATGTGCTGGAAACGCGCACCGTGGGCGGTTACACCTACAACGAGGTCTATCACGACGGTAACGGCGATGGCATCTATACGGGGGTAGCGCACGGCAGCGGCACTACGGTCGACATTGTCGGGTTGAAGGCGCAAATTACCGGAGCGATCGATAGCGTGCTTTAACACGACGGCGCTCCACGGCGGTCGAATCTCCTTTCAAGCGCATCGGCGAGCGGCACGGTCCTGAGAGGAGACGATTTCCGCGATAAGCGACCGGGTTTCAAACCCGGGCGTGGGCACAATCATGACGGTGGCCATTTGAATCGATGCCGCACCGGCTACGCCACCGCGCCGACGCCTTTCTTATCCAGCACCACCTGCACCGCCCGGCCGTCGTAGCGCAGCCGCACCTTGTCGTGCGGCCTGCCGCGCAGGCGCAGGCGCTTGACGCGGCCGTCGGCCCAGTCCAGATCGAGCTCGACGCCGCCCTTGGCGCGCACGCCGCGCAGCGACCCTTCCGGCCACGCCTTCGGCAGCGCCGCGAGCACATGGATCTCGCCGCCCCACGATTGCACCAGCATCTCCAGGATCGCCGCCGCGCCGCCGAAGTTGCCGTCGATCTGGAACGGCGGGTGCGAGTCGAACATGTTGGGATAGGTGCGCTCCGGCCCCAGCAACCCTTGCAGGATGGCGTAGGCGCGCTCGCCCTCGCCCATGCGCGTCCACAGCGCCAGGCGCCACGCGGTCGCCCAACCGGTCGACTTGTCGCCACGCGTGTTGAGCGTGACCTTGGCCGCCGCGATCAATGCCGGCGTGTCGCGCACGTTGATTTGCTCGCTCGGATAAACCGCGTACAGGTGCGACACATGGCGGTGCTGCTGCTCGGGCGCGGCGGCGTCCCAATCCTCGAGCCACTCTTGCAACTGCCCCTGCGCGCCGACGCGGTCGGCCGGCAGGCGCGCGCGCGTGGCCTTGAGCGTGGCCGCGAAGGCGTCGTCGTCGTCCTTGACCAGCGCGTGCGCCGCGAGCGTCCAGCCGAACAGGTCGCGCACGATCTGGCGGTCCATGGCCGGACCGGCGCAGGTGGTCACGCCCTTGTGGTGTTCGTTCTCCGGCGAGTGCGAGGGCGACGTGACCAGTCCCCTGCCCTTCGGATCCTCCACCAGCGTGTCGACGAAAAACAGCGACGCGCCTTTGAGCAGCGGGTAGATGCGTCGCAGGTAGGCCGGCTCCGGATTGTATTGGTAATGCTCCCACAAGGCCTGGCACAACCACGCGCCGCCGCACGGCCACATGCCCCACTTAGGGCTGTCGATGGGCGCCGTGGCGCGCCATAGATCGGTGTTGTGATGCGCCATCCAGCCGCGCGCGCCGTAGCCCTGGCGCGCGGTGACGGCGCCGGTGACGGCCAGATCCTCGACCATGCGCACCAGCGGCTCGACGCACTCGCCCAAATTGGCCGATTCGACCGGCCAGTAATTCATCTGCGTGTTGATGTTGATGGTGTACTTCGAGCCCCACGGCGGATTGGTGCCCTCGTTCCACAGACCCTGCAAATTGGCCGGCTGGCTGCCGGGGCGCGACGACGACATCAGCAAATAGCGCCCGTACTGCACGTACAGCGCGGCCAGGGCCGCGTCCGGGCGCTGCTCGACGGCGGCGATGCGTTCGTTGGTCGGCGTGGACGCGGCGGCGCTGGCGCCGGAGCCGATGCGCAGCGACAGCCGGCGGAAGAGTTTGCGGTGCGCGGCCAGGTGGGCGGCGCGCAAGCGCGCATACGGCCGGGCGGCGGCAGCCTCGGTCCGCGTCCGCACGGTTTTGACCGGATCGCCGCTGACATCGGCGTAGTTGACGTAGCTGGTCGCCGCCGCCACCAGCAAGGTCACGCCGCTGGCGCCGCGCACCTCGACCCGGTCGCCGCGCGGCGTGATCGCGCCGTCGCCAAGCACCTTCACGCGCACCGCGTAGCGCAGCGCCGCCGCGATCCCGGACGACTCGATATTGCGTCCTTCAACCAGCAACGCGTCGGCGCCGTCGGCGCGCACGGACAGGGTGGCGGGCCGCTCGCCGGCGCGCGGCGGCTCGCGGTAGTCCCACGCCACACCGATAGGCGCGGCGGCGTCCTTGGGGCGGCCGGCGGAATCGGAGTCGCCGTACTTCGCCTCGGCCGGATGGCGGTAGCCGAGATCGAAATCGAGCGTGCCACCTTGCGCGGCCAGGCGGATCACCAGCACCTGGTCGGGCACACTGGCAAACACTTCGCGCAGATGGCGCGCCTTGCCGTCGGTGAAGCGGGTGGTGGCGATCGCACTATCGAGTTCCAGCGTGCGCTGGTAGTCGTCGGCGCCGGCAATGCCGTGGAAGTCGAGCAGCAGGTCGCCGGCCGCGCCAAAAGGCATCTGCTTCAACGGCTTGGCCATCATCGACGATCCGATCAGGTCCGCCGCCTCGCCGAACTTCTCCTGGTCGACCAGCGCCCGGATCGCCGGCAGCGCCGCCAGCGAGGCGGCATTGTTGGGGTCATAGGGGCCGCCGGCGAACAGCGTGTCCTCGTTCAGCTGGATGCGCTCCTGCGCGACCCGCCCGAAGCACATCGCCCCGAGGCGCCCGTTACCGACCGGGAGCGCCTCGACCCACGCGCCGGCGGGGCGCCGGTACCACAACTCGAGGTCTTCGCGCCCGCCGCCCGCCGGCGTGGCGACCACCGTGGCGCCGGCCAATCCGGGAAATGCCATCGCCAAACCGGCCGACACCAGCAACTGCCGCCGGCCTTGCGAAATACCGTTGTCTCCACCGTCTATCTTTTTATTGCACAAGTCATCCCCCAGATTCGTAGGGCGGATTAGCGCGCAGCGCGTAATCCGCCATGAGCCGCCACCAACGCTTACCTGACCTCCAACTCGAACGGCGCGGCTGGCAAGTCCTCGGCGTTATAGAGATTGACGTAAGGCGCATCGGCCCACGCATAACGGACATGCGTCGTGCCCGCGGCGTTCGCCCCTTTCAAGGCGACCGTATCGCCTTGCGGCACCGCCGGCACGTACCGGCACTCGGCGCCGGCGCACGCCTCGAAGCCGATCGCCTGGGCCGCGCTATAGCTGCGCAAGCCGGCGCCGGCGTTCTTGAACTTGACCAGCAAATCCTCGCCGGCCCGCGTGACCTCGACCGCCTCCGGTCCGCCGGGCGCGATCGACTCGCCATAGGCCAGCGCCCGCGCCGCCAACGCCAGCCGCTCCCCCACCACCGCTTTTTGCGACGGATGGATATCGGTACGGTCGCCGACGTCGATGGTGACGGCCAGCCCTGCATGCGGATCGCCACGCACGGCTTTGGCCTGGGCGTCCCGCAAGCGCGCCCAGTTCGAGTCGACCGGCTTGGTCGGCACCTGGCCATAGGACGACAACTGGGCGACCAGGAACGGCAATCGCGGCTGGCCGAACGTCTTGCGCCAATCGGCGAACAGCAACGGCAGCAAGGTCTCGTATTCCTTGGCTTGGCCGGCGTTGGACTCGCCCTGGTACCACGCCGCCAGCTTGAACTTGTAGCCGGCCAGCGGCGCGATCATGGCGTTGTGCAGGGTCGACAAGCTGGTCGGGATATCCCACGGCGCTGGCGGAATCGACAGCCCGGTCGAGCGCATGCCCGCCTGGTATTTCCAGGGCGCCGACAAGGCGATGAACTGGCCGTCGGCGGTCTTGACGCCGCGCTGATCCGGCTGCCCGGTCAGCCCGCCGCCTTGGCCGCCACCGAGCACATGGACGGCGATCACGTTGCGGCCCGGCTTGAACACGCCGGCCGGCACGGCATAGTTGCGCCATACCCAAGCGGTGCTGACGCCGCCCACGCGCACGCCGTTGACCCAGGTGCTGTCGTAGGTGTCGATGGGGCCGAGCTGGAGCAGGTTGGCCGCCCGCGCCTGCGCCTCGTCCAGCGTGACCGTGGTGCGGAACCAGGCCGCGCCGTCGAAGTCCGCCAGCGCGGGGATGCCGGCGTCCTTCCACGATCCCTTCGGTGTCAGGCTCGGCCAGGCGGAGTCGTCGAAGTCCGGCGCGCTCCAGGTCCGCTGATCCTTGGCCTGCGGGTCGTGCGCCTCCCACCATTGCTGGTGCCGGCGCGCTTCGGCGGCCATCGCCTTGGCCGGGTTGGTGGCCATGTCGGCGAGCGCCTCGAGCCGCTCGCCGTAGGCCGGCAGCGTCTTGAGCGACGCCGCGCCGATCCAGCCCTGGATGCTGGTGCCGCCCCAGCTCGAATTAATAAAGCCGACCGCCACCTTCTGGCGCCGCTGCAGCGAGCGCGCCATGTAATAGCACACCGCCGAGGCCTCGCCGGTCGTCTTGGGCGAGACCACTTGCCAGTCCAGCGGGCGCTTCAGATCGTCCTGGACGCCCGCTTCGCTCACGAGTTGAACGTTGACGAAGCGCAGCTCCGCATTGGCGGGCAGGTCGGACCACGCGCCGGTCGACAGCCGCACGGGGAACGCCATGTTCGACTGGCCGCCGCACAGGTAGACGTCGCCGATCATGATGTCGCGCAGCGTGGTGCCGGCGCCGCCGCCGGTGACGGCCAGCGTGTGCGGTCCGCCGGCCGCCATCGCCGGCATGCCCACGCGCCAGCGGCCCTTGGCATCGGCCTTGGCCTCGGCGCTGGCGCCGGCCAGGCTGACGGCCACGCGCTGGCCGGGGGTTGCCGTGCCCCACACCGTCAGCGGCTCGCCGCGCTGCAACACGGCGTGGTCGCCGAAAATGGCCGCGAACGCGGGTGGCGACGCCTGCGCCATCGCCGGCACGGCAAGCGACGAGGCAAGCACTAGGAGGAACATGCCGGCAACGCGGCGGCGGGGTGGATTTTTCATGTTGGCGCCATTGACTAAAGTTTTCGCAGCCTGAAGTGTCGCCGTATTTGCGCCCCGGTGATAGTCTTTTTCAATAGCGAAAACCGCCATATCCCGTTATATTTTTCGCCACCGCCCCCTGGCGCGTCAATGCCCATGGCGATGATGGATATCGGGATAGTGCGGGTGGCTATGCCGAAGCGGCGTATGCTGGTGGGGATGGGCGTGCGGCTCGACGCCGTCCCAGTCAAAGTCATGTTCGTGGCGATGGTGCTCGTCGTGGCGATGCCTGTGCGCGTGCGACAACGGCACGTGCTCGTGCTCATGAGCGTGAGATTCGGTCAGGTGCAGCCAGATGCCGCCGGCCATCAGCGCGGCGGCGATCCAGAACAGCGTGCCGGGCACCTCCCCGAGCATCAGCAGCGACAACGCCGCGCCGGCGAACGGCGCCGCCGAGAAGTAGGCGCCGGTGCGCGCGGTGCCCAGGTGACGCAACGCCAGCACGAACAGCACCAGACTGAGGCCGTAGCCGCAGAAGCCGACCAGGCCTGCCAGCAGCGCGGTGCGCGCCGGCGGCATGAGGGCGCCCAGCGCCACGCCGATCGCTAGGTTGACCGATCCCGCAACAAGGCCTTTGACGCCGGCGATCTGCAGCGGATCGCTGGCCGACACCTTGCGCGTCAGGTTGTTGTCGATGCCCCAGCACAGACAGGCGCCGACGATGGCCAGCGCGCCCCACGGCAAGCCGGCCGACGGCGTTTGCTCCCACGACAGCAGCACGCCGGCGGCGACGATCAAGAGCATGCCGATGAAGATGCGGCGGTCGAAGTTTTCCTTGAAAACGAACCACGCCAGCATCGACGTCAGCACGCCTTCCATGTTCAGCAGCAGCGACGCCGACGACGCGGAAACGCTGCCCAGCCCGGTCATCAGCAACACCGGCCCGGCCACGCCGCCGGCGGCGACCGCGCCGGCGAACCAGGGCAGATCGCGCCGCGTCAGCGCCACCGGCTGGTCCCGCGTGTGGCGCTTGACGAGCGCGCGAACGGCGTAACAGGCCAACAGGCCGATGCCGCTGCCGAGGTACAGCACGCCGGCCAGCGTCACCGGCGGCATCTGCCCCACCAGCGTCTTGGCGAACGGCGTGCTGGCGCCAAACAGCGCGGCGGCCAGCAAGGCGTAGATGACGCCCGTATGCATATCGGCTTTCCTCCCTATTTCTTGAAGATGTCCGCGTAAAAGCCGCTGGCGTTGAGCACGATGGTGACCGGCTCGGTGCTGGTGTTTTTCCAGTACCAGCCGTGCACGCCCGTGAACGGCGCGATCAGCGAGCCTTGCGATTGGCTCACGCCCTTGCCAAGGATGAAGCTCTCGAACTCGTTCTGGCCGGCGTCGACCGGTTCGCCGTGGAAGTCGTGGTTGACCAGTTCGCCGTTCTTGGTCTTCCAAGAATAGATCAACGTCGCGCCCTTGGCCAGATGTGTCTTGACCTCGATGCCTTTTTTCGGCGGCAGCACGATCTCCATGGTGTCGGCACGGTAGGCGACCGTCTGCGCCGAGGCGATCGTCAACGCGCGCTCCTCGCCCTTGGCCGCCACCGTCGATCGCTTGGCGGCGCCGGGCGCGCCGGCGGCAGGGGCCGCCGCGGATGGGGCCGCGGGGGCTTCCGGCGCGGCCGCGTCCGACAACCGCGTCAACCCCAGCGCCTTGCCGACGCCGGTCGGGTCGATCCCGTATTCGGCGGGCAGCACGGCGCCCAACAGCAGCACGGCGGCGACGCCGGCGGCGATGAGCATACCGCGCAGCAGTTCTTTTTTCGGCGCGACGATGGCGCCCTGGATAGCTTGGGACATGATGGTTCCTTATTTGGTGAGATAGCCGGTCAACTGAAAGCCCGCCAGCGCGAAGCCGGCGGTCATCAATGCGAAATTGCCTGTCACGGCGTGGCGCGCGAAGCTGGCCGTGGCGCGCCAGTAGCGCATCGCGATCAGGATCAGGCTCAAGGCCAGCAGCTGGCCGATCTCCACGCCGACGTTGAAGGCGACCATGTTCGGTATCAGGCCGTCGCGCGAGAGCGCGAAGTCCTGCAGCTTGGTCGCCAGGCCGAGCCCGTGGAAGAAGCCGAAGATCAGCACCGCCGCCCGCTTGTTGGGCTGCGCGCCGAACACCGTGCGAAAGCCGCCCAGGTTGTCGAACGCCCGGTAGACGATGGACAGGCCGATGATGGCGTCGACCAGGTAGGCGTTGATGTGCCAGCCGTTTAGAACGCCCAGCAGCAGCGTGGTGCTGTGGCCGACGGCGAACAGCGTCACGTACAGGCCGATGTCCTTCATCCGGTAGAGGAAGAAGATCACCCCGCACAGGAACAGCAGGTGGTCGTAGCCGGTCACCATGTGCTTGGCGCCCAGGTACAGGAAGGGCAGGATTTGCACGCCGGTGCTGCCCTGCAAAAAGCCCTTGTCCGACTCGGACACGCCGTGCGCCAGCGCGGCGGCGGCCGTCATGCTGAGCAGCAGCGCCAGCAGGCCGGCGCGCCAGCGGCCGGGACCTCGATCAACAGATGTCATGATTCACTCCTTGGGTTGGAAATTGGGGAAAAGGCGCGGCGCTGGCGGCGGCGCAGCACCATGCCGGTGATGGCCGGCAGCACGAACAGGGTCAGCACGGTGGACGTCACCAGGCCGCCGATGACCACCGTCGCCAGCGGCTTTTGCACCTCGGCGCCGGTGCCGGTGGCGATCGCCATCGGCACGAAGCCGAGCGAGGCCACCAGCGCCGTCATCAGCACCGGCCGCAGGCGCTCCATGGCGCCGTCGACCACGGCGCCGGCCGCGTCGGCGCCGTCGGCCAGGCGCTTGTTGATCGCCGAGATCAGCACCAGTCCGTTGAGCACCGCCACGCCGGAGACGGCGATGAAGCCGACCGCCGCCGAGATCGAGAACGGGATGCCGCGCAGCGCCAGCGCGAACACGCCGCCGGCCAGCGCCAGCGGCACGGCCGTCAGCACGGTCGCCGTCAGCACCGCGCTGCCGATGGCCAGGTACAAGGCGGCGGAAATGAGCACCAGGCACACCGGCACGATGATGGCCAGCCGCTGCGTGGCCGCGCGCAGGTTCTGGAATTGCCCGCCCCACTCCATCCACGAGCCCGGCGGCAGCCTGACCTCCCTGGCCAGCGCGGCCTGGGCCTCGTCGACATAGCCGCCCATGTCGCGCCCGACGACGTTGGCCTCGACGTAGATGCGGCGCTTGCCGTTGTCGCGGCTGACCTCGTTCAAGCCCTGCGTGAAGCGGAACTGCGCCAGCTCGCGCAGCGGCACCGAGGCGCGCCGCCCGGCGCCGCCGGCGTCGGCGGCCGGCAGCATCACCGGCAGCGCGCCGAGCTCGTCGAGGTTGTCGCGCAGCGCGGCGGGCAGGCGCACGACGATGTCGAAGCGGCGGTCGCCCTCGAAGACCTGGCCGGCCTTGCGCCCGGCCAGCGCGGTCGAGACGGTGTCGGCCACCTCGCGCACCGTCAAGCCGTGGCGGGCGATGGCGGCGCGGTCGAAGGCGATGTCGAAGGTCGGAAAGCCCTCGGTCTGCGCCACGCGCACGTCGGCCGCGCCGGGCGTCTTGCGCAGCACGGCCGCCACGCGCCGGGCGCTGTCGGCCATCTGGTCGAGGTCGTCGCCGTAGATCTTGACGGCGACGTCGCTGCGCACGCCGCCGATCAATTCGTTAAAGCGCATCTCGATCGGTTGCGTGACGTCGTAGTTGTTGCCGACGATCGCTTCGGTCTTGCGGCGGATCCGTTCGACCACCTGCTCCTTGGTGGTCACGCCGGCCGGCCATTGGCTTTTCGGCTTGAGGATGATGTAGTTGTCGGACGCGTTGGGCGGCATCGGGTCGGCCGCCAGGCTGGCCGTGCCGGCCTTGGAATAGACGGTGCGCACCTCCGGCAGCGTGAGGATGGCGCGCTCGATCGGCAAGTCCAGCGCCAGCGACTGGTCGATGCTGGTCGACGGGATGCGCACCGACGACAGGTTCAGGTTCTGCTCGTCGAGCGTGGGCATGAACTCGCGGCCGACGAAGGTGAACGCCACCGCCGCCAGCGCCAGCACGCCCAGCCCGGCGCCGATGAACGGCAACGGCCGCGCCACCGCGCGCCGCAGCCACGGCGCGTAGCGCGACTTGGCCGCGACGATCACGCGCACCTCCTTTTCCGCCACCGGCCCGGTCATGAGCACCGCGATCAGCGCCGGCACGAACGTCAGCGACAGCACGAACGCCGAGGCCAGCGCCAGCATCAGGGTGATGACCATCGGCGAGAACATCTTGCCCTCGACGCCCTGGAACGTCAGGCACGGCAGGAACACCAGGAAGATCACCAGCTGGCCGTAGACGGTCGGGCGCAGCATTTCGCGCGACGACGCCACCACTTCCTCGATCCGCTCGCGCAGGTCCAGCGCGCGCCCCTCGCGGTGCTGGCGCTGCGCCAGCCGCCGCAGCGTGTTCTCGACGATGATGACGGCGCCGTCGATGATCAGGCCGAAGTCGAGCGCGCCCAGGCTCATCAGGTTGCCGGAGATGCCGAACGCGTTCATGCCGATCGCGCTCATCAACAGCGACAGCGGAATGACCAGCGCCGCGATCAGCGCCGCGCGCCAGTTGCCCAGCAGCGCGAACAGGATGGCGGCCACCAGCAAGGCGCCCTCGGCCAGGTTGGCGGCCACCGTCGCAATGGTCGCCAGCACCAGTTGCGAGCGGTCCAGCGTCGGCACGATGGCCACGCCGGCGGGCAGCGTCGCGGCCACGTCCTTGAGCTTTTCGCCGACCGCGTGCGCCACCGTGCGGCTGTTGGCGCCGACCAGCATCAGCGCGCTGCCGACCACGGTCTCGTGGCCGTCGCGGCTGGCAGCGCCCGCGCGCAGCTCGCCGCCGACGTTGACCGTGGCCACCTGGGCCACCGTCACCGGCACGCCACCGCGGGTGGCGACGACGGCGCGCGCGATCTCGTCGCTGGTGCGGAGGCGGCCGTCGGCGCGCACCAGGTGCGACTCGCCCGAACGGCGGATGTAGTTGGCGCCGACCGAGACGTTGGCGTCCTCCAGCGCGGCGGCGAGCGAGTCCAGCGAGACGCCGTGCGCGGCCATCTTCGCCGGGTCCGGCTCGACAACGAACTCCTTGACATAGCCGCCCAGCGAATCGACATCGGCCACGCCCGGCGTGGTGCGCAGTTGCGGCCGGATGATCCAGTCCTGCACCGTGCGCAGGTAGGCCATCCGGGCGACATGGTCGGCCAGGCGCTCGCCCTGTTCGGTCAGGAAGCTGCCGTCGGCCTGCCAGCCCGGCTTGCCGTCCGCGCGCGGCGCGCCCTTGCCGTCCGGATGGGTGAACTCGACGCTGTAGTGGAACACCTCGCCCAGACCCGTCGAGACCGGCCCCATCTGCGGCGAGGCGCCGTCCGGCAGGTCCGGCCGCGCGCGCGCCAACCGCTCGGCCACCTGCTGGCGCATGAAGTACAGGTCAGCGCTCTCCTTGAACACGGCGGTGACCTGGCTAAAGCCGTTGCGCGAGAACGAGCGCACGCTGTCGACGCCGTTCAGGCCGGCGAGCGCGGTCTCGATCGGGAAGGTCACGCGTTTTTCGATCTCGACCGGGCTGAGGGTCGGCACCACGGTGTTGATCTGCACCTGCTTGTTGGTGATGTCGGGCGTGACGTCGATCGGCAGCAGGTTGAGCTGCCAGGCGCCGGCCAGCGCCACCACCAGCGTCAGCAACAGGATCATCCAGCGCGAACGGACCGAACCGGTAAGTATGGAATCGATCATCATTCGTCCCTGGCGCTCTTGATCATGTCGGCCTTGACCAGGAAGGCGTTGCGCGTGGCCACCCGCTCGCCGGCGTTGACGCCGGAGACGATCTGCGCCACGCCGCCGCCGCGCGCGCCGACCAGCACCGGCCGCGCGCGGAAGCCGTCCCGGGTGCGCACGAACAGCACGTCGTGGCCGTCGACATTCTGCACCGCGTCCTCCGGCACCACCAGGCCGGCCGCCGCGCCGCGCAGGTGCAGGCGCGCTTGCACGCCCTCGCCGACGACCAGCCCGCGCGCCGACGGCGTGAGCACGACGGTGGCCGCGCGCGCGCCGCCGCCGACGGTGGGCGTGACCGAGCGCACCGTCGCCGCGACGGTGGCGCCGCCGGCGGCGACGATGGTCGCCTTGTCGCCGACGGCCACGCGCGCGATATCGGCCGCCGCCACCGACGCCTCGACCTGGCCCGGGCCGTCGCCGGCCACGCGGAACAACTCCGTCTGCGGCGCGACGAAACCGCCCAGCGCGGCCGCCTGCGCGGTGACCTTGCCGCCGATCGGGCTGACGACGGCGAGCGACTTGCCGTCCGCCGCCACGTGCGCGGCCTGCGCCACCGACGCCGCGCGGCGCGCCTCGGCCTCGGCCACCGCCAGCGCCGCCTGCGCCGCCTCCATGTCCTGGCGCGGCGTGACGCCCTGCGCGAACAGGCCCGCCTCGCGCGCGTGGCTCTTGCGCGCCAGGTCCAGCCGGGCGTTGGCGACGCCGCGCTCGGCGGCCATGGCCGCCGCCTCGGGCGAGTCGACCAGCGCCAGCGCCTCGCCGGCGCGCACCGTGTCGCCCAGTTGGCGCAGCACGCGCGTGACGTTGCCGGCGGCGCGGGCGACGACCACCGCCTCGCTGTTGGGCGGCGCCGTCACCGTGCCGGAGGTGATTAGTTCGCCCTTCCATCCGCCATCGCCGACCGCTTCGACGTCGATCCTGGCGGCGGCGAGGTAGTCGGCCGGGATCTTGATCTCGACGGCGTCGCCGTCAGCGGCGGCCGGCGCGGACGCCGGTGCCGCCGGCGCATCGGCCGTTGCCGGCTTGGCAGCGGCGGTTGCCGCCGCCGGCGCGGTGACCGCTGCCGGCCTTGCAGCGGCCGTTGTCGCCGCAGGCGCATTGGTGCCAGCCGTCGGCGCGTCGGCCGTGGGCGCGGCCAGCCAATGGGCGGCGCCGAAGCCCAGCGCGGCGGCGACGGCGGCCAGTCCGGCGGCCAGCGGCCAACCCGGTTGCGGGCGTTGTGGTTGCGTCATGGTGCGTCTCCAAACAGGTTGCGGCCTTCGGCCAGTGAAAGGGTGGCGACGGCGCGCACGCGGCCCAGACGGGCCTCGATGGTGCCCGCTTTCGCTTCGGACAGGGCGCGGCGGATGGCCAGCAGCTCGAGCAGCGGCGTCTTGCCGGCGTCGTAGCCGATGCGGCCGAGGCGGTAGGCGTCGGCGGCGGCCGCCTCGCCCTGCTCGGCCGCCAACAGGCGCCGCTCGGACGCCTGGAGCTGCGCCAGCGCCGCGCGGTGCCGGGCGGCCGTTTCCAGCCGGGCCGCCCGCAGGCGCATGGCCGCGCTGGTGGCGCGCTCCTTGGCCGCGTCGATGCCGGCCTGATTGCGGTCGAACAGCGGAATGGTCGCCGACAGGCCGACCGTGGCCGCCTTCTCGCCGCTCCAGCCGAAGGTGCGCATGCCGACGGTCACGCCGAGATCGGGCATCGAGCGGGTTTGCTCGACCCTCACCTGGGCGGCGACGGCGTCGCTTTCGGCCAGCGCGCTGCCCAGCGCGGGCGCATCGTCCGGGGTCCAGTCGGCCCGGGGGCGCGGCGCGGCCAGCGCCACCATGAACGGATGATCAATGCGGGTATAGGGTTCGGCGGCACCGGCCAGCGCCGACAAGCGCTCAAGCGTCTCGATGGCGTCGGCCGACGCCGATTCCACGGCGGCCCGCGCCGCCGCCACGCTGGCGCGCGACTGCGCCAGCCGCAGCTCGGCCTCGCGGCCGGCTTGGACCAGCGCCTGCGCGGCGCGTTGGTCGTCTTCGGCGCGCGCGGCCTCGTCCTCGGCGACCTCCTTACGCTGTTGCATGGCCTCGGCGGTGGCATAGGCGAGCGCCAGTTCGCCGGCGAACTCCAGGCGGGCTTGCCGTTCGCGCGTGCCGGCGGCATCGGCCTTGCGCTGTTCGGCCTCGATGCGCGCCGAGCGCTTGCCGCCGATTTCAAACACCTGCGTGACGGTATAGGTGCCCTGCCGCTGGCTGACGCCGCCGGAGCGGGGCCCGCCCAGGTTTTCCGCCGTGGCGCCGAGCGTGGGATTGAGCCAGGCGGTGGCTTGGCGCGCGTCTGCGCCGGCGGCGCGTACATTGGCCGCCTGCTCCAGCAGCCGTGGCGCGTTGGCCGACGACTGTCGCAGCAGTTCGGCGAAGGACGGCGCCTCGGCCGCATGACCCAGCGCGGCGGCGGACACCAGCACGGCAGGTAAAAAGGTACGGCGGGCGTCGAAGCGCGGCGCACGGCCGCGCGCCCACGCGCCCACGCGTAAAGATATGGTTTGCATAGAAAGCCCCTGCAGGATTGAACTGGATGCAGTACGGCGGGCGGAATGCTAGCCGTGGCGTCTACGCGTCACGGCGATGGGATGGCGCCCGCGCTCAGGCGGGCTGGCGCGGCGGTCGCAGCAGGGGAATGGTGGTGCGGTCCGGAACTACGTCCGGCCGTGGGATGGGCGCGATGTGCACGGCATCCGGAAACACCGCCGCCGTCGGGGCGAACAGCAGGATGTTCATGCCGCACCCCTGCTCGTAGTCGGCCAGGTGTTGCAGCGATTTATGCGAGCTGTCGACGTGCGGCGCGCCGCCGGTGGTGGCGTCCCCGTCGTCATCGTCATCGTCATCGTGGTGATGGTGCGCGACATGATCGGCATGCTCGGCCATATGTTTGAGGACAAACTCCGCTCCATGGCCTTTGCCGCCGCCCAGGACGTGCAGCAGATTGCGCTCCGCCGCGGCAAACGCTTGCAGCGGCAGCACCATCATCAGCAGGATCAGCAGGGCTTTTTTCATGTCCTTTTGAGTATAGCAGCAGGCAATCGCAACATTGCGCCGTATCGCGGCATGCAATTGAAACATTCTCCCGTCGTCGCCACTCTTCACCCGCCGAAACAGTTCTTGATGGTGAAGTCCGCCAGGTCGCAGGCCGCTTTCCGTCAAAGGCTGGACATCACCGGCATACGCCACCCGGCATACGCCCTCCCCCCCGGTCGGCAGATTTTGTGCCTCGACAAGATCCCCATACTGTGTTCATCGGCAGCACATTGAACGCTGCCGGCAAACCTGTCCGCACCTATGGACCCACCTGTCGCACACTTTGAAGGAATCACCGTTATGTTTAAATCGATCCGCACCGCCGCCCTGACCGCCGCCCTGTTCGCCACGGCCGCCAGCGCCTTCGCCGCCACCGGCGCCACCAACACGGCCATCACCGGGAAATACGGCAGCAGCGCGCCGGCGACGGCGGCCCACCGCCACATCGTTATCACGGAAAAAACCAAGCACGTGCGCGTGGAAAACGGCGAGACGGTCGAGTTCAAGGTCAACGGCGCCAGCTTCACCTGGCACTTCCTGACCCTGCACCACGAAACGTCGTTTGATTTGTCGAAGATCGCGCCGGCCGGCACGGTCAAGCAAAAGGTGACGGTGTACGTCGCCTCCAACCCGCTGTACCGCAGCTAAGGCGGGGCGGGCCTGAAACGCCCGGCCGCGTGGCCGGGCGTGGAGCAAGATCAGTGCTCGCTGATCTTCGAGCCGTTCTCGCGCGGCATGTAGTGGTAGGTGCGCAGCTTGTGCTGGATGTCGAACGCCGGGTTCTTGAGCAGCTTGACCATCTCGGCGCCGGCCAGCAGCACCGGACCGTAACCGTGCATGGCGTCGACGCTGACCGGACGGTTGTAGTAGTACACCTGGTCGCTGGCGAAGGTGGTGCCGACGCAGGTGCCTTCCACTTGTCCCTTGGCGTTGATGCGCGTGCTCAGGCCGATCCATCCGGCCTGGGCCACCGAGCCGTAGGTCGTCGGGCTGATCCAGCCCTGGTTGATCGAATGCGCCAGCACGTAGACGAAGATCGCGGTGGCCGAGGTTTCCAGGTAGGAGTCGTTACGGTCGAGCATTTGATGCCACAGGCCGGTGCCCGATTGCAGCTCGGCGATGCCGCGCAGGCTGGCGCGCAATTGCACCAGCACCTTCGGATAGGCCGGATGGTCCTTCGGCAGCACGTCGAGCAAATCGCTCATCGACAATACCGCCCAGCCGTTGGCGCGCGCCCAGTAGAAGCGCGGCGCGTCCGGGTTGTTGGCGTTCCAGCCGTGCGTAAACAGGCCGTTGCGCTCGTTGTACAGGTGCTGCGCCATCGTCAGCACGTTCGAGGCGGCGTCGTCGAACCAGGCCTTGTCGCCCGTCAGGTGGCCCATCTCGGCCAGCGCCGGAATGCCCATGTACATGTCGTCGGCCCACAGCGACGAGGCCTGCGGACGCTGGCGCGCGAAGGTGCCGTCGTCGAGCCGGTACTGCTTTTTCTGCACGTAGTTGCTGCAGGTGTCGATCATGCCCTTGAGGTCGGGGCCGACCTTGGCGAAGCGCGCGCGCACCAGCGCGGCGCACATCGAGCCGCTGTCGTCGAGCGAGCGCGGCTCCAGGAAGCGGGCGAAGCTGTTGTCGCGGCCCAGCTTGAACTGGTTTTCCTGCGCGCGGAAGTACGGCTGCGTGTCCTTGAAAAACTGCAGGTGGCGGCGCGTGACGTCGGTGTAGCGCTTGTCGCCGGTGACCTCGGCCGCCTTGATCAGGCCGGAATGGATCACGCCCATTTCGTAGACCATCAGCCCGAAGTCGCCCGGCGACTTCTCGAACACGGCGCCGGCCACCGGTTTATTGAGGTCGGTGATCGGCTTGCCGGTGGCCTTGTCGACGATGCGCGTCGGCGTGATGCTGTCGATGTAGCCGCGCACGCGCTCGAGCGCGCCGACGATCTCGGCCTCGGTCGGTTTTTTGTACGGCACCGGATAAGTGCCCTCGCCGGCATCGTTGGCGCTTTTGTTGTCGGTGTTGCGGAACGGGCCGTCGGCGTGGACGGCGCCGGCGGCGAGCACGGCGGCGACCAACAGGGTCAATCGGCGAGGGAATTGCTTCATTATCAACCTTTCTATTTATATCGGTAATTGAATCTCCGATACGAAGGCTAGGCAAGGTCGACGATTACGTCAAGCACTTATTAAACGTTTACCTATCAGACCACAATTTAAAGTGGTCAGACCGCCTTGGGCGGCCAGGCGCCCACCTGGTTGAGCATGCCGAACCAGTCTTCCAGGTGCCAGGTGCGGGTGACGCGGTCGGCCGACAGCTCGTGGAATTCGTGGATGGCGATGGCGATCGGCTTGCCGGTCGGGGCGATGCCGAAGAATTCGCCGAGGTGGGTGCCGGTGATGCGCGCACGCACGGCGGCGCGCCCGCCCAGGCCGAACATGTCGAGCACGGTGATCTTCACATCCGGGAAGGCCGTGGTGAACAGGCCGATCACCGGCTTCATGCCGGCCCGGCCCGGCTGCTGGCCGGGGCCGAGCGGGATATCGTCCCAATCGGCGGCCAGCGCCAGGTCGAGCAGATCGGGGTTGTTGTCGTTGAAGGCGCGGTAGAGGTTTTCGATGGCTTGCTGCTGGGCCTGGGTCAGGCCGTTGTCCTGCATGGTCATGGTGTGCTTTCGATGTGGTGGTTGACCCGGCCACTGTAGCAATCCCGGCCACGCAATTCCAATCGATAATGGATATACAGTATCATCCACGCCATGGATTTACATGGCATCGACCTCAACCTGCTTGTCGCCTTCGACGCGCTCATGTGCGAACGCAACGTCACGCGCGCGGGCGTGCGCATCGGCCGCACGCAGCCGGCCATGAGCGCGGCGCTGGCCCGCCTGCGGCTGTTGTTGAAGGACGAGCTGTTCGTGCGCAGCACGGCCGGTCTGCAGCCGACGCCGCGCGCGCTGGAGCTGGCGTTGCCGCTGGGCGAGGCGCTGGCCGCCATCCAGCGCACGCTCGACTTCACCCAGGCCTTCGACCCGCTCAAGTCGACGCTGCGCCTGACGCTCGGCCTGTCCGACCATCCGGCCTTCGTCGTGCTGCCGGCGCTGCTCGAGCGGCTGGCGCGGCTGGCGCCCGGCGTCACGCTCAAGGTGCGCGCCTTCAGCGCGCGCGGCGACGCGGTCGACCTGCTCGACGCCGGCGAGGTCGACGCCGCCATCGGTGTGCCGGGCGGCAGCACGCCGCGCATTCCGACCTTGCCGCTGTTCGAGGAGCGCTTTGTCTGCGTCGCCGGCCAGCACCACCCGCTGGCGCGGCAAACCGCGCTGTCGCTCGAGGACTTCCTGTCGTATCAACACTTGTTGGTCTCGCCCGAGGGCGACGGCGTCGGCCATGTCGACGTGCGGTTGGCGCAACTGGGGCGCCAGCGCGACATCGCGATCGCGCTGCCGCAGATGTACGCCGCGCCGGCCATCGTCGCCGGCGGCGTCCTGCTGGCGACGTTGATGGCCGGCGTGGTCGGCGCCAGCGGCCTGCGCGGCGCGCTGGCGGTGCTGCCCCTGCCGGCCGAACTCGATCTGGCGCCGGTGCCGTTCGTGCTGCACTGGCACCGCCGCAACGACGCCCATCCGGCCCAGCGCTGGCTGCGCGCGCAAATCGCGCTGGTGTGCGGCCAGTTGTACGGCGAACCGCAAGGGCTTAGCGGCGGCCCTTGAGCTCCTGCACGCGCCAGCCCTCGTCGCGTCCGCGCAGGAAGGCCTGCATCGAATCGACGGTAACGGCGTTGATGCGGTCGGAAAAGCGCAGCCCGCTCGGATGGTCGTCGAAGGCGATATGGGCCTTGAACACGCGCCCGCCGAGCCGCGTCATGGGGCCGATGCGCATCTCGGTCGGCGTGTAGCCAACCATCTTGAGCCACGATTGCGCCTGCTCGCGGGTGCGGATGCGCACATCGCTGGCCTCGGCCGCGGCCAGCACCTCGAGCACCCACTGGTTGGAGTTCTGGTACTTGGTCGAGAACGGATAGGCCACCATGTTGTAGCGCTTGCCGTGGAAACCGTGCAAGGCGGCCGGGTCACGCAGCACCTCGCCCAGCCTGGTCGCCAGTTTCGGCGGCGGCACCAGCACCAGCGCATCGAGCGTGAACGGATTGTCGAGGAAAAAATTCGCCAGCCCGTCGACCCACAACGCGGAATCGGCGGTGCCGCATTCGTTGAGCAGTTCATACACGCGCCAGGGCTGGCCCGGCCCGCCGCGGAAGGCCAGGCCGGCATGGCTGTACTTCAAGTCGTACTTGGACAAGTCCTGCCCCTGGCGCGCGATCACCGCGACGTCGCCGCCGGTGGCGTCGAGCGCGGCGCGCAGCGCCTGGCCGGTGGCCAGCGCATCGGTGAGCGCGGCCTGCGTGACGGGATGCTCTTCGCACGACCGCCCGGCATGGGCCGGCGCGGCGGCCAACAGCGCGCCCGCGAGGGCGCTCGCCAGGGCGATCCGCCCCGCCGCGCCCGACACAGTGCGCGCGCTCATTGCGGCGGCAAGCGTTTTTGCGACAACAGCGCCTCGCCCAGCGCGTTGGGGATGAAGGCCACCACCTTGCCCGAGGCGACCAGCAAGGTGCCGGTCGTTGCGGACACCACCTGCACCGTCGTGCCCACCGACAGGCCGATCGCGTCCACCGTCTTGCCGGCCAGCTTGACCGACAGCTTGGCCGCCGAGCCGACCGACGTCAGCACCACCTCGACGCCGTCCGCCACGCTTTGCCCGACACCGCTGACGACGTAGGCGCCGCCGAGCACCAGCGCGCCCGATCCGGCGGCCGGCCCGGAGGAGTCGCCAGCGCCGGAGGCGGCCACGCTCACCACCGGCGCGGCCAGGATCGACAGGGTGCCAAGCGAGATCTTGTCGGACGGCGTGTGGTTGGAAACGCCGTTCTGCGCCAGCGCGGGGGCGCTGGCCAGCGCCAGCAGGGCGCTGGCGGCAAGGGCGGTGCGAAGTGCTGTCAATCTTGTCATGCTGAGGCTCCCGGTGTGAATTGATGTCACAATATTCCCGGAGCATAACATTAAGCACAAAGCAATATTTAAGCCGTCGCAAACGTCCCGCGAGTGGGCTACACTGGCGGTCCCACCCATTCGCCGCCGCGTCCATGCCAGAGAAGAACCTGCCCGAGCTGATCACCCTGAAACGTCTGATCGACGAAGGCGGGCGCCATCTGGAAGTCGCCACCCCTTGCACCGTGGCCATGGACGGCCGCCAATTTCCCGTCTATACGATCGCGCTGGGCAATCCAAGTCCGGACGTGCCGGCGCTGGGCTTTTTCGGCGGCATCCACGGCCTCGAACGCATCGGCACGCAAGTGATCCTGTCGTTCCTCGAAAGCCTGCTGGCGCGGCTGCGCTGGGATAGCACCTTGCACCAGCAGCTCGAATCGATGCGGCTGGTGTTCATGCCCCTGGTCAATCCCGGCGGCATGTGGCAGGCCACGCGCTGCAATCCGCAGGGCGTCGACCTTATGCGCAACGCGCCGCTGAGCGCGGTGGAAAAAGTGCCGTTCATGCTCGGCGGCCAGCGCTACAGCCACCACCTGCCGTGGTATCGCGGCGTGGCCGGCGCGCCGATGGAGCCAGAAAGCCAGGCCGTGTGCGACCTGGTGTCGCGCGAGCTGCTGACACGCCAGTTCAGCATGGCGCTCGACTGCCATTCCGGCTTCGGCCTGCGCGACCGCATCTGGTTTCCGCACGCGCACACGGCCACGCCGATCCCACACCTGGCCGACATCGGCGCGCTGGAGGAATTGTTCAGCCAGAGCTATCCCAACCACAACTACGTGTTCGAGCCGCAAAGCCGCCAGTACCGCACCCACGGCGACCTGTGGGATTACCTCTACCTGAACGGCACCACCGGCAGCGACCGCGTGTTCCTGCCGCTGACCTTGGAGATGGGCTCGTGGCTGTGGGTGAAGAAAAATCCGCGCCAGATCTTCGACCGCGTCGCCTTTTTCAACCCGACCGCCGCGCACCGGCTGCAGCGGGTGCTGCGGCGCCACCTGGTGTGGTTCGACTTCCTGATGCGCGCCGCCAACAGCCACGGGCGCTGGACGCCGGAAGGCCTGGCGCGCAAGGTGCAGCACCGGCGCGCGCTGTCGCAGTGGTATCACTCGTGAACAGCGCCGGGAGCGCGCCGGTGAACGCATCCGTGGACGGCGTGGGCGCCGGCGCCGGCACCTGGGTGTTGCTGCGCGGGCTGATGCGCGAGCAGCGCCATTGGGGACGCTTTCCCGGCCAGTTGGCCGAGGCCGTGCTTGGCGCCGACGTCGTCACGCCCGACCTGCCCGGCAACGGCACGCGGCACGCGTTGCGCAGTCCGACCACGGTGGCGGCGATGGTGGCGTTCTGCCGCCGGGACCTGCTGGCGCGCGGGCTGCCGCCGCCGTACTCGCTGCTGGCGCTGTCGCTGGGTGGCATGGTCGCGGTGGAATGGGCCAGCCGCCATCCGGGCGAGATCACCCGCTGCGTGCTGATCAACACCAGCATGCGTCCGCACAGCCGCTTTTATCAACGGCTGCGCTGGCAAAACTACCCGGCCATCGTGCGCCAACTGCTCGACGGCGGCGTCGAGGACCAGGAGCGGCTGATCCTGCGCCTGACCAGCCGCCACGGCGACGCGGCCGAGCGCGCCGGCCTGCTGCAACGCTGGCTTGGCTACCAGCGCGAGTTTCCCGTCACGCGCGCCAACGCGCTGCGCCAGCTGTGGTCGGC
The DNA here is from genome assembly GCA_963513825.1 of uncultured Duganella sp. Classification (GTDB taxonomy): domain Bacteria; phylum Pseudomonadota; class Gammaproteobacteria; order Burkholderiales; family Burkholderiaceae_D; genus Rugamonas. The sequence continues at coordinate 48,151 of CAUPRW010000017.1, forward strand.
GGCGCGTTTCCGCGCGCCGGCCGCGCGCCCGGCCGCGCCGCTGCTGGTGCTCAGCGGCGCCGGCGACCAGCTGGTCGATCCGAACTGCTCGCGCCGGCTGGCCGGGGCCTGGCAAGCCGAGCACCACCAGCATCCCGACGCCGGCCACGACCTGCCGCTCGACGACGGCGCCTGGGTGGCCGAACGCGTCGCGAACTGGCTGGCCGCCGGCAAAGCCGGGTAAAATACCGGCCCTATGACCTTTACCGCCCCTCTCTCCAACGCGATGCCAGGCATGTCCGACGGCAAGCCGCTGGTCGACTGAACGCCATGAACTGCCGCGACAACTGCGGGGCGTGCTGCATCGCCCCCTCGATTACGAGTCCGATACCGGGAATGCCAAACGGGAAACCTGCTGGAGTCAGGTGTATCCAACTCAACGAAGACAATAGATGCGGCGTCTTTGGTAAGCCTGAGAGACCTGCATTTTGCGGTGGACTGCAACCATCCGAAGATATGTGCGGATCCAGTCGAGAACAAGCTATTCGCTGGCTGGATGAACTGGAGCGGGCTACGGCGCCGGTGAAATAAAGCGGCTAAACTACTACATACGCCTAAGGTCGGCCGAAGAAATCGGCAAGCGGCCAGGGTGTGCGCATTGAAGCGTTGACTCTTCTGCGAATCATCCGTTTGCCAAGCCTATCGCTCTTCAAGCCAAAATAGCTCGCCATAGCAGTAATTAATGAGTCTACGGAAGCAATTTCTGCCTCAAAACAAGCACATGCCACATATGATTTTTCTTTTGGGGCACTCGGTGAATGCGTTACGGTGATGACTGAGTCTGGATTGTCATACTTGGTTCTCCTATCAAACAGCCATTTAAAAGGAGTTCACATGGCAATCGGAAAAACAGGTCGCGGTGTCATCACTGGCGCTAACGACACGTACCACGGTATTAAGTCCCTAGAGGAAAACGGCGCTATCAACCACGCGGCGGCATATGCGCGGATGCTTGTCGCCGGCGGCAAGGCAAAAAACGAGGATGATGCTTTACTCATGGCCAATCAGGAAGTCCAGCGTATTCGCAGCAGCATGGAGGGCGGAATCGCGCGGTCCGCATGAAGCTGCGCCCAAATCCTAGCGGACCGAAAAAGTTGGCCGCGCCCCCGACTTCGCTGCGGAGTACCACGGCCGGCCAGCTGAGTTCGGTGCAAACGCGGATCTTAACGATTATCTTCAGAACCATAATGATTCGCACTTCCCTGGTTTACCGAAAAACAAAGAGCGTCAGATTCAACATCACATCTCGCGCGTTCACGACTACCTCATGACGGGTCATTGAAGGCGCGCTGGAGGGCAAGGGAGCACTTCGTTTCGTCGACGGGCATCGCGCACCTTGCTGAGAAGCGCTACTGCCTACTTGCTCCGATAGTTCCTGCGGACGTAGGTCCCATCGCTTCTTGTATAACGGCAAATGATCAGGCAACGGCCGGCGCATCGATTTCTTGCGCGCCGCCTCGGCCTCGTCGGCCTGCAAGTCTTCCATCTGCAATTCGAGTTGCTCGATCTGGTGATCGAGCTTTTCTGACTTGCGGCCGAAATGCATGCGCCACAATTTGGCGATATGCAGCTTAAGGTGCTCGATCTCGACGGCACGCGTGCTCAATTGTTCACGCAGAACGCCCACCACGTCGTGTTGGGCGAGCAGCCCCAAACCTACCTGGCAATCACCATGGTCTCATTAACTTACATCATGCGTTTTTCGCCAACCTCGTACACCTCCTTGATACGTATGGCTGGCAGACGGTGCCTTCTCCGTCCACGAACAGCATCAAGCCGTGGACGCCGCGCGGAGTGTTGGCAATCCGGGTAGGCACCGTCAATACGACTTAGAAGTAGGCGACCAAGCGAACGCCGGCGGTACGCGGCGGCGCCAGGTTCGCCAGCGCCGGGCCACGCACGACGCTGGTACCGGTATAACCCTGCATCACAGTCTTATTCTCGATATTGCGCATATACGCTTGCACGCTCCACTTGAGGCTCGCCGGCGAGTAGCTCAGGTTGACGTCGCTCTTGTGGAACGCATCCTGGGTGACTTGAAGCCTGTTGCCATAGTCGTTGAGGACGTACGAAGCGCTGAAACGGGTGCCGGCATAAGCCGTCAAGGAAGCGCCGCTCTCCATGTCGAAGGTGTGCGAGTACCCCAGGCCGAAGGTGGTCCTGGGCGACTTTTCAAGGCTGACGCCGGACCAGTCGATGGTCGCGGTCGGCTTGTAGTCCTTGAAGTGGGCGTCCAGATAGGTGCCGGAGAAATTGATCCGCCCAGCGCTGCTGATGGCGTACTTGCCCTCCACTTCCAGCCCCCTAACTTCAGACTTGGCGGCGTTGAGCGTAAACGAGGAGGTGGCGCCCGTGGCAAGATTGACGGCGACCGAACTCAGTTGCTGATCCTTGTAGGCATAGGAAAAGACGTCGGCGTTCACTTGCAGGCGGCCATCGAGGAAACGCCCCTTGACGCCGAGCTCGAGGGAGGTCAGGCGCTCCGGGTTGTAATAAAGGACCGACGCTGAGCGGGTGGCCAGGCTGCCGTCATTGAAGCCGCCCGCCTTGTAGCCGGTCGACAGCGTGGCATAGACCATGGTGCGCTTGTCGAGCTGGTAGTCGACACCGATCCGACCGGTGGTCTGGGCATAACTGACAGCCGCGTCGTTGACCGTGGTGACGAACTTGGTGGGGTCGACCGGATCGTAGACTGTGGTGGCGCCTCTACGCGACTTGTCGTCGTTGGTGCGGCGAATGCCGGCGATCAGATGCATGTCAGGCGTGACGCTGTAGGTGGCCTCGCCAAACGCCGCCTTCGAATTGCTATGAACCGGGCTCTGGACAAAGTTCTGCGCGCCAAGCGATGGGCGGTTTATCTGATACGCGCCGACATTCGACACCTCCTTGAACCAGTAAAGCCCGCCGATCGTCCTCCAAAGTCCGAACGTCGAAGCCAGGCGCAACTCGTGCGAGGTTTGACTATAGTTGGCAAGATTAAGTTGGTGGAAGTCGGGCTGACCGGGCCGCTCCACGCCTTGCGGCCAATCTTCGTCGCGCTTGAAATAGCGGTGCGCCGCCTGGTAAGTAACTTCGCCTATGCCGGTGTTGGCCTTGAACTCCCCCATCACACCGTGCGCTCTATTATCGTACAGGCCTTGCACGCTTGGCGCGTTGGTGCGCTGGGCGGCGCCGCGCTTGTCGCGGTAAGTGGTGTAGAGCACTTGGCCGGGACCGGAGCCCTTGAGCGAGCTGGCGTCCGCACTGACGAGCAGCGACATGTCGGGTGTGAACTTGAACAAGCCCTGTAAACGGCCGGACAACGAATCGTCGTCATCGTAGTCGGTGCGATAGCCGCGCGTGTTGCGCAGATAGCCGTCATGCTTGCTGCTGGAGACGGCGGCGCGAACGGACAAGGTGTTGTCGACCTTGGCGTTGACCATGCCGTCGAACTTCAAGCTGTCGTAGTTGCCCACTTCCAAGGCAGCGCTGCTCTCGAACCTGTCGACCGGCTTGTTGGAGATCAAATTGATCGCGCCGGCGGTGGCGTTGCGTCCGTACAAGGTACCCTGTGGGCCACGCAGCACTTCGACCCGTTCCAGGTCATAGAAAGCCAGACCAGCCGATTGCGGACGGGCCAGGTTGACGCCATCGACATTGAAGGAAGCCGACGGGTCGCCCTTTTCAGTCGTATCCATGCTGACCACGCCGCGGATGTTAATCACGGTCGCGCCGCCATTGTTGGCGATCTGGACGTTCGGTACCAATTCGGTCAGGCTGCTCGCGTTGACAGCGCCGGCTTGCTTGAGCTCGTCTCCCGACAGCACGCTCAGAGACAGCGGCGTCTTCGATGCCGGTTGCGCAATCCGCTGCGCCGTGACGATCACTTCCTGGATCTGGCCGCGGTCTTCGGCGGGAGCAGTCTGCGCCAGCGCTACGCCACCTTGAATCGCGAGGGCAGCGGCGACAGCCGAGGCGGTCGCGGTTTTTTTAAAGGTTACTTGCTCAATCATGGTTTCATCCCCAATTTAGAACTTCATTGTAGAACTTCATTGTTTTACTTGCGGGTAATGCCTTCTGCGGTGAAAACGTCGACCGGGCGGCAGCGCTGCCCAGTACGGCCGGACCTGTTACGTCGTTGCAGGGTTACTGCGCGGCCCCGGCCCGCCGCGAAACAAAGCGACGGGCCGGCAGCCACCCTGGCACGGGAGGCTGTGCTAATGCGTGGAACAAGCACTGGACGCGCGGTACATTCAGGCGCATCTCATGCCAAAAAACAAGACGTAGCCGGAGCAGACGAAAAACCATGCGTAAGCCAATCGCGTCGGCTAGGACGTCCTGGGCAAACGGCAGACCGCCTCGCCATCAACCTTGCTCTTCTTAACCAGCCAGCGCTCTCTTGGATTATATTTGAAGCGCTTCATTTTTAGATTTTATGAAAAATACAGCTCTTTAAGAACCTTACGGGCGACTTTTATTCTTGCTTACTATGGCGGAATCTACCGCTGCGGACGGTTGATCTACGTCGAAGTGATCAACTCGCCGCTACCTTCGATGGATTTTATGAAGCGTTTCATTTTTTAGTTTATGAATATATCATAAGCCTGTCAAGAACTTTTCATACGCCGCGATCCATGAACATTGGAGTGTGTTTATTAACCAACAAAGTCATTGGTAGCTAGGGATTGGCGATTTGATCCAGCGTAGCGAGCACCACCATCAAGACATCTCAAATCGATAAATTACTACGCCGTGTCGAGCCTCAGCGCATGAAATATAAATCGCTTCAAAAATTATGCGGTCGAAACATCGACAACGCTTAGTGTGCGATCGAGCGCGCCTGAGTTGGCCGACGCCAACCGCCCCTTGCACGAATGGCTGATGACGCAGGCGGGCCGCGGCCGGTGTTGTCGAGGAAAGCCTTGACACCGCTGGCGGCGTCGTAGTGTCCGGACCTGCCGGCGAACACTACGCCTTCGAAGCCCAGCCCGGCCGACCGGCGCAGTGTGGAAAATGGAGCTGGTTCATCGGGCGCTTCCTTAGAGTTTGCCGAGCTTGAGCTGCTCGGTGGCGTAGGCGCAAGCGCGCGCGGTAAGGGCCATGAAGGTCAGCGACGGGTTTTGCCAAGCGCTGGAGCACATGCTGGCGCCGTCGGTGACGAACAGGTTGGGCACGTCGTGCGCCTGGTTGTGGCCGTTGAGCATGGAAGTCTTCGGATCGCGCCCCATGCGCACCGTGCCCATCTCGTGGATCGACAGCCCCGGCGCCCACTGCTCGGTGGTCTTGATCGATTTCTGCACGTCCTTCACACCCAGCGACTCGAGGATGTTGGCGGCCGTGTCGGCCATGTCCGCGCGCATCTTGTCGTCGTTGGCCGAGTAGGTGCAATCGATGTGCAACTGCGGCATGCCCCATTTGTCCTTCTTGGTCGGATGCAGGCTGACCATGTTTTCGTAGCGCGGCAGCATCTCGCCCTGACCATTGAGGCCGAAGCGCCACTCGCCGGGCGTGCGTATAATGGCCTTGTAGTCTTTGCCAAAGCCGGGTTTGTCGCCCCGCCCCATCCAACCTTCGCGCGAGGCCCGGCCCGACAGCGAATAGCCGCGCAAGAACTCCGGGTGCTGCTCGGTCACGTTGCGGAAGCGCGGAATATACGGCGAGGTCGGACGGCGGCCCTTGTAATAATCGCTCTCGTAGCCTTCGACCCGGCCAGATGCGCCAGCGCCGAACAAATGATCCATCAGGTAGTGGCCGAGCACGCCCGACGAGTTGCCCAGCCCGGTCGGGAAGGCCTCGGACGTCGAATTGAGCAACACCTGCGTGCTGCCCAGCGTCGAGGCGCACAGGAACACCACCTTGGCGTGGAACTCGCGCGTCTCCATCGTTTCGGCGTCGATCACCCGCACGCCGGTGGCGCGGTTGGTCTTGGCGTCGTACAGTACGCTATGGACGATGGCATTGGTGGCGATGCTCAGGCGGCCCGTGGCCGCCGCCGCCGGGAGGGTCGAGCTCTGGGTCGAGAAATAGGCGCCGAACGAGCAGCCGCGCTGGCACATATTGCGCGCCATGCAGCTACCCCGGCCCATTGCCAGGTGCTGTTCGTTGGGCACGGTCAGGTGGGCGCAGCGGCCCATGATCATCCGCGCCGGCGCGAAGGCGGCGTCGAACTTCTTCTTCATGGCCGCTTCGACGGTGTTGAATTCGAACGGCGGCAGGAACTCACTGTCCGGCAACACGGCCATGTTCTCGCGCGCGCCGCTGATGCCGACGTGGCGCTCGACATGGCCATACCACGACTCCAGGTCGGCGTAGCGGATCGGCCAGTCGACGCCGTGGCCGTCCTTCGCGTTAGCGCCAAAGTCGAGATCGCTCCAGCGGTAGGACTGGCGCGCCCACATCAGCGACTTGCCACCCAGCTGGTTGCCGCGTATCCAGCTGAACGGGCGGTCCTCCGGCGTGCTGTAGGGCATGTCGCGGTCGTTGTTGAAAAAGTGCTTGGTGTGGTCGTCGAAGGCGTAGCATTTGCGCTGTTCGGCGAACTGGTCGGCGGCCAGTTTTTCATCGACCAGGCCACGGTTGGGCAGCTTCCATTCATCGACGCCCTCGCCGATGTAATCGCTGCGGTGTTCGACCGGACGGCCGCGCTCGACCATGAGCGTGCGCAGGCCGCGCTCGCACAGTTCCTTGGCGGCCCAGCCTCCGGTGATGCCCGAGCCGACGACGATGGCGTCGAATTGTTCGGCGCTTTGCTTGATGTAGAACGATGATGGCTGCGTCATGTCAGATGGTCCAGGTGCGGGTGTCCTTGCGGACGGGGAAGTTGCCGGTGAAACCGCCGGGCACCGGCAGATACGCCAGTTCGAGCGTAGAGCCGGCTTCCGAGGTGTAGTAGGCGAACAGGGTGTAAGACTTGAACAGGGCGAAGAACGCGCGGTCGGCCGGCGTGAACGGCGCTGCGCCGGCGTCGAGCGCACGCAGCAGCGCCCGCTGGCGCGCGGGCGCGAGGGCGCGGAAGTGGCGCCCACCCTGCGCACGGGCGGCGGCGTCGAGGCTGGCCAGACCGGCCTTGAACTGGTTCCGGGTCGCCGCCGTGGCGCAGTTGCGCAGCATGTGGTCTATCGTCAGGTGGGCGCCGACGGCCAGCGCGCCGGGCGTGTCGGTGGCGGGGATGACGATCTCGGCAAGCACTGCGGTGAGCGCCAGCGCGTCGGGCGCCAGCAGAGGGGGGCTGCGCCGGCCAGCCGCGAGCGCGGCGAACGCGTCGGCGTTGGCGGCCAGGCCGCAAAGGCCGGCCACTAGCAGCAATGCGCGGCGCCGTCCGTTGGCGCCGTCCCTATCGTCTTGTCGCATGGTTGTCTCCTGGTGAAGGGGTGGGGGGGCAGTTGGCAGCGCTGGCTTGGGCGCGGGCGACCAGCGAGAGCTGGTATTGCTTGGGCGTGATGCCAACTACGCTGCGAAATTTCTTGGTGAAGTAACTTTGGCCGCCGAAGCCAGTCGCCTGCGCAACCAGCGCGATGCTCTGGGCGCCGGCCAGCAGGCGGCAAGCCTCGTGCACTTTCATGTGCAGGATGAACTGGGTGGGCGTGAGCGAGAAATGCAGCTTGAACTTTCGCTCAAAACTGGACAGCGACATGCAGGACAGGCGCGCCAAGTGCTCGATGCTGACGTCCTGCGTCAAGTGGACCTGCAGGTACTCGATGCAGTTGCGGAAGGGGTGGCAGGGCGCCATGATGTCGGGGGCGCGCTGGGCGTCGCGGCTGAAGCCTTCGATACCGATGACCTTGCTCCGGGCGTCGCGGATGGGCGCCTTGGTGGTCAACAACCAGGTCGGTTCGCCGTGGGGGCCGCCTATCACTTCGAGCTTGTTCTTGACAGGGACGCCGTTGTCCATCACGGCCAGGTCGTCCGCCCGGATGCGATCGGCGATGTCGCGGCGGAAAAAGTCGTGGTCGGACTTACCGATGATGTCGTCGAGATAGGCGAGGCCGTGCTTTTCCTGCAGCAGGCGATTGCCCCAGACGAATTGGCCGGCGCGGTTCTTGGCGAAATAAAAAGTGTCGCCGAGGTCGGCGAACAGGGCGCTGGGCGCGGAGATGCTGTGCAGGGCGAAGAAGTGGGCGCAATCGGCGCGGGTGGACGACACGCTACCCTCGCCCGTCGCGGCGGCCCCTTGCGAGTAGTGTCCGTCAATGGCGCTCGCCATGCCCATTTCGATCATCGTCGTGCCCACTGCGCTGGCCCCTCTCGTTTCCATGATGCGTCGATGGTAGCACCAGTGCCCGCTTCCGCGCGTCAGAAAACCATCAAGTTTTATCACGAATTCGGCAAATTTGAAGCGCTTCCAATGAGCGTGTTGGCGGCGCTGTCGGGACTTGGGCGGCATCGGCCGCAGCAACTACCTGATCACCTGCACCGATAGCGGCGGGCAGCGCGCCGCCGCGATCAACTCGCTGATCGGCACGTCCAAGCTGAACGATCTCGCCCCCGAAGCCTGGCCGCGTCACGTCCAAACGCATATTGCGACCATCCCGTCAATCGGGTGGATGATTTCTTGCCTGGGAACTGCAGCCTCAACCTCCCTGCGGCGCCAACACTTGGCGTCAGCTACCTATGACTACGCGCGTTCGAGCGTGCCTGACGACCCATTTTTGTAAAATCCCAGCTGGGCCTTAATGCTCTTTAATCGAAAGCAGGCTCTTCCGAACGACAATAGTTGTCTCAAGAGGCGTAAAAACGGGCATCTCCCTTCCCTCGATCAGTTCGACGATGCGCTGGGCGGCAAGGACACCTATTTTTTCGGTGGGCACATGCACCGTGGTCAGTGGCGGAACGACGATAGCGGCATGCTCAATGTCGTCGAAGCCCGTGATCGATAAGTCCTCGGGGATCCGGATGCCACGGATTCGGCACTCATCGATGGCGCCAATCGCTTGCAGGTCCGTACCGCAGATCAACACGGTCGGGCAGTCTTCGCTGCCCATGAAACGTCTAACCGCTTCGCGGCCACCTTCAAAGTTAAAGGGCTGCTCCGTTACCCAATCTTGCCGAAAGGAAATTCCTGCGGCCTTGATGGCTGCCCGTGTTCCTGCAGCCCGGGCCCGCGCGCGTTCGTTACTGACTTCGAAGCCGTTGCACAAAGCGATACGCGTATGACCGCTTTCAACGACTGCTTTGGCCATCTCATAGGCAGCGTCGAAGTAGGAGAAGCCCACGCGATGCGGATACCTTGAATCGTCAATAGACCAGGTCAAAACGTAGGGCAGCGCATACTGACGCACCAATTCATACACGTCATGCGAATGATCGGTACCAACCAGAACAACGCCGTCCACACCGCGCTCAACAATAGTGCGCAACAGGTCGATTTCTCGTTGAGGCTCGTACTCATGACTTGCCACCAGCAATTGGTAGCCACCTTTCCATAACGTTTGCTGAAGCTGGTTAATGGAAATGGAAAAAATCGGATTGCTCAACGTAGGATAGATCGCGGCCACCGTTCGTGTCCGCCGGGACGCCAAGGCCTGGGCGGCGCCATTGCGGACGTATCCCAGCTGGGCGACCGCCTGCTGGACTTTTGCAAGGGTCGCCGGCTTGACCTCGTTGGGAACGGAAAGGGCACGTGAGGCACTGCCCAGCGATACACCCGCCAGGCGGGCGACGTCGGCAAGTGTAGAGCGGCGATCGAGGTTCATTTTGGTCAAGAAGTAATTTTGGTCTAGAAGTAAGTTAGAGGAGGTTTTTCAAGCGATCCTAACCATGATCCGAAAACTCGGCTGCGCGAGCCGTTTGACGCCATGACGCAAGCTCGGGCACGAACGCGGTCATGGCGTCTTCAGTGGGTGGGGCGGCATGGATATCGCTTAAATTTGACAAGCTGGAAGCAGCACCGCTGGGTTTAACGACCAGACATGCGACGCGAGTCAGCGCGTATTCTCGTCATGAAAATCCACATACTTTGAGCGCATGCAGCATGCTCATTATATCGTAAGCGGGATATTTGCCGGTCCGCTTCTGGCCGCTCATCGGGAAGATGGCCCGCAAACACATGCGCCCGGTGGGCGACAGCCGTCGGACCGCACTTGCAGGGCCACGCCGCTGCGTCCGATCCATTCCACCCAGCGTAGAACACGCCAGCGGCACGCCTTGGCGCGCAGTGATCGGCGTTCGGGTTATTCCCCCAGGCAGCAAGCCGGGATTATCTTGGCGGCTGCGGGGACCGCGGTACGGCACCGTCCGCGATCAACCCCTGACAAAGTGGCGCGGGCAAAGGTATTTTCGACCCGGTACTATTGAGGACCCAGACAATCACGGCCTGGCCTCTGGCGACCAGGCCCCGATTCCAGATGGCGTACTCCATCAAGAAGCTGGTCGTACCAAACCATTTCGTCCGTCCCGTGACCACGACATGCTCGCCCAGCGCCAGCACACGCTCGTAGTTGCAGGTGGTTTCCTTGATGACCGGGCCGGGAACCTCAGCGTTTGCGATCGGAAACCCCATCTGCGCCAGATAGCCATTGCGCACCTCCTCGAACCAGACGAAATGGGCGCGATGACTCACGTGGCCATATCCATCGAGATCACTCCAGCGGGGCAAGAATTGAAGGCCATAGCGCCATCCCGGTTCAATCTTGTGCTCGGCAATAATGGCTGGTTCGAGTATCGTCATATAAACATTTCCTGGTTGCCGTCGCTTGCTGATTCCTGAAGTGCCAATCATCTTGGGAGAACTGGCGCGATCTGAAACATTAACCGGTTATCTTCCTGATTACAACCACCATCACAACTTGCGCTACGAGCTAGGAGGCTTCGTAGACCACCCCGACGGAACGTCCGCCCCCCCCCCACGGTTCCGGCTCTCTGATATGCCACAGGCTTACGCAAAATGACATGCGACCCGCTGCGGAGACCCCGATCGGTTGGTGAGCGCAGGAACAGAAGCCGCACACTCTGCGCACGCCATCCAGCAGCGCGTGCGGAAGGGACACCCGCTGGGAGGATTCGCGGGATCCGGCAGTTCACCGACCAGCACGCGAGGATTGCGGGCCCGCTCGACCAAGGGGTCCGGAACGTTGGCGCTGGCGACCAGCGCCTGCGTATACGGGTGGCGCGGCGACTGCAGCACGTCGACGGCGGTTCCGGCTTCGACCACCCGCCCCATGTACATCACGTTGATATCGTGCGCAACGTTGGCAACCACCGCCAGATCGTGGGAGACGAACACGTAGGTCAGGCCCAGCTCGGCCTGCAGATCGAGCATCAGGTTGACCACCTGGGCCTGGACCGACACATCGAGCGCCGACACCGGCTCATCGCACACCACGATCGGGGTACGGCGCACCAGCGCGCGCGCAATACCGATACGCTGCTGCTGACCGCCCGATAGCTCATGCGGGGATTTGTGCAAAAACGACGCGTTCATTCCCACTCGCTCCAGGATCTGCAACGTGCGTTCGCGCCGCTCGCCGAGGCCGAGCTGCTTGTCGTGTATATCCAGGGGCTCGCGCACGATATCGCCCACGGTCATGCGCGGGTTCAGCGACGAATAGGGGGACTGGAACACCATCTGCACGTCGCGCATCGTCTCACGCCATTGCGCCGGCGGCAGCGTCGACACATCCGTCCCGCCGATGAGGATCGAACCACCGCTGGGCTTTAGAATGCCCACCAGCATGCGTGATAATGTCGATTTGCCGCAGCCGGATTCGCCTACGATGCCCAGGGTCTTGCCCTTGAACAGTTCAAGGTCGACCGCGTGCACCGCCTGCAGCAATTGCGGTTTGCGCGGCCATCCCTTCGAGACGTTGAACGCCTTGCTCAGCCGCTCCGTCTTCAGTATCGGCTGTTCAGGGGAAACGGGGTGAAACTCAGGCAAGGACGACATCGGCTACCTCCTGTGGTGCGAAATGACAAACCGATAAGCGCGCGTCGCCGAACAGCCGTGGCAACGGTAGGCGCTCGCGGCAAATGTCCGCCGCCATCGCGCATCGGGGATTGAAGGAACAGCCGCTCGGCAGATTGGCCGGCGAAGGCGGCGTACCCGTGATTGCCTGCAGCCGTTGATCCCCGCGGTCCAGGCGCGGAATGGAATTCAACAACGCCTTCGTGTAGGGATGGGCGCATTGGGCGAATACCTCCGGCACCGGACCGGCTTCAACCGCACGGCCCGCATACATCACCAGCATGCGGTCGGCCATCTTGGCGACGGCGCCCATGTCGTGGGTGATGAGCAGGACCGCCATGCCGAGCTCCTCGCGCAACCGCATCAGCAGTTGCAGGATCTGCGCCTTGATGGTGGCGTCCAACGCCGTCGTGGGCTCGTCGGCGATCAGCACATCGGGCTGCAACGCCAGGGCGATGGCGATCAGCACGCGTTGCCGCATGCCACCGGAGAATTGGTGCGGGTAGTGGTGCGCCCGCTCCTTGGCCGACGGAATTCCGGTGAGCGACAATAACTCCACCGCCCGCGCCATGGCCGCGCGCTTGCTCTCGCCACGATGCACCATCAGGGTTTCGGCAATCTGGAACCCCACCGTGGTGCAGGGGTTCAAGCCGGTCAACGCATCCTGGCTGATGAGCGCGAGCCGCTCGCCACACAGCCGCCGCCGCTGGCGCGACGGCAGCGCGGAGATCGGCATGCCATCGAGTTCAATGGCGCCGCCGACCTCCGCATGCGAAGGGAGCAGGCCCATGACGGCATTGGCCATGGTCGACTTGCCCGAGCCTGACTCACCGATCACGGCGAATATCTCGCCGCGGCCCACCTGGAAGCTCACATCACGCACAACCTCGACCAGGCCGGCGTCCGATCGGAAGCCGACCTTCAATCCTGAAACAGACAAGACGGGATGCATGTCTATCCTCCCTTGGGCGGCGATGGTGGTTTGGCGACGACCTTGACAGCGGCAAGCTTGAAGTTCTCGCCGGTATCGGCGGCCCAGTCCAATTTTTTGGACATGCCGTAGATCGATGCGGTCTGCCAGGCGGCCGCGATATAGATTTTATCGTGCACAAGCTTTTGTGCCTGCTGCCAGTACGCCGTGCGCTTGGCCGGGTCCATCTCGGCGCCCGCAAGATCGGAGAGCCGGTTGTATTCGGGGTCGACCACGAGGGAGATGGGGGACTCGGGGCGGAAGATCGAATTGATCTTGCTTGCGTCACCCTCGCTGAAATCCCATCCGACGATGACGAAGGGCCCGGCGTTGCGCTGATTGATCATGGCGTTCAGGCGCCCCCATTCCATGGTCTGCGGCGTGACTTTAAAGCCCACCGAAGCCAACTGGGCGTTGATGACCTGGTAGATGTCGCGGTCGGCGATATAGCGGCCGTCGGAGGTGAAGGTCGACAGCGCGATCGGCGCCTTGGCGGCCAGCAGCTTCTTTGCCAGCGCCCGGTCCGCCGGATAGGGCTGCAGTGTTTTGTCGAACTGCGCGACGTTCGCGCCCATCGGCGTGCCGAGCACGCGTCCATAGGGTCCTAGCAAGTTGCCGATGATGTTCTTGATGTCGATGGCGCTGACAAAGGCCCTGCGCATAGCGATGTCGTTGAACGGGGGTTTACGTGTGTCCAGTATGAGCGTATGGACCAGGCCATCCTGGCTGGACACGACCTTGGCGGCGGCGGACTGTTGCACCCGAGCGACGTCGGCGATCGGCACACGCTCGATCACGTCCACCTCGCCTTGCAGCAACGCGTTTACACGGGTCGAGTTTTCAGGCACGAAGGTGTACGTCCCCTTGGCCACGTCCGGCAATGTGCCCCAGTAATCCGCGTTGCGGACCAGTTCGACCATGGTGCCCTTGCGCCAGGCGCCCATCTTGTAGGGGCCGGTACCGATCGGCAGGTCGCTGACCTGCTGGTTGGTCTTCGATTCGAAATAGTGCTTCGGTACGATGAATACGCGGCCGGTCCCGCCAAGGGACTGCATCCGCCGCGGCAGCACCGGGTCCGGCGTCGTGGTATGGATCTGCACCGTGTAGTCGTCGGTGACGACCACTTTCTTGATCGATGTGATCTGCGACAGGTGCGGCGAAAGAATCGCGGGATTGAGGATACGCTCGAGGGAATACTTGACGTCCTGCGCGGTGAAACGTTTGCCGTCGTGCCATTTGACGTCGTCACGCAGTTTGAACTCCCATTGCGTGGGCGAAACGAGTCGGTAGGACTTGGCCAGATTGGGCTTGAGTTCACCGGTCTTCATGTCCATCACCAGCAAGGTCTCGTAGATCTGGCTCATGACCACCAGATCCGGCCCGCTGGAGGTGCGGCTGGGGTCCAACAAATTCAGGCCGCCGCTCATGGCGATGCGGATCTCGGTATTGCCCGGCGCGGCATGCGCCACGGACGGGCCCGACAGAAGCGCCGCGCTCACGCACGCCAGCAGGCCCGCGCGCCGGCGCGACAAAGCACCGCCCGGCCGGCGATGGATTGAAAAGCAACTCCAAACTTTCATGACTCACTCCTGTCAGTGACAAAACGCAAAGGCCACTCGATGAAAATAGATAGGGTTAGCGCGCCTTGGGATCGACCAGGTCGCGCAGACGCTCGCCGACCACGTTGACGGCCAGCACCAAAATGAAGATCGCGCCGCCTGGAAACATGGTCAACCACCATGCCGTTTGCATGTAGTCGCGGCCTTCGCTCAACGAGCGCCCCCAAGTGGGCGTGTCCGTCGGCACACCGAGGCCAACGAAACTCAGACCGCTCTCCATGACGATGGCCGTTGCCAGCGCGAAGGTCGACAGCACCATGACGTTCGACAGGACGTTGGGCAGTATGTGCCGCAGCAACACGCGCAAGGTGCTGCCGCGCATGACGTGGACCGCCTCGATGTATTCCTGGTGCTTGATTTGCATGGTGTCCGAATAGGTGACGCGCGCGAAAGGGACCCAGCTGCCAAGCGCGATCACACCGATCACCAGCGGGACGCTCGGGCGCATGATGCCGACGATCGTGATGGCTAGCAGAAAGAACGGAAAGGACATCTGGATATTGGTCAGCATCAGCAGCAAGCTGGCCATCCGCCCCCCCTTGTAGCCGGCGATGATGCCGGCCACCACGCCCACGGCCGCCGCGATGGCCACCGCGATGAACGACACCACCACCGCCGGTCGGGCGCCGACGATCAGCAATGACAATACGTCGCGGCCGAGCGCCTCGGTGCCGAGCCAATAGCGGCCGTCGGGCCCGACGGCGCCGGGCGGCAACAGGCGGCTGCCGAGTTCCTGCAACATCGGGTCGTGCGGCGTCAGATAATCTCCCGCCACCGCGCAGACCAGCGTCACGATGACGGCCAGCGTCGACAACAGCACCGCCAGCGACTGGCGCGCCAGCGCCTTCTTCCACCTGGTTAGCCCGTTGGGCTTGGCTTGAACGTTCATTGCTGCCTCAGGCGCGGGTTGATGAGACGGGTGGTGATTTCGGCCAGCACCGTAATGAGCGCGAAGATGATCGCCACGTAGGCCACCAGCCCCTGGATGATGGGATAGTCGCGGCGCTGGATGGACTCGATCGCCAGACTGCCGATGCCGGGCCAGGCAAACACCGATTCGGTGAGCACCGCACCGCCGAACAGCGCCCCCATTTCAATCGCGATCAAGGCGATGACGGGAACGATGCCGTTGCGCAGTACCGTGCGGAAGATGACCCGTTGCTCGGGCATGCCTTTGGCCCTGGCGGCCTTCACATATCCGGCCGGCAGGACATCGAGCATGGAGGAACGGGTCAGCCGCGCGATGCCCGGCATCACATGCAGCGCCAGCGTGACGGCCGGCAGCACCAGATTGCGCCACTGGCCGATGCCGTAGGTGGGAAGCCAGCCCAGCCCGATGGCAAAAATCTGAACCAGAAGCAGGCCGAGCCAAAAGGTGGGCGCGGCCGCGGCCAGCACGCAGAACGCCTGCACCGCGCGGTCCAGCGCCCCGCCCTGCAGCACCGCGCTCATCACCCCCAGCGGGATGGCGAGCAGCAGCGCTATCGCCAGCGATGTGCCGGCCAGCAAGGCCGTGTTTGGCAATCGCTGCTTGATCTTCATGGCCACTTTGTCGCCGTCGAAGTACGACTGGCCAAGGTCGCCCTCGGCGGCGGCCCGCAGATAGCGCAGGTACTGCGCCGCGACCGGCTGATCCAGTCCCAGTTCGGCGCGCAGCGCCGTGCGCTGCTCGGCCGTCGCGTCATACGGCAGGATCTGGCTGGTGGGATCCCCACTCATGCGCACCATAAAAAACGTCAGCGTAATGGCGATCAGGACTACCAGAATCCCGATCATGAGCTGTTTCGAAATCACGTTGAGCATGGCGTGTCAATCTTCCGGGGACGGCTTGCCTGCATAGTGCCGGGCCCGCCACTCGATGCCGGCGCCGGCCCCCTCGTCCACCACGCGGCGGCGGAACTCCTCGCGGGTCGGATTTTCCATGCCGCCCAGGTAAGCGACCGTCTCAACCCAACCGTTGATGTGCGCTTCCATGCCCATGGTTTCGTAGGCCCGGTTGATGCCCAGCTTGTTCATCCAGAGCGCCGCCGGCGGCAGGCGCCGCAGCGTGTCGGTCAGTTGCGTCAGTGCCGCGTCCAGGCCGTCATCCGGCACCACCGAGGTGACCAGCCCCATCCTCAATGCTTCCGCAGCGGTGATGTGCCGGCCGGTGAGCAGGATCTCCTTCGCCGTTTTGTGATTCACCATCCACGGCACCATCTGGAAGGCGGGGCCACCGCCGAACAGGATCTCGGGCACGCCCAGCTTGCAGCTCTCGGTGGCGATCGTGAAGTCGCAGGGCAGCACCATCTCGAAAGCGCCGGCCAGGCAGTAGCCGTGAACGGCGGCGATCACCGGCTTTTTGCACTTCCAGATCGCCCAGCGGGTACGGTTCGAACCGTCATGGATGGAGCGCAGCTTCTGCTCCGGCGTGCGGTCCCCCATTTCGAGCTTAAGGTCGAAGCCCGACGAGAACGCACGGCCATTGCCGCGCAGGACGATCGCGGCGACCTCGGGGTTGTCGCTGGCATCGCGCACCGCGTCGCCAATGAAGTTGTAAATCTCATGCGTCAGCGCGTTGAGCTTGTTGGGACGGTTGAGCGTGATGGTCAGGACCTGATCGCGCAGTTCCTGGAGAGGCAGTTCGGCTTGCATGTGAGCTCCTTACAAGGTTTCGATGGCCGCGTCGACGGGCACTATTTCGGCGCCGACAAGCAATACGGGATTGCATTCGATACTTTGAATGGCCCCATCGGAGCGCACGGCTTGATCGAGTCGATTCAACAGGTCGGCAACGGCGGACGCGGACACTTCGGGCTCCCCGCGGAAGGCGCCCCACGCCTTGGCGCTGGATAGCCTTTCCAGCGCGCGCGCGACCCGCTCCGGCGTGGCCGGCAGCATGCACACGGCCACGTCGTCGAGCGCTTCGGCCAGCACGCCGCCCAGGCCGATCACGCCGAGCGTTGGCAGCGATATATCGCGGCGCACACCTACGATGAGCTCGCGGCACCGGCCGAAATCGCGCATGACCATGAACCCGCCCAAGGCCTTGGCGCCCAGAGCACCTTCCACGCTGCGCGCAATGCCGTGCGCCGCCTCTTGCACGCCCTGCGCACTGCCGACACCGGTCCGCACGCCGCCCACCTCGCTCTTGTGGGCCACGCCGGGCAAGATGGCCTTGATCACCACCGGATAGCCGATGGCGTCCGCCATCGCCACCAGCTCGTCGACCGAGGCGGTGGTGCGAACTTCGGGTAGCTTGACGCCGTAGCTTTCAAGCAAGCGGTAGGCGCCGGTCTCGGTGCGGTAGTCCGGCACCCCGGCAGAGGCCGGCGCTTCAAACGCCGCAGTCGCGGCCGGCAATGCGTCGGCCCGCGCCAGAAAGCGTCCGCGCTGCCGCAAGGCGGCCAATGCGAGCCCCACGAACGCCACATTGTCAAAACATGGCACGCCGGCGTTGCGCATGGCGGTAAAGGACGGATCGCTGCGGTCGGCATAAGGCGTGTAGAAAACAAAAGGCTTGCCGAGCTTGCTTTGGAGCTGACCCAACAGCGGGGCGGCCGTCACATAGTCGTACGGCGCCCCGGCCGGCAGCATGCTCGCCTTGTCCGACCTGTAAAGCCCGTAATTGACCACGCCCGCGAAATGAGGATCCATGCCCATGACCAATTCCGTCAGCGTGGCGAACTGGCTGGGATCGCGGGTAAAGGTGCCCGTCATGTCGACCGGATTCATGATCGGCGCATAGGCGGGGAGCTGCTTGCGCAATTCGACGCGCAGTGCTTCGGAGTAGGCTGGCACGGAAAGCCCGGCCGTTTCGACGGCGTCCGTACACACGGTCGAATGGCCGCCGCCCGAACCGACGATCGCGACGTCGTCGCCCTTCATCGGCGGGCATCGCATCAGCGCTTCGGCGACCGGCAACAGGTGTTCGAGCTGGTGGACCTCGACCACGCCCGCCTCTTCAAACAGGGAGGCATATACCCGCTCGGACGAAGACAACGAGGCCGTGTGCGACTCGGCCGCGCGGCGCCCGGCGGAGCCACGCCCGCCTTTCAGGATGACGATGGGCTTGATCTTGCTCACGCGGGAACACACTTCGAGGAAGGCGCCGCCACTGCCGGGGCGCAAACCCTCGAGATACATCACGATGACTTTGGTTGCCTCGTCCTGCCCCATGTAATCCACGTACTCGTGAATCGGTATGTCCGCCTGATTGCCGAAGCCCACGAAGCACGAGAAGCCCAGATCGTATTTTCTCGCCTGGTCCCAGACGCTGACACTGATATTTCCACTCTGTGAGATGACTCCGATGTCCCCCACCGGCACTTGAGGGATATCCGTGAGATTCATCCCGAATGGAAGATTGAAGATACCCATGCAGTTGGGGCCGACAATGCGCATGCCTTTACCGCGGCAGCTGTCCACCAGCGCCTCCTGTGAGGCCGCCCCCTCCCCGCCCATCTCGGCGAAACCGGCCGTGAAAACCACCGTGAACGCAGTGCCACGATCGGCCACTGCCGCCAGAACGCCAGGGGTCTGCGCCGGGCCAAGCAGATTGAATGCGACGTCTATATCGGCCGGCAACTGGTCGACGCTGCCGTAGACGGGCAGACCTTCCAGTTCCCCGTCCTGGCGACCGAGCAGGGATATTTTTCCCTTGTAGCCGGCCGCCAGCAGGCTATTCAAGAAGACGTAACCAGACTTTGACTTGTCCTGGGAAACGCCCAGTAACGCAATGTGTTTTGGCTCGAAGAGTTTCTTCATGTAGTGGTTCGGCATATATCGATTCAGATGTTTAAAAGGGCGGATAAAAGGATGGGCGACCCTCGCCTACACGTAGCAAGGCGGTACGGCCAGACTGTATGAAATCTTCACATCACGGCCTCCTGACGGTGCCACGCGTCGCCTCGGCGGCAATGGATTGGCATCGGAAAGCTTCACGGCTAATCATCGGGTTGGTCGATAGCATCAAATGCATTACGTTGCTGCACCGCAGCAGAATTTAGAATCGATCCAGACCAGTGAACGCCCTCGCAGCCGGTCGCCCAATCTTAAAATGACCAAGCTGCGGTTCCCCTGTGGGAATTTTTGAAGCGCTTCATTTATGAGTGTATGAGTAGGTGTACAGCTTGTCAAGAACTTTTCCGTCCGTCTTAAACCTGAGGTCTGGGCGAGCCCGGCAGGGGCGACCCCACACAGCAGTTCGAGCAATTTGCGCGGCGCTGCAACGCTGGCGCCACGCAATCCACCCAGCTTATCGAGCGCGGCGCGAAGCGTATTTCCGCGACATGACACTAGCTTGACGGAATTTCGAACACGATCTTCCCCATAACGCTTCTTGCGACGATCATGTCGAATCCTCGTTTCAACTCACTCATGGGAAGACTCGCATGGATGACAGGGGCCAGCTTCCCCTTGGCAATCCACAGAACGAGTTCATCGAGCATCCGCTGGTTGGCGCCTGGTTGCCGTTTCATAAACTCGGCCCAGAACACCCCCATGACGGACGCGCCTTTTAGCAGAGGCAGGTTGAGCGGCAGCGACGGTATTGAGCCGCCGGCAAACCCCACCACCAAATAGCGCCCATCCCATGCAATCGAGCGGAACGCGGGTTCGGTGAGATCCCCGCCGACCGGATCAAAGACGACGGTGGGGCCGGTTCCGGCCGAAGCCTGCGCGATCGCGGCTCGGAACGACTTAGGGAAGTCGCCATCAGAGTAGTTGATGGTGCGATCGGCGCCGAGAGATTTGCTCAGTGCACATTTATCGGCGGACGATGTCGCCGCGACCACGTTTGCGCCCATCGCCTTTGCGATCTGGATCGCCGCCGTGCCCACGCCCCCGGCGGCACCAAGAACGAGCACAGTGTCGTGACTCGTCAACCGGGCGCGCCCGATCAATGCATGGTACGCAGTTCCATATGTCGTGAGGAATGCCGCAGCTTGTGTGAACGATACTTCCGCAAGAAGCGGGACGCAGTGTTTAGCCGGTACCAGCGCGTGCGTTGCGAAAGCGCCAGTTCCAGAAAAACAAGCGACGCGCTGGCCGATTTCGAGACCCTCCACCGCGCTGCCCAAGCCTACAACGATCCCAGCGAGTTCGGACCCTGGAACGAAAGGCAGGGCGGGTTTGATCTGGTAGAGGTTCTGCACCATCAGCGCGTCGGGAAAGTTCAAACTCGCACTGCGTACTTCAATGAGCACTTCATCCACTGCGGGGGCAGCCAGTTCCAGCGGCCCCCATTCAAGCGACGCATGGCCGGTAGGTTCCTGGCAATGCCAGGCCATTGGTTTCGTTTCATGTCTTTTTTCCATGCTTCTGAGTTTACTAGAAGCGCTTCAAATAAGCAAAGAAAACCGGCCTTGAATTTGCCGCCCCAACCGCCCGAGGCTGACCGACATCATTCCGGCGCATGGCGCCACCGTCGCCGCTTGCTCGCACCCAATCGAGCAGGCGCGCGATATTGGCCGGGCTGCCAACGGATGCCCGATCTGTCGGGTAGCGCTTGCAAGAAACTTGACAAGCCCCTTTGGGCTCAATAGAATCAAAAATGAAGCGCTTTCAAATAAACTTTTAATCGATTCACCGAAACAGCTAGCCGGTAGTAGGGATAACGACCCGTTCGTTGTCGCCGGAAAGTGTGGATTCGTGCATACAAGCAAAGCCGGTGTGGGAGATATCCAACAAATGAATAGCATGAATACCGACGAACCCGTATCACCCGACGCAATCCTACGTGTGCGCATGAGCGCACACGACACGACGTACCGCAGTGTCATCATTCCAGCCGCGAGGATAATGGGCTATTTTGCGGACTGTATAACTCAGATCACGCTGAAAGAGGATGGCGATGGCAGCTTGTTAGCCGCGTACGAGGGAGCGCAATTCAGAGACAGTGTGCATATCGGAGACTACCTGGAAATCCAGGCACGTGTACTGTCTCGAGGCACCAGATCCCGCAAGATCAGCGTCATCGCCCTCAGGCACATTCGGACTCCCGGACCCGGCGAGCCAGACCTTCCCGCCGCTGTGATCTGTGACCCGCCGCAGTTGGTAGCGGAGGCAATCATCGTCGTTGTTGTTCGCAAAAAAAACCAATGACGAAATCTTCGCTGCCAGGGCATTGACTCAGCGCCGACCTGGCCGACTACCGTAGTGGCGATAACGAGACATTTAAAGGGAACCAGTAGCGATGTCGAAATTCATTGAACGTGCTGCAACCCTCCGGGCGAAAATTGAATCGCAGCAGTTGCTGCACAGCGTGGGCGCTTTGTTTGACCACGCGGTCGCGGGCCATGGCGATAAGCTGGCGTGGATTGATGTCGACAGCAACAGGCCCGCCCTGACCTACAAAGGCCTGGACGATCTGGTTCGCCAATCACTCAATGGCTTTATCGCGATGGGGGTGAAAAAGGGCCATCACGTGGCTTTGATCATGCCAACCGTGCCAGAGCATCTCTGCGCTTGGCTCGCTTTGGCCAAGATAGGCGCCGTTTCCGTCGGCGTCAATCCCGGTTACACATCTGCGGAATTAAAATACACGCTCACTGACAGTAAGTCCGAGTTCCTTCTCGTCGACGCGATGAATGCCGAAGCTTTTTATGAATTCCAGTCGCGCGATGGCTATTTCGACGAGTCGAAGGTCGCCATTTGGGGAGGCGGTCGCGCGCCATTCATCAACTGGCAAGTTCTGCTGTCCCACAACAGCACGGTGGTGCGCTCCGGGGACGATCCAGACTTTAATGATCCTTGTAACATCCTCTACACGTCGGGGTCGACCGGTTTCCCCAAGGGTTGCGTACTGCCGCACAGTTACTGGATCATCAAGGGCAAAGTCGTTCAGAACATTTGGCCGGAAACAAACCGAATTCAGTGCGACGCGCCGTTTCATTACATGGGGCCTCTGTGGCGATTTGCATTCGCCGCATATAGCGGGGCGGCCTTGTGCGTGGCGCCGAAGGCAAGCCTGACCAAATTCGTCGACAGATGGCAAAAGTACAAGGCCGACTTCGGCTGGATCAACAATGCCATGGCAATGACCGACATGGGCGCCTCCGATGGCGACAATAGTCTGAAGGTACTCGGCACTTCCGGCATCAGCAAAGTGCTGCACAAAGCCGCCGAGGAGCGCTTTGGGGCGCCGATTCGGGAAAATTACGGGATGACCGAAATCGGATTGGCGCTCTATGTACCGATAGATGCGGTCGAAACCGTTGGTTCTGGAACCTGTGGAATTCCGGCTCCGTTCCGCGAGTGCATGATTGCGGATGCCGACGGAACTCCCGTGCAACAAGGCGAAATCGGAGAGCTTCTTGTCGCTGGCCCGGGCATCGTAAAGGAATATATCGGGCGACCGGAAGCCAACCGCGAGGCGTTCCACGGTAAGTGGTTCAAAACCGGCGATCTGTTTCGACAGGACGAACAAGGTTTGTACTACTTCCACGCCCGCATCAAAGACATCATCCGGAGAAGCGCGGAGAATATTTCCGCGGTTGAGGTAGAGACGGCTCTTACAGCCGTTGACGGCATCGAGGAGGTTGCAGTGGGGCCCGTGAAGGATGAGCTGCGTGGAGAGGAGGTCAAGGCCTTCATCATCCTCAAGGCCGGGTTGACTCCGGATCAAATTAGCCCTGACAAGATTCTGCAGAAGTGCAAGGAGAATCTCGCCAGATACAAACACCCTCGGTATTTCCAGTATTACAAACTTTTCCCACGCACGGGGTCGAACAAAATCGCGAAGCGACTGCTTCTGGATGGCGGCGGCGAAGCGTTGTCCGGGACTTACGACTCGTCAACCGGCGAGTGGGACGAGGCTCATTTCGTCGAGAAGCGCTAGCAGCGCCGCTGAAATACCGTCTCGACAAGGCTGCCGAGGCGTTTCATCCAATGTTACCGACTGCCAGCAGCCAACGCCACCTCGTTGCGTGACGGTTTCAATAGCTTGGCGGCGAAAGTGCGCACTGCATCGGCGACTTCCAACAAGCTTGTTGGCGAATTGGGGCCGCCGGCTAAACAGGGACTACTTGGCAGCCACAACCACTTGACCTTTCATACCCGCCTCAAAATGTCCTGGCTGAAGACAGGCGAAGTTCACCGTTCCAGCCTTATCGAATTTCCAGATAATCGCGCCGGCCTCGCCCGGCGCCAATGTCACCTGGTTCGCCTCAGCGTGCTCCATCCCCGGAAACTTCGTCATCAATTGCGCGTGTTCTTTCAACTCGCTGGCCGATCCAATAACCATCTCGTGTTTTAACTTACCAGAATTTTTCACGACAAAGCGAATCACCTCACCCTGTTTAACAGAAATCGACGAAGGCATGAAGCGCATTGTGTCGTTCATATTCACGGATACGCTCCGCGTCACCTTGGCCGCCGGGGGATTCCCTCCTTCACGCCCGGCGTGAGATGGCTCCTTCTTGTCTTGGGGACCCGCACCGGCAACAGTGGCCAGCGCCAAAGTCAAAACCACTGCAATCAGGGTGTTATACAACTTCTTCATTGTGTGCTCCATGCGATGAAATGTTTTAGGCGACGGCGATGGCAGTCGTTGTTGTG
Organism: uncultured Duganella sp.; assembly: GCA_963513825.1. Lineage (GTDB taxonomy): Bacteria > Pseudomonadota > Gammaproteobacteria > Burkholderiales > Burkholderiaceae_D > Rugamonas. Next base: position 72,194 of record CAUPRW010000017.1, read on the forward strand.
AACCGGATGGGCGACACCGTGAAAACGGCATCCAGGTAGGGGCCGCCCCGGACGCTCTTTGGCATCCACGATCGATTTATTTCGTTGCCTCGATTGATGTGACAGTGAGCGCCCCCCCCATTTTCTCTGCGACGAAACGAACTTTATCCCCCTGCTTTACCTTATCAAGCATTGCAGGATCTTGGGCCTTGAACACCATCGTCATTGCCGGCATCCCCAGGTTTTTCAATTCACCGTGTTTGATGGTGAATTTGCCGGCCTCCTTGTCAGCTTTTATGATTTCGCCCTCGCTCATCGCTGCCTGGGTGACCGGGGCGGACGCCTGCCGCGCCTCGGCCACACCGCCAAACGAGGCAAACGAAAGACTTATTGCGGCGGCGAATAAAACTTTGTGCGGATAATTCATGATGATGCCTTTCTGGTGAACTAACAAATTAGTGCTGCCCATGTCCGGAAGGTTTTCGAACCGTTACCTCGACATTGGCCTTATTTATTACGGGCATCGATTGGCCGCCGGCGTTGGTGCTGCGCTCCGGCGCAGGCAACGCGCCGGTCCACTCGTAGGCGACTGTTCCCGGCGGATGTTTGTACCAACCCGGATCGGAGTAGTCGCCGGGTTTCTGGGTCTTACGGACCTTCAATACGGTGAACATGCCGCCCATTTCGACGCCACCGAACGGGCCTTCACCCGTCATCATCGGCAGCGTGTTCTCCGGGATCGGCATCTCCATCTCCATGGAGCCGCCTTTGTCGCCCATGACCATGTATTCGGGCACTATCTTATTGATCTTCTCGGCGACGCCGCTGTGGTCCACGCCTATCATCGTGGGGACGTCATGTCCCATGGCGTTCATCGTATGGTGCGACTTATGGCAATGGAAGGCCCAATCACCCAAATCGGTGGCGATGAATTCAATGGCCCTCATCTGCCCAACGGCGATGTCGGTAGTGACTTCCGGCCAGCGGGAAGCAGGAAGAGTCCATCCGCCATCGGTGCCAGAGACGACGAACTCGTGGCCGTGCAAATGAATCGGGTGATTCGTCATCGTCAGATTGCCGACGCGGATGCGCACCTTGTCACCTTGCCGCACGGACATCGAGTCGATACCCGGAAAGACCCGGCTATTGAACGTCCACAGATTGAAATCCAGCATCGTGTTGATTTTCGGCGTGTAGCTTCCGGGCTCAACGTCGTAGGCATTCAGCAGGAACACGAAGTCGCGGTCCACCGCGTGCAGAGCGGGGTCCTTCGGATGGGTAACCCAAAACCCCATCATCCCCATCGCCATCTGGACCATCTCATCGGCGTGGGGATGATACATAAACGTACCCGGGCGCTTCGCGACGAACTCGTAGACAAATGTTTTGCCTGGAGGGATGCCTGGCTGGTTCAGTCCAGTGACGCCATCCATGCCATTAGGCAGCCGCTGACCATGCCAATGCACGCTGGTGTGCTCGGGAAGTTTATTCGTCACGAATATTCGCACGCGGTCACCTTCAACCACTTCGATCGTCGGTCCGGGCGACTGGCCGTTATAGCCCCATAGGTTGGCCTTCATGCCGGGCGCGAGCTCGCGCACCACGGGTTCGGCGACCAAATGAAATTCCTTTACGCCGCTATTCATTCGCCAGGGAAGTGACCAGCCGTTCAGCGTCACGACCGGGTTGAACGGCCGGCCATTGGGCGGAGGCGGCGGGACCTGGGTGTTCGCGTTGTTCATCAGCACCGCCTCGGGCAGCATCGCTGCTCCGACTTTGCTGACGGCCGCGGTGCTTACGGCAACCGCGCCGGCTCCCTTGAAAAAGTCTCTACGTGAAATCATGGCATGATCCTTGTGTCGGTGTTGCCGCCGCCGTTAATGGCGACTTGCAGCTTGGTTTCTGCTATCCAAAAATCACGCTGCGTCTCGATAGCGGTGTTCACACTCGCGAGCTGGTCGCGCGAGTCGGCCAGCAACTCAAACACGCTCGCCAGCATCCCGTTGTAGCGCAGGAGCACGGCGTCGGAAATTTTCCGGCGAAGTGGAACCACGTCGTCCCGATAGTGTCGCGCGATGTCGTAGGTCGTGCGGTAGCCTGAATAGGCTTCCCGCACCTCCGAACGCGCGCGCACCGCGATATCGGTGGTTCGATGCACAGACTGCATGTATAGCGCCTCGGCTCGGGCGACCTTGGCGCCTCCCCAGTCGAAAATGGGGAGCTCAAGGGAAACCTGGTACCCGTTGTCCCGCGGACGGCCCGTGGCGCTCCTATTTTGGTAGCCGGCGTCGAAGACATTGATAAAGGCGGTGGTCTTCGTCAAGCCGAGCGCGGAAGCGGTGGCCTCGGTGTCCCAACGCGCTGCCAGAACATCCAGGCGCTGCGACATCGCCTGCGCCTCGGCATTGTTCATCTCCCGCGGCCGCGTCGGCAGGTCCGGTAGTCGGTCGGGCAATGCAAATTCCTGCTGCGCGCCCCAAAGACCGAGCAAGCGAATCAACTGCTCCCTGCTGGCGGTTGCCTCGAATTTGGCGCGCGCCAGTTGGGTGACTGCGTCCTGGTAAAACGCTCGCTCGCGGGCTTGGTCAAGCCGGCTCCAGTTCCCAACCTTGGCCAAGCTGTCGCCCAGCTCCGACGATGCCTCTGCTGCGGCGCGAACCTGCGCCGCGAAGGCGGCGGACTGCGCGGCGGCGACGGCGGTGAAATAGGCGCGGCGCGTGTCCGCCGCGAGCTGTACCGCTTGCGCAGCCACCTGCAACTTGGCTTGCTCAAAACGCCGGCCTTCGATACGTTTTCGGGTGGGCAGTGTCAAGAGTCCCACAATGTCGAGCATCACGCTGCGATCGATTTCAGCGTCCCCGCCGCCACTGAGCCGACCAAAACTAAATCCTGGATTGCGCATGCGCCCGGCCTGGACGAAATCGGCTTCCGCTACGCCCAATTCGGCGAATGAGACCCTCAGGGCCGAGTTGTTGAGCAGGGCGACCTGGACTGCAGACTCGACCGTCAACGGGCTGCGCAGCAGTTCTTGCACCTGCTGGGCACCGCCGCTGGCGTCCTTGGTAAAGTGCGCGGCCTGGCCGATTCTGTTCTGGGTAAGCGAGGACACATCGTTCAACCCGCCATCGGGCGACAGGCTTGCACATCCCGCAAGCAGTAGGGCCGACAGTCCCACCGAGGTGCGGACGAATTTTCGCATATGTGGTCGCAACATATCACTGCCCTTTCTTATTCATGTCATGCTTTTTATGCGCGTCGGCGGCGGGCTTGGCGACGTTCGTTGGCGTGGCCGCCGGCGATGGGGTACCCGCGCGGGAGCCTTGCTCAGATTGGCCGGGGACCTGTCGATTTGCCGCAACCCACACCTTATCTGGGGTTGCCGACGGTTCCATGATCGGTTTGTAATCGGCGTAGGCGGATTGGTGTTTAGGCATTGGCACGGCGGCATTGGCATCTGTCACAGCCGTCGAAACCTCGACGGGCAGCGCTTGGATTGCCATGGGGGCGCTAGCCACCCAGAGCAGCAGTAGACGAAAGCGATTCATATTTATCCTTAATAAAATGTGCCCTCGCCCGAGCACGCTGCCAGTGGGGAGGCGGACGTTGGTCCGGAACGATCGACTCCTGTTCTTGGCTTGGGGCGCCACGTTCTTGAAGTCGATGAAACCCACTCTACCGAACCCACCCGCACACTTGTATGACCCGAACATTACATTTACATTACAGCGAGCATCAGGAAAGCGGGAGGACGAAACCCCGTCGGAAAATCCCTACATCGTGAGAGGCGAGGTGCGACGAACTATGGGGTCGCGTTACGCCGATTTTGCCTCTACTATGAGCAGCACTTAAATGGAGAACCGGATGCATTGAGAGGTGCACGTCCGGTTCGGAGAGGAGAGGCAGGGAAGTAGTTCGACTACGACCCTGTCTCTTACTCTACTCCTATTGGCGTGGGGCTTCGCGTATCTGGAGGCGATCATCGACTGGTACAGCCGAAAGGTGTTTTCTTTGCGCAACAGCAGCGGCATGGACGCTTCGTTCTGCCTGGACTGCCTGGAGGACGCCTTGCGCCACCATGGAAGGCCGCAGATGTTTAACAGCGACCAAGGTTGGCAGTTCACCATTGTCGCCTTTACCCGACGTGCTCAAGCGCGAAGGCGTCACCATCAGCATGGACGGGAGCGGCTGAGCGCTGGACCACATCTTTGGACTGATGGGTCCACTCTATTCCAACGAGCTAGCGCAACGTTTTCGGAACGCTTCGCCCGCGCTGGTCAGCGCCAGTCTGCAGGTCGAGCTCTTCAGTAGCCGGGTGCCAGATGTTCTTCAAGCTGTCGGATACGCCGGCTCACGACAATAGGTAGCGCACCCAGCCGCCGACCAGCTTCCGCGAAGCTGCCGCTGCGCGCAACTTGGACGAACAACGTCATTCAAATCGAGCATCCAGTTTCCCTATCACCTAAGGGCGCATGCAATATCTTTGCGGAATCTTACGCGCGATCCGCCCGCATCTCCCGGTCCGGAGGGGCGGCCAATGATAACTTCATCTGGCAATAACCGCGTCCGCTTTGTACCCGGTGTGAAACAGCACATAACGTTGGTTGGCGAAGACCGGCTGCAACAGCGCGCTAACCGGGGGTGGGATGCCCCCGACCTGCTCCCTGCGGATGGCCAACAGATAGCCGCCCTGTCCAGCTATTCTGGCCAGATCCCCATTCTCACCCCTTGAGCCAGACCGCCAGAATAGTACCTCGCCGAAAAAGGGGGGGGAGTCCAAATTCACTAGCCGTGCCTACACGCCATCGCGCCGCTGCGCAAACTCCACCAACTGTTTTTCGGTTTTGACGCTGTGCGGTGCCAGGTCCACGGCGACCGCGCACACCGTCAGCACCACCGGCAACAGCCCGGCGAACCCTGCAGTCCACAACGCGCTCGGCCAGCGGACGCGCCGCAAAGCCAATGCGAGCAGAACGGCGAACGGCGGCAGCGCAGGTTGGACACAGGCCCAGAGAATGTTACCGGCGATGGTAAAAAACACAACGGCCACAGGAATCCTGCCAGCAGCAGGCCCTCCCACTCTGTCATCCGGGCCAGCCCCAAACGGAGCAAGCGCCGGCGTCGCAACCTCGACAAAAGAAGCCACAGGCACCCGGATGACTGAAACATTACATTTGCATTACGGCCAAGAGCCCCCGCGCACGCCATGGGAGCGGCAAATCGTTCGATGCGCCCCACACCGGGCAAGCCCAATTCTCTTGACATTCCTCCCGTCGGAAGGTCTAGCATCAATCACGCTTGGCATGCCAGCGAACGCTGGGACCGCCACGTCGGATCTACGCACATGTTTGTCCGCTACTGCCCACGTCCGCTGATAGCAGCCCTTCCGCTATGAGACGAAGTGGCGATTTTCATATCGCGCGCCATGAGCGTGCGGCGGGAGGTTTTCGTTCGGTCCGCGTATGCCGATAGGAGAAGGGGCCTCCGAATAAATAGTTGCGGCATCCGAGCGATGGCGCGCGCCCCGCTTTTGAACAGTAGCAATTACAAGGTGGACATCATGAGATTTCCTGAACTTCCCGTTGAGAGGTTGGACAAAGAAGGCGGTCCCATCCAAAAACCGCTCCGTGCTTCCGACATCTCCAATTTTGCCGAGATGCTGGCGCGTTCGCAAACCAGCAATGTAATGGGTGGCCTACGGTCGACGCGCGCGAGCGAAGTGTCGCCAACCAATGCAAGCGTCGCGTCAGCGGCATATAGCAAGCCGGCGCAGTTTGGCTCGTTTCGTTCCGGTCTCCCGCCGTCCACCCCGCGCGGCTCTGACGCGAAGGACGAAATTAACGAACGTGCGCTCGCCTTGCTGGAATACCGCCTGGTGCTGCTCGCGTCAAATATCGCCAATGCGGATACTCCTGGGTATCGGGCGCGGGACATCGATGTTCATGAGGCTCTTCGGACGGGAAATACCGCGAAAACCGTCAATGTCGCTTATACCGTCCCAAGCCAGGGCGCGGTCGATGGCAATTCGGTTGAGATGGACGCTGAGCGCGCAAAATTCGCACAGAACGCCATCCTCTACGAATTCCACATGAATCGGGTGCGGGGACACTACAAGGATATGGAGGAGTTGCTTAAAAGTACGCCGTACTAGCCCTAATAGTGAAATAAATTCGCGACGGCGTTGAGTCGCAGCCCATGCCCCCCAACGACGCCGAACTCAGGATCATTGCCAGCGCTGCGATCAACGGCGACGACACTCGACCCGTTTCGCCGTCAGCGTCTCGGCCTTAATCGTCGGATGCGATGTGAAGCGCTCGCCAGCGGAACGCGCAGTCTTGGACACTCATGTCAAGACCCTGGCTTGCGGCTTCGGGCGGAAACGCGTGCGCACTATTCGCGTACGGCATTCGATCAGCCGGCCGCAGGAGGGGCTTGCGCGGTCAGGAGCGCGGCCACAAACAATACCGTGACCAGCACGAGGCCCTCCACCTGTAGTACCGCGCGCACCAGGGTGACGCCAGCGCCGGACAAGCGGGCCGCCGACAGGCCATAAAACTTGTTGTAGCCACCTAGTGCGACGGCGGTGAGCACCAGCGCGACCTTCACCAGTAACGTGCCGCCATACAGCGTATGGCCCAGGTTTTCGGGAGCGCCTATGCTGTGCCAGCCGTTGTAGACCCCCGTCGCAGCGATCGCGGCAACCGCCACCGTCGCGCCTTGCGACATTGAATCGAGGTAGTGGCCCATTATCCGGAGATCCTGCGAGGCTGTGCGCGACGCCCCTAGGACAACACACCCGGAAACCAAGACCGCGCCGGTCCATAGTCCAGCAGCCATCAAATGGATGACCTCGATGGCAATTCGCATCGTCCACAACCCGCTCTCTCCCGCGTGGCTCATCGCGGCCCGGCTAACCACGAAGACGATCAACGCCGATAGCGCGCCGATATCGCTTGCGCGACCGGCACCACCCGCCAACCTGATTGAAAACAAGGCCGCCATCGCCATTACCGCGATCGCGCCCGCATGACCGAACGAAGTGCTCGACACCATCATCCAATATAGCGGCGACGCCTGCTCAAGCTCGAGCCCGCTCATCGTCGCCGTCGCGGCCAGCAGCGCCGCCGAGCCGCCGAGCACGCCCAGCGTAGCCGCCGCCAGGTCGAGCCTGCGCAGCGCAGGCTCGAAACGGTCGGCGTCGGCGCCGGCCATGCGCAGCCAGCGGCGCGCGAACCATGCTCCGACCAGCCAAGAGAAGGTGGCGTTGACCAGCACCGTCGAGCCCAGTTGCAGCAATGAGACCGCATGCATTATTTCACCACGAATTTGAATTCGCCCTGACGGCGGTGGCCGTCAGGACCTGCCACCGCCCAGTTTACGATGTAGGTTCCGGAGGCCATCGTTGGCGTCGCTAGACGCAGGATAGCCGGGTTGGCCGCGTCCACCCGGCCTTTGCCGGCGCCGACGCTCTGCCCGTTCGCGTCCACCAAGGTGATGCCGCTGAAAGTTTGTTCAACTTTTTCACTGAAGGTCAACACAATCTCTTTCGGGGCTACGGTCAGCGTTGCGCCTGCTGCGGGGGCGGAGCTTTTCAGGCTGGCGTGTGCGGCGGCGATTGGGCTGGCAACGGCGGCTCCGGCCATTAAGGCCGCGATGAGGAGGGTTCGCGTCGTTTTCATTTAGGGTTCGCCTGGTGCTGATAATCGGCCGTTTCGATGAAGGTGACCGTCAGGGCGCCTCCCACCTTGTCCGCGACGAAACGGACTTTTTCTCCCACTTTGACTTGGTCGAGCATCGCCGCGTCGCCGACTTTAAACATCATCGTCATGCCCGGCATGCCAAGATTTCTCAGCTCGCCATGCTGGATGGTCAACTTGCCGGCCACCTTGTCGATTTTTTTGATTTCGCCGTCGCTCAGCGCGGCCTGGCCTGCCGGCATTGAAGCTTGCCGGGCAAGGGCCGGCGGTCCCGCGAATCCGTAGACAAGGACCATCGCCGTGGCGAAGACAAGTTGGTGCAGTTTCTTCATGATGCGTTCTTTCATATGGAAAAAAGAGGGGCGGGATGGGTCTCGACAGATCATGACGCGATCCGCCATGCCCGTCTGCCCCGCCGAGCCGATTACGACGTAGCGGCTAAATCCGCTCTATCGGTAAAGTGGGTTGGTCGCGACGTACACCCAGACCTCCTTCACCCCCACCTCCGCAGGCGCGATGGCGGAAAGCTTGAAACGATCGCTGGGGCGCAACGTGTCGAACTGCCAGGTGAACCGCTTACCCCCGACGTCAAAGGTGACGACGTCGCCCTGGTCGACATTGATGGAAGTGGTCGTTGGCGATATCGCGATCACACGGGTGGCGGCGCGGGCGGGGGCGGCGCTCCCGAGCGCCGTATTCGTGTGTACGTCGCCGTTATTCGCCATCGCCGCCACAGGAGCGAGCGCGGCAGCAACAATAAGGGTCGCGATGGTGTTTTTGATCGATTGCATGATGTGGTCCTTTTTGAGCTTCGAACTACCGCCGTTGTGTAGTCGATGAACCCATTCTAAGGAGGCGATCCGCACACCCGCATGACCCGAATATTACATTTGGATTACACCGCCCCCTCCAAAAAAAAACCGCCCGTACCAACGCCGGGCTGGCGTTTGCCCCGAAAAACAACGAAAGCGCCCTGGTTGACGACAGTTTTAGAGAGTCGTCCCCCCGACCCTGCCCGCGTGGAGTGCAACGTAGACATTGACCGTCGAATAGCGCACCACCCGCCTCAAAGGATGGGCGTCGGCGAAGAACTGGCCCGATGCTGCGATAGTTGAGGCGATGCACGCCTCCGCTGCCTCCGCCCAGTGTATTTCTGCCACACGGTAGGCGCGCGCGTCCTCAAAGTGCGAGCACCCCGGGTTGGCGCCGACGGGCACCGGACCGGCGTCAATTCGCCGTCGTAGGTGCCTGCCATGTAGGTGGCAATGGTAGGGATGGCGGGGATCGTTTTGATTGATGACGCGGTATTGGTCTATTTTTAGATTTGGACGAGCGCGATGGAGTAATCGGTCCATCCACTCCAAGGGAGGCCGGTCGCACGCCCGGACGCCCCAAACATTACAGCGGGATCACACCGGCCCGGGAAAGAACAGCGAAAAGCGCGTCGGTCCTTCGGGCCCGCTGCTGACAGCGGCATCGCCGCCGTGCAGCGCCATGATGGATTTGACGATCGCCAGCCCCAGCCCCGCGGAGAGCGCTTCGCTGGACCGAGACCGGTCGGAGCGATAGAAACGATCGAACAAGCGCGGCAAATGCTCCGACGCGATGCCCGCTCCCGGGTTGGTCACCGCGATCGTCGCCCCTCCCTGCGCGTGGAGCGCCTCGAGCGTGATGACGCCTCCGCGCGGCGTGTAGCGCACGGCGTTGGCTACCAGGTTTCCTACGGCGCGCCGGAACAGCGGGGCGTCGGCCAGAACCTGCCCTGCGCCCGAGATGGCGAACCCGACGCCAGACTCGGACGCCGGGCCGTCGAAATACTCGGCGATGCGCGCCAACTCGTCGGCCACATCCAGTCGCTCGGTGGCAAGCGCGATCTGGTCGTGGTCGGCGCGCGCGAGAAACAGCATGCTCTCGACCATCCTGGCCATGCGCCCGAATTCCTCATAGTTCGATGCCAGCAGGCTTTGGTATTCGTCCGAGCTGCGCGGTTGGGAAAATGCCACTTCCGTCTGAACCATCAAGTTGTTCAACGGCGTGCGCAGATCATGCGCCAGATCGTCGGCGAACTGCGATAGGTTGTTGAAGCTGTTTTGCAGGCGGTCCAGCACGGCGTTGAACGAGTCCGCAAGCACCTTGAGCTCGTCGGGTGCCGACTCAACGTTCAGGCGCATCGTGAGGTTGTGGGCCGTTACCTCCCGGGCTTGCGCCGCCAGCAGCCACACCCGTCGCAAGCTGTGGCGCACCAACAGGAATCCCAGCAAAGCGGTCAGCATGGCGCCCGAAAGTGCCGACGCCAGTACTTGCAGACGATAGGCCGACAGCACCGCCGCGCGATTGTGCGCCGTGCGCGCCAGGGCGATTCGCACCACCCCGCCACCGGTCCCCACCGGCGCGAGCGCGGTGATCACGCGTAGCGGTTCACCGCCTGCCAACCGCACCGCCTGGGCGTCGTGCGGCGTCGGTTCGGCATCGGCGGCCACCTGCCGCGCCGCACGAGCGAACGACCGCTCGCCGGTGTTCCACATCAACGGTCGGCCGTCCTGCGTCTCGATCAGCAACAGCAGGCCCCGACGCAGGTCGACCGCGTCCAGGAAGCGATGCGGGTCATCGCCTATCGATGCCAGACTCGCAGTCTCCTCCAGCAAGTGCTTGATTTGGCGCACGCGATCAACCATGTCGGCGTCATCGCGCTCGCGCAGTTCCAGCGCGAGTGCTTGGCACAAATAGAATCCGACGGCGGAAAAAACCGCAACGGCGACGATGGCGAGCAGTACGCCCAATTGCGCCGTCAACGAGCGCGGTCTGCGTATCACCGTCGATCCTCCAAGACGTAGCCCATGCTACGGATCGTATGGATCAGTTTGAGCTCGAACGGGTCATCGATCTTGGCGCGCAGACGGCGCACCGCCACATCGACGACGTTGGTGTCGCTGTCAAAATTCATATCCCACACCTGCGACGCGATCAGCGGGCGCGATAAAATCTGGCCGACCCGCTTCGACAGCAGATGCAGCAGCGTGAACTCTTTGGCGGTCAGATCTATCCGGACGCCGGCGCGTGTCACGCGACGCCTGGGCACGTCCAGCTCGAGGTCGGCGATTCGAAACACCTCGGGCTCTTTGGTCGTCCCCCGGCGCAGCAGCGTGCGTATGCGGATCACCAGTTCGGCAAACGCGAACGGCTTGACCAGATAGTCGTCGGCGCCAAGCTCCAGACCTTTGATGCGGTCGTCCAGCGCGTCGCGCGCGGTAAGGAACAAGACCGGCGTGTCCATCGTCTTGCGCAACTCGGTCACGATTTGCCAGCCGTCCATCCCGGGCAGCATGACGTCCAGCACGATCAAATCGTAATAGGCGGTGCCAGCCGCATGTAACCCGTCCGGCCCATTGGTCGCCCAGTCAACGACGAAACCCGATTCCGTCAGACCCTTCTGGAGATATGCCCCAGCTTTATGTTCATCCTCAACTACCAGCAAACGCATTGCGTTCTCCAGACAGTACCAATTCATCCACTATATCCTATAGAGCGCACTGATAAGTCTACGTGAGGAAGTGTTATCGTAAATTGCGGAAAAATTACAAATTACCTTAGGGTAATATCGGACTGATTTTTTTTGCTCCCTTCTCTCAAATGTTGGAGCCTCCTTCAAACCCGGGGCGGTTTAGAGCCCTTGGGCAGCGGGGTACCATGAGAGCGAGCAAGCCAGCCGGAGATTTGCTGAGGTGACCGGTTGTCCTCCAGACGGCCCGCAACCAGCTCAGCCAGCCGCTTATTGCAGGCTCGCAGACTGGGCTTGGGTCGGGCACGCTGCTGCAAGGCCAGGTGCGCGTCACCGACGAGGCGGGCGGGCAAAGCAGGCTTTTCGAGGCGGGAGATTCGTGGTTCGTCACCAAGGGCACCTCCACGGTTTGGGAAGTGCTGACAGACGGCTACACCAAGCATTACCTGGCGTTGTGATGTGCGGGGGTGTTGTCGGGCGCCTCTTGCTAACCACGTCGCCGATCAGGGATGCATCAGCGTTTCGATCGGCGGCACCTTGCGCGGCTTGCGGTCCGAATCGGTGGCCACATAAGTGAGCACCGCCTCGGTCACCTTGACGGTATCGGCCTGCAGCCGGTTGCGCTCCGCGTACACCTCGGCATTGACGGTGATGGACGTATTGCCAACCTTAACAATATCAGCATAGAACGACAAAAGGTCGCCGACGAACACGGGGTTTCTTGAACAGGAAGGAGTTCACTGCAATGGTCGCCACTCGGCCATTGGCGCGGCGGGTGGCCGGCAGCGAGCCGGCGATATCGACCTGCGACATGATCTAGTCGTCGAACACATCGCCGTAGAAATTGGCGTCGGACTGCGACGGCATCATGCGCAGCTCGGGCATTTTGACACGCAGCACAAGACGCGCTCGGCAGCCGAGTTATCGATCTTGGTAGGCGTCGTCGTCGCAGTACCGCAGCAGTGCAGCCGGTTCTGGTTTTTTCAAGCTAGGTAGGGGTTAGTACTTCGGCGAACGGCGGGCCACGGTAGCCACGATGGTCAACGAGAACGGGCTCAGCATTAGCATCGTCAACTGTTCGAAGCCGGTCGCGGGCGGCAAGCTGCGGCTCATGGTAGTAACCTTCGGCGATTCTCCCCGGCATGACGATCGGCGTGACGCAGTTGCGGCCGGAGTCGACCGGCAGCATCCATATCCGCTCGCGCGATCCGCTGGTCGGCCCGGCGATCCGCCCCAACCTGTTGAGCAAGGAGGTCGACCGCACCTGCATGGTGCGGGCGATGCGGATCGCCCGCAGGATCGTCGACCAGCCGGCGATGCGGCCGTACGTGCACTCCGGACTGAGCCCCGGCGCCGGCGTACGGACGGACGAGGAATGGCTTGCCTTCGCACGCCAGAACGGGCAGACGATCTACCACCCGACCGGCACCTGCCGCATGGGCGGCTACGGCGACGACGGCGCGGTGGTCGACCTGCGGCTGCGCTTCAAGGGCATGGACGGTTTGCGCGTGGTCGACGCCTCGGTGGTGCCGCAAATGGTGTCCGGGAACACGCAGGCGGTAGTGATGATGGTCGCCGAAAAAGGCGCCGATTTGATACTCGAGGATGCGCGCGAGCGCGCCGCCGTGGCCGTGGTCTGAGGCGGATCAACTGATTTGGAGGATATGGATATGCGATACAAAGACCAGGTCGTACTGCGACCGGCGGCATCGGCGGCATCGGTGTGGCGATCGTCGAGCGCTACGTGGCCGAAGGCGCAGCCGTGGCCATCGTCGATTACAACCAGAGCAGGGCAGGGCACAGGCGTCCAAGGTGATCGATGGAGGGGCGCGCGCGTATTTCGCAGTCGCCTCAAGACGTTACTAGGCGGACGCTTACCTGACAAGGGCATGTGGTCATTTTGCAAGAAGCAGCTTGCACTACCCCACGAAAACCTTAGGCTAATACTCTGCTTTTGCCCGCAACTTAGGTCGGAATGATTCAAATTACGAGGGAGCCTAAAGACTTGTCAACGAAGCCGGGTTAAACGGAATAATCCCAGAGAAATTATCACGCTTGACCTTTGTCGGCCAATCAGCATCGGCAATTAGTGCCCTGCCTACAGCGACCAAATCGAATTCATGACGTCTCAGTCGTCTTTCGAGTTCGCCAAGGTCGTTTACCGCTGCACTTTCACCTTTGAACGCATGGGTAAAGTCGTTACCCTGGAGCCCCACAGAGCCAACAGTGATGGTGGGCTTGCCTGTAATCTTCTTGGCCCAACCTGCCAGATTGAGGTTGGAGTGATTGAACTCCGGCTCCCAGAAGCGGCGTGTTGAGCAGTGAAAGATGTCTACGCCCGCCAACGCCAGTGGCTCCAGTAACGCGGAAAGCTCCAGTGGATTACTAGCCAGTCTGGCGTTGTAGTCCTGCTGTTTCCACTGCGAAAAGCGGAATATGATGTTGAAGTCCGATCCCACGCGTTGGCGTACTGCATGTAAAACTTCCCTGGCGAATCTCGTGCGGTCAATTATGTCGCCGCCATATTGATCGGTACGTCGATTGGATTGCGCCCAGAAGAATTGATCGAGCAGATAGCCATGGGCGCCATGTAACTCAATTGCGTCGAAACCAATTTCCTTGGCCTTCGCTGCGGCACTGGCAAAGGCACTGATGGTGTCGGCTATGTCAGCGTCGGTCATCGGCTCCGACACCTCTTCGCCGGCTGCTGACAAACCAGAAGGCCCTTCGGATGGAGTATCAGGATTGGGACCGGAGCCACGCACTCTTGCCATGCCCATATGCCAGAGCTGCGGCGCTATCTTGCCCCCGGCCGCATGAACTTCCCCCACCACGCGCGCCCAAGCGTCTATGCTTTCGCCTGTGTGAAAGTTAGGGATATGCGAGTCGTTCGACGCGCTCGGCCGGTTGATGGTCGTACCTTCTGTAATGATTAGGCCGACACCACCTTCCACACGGCGGCGGTAGTATGAAGCTACCTCATCCGTCGGCACACCGTTCGGAGACTTGGCACGGGTCATGGGCGCCATGACGATGCGGTTTGCCAATGATAGATTCTTATTATGGAACGTCGAAAACAGCGGATTGGATGTCATCGTTATCTCGTTTGGTGTCGGTGAGATCGCACAGATCGGAGCTGGCGGGTGCTGTAAAAAACAGTTGTCGCCGGTTATTTTGCGGGGCCTACGGTTTCAAAAATAAACCGTGCAGACTCGCGCAGTGCTTGTTCTGCTTCCGGCAAGAAGCTCTGGAAGAAATGCCAAGCATGGGGCATCTGTGGCCAGACTTCGAGATTGACCCGCACACGGTTCTCGGCTAAGTGGCTGGCCAGGCGAATGGCATCGCTAAGCATCAGTTCGTTCTCGCCGATTTGCACCAGTATGGGTGGCAGACCGGTGACGTCGGCAAATACCGGCGAGGCCAGTGGATGGTTGGGCAATGCCCCTGCGAGGAAGGTCCGGGCCAGCAGGTCCAGCAACGGCTTGGTGTTGAGCGGATCGAGACCTTCACGATTCATCATCGACGCACCAGTGTGCTCCAGGTTGGCCCAAGGCGAAATAGCGACGCCAGCAGCCGGTAACGGCAGCCCCTTTTGCTTGGCAGCCACCATGACACTTACCACCATGGCGCCACCAGCGGACTCACCCGCGAAGGCAATTTTCCGTGCGGGGATACCTTGTTCCAGCAGCCATTCGTAAGCTCGCAGGCCATCGTCAATTGCAGCAGGGAAAGGATGCTCCGGGGCGAGGCGGTAATCGGGAATGTAGACGCGGGCGCCGAGCAGCTTTGCGTAGTTTCCGCCGATACCGCGATATCCTGCCGGCTCACCGACGATATAGGCGCCGCCGTGAATATAGAGGAGGACAATGCCGGAATCCTGTGCATCGGGTAGCGCCAGCGTAGCCGGCACGCCCCCCATGTTGACCTCCTCAAACCGCACTCCCTGCGGCGGCTTCTGCTGCGCCTGAAAAGTGGTGTACGAAGCGCGCACCTGCGCCATTGATGCGGTTTCGTCGCTGCCGCTCAGGACCGGCACCAGGTTAACAAGGCTGTCTGCCCAGCCGCTCATCGCCCGTGTTAATTCGTCATTCATAATCAACCTTGGTTATTTGCTTCAAATGGAAACGAATTGATATATTATCCAAAGGGTTGGGGAATGTGCTTCCCTACATAGCGGCCTTGCCGCATCGCCGATACACCGAGGCTTGAAAGGCATGTCGATGGAAGTGACTAACCTGAATGACATTGCCGCCTTCGCCAGCGTAGTGAAGCACCGCAGCTATACGATGGCAGCTAAGCAATTAGGTCTAACACGCTCGGCAATCGGAAAATCGGTCGTGCGTCTGGAGCAGCGCTTGCAGGTCCGGCTGCTTAACCGGACCACTAGGAGTCTGAGTTTGACCGATGACGGCAGGGTGCTATATGAGACTTGCGTCACTATTTTGGAGGAGCTGGAAGGGGTCGAGAGCGCGCTGGCACAACGTAGCGGCACGCCCCAAGGTCAGCTGCGTATCAGTCTGCCGGTCGCCCTGGGTCGCTTGCATGTGATGCCGGTGATCGCCGCGTTCCTCAAGAAATGGGAAACGGTCACGATCGACGCGAGTCTGTCGGATCGCGTAGTGGATTTGATTGATGAGCGATTCGATCTGGCAGTCAGGATCGGAATACCCAAGGATGATTCTCGGCTGTTGACGCGCACCGTTGCGCACCAGCAGATGATCACCTGCGCCGCCCCGGAGTACCTGCGCCGCCATGGGCAACCGGTATCGCCGAAGGAACTGAATGCATTCCGATGCCTGCATTTTGTTGCTGAAGGACGGGTTTTACCATGGAACTTTGGCTACACTGACAAGAAAGTTTCCCTCATCAATGAGGGAGCACTGCATCTGGATAATGCGGAAGCGATCAAAGTAGCAGCCTTGGCTGGCCTAGGCATTGCGAAACTACCCAGCTACATCGTGGCAGAAGATCTACGTAACGGAACGCTGCAAACGGTGTTGAGCGAATTTTCCGAGCCGCCCGAACCCATACGCGTCGTTTATCCTAGCAAACGGCATATATCTCCAAAAATCCGTTGCTTCATCGACGAGCTGGTCAGCCATTGGCATCCTGTTCCATGGGAATTGACCTCTGTGTAAGCAAATCTCGCTTTATCGCATATCATAAAATCTCGGCCGACAGATCCAACGCCGGTCTCGACCTGCAGTCTGATATCATAAGTTGATCATAGCTGCCGGAAAGTCAACGACGGCCCTCACGCCCTTCCGATTACCCATATCTTTCGGATGCGAGATTGAAGCCAAGCTGCATATCCGCGAGGCGGCGCATGCCGCGCCACATGACAGTGTTTCCTGGTGGTGAATCGTTGGAGCGTGCGAGGTGGCGGATTTCCAGAACCGCATCGACGACGTTCCCTTTGGGGTCGGAAGTCCGGACTCGATGAAGTCCTTTCAATTTCATTTCATCCATCTCCTTGGCGATGGTGTGGCCGCCATCGCCGGCTAAGCGGTCGACGCACGTGCGGGCAAGGAAGTGCGTGCCAACGTCTTGCTCTGTACAGAACAACTCATAGATGGCCAATATGCGACTTGGATTAAATCTAGCTTCAGAAAGATATGGGTAATCAGAAGACTGACCAGACGCTTACGCCTCAGGCGCGGCACAGCGCTTGAAGCGTTCGATCATCCATCGGCCGGCCGGTCCCGGCGGTCTTGCATGCGGGTAAACCGCAGACATCGGCGACTGAAGGCCTATTTGCGGCAGGTCAGTCACTAACAAGCGTACCAGACGACCGTCGACGAGATCTTCGGCGACGGTATGCAGCGGCATGCGACCCCAACCCAGGCCTCGGAGCAGGAATGCGTGTTTGGCGAACTGATCCGCTAGACGCCAGGTCAGCGGCGAAATCACCCCCGACTCACGCCCGGTGGTCAGGTCCGAGCGATCGGTCAACACCAGTTGCACGTGGCGCGTCAGGTCGTCGCGGCACACGGGACCGACGATGGCCGCTAGCGGATGGTTTACGGCGACGACCATAACGAAGTCAATGCTAGCGATGTATTCGGTCACCAGGCCCCGGGGCATCTGGTCGAGCGAGGCCACCACGCCGAAACTGGCGCGCCCTTCCATCACTGGTTGCAACGCGCCACCTAGCGCCTCGACATATAGCCGTAGTGGAGTGGCCGGAAACTCTTGGCGGAAATCGAGGGCGGCCTCGGCCATCTCCGCGATCGGGATGAACACGTCGATAACCACCGACAGCTCGGCCTCAAGTCCCCCGGAGATGCCACGCGCGCGCGCCTTCATGCCGTCGACGCCGGCTACCACCATGCGTGCGTCGGCCAGCAGCACCTCGCCGGCCGAGGTCAAGCGCGGGTAACGCCCGCTTCGATCGAACAGCGTTACACCAAGCTGCACCTCCAAATTGCTCATAGTCTCGCTGACTGCCGACTGAGTACGCCGCAGCCGTCGCGCGGCGGCGGAAAAACTGCCCTCGTCAACGGCAGCAACAAAGGTGCGCAGTTGATCAAGCGATACCCCATCCAGCATGCACGTCTCCTTGAATCGGTTGATCGAGGGACTTCAACAAAAATCCGACCCGTCGCGAATTTCTCAGCTCGACGGTATCACATAGTATCGCCGTTCAACCGGATCACCCCACCAACCGCAGGAGTACAATATGACTACAACCCGGGTTACGACGCCATCGGAACGCGAATTAGAACATGCCGTGTGAATTGGCACGCGGGATATTGGGTGCCAGCCATGGGGCCGAGTCCTTAGGGCTACCAACCGGCTGCAGCGTGTCCCAATGCTCAATGGCCTTTCCTTCGGAATCCATCTGATAGATATCGACACCGGCTATTCCCGTATCTTCTGGATCGTCGTTAAACAGGTTTAAAAAATTCACGTGAGCGAACACAAAGTCGCCAACAGCTATGATCCGATGGACGACGACACGAGAGCTAGCTCGCTCCTTGTTAACTTGGCCGAAGAACTTTCCTAAGGCTTCAGCGCCATCAGCAACCAAAGGATTATGTTGGATATAAGCGGGAGCCATAAATGTGGCGATGAATTCTTCGGACTTCTTCTGGTTAATCACCAGATCATAGAATCGAAGGATATTGTTCTTGTTGCGAACGGCACGACTGTCATTGGGGTCTACGAGCTCGATCATGGATTCTCCTTTGGTTGAATGTGAATTGCGGTGTTCAATTAGCTTAGTCCAACAAGTTCCAAGCGTAGCGCGTCCTGTTCAGCGTCAGATTTTTCACGAACGAACTGCAGCAGCTTCTCCGCGTCTTCACCGACGGGAGCACGGCTTGGCGCAGGCATCTGCTCGGCGATTTCAATAATCCGCCCTGCAGCGATGGCAGAATCAAGTCCTCCTTTTTGCATCGCGCTGAGACCTTTTGCAAAGGTTGAGAATGAGTGCCCGTACAGTTCGCGTTGCTCTGGCGTCATTTCGTCTGCAATTCGCTTTACGGCCGCATCAGTTTTCGCCGGGCCACCGGTCCTCATAATGCCTGCTGGAACGACCACGACATCGACGCCGAGATGTTTTAACTCGGCTCGATAAACAGCTGCAAACACCTCGGTAGCTGCTTTCGACGCGCCGGAGGCTCCATTGAAAGGGAGCGGTAAGCTGGCGGTAAAGGTACTGATCTGGACAATGCGTCCACGCGCCCTCCGCAGTGCCGGAAGGAAAGCGTTCATAACGGACAATGCACCGAACACATTGACTTCAAACTCGTGCCGAATAGCATCGAGCGAGAGTATTTCCAGCGGGCCAGGAGTCAGTATTCCGGCATTGTTAATTAGTAGATTGAGACTACCTTCAGTGTGGGTCGCAACCTCTTGGGCCCAAGTCTTAACCCTGATCGCATCCGTAATGTCGCAAACGGTCAGAGTTACGGCTCCACCAGACGCTTGCTTAAGCTCTTCGACCTCATCTGAATTAAAAGCCGTTCCGAAAACGCGATAATTCTTGGCAGCTAGACCAAGTGCAATATCGCGCCCGAGCCCGCTCCCCCCTCCGGTCACTGCCACCGTATGTTGCTTCGCATTCGCCACTTTAACCTCCTGTTCCACTGTCACACTATTCACGGCTGGCCGAATGGCCACTAAACATATTAGAATCGATATGCGGGATAGTCGTCATTGGCTCATGCGCAGGCCACGCGATCTCCTAGCTTCCATGGTGATGAAAAAGAAATTTCTTCATCATTCTGAATCTAAATCAATATTACAATGCGCGCGCATCCGAGTGGAAGCCGGTATATAGCGATACTATCCATCGGATTATCCGATGCATCGATCTCGACCGAACGAATGTACCGTCATAGCTACCAATGAACTATTAGACTAGAATTCTTCAGTAGCTCAATTAGTTACAGCGGGAGCACCTTAGCATCGACACGATGCGGCCGTAGTGCCGTTCGATCATGCCGCCTGCGAGCAAGCGCGAAAAATTGACCGCCCCGTTCAGATTGACGCCCACCAGCTGCTGCCACTACCGCGGCGACATCTCGTGGATCGGCGCCGGCCGCCCGTCGTGCTTAGGCGAGATGCCGGCGTTGTTGATCAGGATGTCCACCGGACCGAGCTCACGCTCGATGTCGCGGCAGCCGACTACGCAGGCGTCGTAATCGGAAACGTCGGCGGCTGCGAAATACGCGCGCGCCCCTCCATCGATCATCTTGGACGCCTGTGCCCTGCCCTGCTCATGGTTATAATCGACGATGCCCACGGCTGCGCCTTCGGCCACGTAGCGCTCGACGATCGCCGCACCGATGCCGCCGATGCCGCCGATGCCGCCGATGCCGCCGGTCACAGTACCACCTGGTTCTTGTATCGCATATCCATATCCTCCAAATCAGTTGATCCGCCTCAGACCAAGGCCACGGCGGCGCGCTCGCGCGCATCCTCGAGTATCAGATCGGCGCCCTTTTCGGCGACCATCATCACTACCGCCTGCGTGTTCCCGGACACCATTTGCGGCACCACCGAGGCGTCGACCACGCGCAAACCGTCCATGCCCTTGAAGCGCAGCCGTAAGTCGACCACCCCGCCGTCGTCGCCGTAGCCGCCCATGCGGCAGGTGCCGATCGGGTGGTAGATCGTCTGCCCGTTCTGGCGTGCGAAGGCAAGCCATTCCTCGTCCGTCCGTACGCCGGCGCCGGGGCTCAGTTCGGAGTGCACGTAAGGCCGCATCGCCGGCTGGCCGACGATCCTGCGGGCGATCCGCATCGCCCGCACCATGCAGGTGCGGTCGACCTCCGTGCTCAACAGGTTGGGGCGGATCATCGGGCCGACCAGCGGATCGCGCGAGCGGATATGGATGCTGCCGGTCGACTCGGGCCGCAACTGCGTCACGCCGATCGTCATGCCGGGGAAGCCGTCCAGTATCCGCTCGGCGGCGTTGGCGTAGCTGGCATGGACGAAGAAGTACTGCGCGTCCGGCGTGGCCATGGCCGGATCGGTCTTGACGAAGCCGTGAACCAGGCCGGTGCCCAAGGTCAGGATGCCGGACTTGCGCGAATAGTATTCGGACACCGCCAGCATCAGGCGCCAGCCGCGCGCCATCTCGTTGAGCGTGAGCGCGTCCTTGACGCGCCAGTTCATCCGCGTGGCGAAATGGTCGATGTAATTCTCGCCGACGTTAGGCGCGGCATGGACCACCGGGATGTCCATGGAGCGCAGCAGCGCTGGATTGCCGATGCCCGACAGCTCCAGTATCTGCGGCGTCTGCACCGCGCCGGCGGCCATGATCACCTCCAGGTTGGCCTTGACGGAGATCTCCTGCCCGCGCTGGCGGTAGGTGACGCCGACGCAACGCCGCCCATAGACGTCTAGCCGCAGCACATGGGCGGCCGTTTCGATGACCAGGTTGGGCCGCTGCCTGGCCGGTTTCAGGTAGCCGTCGACCACGCTCCAGCGCTGCCCCTTGTTCTGGTTGACCTGGTAGTAGCCGAAGCCGTCCTGGCGTCCGGCGTTGTAGTCCTCGTTGTACTCCTGGCCGTCCTCGCGCGCCGCCCGCAGGAAGGCGTCGGAGATCGGAAAGCGCTCGGCCACCTGCTCTAGGTTCATCGGCCCTTGCGTACCCCGCCGGTGATCACCCGGCCCGTATTTTTCCACCCGCTTGAAATAAGGCTCGACGTCCTTGAAGCCCCAGCCGCGCGCGCCGGCCCGCTCCCAGCGGTCGTAATCCTCGGGCTGGCCGCGCGCGTAGATCATGCCGTTGATGAGCGTCGAGCCGCCCAGTCCTTTGCCGCGCGGAACCGAGATCACGCGGTTGTTGGTGTTGGCCTCCGGTTCGGTCTGGAAGCGCCAGTTCCACACGGGGTTGGTCAGCAGCTTGGAAAAGCCGGCCGGTATCTTGACCCACATGCTTTTGGCCTCGGCGCCCGCTTCGAGCATCAGCACGCGGTGCTTGCCCGACGCGGTCAGCCGGTTGGCCAGGATGCAGCCGGCGGTGCCGCCGCCGACGATGATGTAATCGAAATCGCTCATGATTGGTTCTCGACCATGGAGAGGGAAAGCACCTTCCCCGGATTCATTAGATTGCGCGGGTCGAGCGCCCGCTTGACGCGCAGCGCCAGGCCCACCTCCGCCTCGGAGCGGCAGCGTACCATCTCGCCGACGCGGTACTGGCCGATGCCGTGTTCCGCCGAAATGCTGCCGCCGTGGCGCACCACCACGTCGTGCACCAGCCGGTTGAGGGCCAGGCCGTCGAGCTCCGGCGGCACGATGACGTTAAAGTGGATGTTGCCGTCGCCGACGTGACCGAAGGCGTTCAGGCGCGCCGCCGGAAACGCTTGCAGCACCGCCTCGCTGGCCTGTTCGAGGAACGCCGGAATGACGGAAATCGGCACCGACACGTCGTGCTTGACCGAGCGCCCCGCGCGCGATTCGCACTCGGTGATCGACTCGCGGATGCTCCACAATTCGGCCTCCTGCCGTTCCGATTCGGCGATCACTCCGTCGAGCGCCTCGCCGCGCTCGAACGCCTGCTCGAGCATCAGCTCGACCGCGGCGCGCACGCCGCTCAGCGCGGAGCTGGCCTCCAGCAGCACATACCATGGCGCCTCGGCGGCCGGCAGCGCGATGCCGAGGTGTTCGACCACCATCGCCACCGACGCGCCGGACATCAGCTCGAAGGCATTGAGCGTTTCGCCGATCCCGCGCCGCGCCGCCGTCAACACCTTGAGCGCGTCGGCCGGACTGGCGACGGCCAGCATCGCCGTCACCTTGTGGCGCGGCAGAGGCGCCAGTTGCAGCACCGCCGCCGTGATGATACCGAGCGTGCCCTCGGTGCCGATGAACAGCTGCTTCCAGTCATAACCGGCGTTGTCCTTACGCAGCCGGCGCAGGCCGCTGACGATCTCGCCGTCGGCCGTCACCACCTCCAGGCCGAGCACCCGGCCACGCGCCATCCCGTAGCGCAGCACGTTGGTGCCGCCGGCGTTGGTCGCCAGGATGCCGCCGATGCGCGCCGAACCCTCGGCGGCAAGGCTGATCGGCAGCAACAGATCGCGCTCGATGGCCGCCTCCTGCGCCACCTGCAGGATGCAGCCGGCTTCGACCTCCATCGTCTCGCCGACGGCGTCGATGGCGCGAATGGCCGCCATGCGCGACAGCGACAGTACCACCTGGCAGCCGCTGGCGTCGGGCGTGGCGCCGCCGGACAGGCCGGTGTTGCCGCCGTGCGGCACCACCGTCACGTTGGCCGCCGCGCAGGCCTTGACAACGGCCGCCACTTCGGCCGTGGTGCGTGGCAGAACGGCGCAAAGCGCCGTGCCCTTGAACATGTTGCGCCAGTCGGTGCAATACGGCGCCAAGTCGGATGGGTCGGTGACCACGCCCCAGTCGCCGACGATGGCGGTCAATTGTTCGATCAGCGTATCGGGATTGATCATGGCGTTCATGCGCGTACCTCCGCGTCGTCGCCGATGAAATCGGCCATCAGTTCGATTTGGCACGCCAGCATCGGCGCGCCGTGGTGGATGCGGCAGCCCTTTGCCAGCGCCGCCGACAGCAGAGGCGTTTCGGCCGGCTGTATGATGATCTCGGCAACGATTTGTGCCGGGCCTAGACGGGAAACGTCGCACGGAATGGCGTCGCCCGCGCGCAGGCCGAGCGAGGTGCCGTTGACGTGCGGCACCGTCACGACGAAGCCGTCGAGGTTGCGCATCGCATTGAGTCCGGCCATGGCCTGCGCCAGGTGCGCGGCGTCGACGTGGATCGCCACCAGTACCGCGTTGGTGCCGCACTGCGCGAACAGCCGGTTTATCGACCGTGGCGTCTGCACGTGGTGAACAGGGTCGGCGAAGGTGGCATAAAGTCTGGTGTCTCCAGTTATAGTTGTCATGATTGCTGCCTCATGGTTATTGCTTCATCTTGTGTGCTTCATGTGTATGCCCGCCCCGGTAGTCCGTTCATCTCAAGCCAGGGTGTAGGCGGTCTTCACCGATGTGTAGAATTCGCGCGCGTAGGCGCCCTGCTCGCGCGAGCCGTAACTCGAGCCTTTGCGGCCGCCGAATGGCGCGTGGTAGTCGACGCCGGCCGTCGGCAGGTTGACCATCACCATGCCAGCGCTGGAGGCGCGCTTGAAATCGGTGGCGTGCTTGAGCGAGGTGGTGCAGATGCCGGACGACAGGCCGAATTCGGTGTCGTTGGCGATGGCGACCGCTTCGTCGTAGTCGCGCACCCGTATCACCGACGCCACCGGCCCGAACACCTCCTCCTGGTTGATGCGCATGGCGTTGGAGGTCTCGGTGAACAACGCCGGCGACAGGTAATAGCCGGGCGTGTCGCGTTGCAGCAGCTCGCCGCCGAACACCAGCTTGCAGCCGTCGGCGCGCGCCGAGTCGATGTAGCCGGTGTCCTGGTCCAGCTGGCCCTGCGACACCACCGGCCCCATTTGGGTATCCGCGTACAGAGCGTGGCCGACCTTGAGCTCCGACAGGCGCTTGACCACCGCCGCGACGAAGCGGTCGTGGATGCCGGTCTGGACGATCAGGCGGCTCGAGCCGGTACAGCGCTGGCCGGTCGAGAAGTAGGAGCCGTTGACGGCGACCGAGACGGCGACGTCGAGATCGGCGTCGTCGAGGATCACCAGCGGGTTCTTGCCGCCCATCTCCAGCTGCACCTTGGCGCCGCGCGCCATGCATTCGAGGCCGATGCGGCGCCCGGTGCCGGTCGAACCGGTGAAGGTCAGCGCGCGCACCTTGGGCGACTTGACGATGGTGTCGCCGACCTGCGAGCCGGCGCCCATGACCAGGTTGAACACGCCGGGCGGTAGCCCGGCGCGGGAGATGATCTCGCTCAGCGCCCAGCCGCTGCCCGGCGTCAGGTCGGCCGGCTTGAACACTACGGAATTCCCATAGGCCAGTGCCGGCGCAATCTTCCACGCCGGGATCGCGATCGGGAAATTCCACGGCGCGATGATGCCGATCACGCCCTCCGGTTCGCGCACCACGTCGACCTCGACGCCGGCGCGGATGCCGGGCAGCTTCTCGCCACCGAGGCGCAGCGCCTCGCCGGCGAAGAACTTGAACACGCGGCCGGCGCGCACCACTTCGCCGATGCCCTCGGCCAGAGTCTTGCCCTCCTCGCGCGACAGCAGCCGGCCGAGTTCCTCGCGACGCGCCAGGATCTCGGTGCCGATGCGGTCCATGGCGTCGGCGCGGTCCTCGGCGGTGAGCTTGCGGTAGGCCTTGTGCGCCTCGAAGGCCGCCTCCACCGCAGCTGTGGCCTGAGCGGCGTCGGCGCGGGCGTATTCGCCGACGACATCGTTGGTGTCGGACGGGTTGATGTTGCGGTTGACGGCGACGCCCTCGACCCATTCCCCGGCAATGAAATTCTTGAACATAGGTCTTCTTTCTGAATTTTTTAGAAGCGCTTCATGTGACGTATAGTCAGAACTCTACAGCATTAAAAATTCAAAGTAAATCTTTTATGAAGCGCTTCAATATTTTAGCAAGCTTATGCAGCAACGGTTTTCAGCCGTCGATCGACCAACCTCGATGATCGTAAAATCCGGGGGAATTCATTGACAATTAAATTTCAGCAACAATACGTGAGGCGCTTCATATAAAAATTCGGTGAATATGCCCGGGCGATTCAAAACCAATTGGAGGAAGACGACATGCAACAACAAGCAAAATCGCAGGTCACGAACAACGACGTCAACGGCACCACCTTGCGGGTCGCCGACACGGGAGAGGCGAATCTGCCGGTCATCCTGTGCCTATACTCCTGCTTCCTCGACGACACCAAGATCGCCGGGCTGGTTAAGCCAGCGGCCAGCAAGTTCCGCGTGGTGCGCCGACCTCCACGGCCAGGGCAAGAGCCGCATCCACGAAATCGACATCATCACGATGGACCAATGCGCGGACGACATGCTTGCGCTGGTCGAGAAGATGGGGATCAAATCGATCAAGGCCACGGCGCAGTCAAATGGGGGGACGTGGCGTTCCGCCTGATCGTGGCAGCAGGAGCTGTTCCGTTCGCTTGCCCGCTTCCTATTTTCTACGCTGACTGGGCGCATACCATACTTGGGCTGTGAGAATCGCCGAAGGTGACTGCCATGAGCCGCAGCTTGCCGCCCGCGACCGGCTTCGAGCAATTGACGATGCTAATGCTGGGCCCGTTCTCGTTGGGTTCTGTGCCCGGCGCGTGCGTTGCTGTCCCGCGTTCCCCTCGGCCCCCGCCCTTGGCTCCGCCCGCTCCGCAGCCGGCGTGCCGACTTTGTTCGCAGGTTTCTTCGCTACTATGGCGGAGTCTGACTTCTCCCGGCCGTACATCATCGGATTCGGCTCCTCGCCTTCCCGATGCGGACCAGCCCGGTACTGCGGCTGGCCGGCCGAGAGATCTCCCGGTTCCCGCGCAAAGCGTGTCCATGCATGCCCAGGTTCTCCGACCACGCCGGACCGTCGTGCGCTTGCGATGACGCGCTCGTACGTATTGCCTTCCGCATATTGGAGTACGTCGGCATCCGGGAAATAAACCATTTCATGGCTCCATGGCTGGCCTGCATGCTCCCCTACCGACGCTTCGCGCACACCCTCACGGATGGCCACGCACGGCTCGGGGCCGATGTGGTTCGCTACACCTTCATCGCAATGGACTCTCACCACCTGCGCTTTGCCGGTCTCCCGGCGCACCCAATACGGCTTCTCGACCCAGCTCCACACCACATCCTCGTCGGACAGAGCAAACGTGTGCTGAAGGTACAGCAGGCCCGCGATGAGCCGGGTGGAGGTGCGGGACGCCCGCATGAGGAAGGGAAATGTCCGGCCCATTCGCGCTCGAGGACGCGCCAGTCGATATAGTTGGCCATGCGCGCGAAACATAGATCAAAATTGATGCCAGGCCTAGCCTACGCTACTCAACTAACGGAGGAATGTATGCCCAGTCTTGCCCAGTCTTGCCCAGTTTGAAGCAGAACTTATGACTTGTATCAAAAACGAAACATTTTACAGGGGCTGGAACACGCCGGCCGCTTTATTCTTTTGCACGTTGTCCCACGCGAAAACGCGGCCGTTCATCGCCACATACACGCCCGGCGCCAGCGTTTGCGCCACGCCGCAGGCAAAGCCCAGGTTGAACAGCGCATCCGAATTGGCGATTTCGTAGGGAATCATGGCGCCCGTCAGCACGATGGTCTGGCCCAGCTGCACCGGTCCCAGCACGGCGGCCGTCTGAGGCATCGTGTCCGTGCCATGAATGATGACGATGGCTTTTTCATCGGCGGCCTGACAGGCGGCCAGGATGCGGGTGCGGTCAGCGTCTACCATGTCCAACGAATCGATCAGCGGCAATTTCTCCAGCGTCACCTCCACCGTCAAGCGGCAGCGCGCCAGCAGCGCCGGAACATGGCTGGCGTCGAAACCCAGCGTGCCATTGAGTTCGTTGTAGTGTTTGTCGAAAGTGCCGCCGGTGGCGAGTATGCGCAAAGTCATGATGTCAGGCTCGGTCAATTAAAGTAATGTGTATCATACTGCATGCCATCAGCGCCTCCAGCGATCAGGACGATTGCATGGAGGCAAAGGTGCCGCCATGAAAGTAACTTTGTCAGTTTACGTTCGACTCTGACCCATGATATGCATCGTAAGTGTCAGCGGAACCGTGGCCAGCTTGGGCCTTGCAAATCGACGATCTTACGCAATCCAGGCGAGACGTGCCATTGCTCACCGTCACACATTAATGAGCATGACTTCGCGTTGATACGCGTGACGGTGCAGATGCATTCGCGCAGATGTTAATCGGTGAAGCCGACCGTGCCGTCGAGTAGGCTCGAACTCGCCTAAGACTCGTCGATTGTTCACGATTTTATTCGGCAGTGTTTTGTGACAGTTTTTCGCCCGGCCGGGGACCGGCCACCCTTCTCGATTTGCGATTCGGGCGATGGCAGTAGCCCCCATTCCGCTAGCAGGCTGCTGAAATATCCCCCATTCAAACCGGCCGTGACGCCCGATTTTCGCTCCCGGCCCGCATGCGTTTTGTAACATGGGATGTGGCGCGCGTTTTTTTACGTTTTCCAGCTGTTTTCAATGTGTTTTGCGCC
>CAUPRW010000018.1:0-97723 GCA_963513825.1 uncultured Duganella sp.
CGCGCGCGGCGGCGCCGCCTGCCGGACGGTGCGCCGCGGCCGCCGCGACCGGTGCCGGTGGCGCGGCCGCGGTTGCGGCGAGCGCCGCCATCATCGTCATCGCGCCACCTCGAACGAGGTGGCCGCGCCGCTGCTCTTGTCGGTGGTGGTGATGCGCAGCATGCCGCCGCCGAGGTCGATGACGCTGATGGTGAAGTTTTCCGTTGAAAACGTGCCGGGCACCAGCTTGCCGTCGGGCCCGGTGAGCTTGGAGGTGGCCGCCGCCGACAGTTGGCTCAGCACGGTGCGCTCGAGCGTCTGGTTGAACTGCTCGAGCGGCGTCTGGTCCAGCAGCGAGCGGCCCAGGCCGGTCTTGTCGACGTGCTTGTTGGTGGCCGTGGCCGCCGCCAGCAGGTGCTGGCCGTTGGTGGGGTAGCCGCCGAAGGCCGGGTTGACCGGTTGGTACACGAGGTCGGTGGCGCCGGCGCCGCCGGCCAGCGTGGCGGCGAACAGGGCGCAAAAGAACGGGCGGCAGGCGGGCATGGCGGACTCCTTGGCGGGACGGTGGGCGGGACGGCGTCAGAATTCATCGGGGGCCAGGTCGGCGTCGACGCTCAGCTTGCGCTCGGCGTCGGTTTGCAGCACCGTTTGCCAGACCATCTCGGCGGCGTTTTCGCTCAGCGTGCGGATCGCCGCGCGCGCAGGCGGCAAGCGCGTCTGGAACACCCGGCGCTGCGCGTAGCCGATCCACACCTCGCTGCCGAGCCGCGCGGACGGGCGCTCGTTGATCGACAGCGTGTACTGGTCGCTGCCCTCCTTGTCGCGCCAGGCCGCCAGGAAATACTGCGAGAAATCATGGCCGGCGATGGTCGCCATCTGCACGGTCACCACGCCGGCCGCCGGCTCCGGGACGGTGTCGGCGGCGGTGGCGGCGGCCACCTGGAGCAAGCTCGCGGCGATAACGATGTTGGCAGTGGACATGGAAGCTCGCGGAAGTGGTTGCCGGGCGGCGGCGACGTTCGGTCCAGTATATGGAGCGGGCCCTGCCATCGTTTGACGGCGCTCATACGGGCTCGTGGTAAGCGGTCAAGGAGGACGCTGGATTTTCGTCTAGAAATTACTTGATTTGCGCACAGTCGCGCGGTATTGACCAGACTGGTTATGCCGGCGAAAGTTATGCATACTCCAGGCTCAACGGGAGGAAACATGAACAAATGGCTGATGCTGGGTATCGCGATCGTCGCTGAAACGATCGCCACGTCCGCGCTCAAATCGAGCGAGGGTTTTTCCAGGCTGGTGCCGTCGGCGATCGTGCTGGCCGGCTACGCGGTGGCGTTTTATTTTCTTTCGCTGACCTTGCGCTCGATACCGGTCGGCATCGCCTACGCCGTGTGGTCGGGGGTGGGGATCGTGCTCATCACGCTGGTCGGCTGGGCGGTGTACGGTCAGAAAATGGACGCCCCGGCGTTGATCGGCATGGCGTTCATCATCGCCGGCGTGGTCATCATGAACGTCTTCTCGAGCGCCGGTGCGCATTGAAGGCGGCATGGGCCGGGGCGGCCTTGCTGGTAGTTGCGATGTCATCGTCCAGTCACGCTGGCGCACTACACTGCGGGGCTTTCAACCCGACCCAACCAGACATGACCCACACTAAGCAAACACCACTTCGGACGCGACTGTTCCTGGGCGTGGCGGCGCTGTCGCTGACGCTCGCCGGCTGCGGCGGCGGCAACGACCCGGACGTCACCGTGCCGACGCTGATCGGCCGCGCCGTGCTGCCGGCCGACTCGTTCGTGGCCGGCCCGACGTCGGGCCAGTTCATCAGCGGCGGCGACTACGCCAAGGCGACCGCCGACTACGGCTACACGCTGCCGCTGCTCAACAAGCAGCCGATGCAGGGCTTCTCCGCGCTCGCCAACGGGCCGCAGGCGGGCTGCTTCTACGTCATGCAGGACAACGGCTTCGGCAGCAAACCGGCCTCGCCGGACGCGCTGCTGCACGTGTACGCGATCAAGCCCGACTGGGCCAACGGCAAGATCGTCCCCGCCAACTTCGCCACTTGCGAAACGCTGGCCGGCTTCGACGCCAACAGCTACATCCGCCTGCGCGACCCGGACCACAAGCTCGGCTACAGCCTGGTGGCCGACGGCGTCAACTATCCCGGCACCACCACCGCCGGCGGCAAGACCGTCGCGGTCGACCCGGTGATCAAGGGCGGGCGCCTGCTCACCGGCGGCGACGTCGATCCCGAATCGATGCTGATCGACGCCGACGGCAACTTCTGGTTCGGCGACGAATTCGGCCCCTTCCTGATCAAGACCGACCGCACCGGCAAGGTGCTGGCCAGGGAAATCGGCGTGCCCAACACGCGCGGCTACGGCGCCAATGCGCTGGTGCAAAGCCCGAGCAATCCGTATCTCGGATCGGCGGCGGCCAACCTCGCCAATTCGGGCGGGCTCGAGAGCATGACGATCAACACCTCGCGCACGCGGATCTACACCTTGCTGGAGAAGGAATTGACCACCGACGGCGACCCGCGCCGGCGCATCATGAACGTGTTCGACATCGCCAGCAACGCGTTCCTGCCGGCCAGCTACGCGTACCGGGTCGACAGCGGCAGCTACGTCAACGCCGCCGGGGCCACGGTCTCGGAAAACTTCTCGGTCAACGACATCACCGCCATCAACGACCATGAATTCCTGGTGGCCGAAAAGGACCGCGGCGCCGGCGACGCGCGCTCCGGCAACTTCCCGGCATCCGGCGCGGACCGCGTGGCGGCGAAGATCAAGCGCATCTTCAAGGTCGACCTCGACAAGGTGGACGCCAACGGCTACCTGGTCAAGGAACTGGTGCTCGACCTGATGAACATCGCCGACCCCAAGCGGATCGGTGGCGCGGCGACGATCGCCGGCGTCTTCACCTTCCCGATGGAGGGACTGGAAGCGGTGCGGGTGGTCGACAGCCGCACGCTGATGCTCGTCAACGACAACAACTACCCGGTCGCGGCCGCCTCGCGCAACCCCCGCAAGCCGGACGACAACGAGTTCATCCTGGTCCGCCTGCCGACCGCGCTCAACACCCCCACACCGTAAAGCCGGGGTCAAGTCTGTCATTTGGACACAAGCCCAGCCGTTATCGCCGTTTAGTGCCGAGTTCGTGTCCAAATGACAGACTTGACCCCGATGTTTTGGTCAGGCGATGCCGGTGGTGGCGAAGCGTTCGCGGTAGAGCTTGGGCGTGATGCCGAGCTTTTTCTGGAAGACGCGCCGCATGTGCGCTTCGTCGCTGAAGCTGGCGCGCGCGGCGACCGTTTTGATCGGTAGCGCGAGGTCGGCCAGCAGTTGCGTGGCGCGCTCGAACCGGCACGCTTCGATGAACGCTTGCGTGCTCACGCCAACCTCTTGCTGGAACACGCGCGTGAAGTGGCGCTCGCTCATCATCGCCCGCTGCGCCAGCTGGGCGACCGATAATTTTTCGTGCAGGTTGTCGAGGATCCAGTTCTGGATGGCGCGGATGTTGGGCTTGGCCGTGCGCTCGCTGAGCAAGTGCGCGCTAAATTGCGATTGCCCGCCCGGGCGCTTGAGGTACACCACCATTTCGGTGGCCACCTCCAACGCCAGGTCGCGGCCGAAATCCTCCTCCACCAACGCCAGCGCGAGGTCGATGCCGGCCGTCACGCCGGCCGATGTCCATAAATTGTCCGAGCGGATGAAGATGGCGTCCGCTTCGACCGCGATCGACGGGTAGTCGGCCTGCAGGCGGTCGGCCACGCTCCAGTGCGTCGTGGCGCGCTTGCCGTCCAGAACGCCGGCGGCGGCGAGGAAGAAGGCGCCCGAGCACAGCGCGGCCAGCCGCTGCAGGCGCGGCGCCGAGCCCGCCACCCAGTCGACGATGGCGCCGCCGTCGGCCAGCGCGGCGCGAATGTGGCGCGCGCCGACGATGATGGCGTCGTCCGGCAGCGCCAGGGTGTTCAAGGCCTTGGTCGCCTCCAGCGACATCAGCGTGTCCGAACGGACCGGGCCGACGACGCTGGCGGCGATGCGCACGTCGTAGCCTGGCGCGCGGCCGCGCCGTTGCAGGTGCAGGTTGGCGTATTCGAATACCGACATCGGTCCGATCGCTTCCATCGCCTTGAAACCGGGATAGACGACGATGTCGACCGTCCTGGCCGCCGGCGCCGGCGCGGCATGGGGCGCAAGGCTCGGCTTGACGCTCATGGCTGGGCCATGTTTTGCCCGGCGTCTCCCGTCGCTTGCGCCGTCCTATTCATTGGTGGTTGATTCATCGCTCATGCTTGGTGGGGCCCCGTAAAATCCGGTCATTATGGCACCATTTCCGGCCATTCTCATCCGTGGCCGGGCGCGCCCGCCGCCGGCGCCGTCACAATGGCGGGTTCACACATAGTCTCACCACGGGAACCTGACCATGAAAACCAAAGCTGCCATCGCGTGGCGCGCCGGCGCGCCGCTGACCATCGAAGAAGTCGACCTGCAAGGCCCGCAGGCCGGCGAGGTGTTGATCGAACTGAAGGCCACCGGCATCTGCCACACCGATTACTACACGCTCTCGGGCGCCGACCCGGAGGGCATCTTCCCGGCCATCCTCGGCCACGAGGGCGCCGGCATCGTGGTCGACGTCGGCCCGGGCGTGAAGACGCTGAAAAAAGACGACCACGTCATTCCGCTGTACACGCCGGAATGCCGCGAGTGCAAGTTCTGCCTGTCGCGCAAGACCAACCTGTGCCAGGCAATCCGCTCGACCCAGGGCCGCGGCCTGATGCCCGACGCCACCAGCCGCTTCTCGCTCGACGGCAAGCCGCTGTTCCACTACATGGGCACCTCGACCTTCTCCAACTACATCGTCGTGCCCGAGATCGCGCTGGCCAAGATCCGCGAGGACGCGCCGTTCGATAAAGTGTGCTACATCGGTTGCGGCGTGACCACGGGCGTTGGCGCCGTGCTGTTCTCGGCCAAGGTCGAGGCCGGCGCCAACGTGGTCGTGTTCGGCTTGGGCGGCATCGGCCTGAACGTGATCCAGGCCGCGCGCATGGTTGGCGCCGACAAGATCATCGGCGTCGACATCAACCCGGCCCGCCAAGAGATCGCGCGCAAGTTCGGCATGACCCACTTCATCAACCCGAACGAGGTCGAGAACGTCGTCGACAGCATCGTGCAGCTGACCGACGGCGGCGCCGATTACAGTTTCGAGTGCGTCGGCAACACCACCTTGATGCGCCAGGCGCTCGAGTGCACCCACAAGGGCTGGGGCAAGTCCTTCATCATCGGCGTGGCCGCCGCCGGCCAGGAGATCTCGACCCGGCCGTTCCAGCTGGTGACCGGACGCGAGTGGCGCGGTTCGGCCTTCGGCGGCGCCCGGGGCCGCACCGACGTGCCGAAGATCGTCGACTGGTACATGGAGGGCAAGCTCAACATCGACGACCTGATCACCCACCGCCTGCCGCTCGAGCGCATCAACGAAGGCTTCGACCTGATGAAAAGCGGCGAATCGATCCGCTCGGTCGTGCTGTACTAGTGTCCTGAATGGCGGATTCGGGCTTAAGGTCGTTCAGTCAAGGCGATTTTCGTAGGGCGGATTAGGCGTCACGCCGTAATCCGCCAGGAGCCGCCGACGACGCTTGGCGCATTACGCTGCGCTAATGATACGGGCCGGTTTAGCCGCCGGCGGCGTAGAATGGCATTTCTTGCTTAGAAGAAGGATGTCATCGTGCCGCGTTTCCTTGGCAAGATCGTGTTGGCGGCGCTGCTGGTGGTGGCCGCCTGGCTGGGCCTGGTCGCCGTGTGGGCGTCGACGTCGTTCCACGCCGTGATGGCGGCGGCGCCCGAGCCGCCGCGCATGCCGCTGTCGAGCGCGCAGATCGCCATCCTGTTGCGGGTCGAGGACCCCACTTTTTTCCAGCACACCGGCGTCAGCCTGGCCGACGGCCAGGGCGTCGCGACGATCTCGTCGGCCGTCGCCCGCGACCTCTACCTGTCCGACGAGCGGCCCCTGCGCGGCGTCTCGGGCGCCTTGCAGCGCGTTTACCGCCGCGTTTTCGATTGCTGCAAGAAGGTCGACCTGGGCCGCGACGTGATGGCCATCGTCCTCAACGCGAAACTTCCAAAACGCAACCAACTGGCGCTGTACGTGGCCGATGTCTACATGGGCGAGCACGACGGCAAGCCGGTGGTCGGCTTGCCGATGGCGGCCGAGTCCTACCTGGGCAAGCCGCTCGAGGACGCCAGCGATGCCGAATTCATCGGCCTGGTGGCGATGATCAAGGCGCCCAAGCAATACCATCCCCTGCTGCAAGCGGAACAGCACGCGCTGCGCGTGCGGCGCATCGAGGCATTGCTGGCCGGAAAATGCAAGCCCGACGGCTGGTTCGACACCACTTACGAGGCGTGCGACCGATAGGCGTCGCCCGATCGATTGAAAGATTCTATTCGGACAGTATTGATTTTCCCGCAAATGTCGCCACATACTTGGGGATGAAATTTAAAGGCCGTCGGCCGGCATGGTGCCGTCGACGAATAGTGATCATTTGAAACTTTAAATGGGAGACCAGTATGGCGATCAGTTTGCAAAAAGGCGGCAACGTCAACCTCAGCAAGGAAGCACCGGGATTGACCAAGGTCGTCATCGGCCTGGGCTGGGACCCGCGCGCCACCGACGGCGCCGCGTTCGACCTCGACGGCAGCGCCTTCATGCTCAAGGCCGACGGCAAAGTGCGCGGCGATAGCGACTTCATCTTCTACAACAACCTCAAATCGACCGACGGTTCGCTGGTCCACAACGGCGACAACACCACCGGCGCCGGCGACGGCGACGACGAAACGCTGACCGTCGACCTGTCCCGCGTGCCGGCCGACATCGACCGCCTGTCGTTTTGCGTGACCATCCACGAGGCCGAGGCGCGCAAGCAAAACTTCGGCATGATCGGCAAGGCCTTCATCCGTTGCCTCAACGCCAACGGCAACGCCGAGCTGGCCCGCTACGACTTGTCCGAAGATAGCTCGGTGGAAACGGCGATGATCTTCGGCGAACTCTATCGCGCCGGCGCCGAGTGGAAGTTCAAGGCCGTCGGCCAGGGCTTCAAGGGCGGCCTCGGTCCGCTGGCGCGCTCGTTCGGCGTCAACGCTTGATCAACACCCAGTAGTCGTATCCAGCCGGCGCCGGTCGCGCGCCGTACCTGCAAACCGGGAGGCCAGCGTCTCCCGGTTTGCTCGTGCGCGCGGGTTGCGCGTGGCCGGCGTCGCTTTTACCATCGATCTATTTGAGGGCTGCATGAGCATCTATCCGAACGCGCGACCGTTGTCCATTCCGTACGGAGCGTTGCCGTGAGCGCGCAGCAACGTGTTTGCCGAGTTTGGTATAACAGCGCGTTCTCGTCCATCGCGACGGTGTTGCGGCTGGTGCGCGAGGCCGACCGGGACGGGCGTTTCCACACCATTTACACGCACCCGCACGCCCACTCGGCGGCGGCGCACGCCGCCCACGAGTTCCACGTCGAGCCGACCGGGCTGGCGGCGGCCGACTATGTCGACTGGTGCCTGGGCTTTTGCCGCGAACACAAGGTCGACGTGTTCGTGCCGGCCAAGCAGGCGGCGGCGCTGAGCGCGGCGCGCGGGCGCTTCATCGAGCACGGCATCCGCGTGCTCAGCGCGGCCGCGCCGGAGCAGCTCGAACTCATCGACGACAAGGCCGCCTTTTACGCGGGCGTGAAGTTGCCGCTGGCGCCGCCGCCGGAGTTCCGCGTGTTTAGCGACATCGGCCAGTTCGAGGCCGCCCACGCCGAACTGCGCGCGCGCCACGAAGTGTTGTGCGTCAAGCCAGCGCGCTCGGTCTACGGGCTCGGGTTCAGCGTGCTCGACGAGGAGCGCAGCAGCGCCGCGTTGCTGCTGGCCGGCTCCAGCTACCGCATCGGCCTGGCCGACCTGCGCCGCGGCCTGGGCGAGCTGGAGAGTTTCCGCACCATGCTGCTGATGGAATACCTCGGCGGCCACGAATACAGCGTCGACTGCGTCGGCGACAACGGCCACCTGGTCAGCGCGGTGGCGCGCAAGAAGCTGCCGCAACCGGGCCACGGCCAGTTGATCGACATGCGCGCCGATATCGTCGCCTCGTGCGCGCAGCTGGCGGCCGATTTTGGCCTGGGCGGCATGTTCAACGTGCAGTTCCGCGAAGGCCGCGACGGCCTGCGCCTGCTGGAAATTAACGCGCGCGCCTCCGGCGGCATCGGCATGGCCTGCCTGGCCGGGCCGAACCTGCCGTACCTGGCGCTGCGCAGCTTTGTTGACGGCCACGCGGCGTTGGCGCCGGCGCCGGTGCGCGACGGCCTGCGCGTCGGCGAGCTGGGCACGGCGGTGGCGCTGCCATGAACGGGCCATCGCCATTTCTCGCCGGCGTCGAGGTCGAACTGCCGACCGGTACGCTGGAACTGCGCGTGACGGACAGCGCGTTCGCGCCCGACAGCCTGCTCGGCTTTGCCGCGCGCGACAACGCCAAGCGCGGCTTCCTGTTCCTGAGCAAGGTGCTGGGCAAGCACTGGCCCGTCACGCCGGCGCGCATGGCCGAGATCCACGAGAGCCTGGCCGCCGGCGTGCCCGAGCTGCCGGGGCCGGTGGTGTTCATTTCGATGGCGGAAACCGGCATCGGCCTGGGGCAGGGCATGTTCGAGGCCTGGCAACGCGCCCACCCGGCGCAGCCGGCGCTGTTCCTGCACACCACGCGCTACCGGGTCGGCGAGGCGCCGCTCATCGAATTCGAGGAGGCGCACAGCCACGCGCCGCGCCAGTTCCTGCACTGGCCGGCCGATCCGGCCCAGCGCGAACTGTTTGCCGGCATGCGTTCGCTGGTGCTGGTCGACGACGAGGCCAGCACCGGCAACACCTTCGTCAACCTGCTCGACGCCTGCCGCCAGGCGGGCGCGCCGGACCTCGGCCACCTGCATCTGGCGGTGATCACCAATTTCATGGGCGAGGACGGCGTCGCCGCGCTGGCCGCCCGCTGCGCCGTGCCGCTGACCCTGGGCGCCTGCCTGCATGGCGGCTACCGCTTCACGCCGGGCGTGGTCGCCTCGTCGGCGGCGCCGGCCCAGCGTTTCGACGCCGACGCCGAACGCGGTGCCAGCGCGCACTTCGGCCGGCGCGGCCGCACCACGGCGCTGCGCCTGCCGCCGGCCTTCGTCGATGGCGTGGCGGCCGACGTCAAAGCCGGCCAGACCGTGCTGGTGCTGGGCACGGGCGAGTTCATGCACGCGGCCTATGCGCTGGGCGCGGCGCTGGAGCGCGGCGGCGCCGACGTGATGGTGCAATCGACCACGCGCTCGCCGATCCGCCGCTGGGGCGCGGTGGCGCACGTGCTCGAATTTACCGACAACTACGGCGAAGGCATTCCCAATTTTCTGTACAACGTCCGCCGCGGTCAGTACGACCATGTGTTCATCTGCCACGAGACGCCGCCCAATGCCGCGTTGTTCGAGCTGGCCGCGCTGCTCGAGGCGCGCCTGTTCCATTTTAAGAGTGAGGCCCTGATTGAAGAAATTCCTGTTCGCTGACCTGGACGACACGCTGTTCCAATCGCTGGAAAAGTGCGCCGGCCGGGAAGACCTGCAACCGGCGGCCGTGCTCAAGGACGGCGTGGCGTGTTCGTTCACCACCGCCGGCCAGCGCGCGCTGTTCGAGTTCATGGACGACGGCATGACCGTCATTCCCGCCACCGCGCGCAACCAGGACGCCTTCAGCCGCGTCAAGCTGAGGTTCAACAGCTACGCCGTCATCAACTATGGCGGCGTGGTGCTGCTGCCCGACGGCAGCGCCGACCGCGCCTGGTTGGAGCGCATGCGGCCGGCCATGCTGGCCGCGCAGGACGGCCTGGCCGAACTGGCGGCGCTGATCGACGCCTACGTCGCGGCGGCCGGCCAGCGCGGCCGCTGCCGCGTGATCGAGGACTTTTCGATTCCGTTCTACCTCGTGTTCAAGGACGCCGACAAGATCGCCGAACGGCTCGAACCGATCGAGCGCGAGGTGGTGCGGCCGTGGCTCGACGCGCGCGGCCACGACTACTTCATCCACCGCAACGGCAACAACCTGGCCGTGCTGCCCAACGCGCTCAATAAATCGCACGCGGTGGCGTACGTGACCGAACTGCTGCGCGCCGAGCACGGCCCGCTGCTGACCTTCGGCATCGGCGACAGCCGCTCGGACGCGCGCTTCATGGCCGCCTGCGACTACGCCATCGTCCCGCGCGGCACGCAACTGGCGGCCATCGCCCTGGAGCCGCTATGAACTTCAGCGGCAGCTACCATGGCGACGACGTGCGCTTCCTGCTCAAGCCCTTGGCGCTGGCCTCGTTCGTCGACGTGCCGGACAAGGAACGCTTGATCCAGTCCGGCATACGCCACTACAGCGAAATGCTGTCGCGCGAGTCGCTGCCGTCGGCGCGTTACCTGGACGTGTTCGGCCAGGCTTGCGCCGCCAACCTCGAACGCATGGCGCGCGACTGCGTCA
This sequence comes from uncultured Duganella sp., assembly GCA_963513825.1. Lineage (GTDB taxonomy): Bacteria > Pseudomonadota > Gammaproteobacteria > Burkholderiales > Burkholderiaceae_D > Rugamonas. The sequence continues at coordinate 10,488 of CAUPRW010000018.1, forward strand.
CGCTCGCCGGCATGATCGCGCGCCGCCGCGCCGGTCCGGTCACGCTGGTGTCGCTGGCGCGCGCCGGCACGCCCGTCGGCGTGGTGCTCAAGCGCCTGCTGGACGCCGTGTTCGGGCGCCAGGTGGCGCATTATTCGCTGTCGATCATCCGCGACCGCGGCATCGACCAGGTGGCGCTGGAATATATCCTGGCGCAGGGCCACGCGCCGGAGTCTATCGTCTTCGTCGATGGCTGGACCGGCAAGGGCGTCATCGCCGCCGAGCTGCACACCAGCGTGGCCGCCTTCAACGCCAGCCACGGTTGCGCCATCGACAGCGGCCTGTACGTGCTGTCGGACCTGGCCGGCGTGGCCGCCCGCGCCGCCGCCCACGACGATTACCTGATCCCGTCGAGCATCCTGAACGCCACCGTCTCGGGCCTGGTGAGCCGCTCGATCCTGAACGACGCCATCGGCCCGGACGATTTCCACGGCTGCGTGTACTACGCCGAATTCGAGCCGCAGGACCAGTCGCGCGCTTTCGCCGACCGGCTGGTGGCGCTGGCGCGGCAATCGGCGCCAGGCGCGCTTGCCCAGGGTGCCGGCAGCGCGGCCGCCGGCACGCCCATCGACGACGCCACGGAAGCGGCCACCGACGCCGCGCGCGCCAGCGCCGCCCGTATCTCGCGCGACTACATGGAACTGGCCATGCGCACGCACGGCATCGCCGACCGCAACCTGATCAAGCCCGGGCTGGGCGAGGCCACCCGCGTGCTGCTGCGGCGCACGCCGGAGCGCTTGATCGTGCGCGACGCGGCCAGCGCCGACGTCGCCCATTTGTTGGTGCTGGCACGCGAAAAAGACGTGCCGGTGCATGTCGATCCGGAGCTGCCTTACCAGGCCGTCTCCATCATCAGGAGTATCGCCGATGGTTAAGACACTAGGGGCCTCGCTGTACGTGCCGGCCACCCACAAGTATCTGATGGACGTCGCCAGCGGCACGCGCCTTGGCCACGTGCGCTCGCTGATCATGTGCACCGAGGACGCGGTGGCCGACCGGGAGCTGAGCTACGCGCTGTTCAACCTGTCGCTGGTGCTGGCCAACATGCCGGCGGCGGGAGCGGCCGAGCGCTTCGTGCGCGTGCGCAACCTCGACGTGATGGCGCGCGTGCTGGCCATGCCCGGCGCCGACAAGCTGACCGGCTTCGTCATCCCCAAGGCGACCCAGTACAACCTGCCGATGTACTGCAACCTGGTGCGCGACACGGCCCACCTGCTGATGCCGACGCTGGAGACGGCCGAGGTGTTCTACGACGCCGAGATGCACGCGCTGCGCCACCTGATCAGCTCTCCCGGCATCCGCGAGCGGGTGGCGGCGCTGCGCATCGGCGGCAACGACCTGCTGGCGTTGCTCGGCTTGCGCCGGCCGCGTAACATGACGATCTACCGCACGCCGCTCGGACCGGTGATCGGCCGGCTGGTGACGACCTTCCGCCCGCACGGCTTCGCGCTGACGGCGCCGGTGTTCGAGCACCTGGACCTGCCGGCGCTGCTGGCCGAGGAGGTCAACGAAGATCTCGCGCACGGCATGGCCGGCAAGACCGCCATCCATCCGAGCCAGATCGCGCCGATCGAGAGCCACTACCGCGTCTCGGCCAGCGACCTGGAGGAGGCCTCGGCCATCCTCCATCCGGACAGCCCGGCCGTGTTCGCGATGAACCAGTCTATGTGCGAGGTGGCCACGCACCGGGCCTGGGCCGAGAGCACGATGGAGCGCTCGCGCCTGTTCGGATCGCATCCGGCGGCGGCGTCGCCCGTACTAACGAGTCAAACTATTTTGAGGTGATCCAGATGAAGCAATTCTCGCGTGGACAAAAGAGCAAACTCGACGACCTGGGCTGCGGCCCGTCGTTCAACGTGGAGGTCGAACTCAAGCTCGGTGGCGTCGTCGCCGACGTCTCCTGCTTCGGCCTGGACGGCGCCGACAAGCTGTCGGACGACCGCTACATGGTGTTCTACAACCAGCTGGCCAGCCCCGGCGACGCCGTCCGGCTCAGCACCGCCGGCGAGCGCGCCAGCTTCGCCGTCAACCTGGCGGCGCTGCCGGAATCGATCTCCAAGCTGGTGTTTACGGCGGCCATCGACAGCGGCGCCATGCGCTCGCTCAGCCAGGGCAGCGTCACGCTTGGCGGCGTGGCGCAGTTTGCGCTGTCGGGCGCCGACTTCGCCGATGAAAAAGCCGTGATCCTGGCCGAGTTGTACCGCAAGGACGGCCTGTGGCGCTTCGGCGCCGTCGGCCAGGGGTTCAACGGCGGCCTGGCGGCGTTGCTGACGCACTTCGGCGGCAGCGAGAACGCCTCGCCGGCGCCTGCCGCCGCGCCGGTGCCAACGCCGGCGGCGCCGGCGCCGGTGCCCGCGCCGCAACCGAAGGTGTCGCTGTCGAAGGTCACGCTGGAAAAGCGCGGCGACAAGATCTCGCTGGAGAAGTCGGCGTCGCGCGGCTTCGGCCGCATCCACGTCAATCTGAACTGGAATCGATCGGCGGCCGTCGCGCCGGCGGAGAAGGGCGGTTTCCTGTCCAAGCTGACCGGCGGCCTGCGCGCCGGCGGCTCCAAGGGGCTCGATCTGGACCTGGCCTGCATGTTCGAGCTCACCAACGGCACCAAGGGCGTGGTGCAGGCGCTCGGTAACAGCTTCGGCAACTTCGCCAGCCGTCCCTACATCCAGCTGGCCGCCGACGACCGCACCGGCGCCAACGCCGACGGTGAAAACCTGACCATCAACGGCGAGCATTTCGACGAAATCAAGCGGGCCTTGATCTTCGCCTTCATCTACGAGGGCGCGCCGAATTGGGCCGCGACCGACGCCGTGGTCACGGTCAACGTGCCGGAGCAGCCGCCGATCGAAGTGCGGCTGGACCAGGGCGCGAGCCAGCGCATGTGCGCGATCGCGATGATCGAAAACGTCGGCGGCAAGCTGCAGGTGACCAAGCTGGTCGACTACATCGTGCCCGAGGGCGGCAAGAGCATGCACGAGGTGATGGACCGCAAATACAACTTCGGCATGAAGTGGGTGGCCGGCAGCAAGAGCTAGCGGAAGCGATCCCTCCGATCAAGCCGTAATCCGCCGCTCCACGAACCGTCGGCGGCGCACGCGGCGAATCGATCGCCTCGCGTCCTCACCAGCCGTGGAAACGCGGCCAGGCTTGCACCGTATCGCCATCAACGGCCTGGTACTCGGGAAACTGCGCCCCGGTGGCGCAGGCATGATTGGGCAGGATGCGCAATTGCGTCCCCACCGGGAAGCGCGCCGCGATGGCCCCATCGATCCCGTCGCGCAACGACAGGATGCCATGCTCCTGATTGGCGCCGCTCAGCACATAACCATCGACCGGCGCGCCATCGACGTCGCACACCTGGCCGTAGCCGTAGTCGGTGCGCTGCTTTTGCGTGCCCCGGTCGCGGCTCATCGCCATCCACCCGGCATCGACGATGGCCCAGCCTTTCTCCTCCTGATGCCCGATCACCGTGGTCAGCACGCTGAGCGCGATGTCGTCCAGCGCGCACACGCCGATGTTGTGCATCACCAGATCGAAGAACACGTACACGCCGGCGCGCACCTCCGTCACGCCCTCGAACGACGTCGCCGACAGCGCCGTCGGCGTCGAGCCGACGCTGACGACGGCGCACGGCAGGCCGGCGCCGCGCAAGCGTTCGGCCGCGCGCAAGCAAGCGGCGCGTTCCTGCCCGGCCATCGCCGCCAGCGCCTCCGGGTTGTCCAGATCGTAGCTGGCGCCGGCGTGCGTCATCACGCCGCCGAGCAGCATGCCGCCGTCGTGCAGCGCGCGCCCGACATCGAGCAGCAGCTGCGCCTCCGGCTTGACGCCGGAGCGGTGGCCGTCGCTGTCGATCTCGATCCACACTTCGAAGCGCGCGTCGTGTTGCTGGCCGAAGCGCGCGATGGCCTCGGCCGAGGCCACGCTGTCGGTGATGATCTTCAGGTCGCAGCCGCGCCGGCGCAGCGCCAGCGCCTGCGGCAGCTTGGTCGCCACCATGCCGACCGCGTACAGGATGTCGGCGATGCCGGCGTCGAAGAAGCGCTCCGCCTCCAGCAAAGTCGATACCGTCACGCCGCGCGCGCCGGCCGCCAGTTGCAGCGCCGTCACCGCCGCGCTTTTGCTGGTCTTGATGTGCGGCCGGAAGCTCACGCCCATGGCGTCCATTTTGCCTTGCATGCGCGCGATGTTGCGCCGCATGCGCGGCACGTCGATGAGCGCCGCCGGCGTGTTCAGGGTGGCAAAGGCCGACATGTGTTTCTCCTCGTTGAATGGCTGATGTACGCAATATAAAGCCAGATCGTCAACCTGTGTTTAAATAGAAGCCAATCAAACCTTAAGCAAAACTGAATGATCAAGATCGAGGACCTGCGCCTGATGACAACCCTGGCGCGCAGCGCGTCGCTCAGTGAGGCCGCCAGGGCGATGAATGTCACGCCGTCGGCGTTGTCGATGCGCCTGCGCGCGCTCGAGCGCGAGCTGGGCCTGTCGCTGGCCACGCGCACCGCGCACCGCCTGGCCCTGAGCGCGGACGGCGAACTGCTGGCGCAGGAGGCGGCGGTGCTGCTGGCGCGCCTGGAGCAGTTGCCCGAGCTGTTCGAACGCGGCGCGCCCGGCGTCAAGGGCAAGTTGCGGGTGGCGGCGCCGTTCGGTTACGGACGCCAGCGCATCGCGCCGCTGATCGTGCGGCTGGCGCGCCTGTATCCCGAGTTGGACGTGCAGCTCGATTTGCGCGAGACACCATGGCCCGAGCGCTCGGAGGCCGACATCGTGTTCCACATCGGCGCCGTGCGCGATTCGTCGTGGGTGGCGCGCACCATCGCCGACAACGGGCGCTGGGTGTGCGCCAGCCCGGCGTATCTGAAGAAGCACGGGGCGCCGCAAACGCCGCGCGAGCTGCCGCTGTACCGCTGCATCTGCATCCGCGAGAACGACGAGGACGTCACGCTGTGGCATTTCAGGCGCGAGAAGGGCGCCGCCGATGCGCGCCCCGGCGCGCGCGAGTCGGTCCGCATCCATCCCGCGCTGCAAAGCAACGACGGCGGCACGGCGCGCTATTGGGCCGAGCAGGGCATGGGCCTGGTGCTGCGCTCGCAATGGGATGTCGAGGAGGGCGTGCGCCAGGGGAAGCTGGTGAGGGTGCTGGCCGGCTGGCAGTTCGACGCCGCGCCGATCCTGATGCTGGTGCCGTCGGCGAAAAACCTGCCGTCGCGGGTCAAGGCGGCGTACGATTTCTTCGTCGAGTCCCTGCGGACGGCATGAGGCGGCCAGGCTGGCGCGGGCCGGCGGATGCCGCGCCTGCCGGCGGCGACTTCGGGGCCGCGCTGCGGGGCCGCGCTTTTTGGCTCTTACTTGCGCGCCGCCTTGACGGCGTACATCTGCGCGTCGCCCTCGGCCAGCAGGGCGTCGATCGCGCGGTGCGCGCCCGGTTCGAATTCCACCATGCCGCACGAAAAAGCGAGGGCGTAGCCGCGTTGGGCCTGCTCGTTGTAGGCATGGACGACGGCGCCGAATTTGTCGATCACCATGCGCGCCTCCGCCTGCGCCGCGCTGGTGAGCAGCACGACGAATTCGTCGCCGCCGAGGCGCGCGAACAAATCGGTGCTGCGGAAGGTCTTGCGCATGGCATCGGCGAAGGCGACCAGCGCGCGGTCGCCCTCGGCGTGGCCGAAGTTGTCGTTGATGGGTTTGAAGCGGTCGAGGTCGATGAAGGCCAGCGTGGCCGGGGTGCCCTGGCGCGCGCAGAAATTGAGGCTGTACTGCGCCAGCTGCATGAAGCCGCGGCGGTTGGAGATGCGGGTCAGGTCGTCGGTGGTGGCGGTCTGGAAGGCGCTCAGCTCGTCCTCCACCATCGCCGCCAGGTCGCGCAGCGCGATGGCGTCGTCCTCCTCGAAGCAGCGCGGCGCGGTGTCGATGATGCACAGCGTGCCGATCTTGAAGCCGCCGGCCGAGCGCAGCGGGCAGCCTGCGTAGAAGCGGATGTGCGGATAGCCGGTCACCAGCGGATTGTCGGCGAAACGGCGATCGGCCAGGGTGTCGCAGATGAGGAAGATATCGTCGCCCAGGATGGCATGGCCGCAGAAGGAGATGTTGCGCGGGGTTTCGCTGGCCGTCAGGCTCTCGTTCGATTTGAACCATTGACGGTTTTCGTCGATGAGGCTAACGAGCGCGATCGGCACGCGGAACATGCGTTTTGCCATGCGGGTGAGCCGGTCGAAGCGTTCCTCGGCGGGCGTATCGAGGATGTTGAGCGAGCGCAGCGCGGTGAGGCGACTGGCTTCATTGTTGGGTGTCACGGGGGCGTCCAACCGGGTCTCCTTCGCGCGATGTGCGGGTCTGGTTCGCCGATTCTACACAAGCGCTCAGCTTGGGGCCACCCTTGGCCGTGACGGTGTTGCTTTATGGCTGACGGGCGGATTGCGTGGCGCAATCCACCCGGCGATGTCGCATCAGTGCGGCAGCGATGGCATCGGCAGTTCCACCTCTTCCTTGCGGGCGGCGATCGCCTCGCCCAGCGCGGCCAGATCCAGCTTGGCCTTGCGCGCTTTCGGGAACATCTCTTTTTCCTCTTCCTCGACGTGGTGCTCGATCTGTTCCGACAGCACCTTGACCTTGGCGTCGTACAGGTCGTCGCCCGGATTCATTTCCAGGATCTGCGCGATCAGCTCCTTGGCGGACGCATGCTCGACGGTCGCCTCGTCGACCAGGTCCTCGGTGTCGCCGCTCGCTTCGCGCACGGCCGGATAGAAGATCTCTTCCTCGGCGGTGGCGTGCTTGGTCAGCTCGAGGCAGATCTGGGTGGCCAGTTTCTTTTTGCTAGCCGTGGAACGGTCGCTCAGGTTCTCGTATTTTTCGAACAGTTCCTTGACCGTCTTATGGTCCTGGGTGAGCAGTTCGATGGCGTCGATGCTGCCGGTGTCCTGCGGGGCGCGCGGCGCCTTGCTCTTGGCGGTGGCGGTGGTGGTCATGTTGGTTGCCTCGTATCGGTAAGGGTTGGATGGTTACTTCGACTTGGAGCCGGAGGACGACTTGGCGGCGGCCGGCTTGGCCGAGGCCTTGTTGCCGGCGGCGGCGGACTGGCTATTGCCCTTGCCGCTGCCGCTGTTGCCGGCGTTCTTGGCGGTGCCGGTTTCTTCCACTTTGCTGTTGCCGCCGTTTTTGCCGCCTTGGGTTGGTTTGCTCATCATGATCTCCTGGGAGTTGACTGCCGTTGTGCCGCTGGGGTTAGCTGCAGCCTTGTGCCCGAACCTGGCCCGCAAAAGCTTTGCTATGAACCCATGGTAGACCCGCGCTCAGCCATTTTGTGTAGGAGCGTTCCCTGTGTTGGTGTAGGCAATGTTACCCAACAGTTGTGTAGCCAAATGCTACAATTGGGAGCTTGCTTTCATTCAATAACGCGGCCCGCCCGGTTCGCATTCCTTAAAGAAATCCGCATGACGTTCGAGACCTCCTTAATCGTGCAATCGCTGCCGTTTGCCATCCTCGTGCTCGACGCCTCGCCAGATTTTGTCATCCGCCACGCCTCCGACGAATACCTCGCCGCCACCGTCACGGGCCGCGCCGATTTGATCGGCCGGCCCTTGTTCGAGGCCTTCCCCGGCGCGACGGCCGACGCCGACGGGCCGGCGCGGCTGCGCGCCTCGCTCGAATCGGTGGTGCGCACCGGGCGCACGCACGCGATGGAAGTGCAGCGCTACGACGTGCCGGACCGGGAGCGGGGCGGCTTCATCGTCAAGCACTGGCTGCCCACCAACATTCCCGTGCCGGGCCCCGACGGCGGCGTGCGTTTCATCCTGCACCGCGTCTACGACCTGACGGCCATCCTGGCCAGCGAGGAGGGCGCCGCCGTGGACCGCCAGCCGGCGCATGTGACGCGCTCGCTGCAGGAGTTGCGCCAGCTCGCCGAGTTGATGCGCGAGGGCGAGGGCCGGCGCCGCAACGCCGAGGCGCGCGCCACCGAGGCCGGCGAGCGGCTCGAGCTGGCCGTCGCCGCCGGCGAGCTCGGCACTTTTTACTGTCCGATGCCGATGGGGAAAATCTTCTGGAACGACAAGTGCAAGGAGCATTTCTTCGTGCCGGAGGACGCCGAGATCGACTTCGACGTGTTCTACAGCCGCATCCATCCGGACGACCGCGCGCGCACCCGCGCGGCGGTCGACGCCAGCGTCGTCGACAAGCTCGGCTACGACGTCGAATACCGGGTGTGCGCGCCGGACGGGCGCGAGCGCTGGCTGCGCGCCAAGGGCCGCACCTATTACGACGCGGCCGGCGCGCCGACCCGCTTCGACGGCATCACCATCGACATCAGCGACACCAAGCGCATCCAGGCCGAGCTGGCGCGCAGCAACCAGCAGAAGGACGACTTCCTGGCCATGCTGGCGCACGAGCTGCGCAACCCGCTGGCGCCGATCACGGCCGCCGCCGACCTGCTGGCGATGGCGCCGCCGGAGCCGGCCCGCATCGCCCGCATGAGCGAGGTGCTGTCGCGCCAGGCGCGCCACATGTCGGCCATGCTGGACGACCTGCTCGACGTCTCGCGCGTCACCCGCGGCCTCGTTGAGCTCAACAAGACGGTGCTCGACGTCAAGCAGGTGGTGGCCGCCGCGCTCGAGCAGGTCAACCCGCTGATCGAGGCGCGCGGCCACAAGGTGGGCACGCAGATCACCTACGAGCAGGCGCAGGTGGTGGGCGACGAAAAGCGGCTGGTGCAGGTGCTGGCCAATTTGCTCAACAACGCGGCCAAGTACACGCCCGTCAAGGGGGCGATCGAGCTGGCGCTGCGCATCGACGGCGGCGAGGTGGTCGTCACCGTGGCCGACAACGGCATCGGCATCGGCGCCGAGCTGCTGCCGCACATGTTCGAGTTGTTCGTGCAGGGCGCGCGCACGCCCGAGCGCGCGCAGGGCGGGCTGGGACTGGGCCTGCCGCTGGTGAAAAGCCTGGTCGGGCTGCACGGCGGGCGGGTCTCGGCCGGCAGCGGCGGCGCCGGCGCCGGCAGCGTGTTCGAGGTGCGCCTGCCGCGCCATCACGTGGCCAACGCCGACAATGGCGCCGGCGCCGGCCTGGCGCCGCAGGCCGGGCCGAGCTTGCGCATCGTCGTGGTCGACGACAACGCCGACGCCGCATGGACCCTGGCCACCTGCCTGCGCGCGGTCGGCCACAGCGTCGAGGAGATGACCGACCCGCGCGTGGCGCTGGCCATCGCGCCCGAGCGGGTGCCGGACGTGTTCCTGCTCGATATCGGCATGCCCGACATCGACGGCCACGAACTGGCGCGCCGCCTGCGCGCGCAGCCGCACACGGCGGGCGCGCGGCTGATCGCCGTCACCGGTTACGGCAACGTCGAGGAGAAGGCCGGCGAGGGCGGGCATTTCGACCGCTACCTGGTCAAACCGGTCAATTTCGGCAAGCTGATGCAGTTGCTGTCCGAAGTCATGGGGGCTTGAGGGCGTATCCACTTCGCTCACCTTGATGATCAATGCGCCTTGGGCCCTCCCGCGCCGAATCTAAAATGCTAATATTTTAGTGAGGGTGGCCGGTGGCCGCCAGCCGTCACCGAAAGCGCATATGACCCGTCGACCTTTCCCGGCCACGACCCTGCCGGCGTTCCTGATCCTGTGCGCCGTCGCGCTGCCGTTGCCGGCGCTGGCCGAGCGCCTCACCTACAACTTCAACCCCGGCTGGCGCCTGGCCGTCGCCGATCCGGCCGACGCGGCGCGGGCGGGCTTCGACGACCAGGCCTGGAAGCGCGTGACGCTGCCGCGCGCCTGGAACGAGGACGACGCCTTCGCCAGGGACATCGTCGACCAGTCGACCGGCGTGGCCTGGTACCGCAAGCGCTTCACCCTGCCGGCCGCCGCGCGCGGGCGCAAGGTGTTCCTCGAGTTCGAGGGCGCGCGCCAGGCGGCCGAGGTGTACGTCAACGGCAAGCGCCTGGGCCTGCACGAGAACGGCATCAACGCCTTCGGCTTCGACGTCAGCGCCGCGCTGGTCGACGGCGAGAACACGGTTGCCGTGCGCACCGATAACAGCTGGGACTACCGCGAGAAGGCGAGCGGCCAGCGCTATCAATGGTCGGACAAGAACTTCAACGCCAACTACGGCGGCCTGTCGAAGAACGTGCGCCTGCACGTGACGGACAAGCTGTACCAGACCTTGCCGCTGTATGCGAGCCTGGGCACGACCGGCGTCTATGTGTACGCGAGCGACTTCGACATCGCCGGCCGGCGCGCCACCGTGACGGCCGAATCGCAGGTGCGCAACGAATACGACCGGCCGCGCACCTTTACCTACGAAGTGCAAATCGTCGACCGCGACGGCAAGCGGGTGGCCGGCTTCGCCGCGCCGGCGCAAACGCTGGCAGCGGGCGCCACGACCGTCGTCAAGGCCAGCGCGCCGCTCAAGGACCTGCACTTCTGGAGCTGGGGCTACGGCTACCTGTACCAGGTGCGCACCATCGTCAAGGTCGACGGCAAGGCGGTCGACGAGGTGACCACCCGCACCGGCTTTCGCAAGACCGGCTTCGCCGACGGCATGGTCAAGCTCAACGACCGCGTGATCCAGATGAAGGGCTACGCCCAGCGCACCTCCAACGAGTGGCCGGCGCTCGGCATGTCGGTGCCGGCCTGGCTGAGCGACTACGGCAACGGCCTGGCGCTGGCCAGCAACGCCAACCTGATACGCTGGATGCACATCACGCCGTGGAAGCAGGACGTCGAATCGCTCGACCGCCTGGGATTGATGCAGGCCATGCCGGCCGGCGACTCCGAGGCCGATGTCACCGGCCGGCGCTGGGAGCAACGCATGGAGGTCATGCGCGACGCCATCGTCTACAACCGCAACAGCCCCAGCATCGTTTTCTACGAGAGCGGCAACCGCGGCGTGAGCGAGCCGCACATGCTGGAGATGAAGGCGCTGCGCGACCGGTTCGATCCGCACGGCGGGCGCGCCTCCGGCAGCCGCGAGATGCTCAGCGCGCGCCTGCAGCAGGTGGCCGAGTATGGCGGCGAGATGCTGTACGTGAATAAGAGCGCGCGCATCCCGATGTGGGCGATGGAGTATTCGCGCGACGAGGGCGCGCGCAAGTTCTGGGACGATCTCACGCCGCCGTTCCACAAGGACGGCGACGGCCCGCCGCACAAGGGCCAGGACGCCAGCGTCTACAACCGCAACCAGGATACGCACGCGATCGAGAACGTCAAGCGCTGGTACGACTACTGGCGCGAGCGGCCCGGCACCGGCACGCGCGTGTCGTCGGGCGGCGTCAACATCGTTTTCTCGGACAGTAACACCCACCACCGGGGCGCCGAGAACTACCGCCGCAGCGGCGAGGTCGACGCCATGCGCATCCCCAAGGACGGCTTCTACGCGCACCAGGTCATGTGGGACGGCTGGGTCGATGTCGAGCGGCCGCGCGCCCACATCGTCGGCCACTGGAACTACCAGCCCGGCACCACCAAGGCGGTGACGGTGATCTCCAGCGCCGACAAGGTGGAACTGCGGCTCAACGGCAAGGCGCTCGGCAATGGCCGCCAGAGCGAGCGCTTTTTGTTCACGTTCGACGACGTCGCGTGGCAGCCGGGCGAACTGAGGGCTGTGGGCTTTGACGCCGCCGGCAAGCAGGTGTGCGAGGCGGTGCTGGCCACGGCCGGGGCGCCGACCGCGCTCAAGCTCACACCCATCGTCTCGCCGGCCGGCTGGCAGGCCGACGGCGCCGACCTGGCGCTGGTGCAGGTGGAGGTGGTCGACGCCCAGGGCCGGCGCAATCCGGTCGCGCTGGACACGGTCGGCTTCGACCTGCAAGGGCCGGCCGAATGGCGCGGCGGCATCGCGCAGGGACCGGACAACCACGTGCTGGCCAAGGCCCTGCCGGTCGAAGGGGGCGTCAACCGGGTGCTGCTGCGCAGCGCCACGCGGGCGGGCAAGGTGGTGCTGCGCGCCAGCGCGCCGGGCCTGGCGCCGGCCGAGCTGACGCTGGCGTCGGCGGCGGCGCCGGTGGCCGGCGGCTTGTCCAGGCGCCTGCCCGGCGCCGACCTGCCGACCTATCTCGGGCGCGGGCCGACGCCGGCCACGCCGTCGTACCAGGTCACGCGGGTGGCGGTGGCGCCGGCGTCGGCGCAGGCGGACAGCAACGGCGCCGATGTCGCCAACTCCTACGATGACGACGAGACCACCAAATGGGTCAGCAAACCGGGCGAGGGCGCGCCGGCCATCACCTACCGCCTGGCGCAGCCGGCCACGCTGACCGAGGTCGCGCTCAAGTTGTCGGGCTGGCGCGAACGCAGCTACCCGTTGAAGATTTCGGTCGACGGCGAGGTGGTCTTCTCGGGCATGACGCCCAAAAGCCTGGGCTACGTGACGCTGCCGCTGGCGCCGCGCCACGGCAGCGTGGTCAAGGTGGAGTTGAACGGCGTGGCCGAGGAGGGCAACGCCGTCAAGATGACCGAGGTGGCCAACCAGGCCATCGTCGACACCGGCGCCAACACCACGCCCAAGGGCGTGCTGTCGATCGTCGAAATCGAGTTTTACCGGGCGCCGTGACGGTCATCGCCGGCCGCCGGCGGCGGTGCCGATGAACGTTGTTGATGCGGCGGTGAATGATGCTGATATGTTAATATATGAGCCCTCATCATCGTCGGCGTTTTCCCCATGGCTTTGCAATCGCTGCCGGGTACGTTTTTGTTGGATCGCTCGCGCAACGCCACCGCGCAGGTGTTCGAGCACCTGCGCGACAAGATCGTCACCAACGCGCTGGAACCGGGCACCGTGCTGGCGCGCCAGCAGCTGGCCGATTACTACAAGCTGTCGGTCACGCCGATTCGCGATGCGTTGCTGCGGCTCGAGGAGGAGCGCCTGGTCGACATCTTCCCGCAGCACCTGACGCGCGTGAGCGCGATCGACCTGAGCTCGGCGCGCCAGGCGCACGTGCTGCGGCTGTCGGTGGAGCTGGAGACGGCGCACCAGTTGTGCGAACGGCGTCCGCCGTCACTGGACGGCGAGCTGGCCGACCTGCTGGCGCGCCAGCGCGCTTCGCTCGGGCGCGGCGACCTGGAAAGCTTCGCGCGCGCCGACCTGGAATTCCACCGCGCCCTGTACCTGGCCGCCGGCGTCGGGGAACTGTGGCTGCTGGTGCGGCGCCTGAGCGGCAATCTCGATCGGCTGCGGCGCCTGCACCTGCCCCTCAACAGCAAGGCGCGGCGCATCCTCGACGACCATGGCCAGATCGCCGCCGCCATCGCCGCCGGCGACTCCGAACAGGCGCGCCGGGCGGTGCGCCGGCATTTGTCCGGCACCCTGTCCGAGCTGGACGCCCTGCGCGAGAAGTATCCCGATTTCGTGTTGCCGCCGGCCTGAGCGTCCGCTGGCGCGCCGTTCAAAAAAGGTATATGATGACCATCATGCCTAAGTCCACCAAACCAGTCCCGCCCAAATCCGCGCCGTCCCGGCAGCGCGCGACCCAGAGCCGCAAGGAAGCGAGCCACGAACGCATCGTGGAGGTGGCTTCGCGGGCGATCCGGCGCAGCGGTTACGACGGCACCGGCGTGGCCGACATCATGAAGGAGGCCGGGCTCACGCACGGCGGCTTCTACGCCCATTTCGCCTCGCGCGAGGCGCTGCTGGCCGAGGCGGCAGACCGCGCCCGCGCCGAGGCGCTGGGCTGGACCGCGCAGGTGGTCGAAGCCGCGCCCAAGGGGCAGGCGCTCGAGCAGCTGATGCAGGCCTATTTGTCGGACCAGCATTTGAACGGCGCCGAACGTGGCTGTGCGATTTCCGCGCTCGGCTCGGAGATGCACCGCCAGGCGCCGGAAGTGCGGCAAGTGGCCACGCGCCACATCAAGGAGTTGATCGACCTGGTGGCCGGCCAGATTGCGCCGGATGCCGAACGCGGCGCGCGGGACGAGGCGATGGTGCGCATCAGCGCCATGGTCGGCACGATGGTGCTGGCGCGCGCGGTGGACGACCCGGCCCTGGCCGACGCCCTGCGCGGCGCCGCCATGAAGTATTTTTCATCGGCGGAAGGCTAAGCCGTCCGCCAGGAGGCGGCCGTCCGGCCGTTTTTTTTAAATAAAAGTATGACGATCGTCATATTTAATATGGCTTTTTAAAGGGGAACACCATGAACCAGAAGATTGCAATCGTCACCGGCGCCTCGTCGGGCATCGGCCAGGCCAGCGCCGAGTTGCTGGCCAGGTCGGGCTACACCGTGTACGGCACCAGCCGCAAGGGCGCCAGCGGCGCGCAGCGCGCGTTCGAGATGCTGGCGCTCGACGTCACCAGCGACGAGTCGGTGGCGGCGCTGGTGGCCGAGGTGCTGCGCCGGCACGGACGCATCGACCTGCTGGTCAACAACGCCGGCTTCGGGGTGGCGCCGGCGGCGGCGCAGGAAAGTTCGATGGCGCAGGCGCAGGCCATCTTCGACACCAACTTCTTCGGCACCGTGCGCATGACGCGCGCGGTGGTGCCGCACATGCGCCGCCAGGGCGCGGGCCGCATCCTCAACATCAGCTCCATCCTCGGCCTGGTGTCGCTGCCTTACGCGGCGCTGTATTGCGCCACCAAGCACGCGGTCGAAGGCTATTCGGAGGCGCTCGACCAGGAGCTGCGCACCCTCGGCGTGCGGGTGTCGCTGATCGAACCGGCCTATGTGAACACGCCGTTCGACGCCAACCAGCTGCAGGCCGACGAGCCGCTGCCGGAATACCGCGACACGCGCGCCGCCCTGGCGCGCACGGTCAAGCAGGCGATGGAGGGCGCCGACGCTCCCGAGGTGGTGGCCGCGATGGTGCTCAAGGCGGCCGGCGACCCGCGTCCGAAGGTGCGTTACACGGCCGGCGCGCTGGCCGCGCGGCTGCGCATGCTGCGCCGCTTCGCCCCTGCCGCGCTGGTGGAAGCGGGCATCCGCAAGGACCTCAAGCTCGATGCCCTGTCCGTAGGGCGGATTAGCGCAGCGTAATCCGCCAAGCGCCGCCGGCGGCGCATGCAAGAAAGCCGCCAAGCCGTCGACACACCAACAAGGCGCATCAGTGCGACATCAGCACCGGCAACGTCATCGACCGCAGCACCGTGCGCGTGACGCCGCCCATCAGCACCTCGCGCCAGCGCATGTGGCCATAGGCGCCCATGACCAGCAGGTCGGCGTCGAGATCGGCCGCCAGCGACAGCAGCGCGTTGCCGACATCGAGCCCGGGAGGCGTATCCTGCCGCAGCACCTCCACCTTGACCCCGTGCCGGGCAAGGAACAGCGCGATATCCGCGCCCGGCAGCTCGCCGTGCGCGCCGTACTGGCGGTCCGGGTTGAACAACGCCAGCGTCACGCGGCCGGTGCGCCGCAGCAGCGGCAGCGCGTCGGTGACGGCGCGGGTGGCGGCGCGGCTGCCGTCCCACGCCACCAGCGCGTGGCGGTCGATGCGCTCGAAGGTGCCGGCGTACGGCACCACCAGCACCGGCCGGCCGCCCTGTAGCGCCGCATACTCGGGCAGGTCGCGCGTGGCGCCGGTTTCCAGGTCGTCGGCATCGTTTTGGCCGACCACCACCAGATCGGCGTAGCGCGCCTGCAGCACCACGCTGTACTGCGCCGTGTCGTCGCCGAGGCGCCGTTCGATGCTATCGGCGCCGGCCTCGCGCGCCACTTTTTCAAATCGATCGAGCGCCTCGTTGGCGCCGGCCCGGCATTGCGCGATCGCCTCGTCGGGCAGCGGCGCGGCCATCATCATCGGACTGGCGACATACAGCTCCGGCACGTAGCCGCTGACGGCGGCGCCGATCAGGTGTGCCTGTTGCCCGGCCGCGAGGCGGGCGGCCAGCGCGACGCGCGCGCCGGTCCGGCTGGAACGGTCCACGTGGACCAGGATGGTTTTGTAAGTCATGCTGCCTCCTATGAAGAAATGGCGATCGCCTGCAGGGCGTCGGCGTCGAGTAGCTCGATGCGGCGGTTCTGGACCTCCAGCAGCCCGGCCGCGCGGAACTGCGTCAATTGTCGGCTCACGCTCTCGAGGGCCAGGCCGAGGTGCGAGGCGATATCGTCGCGCGACATGCGTAGCTCGAACGCGGCGGCCGGCGGCGCCGGCGCCTGGTGGCTGGCGGCCAGGTCGAGCAGAAAGGCCGCCAGCCGTTGCGGCGCCCTGGCGTTGCCGAGCATGAGCATGCAGCGTTGCTGGCGCGCCAGCTCGGTGCCGAACAGCGCGTGAAAGCGCAGCAGCAGGGCGCTGCGTTGTTGGATCAGGCTGGTGAGCATGGCGTACGACACCGCGCACACCATGCTGTCGCACAGCGCCACCGCGTCGCACACGTGTTGGTGGGTCGACAGCGCCTCCAGCCCCAGTAACTGCCCCGGCAGGTAAAAGCCCACCACTTGCGCGCGGCCGTCCGGCATCGGCCGCTCGGCCTTGATCTGGCCGCTGCGCACGATGAACAGGTGCTCGAGCGCCATGCCACGCTGGTACAGCCGCTCGTGGCGCTTCAAGTGCTGGCGCCGCACCACCGTGTGTTCGAAGCTGTTGAGCCCGGCCGGATCGAGTTCGGCCGGCAGGCAATGCTCGCGGATCGGGCAGTCGCGGCACGTGGAAGGCAGGCCGTCGCAAGGCGGTCTGATGCGGGGCGCGGCGGAGGTGGAGGGTGGCATAGATGAGACCTGAGGCAAAGTATGGCTAGCCTATCAAGTCTTAACGCAAAAAAAATTGATCTACGTCAAATCGCCCCGGATTGGGGAGGGGCAGCGCTAAATCATGCGCCGCACCAGCAGGTCGCGGATTTGGCTGATCGCGGCGGCCGGATTGAGCTCCTTGGGGGCGTAGCGGTGGATCTTCAGGTGCACTGGGTGGTTTGTGGCACGGCGGTTGCTCACCGCACCTGGCGCGCCAACAGCTTCCAGGCCGCGAACGCGGCGGCGCCGCACAACAGCGCCGCCGTCAGCGGGCCGGAACGCAGCGCCAGCGCGGTGTACGGCGAGCGGTCGTGGACGCGGCTGTAGTGGGCGCCGAACCGCTCCCGCAACTCGGCGCCGTCGGGCGCGTGCAGCGTGTCGCGCCGGTCCGGCAGCGTTGGCCGCTCCGATTGCTGCTGCTTGAACAGGGTCGATTTCATGTAGCGGTCGAACAGGCGCGGCATGTGGAAGCTGCCGACGGCGATCATCTTGGCCGCGCCGCCGACGTAGACGTCGCGCTGCGGATGCTGCGCCGCGTGCAGGATGGCGCCGGCCACCACCTCCGGCGCGTACAGCGGCGGTGGCAGGCGCGGCTCGTGCGCCATGTAGTTTTTGGCGTGGACGGTGAGCATGGTGTCGATCGCGGCCGGCTTGATCAGCGTGACCGAGATCGGCACCTGGTCCTTTTCGATCTCCATGCGCAGCGAGTCGGTAAAGCCCTTGACGGCGTGCTTGGACGCCGAATAGATGCCCTGCAGGGGCAAGGCGCGGTCCGATACTTCGCTGCCCAGGTTGATCAGGGTGCCGCCGTCGCGCTTCATGCGCGCCAGCGCCTCGAGCGAGCCGTGCACCACGCCCCAGAAGTTGGTTTGAAACAGGCGCTGGCGGTCGTCGTCGGAGACGTCCTCGTGGCGCCCGAAGATCGACACGCCGGCGTTGTTGACCCAGGTGTCGATGCGGCCGAAGCGGTCGACGGCGGCCTGGCCCAGCGCGGCGACGTCGGCGCGCACGCCAACGTCGGTCGGCACCGCCAGCGCCTGCGCGCCGCGCGCGCCAAGTTCGTCGGCCAGGCGGCGCAGCGCCTCGGCGTTGCGCGCGGCCAGCACCAGCCGGGCGCCGGCGTCGGCCGCCATGCGCGCCGTCGTCAGCCCGATCCCGCTGGTGGCGCCAGTGATCACCATGACCTGGTCGGAGAGTTTTTTCAGGGAGACTTGCATGGGAATTTTTCGTGCTAAAAACAGTGATGAGTATTTTGACACGGGTGGGCGGGCCGGCTTTGTAGGACGAACACTGGTGCCCCGGTAGGCCGGCTCGCGATGTGTTTTTCGGGCTTTTCCTAAAGCCGTAGGCTTTTGCGCTAAAGTTAATGACAACCCATTAATTCTTTGTCAGAATCCAACGACTTGGTTAATTAGTATCAACCAGCAACCTATTGCTCGTCACCGTCATTGGGAGTAAACGATGGAAATCCTGGCCGCACTGTCACGCTCGCGTTGGGCGAAACCTTCCCTGATGTGCGGCCTCGCGCTGACGCTGGCGGCCTGCGGCAAAGGCGATGGCGGCGGCCAGCAAGGCGGTGGACCGCCGCCGGTGTCGGTGGCGCCGGCCGTCACGCGCGACGTGCAGGAGTTCGACGAATTCACGGCCCGGCTGGAGGCCCCCGACACGGTCGACATCCGTTCGCGCGTGGCCGGCATGCTGACCAAGGTGCATTTCAAAGAGGGGCAGGTGGTCAAGAAGGGCGAACGCTTGTTCACCATCGACCCGCGCCCGTTCGCCGCCGAGACGGCGCGGCTCGAGGCGCAGCTGCTGGCGGCGAAAACCCAGGGTGAGTTGAACCGGACCGAATTGGCGCGCGCCGAAAAACTGGTCTCGGTGCGCGGCGTGAGCCAGCAGGAGATCGACCAGCTGCGCGCGGCGCTCGCCAGCGCCCAGGCCAACGTCAAGGCGGCCGAGGCGGCGCTGCAGCAGGCCAGGCTCAATCTGGAGTTCACCAACATCACGGCGCCGGTCACCGGACGCACCTCGCGCGCCAATATCACCGAGGGCAACCTGGTGAGCGTCGGCGATCCGGTGCTCACGACGGTGGTCTCGAGCGACCGGGTGTACGCCTACTTCGACGCCAGCGAGGCGATTTACCTCAAATATATGCGCTCGGCGCGCGACGGCTCGCGCGGTTCCTCGCGCGACACGGCCAACAGCGTGCGCATCGGCCTGGCCAACGAGGAGGGCTTCCCGCACGAGGGCAAGATGGACTTCGTCGACAACCGCCTAAATCCGGCCACCGCGTCGATGCGCGGACGGGCGGTGTTCGACAACAAGGATGGCCTGTACACGCCGGGTTTGTTCGCGCGCCTGCAATTGGTCGGCAGCGGAAAATACTCGGCGACGATGGTGTCGGACCGCGCCATCAGCACCGACCAGACGCGCAAGGTGGTGCTGCTGGTCGGTAAAAACAACATCGTCGAGCAGCGCGAGGTCAAGACCGGCGCGCTGATCGGCGGCATGCGCGTGGTCACGGGCGTCAAGGCCGGCGAGCTGGTGATCGTCGACGGCCTGCTGCGCGCCATGCCGGGCGCGCCGGTCACGCCGCAGCAGTTGAAGGTCGACGACAAGGGCATGCCGATTCCACCGGCGCCTCGGGGCGCGCCGGGCGCCGCCCCTGCCGCCCCTGCCGCTCCCGCCGCCAAGACCTAAGGGGCGCACGCATGGATATCTCACGGTTTTTCATCGATCGCCCGCGCTTTGCCACCGTCCTGTCGCTGTTCATTTTCCTGGTCGGCGTGCTGGCCATCTTCCAGCTGCCCATTTCCGAGTATCCGGAGGTGGCGCCGCCGCAGATCGTGGTGCGCGCGCAGTTCCCGGGCGCCAATCCGCGCGTCATTTCCGAAACCGTCGCCGCGCCGCTCGAGGAGCAGATCAACGGCCTGGAACACATGCTGTACTTCGAAAGCCGCGCCACCGCCGACGGCAGCATGGCGCTGACGGTCACGTTCAAGATCGGCACCGTGCCGGAGCAGGCCGAGACGGCGGTGCAGAACCGCATCAACCGCGCCTTGCCACGGCTGCCCGAGATCGTGCGCACCATCGGCGTGACGACCGAGAAGCAGTCGCCCAACCTGACCATGGTGGTGCACATGGTCTCGCCGGACAACAGCCACGACGCGCTCTACCTGCGCAACTACGCCAACCTGAACGTGCGCGACGACCTGCTGCGCATCGCCGGCATGGGTTCGGTGCTGCAGTTCGGCGCCGGCGACTACGCCATGCGCGTCTGGCTCAATCCCCAGCAACTGGCCGGGCGCGGCATGACCGCCGGCGACGTGGTCTCCGCCATCCGCGAGCAGAACGCGCAGGTGGCCGCCGGTGTGGTCGGCTCGCCGCCGGCGCCGGACGATACCGACTTCCAGCTGCAGGTCAACGCGCAGGGCCGGTTGATCACGGAAGAGGACTTCTCCAACATCATCGTGCGCAGCGATCCGGCCAGCGGCGCGGTGGTGCGCATCAAGGACGTGGGCCGGGTCGAGATGAGCGCGAGCACCTTCTCGCTGCGCAGCCTGTTGAACAACAAGGAGGCGGCGGCGATCGCCATCTTCCAGGCGCCGGGATCGAACGCGCTGCAGCTGTCGGACGACGTGCGCGCGACGATGGCGCGCCTGAAGGCCAACTTCCCCAAGGGTGTCGACTACGACATCGTCTACGATCCGACCCGCTTCGTGCAGACCTCGATCGAAAAAGTGGTGCACACGCTGATCGAGGCGGTGCTGCTGGTGGTGCTGGTGGTGATCATCTTCCTGCAAACCTGGCGCGCCTCGGTCATTCCGCTGCTGGCGGTGCCGGTGTCGATCGTCGGCACCTTCGCCGTGCTGCTGTTGCTCGGCTATTCGATCAATACCTTGACCCTTTTCGGGCTGGTGCTGGCGATCGGTATCGTCGTCGACGACGCCATCGTGGTGGTGGAAAACGTCGAACGCAACATCGCCGACGGCTTGACGCCGCACGACGCCACCGTCAAGGCGATGAACGAGGTCAGTGGGCCGATCATCGCCATCGCGCTGGTGCTGTGCGCGGTGTTCATTCCGCTGACCTTCGTGCCCGGCCTGTCGGGCCAATTCTACAAGCAGTTCGCCGCCACCATCGCCATTTCGACGGTGATCTCGGCGTTCAACTCGCTGACCCTGTCGCCGGCGCTGGCGGCCTTGCTGCTGCGCCCCCACGACGCGCCCAAGGACCGGCTCTCGCGCGGGATGGACAAGGTGTTCGGCCGCTTCTTCCACTGGTTTAACTGCATGTTCCAGCGCCGCAGCGCGGCCTACAGCCGTGGCGTGACCGGTCTGCTGGGGCGCAAGTCGCTGGCGCTGGTGGTCTATGGCGTGCTGCTGCTGCTCACCGGGCTGCTGTTTACGCGCATCCCGAGCGGCTTCGTGCCGGCGCCGGACAAGCAGTACCTGATCGGCGTGGCGCAGCTGCCGGCCGGCTCCTCGCTGGCGCGCACCGAGAAGGTGATCCGCGACATGAGCGACATCGCGCTCAAGGTGCCGGGCATCACCGATTCGATCGCCTTCCCGGGCTTGTCGATCGCCGGCTTCTCGGCCGCGCCCAACGAGGGCATCGTCTTCTTCGGCCTGGCGCCGTTCGAAAAGCGCACCTCCGGCGACCTGTCGAAGGACGCCATCCTCGGCAAGGTCAATGGCGCGATCCAGCAGATCCAGGGCGCGCGCATGTTCGTGGTGCCGCCGCCGGCCGTCGACGGCCTGGGCAACGCGGGCGGCTTCAAGGTGCAGGTGCAGGATCGCGGCAGCCAGGGCGAGCAGGCGCTGTATGGCGCCGTGTGGGGCGTGCTCGGTCAGATCTACGGCAACCAGAAGTCGAGCATCGGCACGCCGTATTCGACCTACGACATCAACGTGCCGCAGCTGTTCGCCGACGTCGACCGCACCAAGGCCAAGCAGATGGGCGTGCCGCTGCAGGACATCTACGACACGCTGCAGATCAATCTGGGCTCCTTGTACGTGAACGACTTCACCCGCTTCGGCAAGACCTACCAGGTGGTGGTGCAGGCGGACGCGCCGTTCCGCTCGCGCGCCGACAGCATCGTGCGGCTCGAGACGCGCAACTCGGCCGGGCAGATGGTGCCGCTCGGCTCCGTCATGCAGGTCAATCCGACCTTCGGCCCGACGCGCGTGACGCGCTACAACGGCTTCCCGTCGGCCGACATCAACGGCGCGGCCAACCCGGGCTTCTCGAGCGGCCAGTCGGAGGCCGAGATCGAGCGGCTGGTCAAGACGCTGCCGCGCGGGATGTCCTACGAATGGACCGACCTGGCCTACCAGGACCGGCTCACGCGCTCGGTCACCTTGCCGGGACTGGACATCAAGATCCCGACGCTGGGCGCGGTGCTGTTCCTGTCGGTGGTGCTGGTGGTGCTGGTGCTAACGGCCCAATATGAGAGCTGGAGCCTGCCGCTGGCCATCATCATGATCGTACCGATGTGTATTCTGTCGGCGCTGTTCGGGGTGTGGCTGTCGCACTTCCCGCCGTTCGGCCAGGCCGGGGATCTGAACCTGTTCACGCAGGTCGCGCTGGTGGTGCTGGTCGGCCTGGCGTGCAAGAACGCCATTCTGATCGTGGAATTCGCCAAGGAGCTCGAAGAGCAGGGCAAGTCGATGATGGATGCCGTGATCGAGGCCTGCCATCTGCGTCTGCGGCCGATCCTGATGACGTCGATCGCGTTTTGCGCCGGTGTCGTGCCGCTGATCCTCGGCAGCGGCGCGGGCAGCGAAATGCGCCGCGCGATGGGCATCGCCGTCTTCTCCGGCATGGTCGGCGTGACCTTGTTCGGCATTTTCCTCACGCCGGTGTTCTACGCGCTGCTGCGCAAGGGCACCGAGAAGCGGCGCGCCCACGCGGAGGAGCTGCGGCGCGAGATCGACGCGGCCGCGCATCCGTTCCACGCCGGTGTCGACGACGCCGGTCCGGCGGGGGCGCCCGGCGCGCACAAGGCGCCACCGGCGCACGAGCCACGCAAGGAGGATTTATGATCACGTCGCGCCGCATGGCATCGTTGCGTCCGGCCTGCATGGCTGTCGCCGTATCGCTGGCGCTGGCCGCCTGTTCGAGCGCGCCACCGGCCAAGCATTTCGAACCGGTGCTCGGCGCCGGCTTCGTCAACGCGCCGGCCAACGCCAAGGCCGAGGAGCCGGTCAGCCGCTTCTGGCGCGGCTTCAACGACCCCTTGCTCGACAGCCTGGTCGAGCGCGCGCTGGCGGCCAACACCGACGTGCGCTCGGCCGGCGCCAGCCTGCGCGAGGCGCGCGCGCTGAACCGCTTCGCCGACGCCAACCTGCTGCCGAGCGTCGGCGTCAACGCCGGCGCCGCGCGCATACGCGGGCCGAACGACGCCGGCGTGGTCAGCACCAACAACAACTACTCGGCGGGGCTCGACGTCAGCTGGGAGGTCGACCTGTTCGGCCGCCTGGGCGACGCCCGCCGCGCGGCCGAGGCCAATGTGCTGGCCGGCGCGGCCGGCGTGCGCGCCGCGCAAGTGAGCGTGGCCGCCGAAGTGGCGCGCAACTACTTCGACCTGCGCGGCTTGCAGGAGCAGTTGCGGGTCGCCGTGTCGTCGCTGGAGACGCAGAACGAAGCGCTCAAGCTGGTCGACGCGCGGCTCGACGTCGGCCGGGGCACGGCGCTCGACAGCGAACGCGCGCGGGCGCTGGTCAAATCGACGGCGGCCAATATCCCCGCGCTCGAATCGGCGCTGATCCGCACGCGCTACCGCATCGCGGTGCTGTGCGGCCAGCAGCCGACCGCGCTCGACGCCGAGCTCGAGCCGGTCAAACCTTTGCCCGGATTGCAGGCGGTCGAATTGTCGGCGATCGGCTCGCCGGCCGAGATGCTGCGGCGCCGGCCCGACATCCAGCTGGCCGAAGCGCAGGTCAGCGCGGCGGCGGCGCAGGTGGGCGTGGCGCGCAGCGCGCTGTTCCCGCAGATCGTGTTGGGCGGAACATTGGGACAGAACGCCCAGCACCTGAGCGAACTGGCCAAGGGGCCCGCCTACGTCTACAACCTTGGCGCGCAGCTGACGTGGAATTTGCTCGACTTCGGCCGCATCCGCGCGCAGATCGCGGCGGCCGACGCGCGCAGCGACGGCGTGATGATCGCCTACGAGCGCGCGGTGCTCGCCGCGCTGGAGGAGACGGAAGGGGCGCTGGCGGCGTATACTCGCAGCCAGCGGCAGGCCGCGTTGCTATATGAGGCGGCGCAATCGTCCGAGCAGGCCGCGCTGATCGCGCGCGAGCGCTTCGCGGTCGGCTCGACCGACTTCCTCACGGTGCTCGACGCCGAGCGCGAACTGCTGACCGCGCGCGACCGTCTGGCGCAATCGCAGGCCGGCGCGGCGACGACGCTGGTGGCGGTCTACAAGGCGCTTGCCGGCGGCTGGGAAGTGCCCAGCCAATAAAGAAAGAGGGGGCGTGAAGATGACCAAGTTTCTTATCTCCTTTCCCGCCAGCGCGATGAAGGTTCCCGATGCGGACATGCTTGCCGTTTCCGAGGCCTCTCACAGGGTGATCAGGGAGGCCAAAGCCGCCGGGGTGTATGTTTTTGCCGGCGGTATCAATAGCGGGGCCGCGCCGACGATGGTCGCAGCCGATGGGCACTGCACAAGCGAACGATACCGGGAAACCATGGAGCTTGATGGCGGCTTTTGTGTCCTCGAGCTGCCGTCCCGCGCCGACGCCGTGGATTGGGCTGCCAGGCTTGCTTCTGCCTGCCGTTGCGCGCAAGAACTTCGCGAGTTTTACCAGGATCCGGAAAGCTGAAACACCGGGGAACATCGGGGTCAAGTCTGTCATTTGGACACGAACTGAGCATTAGAGAGGTCGAGGCGCTGCTACATGTCAGCTAAATGGCCTTGTTGCATAGCTGTAGCGGAAAAAGTGGGCCGCCACCGCGATCGGCCCGCCGACGACGTATTCTACGGCTGGGCTTGTGTCCAAATGCCAGACTTGACCCCGTCGGTTTGGGAGGCGACTGGCCTACATAAAGGTGTTTATGATTTCCTACCTTATTAAGATTGCGGTGCTCGCTGCGCTGGCCACCGCATGTGGCGCGGCGGCGTCGGCTTGTACCGTGGCGCCTGGCGAGTACGCCGCTTCTCTTCAATCCATGGTAAAAAACGCGGTGGGCCGCAGCGCGGCGGTTTTCGCAGGTAAGGTGACGGCGATCGACTATATTCCGGCCAACGACCCGGCGGGTAGCGGTCGCGAAAATCAAGTGGTGAGGTTGGCGGCTAGCGCGTGGTGGAAAGGCATTGGAAGTAGGGCGGTTACGCTTCACACGGCCAATTCAAGGGATGCTGCGGGCAATACCGGGATGGAAGCCCATCAGTACCCGTATGAAGTGGGCAAGTCGTATTTGATTTATGCATACGAGTCGCGTGACGGACTGCATGCCGATATTTGTACCCGCACCAAAGCGATGGCGGAGGCGGGTGGAGAGATCCCCGTGCTCGATGCCTTGAAGGCGAAAGCTGATGGATGAGATCGAGTTTGCGTGGCTCTCGTTGGAATGCAATGGCAGGGAATCCGGGGAAAAGGCGCGTTCCGCGGCACCGGAGCTGCCGACCTCGCCTTTTACGGCTGGGACCGTGTCCAAATGTCAGACTTGACCCCGACGTTTTAGCGGGCGTTACGGCGCCGGTTCGGCGCGCTCCAGATTCGCCCGCACGCGCTGCAACAGCGCCAGCAACTGCGCGCATTCTGGTTCGCTCATGCCGCTGACGGCCAGGCCCGACACTTCGGCGCCCAACGCTTGCAGCCCCTCGATCACCTTTATCCCTTGTTCGGTTAGCCGCAGCCGCGCGCTGCGGCGGTCGCTTTCGTCGACCTCGGCGTCGAGTAGCCCTTTGTCGCGCAAGCCCCGCATCAGGCGCGCGAGCTGCGCCTTGTCGCGCCCGGAATGAGCGACCAGCTCGCTTTGGCTGGCGCCCGGATGCTTGGCGAAAAACCCCAGCACCTTGTATTCCATGTGCGTGAGCTCGTGGCCGGTATCGCGCAGGCTGCGCAGCTGCATCGATCGATACATATGCATGACCGTGTGAATCGAGTCGAAAACGGCTTCGGCCGCACCGCTGTCAAATTGGTTGACAAGGTTAACTTGTTTGTTCAGAATAGGGGACATTGTCAACTAAGAGGTGATTTGTATGAATGATAAACGTATCCAGCGTGTGCGTCACGAACTCAAACCACGCGAGGTGACGGTCAGCGCGGTGCGGCAGTTGGCGCCGAATTTCGTTAGCGTAACATTCAAGGGCGAGAGCCTGCATGATTTCGTCTCGTCGTCCTATGACGACCACATCAAGTTCATCCTGCACGACGCCGCCGGCGAGCGCGTGATGCGCGACTACACGCCGCGTCGCTACGACCGCGAGGCGCGCGAGCTGACCTTGGAATTCGCGCTGCACGCCGAAGGCCATATGAGCGATTGGGCGCGCCAGGCGCAGGTCGGCCAGCAGGCCGTCATCGGCGGGCCGAAGGGGTCGATGATCATCCCGACCGATTACCAGTGGCAGATCCTGGCCGGCGACGCCAGCGCCTTGCCGGCGATCCGCCGCCGTCTCGAAGAGCTGCCGGCGGCCGCCGACGTGCTGGTGCTGGTGACGGGCGAGGAGGCCGCCGCGCTGGAATTTTCCAGCGCGGCGCGCTTGCGCGTGCAGGTGCTGTCGACGCCGGACGCTATCGTGGCCGCCTTCCGCGCCATGCAAATGCCCGAAGGCGATGGCTTTGTCTGGTGCGCCGGCGAGGCGCAGATGGCCAAGCAGGTGCGCGATATCCTGTTCGTCGACAAGGGCTTTCCGCGCGAGGCGGCGCGCATTTCCGCTTACTGGAAGAAGGGCGCGTCCGCCCACCACGAGAACCTCGAGTAACGCCCTATCGCAGCTGCGCGAGCAGGGCGTCGGCGCCGCTGCGCACACCCGCCCTCGAGGCGTCCATCAGTCCCAGGCTGGCGCCGAGGTTGTACGGACCCGGATACTGCTTGGTGACGTAGGCGTTGACCAGCATGTTGGTCGACGCGTCGTACAACTCGACCGCGTACATCACCGAGCCGGTGAACGCGCCTTCCTTGCCGCGTATGGCCTGCACCGCGTTATATGGTCCGCCGGCCAGGTCGAAGCGCGACGCGGTGCTCAGGAACCGGGTGCTCGACTTGGCGCCCGTGAGCGTGAGCTTCAGGCGCAAGGTGTTCTCGCCCACCTGGCGCGTCAGGTTGAAGCGCCCGCGCAGCCGGGTCTCGAATTCATTTTGCATATACGCCGCCAGTGCGGCCTTGTCCGCCTCGGTCACGTCTTCGAACTGGCTGTCCTGGCCGCGATACACCACCACCGGATCGACGATGATGTTTTGATAGTCGCGCAGCTTGGCCTGCGTGGCGTAGTTGTAAGGTATGCGGCCGGACTGGTCGTTGAGGTTGGGGCGAAGCTGGCTGGACGACGCCAGGCCGCCGTAAGGCACCGGCTGCGTGGTGGCGCATCCGGCGGCGGCCAGGCAAATGGCCAGCAGCAGCGGCGCGGTGGTGTTGATCGACTTGGTCATGGGTGGTGCCTTTGCGAGAAGAGTTTATGTTTTAAAACTGAACCAACATGTACAGTATTGATGCATTTTATACGGCATGTCAAGCGTGGAATGCTTTGCCAACGCCACGGTGCCACTGTGCAGGGTATGAAATTTGCAATAAAATGTACGTCCGGGTTTGGATATGGAGTCCCAATGAAGGTACGTACCGAGGCGCGCCGGCAGGCCATCATCGAGGCGGCGGCGCAGCTGTTCCAGGAGGCCGGCTACGAGGGCGCGTCGATGAACGAACTGGCCAAGCGCATGGGCGGGTCGAAGGCGACGCTGTACGGCTACTTCCCGTCGAAGGAGGAGCTGTTCGGCGCTGTCGTGCGCACCGTCGCCACGGCGCACCTGTTCGATGCCACGCGCGAGCTGCTGAGCGAGGCGGTCGGCCGCACCGCGCTGGAAATGGCGCTGATCCATTTTGGCGAACGCATGCTGCACGTGCTGACCAACGATAAAAAAGCGGTGGCCGTCTACCGCATGGTGGTGGCCGAGGCCGGACGCTCGGACGCCGGCCAGCTGTTCTACGACGCCGGACCGAGCGAATCGATCGCGACGCTGGCGTCGGTGCTGGAGGCGGCCATGTCGCGCGGCGAGATCCGCCGTGGCGATGCGCGCGTGGCGGCGCTGCAGTACACGGCGCTGGTCACGGCCGAGGCGACCGCGCGCATCTTCCAGCAGGACCCGCCGCCGCTCGCGCTCAAGGACATCCAGCAGATGGTGGCGCGCGCGGCCGATTTGTTCTTCGCCGGTATGACGCCACGATGACAAACCGATAGAAAAAATTGATGTGGCAAAATTGCCCAAAGTGTGAAATCGCACGCACCCAACTGGTGCAACAGGCGCACAATGTCCGTCTTGTTGAAGGAGATTGTCATGTCCAGTAGCCATACGTTTCGTCCCGATCTGGTGTCGTCGGAAATCGTTAAAACCGGTATCGAACTGGCCGATCGGGAAGGGCCGGACAGCGCCGCCGCCTACCTGAGCGAGCGCGGCGTGCTCGAGCCGGTGATCAATCGCGTCATCGCGGAGCCGGCGCACCGCCGCAACATGGGCCGCCTGCGCGGCAAGGACGAGGGTCTGCTGGCTGAAGAAGCGTCACGCTATAAATTCATCCGCTGACCATTCGTCGGCTAGATGGGCCGGTTGGGCTCCCGTCCGACCGGAGCGGCGTTGTCAGGGCGCCACGCCCATGCTGCACCGCCGCGCGTCCGCCTGGCAGGTGCGGCGGCGCACGCAAACCGTGACTTGCGTGTTGCGATGCAATATTAATAATCCTTTACAAAATCGTACGTTGCGCTAGAGTTCACGTATCGATGGTAACGCTAACTTCGCGCTGGCCGACACCCCCGAATAAATTCCCGCATCAGACCTGAGGCGACGCCGGCAAAGGCGCGCTTCTCCCAGAATTAAAATGATAGCGCTAACTTTACCTTGGAGATATGGATGGAGAGTTCCCTCACCCCGCAGGACAGCGCGATACGCTGGGTCGTCATGGGCGTGAGCGGCTGCGGCAAGAGCACGGTCGGCCAGGCGCTGGCGACGGCGCAGGGCGTCGATTTTGTCGAGGGCGACCAATTCCATCCGCAAGCCAACGTCGAGAAGATGTCCGCCGGCCTGGCGCTCAACGACGAGGACCGCGCCGGCTGGCTGCTGGCGCTGCAGTCGAAAGTACGCGCCGCGCGCGAGGCCGGCGTCGGCCTGGTGTTGTCCTGCTCGTCGCTCAAGCGCCGCTATCGCGACGTGTTGCGCGCCGCCGATCCGGCGCTGCGCTTCGCCCACCTGAGCGGCGATCGCGAGTTGATCTCGGCGCGCATGCGGGCGCGGGTCGGCCACTACATGCCGCCATCGCTGCTGGACAGTCAATTTAAGGACCTGCAACCGCTTGAAGCGGACGAGGCCGGTATTACGCTTGCCATCACCATTGCGCCAGAGCAGTTGGTCGCGCGGATCCTGGCAAGCGAGCAAGGAGCAAGCAGCCGGACCTGACGGTCCGGCAGGGCAGCAAAAACGCAGCGGACCGCCAGCAGTACCGCGCATAGAAAAACTCAAAAATAACGGAGACAATATGACTACACCCACCCGCAACACCATCATGCGCCTGGCCGTGGCCAGCGCTTGCAGCTGGATCGCGCTGTCGGCCCAGGCCCAGGTTCAAGCCCAGGCCCAAGCCCAGGCCCAGGCCGACGCCCAGGCCCAGCCCGCCGCCGAGGCGCAGACCGACCCCGCGGCGCCACCGGCGCCGGTGGCGTCCGCGCCGGCGCCCGACGCCGCCGCCGACGCGGCCACGCCGCAAACGAACGTGGTCACGGTGTCCGGCTCGCGCATCGCCGCGCGCGGCTTCACGCAGCCGACACCGACCACCACCCTGTCGGCCGACGACCTGGCCAAGGGCGCGCAGCCGAACATCTTCAACAGCATCGCCGAGCTGCCGGCCCTGCAGGGCAGCACCGGCCGCACCACCAGCACCGGCAGCACCAGCAGCGGCATCCAGGGTTTGAGCTCGTTGAGCCTGCGCGGCCTGGGCCCGATCCGCACCCTGACCCTGCTCGACGGCCAGCGCGTGGTCGGCGCCAACGTCACCGGCGTGACCGACGTGAGCCAGTTCCCGCAACTGCTGATCAAGCGCGTCGACGTGGTCACCGGCGGCGCTTCGGCCTCGTACGGCTCGGACGCTGTCGGCGGCGTGGTCAACTTCATTACCGACAAACGCTTCCAGGGGTTCAAGGCCAACGTGCAGGGCGGCATGACGACCTACGGCGACGACGAGAACGGCAACCTGCAGGCCGCCTGGGGAAAATCCTTCATGGACGACCGCCTGCACGTGCAGGTCAGCGGCGAATACGGCCGTCAGAAAGGCATCGATTCGCCGGGATTCGGCGAGGTGGGCGCGAACGGCCGCACCTGGTTTAAAAACCCGGCCTACCAGGTCCGCACGCTGTCGCAGACCACCGACGGCAAGCCGCAGTACTATTCGGTGCTGCACGCGCAGCAGTACCAGTACGCCAAGTATGGCCTGATCACCAACGGTCCGTTGCAAGGCACGGCCTTCGGCGACAACGGCCAGCCTTACAAATTCAACTACGGCTCGAACGGCGTGCCGACCGGCACCGGCGCGGTGACCGGCTGTATCAACCCGCTGTGCATCGGCGGCGACCTGAGCGGCAGCGTCGGTGCCGGCACCAGCCTGGCGATGGACCTGACGCGCCAGGTGGCCTATACGCGCGTCGGCTTCGACATCAATCCCGATCATGAGATCTACATGACGGCCAACTACGGCAAGGTGAAGGCGGCCTTCTCGCCGAATCCGGGCGCCGCCAAAAACGCCAACCTGACCATCCAGTGCAGCAATCCGTATCTGCCGGCGTCGATCGTCGCCGCCTGCGCGGCCAATAACATCACCAGCTTCCAGTACGGTACGGCCAACGCCATCTTCCCGGAAAATATCAACGTCCACCCGACCCGCCAGATGGAGCGCGTGGTCGTTGGCGGCACCGGCAAGTTCCAGGTGCTGGGCAAGGAATGGTCGTATGACGCCTACGCCGAACATGGCGCCAACAAGACCGACATCATCGTCAACGACATGACGCTCAATGCGCGCTACAACGCCGCCATCGACGCCGTGCGCGCACCCGACGGCTCCATCGTCTGCCGCAATCCGCTGGCCGCCGCGTCGGGCTGCAAGCCGCTCAACATCATCGGCAACAACCCGATCGA
Source organism: uncultured Duganella sp. (assembly GCA_963513825.1). Taxonomy (GTDB): domain Bacteria; phylum Pseudomonadota; class Gammaproteobacteria; order Burkholderiales; family Burkholderiaceae_D; genus Rugamonas. The sequence continues at coordinate 41,499 of CAUPRW010000018.1, forward strand.
CGCCGGCGCCTGGTCGTACATCGCGCCGGAAAACGGCCCGCGCCAGCACACCCGCCAAACGCAGGATGTCGCCAGCGTCAACTTCAGCGGCGAGGCCTTCGAATCGTGGGCCGGTCCGATCGCCGTGGCGACCGGCGCCGAGTATCGCCGCGAGCACTACAAGGTCACCGGCGACCCTTACGGCAACGGCATCTTCCCGGACAGCCAGAACAACGCAAACTATCCGGCCGACCCGCTGCTCAATACCGCCGTCGGTAACAACTGGTACGCCGGCAATTACCACAACGCCAGCGGCACCTACAACGTCAAGGAAGCCTACGTGGAGTTGAACGTGCCGGTGCTCAAATCGGCCACCTGGGGCGAGGCCAATATCAACATGGCCGACCGCCACACCAAGTACAGCACCTCCGGCCACGTGGAAAGCTGGAAGCTGGGCGCCAGCTGGAAGACCGGCATCGACGGCCTGCGCCTGCGCGCGGTGACGTCCAAGGATGTGCGCGCGCCCAACCTGAGCGAGTTGTTCGCCGCGCAGGTGGTGACCAACAACGTCGTCGCCTACCAGGGCAACACCATCAGCGTGCAGCAGCGCGCCATCGGCAACGTCAACCTGCGTCCCGAGATCGCCCGCAACAACACCGCCGGCATCGTGCTCACGCAGCCATCGTGGGCGCCGGGCTTCAGCGCCTCGATCGACTACTTCGATATCAAGGTCAAAGGCGTGATCTCGTCGCTGAACGCGCAGCAGGAAGTCGATTTGTGCGTGGCCGGCAACCAGGAGATCTGTAGCGCGATGGTGCTGAACAGCCCGGTCGCGATCAACAACTACGTGACCGTGCAGGCGTTCAACCTGGCGTCGCTGCGCGCCAAGGGCTACGACCTGGAAGGCGCCTACCGCATGAACATCAAGGGCCTGCCGGGCCGCGTGACGCTGCGCGCCCTGGTCACGCGCAACATCAGCTTCCTGACCGACCCTGGCGTTGTCGGCACCATCCCGTCCGAGGGCGCCGGCGCCAACCAGGGCGCCACGCCGCGGTGGAAGGGCCTGGCCTCGCAGTCGTGGGACACCGACAAGTACAGCCTGACCCTGACCGAGCGCTGGATCAGCAAAGGCGTCTACAGCAATGAGTTCATCGAGTGCCAGACCAACTGCCCGGTCGCCACGACGATCCACCCGACCATCTTCGACAACAAGATGAAGGGCGCGTTCTATGTCGATCTGGGTGGCAGCTACAAGTTCGATGACAAAACCACCGCCTACTTCAAGGTCGACAACGTCGGTGACGTTTCGCCTGCCGCCGCGCCGCAGTCCAACCTGAGCTACGGTATCAACCCGCAGCTATACGATGTGGTGGGTCGCGTGTACCGCGTCGGTGTCCGCTACAACTTCTAACCTTCGCGGCGGGGCGCCATCATGAACATCACCAGTCCATTGGCGGCGCTTTTCGGCGTGGCGCCCGCCGTCTGGGGCATGCTGGCCGTCGGTTTTTCCGTCGGCCTGCTGACCCTCCTTATCGCCTGGGGCAAGGTGCAGCCGCTGCTGGCGTTCGTGGTGGCGGCGCTGGCGGCCGCGCTGCTGCTTGGCATGCCGCTCGATAGCATCCCCAAGTCGATCGACAAGGGCATCGGCGACCTGCTTGGGTCGTTGATCGTCATCGTCTGCCTGGGCGCGGTGTTCGGCAAATTGATCGCCGACAGCGGCGCCGCCCAGCGCATCGCCAGTTACCTGATCGGCGTGTTCGGCTCCGCGCGCATGCCGGTGGCGTTGACGTTGACGGGCTTCGTGGCCGGCATTCCGCTGTATTACAACGTCGGCTTCGTGCTGCTGGTGCCGCTGGTATTCTCGCTGGTGTACCAGAGCGGCAGGCCGGCGGTGGCGCTGGCCGTGCCGCTGCTGGCCGGGCTGTCGATCGCGCACGGCTTTTTGCCGCCGCATCCGTCGCCCACCGCGCTGGTGGCCCAGTTCCACGCCGATATGGGCCGCACGCTGTTCTACGGGATGATCGTCGCGGTGCCGACGCTGATCATCGCCGGACCGGTTTTCGCAATGACGTTAAAGCGCATCCGCAGCGAGCCGGCGCCGATGTTCCGCGCCGGCTTGCTGGAGGAGGCGCAGTTGCCCGGTGTGTTCAACAGCTTCGCCACGGCGCTGCTGCCGGTCTGGCTGCTGGCCGCCGCCACCGCGCTCACGCTGGTGCCGACCGCCGATCCGGCGCTCAAGTCGCTGATCAACTTCATGGCCAATCCGATGATCGTCATGCTGATCGCGCTGGCGGTGGCCCTGCTCACGCTCGGGCTGGCGCGCGGCAAAAGCCTGCCTTCGCTGATGTCGGGCGCGCAGGACGCGCTGCGCGATATCGCGCCCATCCTGCTGGTGATCGCCGGCGCCGGCGCGTTGAAGCAGGTGCTGGTCGATTCGGGTGTGAGCGGTGAACTGGGCCGCCAGCTCGGCGGCCTGCCGGTGCCGCCGCTGGTGCTGGGTTGGCTGGTGGCGACCCTGATCCGCATCTGCCTGGGTTCGGCCACCGTGGCCGGGCTGACGGCGGCCGGCATCGTCGCGCCGCTGGTGCAAAGCTCGGGCATCGACCCGAGCCTGATGGTGCTGGCCATCGGCGCCGGCAGTTTGATGTGCAGCCACGTCAACGACTCTGGCTTCTGGATGTTCAAGGAATACTTCGGCCTGTCGCTGAAGGACACCTTCCGTTCGTGGACGCTGATGGAGACGCTGGTCGGCGTCTTCGGATTGATTTTCGTATTGCTCCTTTCAATCGTTATCTGAGGACTGATCAATGAAATTATCTCTAACGCGGCTGCTCATGGCGGCCGTGGCGGTCCTGGCCGTCCCGATCGATGGCGCGCAAGCCGCGCCGGCTTCCGTTTCCGCCTACCAGACCATGCCCGACGACGCGCTGGCCGTCAAAGTCAAGGCCGCCGGCGACGGCCGCACCGACGACACGGCGGCGATCCAGCAGGCCGTCGACAGCGCCGCCAACAAGGGCGAGGGCGGCGTGGTGTTCCTGCCGTCCGGCCGCTACCGCATCACCCGTTCGATCCTGATCCCGCTGGCGGTGCGCCTGTACGGCGTCGGCCCGACCCGGCCGGTGCTGGTGCTGGGCGAGCGCACGCCGGGCTTCCAGAAGGGTGTCGCCAACATGGTGGTGTTTACCGGTGGCGACCAGTACACGGTCGGCAAGGTGCCGGTGCCGGTGGCCAGCGCGGTGCCGTTTTCCGACAAGGTACGCGACGCCAATTCCTCGACCTTCTATTCGGCGATGAGCAATGTCGACTTCGAAATCGGCGACGGCAATCCGGCGGCGGCGGCGGTGCGCCTGCGCACGGCACAGCACTCGAACCTGAGCCACATCGACTTCCATATCGGCTCGGGGCTGGCCGGCATCTACCAGGTTGGCAACGAGGGCTTCAATCTCAAATTCTATGGTGGACGCTATGGCATCCTGTCCGAAAAAACCTCGCCGGCGTGGCAGTTTACGCTCATGGATTCGACCTTCGAAGGCCAGCGCGACGCGTCCATCCGCGAGCACGAAGCCGGCCTGACGATGATCAACGTCGCCATCCGCGATACCAAGGTCGGTATCGAGATCGATCGCGGTTACGGCGATTGGTTGTGGGGCAAGGACGTGCGTTTTGAGAACGTGTCCAAGGCGGCGGTGATCATCTCGAACGAGGACAACGTCTACACGCAGGTCGGTTTCGACAATGCCGTCGCGCGCAACACCCCGGTGTTCGCGCGCTTTCGCGACAGCGGCAAGCAGGTCGCGGCGCCCGGCGCCATCTACCGCGTGGCCGAATTCAATTACGGCCTGATGCTGCCGGGCGTCGGCAGCACCGGCAAGTTCGACACCAAATCGAAGATCACAGCCTTGAATGCCATGCCGGCCGCGCCGAAACGCGTGCTGCGCGCGCTGCCGCCGACCAAGCAGTGGGCCAACGCACGCGCGCTCGGCGCCAAGGGGGATGGCCAGACCGACGACACCGCCGCGCTGCAAAAAATCATCGACAACAACCGCGTGGTGTATCTGCCGCTGGGCTTTTACATCGTCAACGACACCATCCGCATGAAGCCGGACACGGTCATCGTCGCGCTGCATCCAGGCCTGACGCAGCTGGTGCTGCCGAACGGCTCGCCGCTGTACGCCGGCGTCGACGGGCCGAAGGCGCTGCTCGAGAGCGCCAAGGGCGGCGACGCCATTGTCTCCGGCTTCGGCCTGGCCACCGGCGAAGTCAATCCGCGCGCCGTCGGCCTGCTGTGGAAGGCGGGCGAGCACTCGCTGGTCGACGATATCCGCATCCAGGGCGGCCATGGCACGCGCCTGTACGACGGCGTGCGCCGCGATCCGTATCAGAAGCGCGCCGACTTCGATCCGACCGCGCATTGGGACCGCCAGTATCCGAGCATCTGGGTCACCGATGGCGGCGGCGGCACCTTTGTCGCCGTTTGGTCGCCGAGCACCTTTGCCCAGGCGGGCTTCTATGTGTCCGACACCAAGACGCCCGGCCGAGTGTACGAGCTCTCCGCCGAGCACCACGTGCGCGCCGAGATCGTGCTCGACAACGTCGAAAACTGGGAGTTCCTCGCGCCGCAGACGGAGCAGGAGGTCCGCGACGGCATGGACGCGGTGTCGCTGGAGATCCGCAACTCGCGCAATATCCTGTTCGCGAACTATCACGCCTACCGCGTCACGCGCTCCATCAAACCGGCGCCGGCCGCCGTGAAGATGACCAATTCGAGCGATATCCGCTTTCGCAACGTGCACGTCAACGGCGAAAGCGGCTACGCCACCTGCGACGCCAACGGCTGCGACACCTATCTGCGCGCCAGCAAATTCCCGTTCGAGAACGCGCTGCTCGACGTCACCCACAAGCTGGAGGTGCGCGAGCGCGAGTTCGCGCTGCTCGACATCGTCGCCAAGCCGGTGGCGCCGCCGGCCAACCCGGTCAAGGTGGAAAAGCTCGAGGAGGGCTTCTATTCGATCGCCGGCGGCGTGGTCGACGCCAAGGGCAAGCTGTACTTCGTCGACCGGCGCTTCCAGCGCATCTACAGCTGGTCGAAGGGCCAGGGGCTGGTGGTGGTGCGGGACGCGCCGCTCGATCCCGTCAACCTTGCCATCGACAAGTCCGGCGCGCTGATGGTGCTGTCGTCGCACGGCTTCGAAGGCACGGTCTATTCCTTCCACCCGGACCGTCCGGCCGGCGAGGTCACGGTGATCAAGCCGACGCCCGTCAATCCCCACGCGGGTGCGAGGACCGTGGTGCCGGTGAACTTCTGGCAGAACGGCGAGTTCCGCGACCAGCTCAATCCCGACACATACGAATTCACCACGCTGGCCGAGATGTTCGCGCGCGATGTCGCGCTGCCGAAACAGCGCGAGTATGTGTCCCCGGACGGCAGCCTGGTGCTGCCCGCCTACCGCATGTTCCAGCAGGGGCAGCCCAACCACCTGGGCTGGCGCTTCTCGGATACGCTCGACACGCACGGCCTGGTCTCGGCCGGTACCAACGGCCGCGTGGTGTTTACCAACGGCTCCGAGAACCGTACCTTCAGCGGTGTGATCGGCGTCGGCGGCGGGATCACCGACCTCAAACCCGTGGCCAATCGCGGTGGCGAAAGCGCGGCCGTCGACGCGGCTGGCAATGTGTATGTGGCCAACGGCCAGATCTTCGTCTACGCGCCGGACGGCCGGGAGATCGGCCGCATCGACGTGCCGGAGCGCCCCTTGCAATTGATCTTTGGCGGCGAGGGCGGACGCACGCTGTTCATCCTGACCCACCGCGCGCTGTATTCGACAGGAGGATTGAATGATGGTTAAGACATCGACATTGAAGCAGCTACTGGCGTGTGGACTGGCGCTGCTGGTTTCAGCGCAGGCCGGCGCGCAGCAAACGCATTTGCTTTGGCCGGACGGCGCGCCCGGATCGGAAAAACGCCATGGCGAGGCGGAGAAGGTCGACAACACCTACGTCAGCAATATCCACGATCCGTCGCTCACCGTGGTCAAGGCCGACCCGCGCCACACCAACGGCGCTGCGGTCATCATCGCGCCCGGCGGCGGCCATCGCATGCTGGTGTGGATGAATGAGGGCATGGTGGCCGCCAAGTCGCTCAACCGCGTTGGCGTGACCGCCTTCGTGCTGAAGTACCGGCTGGCGCGCGATCCGGGCTCGGGCTACAGCATCGAGAACGACGGCGCCGCCGACCTGCGCCGCGCGGTGCGGTGGGTGAGGGCGCACGCGGAGGAATTCGGCGTCGATCCGAACCGCTTGGGGGTGATGGGTTTTTCGGCGGGCGGTGAGCTGGTCTCGCTGGTGGCGGACAATCCGGCGCCGGCGCCGGCGGCGGTATTGGCCAAGCCGGACGCGATCGACAAACAAAACGGCCGGCCCGATTTCCAGGTGCTGGTCTATCCCGGCCCCCTCGGCGTGCCCGCCAAGGCGGCGCAGGACGCGCCGCCGGCGTTCATCGTGGCCGGATCTGCCGACAAGTGCTGCGGCCCGCCGGCGGTGGCCTTGTATCAGCAGTTGGTGGCCGCCGGCGTGTCCGCCGAACTGCACATGTATGCGGACACCGACCATGCGTTCAATATGGGACAGCGTTCGGAGCGGCTGTCCGACGTCCATTGGCCCGACCGCCTGGCCGACTGGCTAAGCGATGGCGGCTGGCTGGTGCCGCATGGCGGCAAGGCGCCCAAGGGCGTGCCGTCGCCGGCGCAGTAGTTTGGCGATCGCCGCCTACATCGACAGGTGGCGGCGCACTTCGATCACGTTGCGGCCCACTTCGCGAACCGCCGCGACCAGCTTGGCCGGCGGAACATCGAACTCGCTTGCCCAGTAATGCACGGCCTGCGTCTGGTTCGGGTTGATGGTGCTCTGGAAGCGGAAATCCGCCGCCTTGGTGTTTTGTTGTGCTTGCATGATGTTGCCTGTTTAGTACCGGGGCGATCATCTTCGCAGCGATTGTCAAATCCAACTGTGCAGTAACTCACATTCGCCCGCTGCCGCGCCGCGCCGGTGCACGCTTGACTCCAGAGAAAGATTTCCTGATAATGGTAATCATTCTTATTTGGCGAGCAATGCGCACCGTTGGGGCGCTAGCCAGCACACCATCTGTTTGGCCTCGCGGGCGATCTCCCGCGCTTATGTGCAGACCCATGTTGGCCGGTACGGATGGTGCCACGTACCCGAAAAGGCCAGTCCTGTGAAATCCCCGCGTCCCATTTTCCATTCCTCCCCCCGCTCGCGCGGCACGCTGATCTCGATCGCGGTCGCCGCCGCGCTGGCGTCGCCGCACGCCTTCGCGCAGACCGCCGCGCAGCCGGACGACGCGGCCGTGCCGGCGGTGCTGGTGTCGGCCTCGCGCTCGAACATCGCCGCCAACCAGGCGCCGCAGACGGTGGTCATCATCAAGCAGGAGGAGATCGAGCGACAAATGGCGATATCGGGCAATTCGTCCGATGTGCTCAGTAGCGTGCTGCCTTCGTACACGCCCAGCCGCGGCAAGATGAACGGTTCCGGCGAAACGCTGCGCGGCCGCACGCCGCTGATCCTGGTCGACGGCGTGCCGCAATCGAACCCGATGCGGCCCACCGGGCGCGAGGCGCACACGATCGACTTCTCCATGGTGGAGCGGATCGAGGTGGTGCAGGGCGCGAACGCGATCAATGGACTGGGCGCGACCGGCGGCACCATCAACATCATCACCAAGCGGCCGGAGAAGGGCGCGTTCAACCAATCGGTCGATGTGCAGACGACGCTGCCGACCAGCGACGTCGGCTCGGACACGGCCAGCTACAAGACCGCGTACCGCCTCGATGGCCGCAATGACAAATTCGAATACCTGTTCGCGCTATCGTACGAGGACCAGGGGCTTTACCTCGACGGCAAGGGGCGCTCGATCGGCACCGACAACACGCAGGGCGATTTGATGGACTCGCGCACCTACGACGTGCTGGCCAAGCTGGGATACTGGATCGACGACGATCAGCGCCTGCAGCTGTCGGTCAACCGCTACAAGATCAAATCCAAGGCCAACTACCTGGTGGTGGCGGGTGACCGCGCGCGCGGCATTCCCAGTACCTCGATCGAAGGTACGCCGCCGGGCACGCCGCCGTGGAACGACGTGTGGACCTCGAGCCTGAGCTACCGCCACGCCAACCTGGCCGGCATGGAGCTGACGGCGATGGTGTTCAACCAGGAGTTCGAGGGCTTGTTCGGCGCCGATATCTCGGCCACCTTCCAGGACCCGCTGATCGCGCCATCGGGCACGCTGTACGACCAATCACGCTCGGTGGCATCGAAGTACGGCAGCAAGGTCGGGTTGAGCCGCGACGATATGCTCGATGGCCGCCTGAAGCTGACCGTCGGCTTCGACACGCTGTTCGACAAGGGCAAGCAGGACCTGTACCTGACCAAGCGCACCTACGTGCCGCAGTCCGAGTACCGCAACCTGTCGCTGTTCCTGCAGGGCGAATACAAGCTGCTCGACACGCTGACCATGCACGCCGGCGTGCGCAGGGAAAAAGCCGACCTTGAGATCGACACCTATCGCACACTGGCGGCGTACCGCCGCGTGCTGGTCGAAGGCGGCACCATCGACTTCAACGAAACGCTGAAAAACGTTGGCCTGGTGTGGAATCCGGTCAAGGACGTTTCGCTGTTTACCAGCTACTCGGAAGGCTTCGGCATGCCCGATATCGGCCGCGTGCTGCGCTCGATTAACACGGCGGGCCAGAGCGTGGCCAATATGCGCCAGCTGCAGCCCATCCTGACCAAGAGCGTCGAAGTGGGCGGGCGCTATCACAGCGGCGCATGGGACCTGGACGCGAGCGTGTTCCGCTCCGATTCCGACTTCGGCACGCGCGTGGTGCCGATCAACGGCGCCTTCATGATGGCGCGCGAGAAGACCCGCATTGAAGGCGTGGACCTGAGCGCGAGCCACCGCTTCACCAAGGCGCAGCGCGGCAAACTGTCCTATTCCTACACCAAGGGGCGTTACGATAGCGACGAAAACGGCTCGCTCGACGCCAAGCTCGATGGCCTCAACGTCGCGCCCAACCGCGTCATCGCCACCTGGAGTTCGGAATGGAGCGACAAGCTGTCGACCTTCGTGCAGGCGCAGCACGCGTTCAGCCAGTCGTTCGACGATCCGGCCAAGGAGTTCGGTGGCTATACGCTGGTCGACGCCAGCGCCAACTACAAGCTTGGTAAAAATGGCGAGTTGCGCCTGTCGATGGCCAACCTGTTCGACAGCGACTACATCACCTACTATTCGCAAAGCGCGCTGGTCGAGCCGCGCCGCTACTTCGCTGGACGCGGCCGCACCGTGAGCCTCGGCTACGCGCTGCGGTTCTGACATGGCGCTCCAGCGCGCCGTCGCCGTCGTCCTCCGGGTTCTTGGCGCGGTAGGCGGCGGCTATGCGCTCACGGCGCTGACCGTGGCGGTGGCCGCCGTTGCGCTGGCGCGCGCGGGCATGGCGCGCTCCGAGGCGGTGGCGCTGTCGGCGATGCTGGGTTTCGTCTTGTATTTGGTGCTGCTGCTGTGGGCCTTCAGCGTGCGCCGGGTGGGCCGCCTGTGGCTGGCGTTCGCCGGCGCCGGCGCGCTTCTGTGGGCGCTTTGGCGCCTGCTGGACTAGGAGGCGCAAATGGGCGACAGCTTCACCAAGTCGATAGCCGCGCTGCACACGTGGGCCGGCGTGACGGTCGGCGCCCTGTTGTTCGTCATTTTCTGGATGGGGACACTGAGCGTTTTCGGCAACGAGATCGATCGCTGGATGCTGCCCGAAACGCGGCTCGAAGCCTCCGGCCCGGCCAAGGTGTCGCTCGACCGCGTGGCGCGGGCGGTTGTGCCGCTGGTGCCGGCCGGTGCGCGGCAATGGCGGGTCGACCTGCCCACCGCGCGCACGCCGGTCATGGAGTTCTCCTACCGCGACGCCGGTGGCAAGGAACATGTGCGCCTGGTCGATCCGTCCGGCTATGCCTTGTTGCCGCCGCAGGGATCGGCCGGCGCCACCGGTTTCATCGTGCCTTTCCACTACCACCTGCATTTGAACTGGATGGAGTTCGGTAAATGGCTGGTCGGCGTTGCGGGAATGACGATGCTCGTGATGCTGGTATCGGGCATCGTGCTCCATAAAAAAATCATCGCGCAGTTCTTCACCTTCCGTCCGCGCAAGCGCCTGCAACGCAGCGCCCTCGACCTGCACAACCTGACCGGCGTGCTGGCGCTGCCGTTTCATTTCGCGATCGCCTTGTCCGGCCTGGTCATCTTCATGATGATCTATTTTCCGCAGGCACCCAGCGGTGCCTATGGCGGCGCAGCGAAGGACAAGGCCGTCTTCACGGCGGAGGCTTACGGGCGCTACACGCGCAAGCCGGCCAAGGCGCCGGGACCACTGGCCTCGCTCGATGCGATGCGCGAGCACGCGGCGCGCGAATGGGGCGGCGGCCAGCCGTACTTCGTGCGCGTGTGGCTTCCAGGCGACGCCAATAGCTATGTCGAGTTGCGCCGCTCCTACGCCAACGATATGACGATGAACCTCGACCAGATCTATTTCGACGCCGCCACCGGGCGCGTGCTGGAACGCTTCGAGGCCGGTCCGGTCATGACGGTGCAGCGCTTCTTTTCGGGGTTGCACTTCGTCCGCTTCGAGCGCTGGACCTTGCGCTGGTTGTACTTCCTCGGTGGCGCATCGGGTTGCGTGATGATCGCGACCGGATTTTTATTCTGGCTGGAGGGGCGCCGCGTGCGTCACGAGAAAAAGGGACTGGCCGGCGTGGCCATCGTCGAAGGGCTGACCATCGGTAGCGTGGCCGGGGTCATGCTGGCGACGCTGGCCTTCTTCATCGCCAATCGCCTGTTGCCCGCGGATGCCGGTTATGCGGGCGTCGACCGCGCCGGCACCGAGATCGGGGTGTTTTATCTGGCGTGGATATTGGCGTTTTGTCATGCGTGGTGGCGGCGCGCGGTGGCGTGGCGCGAGCAGTTGTTGGCCATCGCCGGATGCTGTTTGCTGGCCGTGGCGCTCAACTGGCTGACCACTGGCGATCATGTGATCAGCGCTTTGGCGCGCGGACGGTTCGCCGTCGCCGGCATGGATCTGATGTTGATGGCCGCTGCGCTGCTGGCGTGGACAGCGGCGGGGAGGATCAAACGTGGTTGAAGCACTCACGATGCTGGGCGCGGCGGCGCTGTCGTATCTGGCATTCGCCTGGCTGGCGTTGTCGCAGGAGGTGCATAGGCGCGCGGCGCTGGAGGAGGCGTATGCAAGCGCCCCGGCGGCGCATGTCGCGCGCCGCTGGCGCTGGTCGGCAGTGTGTGGACTGGGCTGCGCTTACGCGCTTTGCCTGTGGGGCCACGGTGCGGGTTTCGGGACCGTGTTGTGGGTTTTGCTGATGGGCGGCGGGGCGATGGCCGTTGCCTTTACATTAAGCTGGCGTCCGAGGTGGCTGCGCGCGCTGGCCTTGAGGTGACACTGATACCGCTTTACGTCGACAGGCGCTTGCGCACCTCGAGCAGATTGCGGCCGACTTCACGGACTACTTCGATCAGCTTCGATGGCGGCACGTCAAACTCACTCGCCCAATAACGGACGGCCTGGGTCAGGTTGGGATTGATCGTGGTTTGGCAGCGAAAATCGGCTGCGTTGGCGTTGTGATATGTTTGCATGATGTCTCATTTATAAGTGCGAGGTTGATCAAATGGCACCGATTGCGTTGTACTGCATTGCTTTAACGCATGAGACATCCGGTCGGATGACAAACCTGGCGAAAATATTTGAGATTTTTTTAGCCCCGCACGGCCGAGCGGTGACGTACGGGGGCGCCGAGTCCCCGTTGTTGTAAGAACCCTAAGTGGCGACGCGCACGCCGCGCCAAAACCTTGTGGGACGGGTTTTGGCTTGGCGAGTAGTCAAGGTTCCGCTTTGGCGTAGGCCATCCCGCCCTGCGCGTGCGCCGGCGCCGCATAGCGCGCGATGCTGAACGGCGCGATCGGAATGTCGCTCCTGCCGGTGGCGATCAGTTCAGCCATCGTCTCGCCGACACCGGGCCCGATCTGAAAGCCCGCACCGCAAAAACCAAACGCATAGTGCAAGCCCGGCGTCGTCGCGCTTGGACCCATCACCGGCAGATCGTCCGGCATATAACCTTCCACGCCACTCCATACGCGGATGATATTCAACTTCGTCACCACCGGCGCCAGGCGCGCCATCTGCTTGAACTGCGTGAGCGTATGCTCGGGCAGCACCGGCGCGGTGCGCGGCTCGGTGGTGGAGTTCGAGCGCCCGCAACCACCCATGACGATGTTGCCACGTTTGACCTGGCGGAAGTACAAGGTCTCCTCCAGGGTGGTGGCGGCCACGCCGATCGACGGCCCGACGATGTAGGGCATCGGCTCGGTCACCGCCATCTGCGGCCCGCGCACCACCAGCGGCACCGGTTCGTTGAAATCGGCCGCCATCTTGGCGGCCCACGCACCGCTCGAGACCAGCATCACCGGCGCCGTGAACTGGCGACCGTCGGCGCACACGGCGCGAAAATCCTCGCCATCCTTGAACAAGGACTTCACTTCCGTATTTTCGTAAATCCGCGCCCCGGCGCGCGCCGCCGCGCGACCGAAGGCTGGCGCCGCCAGGCGCGGATTGGCGTGGCCGTCCTCCGCCGACAGCGAGCCGGCGATCACCTGCGGTCCGAGGAACGGGTAGCGGCTGCGCAAGGCGGCGGTCGACAGCAGCTCGAGGTTCAATCCGTACTCCTTCGCCTCGCGCGCATACACCTCCATGCGGTCGGCGCCTTCCTGGCCGTAGGCGCAGCGCAGGTGGCCGGCGCGCACCAGCTCCGCGTCCTCGCCCAGCAGCTCGGGTAGCCGCAGCCACACGCGGTGCGCGCGGTTCGACAGCGGCAGCTGCGACAGGAATCGCCCCTGCCGCCGCACATTGCCGAAATTGACGCCGCTGGCCTGTTGCCCCACCAGATAGCGCTCGAGCAGGATAACCGAGACGCCGCGCTGGCGCAGGAAGAAGGCGGTGGAGGCGCCCATGATGCCGCCGCCGATGATCAGCACGTCGGCCTGTGTTGGATTGCTCATTTAATTGTGCTCCTCGCGGGTCTGGAAGGACAGGGGTTTGACCGGGGCCTGGCCGCGCAGGCGCCCGACCTGTTCCAGCGGCACGCCGGCGGCATGGGCGATGACCTCGGCGCCGGCGTTGGCGCAGTAGCGCCCCTGGCAGCGCCCCATGCCGACGCGGCTGAAGGCCTTGGCGCGGTTGGCCTCTTGCGCGCCCATGTCGTTGACCACGTGGCGCAATTGACCGGCGGTGATGCACTCGCAGCGGCAGACGATGGCGTCGTCCGGCAGCGCGGCGGCCTGCGGCGCGGGCCATGGAAAGGCTTGCGCCAGGCCGCGGCGGAACGATTCCATCTTCGCCTGCTCGCGGCCCAATGCGGCCACGCGGCCTGCGTCGACCCGCAGGCCAAGGTCGGCCAGCGCCGACAGCGCGGCCAGGCGGCCGGCGTTTTCCGCGCCCTCGGCGCCGAGGATGCGCGCGCCGTCGCCGGCGAGGTAGACGTCGGCCACCGAGCTGCGGCCCTCCATGCTCACCTGCGGGAACCATTGGCGCGTTTCGTCGTCGTAGCGGAAGGCGCAGCCGGCCAGGTCGGCCAGTTGCGTCTCCGGACGCAGGTGGTAGCCAAGCGCGATGGCGTCGCACGCGATCGTTTGCGTTTGGCCGGCGCCGTCGCGGTAGGTGAGCTTGTCGACGCCTTGCTCGGCGTCGCCGCCGATGGCGACCGGCGTCACGCCCGACAGCACCGGCACGCCGGCCCTGCGCAGCGCGGCGATATAGGACAGGCCCTGGCGCAGCAGTTTTGGCCGCGCCAGCAGCTTGGGCAGCGCGGCGATCTGATGGCGCAGGCGCGACGTGTCGAGCACGGCGGCGATGGTGGCGCCGGCCTTGAGGTACTGCGTCGCCACCAGGTAGAGCAGCGGGCCGCTGCCGAGGAAGACGACGCGGCTGCCGATCGAGCAGGCCTGCGACTTGAGCGCGATCTGCGACGCGCCGAGGCTGAACACCCCTGACAGCTCCCAGCCCGGCACCGGCATGAGCCGGTCGGTGGCGCCCGAGCAGACCACCAGGGCGGAGTAGGGCAGCTTTTCGGTACGGTGGTTGCTAACGAGGTGCACATGGCCCTCGGAGATGTTCCATGCCAGCGTTTCGGGACGGTAGTCGATCTTGCCGCGCAGGGCGTCGAAGCTTTGGTGCACGGCTTCGGCGCGTTTGGCCTCGCTGCCGTACAAGTGCTCGTAGCCACGGGTGAAGTGCTCCGGCTGGCGGCGGTAGATCTGGCCGCCGTCGCGCCGACCCTCGTCGATAACGACCGGACGCAGGCCGGCGGCGACCAGTTCCTCGGCGGCGCGCACGCCGGCCGGGCCGGCGCCGATCACGATCACGTTTTGGCCCGTCATGCCTGATTCAGCCATGCCGCCTCCGTGTTGCGTGTGACGATGCGCAGGCCGTCGCGCACTTCGGTCGAGCAGGCGCGCAGCCGCTCGCCCTGTTCGGTCCATACCCAGCAATCCTGGCAGGCGCCCATCAGGCAAAAGCCCGCGCGGCGGCCGTCGTCGAATTCGGAACTGCGCAAGGTGCGCGCCACGCTCATGATGGCCACCAGCAGCGTGTCGCCTTGCAGCGCCTGGGCGGGCTGGCCATCGATGTAAAAGTGGATCGGCGCGCGGATGGTTTCCGCCAACCGGACGAAGCGTGGATTCATGCGACTTCCTCGAAACGTTGTAAGGGCGCCTGCAGCGGGATCAGCGCGGCCGGCGTGTGATGACAGAGTATTTCGCCGCCGTTGGCCAGTTGCTGGCGCGGCGGCGGAAGGCGGTTGCACACGCCGTCGATGCGCACGCCGCAGCGCGGCAGAAAGCCGCACAGGCCGGCGTCGGCCGCCGCCGACAGTGGCGCCAGCGGCGGCAACTGGGCGGCGCCGCGCGCGCAGACGGTATCGAGCCAGCCCATTTCCAGCTTGGGCACCGACGATATGAGCAGGTGCGTGTACGGGTGGAAGGGCGCGTCGCCAAGGGCCGCGCGCGGGCGCGATTCGACCTTTTGGCCCGCGTATAGCACCACGATCTCGTCGCAGATGGCGCGCACGGTGTTGATGTCGTGGCTGATGAACATGTACGACACCTTCAGCTCGCGCCGCAGCTCGGCCATCAGGTCGAGGATGGCGGCGGCGACGACGGTGTCGAGCGCCGAGGTGATTTCGTCGCACAGGATCAGGTCAGGTCCGGCCGCCAGCGCGCGCGCCAGGTTGATGCGCTGCTTCTGCCCGCCCGACAGCTCGCCCGGCAGGCGGTCGGCGATGGCGGCCGGCAGCTTGACCAGGTCGAGCAATTGCAGCACGCGCTTGCGCCGCGCGGCGCCGCGCAGGTGCAGGTAGAAGCTCAGTGGACGGGCCAGGATGGCGCCGATGCTGTGCGCCGGGTTGAGCGCCGTGTCGGCGTTCTGGAACACGAACTGCACGCGCTGGTGCTGCTCGCGCGTGCGGCCATGGCTGCCGTCCGGCAGCGGCGCGTTGTCCAGCAGGACCTGGCCGCGCGCGCTCGGCACCATGCCCGCCACCACCCGTGCCAGCGTGGTCTTGCCGGAGCCCGATTCGCCGATGACGCCGACGGTGGCGCCACGTTCGATGGTCAGGTCGATGCCGGTCAGGATGCGTTTGGCCGGCAGGCCGTCCTTGCCGATCGGACCGTAGCCGGCCGACAGGTCGCGGATTTGCAGCAGCGGCACCGGCATGCGCAGCGGCGCCGGGTCGGGGATGGTGATATCGCGCTCGGCCGGCTCGGCCGCCGCCAGCAGCTTGCGGGTGTAGTCGTTGGCAGGCGCGTCGAGCACTTGCGCGGTCTCGCCGTTTTCGCGGATTTCGCCATCGCGCAGCACGACGATGCGGTCGGCCATCTGCGCCACCACCGCCAGGTCGTGCGACACATACACCGCCGTGGTGCCGAGCTGGCGCACCACGTTGCGGAAGGCGCGCAGCACCTCGATCTGGGTCGTCACGTCAAGCGCGGTGGTCGGCTCGTCGAGGATCACCAGCGCCGGGTCGGTGATGAAGGCCATCGCCGCCATCACCCGCTGCAGCTGGCCGCCGGACACCTGGTGCGGATAGCGCGCGCCGATGTGCTCCGGGTCCGGCAGCGCCAGGGCGCGGAACAGCTCCACCGCCTTGGCCTCGGCCTTGGCGCGCGTGAGGGTGTGGTGGATGGCGGCGCTTTCGACCACCTGGTCCATCAACGTGCGGGAGGGATTGAACGACGACGCCGCGCTCTGCGCGATGTAGGCGACGGTGCGCCCGCGCAGGCCCGCCAGTCCGGCCTCGTCGAGTTCGAGCACCTCGCGTTCGCCGATGCGCACGCTGCCGCCGGCGATGCGGCAGCCGTTGCGCGCGTAGCCCATCAGCGACAGCGCGATGGTGGTCTTGCCGGAGCCCGATTCGCCGATCAGGGCCAGCACCTCGCCCTGGTTGATCGAGAAATCGACGCCTTTGACGATCGGGAATTCGACGCCGGCGTCGTTGCGCGCGACCACGCGCAGGCCTTCCACTTTGACCAACGGGTTCATCGCGCCTCCTTGCGCTTGCCGCGCAGGTTATCGATCAGCAGGTTGACGCCGATGGTCAGGCTGGCGATGGCCAGCGCCGGCATCAGCACGGCCGGCGCGCCCTCACTGAGGCCGCCGATGTTCTCGCGCACCAGCGAGCCCCAGTCGGCGTCCGGCGGCTGCACGCCCAGGCTCAGGAACGACAGGCCCGAGAGCAGCAGCACGATGAACACGAAGCGCAGGCCGAAATCGGCCAGCACCGGCCGTATCATATTGGGCAGGATTTCGACGCAGCCGATGTAGCCCACGCCCTCGCCGCGCGCCCTGGCGGCCTGCACGAAGTCGAGCGCATGCACATTGACGGCCAGCGCGCGGGCGATGCGGTAGGCGCCGGGCGTGAAGCTGATGGCGGCGGTGAGGATCAGCACCGCCACCGAGGAGCCGAACGAGGCGACCATCATCAGCGCGAACATTTTGCTGGGGATGGAAATCAGCGCGTCCAGCGCGCGGCTGAGCGAGGCGTCGAACCAGCCGCCGATCACCGTCGCGCACAGGCCCAGCACGGTGCCGCTGGCGCTGGCCAGCACGCTCGCCGCCAGCGCCAGCGCCACCGTGTAGCGGGCACCGTACAAAACGCGGCTGAGCATATCGCGGCCCAGATAGTCGGTCCCGAGCGGGAATTGCCAGCTGATGCCGCCGAAGACATCCTGGTCGACGATGGCCGACGCCTCGTGCGGCGACAGCGACGGGCCGGCCAGCGTGACGACCAGCCAGAAGACGACGATCGCAAGGCCGAGCAGCGCGGCCGGCGACATGCCGGAGATGGTCGCGGCGAACGCGCGCAGCGGCGCGAGCCGGGTGGGTGCGGAACTGAAGCTGTTCATAGATTGCGTAACCTCGGGTTGGACAGGATGGCGCAGACGTCGGCCAGCGTCACCAGCAGCAGATAGGCGCCGCAAAAAATCATCGCGCATGCCTGCACCAGCGGGATGTCGCGGGTGGTGACGGCGTCGATCATCAGGTTGGCGATGCCGGGGTAGTTGAAGATGCTCTCGACGATCAACACGCCGCCGAGCAGGTACGACAGGCTCAATGCCACCGCGTTGGCGATCGGGCCGACGGCGTTGGGCAGGGCGTGCAGCAGCACGATGCGCGCCGGCCTGGCGCCTTTGAGGCGCGCCATTTCCACGTACGGCGAGCGCAGTTGGTCGATGACGGCGGCGCGCGTCATGCGCGCCATTTGCGCGACGATCACGCAGCACAGCGTGAACACGGGCAGGGCGTAGACCTTGAGGAACTGCCCCAGCGACTCGATGTCGTTGGTGTGCGACAGCGCCGACAGCCAGCGCAGCTTGACCGCGAACAGCAGCACGGCCAGCGTGGCGATCAGGAACTCCGGCACCGACACCAGCGACACCGCCAGCATGTTGACGCCCTTGTCGAAGCGCGAGCCGCGGAACACGGCCGACAGGATGCCCAGCGTGAGCGCCAGCGGCACCGAGACCGCCGCCGTGGCGCCGGCCAGCACCAGGGAGCTGGGCAGGCGCCCGCCGATCAGCGAGGCGATCGTCTGGCCGTTGACCAGCGAAACGCCGGCGTCGCCCTGCAGCATGTGCATCAGCCAGCGCGCATAGCGTTCCGGCGCCGGCTGGTCCAGGCCGAACTGCGCGCGCAGCGCGGCCACCGCCTCCGGCGTGACGGCCTGTCCGAGCGATTCCTGCGCGGCGTCGCCGGGCAGCAGGTTGGTGATGGCGAAGACGATGATCGAGACCAGCAGCAGCGTGAGCGCGCAGATGCCCACGCGGCTGATCAATAGTTTGAGTATGGTGGAGTTCATCGCCGGGCCTCAGTGCAGGATGTCCTGCAGTTTGTACCAGGCGCCCACCACCGGCAGGAACCACGGCTTGCCGGAGTAGCCGGGGATGGCCGGCCAGTCAAGGTCGCGCCATGGATTGCTGTCGGCTTTGCCGGCCATGATGTCGGCCATCTGGCGGCCCATGTGCACCGACATCTGCACGCCGTGGCCGCTGTAGCCGAGCGAATAGAACATGCCGTCGTGCTGGCCCGCGCGCGGCAGGCGGTCGGCCGTCATGTCCACCAGTCCCCCCCAGCAGTAGTCGATGGCGGTGCCGGCCAGTTGCGGGAACAGGCGCACCATGGCTTCTTCCAGTATGCGTCCGCTCTTGGTGTCCGACTTCGGATTCGACAGCGCGAAGCGCGCGCGCCCGCCGAACAGCAGCCGGTTGTCCGGCGTCAGGCGGAAGTAGTTGCCGATGTTTTTGGTGGTGACGTAGTTGCGGCGCGTTGGCGTGATCTCGTCGAGCAGCGCCGGCGACAGCGGCGCGGTGGCGATGATGAAGCTGCCGACCGACACCAGCCGGCGGCGGAAGTAGCCGAACGGCCCGAGGCTGGAATTGCCGGTGGCGAGGAAGACCTGCGCGGCATCGATGTCGCCGCGCGCGGACTTGAGCCGGAAGCCGCCGGCGGTGCGTTCGATCGCCCGCACGGCGGCGTTCTCGTAGACGCGGGCGCCGGCGCGCACCGCCGCCTCGCCCAGGCCGACGCCGAATTTTCCCATGTGCATTTGGGCGCCCTGGCGTTGCAGCAGGCCGCCGTAAAAACCGTTGGAGCCGATTTCCTCGGCCATGCGCTCGGGCGGCACCAGTTCGACATTCGGATCGACGCTGGCGCGCAGGCGCTCGTGCACGCGTACCAGCTTTGCATAGTGTTCCGGCTTGGCCGCCAGTTTAAGCTTGCCGCAGCGGCGGAAGTCGCAGTCGATGCGCTCGGTGGCGATGATGTCGTCGACCGTGGCGACGGCGGCGTCGTAGGCCTCCCAGTAGGCGCGGGCGCGCGCCTCGCCGAGGCGGTTGGACAGGTCGGCGTAGTCGTGCGCCAGGCCGGTATTACACTGGCCGCCGTTGCGGCCCGACGCCTCGCCGGCGATGCGGCCCGCTTCGAGCAGGACCACCGAGGCGCCGCGCCTGGCCAGTTCCAGCGCCGCTGACAGCCCGGTGAAGCCGCCGCCGACGACCACCACGTCCGCCCTTGGCGGAACGGGGCCGTTGGCCGCGCCGAGAAACCTCGGTGCCGTGTCGAGCCAGTACGATTCAAGCTTCATGCATCCATCCTATGTTGGGACATCGGTACGTTTTTGTTAAAACCATTACACCATAGCCGCAGCTGCGCAATCTCCTGAATTTCGGCGCCGCGCAGACAGAAAGCGCGGTTTTGGCCGCCATCGGCAGCACAGATTGCTGCGCCCCCGAAGCGGCGCCGCCACCACAGGTATGCCTTGCCGGCACTGCGCGCCCCGCGCAGCAGGAACGACGGCTGCGCCCCAAACTACACAAGCTTGCACCACCGGCGGCCGGTACGGCGGCATTAAATGCTGCGGCGCCGCGCTTAGCATGGGGTTATGCAGTTTTTATTCCACATATCAAAAGGATACGACTTATGCACAGCTTTAATCCCGACCTGGTCGCGGTCTCGAACTCCCACTTCATCGGCGGCGTCCACGTGGCCGGCACGGCGCCGTCGCTCGCGCTGGATGTGCGCCGTCCGTCCGACAACCGCGTCTACGCCGACCTGCCGGTGGCCGACGCCGACATGGTGGACATGGCCGTGCAAAACGCGTGGCAAGCTTTCAAAAAAAGTAACTGGGCGCGCCAGGCGCCGCGCGAGCGAGCGCGCGTCATGCGCCGCTGGGCCGACTTGATCGAGGCCGACGTGGCGCGGCTGGCCGCGCTCGAAGCTGTCGGCTCGACCCGGCCGATCGCCAACGCGGTGGCGTGGGATATCCCTTTCACCGCCGAAGGCCTGCGCTTCTTCGCCGAATTCGCCGACAAGATAGGTGGCGACGTCGCCGCCACCCGCAGCGACGCGCTGGGCATGACCATCGCCGAACCGTATGGCGTGGTCGGCGCCATCGCGCCGTGGAACTTCCCGCTGGTGATGGCCTCCTGGAAGATAGGGCCGGCGCTTGCCGCCGGCAACGCGGTGGTGCTCAAGCCGTCCGAACTGACGCCGTTTTCGGTGATCCGCCTCGCCGAGCTGGCGATCGCCGCCGGCATGCCGCCGGGGATCTTCAATGTGGTCCAGGGCGACGGCCGCACCACGGGCGATGCGCTGGTGCGTCATCCGCGCATCTCCAAGGTCACTTTCACTGGCTCGACGCGTACCGGCTCGGCTATCATGGCTGCTTGCGCCGAGAGCGGCACCAAGCCGGTGACGCTGGAGCTGGGCGGTAAAAGTCCGCAGCTGGTGTTCGCCGACGCGCCCGATCTGGACCGGGTGGCGAAGATGGTCGCCGGCGCCATCACCGGCAACGCGGGGCAGGTGTGTGTGGCCGGCTCGCGCCTGATCGTGCAGCGCGGCGTGGCGCAGCAGCTGGTGGAAGGCATCGCGGCCGCGTTCAAGGATCTGCGGCCCGGCCACACGTGGAGCGGCGATACCACGCTCTCGCCTATTATCAGCCGCAAGGACGCGCTGCGCATCGACGGCGTGGTGCGGCGCGCGGTGGAGGCGGGGGCCGGCATCGCGGCCGGCGGCGCGCTGGCGGCGGTCGAGGGTGATGGGGGCTACTACCAGCCGACCATCCTGACCGGCGTCGACTCGGGCATGGAGGCGGTGCGCGACGAGATCTTCGGGCCGGTGATGACGGTGCAGGTGTTCGACGACGACGACGAGGCGCTGGCGTTGGGCGACCATCCTTCCTACGGCCTGGCGGCCGGCGTGCACACGGCCGACATCGGCCGCGCGCTGCGCTGCGCGCGCGAGCTCGAGGCGGGCACCGTGTGGATCAACCGCTATGGCCGCAGCGACGATTATGTGCTGCCGACTGGCGGCTTCAAACGCTCCGGCATGGGCAAGGATCTGGGCCGGCAATCGTACGAGGCGAACCTGCGCTACAAGACGGTGCTGGTCGATTTCATGCGCCAATAGCGGGCACCGGCGCGCGCCGCTTTGGCGCATCGCGCCGCGCGCGGCACCGTGGCGGTGCGGGTGGCTTCAGGTCAGCAAGCTGTGCTGATTGCGGACCGCAAAACAAGTGTTTCTGTTTTGTGACAAGCGCATTACAGGACAAACCGGTGGAGTACGCATGTTGTAATCGATCTCAGTAGACGCATTAACAAGTACATCCACACCTTACCAGGAGTTCGTCATGTATCCCACTCGTCACTGTACCTTGGCCTTGTTCCTGGCCGCGACCTACCCGCTGGCCGCGCTGGCGGCGGACGCAGATTCAAACGCCGCGGACGCCGCCGTCGTCGCCGCCGACACCGCGGCGCAGTCCGATCCTTCGGCCGGCAAGGAAGTGGTGGTGGTGAGCGGCTCGCGCCAGAACTACCGCGCGCTGTCGGCGACCGGCGCGACCAAGACCGACACGCTGCTCAAGGACCTGCCGCAAAGCGTGCGCGTGCTGACGGCCGATCTGCTGCGCGACGTCGGCGTGACCAATCTGGCCGGCGCGCTCGATCTGACCAGCGGAATCTCGCGCCAGAGTAATCTCGGCGGCCTGTGGGACAGCTACGCGATGCGCGGCTTCACCGGCGATCCGAACTTCGGTTCGGACTACCTGGTCAACGGCTTCAGCTCCAGCCGTGGCTACAATGGCCTGCGCGACTCGGCCAGCACCGCCAGCGTCGAGGTGCTCAAGGGCCCGGCGTCCGCCCTGTACGGGCGCGGCGAGCCTGGCGGCACCGTCAACATCACCACCAAGAAGCCGCGCTTCGAGCCGTCTTATGAAATCGATCTGTCGGTCGGCAGCCACGAGACCTACCGCACCGCGCTCGACCTGACGGGACCGGTCAGCGAGAACGTCGCCTACCGCGTCAACGGCGCCTACGAAAAGGGCGACAGCTTCCGCGACACGGTCAAGACCGAGCGCTCGTTCCTGTCGCCGTCGTTCATCTGGCTGATCGGCGACAATACCCGCGTGTCGTACGAGATGGAGGCGAGCGAGCAGCGCGTGCCGTTCGACCGGGGCGTGCTGGCGGTGGGCGGCGTGCTCGGACTGATACCGAATTCGCGCTTCCTCGGCGAGCCGGGGGATGGACCGACCGTGGTCAAGTCGCTCGGCCACCAGGTCTTCGTCGAGCATGAGTTCAACGAGCGCTGGAAGCTGCAATCGGGCGTGTCGTACCGGGACAGCGAGTTGAAAGGCTCGTCGACCGAGGCCAGCGCGCTGCAGGCCGACGGCCGCACCCTGCGCCGCCAGCACCGCAACCGCGACTTCTCCGCCATCGATGTCTCCGGCCGCCTTGAGCTGGTCGGCAAGTTCGACACCGGCACCGTCACGCACAATGTGCTGGCCGGCGTGGACGGCTACAAGTTCGACGACCGCCGCATCCAGCTGCGCCGCAATCCAAGCGCCGCCTTCCCGTACGCGATCGACATCTACAATCCGGTCTACGGCGGCCGGTCCGACGTGATGACGCTGTCCATCGATACCAAGGAAAAGCAGCGTTCGCACGCGGTCTATGCGCAGGACCAGATCGACCTGACCGCGCAGTGGAAGGCCCTGCTGGGCGTTCGCTGGGACAGCTACGACCAGACCGTGACGAACTTCCGCAACAGTGCCTCGAACACGCAGTCGCTCAGCGCCACCAGTCCGCGCGGCGGCTTGGTGTATCAACCGCTGCCCGTGCTGTCGCTGTATGCCACCGCTTCGAAGGGCTTCCGTCCGAACAGCGGTATCAGCATCGACAACAAGGCGTTCGCTCCGGAGGAGAGCAAGTCCTATGAAGTCGGATCGAAACTGGAATCGGCCGACGGCAAGCTGACCGGAACGCTGGCGGTCTACAAGATCACCAAGGATAACGTGTTGACCACCAATCCGGCCAATACCGACTTTTCGATTTCGGCCGGTGAAGTGGGCAGCAAGGGCGTCGAGCTCGATCTGTCGGGCGAGATCGCCCGTAACCTGCGCCTGTCGCTCGCATACGCCTACACCGACGCCACCGTCACCAAGGGCGACAACACCATCCGCACCGGCAGCCGCTTCCCGAACGTCCCCAAGCAAAGCGCAACGCTGGTGTTGACGCAGGCCTTCGCGGTGGCCGGTGGCATGGCGACCATCGGCGGCGGCGTCAATTACGTCGGCGAGCGCCTCGGCGACGTGGCCGTGTCGAGCAATTTCATGCTGCCGTCCTACACCACGGCCAAGCTGATCTCTTCGTGGTCGCCGACCAAGAAGCTGCGCATCTCGCTCAACATCGACAACCTGTTCGATAAACAGTACTACGCCAGTTCGTATAGCCAGCTGTGGGTGTCGCCGGGCGCCGACCGCACCGCGACCTTGAACGTCCATTACAAATTCTGATACGGAGCCCCGACAGCATGATGACCTTGAAAAAAATCGCCAGCGCCGCCTGCGCCGTCGCCCTGATCGCCGGCGGCATCGCGCTCACGCCGGCTCCGGCCGAGGCGCACGGGATCTGGTTCGCGCAGCGCGCCACGCAGCTCGCCTTCCTGTACGGGATCGGCGCGGACGATCTCGACTCGCTCAAGCGGCTGCCGCAGGTGACCAGTGTCGGCGGCTACGACGCCGACGGCCAGCCGGTCGAGACCTCGCTGCAGCCGGACGGGCGGCTGGTGCTGGTCAACCTGGACAACCAGCCGGCGGTGGTGGCGGCGGTGCTCGACAACGGCACCTGGACCAAGACGCCGGACGGCGTCTTCCACAAGAAGGGCAAGGACGAGATCCCGAAGTACATCATCAGCGAGCATACCTACAAGTACGCGGTGCACCTGCGTAAGCCCTTGAGCAAGCCGCTGGGGCCTTTGCCGAACCAGATCCTGCAGATCGTCCCGGTGGAGGCGGCATTGCCGGCGATGCTGGGAGACCCGATCAAGCTGCGCGTGCTGTTCAAGGGGAAGCCGTTGGCCGGCGCGCAGGTGCTGCAGGACATGGTCAACGATCCGGATGCCGAGCCGGTGCTGTCGGGTGCCGACGGCACCGTCACGCTCAAGGTGCGCAACCAGGGCCTGAACGTGATCGCGGCGATTTACCGGGGACCGTCGGAGCAGCCGGCAAAATTTGACAGCAGCGAGCACCTGGCGACACTGTCGTTCGTACTAGCGCATAAACCTGAATAACACGGAGAATCGGATCATGAAGAAAATATTTGCAACCCTGGTACTGGCGGCGGCCACGCTAAGCAGCGGCCATGTGCTCGCGCACGGCGCCCCGGTCGCCAATCACGGCGGCATCGTTCAGGCGGTCGGCGAAACCTGGCTGGAGCTGGTGGTCAAGGGCGACCAGGTCGAACTGTATTTGCAGGACGACGGCGACGACATGCCGACCGCCGACGTGACGGGCAAGGTCACGTTGGTGACGGCGGCCGGCAAGAAGGAGTACGCGCTCAAGCCGGCCGGCGGCAACAAGCTCGAAGCCAAAGCCCCCGGCGCAGCCAAGCCAGGAAAGGTACTGGCGCTGCTGACGATGGCCGACAAGAAGACCCGTGTCAGCACCACCTTCGACATCAAATAAAGCCAAGGGCACGTACCACGTAGGGCGGATAAGCGGGCGAGGCCCGCCAATCCGCCCCGGGGGCCCTTAGAAGAAGCGGCCTACCTGGCCGGTAGGCCTTAAGAGGCGAACGCCGTAATCCGCCAAGAGCCGTCAATAGCCCCGGCCACGATCCACAACATCGCGCAAACCCTCGCCGGCCATATGCCGGCGCAGGTTCGCCAGGAGCACCGGCGCCGCCGTATCGGGCTGCGTCATGCTGGCGATATGCGGCGTAATCATCACACGTGGATGGCGCCAAAAAGGGTGATCCAAAGGCAGCGGCTCCGGATCGGCCACATCAAGTATCGCGCGTGACAGCCGACCGGAATCGAGCGCCGCCAGCAGCGCCGGATGATCCAGATGAGGCCCACGCGCCACGTTGATCAGCGCGGCCCCAGGCGGCAGCAGCGACATCAACCTCTCACCCAAAATGCCGCGCGTGGCATCCGTCAACGGCAACAAGCAAACCAGCACATCGCATTGCGCGAGGAACGCCGGCAACGCATCGTCTCCGGCGAAGCACTCCACGCCAGGCAGCGATTTCCGCGAACGGTTCCAGCCCACCAGGCGGAAACCGAAAACCCCAAGTCGCTCCAGCACCGCTTGCCCCAGCACCCCCAAGCCCATGACCCCGACCGTGCGGGCCGACGCCGGCATCACCGGGATGGGCCGCCATTCGGCGCGCGCCTGCATGTCGGCGTAATCGAACAGATTGCGGTGCAGGGCCAGCACCGACATGGTCGTGTACTCGACCATGCCGTTGACGATGCCCGGTTCGACCATGCGCACGACCGTCACATGTTCCGGCACGGCGTTCAAATCGATATGATCGATGCCCGCGCCGGAAGCGAACAGCACCTTCAGGTTCGGCATCGACGCCAAAAAATCCGCGCCGGCCTGCCAGGAAACGAGATACTCGACCTCATTCAAATCGCCGGTATTGTCGGGCCATGTCCGGAAATCGATATCCGGGGCATGCACCGCAAAAAAACGCGCCCATACCTGCGTCCGCGCCGCATCCGACCGATACAATACACTCATAAAAAAATCCTTTAAAAGATACCGACGAGGTAGGGCGGATTGGCGCCCAGCGCGTAATCCGCCGAGAGCCGCCACCGCAGCATCAGTATAAGATCCCCCCGACGCTATTAGCTGCGGTAATGGCCGCCGCCGCGCGGCAAATCATGCTGATTCACCGCCGATAAAAGCCGTTTTGCTGCGCGGGGAAGGGCATAGTCGGCACCTCTGGCGGCGCCAGATTGGCTATCATGAATCTGTCGCGATACCAGACCATCATCAACGAAAGGGCTACCATGAGCATCACCTTCAGACCGAAATACATCAGCTTCGACTGCTACGGCACCTTGATCTACTTCCAGATGTCGCCGATGGCGCGCAAGCTGTTCGCCGACCGCATCGGCGCCGACGACATGGACCAGTTCTGCAAGGATTTCTCGGCCTTCCGCTACGATGAAGTGCTGGGCGACTGGAAGCCCTATTACGAAGTGGTCTACAACTCGCTGCTGCGCACCGCCAACCGCTGGAAAATCCCGTTCCGCGAATCCGACGTGGCCGAGATCTACGCCGCCGTGCCGACCTGGGGTCCGCACCCGGACGTGACCGAAGGCCTGGCCAAGATCGCCGACAAGATCCCGCTGGTGATCTTGTCGAACGCGATGGATGCGCAGCTGGTGCACAACGTGAAAAACCTTGGCGTGCCGTTCCACCGGGTCTACAGCGCGCAGCAGGCCAAGGCCTACAAGCCGCGCCTGACCGCGTTCGAGTACATGATCGACCAGCTCGACGCCAAGCCGGAAGACTTCCTGCATGTGTCGTCGTCGATGCGCTACGACCTGATGTCGGCCCATGATATCGGGATCAAGAACAAGGCCTTCGTCAACCGCGGCCATGAGCCGGGTACGCCGTTCTACAACTACCAGGAGATCAAGGACATCGGCGGCCTGGCCGGCTTGGTTGGTTTGTAACACGCTGGGCGGATTACGCGCTGCGCTAATCCGCCCGACATAAAACCGAATTGGCGCCGAGGCGCCTTTTTTTTCTCAGGCATCCAGCCAAACATGTTCCGCGCAGGTGTAGCCCATGAAGGACCCCAGCGGATGGGACGACGTCCCCCGCACCTTGGTGCTGAACGCCTCCAGATTGTTGATGAACAGCGGGATGCCGATGCCGCACTTCTGGTGCACCAGCACCTGCATGTCGGCGTAGTACTGCTTGCGTTTGGCCTCGTCGGTCTCGGCGCGCGCCAGCAGCAGCAACTGGTCGAATTGCGGATTCTGCCATCCCGATTCATTCCACGGCGCGTCCGACTTGAAAAACTGCGTGAACAGCATGTCCGCGCTCGGACGCGGGTTGATGTTCCCGAAGCCCATCGGTGACTTCATCCAGTGGTTGGACCAATAGCCGTCGGCCGAGATGCGCTTGACGGTCAGCTTCAGGCCGGCCTTCAAGGCCGACTGCTGCATCAGCATCGCCATGTCGACCGAGCCGGCCGCCGCCACCGAGGCCACCAGCGGCAAGGTCTGGCCGACGGCGCCGGCGCGCGCCAGGTGGTAGCGCGCGCGGTCCGGGTCATAGGGCCGCTGCGGCAGGCCGGCGAAGTAAAAACGGTTGCTCGGCGCCAGCGGCTGGTCGTTGCCGATGACGGCGTAACCGCGGAAGGCGGCACGCTTCATCTGCTCGCGGTCGATCAGGTACTTCATCCCCAACGTGAAATCCGGGTGGCGGCCGAAGCCCAGGTTCTGCCGGATCACCAGATCGGTATAAAGGCCCGACTGGCTTTCCAGCACCACGTAGCCCGGCTCGTTGTTGATACGCTTGCTCGATCGCGGATTGACTTCGTTGACCCAGTCGACGTCGCCCGACAGCAGCGCGTTGATGCGCGCCGATTCGTCCGGGATGCCGAACAGCGCCACCTCGTCGAGGTGGGGCAGGCCGGGGCGCCAGTAGTTTTCGTTGCGCACGCCGATGGTGCGCACCCCCGGCGTGAACTCCTTGCAGCGGAAGGCACCGGTGCCGTTGGCGGTATTGAAGGTGGTCGTGCCATCCTGGATGATGACGAAGTGCGAGGTCGCAAGGATCACCGGCAGGTCGGCGTTGGCGCCGGTGAGTACGATCTCCACCGCTAGCGGACCGACCGCTCGCACCGACGCGAACTGCTGCGCCAGCCCGCGCACCTTGGAGCCAATCGACACATCGCTGTGTCGCAGTAGCGAGTAGACGACATCGGCGGACGTCAGCGCTTTGCCGTCGTGGAAAACCACGCCTTTGCGCAGACGGACCGTCCAGGTGATCGCGTCGTCGGTGGCCATCTCCTCGGCCAGCGCCATTTGCGGCACCAGATGCACGTCGAGCGTGGTCAAGCCGCTGAAGAACATGTGCGCGCGCAGATAATCGGTCGACAGCGCGCCGCGCGCCGGATCGAGCGTGTCGGCGGTGGAACTTGACTGGGTGGCGATGGTCAACTGGCCGCCCTTGCGCGGCGTTGGAGTGGGCGCCGCCGCGATCAGCCCGGAGGCCGACAGCAGCGCCCCGCCGGCCGCAAGGCGCAGCAGCATGTCGCGGCGGGACAGCGTGGAGGCGGGATATTGCGGGGGTAAAAGGGTGGAATTCATCGATGCGCCTCTGAGCTTTGTCATGGATGTCATTACATCATATTAATGCCGTTGGATTGTCGCGTTTCGCGTGGCCGGCGGCGCACAAGCGGCGGTTTTCCATGGGTGGATCAGCATAGATTGCCAGCCGTAGAAAATGCCGTCGCAAGGCTGACATAGAAGCCGAAACGCCAGCGGCGGCTGGTAACTAAGCAGAAAAACCCGTACCCGCTCCGTACAATATTGACATGGCCGCGGATCGGCGGCGGCCGTCAAACACCCCTCCAACCCACCAGGGAATCGACCATGGAACACACGAGTACTATCAAGCCCGGCATTCCGGAGCGCTTAAAGGCGCCCCGGGCCGCCGCCCTCGACCCGGCGGCACAACTGGTCAAGTCGCGCATCGCCGTTATCGATGTGCTGCGCGGCCTGGTGATGCTGATCATGCTGTTCGATCATGTGCGCGAGGCGATTTATCTGCACGTGCCGATCAGCGATCCCATGCTGGTCGACAGCATGGCGCCGAACCTGTTCTTCACCCGCGCGGCGGCGCATTTTTGCGCGCCGATGTTCGTCTTCCTGACCGGACTGTCGGCGTGGCTGTACGCGCATCCGGCCGCAGGCCCGCGCGATGCGACGGGCTTCCTGTTCAAGCGCGGTCTGTTGTTGGTGGTGCTGGAACTGGTGGTGGTCAACTTCGCCTGGGTCGGTACCTACCCGCCGCCGGTGATGTACCTGCAGGTGATCTGGGTGATCGGCCTGGCGATGATGTTCCTGGCGCTGGTGCACAAGCTTCCGCTCAAGTTGCTCGGCGCGGTCGGCGCGCTGATCGTCGTCGGCCACAACGCGCTGACGTGGATCAGCTTCGCGCCGGGCAGCATCGCCTACGACGCCTGGACCCTGTTGCTGCACCGCGGCTTCCTGGTCGCCGACGGCGCGGTCAAGGTCAAGGTCACCTATCCGCTGCTGCCGTGGATAGGCGTGATCCTGCTCGGTTACGCGGCCGGGCCGCTGTACGCGCGGACGATGACCGCCGAACGCCGGCGCGCGCTGCTGCGCATGATCGGCGGCGGCGCGCTGCTGCTGTTGCTGGTGCTGCGCGGATTTAACATCTACGGCGAGGAGCTGCCCTGGGTGCAGGGCGAGACGGCTGTCCGCACGCTGATGTCCTTCGTGAACTTCACCAAGTATCCGCCGTCGCTGGACTTCGTCCTGATGACGATCGGGACCGGCATGCTGGTGCTGGCCTGGCTCGAGCCGCGCGACAACTGGCTCACCCGCGCCTTCGCCACGTTCGGCGGCGCGCCGATGTTCTACTACCTGTTCCACCTGCTGCTGCTGTTGTACATGCAAAAGGCGCTGGTGGTGCTGTTCGGCGCCAACCACGGCACGCGCTTCGGGGTCGATGAACTATGGCCGGTGTGGGTAGTGTCGCTGGCGCTGATGCCGCTGCTGTATGTGCCGTGCAAGGCCTTCGCCAACTACAAGCGCAGCTCGAAACAGGCTTGGGTGCGCTACTTCTAGGTGTGCTACTTGTAGTCCATATGGTCACGCAGCCTGGCGGCTGCGTGACCATTTTTTTAATCGATCAATTGGCCCAGGCGCACCACAGTGACGCCGGCGCGCAGCTGGCGCAGCGATGGCATGACCAGCACGCAGTTGGGATAAGGCGTGCGTACCGGCGTATCGCCATCCCAGCCGATGACGGTGCCGGCGTCGGCGAAGGTTTCCAGGCCGGTGTAATCGCCGGCGAAGCGGAAATCGGTGCCGCTGGCGACGACCGGTTCGGTCACGCGTATCACCTTTTGCGAAGGTGGATGCGGCTTGAGCCAGCCGACCGGGATGTCGGTGGCGTCCAGGTTGCCGCACAAGAGCAGGAATCGCGCGCAGCTATTGCGCGCCACGTCGACGCCGGCCGCCTCCCAGTGCTGGCCGCTTTCGATCAGCAGCGCGGTGTGCGGTTTGGACGGGTCGCCGAAGTAGCCATAGTCGCGCAGCCGGCGGCCTTCCGGATGACCCTCGTCGCTGATGATGTGCTCCGGTACGCCCAGGCGCTTGGCCATGTCGATCCCTTTTTGCAGCGGGCCGCTGACCGACAGCGGCGCGCTGCGCTCGTGCATCGAGTGCAGGTCGAGCAGGAAGTCGACCTGGTCGACCAGCGGACGCAGGGCGCGGGCGCGGCGCAGCTCCGACGAGTCAAGCGACATGTCGTCCAGCGTGGCCGGCATCCAGACCCGGTTGAGGTCCTGGTCGACGAAGCGCGAGGCATCTGGCCGCCGGGGATCGAAGCTCAGATAGGCGTCGATATTGGCGAACGATAGCGTCAGCCGGCCGCGCCGTGGCCGCAGGCCGCTGTCGATCAGCGCCTTGACGGCGATCGCGCCGGACACCTCGTTGCCGTGGGTGAGGGCGTTGATCATCGTGTGCGGCCCCGGCACGCCGCTGTCGTAGCTGTAGACGTAGGGGATGCCGGTGTTGCCCTCGGCGTAGGGCTTCAGGTCGGGGAATTCGATTTCGATCGGGTAGGTTTCCGTGGTCATTGCTGCAGTCCTCCTAGACAAAGATATTTGGTGTGCATGTAGTCGTCGAGTCCATAGCGCGAACCTTCGCGCCCATAGCCGGAATCCTTGACGCCGCCGAACGGCGCCGATTCGGCCGCCAGCGCGCCCTCGTTGATGCCGACGATGCCTGTTTCGAGGCGCTCGGCCACGCGCCACACGCGCGAGATGTCGCGCGCGTAGAAGTAGGCGGCCAGGCCGAACGGGGTGTCGTTGGCGGCGGCGACCACCTCGTCCTCGGTGGCGAAGCGGAACAGCGCGACGACCGGGCCGAAGGTCTCTTCGCGTGCCAGCAGCATGTCGTGGCTGGCGCCGGCCAGCACGGTCGGCGCATACCACGTGTCTGAGCGGGTGTCGGGGTCGACGCCGTCGACGGCTTGTGCTCCGACCGTCGGCTGGTGGCCGCCGCACAGCAGCGCGGCGCCGCGCTCGACGGCGTCGGCGACGTGGGCGGCGATCTTGTCGAGCGCGCGCCTGTTGATCATCGGCCCAATCTGCGAGGCCGGGTCGGTGGCGGGACCGACCACCAGCGCCGACACGCGCGCCGTGAGCAGTTCGGCGAAGCGGGCGTAGACGGCGTCCTGCACGTAGACCCGGTTGGGACTGACGCAGGTCTGGCCGCCGTTGCGGAACTTGGCCGCCATCAGGCCCTCGACGGCCGCTTCCAGATCGGCGTCGTCGAAGACGATAAAGGGCGCGTTGCCGCCCAATTCCAGCGACAGTTTTTTGAGCGTGGCGGCCGAATCGCGCGCCAGGCTTTTGCCGACGGCGGTCGAACCGGTGAAGGTGATCTTGCGCACGCGCGTATCCTCGAGCCACGCGCCGACCACGGTTGGCGTGCGCGCGCGCGAGGCGGTGACGATATTGAGCACGCCCGGTGGAATGCCCGCCTCGTGCGCCAGCAGCACCAGCGCCAGCGCCGTGAGCGGCGTGTCCTCGGCCGGCTTGGCGACGACCGTGCAGCCGGCCGCCAGCGCCGGGGCGATCTTACGGGCGATCATCGCCAGCGGGAAGTTCCATGGCGTGATCGCGGCGACCACGCCGGCCGGCTCCTTGACCACCATCAGTTTGCGCCCGCGCACCGGCTCGGGGATGATGTCGCCATAGGTGCGCACCGCTTCTTCGGCAAACCATTCCACATAGGAGGCGCCATAGAGCACCTCGCCGCGCGCCTCGGCCAGCGGCTTGCCTTGCTCGCGCGAGATCAGGCGCGCCAGGTCCTCCTTGTTGGCCAGGATCAGCGCGTGCCAGTGCTTGAGCAGCGCGGCGCGCTCGCGGGCGCTGCGCGCGCGCCAGCCATCGAAGGCCTTCGATGCGCTGTCGACGGCGTCGCGGGCGTCGGCGTCCTCGCTGTCGGGCACCTCGGCGAAGGCCAGGCCGTCGGCCGGGTCGACGACCGCGTAGCGGGCGCCGGCGCGGCCCGGGCGCCAGGCGCCGTCGATGTAATTGCCGTCGCGGAGCAGGTCGCCGCGTTCCAGCGTCAGGGTCATGCAAGTTGTGTTCATGGTTGTGTGCTCAGTGTGGTGGACTGAAGACCATGGTAGTGGCGCGGCGCCCGGGGAGGGCACCGTTGATGGCGGGACGAAGCGGGGGAAATTGCGAATTTAGCGCGGCGGCGGCAGAATATGCCGTCGCCGCGACGGTTCAGGAATTCTGCGTAAACAGCTTGTCGACCGGGTAGTAACCCTTGGTGAAGGGGGACTTGATGACGATGTAGCTGAAGTATTTTTCGATGCCGATGTGCTGGTCGAGCAGGCCCTCGATGATGGTCTGGTAGTGCACCACGCCGGTGGTGACAAACTTGAGCAGGTAGTCGAAACCGCCGCTGACCAGGTGGCACTCGACCACCTCGTCGATCTTGCGCACGGCCGCCTCGAACTTGGTGAAGTCCTCGCGGCGGTGGTCCGACAGCGTGACCTGGGTGAACACCAGCTGCACGTTGCCGATCTTTTCCAGTTCGATATGCGCGCCGTAGCCGGTCACGTAGCCGGCCTTTTCCAACCGCTTGACGCGGATCAGGCAGGGACTGGGCGACAGGCCCACGGCATCGGCCAGGTCAACATTGGCGATCCGGCCACTTTGCTGCAGGTGGGACAGGATGCGGATGTCGATGCGATCCAGTTTAAACGCGCCTTCTAACATGATCTCCCTTGTTCGGCAGGCAGCCTTGGGGTGGTCGCCTGCTTGATTGTAGCATGATGAATTTGACGCGGACAGTGGGCCGTCACGCCATCGCCCGGCGCACTTCCGGCTGTTCCAGCACCTGGTCGAGCGTGTTTTTAAGCCGCTCGAACAGGATCGCGAATTCGTCGGCCGTGTAGCACAGCGCCGGCGCGAAGCCGAGGATGTTGTCGCCGAAGGCGCGGAACACGATCTTGTTGTCGAAGGCGGCGGCGGTGATGCGCTCGTGCAGCCGCAGCGCCGGATCGAACTGGCGCTTGCTGCCCTTGTCGGCCACCAGTTCCAGCGCGCCAAGCAGGCCGCGGCCGCGGGCGTCGCCCACCAGTGGATGGTCGAGCAGCGCGCGCAGGCCGGCCTCGAAGTGCGGGGCCTGGGCCACGCCGTTGGCCAGCAGGCCGCCCTCGTGGTACAGGCGCATCACCTCCAGGCCGATGGCCGCGCTGACCGGGTGGGCCGAATAGGTCTGGCCGTGGCCGATGGCGATGTCCGGGCCGGCGCCGTCGGCGATGGACTGGTAGACCGCGTCCGACATCATCAGCGCGCCCATGGGCGCGTAGCCGGCGGTCAGGCCTTTGGCCAGGGTCATCATGTCCGGCTCGACGCCTTCGGCCGCGCAGGCGAACAGGGGACCGGTGCGGCCAAAGCCGGTGATGACCTCGTCGACCACGAACAGGATGCCGAGCTCGCGGCAGGCGTCGGCCATCGCCTTGAGCCAGCCCTTGGGCGGCACGACCACGCCGCCCGAACCCTGT
The DNA here is from genome assembly GCA_963513825.1 of uncultured Duganella sp. GTDB lineage: Bacteria > Pseudomonadota > Gammaproteobacteria > Burkholderiales > Burkholderiaceae_D > Rugamonas. The sequence continues at coordinate 75,729 of CAUPRW010000018.1, forward strand.
ATCGGCTCGCAGAAGAAGGCGGCCACGCGCTCGGCGCCCAGTTCCTCGACCTTGGCGCGCAGCGCCGCCACCGAGGCCGCGATCAGCGCCTGTGGATCGGCGCCGACCGGGCTGCGGTAGGCATAGGGCGAGGGCAGGTAATGCTGGTTCGGCAGCGGCAGGTTGAAATGGCGGTGGAACACCGGCAGCGCCGTCAGGCCCGCGCCGACGGACGACGAGCCATGGTAGCCGCGCTGCAGCGAAATGAACTGGTCGCGTTGCGGCTGGCCGCGCGAGTTGTTGTAGTAGCCGATGTAGCGCAGCGCGGCGTCCACCGCATCCGAGCCGCCGAGCGTGAAATAGACGTGGCGCAGCGAAGCCGGCGCCAGCTCGACCAGCCGCGCGGCCAGTTCGATCGCCGGTTCCGACGAAAAACTGAAGTAGCCGGTGGCGTAGGGAAGGCGGCGCATTTGCTCGGTGGCCGCCGCGACGATGCTCTCCTGGCCGTAGCCGGTGTTGACGCACCAGAGTCCCGAAAACGCGTCCAGCAGATCGTTGCCCTTGTCGTCCTTGAGCCATGCGCCGTGCCCGGAGGCGAGAATGGTCGGCCCGCGCTTTTCATGGGCGCGGAAGTTGGTGACGGGGTGGATCAGATGTTTGCGGTCAAGGTTTGCAAGTGTGGTGTCGGTCATGATGGAATCCATGTGGTGGTCTGACTCCATATTAGGACCGATGCGCCAGCGGGTACTTGCGGAACCGGCCCCGCGCGGGACACGATCGTTGCGTATTTTCGGACGGCGCAGCATTTTCTGCCGCGCCGTGCCGCGACCCGGCTTTCATCCCAGAGCCTGGCTGATGACGGCGAACTGGCGCACGCCGGCGTCGGCCAGCGGCGCCTCGCCGCGCACCATCGCCACCACGCTGTCGACCTGCACCAGGCCGAGTTCATCGAGCCAGGGACTCAGGCCGCTCCAGCCGGTGACGTCGATGCGCAGGAAGGCGCCGCCGTAGGTGCCGGTCCAGTGGCTGATCAGCGCCTTGGCGCGGTCGATGTCGGGCGCGATCACCGGGCCGATGGCGTAGCCGTGGCCGAAGCGGCGCAGCATGGCGCAGCCGATCATTTCGTCGTAGCGGTCGATGACGACGGTTTCGGCGACGTCCTGCATCGCCGCCAGCACCGTGTTGCGCGGCATGCCGGCCGCGCGCGCGCCCAGCGCCGCCAGGCGCGCGCCGTCGCGCGAGCCGAGCGGGCGTATGCGCTCACCCGGCTGCAGCGGCATCAACGGCGACTTGAACACCGTGCCCTGGTGCTGGTGGATTTCGCCGGTCTGCTTGAAGCCCAATTTTTCGTAGAGCGGCTTGCCCGCCGGGGTCGCGTGCAGCAGCACGTCGCGGCTGCCCAGCTCATTCATCACCATCGACATCAGCTTGCGGCCGATGCCCTGGCCCTGGCGCGCCGCGTCGACGATGACCATGCCGAGCGAGGCGAACTCGGTGCCGTGGCTCCAGCACATGGCGGTGCCGACGATGCCGGCGTCGTCCTCGGCGACGAAGCCGGCGCCCAGGCGCAGGATGAAGCGCCAGTCGTCGAGCCGGTGCGGCCAGCGCACCGCCAGCGACAGGCGGTGCGCCGCCTCGGCGTCCTTTTCGGTGATGCGGCGGTAGCTGACGGCCGGCGTGGATAGATGGTCTGTCACGGTCACTCCTTTTCACATGCCGCGATGATCGGATGCGGCGAGCTGCCATGCTAACCCAGGCCGCGCGGGCCGCGCCAGCGATGCCGGAAGAACGCTAGGAAGTCGCGGGGCGGGGCGGTGTTTCGGCACAAAGTACCGAATGCGACGGCGTTTTTTCGCATTCCTGTCGAGTGTGTGGAAGGCGCCGGAAAACGCTTGACCTTCCTATGGGGGAAGCTTGTAAAGTGTACGCTACTTCATCCTGATGCCGATCAGTTTTCGCGATTTTCGTAGGGCGGATTAGGCGGCACGCCGTAATCCGCCGGAGCCGCCGACGGGGCCTGGCGGATTACGCTGCGCTAATCCGCCCTACGAGGTCGCCCACCCGTTTTCATTTGAAAAGGAATCATCATGCGACGACTGCAATCCCTGATTTACGGCGCCATCCTGGGCGTCGCGGCCCTTGCCAATGCCCCGGCCATGGCGCACGCCACGATCCAGGTCTCGGAGCCGGCCGCCAACGCGGAACTGGCCAAGGCGCCGCCGGCCATCGCGCTGACCTTCAACGAGGACGTGGAGCCGGCGTTCAGCTCCATCGTCCTGCAGGACGCCACCGGCAAGGCCGTGCCGGAAGTGGGCAAGGCGGCTGTGGACGCGACCAACAAACGACTGCTCAAGCTCGATCTGCCGCCGCTCAAGTCCGGCGGCTACATCGTGCGCTGGGTGGCGGTCGGCCCGGATGGCCACCGCCGCAATGGGCAGTACAATTTTTCGGTGAAGTGATTGACCGCCGCCGCCTACCTTCAGACGGCCGGCGCGCTGCTGCTCAACCTCGCGCTGGCGTGGATGCTGGCGGCCTTGCTGGCTGCGCGCTGGCTGCGCGTTAGCGACGAGGCCTGGTCGCGGCGGGCGTGCGCGCTGCTCGAACGGTCGATGCCGGCGGCGGCTTTGCTTGCCTTGTCGGCCAGCGCTGGCGCCTTGTGGGCGGCGGCCGCCGCCATGGCCGACGTGCCGCTCGGCGCGGCGGGGGAGGCGTTCGCGGTGCTGATTTCGCGCAGCGGTTATGGGCGCATCGGCGTGGCGGGCGGCGTTTGTCTGCTGGCGACCGCCGCGTTGTTTTGGCGCGGGCGACGGTTGCCCGGGCGCGACTGGCTGGCGCTGGTATTGCTGGGCGGGTTCGCGTTTAGCCGCGCGGCCAACAGCCACGCGGCGGAGCATGGCTTGCTGAGCACCGGGGTGTTGGTCGAGTGGCTGCACCTGCTGTTGATCTGCGTGTGGGTCGGCGCGGTGGCGGTGGCGGGGTGGCTGGTGTTGCCTCTGGCCGGCGCGAAGTCGGCGGCGCCGGGGCGCTATCTGGACCTGCTGTCGGATGCGGCGACGTTCGCGCTCGTTGGCATCGCCGCCAGCGGCTTGTATAACGCTTGGCGGGTGTTCGGGACTTGGGCGCAGGTGGGCACGGGGGCTTACGAGACAACGCTGGCCGTCAAGCTCTTGCTGGTCGCGCTGGCTGTGGCGGCTGGCGGATATAACAAGTTTGTCGGTTTTCCGGCCGCGTCGCTCGGTCGGACCGGGGCATTGACCCGCATCACGCGGCTGCTGCAAATCGAGTCGGTCGCGCTGGTCGGGGCGATGCTGGCGGCGGTGGTTCTCGCTTCGATGCCGCCGCCGGCTTCGCTGGGGTCGTAGTTCCATTTTGGGTCGCGGGCGGCGCTTGGCGGATTACGCTTCGCTTATCCGCCCACGGCCATCATTTATTTTCCCGGGTCTTTTTGGTTGGCGAATTGGTCGAACTCGACGTTGTAGACTTCGTTGCCGATCTTTTCCACTTTGCGCACGTAGACCGTTTGGACGATGTCGCGGGTCTGCGGGTCGATCGAGATCGGGCCGCGCGGGCTGGCCAGCTTGATCGTTTTAAGCACTTCCATCGCCTTGTCGCCGTCGATTTTTCCATTGAGCTTGCGCGCCACTTCGTAGATCGCCGCCATGCCGTCATAGGCGGCGACGGCCATGAAGTTGGGTCGGCCGGCACCCGGGTTGGCGGCGGCAAAGCTCTTGAGGAAGGCGGCGTTTTCCGGTGACTTGTGCGCCGCCGAATAGTGGAAGGTGGTGATCACGCCGAGCGTGGAGTCGCCCATCGCCGGCAGCACGTGGTCGTCGGTCAGGTCGCCGGTGGCGATGACCTTGATCCCCGCTTCGGCCAGCCCGCGCTCGCGGTAGCCCTTCATGAAGGCGATGCCCTGTTCGCCGGCCGGCACGAAGATGAACACCGCATCGGGCTTGGCGTCCTTGATGCGCTGGATGTACGGCGCGAACTCCGGATTGCGCAGCGGGACGCGGATCGCCTCGGTCACCGCGCCTCCGCCCTTGACCAGCTCATTCTTGAATGCCGCCTCGGCGTCGATGCCGGGACCGTAGTCCGCCACCAGCGTGACGACCTTCTTGATGTTGTTCTTGACCGCCCATGTCGCCATCGGGGCCGAGATCTGCGGCAGCGTCATCGAAAAACGCGCGATGTAGTTGGACTTGGTGGTGATGATGAAGGTGGCCGCGTTCATGATGATCATCGGCTTTTTCGCCTGTTCGGCGATCGGCGCCACGGCCAGTGCCTCCGGCGTCAGGCCGAAGCCGGCGAGGAAGTCGACCTTGTCGCGCACAACCAGCTCCTGCGCCAGCCGCTTGGCTATTTCCGGCGAGGGGCCGGTGGTATCCTTGACGATGATCTCGATCTTCTTGCCGGCCACCGTGGCCCCGTTCTGCGCCATGTAGGCCTTGATGCCGCCCTCCATCTGCTTGCCGTAGTCGGCGAAGGGACCCGAGAACGCGGCGATGACGCCGATCTTGATCGTCTCCTGGGCCCGCGCCAACGGCATCGCGGCAAGCGTGAGGGCGGCGAATGTCGCGAGTGTCGCAATATTTACAAATTTTTTCATCGTCATGCCGGTCTCCTGTTGGATTCTGTTTTTGTCTATGTAGGTCGATGCCGAACGCGGGTTGGCCAGCCTTGCAGTGTCGTTTTGTTGGCTCACCGCACCGTTCCGTTTCTTGACAACACCCCGCGACAATCATAGTATCGAATTTATGTGCGATTAACAACCTATTGTTCGATAATCGCACATCCAATAAAATAACAGGAGACAGTAATGAAAAACAGTATCCGTTGCGCCTTGGCGCTTCTGGCAGGCGTAGGCGCATCCTCGGCGATGGCGCAAAGCAGCGTGACCGTGTATGGCTTGCTCGACACCGGCCTGGCCCATGTCACAAACGTCAACGCCGCCGGCGATTCCGTCACCAAGATGCCGTCGCTCACTGGCTCCTTCCCGTCGCGCATCGGCTTTCGCGGCACCGAGGATCTGGGCGGAGGATTGAGCGTGGTCTTCACGCTGGAATCTGGCCTGGCGCTGGATACCGGCACCAGCCAGCAGGGCAACCGCCTGTTCGGCCGCCAAGCCTCGGTGGGGTTGAAGGGTTCCTTCGGCACCGTGACCCTGGGCCGCCAGATCAATATGACCTACATCGCCGGCCAGAAGGCCGACGTCATGGGCCCGAACCTGTTCGCCATCGGCAGCATCGATCCCTATCTGCCGAACGCGCGCAGCGACAACGCGATCGGCTATCTGGGTAACTTCAATAACGTCGTCGTTGGCGCCACCTACAGCACCGGGCGCGATTCGTCGGCCGCCGGCGGCCCCGCGGCCACCGGCTGCGCCGGTGAGGTGGCTGGAAATTCCAAGGCTTGTCGCCAGGTTACCGGCTTGCTCGGCTACGAGGTGGCCGCTTATGGCTTGAACGCGTCCTACGATATCTTGTACGGTAATGCCGGCGCGGCCGGCGGTTTGACGAGCAGCGACAACAGCGACAAGCGCATCACGGTCAACGGCTACTTCAAAGTCGGCGAGGGCAAGATCGGCGCCGGCCTGGTTGACCGCACCACGCGCGCGTCGACCGGCTTGACGGAGTCGGATCTGTACTTCCTGGGGTTGAGCTATCCGGTCACGCCATTGACCACGCTCGATACGCAGGTGGCGCGGCGCGATGTGAAAAACAGCAGTTCGGATGCGACCATGCTGGTGGCGCGCTTGACTTACTACTTCTCGAAACGCACCGCCGTGTATGGGGGCGTTGGACGGATGAAGAACAGCGGCTTGTCGGCGGTGGCGTTGGATGCCGGCGGCACCGTTGGCGTGGGTAAGACGCAGAACGGTGTGATGGCCGGGTTGCGGCATTCGTTCTAAGGGGCGCTATTGGCGGATCTTGGCGGATTACGGCGTGCCGCCTAATCCGCCCTACGTGGTCCAACGTGGCTTCTTTGACACCGCCGCTGGCGGCTTGCGCGGCGTCGTTATGGCAGCAGTATCGCCAGCTCCTGCGCGCCGCGCAGTAACACCGGCAAGAACTCCTTTTCCAGCTGCTTGACGCTCACGCGCGCCGCTTGCGCGCCAACGTTCAGCGCCGCCAGCACCTGGCCGGACGCGCCGCGCACCGGCACGGCGATCGATCGCAGGCCCAGCTCCAACTCCTCGTCGTTGATGGCGTAGCCGTCGCGCCGCACATCGGCCAGAATTTCGCGCAGGCGCTTCTGGTTGACGACCGTGTTCTCCGTCATCGCGCGCAGTTTGGTCTTGGCCAGATAGCGCTCCAGCTCATCCGGCGGCAAATGGGCCAGCATCACCCGGCCCAGCGACGTGCAATACGCCGGCAGCCGGCTGCCCGTGTTGAGCGCGACCGACATCACGCGCGAATTGGCCGCGCGCGCCACGTATAGCACTTCGCCGTCGTCGAGCACCGCCATCGAACTCGATTCGTTGAGCGTGCGGCTGATGTCGTTGAGGTAGGGCTGGGCCGATACCGTCAACGGCGTCGACGACAGATAGGAGTACCCCAGCGTGAGCACCTTGGGGCGCAGCGAAAAATTGTTCAACTCCGCGTCCACGTATCCGAGCTCGCGCAAGGTGTGCAGGCAGCGGCGCACGGCGGCGCGCGGAATGCCGGTCTTCTGGCTGATGTTGGCGATGGTCTGCGGCTTGCGCGAATCGCTGAACGCCTGCACCACGGCCAGGCCGCGCGCGAGCGAGGTCATGAAGCTGGGATCGGTCATGGCGTCGATCTGCTCGGCGATGGTCGGTTCGCGCCCGTCGTCCATCCCGGCGGCGGTGGTTGCGGTGGTGGTGGCTTTTGACATGGCGTGATTTTAATGCAGACGGTGGATTTAATTGGCGGTTTTTCTTGACCACCGCAGTCGCAAGTTCTACACTGGCTGTGCGGTAATCAATCATTAGTTCGATTATCGCACAAAATGGAAAACAAAACGACAACAGAACAAAAAGCGGGCGAGGAATCACAAGGTATCCATATGATCGATAAAACTTTTGAATCACTGGAGCGCGCGGTGGCCGACATCCATGACGGCGCCACCGTCATGATCGGCGGCTTCGGCAACGCGGGCATGCCGTCGGCGCTGATCGACGCGCTCATCGCGCAGGGCGCGCGCGAGCTCACCATCGTCAACAACAACGCCGGCAATGGCGAGACCGGGCTGGCCGCGCTGCTCAAGGCCAAGCGGGTGCGCAAGATCATCTGCTCGTTCCCGCGCCAGGCCGACTCCCACCATTTCGACGCGCTGTACCGCGCCGGCGAAATCGAGCTCGAACTGACCCCGCAGGGCAACCTGGCCGAGCGCATCCGCGCCGCCGGCGCCGGCATCGGCGGCTTCTTCTCGCCGACCGGCTACGGCACGCTGCTGGCCGAGGGCAAGGAGACGCGCCTGATCAATGGCCGCCACTACGTGCTCGAATCGCCGATCCATGCCGACTTCGCGCTGATCAAGGCGCTGCACGGCGACCGCTGGGGCAACCTGGTGTACCGCAAGACGGGACGCAACTTCGGCCCCATCATGGCGATGGCCGCCAAGGTCGCGATCGCGCAGGTGCGCAAGGTGGTGCCGCTGGGCGAACTCGATCCGGAAGCGATCATCACGCCGGGCATTTTCGTTCAACGCGTCGTCCAGGAGGCAGCATGACTAAGCGATACACGCGCGACCAGATCGCCGCCCGCGTGGCGCAGGACATTCCGGAAGGCGCCTATGTCAACCTCGGTATCGGCTTGCCGACCAAGGTAACGAGCTACCTGCCGGCCGAGCGCGAGATATTCCTGCACAGCGAAAACGGCCTGCTGGGCATGGGGCCGCCCCCCGCGCCGGGCGAGGAGGACGAGGACCTGATCAACGCCGGCAAGGAGCCGGTCACGCTGCTCACCGGCGGCGCCTACTTCCACCATGGCGACTCGTTCGCGATGATGCGCGGCGGCCATCTGGACGTGTGCGTGCTCGGCGCGTTCCAGGTGTCGGCGCGCGGCGACCTGGCCAACTGGCACACCGGCGCGCCGAACGCGATACCGGCCGTCGGCGGCGCAATGGACCTGGCGATCGGCGCCAAGCAGGTGTTCGTGATGATGGATCATTTGACCAAGACCGGCGAGAGTAAAATCGTCGACCAGTGCACCTATCCGCTGACCGGCGTCGCTTGCGTCAACCGCATCTACACCGACATGGCGGTTCTCGACGTGACCGCCGACGGCCTGGCCGTGCGCGAGATGGCGCCCGGCTTGACGTTTGAAGAACTGCAGGCGGCCACCGCCAGCAAACTGCTGCCGCCGAAGGCCGGCGACAAAATCTAAACAGAGGACCGCAACATGAACGAAGCATATATCTGCGACGCGATACGCACCCCGATCGGCCGCTACGGCGGCGCGCTGAAGGACGTGCGCGCCGACGACCTGGGCGCGGTGCCGCTGCGCGAACTGATGAAACGCAATCCCGGCGTGCAATGGGACCAGGTGGACGATGTGATCTACGGCTGCGCCAACCAGGCCGGCGAGGATAACCGCAACGTGGCGCGCATGTCGTCGCTGCTGGCCGGACTGCCGATCGAGGTGCCCGGCACCACCATCAACCGCCTGTGCGGCTCCGGCATGGATGCCGTGGGCACGGCGGCGCGCGCGATCCAGGCCGGCGACGCCTGCCTGATGATCGCCGGCGGCGTCGAGTCGATGACGCGCGCGCCGTTCGTCATGGGCAAGGCCGATTCCGCCTTCTCGCGCAGCGCCGCGCTGTACGACACCACCATGGGCTGGCGCTTCATCAACAAGGCGTTGAAGGAGGCCTACGGCGTCGACAGCATGCCGGAGACGGCGGAAAACGTCGCCACCGACTTCAACATCAGCCGCGCCGACCAGGACGCGTTCGCGCTGGTGAGCCAACAGCGGGCGGCGACGGCGATCGCCGAGGGCGTGTTCACGCGCGAGATCGTGCCGGTGTCGATTCCGCAGAAAAAAGGCGACCCGGTCGTCTTCGCCCAGGACGAACACCCGCGCGCGACCACCATCGAGGCGCTGGCCAAGCTCAAAGGCGTGGTGCGCCCGGACGGCAGCGTCACCGCCGGTAACGCCTCCGGCATCAACGACGGCGCCTGCGCGCTGCTGATCGCCAGCGGCGACGCCATGCAAAAGCACGGCCTCAAGCCGCTGGCGCGCATCGTCGGCATGGCCACGGCCGGCGTGGCGCCGCGCGTGATGGGCATCGGCCCGGTGCCGGCGGTGCAAAAGCTGCTGCGCCAGACCGGCCTCACGCTCGAGCAGATGGACGTGATCGAACTCAATGAGGCGTTCGCCGCGCAGGGCCTGGCGGTGTTGCGCGGGCTTGGACTGAGCGCGGACGACCCGCGCGTCAATCCCAACGGCGGCGCCATCGCCCTCGGCCATCCGCTGGGCATGAGCGGTGCGCGCCTGGTCACCACCGCGACCTACCAGCTGCATCGCAGCGGTGGGCGCTACGCGCTGTGCACCATGTGTATCGGCGTGGGGCAGGGTATCGCGATGGTGATCGAAAGGGTGTAACAGCTGGCTTGATCCAATGTAGTCAAAGTGCGGGAGACAAAATGAATAAGCAAAAAAACGGCGCCAACGAGCGCCTTGCGTATCGAAGGGGGCGGCCATGCTAGCGAATATGGCCGGCGTGCTGTTTGACGGCATCGCCTACGGCAGCCTCCTGTTCCTCATCAGCGTCGGCCTGTCGGTCACGATGGGGATGATGAACTTTATTAACCTGGCCCACGGCGCCTTCGCGATGCTGGGCGGGTATGTCAGCGTGATGGTGCTCTCGCGCCTTGGCGTGCCGTTCCTGGCCTCGCTGCCGCTGGCGTTCATCGCCTCGGCGGTGGTCGGGCTGGTGCTCGAGCGCACGCTGTACCGGCGCCTCTACAAGGCCAGCCACCTCGATCAGGTGCTGTTTTCCATCGGCCTGACCTTCATGTCCGTCGCCGCCGCCACCTTCTTCTTCGGCCCGACGCAGCAGCCGGTCACGCTGCCGGACTGGCTGCGCGGCCAGGTATCGCTGTTCGGCCTCGATGTCGGCGCCTATCGCTTGTTCCTAATCGGGATCGTGGTCTTGATCACCATCGCGCTCGGCCTGCTGATAGAACGCACGCGCTTCGGCGCGCAGATCCGCGCCTCGGTTGACAACCAGACCGCGTCGGCGGGCCTGGGCATCAACGTCAGCCTGGTGTTCAGCCTGACCTTCGCGCTCGGCTCCGGCCTGGCCGGCCTCGGTGGCGGCCTTGGCATCGACGTGCTGGGGCTCGATCCCACGTTCCCGATCAAATACATGGTCTACTTCCTGCTCGTGGTCGCGGTGGGCGGCGCCGGCACCATCAAGGGTCCGCTGCTGGCGGCGCTGATACTGGGTGTGTTCGACGTCGCCGGCAAGTACTATGTGCCTGAAGTGGGCGCCTTCGTCATCTACGCGCTGATGGTGGTGCTGCTGATCGTCTTCCCGGCCGGCCTGGTGAGGAGGAAAGCATGAACGCCTTCACCGAGACCGCCGTCAAACCCGCTTCCATCGCAAAGAACGTCATGACGCCACTACAGAAACGCCAACTGAATTTGCCGAACGACCGCTGGAAGCCGCTGGAGATCGCGTTCTGGCTCATGCCTGTCGTCGCGTATTTCCTGTTCCCCGGCTATCTGGTGTTGATCAGCCAAATCATGATCATCGGCCTGTTCGCCTTGTCGCTGGACCTGATCCTCGGCTATGCCGGCATCGTCTCGCTGGGCCACGCCGCGTTCTTCGGGCTGGGCGCCTATACCGCCGGCCTGCTGGCGGTGCATGGCTGGGGCGAGCCGCTCAGCGGCCTGCTGGCCGGCGCCGTGGTGGCGGGCCTGTTCGGCTTCGTCACCTCCTTCCTGGTGGTGCGCGGCCAGGACCTGACGCGCCTGATGGTCACGATGGGCATCTGCCTGATGCTGCACGAGGCGGCCAACAAGGCCTCCTTCATCACCGGCGGCGTCGACGGCCTGTCGGGTATGATGGTCGGTAAGCTGTTCGGCGTGTTCGAATTCGACCTCAATGGCACGGTGGCTTTCTGGTACAGCTTCGCGGTGCTGTTCGTGCTGTTCGTGGTGCTGCGCCGCGTGGTCAAGTCGCCGTTCGGCCTGAGCCTGATCGGCATCCGCGAAGGCGTGCGCCGCATGCCGTCGCTGGGCGTGAACGTCAACCGTCGCCTGATCGCCATCTTCACCGCCGCCGCCGCCATCGCCGGCGTGGCCGGCGCGCTGCTGGCGCAGACGACGCAGTTCGTCGGCCTCGATTCGCTCGGCTTCCCGCGCTCGGCCGAGCTGCTGATCATGCTGGTGCTGGGCGGGACCGGGCGCCTGTACGGCGCGCTGATCGGCGCGACCGTGTTCATGGTGGCGCAGGACTATATCTCCGGCCTCAATCCGGCGTACTGGCAGTTCTATATCGGGCTGCTGCTGGTGCTGATCGTGCTGTTCGCGCGCGGCGGCATCCTCGGTGGCCTGGAGAAGATCGGCCAGCGTTTCAAATCCACCGGCAAGGAGCAGGCATGAGCCAGGACATCACACTACGCACCGAAGGACTGAGCAAGCGCTGGGGCGGATTCATCGCCAACAGCGACGTGACGTTGACCTTCGCACCGGGCGCGCGCCACGCGCTGATCGGCCCCAATGGCGCCGGCAAGACCACCTTCATCAACCTGCTGACCGGCGGCTTCATGCCCAGCAGCGGCAAGGTCTACCTGGGCGGCGAGGACATCACCAACCTGCCGCAGCACGAACGTGTCCATCGCGGCATGACGCGCACCTTCCAGCTCAACACCCTGTTCGCCGGCATGACGGTGCTTGAATCGGTGGCGCTGGCGATCAGCGAGCGCCGCGGCCTGCAATCGGTCTGGTACAAGACGGTGGAAAACCACCCGGAGGTCATCGACGAGGCGATGGAGCTGCTGGCCACCCTGAGGCTGACCGACCAGGCCAACAGCATCACCCGCAGCATGGCTTACGGTAAGCAGCGGCTGGTGGAGATCGCGCTGGCGCTGGCGACCAAGCCGCGCATCCTGCTGCTGGACGAACCGGCGGCCGGAATTCCGCAGGCCGAGAGCAAGGAGCTGTTCGAGGTGCTGGCGCAGCTGCCGCGCGACGTTACGGTGCTGTTCATCGAACACGATATGGGACTGGTGTTCCGCTTTGCCGACCGCATCACCGTGATGGTGGGCGGGAAGGTGCTGACCGAGGGCACGCCGGAGGAAATCGCGGCGGATCCGCGCGTGAAGGAAGTGTATCTGGGGGAGGCCGAACATGCGTGAGTTACTGGTGCTTGATAAAGTCACCGCCGGCTACGGCGAATCGATCGTGCTGGAGGACGTGTCGTTCACGATGAACGAGGGCGACAGCCTGGCGCTGTTGGGCCGCAATGGCGTCGGCAAAACCAGCCTGCTGGTGACCTTGATGGGATTGACGCGGCTGCACAGTGGCGGCATCCGTTGGGACGGCGGCGACATCGCCCGCATGCCGACGCACAAGCGCTCGCGCTCGGGCCTGGGCTGGGTGCCGCAGGAACGGCATATGTTCCCGTCACTGACGGTGGAGGAGCACTTGACGGTGGTGGCCCGTCCGGGACCGTGGAACCTGCAGAAGGTGTATCAGGTGTTCCCGCGCCTGTTCGAGCGCCGCGCCAACATGGGCAACCAGCTCTCCGGCGGCGAGCAGCAGATGGTGGCCATCGCGCGCGCGCTGATGACCAATCCGCGCATCCTGCTGCTGGACGAACCGATGGAGGGACTGGCGCCGATCATCGTGCAGGAGCTGGTGCGGGTGATCCGCCGGCTGGTGGAGGAAGAGGGCATGTCGGTGATCGTGGTGGAGCAGCACGCGCGCCTGGCACTGTCGTTGACCAAGCGCGCTATCGTGCTCGATCGCGGCCGCATCGTGCACGACTCGGACAGCGCCAGCCTGCTGGCCGACGGCGACAAACTCGATAAGCTGGTGTCGGTGGCGTAAAAGATGGGGGCGCTTAGGGGGCGGCCCCCAAGGGGGCCGACCTCGGTTGGCCGCGCGGGGTTAGGCGTTGGCGGCTAACTCACTTCTTATAGATCCCAACGCCAACCGTATACTTGCCGGCCGCCAGCCGGATATAGGAAGTCTTGGGCTCGAGCGCCTTGGTGATCGGATTGACCCACACATAATCGACCCAACCCGGCTTGTTCGACATGGCGACATCGAGCATCTCCTTGCTGAAGCGCTTGCCGTTGGCATCCTTAATCTCCGACATGTCCTTGCCGTTCATTTTTGGATTGGCCGAGTGGCAGGTCATCTTCATCTTCTCATCCTGCACGAAGACATACAGCTCTTTCTGGAAAAAGGCCCCCTTCGGATCGGCGAAGTCCTTGCAGGCCTCCTCGATGCCCTTTTTATCGATATTGGCGACTGCCTTGTCGACCAGCGCGATCGCTTCCGCCTTGGTTGAATTCTGCGCGAACGCCGGAAGCGCGGCGGCCAGCATCAGCGCCGCGAAGGTAGGGATGAAGCGGGATGTTTTCATGTCGTCTCCTGTTTTTTCTGGATGGTTTGCCGGTGAGCCGGTACCAACCATGTTAGCGCAAGAGATGCATGCTTAACAGAAAGATTTGGGCCTAGAGATCGAGATACAACATCGGCGTGCGCGACCGCGACACGCACGGCATGAAGCAGGCATTGGTCCGCTTTTCGTCCTCGCCCAGCACCGAGTCGAGATGTTCGGGCACGCCGTCGAGCACCACCGTCCTGCAGGTGCCGCACACGCCCACTTCGCACGAGCAGTCGATCTCCACGCCGGCATCCTGCAGGCAGGCCAGCGCGCTGCGGCCGGCCGGCACTTCGATGTCGCGTCCGTGGCGCGCCAGACGCATGGTGAAGGCGGTCTCGCCGCCCATCGGTGCGGCGCCGAAGGACTCCTTGTGCACGGAGGCGGCGCCGAAGCGCTCCGCCGCCAGCGTGCATACAGCCTCCATGAACGGCGCCGGACCGCAGGTATAGACGGTGGTCGCCACCACCGGCGCGGCCGCCATCCAAGCCGCGATGCGCGCGCCGGTGTCCTGTGGTGACAGCCCGGCCACCACGCTGGCGTGGGCGGCCAGCGGGCCGCTCGTCAATTCGTCCACGAATGCGCCTTCGGCCTGGTTCCGAACGAAATACACCAGCTGGAATGGCTGCCCCTCCCGCCGCAGCGCGTATGCCATCGACAGCAGCGGCGTGATGCCGATGCCCCCGGCCACCAGCAGGCGCAGGCCGGGGCCGGGCCGCAGAGGGAAGGCGTTGCGCGGTTCTCCGAGCTTGACGATGCTCCCCAAGGCCGCCTGCGCGTGCAGCCACGCGGACCCGCCGCGCGATTGCGGGTGGCGTTTGACGGCGATGCGGTAGCTGTCGCCACATGGCTGGCGGCAGCAGAGCGAATATTGCCGCGTCAGGCCAGTGTCCAGCGTGACGTCGAGGTGCGCGCCCGGTTCATAAAGCGGCAGTGCCGCGCCGTCCACCGCGCGCAGCTCGAAGATGCGCACGTCGCCGTGCTCCCGGATGGAGGTGATGATCGCGTCCGTCATCGCGCCGCCAGCGCCGGGTTTTTTTCGTCCGCCTGGTTGGCGATGCGCAAGGCGATGACGCGGCGGGCGCGGTTGGCGCCGGCGTCGACGTGGATATCGATCATCGGCGCGCCATCGAAGCGCCGCATGTTGCGGTACTGCGCCTCGATGATGACGCGGTCCTCCTCGAAGGTTTGCTCGGTCTGGCGGTAGACCAGTTCCGCGTTGTCCGGCTGGTCCGGGTGGGCGGAGCTGGCCATGGTCCAGAAATAGTGCGAGGTGGTCTCGGTCTCGGGCGTGATGCCGTGGAAGCCGCGCATATGGAAGCCGCCGCGCGCGGGATCGTCGAGCGGCTCGGCGCCGGCATCGACGGCGCCGGTGAAAATCTGCAGGTGGCTGCCGAGGAAGTCGATCTCCTGCCAGCGGTCGATCGCGCCCGTGAACGGCCAGGCGGCGGAGTAGGTCGCGGGTGGCTGCGAGGATTTCATCCACCGCACCACGCGCACATGATCGCCCTCGGAGGTGACCGTGGTCGGCGCCTCCATATGTGTGCGGGCGTTGCCGCCGATGGTTTTACCGTGCACGTAACCGACGTGGCTCAGGTCCAGCAGGTTGTCGTGGATCAGCTGATACGGCGCCTGGTAATGGAAGGCGCCGCCTTTGTAGCGGTAGCGCGGATCGTCGTGGGCCGGCACCTCCGGCGGCGGCCCGGAGGGCTGACTGTTGGCGTCGGCGCCGAACCAGATCCAGACCACCTGGTTGCGCACCGCCGAAGTGTAGGCCTTGACCTTGGCCTTGCCGGGGATTTTCAGCTGGCCGGGAATCTCGATGCAGGCGCCGTCCGGCGCGTATAGCAGGCCGTGGTAGCCGCAGCGGATGCCGCCGCCATCGATGGAGCCGCAGGACAGCGGCACGCTGCGATGGCAGCAGCGGTCCTCGAGCGCGGCGATGTCGCCGGCGGCGGTGCGGAACAATACGATCGGGTGGTTGAGCAGTGTGCGCGCGAGTGGCTTGTCCTGCAACTCCCAGGCGAAGCCGGCGACATACCATTGATTCAATGGGAACATGGGGTACTCCGTTTGGTTGAATTAGTTCGGTTTGGCCGGATCGCGCACGGCGTCGTAGCGATCGATCTCGGTGGCGCCATAGCGGCCGTCGGCCAACTTGTCGATGCGGCGGATGTAGATGGTCTGGACGATGTCGTTGGTCTTGTCGTCGATGGTGACGGTGCCGCGCGGGCTGGCCGCCTTGTAGCCCTTGAGCGCTGTCATGAAGGCCGGGCCTTCGGCGTTGCCGTTGCTGCGTTTGAGCGTGGCGGCGATCAAGGCCATGCCATCGTAGGCGGAAGCGGCCTGGAAGTTCGGCTTGAAGCGGTTGCCCACGGTGGTGGCGAATGCGGCGGTGAAGGCCGCGTTGTCGGCGCCGGGGCGGAAGGACGAATAAAAGCCCGCCGTGTAGATGCCGTTCATGGCCTCGCCTGCGGCGCTGAGCACATCGTCGTCGGCCCAGCCCTCGCCACCGAGGAAGCGGATGCCGGCCTTGTCCAAGCCCTTGTCCTTGTAGGCCTTCATGAAGGACACCATCGGCTGGCCGTTGGGCAGAAAGACGTGGATGGCGTCCGGCTTGGCGTCCTTGATGCGTTGCAGGTAGGCGCTGAAGTCGATCGTCGACAGCGGCACCTTGACGCTGTCGATGATCGTGCCGCCCAGCGCGGTGAACGAGCTGGCGAACCATGTGTGCGCGTCCTGGCCCGGCGCATAGTCGGCGACGATGGAAAACACCCGGCGCGATCCGGTCTTGTAGGCCCATTCGGCCAGTGGCTTGACCGACTGCGCGATCGTATAGGAGGTGCGCGTGATGTAGGGCGAGCGGGTGGTGATGGTGGACGCGGCCGCGTTCATGACCACCATCGGCTTCCTGGCGCGGTCGGCCACGGCGGCGGCGGACATGGCGTTCGGCGTGAAGACAAAGCCGGCCAAAATGTCGACGTTGTCACGTCCGATGAGCTCCGTCGCCAGGCGCTTGGCGACGTCGGCCTGGGCGCCCGTATCGTCCTTGTAGATGACCTGAATCTTCCTGCCGGCGACGGTGTCGCCGTTCATGTGCAGCCAGGTGTCGATGCCGGCCTTCATCTGTTCGCCGCTGGGCGCGGCCACGCCGCTCAGGGATGTGATGACGCCGATGCGCAGCGGCGGCGCCTCCGCCGCGCCGGTGTGCAAGGATACCGTGAGCAGCGCGCCCGCCAGCGCGAGGGGAACAGCGAATCGTTTGCGATACATGGTTGTCTCCGTATTGTTGTTATGCCGCTTATTTGTGAGACTATGATCCGGCAAGCCTTTGTATTTGAAAATAGAATTTACTGCATAATGTTTATATGATTTTCGAATTGGAGGGAGACGGACCATGATGGCGTTCGATCTGAATCTGCTGCCGGTGGCGTTGGCGATCCACGAGGAGCGTAGCGTCAGCGGCGCGGCGCGCAAGCTGGGAATGAGCCAACCTGCCGTCAGCGTGGCGCTCAATAAGCTGCGCAAGGCACTGGGCGATCCCCTGTTCATACGCACGGCGCACGGCATGGAGCCGACGCCGCGCGCGTTGGCGCTGGTCAGTCCCACGCGGGATATCTTGCAGCGCCTGGAGACCGGGGTGTTGGCCAGCGTGCAGTTCGACCCCGCCACCACCGAGCGCAAGTTCACGGTGGCGCTGTCGGACATCGGCGAGATGACTTTTTTACCGAGGTTGCTAGACCGCTTGAGGCGGGACGCTCCGGGCGCGAGCATCTGCTCCGTGACGATGCCGCCGCGCGAGCTGGCGCTGGCGCTGGAACAGGGAGATGTCGATTTAGCGGTCGGCTATTTTCCGGATTTGAAGAACCGGAATTTTTTCCAGCAGCGCTTGTTCTCGCACTCCTTCGTTTGCCTGCTCAGCGCCGTGCACCACCAGCG
Source organism: uncultured Duganella sp. (assembly GCA_963513825.1). Taxonomy (GTDB): domain Bacteria; phylum Pseudomonadota; class Gammaproteobacteria; order Burkholderiales; family Burkholderiaceae_D; genus Rugamonas. The sequence continues at coordinate 93,231 of CAUPRW010000018.1, forward strand.
CCGCCGCACGCTGAGCATGAAGCAGTTCCTGGAGATGGGACACGCGGTGATACGGGCCGAAGGCCGCAGCCAGGAATTGTTCGAGCAGTTCCTGATACGCAGGCGGATACGCCGGCGCGTGGTGCTGGAGACGCCGCACTTCATGTCGATCCCGTTTTTGATCTCCGCCGGCGATCTGGTGGCGACCGTGCCGCGCGCGGTGGGGGAGAGCTTCGCGCAGTTCGCGGCGATCAAGTTGATGGAGCCGCCGATAGAGATACCGCGTTTCGATCTGAAGCAATATTGGCACCGCAAGTTCGCCAAGGACGGCGCCAACGCGTGGCTGCGCTCGCTGATCGTGGAGCTGTTCGCGGATTAGCGATGGTGGCTTTTGTCAGATGCGGGCGACCAGTTGGCGCGAGGGGGAGAGTAAGCCGCGCACTGGCATTGGGGCAGCGTGTCTGTTTTGAGGCGGCTACTGCCCAGCGTGACAATTCGTGAACTTTCCGCATGGACAAGATGCTACCCTGAGTCGTCGACCGGATATAGCCATAAGCCGGGATTTATCGTATTAACGAATTCGCAATTTACTTGCATTAAGAAATTAAGGTAAAAATGAGTTTTGTAACCGATGTGTCGCCGCTACTGATTCCGATAATCGCTCTCATCATCCCGATTGTTGTAGTTATTGCATGGGCTGTAGTAAAAATTACGTGGATGAACTTATTGCACGAAACAGTTCGTCATTTTAGTTCAAATGGTCAGCCTGTTCCACCTGAGTTGTTGGCTGAGATAAGTGGCGAAAAGCGGCCTTAATTACCTGATCCGCAAGGACGGCTTCCGGCCAGTAGCAGCCGGTCAAAGACTGAGAAAGTGAAAATGATTTTATCGAACACAGTGGTTGTCACTGCTACAGAGGATGTCAGCTCGGAGGCTGTTCAAAAGGACCGCCGCCATCATTTGACGTCTGAGGTGGATGTCAAAAACGGTGACATCTATTTGAGATTTTCTAGTCGCCTGGCGATGTATGATTTTGCGAAATCCTTGTTGCAAGAGGCTGTATTCGGTCAAAGTGGGCAGCAAGAATTTCTGCCACTGATTTCCGACGGAAATGCGCTGGTTTCAAACGGAGTCAGGATGACCGAAGGTAGGTCAAGAGTTTTCGTCTTCTATCCGAGAGAATAGCTTTTCGATGGCTGACTACGGCCAATAACGGACACTCCGATTTGAAGACAGGTGTTACTTGGCCGTACCTGCCTCATCTTGAGTTGAAAGCAGGTAACCAAGCTACTAGCTTTCATCGTAAATCATTTTAGATAAGAAAATTCTTTTCGTTCGATCAATATTAGCGCACGATGTCGGCAACCTAAAATAAGGTCACAAAATACATGTCGAAACTCAAGTGCTTGAAGAAGATCTTTGGGAACTTCGGTAGTTACCCCCCGCCAGCTAATGGCATCGCCGACCAAAAATACATAAACAGCTCACCTCTGGCGCGAGGTAAACTCAACATGGAAAATGGCTATACATATGGAGTCAAGCGTGATGCAGCTCGGGCCTTGCATGACCTGGCTGACCTAATTTACACAGATAAGCAAACTCCTAAGTACAGAAAGGGATGCACGTTTAAAGAGATGTCCGATGCACTCTTCGATGTTGTGATGGAGTTCTTTGACCAGCCAACAGCGGATATTGATGAAAATACGGTGGCGTTAATAGATGGCAGAATCGACTTGTGGTTTAACACATCCACCGCAACCACCCGCCATCTTATCCCTTGCGATATTACTCCACATCACGTACCGAGGTTTGCGATAGGACCAGTTAGTTTTATCCATGTGGCCGATTTCGTACAGAGCATTAAAAAAAGAATTCCTTTCGCATTCACGTTTGATCAAATGCTCGAGGCAATGGCACAGCATGACGTGTGTTGGATCGCCGAACTGGAGGTAGTCGATTGCTCACAGAAGAGAGCGGAAGAGATTGGTAATTTGACTGTCGATCTTGCGCTCGTTGTACTCCAATTAATATTGCCTGGTGATAATTACAGTCGTGTGGGACGTTTAAATGCGAGACGAACTCCTTCAATGAACATATCCGTTTTGCTAACGCAGGGGAACGTAACTGGCGGTTCGAGAAACCAGCAGCCAGGACGGACAATTCCAGGTGAGGCATTTTCTGATATTCTTAAAGCCAACGAAGATATTATAGAATCTCTTAGCAGCCGAGTTAACACCTTCTTGAACGGACATATCGCCTTACCCAGGCTGAACGAGAGTTGGAGCGATGCCGCTTATTGGTTTCACGAGGGAATTGCTGAGCCTCTGGATACACTGGCAGTGCCGAAGCTTGAAACAGCAATCGAAGTCTTACTTCGTGCGGTAAGTTCTAAAGGCAGCGAAGCGCGCATTAGTCAAGCAATTAGAACTTTCTATGGTCTGAAGCCAGATCAATTTCTAGGACCAGATTCCCTCATCACGGTTAAGCAATTTTCAAAAAGTTTGGTCAGTGACCGATCGCGGCTGCTTCATGGAACATTATCGACCCTTGCCACTGACATGCGCGCGAGCAGATCAAGTCTGACGGCGCTTGCACACGAACTACTTGTTCATTTTAGTGTAGAGCTCGATCACTACGAAGCCGCAGGTCAGATTGTGGATGACATAGACCCGTTTTTGGATTGGATTGTCGCGCGGCGGAACCACTGATCTTTAGCAGATCTGATTTAATCGAACGACGGGTGGGCGCGTGGCTGATTCCATATGGATGTGTCTCGCTTCCTTAGAATTTTTTCGTCGAGATTAGTTCATTAACCATTTAGGCAGGCCAGGAATCAGTTCGATGAAAAAAATAGCACAGGTGTTAGACATTGCAATAGCGGGAAAGATAAGAATTCACCGCAACTTATCGTATGAGGCGTATTTCTCCGAATATTCTCGCGAGAACGATGGCCGAGTAATACTTTCTACCTACAGCTTCAATGCTTACGCTTTCGGTTCTTTTGAAAAGTTGATGCCCTTTTCGATTCTGCAAATAGCCAAGAATAAGGAGGAAGCTGCGACTAAATTTGTAAAGCGTTTCCCACTCTACGTCGTCTATCTAGTCCCCGAACTTCACGTCAAGGCATGTTGGTTTGCAAGATCTCGGAAGATGTTGATTGGCAGCGAGAATCTTTATGGCGGCACTGCTGACTACGAGGAACTTAGTTGCGAATTTGAGGTTCCCGCGTCCAACATGAAAGAAGCGGTCAAACTTGCCTTTGATAACGATAAGCGCGAATACCTACGAGCTCAATATACTGCAGACGATGTCCACATCTACGATGATGGATATCACGGCGTATCTGGAAAAGCTTACCTACCCTGCCACCGGGAAACCGAATACTGGAAACGTATTAGTTCGAATGATAAAGTACGGGAGGTCGGTCCACATTATATTTATTGCATCCTCGAATACCAGCTTGAGGAGCAAGTTTGCTATCTTGCATTTGACCGACACTACCAATTTTGTGGAGAGCTTGCCCCCAACGCTTTCCAATTGCTCAAGAACAGTTTTCGAGTTAGAAGGCAGAATTTTTCATTCTTAGAACCAGGCCAGTCGCTGCTGCCATCCTCACCCTTGAAAGACTATTTCGCGAAGTTTCATCCCATTGCCTGTCAACACAAAGCAAGGTATGCACATTATTTGGATTACGATACGTAGAGGGTGACCTGATCGCGCTATGTTACGGGATTTGTGTAGAGCGGAGAATTTGACGAGTTGACGTAGCCTAATTGATGCAACTACAGCGATGAGTGATTCGGCCTGGCTTCCTTTAATGCGTGGTAATTAAGCCCGAATGTCCGAAATGGGGCCAGACTGTGTGAAAACGCGCTCCCAATGTAAACGAGATTGTTTCTGAAGCGTTAATAGCTCATCTGACGCAAACAGGGGAGCAGGATGAAGCGTTTTGTCGAAGGAACTGACCGCAGCCAGAGTGTTCTCTTTCCCGAGCATCTGGATGACTATGTTGCAGAGGACAACATCGTTCGGATTGTAGAGGCATTCATTGAAGCGCTCGATCTAAAGGCACTGGGCTTTGCCGGCGCCGAGCCGGCACGCACCGGTCGCCCGTCCTATCATCCTGCAGTTCTTCTTGGTATCTACATCTATGGCTACCTCAATCGAATCCAATCGAGCCGCCGCCTGGAGCGCGAGGCGCAGCGCAATGTCGAACTGATGTGGCTGACCGGCAGGCTATCTCCCGACTTTAAAACCATCTCTGACTTTCGCAAAGATAACGGCCCCGCCATCTGCAAAGTGTGCCGCCAATTCGTACAGGTATGCCGCAGGCTTGATGTTTTCTCCGACAGCAGCGTGGCCATCGATGGCAGTGGTTCGCGTCAATTATCTTGGCCGGTCGGCGTCAATTATCTTGGCCGGTGAAGCGAGTTGTTGTTAATCCTTCTTAGTCGTCGATTTTTCACTGGCCTGGGCCTGCCCCGACTTGGCTATACGACGTCGGTAACTCTCCA
>CAUPRW010000019.1:0-94848 GCA_963513825.1 uncultured Duganella sp.
CGGCCGTCAGCGCGGCGCTGGTGGGGGCGCCCGCGCCGCCGGCGCCGGCGGCGCCGCCATTGAGCACGGCGTTGCCGGCCGCGCCGTTGCCGCCGTTGCCGCCACGGCCGCCGCTGACGAGCAGCAGGTTGACCGCATCGGTGCTCGAGAGCGAGCGCGCGGCCGTCGGCGCGTTTTGGCCGGCGCCGCCGGCGGCGCCGGGGACGGTGCCGGCCAGTCCGCTACCGCCGGGCGGCCCCTGGTAGATCACCTCGACCGCCGCCGCGCCACCGGCCCAGGCCGCGCACAGCAACGCCAGCAGCGCTATCGGCGCCGGCCGGGTACGGCGGCGTGGTCGGTCGCATGGGCAATCGCAAGCTGGGCGGGTGTCGCGGGCGTCAAGCATATATCCTCCGGGCGTCGACGGCGGGCCTGGTGCCGGCGCGGTCGCGCGCGGCCAGCCATCCGTGACGACCAGTTTAGCGGGGCGTCACGGATTTTCCAGGTTTTCACGGCCCCGTTTGCGCGGCCGCTGTCCGGCGTGCGGTTGTTGGAACTAAGCTCGCGCGCCGCGGTCGCCGGCGGCCGCGCCCGGCGCCGCGCCGCGGCTCACACCTCGCTCCACTGCCGCAGCAGGTTGTGGTAGTGGCCGGTCAGGCCGACCAGCTCGGGGCAGTCGCCCAGGCGCGCGCGCAGGCTTTGGATGTTCTGGTCCAGCTCGAGCAACATGCCGCGCCGCATGTCGTCGCGCACCATGCTCTGGGTCCAGAAGAACGAGCAGACGCGCTCGCCGCGGGTGACCGGCGCGACGCGGTGGATGCTGGTCGACGGGTACAGGATCAGGTCGCCGGCCGGCAGCTTGACCTCGTGCTCGCCGTACGCGTCGGTGACGATCAGTTCGCCGCCGTCGTAGTCGTCCGGGTCGCTCAGGAACAAGGTCGACGAGACGTCGGTGCGCAGCCACGGGCCGTCGCCGGGCAGGCGGCGCATCGAGCCGTCCACGTGGTCGCCGTAGTGCTCGCCGCCGGCGTAGCGGTTGAACAGCGGCGGGATGGTGCGCAGCGGCAGCGCCGCCGCAAAGAACAGGGCGTTGCCGGCCAGCGCCGCCAGCACCGTGCGGCCCAGTTCGAGCGAGAGCGGCGAGGCCTCCGGCAGTTGCCGGTTCTGCTTGACCTGGGCGCCCTGGGCGCCGACCGTGGCGCGGCCGTCGACCCAGTCCGACGCGTCGAGGCGGGCGCGCAGGTCGGCCACCTGCTGGCGGCTCAACACGCCCGGGATGTGCAGCATCATGATGTAACTCCTTGTGCAAAAAACTGATCCGAAAAGCAAAAAGCCCCGCCGGTGACGGCGGGGCCAAGCAACACGGCTGAAGGGCCCTTTTGCTTATGCTACCTTAGAATTTGACGTTGGCCGTCAGGCTGGCCGAGCGCGGCGTGCCGGGCGTGTAGCGGTAGCCCGACTTGTTGATCGCCGCCACGTATTCCTTGTCGGTGAGGTTGTACACGTTCAGGCGCAGGTCGACGTTCTTGCTGATCGGGTACGAGGCCATGGCGTCGGCTACCCAGTACGACTCGACGTAGGCCGGGGTGCCGACGGCGCCGTCGGAGCCGCGCAGCAGCTTGCCGGCGTAGCGCACGCCGCCGCCGATCTGCAGGCCCATCGGCAAGGTGTACGAGGTCCACGACGTGAACGCCTGCTTCGGCGTGTAGGCCAGTTGCTCCTCGCCGTTGGCCAGCACCGAGCGGCCCTTCTCGACCTTGGTCGACATGCGGGTGTAGCCGGCGCTCACCAGCCAGCCGCGGCTGATCTCGCCCGTCACGCCCAGCTCGACGCCCTGCACGCGCTTCTTGCCGTTCTGGAAGAACACGGCGGCGTTGGTCGGGTCGACCTCGATCTCGTTCTTGACGTCGGTGCGGTACAGCGCGGCCGACAGCGACAGCTTCTGCTTGAGCAAGTCCCACTTGCCGCCGAGCTCGTAGTTGGTGGTTTCCTGCGGGTCGTAGTTGACGTTGGCGGCGCTGTTGGCCGCCGTGCTCAGCGTGAAGTTGGTGCCGCCCGGCGGCGATTTCGACGACGCCACCAGGGCGTAGACGCTGCTCTCCGGCGTCACCTTGTAGAGCGCGGACAATTTACCGTTGACCAGGTTGTCGCTCTTCTTGAGCGAGGTCGGGATGCGGGTGCCGACCGGCAGCGGTTGCACCGCCGGCGCGGCGACGGCCGCCTGCAGCGCCACCGCGTTGTACTCGGTGGTGTAGTGGTCCAGGCGCACGCCGCCGTTGAGGATCCACTTGTCGCCGATCTTGATGGTGTCGAACACGTAGGCGCTCTGGGTGTCGGTGGTGCCGTGGCTCTCGGCGCCGTTGCGCGCGTACGTCAGGCGGAACACCGTGTCCGGGTTCGGGTAGTAGATGCTGGTGAGCGGCAGGCCGGTGCCGCCGGTCGGCGCCCACGTGTACAGCGTTTGCTTCTCGGTGGTGACTTCGATGCCGCCGACCACCGTGTGCTTGAGCTCGCCCGTGGCGAAGTCGGCGGTGGCGGTGGTCTGGTTGGTGAAGATCTTGTTGGTGGCGTCGCGGAAGGTGGTGTTGGTGCGCGCCATGGTCCAGGTGCGCGGATCGGCGCTCGGCAGCGCCAGGTTGGCGGCGGTGGCCATGAACGAGGTCAGCAGGTAGTCCTGCTCGGTCTTGCCGAAGCGCGTGGTGTTTTGCAGTTTGACGCCGCCGGCGAAGTCGTGCTCGATGCGCACGGTGGCCATGTCGGCGGTGACGTCGTCGTGGTCGTAGCTCGAGCCGTAGAAGTTGCGCGGGTCGACGCGCGCGGCGGTGTTGAGCGGCAGCAGGCGCAGGCGCTCGCGTTCACGCGATTCGGGCGTGCCGCCGGTCAGCGGCGCCGGCGAGCTGTAGCCGGGCAGGCCGATGGTGAGCACGCCGCCGTCGGGAATGTTGTCCTGCTTGACGTGCAGGTAGTTCAGGTAGAGCCGGGTCGGGCCGTTCAGGCCGAACGCGACCGACGGCGCCACGGCCCAGCGCTTGTTCTCGACGACGTCGCGGGCGGCGTTGCCGCTGTCCTGGCCGAGCACGTTGACGCGGAAGGCGGTGCCGGTGTCGGCGTTGATCACCTGGTTGAGGTCGGCGGTGACGCGCTTTTGCCGGCCGCTGCCGACGGTGGCCGAGCCGAGGTAGGCGTTTTCCTGCAGCGGCTGCTTGCTGACGAGGTTGATCGCGCCGGTCGGCGAGCTGCGGCCGTTGTCGGTGCCGGCCGGGCCCTTGAGCACGTCGATCTGTTCGATGTTGAAGGTGTCGCGCGAGATCGAGCCGATGTCGCGCACGCCGTCGACGTAGATGCTGCCGGAGGCGTCGAAGCCGCGCATGTAGATGGCGTCGCCGGTGTTGGTGCTGCCGTTCTCGCCAAGGAAGAAGGCGCCCACGCCGGGGGTGTTGCGCAGCGCCTCGGTCAGCGTGACGGCGCCCTGCTGCTCGATCAATTCTTTTTTAATGACGGTGATGGTCTGGGCGGTGTCGACCAGCTTTTCGGTGTATTTCGGCGACGAGGCCTTGTCGGCCCTGAAGGTGTTCTCGGCCGTGCCCTGGACCTTGACCTCGGCCAGCGTCTGCTGGGCGCCGGCGACGACCACCGGTTCCGGGGCGGCGTCGGCCGCGTGGGCCGCGACCGGCAGCAGCATCACGGCCAGCGCCGCGCTCATGTGTTGGTTGAAGCGCGATTGCGCGTGTTTGCGACTCTTGATCATTGCCATTCTTTCATCCAAATCGAAGGGAGGCCGGCTGCGGGAGGTGTGGCGGAATGTTGCCAACATGTGTCTGACTGCCGGGAAATCTTTACTGATTTGTGAGAGTGTAACAATAAAATGCTCAAACGTAAATGCGAATTGTTATCAATAGCATTCGCGCCATTGCAAAAAGCAACAGATTGCCGGCGGGCGGGGATCGGGGGTGGGCCCGGGCGGCCGGCGCGTCGGCCGGCCCGGGGCCGATTGGCGGGCCGGGGCTGGCGCGCCGCGCCGGTGCCGCCGCTGCGGCAAGCAGCCATCGGCCGCCGGGCTTATAGGGGCGGCTTGCCGTCACGGGCCTGCGCGCCCGCCGGCGCGGGCCACGCCGCGCTCAGTGCGGTTGCTGATCGAGCCAGGCGCGCGCCGCCGCCAGGGTTTGGTCGAGCTCGTCGCGCACGGCGTCGAGCCACGGCCCGGGTTCGTCGCCGTGGCGCGCGTCGATGGCGCTCTCGGCCTCGATGGTGGCCTGGATCAGGCGCTTGGCGCCGAGCGCGCCGACCGCGCCGCGCAGTCCGTGCAGCAGGCGGGCGGCGTCGCGCGGGCGGCCCGCGCGCAGCGCCTCGCCGGCCTGCTCGACCGGGTCCATGCCGGCCTCGACGGCGCCGCGGACCATCTTGGCGATCATCGCGCGGCCCTTGGCGTCGCGCCCCATCACCCGGGTCAGGCTGTCGATGTTGAAGGCGCCGGCCGGGCCGGCCGGCAACGGCGCGGCGGCGGTGCTGGACTCGGCCCGCTCCGCTGCGCCGGCCGGGCCGTCGCCGCCGGCCGACCGGGCCGACTCGGACCAACCTGCCGATCCGGCCGAGCCGGCTGACCCGGCTGAACCAGCTGATTCGGCTGACCCAGCTGATTCGGCTGACCCAGCTGATTCGGCTGACCCAGCTGATTCGGCCGACCCAGCTGATTCGGCCGACCCGGCCGACCCGGCTGACCCGGCTAAGCCAGCTGACCCAGCTGACCTGGCTGATTCGGCCGACCCGGCCGACTCGGCTGACCCGGTTGACCCGGCTGATTCGGCTGATTCGGCTGATTCGGCAGTCCCGGCAGTCCCGGCAGCCCCGGCCGACCCGGGCCACACGGCGCCGTCGCCGGCCGCCCCGGCCTTGGCCGCCGCCCGGCCCGGCAAATGCCGCCGCAGCACGGCCAGCATCTCGTCGACCTCGATCGGCTTCGGAATGAAATCGGTGATGCCGGCCGCCACGCTGCGCTCTCGTTCCGATTCGAGCACGCCGGCCGTCATCGCGATGATGGGCAGCGTCAGCCGCAGTTCCTGGCGCACCAGCCGGGTGGCCGTGAAGCCGTCCATGACCGGCATTTGCATGTCCATCAGCACCAGGTCGTAAGCGCCGGCGCCGGCGCCGAGGCGCTCGACCGCCTGCAGGCCGTTGTCGACGACGTCGAGCGTGGCCCCGCCGAGCTCGAGGATGCCGCGCGCCACCGCCTGGTTGAGCAGGTTGTCCTCGACCAGCAGGAAGTGGTAGCCGGCCAGGCTGGCGTCGATGTCGTCGCGGGCCGCCGGCGCGCCGGCCTCGGCCTGGGTGGCCAGCGCCTGGTGCAGCGCGTCGAACAGGTTCGAGCCGGTGATCGGCTTGACCAGCACCACGTCGGCCTCGGGGGCGCTGGAGATCTCCTCGATGCGGTCGCGGGCGAAGGCGTTGACCATCACCACGATCGGTTGCCTGGTGTCCGGCGCGGCGGCGCGGATGCCCTTGGCCGTGGCCAGCCCGTCCATGCCGGGCATGTGCCAGTCGGCCAGCACCACGTCGTAGGCGCGGCCGGCGGCGACGCTGGCGCGGAAGCGCTCGAGCGCGGCCGCGCCCGAATCGACCTCGTCGGCCTGCCAGCCCCAGGCGCGGATCAGCCGGGCGATCAGTTCGCGGCTGGTGCGGCTGTCGTCGGCCACCAGCAGGCGCAGCTCGCCCAGCGCCGGCCGGCGGTGCTCGCCGGGCCGCTCCGGCAGCGCCTCGAACGGCAGGCTGAAGGAGAACGTCGAGCCGCGCCCGGGCGCGCTGTCGACGGCGATCTTGCCGCCCATGAGCTCGATGAGGCGCTTGGTGATGGCCAAGCCCAGGCCGGTGCCGCCGAAGCGCCGCGTGATGCTCTGGTCGCCCTGCGAGAAGGCGTTGAACAGCTGGCCGAGCTGGGCCGCCGTCATGCCGATGCCGGTGTCGCGCACGGTGAAGCGCAGCAGCGCGGTGTCGCCGTCGCGCGCCTCGGGCTCGACGCTGACGACCACCTCGCCCTGCTCGGTGAACTTGATGGCGTTGCCGGCCAGGTTGACCAGGATCTGCTGCAGCCGCATGGCGTCGCCGCGCAGCCGCCGCGGCACCGACGGCGCCACGCTGATGGCCAGCTCGAGCTCCTTGTCGCCGGCGTTCATCGTCATCATCGTCGCCAGCGAGTTCATGGCGTCGTCGAGCGCGAACTCGACCGGCGACAGTTCCATGTGGCGCGCCTCGATCTTGGAGAAGTCGAGCACGTCGTTGAGGATGCCCAGCAGCGACTGCCCCGACACCTTGACCATGTTGAGGTATTTGCGCTGCTGGGCGGTCAGATCGGTGTTGCCCAGCAGGTAGGCCATGCCCAGCACCGCGTTCATCGGCGTGCGGATCTCGTGGCTCATGTTGGCGACGAACTCGCTCTTGGCGCGGTTGGCGGCCTCGGCGCGGTCGCGCTCGCGCTCGAGCTCGCGCGCGCGGGCCTCGACCTCGAGCTGCAGCCGGCGCCGCTCGGTGATGTCGGCGATCACGGCCAGCACCTTGGTGCCCTGGTCGGTGCGCACCGCGCTCAGGTTGATCTCGATCGGGAACTCGCTGCCGTCGCGGCGGCGCCCGTGCAGGGTGGCGCCGTTGCCCATGCGTACCGGCTCGGCGCTGAGGCGCTCGGCGAAGAACTTGGCGCGGTGGGCCGCGTGCGCGGCGCGCAGCGCGTCCGGCACCAGCGTCTCGAGCGGCTGGCCGAGGATCTCGTCGCGGCCGTAGCCGAAGCGGCGCTCGGCCTCGCGGTTGAAGGTCTCGACGCGGCCGTCGACGCCGACCACGACGATGGCGTTGGGCGCGAACTCGACCAGCGTCTGCAGGCGCGCGTCGGCGGCCAGGCGGTCGCGGATGAGGGTGTTGAAGGCGGCCGTCAGCTGGCCCACCTCGTCGTCGGCGCGCACCGGCAGCGGCGCGAAGCGCGGGGCGTCGCCGCGCAGCGCGACGATGGTGTCGCGCAGCCGGATGAGCGGCGCGAGCAGGCGCAAGGTGAGCCAGCCGATCAGCAGCGCCGCCAGCAGCGAGGCGCCGGCGCCCCACGCCAGCGCGCGCGCCAGCACGCCGTCGAACGGCGCGAACGCCTCCTCGGCCGGCAGCGAGGCGGCCAGCACCCAATCGACCGATTCGAGCGCCTTGTAGCTGTTGAGGGCGCGCTCGCCGGCGCCGTTGACGCTGTCGATGGTGCCCTCGAAGCCGTCTTGCAGCGCGCGCGTGGTGGCGGCGTTGGCGCCGGCCTGGCGCGGTTGCAGCAGGCGGGCGGCGTCCGGGTGCAGCACGTAGACCGGGCGCTCGCCGCGGGTGAGGGCGAAGAAGTAGCCGCTCTGGCCGACCTTGGCGGTGCGCAGGTGGCCCAGCACGTTGTCCTTGTACAGGCGCAGCACGCCGTTGAGCACGCACACGACGTCGCCGTTGGCGTCGAGCACCGGCGCCACCATCTGCACGATCGGTTGCCCGTGCGACTTGCCGACCACCGGTTCGGCGATCAGCGGCTTGCGGGTGCGCATGACGGTCTGGAAATAGCGGCGCTCGGAGGCGTCGATGCCGACCCGGCCCGGCCGCGCCGGCACGTCGGCCACCACCACCCCCCGCGGGCTGAGCACGAGCAGGTCGTCGAACAGGGCCAGCACGGCGCGGTCCTGGTAGTAGGCGCGCAGGCGCGCGGTGGAGCCGGCGATCTCGACCGGCTGCTGGCGCGCCGACAGGGTGATGATGTCGAGCAGCATGGTCAGCTTGTCGTCGAGCTCCTCGGCGGTGCGGGTGATCAGCGCGGTCTGCTGGGCGAACAGCAGCTTGGTGAAATCCGCCCGCATGCGTTGCATTTGAACCACGGTCACCAGCGCGATCATCAGGATCGAGGTGACGCTGGTCGCCAGCGCGACCTTGGCCTTGATGCCGAGTGGCTTCATGTCATCCTTGTCGGGGGCGGTTCGGAGGTAAAGGGGGAAAGTGCCGCGACGCTGGGGAATTCTCCTATCAATAGTCGGCCTTGGCAACAGGATTAGCGGCCGCGCGGCTCGCTTGCAGGGTGCTAGCCGCCGGGGACGGCGGCGTGGCGCCGGCGGCCGGCGGCCAGGCGGCGCGGGCGTGCCTGCCCAGGACAAAGCGGGCGGCGCGCGGCAATACCTGAACGCCGCGCTGCGACATCGAACAAAAATGGCGGCGGATGGTCTACACTGTCCGCATGATAAGAGACCTCCCCTCGCTGGTGCTGCCCGGCGCCACCATTGACATCCTCAAGGCCAGTTGCGCCAACTGCAGCATGCACCAGCTGTGTCTGCCGATGGGCCTGGGCAACGAAGACATGGACCGGCTCGACGAGATCATCGGGCGCCGGCGCAAGGTCGCGCGCGGCGGCGTGCTGTTCCGCATCGGCGACCCGTTCGTCAATTTGTACGCGATCCGGCTCGGGCATTTCAAGACCTACCAGGTCAACCGCGACGGCGCCGAGCAGATCACCGGTTTCCAGATGGCCGGCGAATTGCTGGGCATGGACGCCATCAGCACCGACCTGCACCATTGCACCGCCGTCGCGCTCGAGGACAGCGAGGTGTGCGAGATCCCGTTCGCCAGTTTGCAGCAGCTGCTGGCCGACATGCCGACCTTGCTGCGCCACTTCCACCGGATGATGAGCCAGGAGATCACGCGCGAGCAAAGCGTCATGCTCCTGCTTGGCAACATGCAAGCGACGCAGCGTTTCGCCGCCTTCCTGGTCAATTTGTCGTCGCGCTACGAAGCGCGCGGCTACTCGCCCAACACCTTCCAGCTGCGCATGTCGCGCGAAGAGATCGGCAACTACCTCGGGCTGACGATCGAAAGCATCAGCCGCCTGCTGTCGAAGTTCAAGAAGGAAGGGCTGCTACGCGTGAGCAACCGCGAAATCGAACTGCTCAATCCGCCGCTGCTCAAAGCCATCACCGCCGGCACCGAAACCTGCCACTAACGCGCCGCCAACCGCGGGAGGGTCAGCAACCGCGGGAGGGTCAGGCGGGAGGGTCAGTGCCGACATTCGGACATCCGGGAACTTCAGCCATTTCAAAGAGTTCCGTCTTTTGTGAAAATGTCCGAATGTCGGCACTGACCCTGACCCTTCCCCTCATAGTTCATACCGCGAAACTGGCGAGGGTCAGTGCCGACATTCGGACATCGGGAAACTTCCGTCGCTCAAAAAAGTTTCGTTCTTCTTCGAAATGTCCGAATGTCGGCACTGACCCTCCCCGCAGGGGTTAGTCGGCGCGCAGGGTGATGGCGCGCTGGGCCGGCCAGGCCCAGGCGCCGGCCAGGCGCCAGTCGCGCCGCTCGCCTTCGACCAGCACCACCCAGCGGCTGCGCTCGAGCATCGGTAGATTGATTTGGAACGCGCCCGCCGCGTCCGGCTTGACCACCAGCGCGATGTCCTTGCCCGGTAGCGTGGCGTGCGACAGGCGGATGAACAGCTGGCCGCTCTTGCCATCGGTGTCGCCGGCGCGGTGCAGCCGGCCCGTCAGCATGCCCGACGTGGCGTCGTAGCCCATGTCCATCGACAGCCCCAGCGCGCTGGCCGCGCGGTCGCGCCGCAAGTCCTGGTTGATGGCCTTGCCCTGCTTGTAGTAGTCGCCGACCACCAGCGCGTCCTGCCGCGTGAAGGCGAGGTAGCCGGTGTAGGTGCCGGCGACGACGACGATCGCCGGCCCCGCCATCAACAGCCACGGCCAGCGCTGCTTCCACCACGGCGCCACCGGCGCCGCCATTGTCGATACGGTCATTGCGTTCTCCTTAGCGCGGCACGATGAAGACCGCGCCCTCCTTCACATGCAGCGATGGGTCGTCGACGGCGGTGAGCTCGACGACGATCTTGTTGGAACCGGGCTGCGCCGCCCCGTGCGCCGTGCGCAGCCGGATCGGCCAGGCCTTGGTCTCGGTGGCGTCGACCGTCACGGTGTCCGGCGTCACCTGCGCCAGGGTGGCGATGCCGCCGACCTTGATGCGGTACGTATGCGCGCGCTCGGACGTGTTCATGATCTGCAGCCGGTAGACGTTTTCGATCATGCCGTCCTCGACCTCGCGGCCCATGGCGCCGCGGTCGCGGATCACGTCGAGCTTGAGCGGCACCCGCAAGGTCAGCGCGGTGCCGACGGCGGCCACGATCAGCGCCAGGATGACGGCGTAGATCTTCACCCGCGGGCGCAGGGTGCGCTGGCGGATCTGCGTCGGCGTGTAGTGCATCGTCATGGCGCGCTCGGTGCTGTAGCGGATCAGCCCGCGCGGCAGGCCGACCTTGTCCATCACGCCGTTGCAGGCGTCGACGCAGGCGGCGCAGCCGATGCATTCGTATTGCAGGCCGTTGCGGATGTCGATGCCGGTCGGGCACACCTGCACGCACATCGAGCAGTCGATGCAGTCGCCGCCGCCACCTTCCTTTTTCTTCGACAGCGGCATGCGCGGCTCGCCCCGTTCGCCCGCGTAGGTGATGATCAGCGTGTCCGGGTCGAACATCGAGCTCTGGAAGCGGGCGTACGGACACATGTACTTGCACACCTGCTCGCGCATCCAGCCGGCGTTGCCGTAGGTGGCGAAGCTGTAGAACACCACCCAGAACCATTCCCACGGCCCGAAGCTGAGCGTGACGACCTCGCCGGCGAGCTGCGTGATCGGCGTGAAGTAGCCGACGAAGGTGAAGCCGGTCCACAACGCCACCGCGCCCCAGGCCAGGTGCTTGGCGCTTTTCTTGGCGAACTTGGCCGCCGACGGCGGCTGCCGGTCGAGCGCCATGCGCGCGCTGCGCTTGCCTTCGATCTTGCGCTCGATCCAGAGGAAGATTTCCGTGTACACCGTCTGCGGGCAGGCGAAGCCGCACCACACGCGCCCGGCCACGGCCGTGGCCAGGAACAGCAGATAGGCGCAGATGATCAGCAGCGCGGCCAGGTAGATGAAGTCCTGCGGCCACAGCACCAGGCCGAAGATGTAGAACTTGCGCGCGCCCAGGTCGAACAGCAGCGCCTGGCGGCCGTTCCATTGTAGCCACGGGGTGCAGTAAAAGGCCAGTTGCGTGAGCCATACGAACAGCCAGCGCAGCCGCGCATATCGGCCCGACGCCTCGCGCGGATAAATTTCCTCGCGCGCGGCGTACATGTGGATAACTTGTGGTTCGGGCGATTTCATGATGTGCTCGGCTGCTCGGTGATCGTGACGGTTGTGGCTGGTGCGCGGCTATCGCATGGCTACTGCGCCGGCGCGCCGGCGGCGACGGCCGGGGCGGGCTCGGCCGTCGCCGTGGCCGTCGCCGTGGCGGTGGCCGCCGGCGGCGCCGCACCGGCGTCGTTCGACAGGCTCCACACATAGGCGGCCAGCACGTGCACCTTGGCGTCGCCGAGGAAGTCGTCGAAGGCCGGCATGGTGGCCGTGCGCCCCTTGCGGATGGTTTCCATGATGGTCTCGGCGCTGCCGCCGAACAGCCAGATCTTGTCGGTCAGGTTGGGCGCGCCCAGCGCCTGGTTGCCGACGCCGCCGGCGCTGTGGCAGGCCATGCAGGCGCCGAACTTGCCCTTGCCGAGCGCGGCCTTGATGGGGTCGGCGGTCGAGCCCGACAGGCTCAGCACGTAGTGCGCGACGTTTTCGATCTCCTTGTCCGAGCCGAGCGCGGCGCCCATCGGCGGCATCGCGCCCATGCGTCCGTGCAGGATGGTTTCCTTGATCGTCTCCGGCGCGCCGCCGAACAGCCAGTCCTTGTCGGTCAGGTTGGGGAAGCCCTTGTTGCCGCGCGCGTCCGAGCCGTGGCATTGCGCGCAATAGGTCAGGAACAGGCGCTGGCCGATCTCGTGCGCCTTGGGATCGGCGGCGACCTGCTTGAGGTCTTGCTTCTGGTACTGGGCGAACAGCGGGCCGTAGTCGGCCTCGGCCTTCTTGAGCTCGGCCTGGTACTGGCCCGACGACTTCCAGCCCAGCTTGCCCGCGTAGCTGCCCAGGCCCGGGTACAGCACCAGGTAGGCCAGCGCGAAGACGATGGTGATGTAGAACAGCCACATCCACCAGCGCGGCATCGGCGTGTTCAGTTCGGTCAAGTCCTCGTCCCACACGTGGCCGGTGGTGCCGACCTTGCCGTCCTTGTTGCGCGCCAGCTTGACCTTGGCCTGCGAGAACAGCAGGATGGCGCAGCCGGCGATGCCGAGCAGGGTCAGCACGACGATGTAGAGGTCCCAGAAACCGTTGGTGAAATCAGCCATGGCCGTTCTCCCGGTCGAGTTCTTCGTCGTCGAACGGCAGCTGCGCGGCCTGGGCGAAGTCGGCCTCCTTGTTGGCGATGTAGGCCCACCACAGGATGCCGGCGAACGTGATGAAGGAGATCACCGTCATCACGCTGCTGGCGCGGTCAAACAGGTTTTCGATAGCCATGCTAGTTCCTCGTTTTGATTAATGTGCCCAGGCCTTGCAGATAGGCGATCAGGGCGTCTTCTTCGGTCTTGTCTTTGAGCTCTTCCGGCGCGGCGGCGATCTCGGCGTCCGTGTACGGGGTGCCCAGGCGGGCGAGCGCGCGCATCTTCGGCGCGATCTCGGCCGGCACCAGGGCGGTCTTGGCCAGCCACGGGTAGTTCGGCATGTTCGATTCGGGCACCACGTCGCGCGGGTTGGCCAGGTGGGTGCGGTGCCATTCGTCGCTGTAGCGCCCGCCCACGCGGGCCAGGTCCGGCCCGGTGCGCTTGGAGCCCCACTGGAACGGGCGGTCGTAGACGAACTCGCCGGCGACCGAGTAGTGGCCGTAGCGCTCGGTCTCGGCGCGCATCGGCCGTATCATCTGCGAATGGCAGTTGTAGCAGCCCTCGCGCACGTAGATGTCGCGTCCGGCCAGGCGCAGCGGCGAATACGGCTTGAGGCCGGCGATCGGCTCGGTGGTCGACTTCTGGAAGAACAGCGGGACGATCTCGACGGCGCCGCCGACGCTGACCACCAGGGTCACCAGCGCGATCAGCAGCCAGGGGTTTTTCTCGATCCACTCATGTGAAAATTTCATCTTGAACTCCGATATCAGGCGTGGCCGGCGGCCAGCGCGGGAATGCGCGCCACGGCGGTCTCGCGGTTACGCAGGGTCATCCAGGTGTTGTAGCCCATCAGGCACATGCCGCCCAGGTACAGCAGGCCGCCGCCGAAGCGCACCACGTAGTACGGATAGGTGGCCTTGACGCCCTCGACGAAGGTGTAGGTCAGGGTGCCGTCCGGATTGACCGCGCGCCACATCAGGCCCTGCATGACGCCGGCGATCCACATGGCGGCGATGTAGAGCACGATGCCGATGGTGGCGACCCAGAAGTGCAGGTCGATCAGCTTGGTGCTCCACATCTTTTGCTGGCCGGCCAGGCGCGGCAGCAGGTAGTAGATCGAGCCCATCGTGATGAAGCCGACCCAGCCGAGCGCGCCGCCGTGCACGTGGGCGATGCTCCAGTCGGTGTAGTGCGACAGCGAGTTGATGGTCTTGATCGACATCATCGGACCTTCGAAGGTGGCGATGCCGTAGAACGACAGCGAGACGATCATGAATTTGAGGATCGGATCGGTGCGCAGCTTGTGCCAGGCGCCCGACAGCGTCATCATGCCGTTGATCATGCCGCCCCACGACGGCGCCAGCAGCACCAGCGAGAACACCATGCCGATCGATTGCGTCCAGTCCGGCAGGGCCGTGTAGTGCAGGTGGTGCGGGCCGGCCCACATGTAGGTGAAGATCAGCGCCCAGAAGTGCACGATCGAGAGCCGGTACGAGTACACGGGCCGCTCGGCCTGCTTGGGGATGAAGTAGTACACCATGCCGAGGTAGCCGGCGGTGAGGATGAAGCCGACCGCGTTGTGGCCGTACCACCACTGGATCATGGCGTCCTGCACGCCCGAGTAGGCCGAGTACGATTTAAACGCCGAGGCCGGCATGCTGGCGCCGTTGACCACGTGCAAAATGGTGACGGCGATGATGTAGGCGGCGAAGAACCAGTTGGCCACGTACACGTGCTTGACCTTGCGCGTGAGCAGCGTGCCGAAGAACACCACCGCGTAGGACACCCAGACCAGCGCGATGAGGATGGTGATCGGCCACTCGAGCTCGGCGTATTCCTTGCCGCGGGTCAGGCCCATCGGCAGGGTCACGACCGCGCTCAGGATCACCGCCTGCCAGCCCCAGAAGGTGAAGGCGGCCAGCTTGTCGGAGAACAGGCGCACCTGGCAGGTGCGCTGCACCACATAGTACGAGGTGGCGAACAGGCCGCAGATGCCGAACGCGAAGATGACGGCGTTGGTGTGCAGCGGCCGCAGGCGGCCATAGGTCAGCCAGGGGATGTCCAGGTTCAGCGCCGGCCAGGCCAGTTGGGCGGCGATGATCACCCCCACCAGCATGCCGACGATGCCCCAGACTACGGTTGCGATCGCAAATTGCTTGACGATCTTGTAGTTGTAGTTCTGTGCCAGGTCCACGAAGTTCTCCCATAGAACGCTTTGATGATGTAAGTCAAAGGTTACTTTTCTGGGCTTCAAAAAACCTTGATGTGGATCAAAATTTTCCGGATGCTTGCTGGTCGGCTTCTTTTTCGCCGGCCGAGTCGTCGTCCTGCAACACCCGCAGCGCCGGGCCGACCAGGTCGTCGAACTGGCCGCCGTCGGCGGCCTTGAAGAAGATCCACAGCGCCGCGAACACCAGCGCCACGCTGATCGGGATGAGCAAAAATAGCGCTTCCATCACCGGTCCTCGCCGCCGAGCCGGCGCAGGCGCAGCGCGTTGAGCACCACCACCGCCGAGCTGGCCGCCATGCCGACCCCGGACAGCCAGGGATTGAGCAGGCCGACGGCGGCGGCCGGGATCGCCAGCAGGTTGTAGACGCTGGCCCAGGCCAGGTTCTGGCGGATCACCGCCATCGTGCGGCGCGCCACGCGCGCGCTGTCGGCCACGGCGCCGAGCCGCCCGCCCAGCAGCACGGCGTCGGCGTGGGCCTGGGCCAGCGCGGCGCCGCCGCCCATGGCGAACGAGACGTCGGCGGCGCTGAGCACGGCCGCGTCGTTGATGCCGTCGCCGACCATCGCCACCACCGCGCCCTTGGCTTGCAGCTGGCGCACGAAGGCCAGCTTTTCCTCCGGCAGGTAGCCGCCGACGGTGGTGCCGATGCCGAGCCGGTCGCCGACGCGGCGCGCCAGCACGTCGTGGTCGCCGCTGAGCAGCACCACGGTCTTGCCGGCGCGGTGGAAATAGTCGACCGTGGCCTCGGCGTCGGGCCGCAGGCCGTCCGTCAGTTGCAGGCAGGCCAGCCACTGGCCGTCGGCGCCCAGGTAGACCGGCGTGGCGCCGTCGGCCACCGCGTGCGGCGGCACCGAGCCGCTGAGCTCGGCCACGAAGGCGGCGTTGCCGAGCCGGTAGCGGCGGTGGTGCAGCCGGCCCTCGATGCCGCGGCCGGGAAACTCGCGCAGCGACGCCGCCCGCCAGTCGGCGCGCGGGCCGGCCTCGGCGGCGGCGGCCACCAGCGCGCGCGCCAGCGGATGGTCGCTGCCGGCGTCGAGCGCGGCGGCCACCTGCAGGCAGAAGGCCGGGCGCATCGCCCCCAGCGGCGTGACATCTTGCAGCACCGGCTTGCCGAAGGTCAGCGTGCCGGTCTTGTCGAACACCACGTGGGTGGCGCGGTGCAGCGTTTCGAGCGTTTGCGCGCCGCGCACCAGCACGCCCCGGCGCAGCAGGGCGTCGGTGGCGGCGGCCAGCGCGCTCGGCGTGGCCAGCGACAGCGCGCACGGGCACGACACCACCAGCACCGCGATGGCGATCGGCCAGGCGCGCGCGGCGTCGCCGTCGAGCCAGTACCAGACGCCGAACGCGGCCAGCGCCACCGCCAGCAGCCCGGCGACGAACCAGGCCGCCACCTGGTCGGCCCACAGCGCGATGCGCGGCTTGTCGCCGCCGGCGCGGTCGATCAGCTTGACCAGGTTCGACAGCGTGCTGTCCTGGGCGCGGCGCGTCACGCGCGCCCGCACCACGGCGCCGGCGTTGATGGCGCCGCCGGGCGCGGCCTCGCCGGCGGCCCGCGCCACGGGCGCGCTCTCGCCGCTCAGCAGCGACAGGTCGAGCGTGGTGGGGCCGTCGAGCAGCACGCAGTCGGCCGCGACCGCCTCGCCCGGCTTGATCATGATGACGTCGTCGACCGCCAGCGCGGCCGCCTTGACCAGGGTCGGCGCGTCGCCGTCCGGATAGCCGGCCAGCAGCGTGGCCGCCGCCGGCAGCGCGTGGTGCAGCCGTTCGAGCGCGGCGCCGGCCCGGCGGCGCGCGCGCAGTTCCAGGAAGCGGCTGCACAGCAGCAGGAAGATGAACATGGTCACCGAGTCGAACCAGACCTCGCCCTGGCCGCGCGCGGTGGCCACCACGCTGGCGCCGAAGGCCGCGGCGATGCCGAGCGCGACCGGCACGTCCATGCCGGGCGCGCCGGCCTTCACGCTGGCCCAGGCGCCGCGCCAGAACGGCAGCGCCGAGTAGCACACGGCCGGCAGGGTCAACAGCAGGCTGGCCCAGCGCATCAGGGACGCCATGGCGTCGTCGAGCGTGCCGTCCTCGGCCAGGTAGGCCGGCGCCACGTACATCATCACCTGCATCATCGACAGCCCGGCGACGAACAGCTGGCGGCCCAGCGTGCGGGCGGCGCGGCGCTGCGCGGCGCCGTGGCGGCCGGCGTCGTCGGCGTACGGATAGGCGCCGTAGCCGATCGCGTGCAGCGCGGCCAGGATGTCGCCGGGCCGGCACTGGTCGGCGCGCCAGCGCACGTAGAGGCGCTCGGTGGCGACGTTGAGCTGGGCGCTGGCGACGCCGGGCAGGCGCGCCAGGCGGTTTTCGATCAGCCACACGCAGGCGGCGCAGCGGATGCCCTCGACCGCCAGCGTGGTTTCGCGGCTGTCCTCGTCGAGCGCGAAGCGGGCGTCGGCGTTGTCGTACAGTTGCAGTTCCGGCGGCGCCAGTTGCGCGCCGTCGGCGGTGGCGGCGTAGGCCGAGCGCTCGCGGTAGTACGATTGCTGGCCCAGCTCGACGATGGCCTGCGCCACCGCCGCGCAGCCGGGGCAGCACATGGCGTGGTCGGCGCCGTCGATGCGCACCGTCCAGGCGGCCGGCGCGGCGTCCGGCAGCGGCAGGCCGCAGTGGAAGCAGGCGGCCGGGCCGGTGGCGTCCGGCGCGCTCACGGGTGCGGTGTCAAGCATAGGATATCGATCCAGCCGCCGGCGATGGCGTGGCCGTCGGCGATGCCGGCCGCGCGCGCGATGCCGAGCGCGCCGAAGGCGAGCACCAGCAGCCCGCACGCCAGGCGCGCGCGGCGCCGCTGCATGGCGCGGCGCAGGCGCGCGCCCAGCAGGCCGACGCCGGTGAGCATGGGCAAGGTGCCCAGGCCGAAGGCCAGCATGACGGCGGCGCCGCCGGGCGCGTCGCCGCTGAGCATGGCCGTCAGCAGCACGCTGTAGACCATGCCGCACGGCAGCCAGCCCCACAGCGCGCCGAGCGCGAAGGCGCGGTGCGGACGGTCGGCCGGCATCAGCGCGCGCATCGCCGGCGCCATCCACGGCTGGACGCGCTGCCACAGCAGGCGCCCGGCCTGTTCGAGCCGCGCCAGGCCGTGCCAGGCGTTCATCAGGTACAGGCCGAGCGCGACGAGCATCAGGTTGGCCAGCCAGTAAAAGCCCAGCTGCAGGCCGGCCAGCCCGGCCAGCGATTGGGCGCCGCCGGCCAGGCCGCCGGCCAGCGCGCCGGCCACCATGTAGCTGGCGATGCGCCCGGCGTTGTAGGCCAGCACCCTGGGCAAGGCCCGCGCCGGCGCCGCCGGGGTGGGCGTGAACGCGGCCGCCGCGCCGCCGGCGAAGCGCGCCGCCGTCTGGATCGGGATGACGTTGCGCGGCAGCGGCCGGGCGTCGCCGGCGCTGGCCGTGATGGCGCCGACGATGCCGCCGCACATGCCGACGCAATGGACGCTGCCGGCCAGTCCGACCAGGAACACCGGCAGCAGCTGGTAGGCGGTGGGCATGGCGTCAGATGGTTTTCGAGTAGCGCAGCGGTTGCGCCGCCGGCGCGGGCGCCGCGCGCGAGGCGGCCAGGTGGCGGTCGAACACCATGCAGATGTTGCGGATCAGCAGGCGGCCCTTGGGCGTGACGCTGATCCAGTGCGGGTCGACGGTGAGCAGGCCGTCGGCCTCGAAGGCCTTCAGTTGCTCGAGCTCGGCGGCGAAGTACAGCGGGAAGCGGATCGGATAGGCTTGCTCGAGCGAGGAGATCGACAGCTCGAAGTTGCACATCAGCTTTTGGATCACGATGCGGCGCAGCAGGTCGTCGGTGTCGAGCTTGATGCCGCGGGTGACCGGCAGCACGCCGCGGTCGAGCTTTTCATAGTACGCCTCGAGCGTCTTTTCGTTCTGGCTGTAGGTGGCGCCGACGGCGCTGATGGCCGACACGCCGCAGGCGATCAGGTCGGTCTCGGCGCGGGTCGAATAGCCCTGGAAGTTGCGCTGCAGCCGGCCCTGGCGCTGGGCCACGGCCAGCTCGTCGTCCGGCTTGGCGAAGTGGTCCATGCCGATGTAGACGTAGCCGGCCGCGCACAGGCGCTCGATGCACAGGGCCAGCAGCTCGAGCTTGACGGCGGCGCCGGGCAGGTCGGCGTCGAGGATGCGGCGCTGCGGCTTGAACAGGTGCGGCAGGTGGGCGTAGTTGTACAGGGCGATGCGGTCGGGGCTGGCGGCGATGACCTGCGCCATCGTGCGCGTCATGCTGGCGACGGTCTGCTTGGGCAGGCCGTAGATCAGGTCGATGCTGACGGAGCGGAAGCCGGCCGCGCGCGCGGCGTCGATGACGGCGCGCGTCTCGGCCTCCGGCTGGATGCGGTTGACGGCCTTTTGCACCTCGGGGTCGAAGTCCTGCACGCCCAGGCTGAGGCGGTTGAAGCCTTGCGCGCGCAGGCTGTGCACGCGATCGGCGCTGACGGTGCGCGGATCGATCTCGATCGAGTACTCGCCCTGGGCGTCGGCGGCGAAATCGAAGTTCTCGCGCAGGTAGTCCATCAGGTCGCCGAGCTGGCGGTCGCTCAGGTAGGTGGGCGTGCCGCCGCCGAAGTGCAGCTGCTCGAGCTTGCCGATGCCGGCGAACAGCCGGCCCTGCATGTCGAGCTCCTGCTTGAGGTAGCCGAGGTAGGTGGCGGCCTTGGCGTGGTCCTTGGTGACGATCTTGTTGCAGCCGCAGTAATAGCAGACCGTGTCGCAGAACGGGATGTGGATGTAGAGCGAGAGCGGACGCTGGCTGCGGCGCATGCGCAGGCCGGCGACGGCCTCGAGGAACTGGCCGTAGCCGAAGCCGTCGTGGAAGCGGTCGGCGGTGGGGTACGAGGTGTAGCGCGGCCCCGACTGGCTCAGCTTGCCGATGATGGCGGCGTCGAACTCGACGGCGGGGAAGGCGGATCCGGACGCGGCGGCGCCCTGGGGGGCTGGAGAATTAAACATGGTGTGTGGGCGTCCTTACGCGGCCAGGCGGGCGTCCGGTTTGCGCGGCGCCGCCGGGCGGGCCGGGCGCGCCGCCGGGGCGCGGCCGAACTTGAACAGGCTGACCGCCTGCGTCAGGCCGCCGGCCTCGAGCGCCAGGCTGGCGGTGGCGGCAGCCGCCTCCTCGACCAGCGCGGCGTTCTGCTGGGTGACCTGGTCCATGTGGGCGATGGCCGAGTTGACCTGGTCGACGCCGATGCTTTGCTCGTGCGAGGCGATCGAGATCTCGTGCATGATGGCGGTGACCTGCTGCACCGAGCTGACCACCTCCTTCATGGTGGCGCCGGCGCGGTCGACCTGCACCATGCCGGCGCTGACCTTGCCGACCGAGACGTCGATCAGGTTCTTGATGTCCTTGGCGGCGGTGGCGCTGCGCTGGGCCAGGTTGCGCACCTCGCCGGCGACCACCGCGAAGCCGCGGCCCTGTTCGCCGGCGCGGGCCGCCTCGACGGCCGCGTTCAGGGCCAGGATGTTGGTCTGGAAGGCGATGCCCTCGATCAGGCCGATGATGTCGACGATCTTGCGCGACGAATTGTTGATCTCGTCCATGGTGGCGATGACGTCGGCGACGATCTCGCCGCCCTGCACCGCCACGGTCGAGGCGTTTTGCGCCAGCGCGTTGGCCTGGGCCGAGTTGTCGGCGTTTTGCTTGACGGTCGAGGAGAACTGTTCGACGCTGGAGGCCGTTTCCTCCAGGCTGGCGGCCTGGGCCTCGGTGCGGCCCGACAGGTCGGCGTTGCCGGCGGCGATCTGGCGCGTGGCCACGGCCATCGTCTCGACGTTGACGCGCACGTCGCGGATGGTGGCGATCAGGTTGCTGTTCATTTGTTGCAGCGCGCGCAGCAGCTGGCCGACCTCGTCGGTGGCCTCGGTGTCGAAGCTGCCCGACAGGTCGCCGGCGGCGATGGCGCGGGCGCCGTCGAGCGCGCGCCCGAGCGGTTGCAGCACCGACACGCGCAAGGTGTACCACAGGAACACGTTGATCAGCAGGCCGACGAAGGTGGCGCCGAAGATGGCGTAGCTGTGGCCGCCCCCGCCGCTCATCAAAGCGGCCGCGCAGACCATCACCTGCAGCACGTTGACCACGCTGGTGGCCAGCCACACGCGCATGGCCAGCGACACGTGGCCCAGGCGCGCCAGCACGTTGCCGACGCCGGGCTGGATCACCTGGCCGTTCTTGATGCGGATGCCGTGCCGGTCCTTGCCGAGCATGTCGCGGTAGGCCTGCTCGGCCTTGGCGATCTGCTCGCGCTCGGCCTTGACGCGCACCGACATGTAGCCGACCGTGCGGCCGTGCTCGCGGATCGGGGTGATGTTGGCGCGCACCCAGTAGTGGTCGCCGTTCTTGCAGCGGTTCTTGACCAGCCCGGTCCAAGGCGTGCCGGCCTGGATCGACGCCCACAGGTCGGCGAAGGCCTCGGGCGGCATGTCCGGGTGGCGCAGGATGTTTTGCGGCGCGCCCAGCAACTCCGCCTCGGCGTAGCCGCTGATCTGCGTGAAGTAGGGGTTTACATAGGTAATGTTGCCCTTTAGATCAGTTTTGGAGACGATGGCCTGGTCGTCGAGCACGGCCACTTCACGGTTGCTTACGGGTTGGTTGTTGCGCATCACGGTCTCCGGCGGAATAGTTGCTCTATCACAATGCAACCAGTGTACGGAGTCGGACCGCAAATTTTATTGATGTAGATCAAAATTCTCCGGATTGGCGGCCGCCCGCTCACTCCAGGCTCAGCGGACGCAGCCGGCCCACCGCGTAGCCCTGGGCGTAGTCGACGCCGATGTCGCGCACCACGGCCAGGGTGGCCGCGTCCTCGACGTACTCGGCCACGGTGCAGATGCCCATCACGTGGCCGACCTCGTTGATCGCCTTGACCATGGCGCGGTTGATGGCGTTGTTGGCGATGTCGCGGATGAACACGCCGTCGATCTTGAGGAAGTCGACCGGCAGCGCCTTGAGGTAGGCGAACGAGGACAGGCCGCTGCCGAAGTCGTCGAGCGAAAAGCGGCAGCCGAGCGCCTTCAGGCGCGTCATGAAGTCCTGCGCCTTGACCAGGTTGGCGATCACGGCCGTCTCGGTGATCTCGAAGCAGATCTGCCCGGGGGCGACGCCGTGCTCGGCGAACTGGGCCAGGATATAGTCGTGCAAGCCTTCGTCGCCGAGCGAGCTGCCCGACAGGTTGATCGAGTACTGGCCGTGGTGGGGGTCGGGCCCGGCCTGGCCGGGCCCGGGGTCGTAGCCGTTGGCCCGGGCCGGCGCCGCCTCGCGCTGGTGGCGCAGGTGGCGGCACACGGCGCGGATCACCCAGCGGTCGATGGCGGTCATCATGTCGTAGCGCTCGGCGGCCGGGATGAAGGCGCCGGGCAGGATCAGCTCGCCCCGCTCGGACTGGATGCGGATCAGCACCTCGTCGTGCACCCGGCCGTGGCCGAGCCCGACGATGGGCTGGGCGTACAGGCGGAAGTACTGGCGCTCGAACGCCTCGTTCAGGCGCGACACCCATTGCATCTCGCCCTGGCGGCGCGCCAGGCGCAGGTCCGACTCCTGGTACAGGTGCACGCGGTTGCGCCCGCGCTCCTTGGCCA
This sequence comes from uncultured Duganella sp., assembly GCA_963513825.1. Taxonomy (GTDB): domain Bacteria; phylum Pseudomonadota; class Gammaproteobacteria; order Burkholderiales; family Burkholderiaceae_D; genus Rugamonas. The sequence continues at coordinate 22,096 of CAUPRW010000019.1, forward strand.
GATAGCAGGCCTGGTCGGCGGCGATGAGCAGCTCCGTCATCGACTTGCTGTGGTGGTTGATCTCGACCACGCCGACGCTCACGCCCAGCTCGAAGGTGCGGCTGTCCCACAGGAAGCGGAAATTCTTGACCGACTGGCGGATGTTGTCGGCCACCAGCAGCGCCTGGTCGGCCGGGCAGTGCGGCAGCAGCACGCCGAGCTCGTCGCCGCCGAGGCGGGCCAGGATGTCGCTGTCGCGCATCTCCGTCTGCAGCATCTTGGCCAGCAGTTGCAGCAGCAGGTCGCCGGCGCTGTGGCCGCACGTGTCGTTGACGATCTTGAACTGGTCCAGGTCCATGTACAGCAGCGCGTGCACGTGGTCCTGCTGCTTGGCGCTGTGCAGCGCGTTGGCGATCTGGACCTCGAACTCGCGCCGGTTGATCAGGCCGGTGAGCATGTCGTGGCTGGCGTTCCACGACAGCTGCTTGCTCAGCTTGCGCTCGTGGCTGACGTCGCGGAACACCACCACCGCGCCGAGCAGCTCGCCGGCGTCGGACCAGATCGGCGCGGCCGACTCCTCGACGGCGACGCGGCGGCCCTCGCGCGTGACGAGCTGGTTGTGCGAGGGCATGCTGATGGTCTGGCGCAGCCGCAGGCATTGCAGGGCCGCGTGCTCGGCCAGCGGCTGGCCGTCGTCGTCGATCAGCGGCAGGGTGACGCCGATGTCGAGCCCGCGCGCCTCGTCGCCGCTCCAGCCGGTCAGTTGCTCGGCGATGCGGTTGAGGTAGCGGGTTTTGCCGTGCTCGTCGGTGGTGATGACGCCCTCGCCGATCGAACGCAGGGTGACGGCCGCTTGTTCGCGCTCGCGCGCGGCGTCCTGCTCGCTGCGCTTGCGGTCGGTGATGTCCCAGACGATGCCGAGCGTGCCGGAGGGCCGGCCGTGCTCGTCGGAGAAGACGTGGGCCTTGGCGGCCAGCCAGTGGTGGCTGCCGTCGCGCCAGGCGATGCGGTATTCGACATCGTAGCCCGAGCCGCGGTCGACCGCTTCCTGCATGGTGTTGAGCAGGCGCTCGCGGTCGTCGGGCACGACGAACTGGAGGAATTGGGTGAACGGCTGGGCCAGGTCGCCAACGGGCAGTCCCAGCAGGCCGGTGCCCCAGCCGATCCAGTTGACGGTGCTGTCGATCACTTTGCCATCGTTGATTTCCGAATCCCAGATGGTCATGCGCGCGGCGTCGAGCGCCATGCGTAAGTGTCGCTGTAGGACGTCCATCTTGCTTGCTCCATGAAACTATAGGCCTATTCGGTGTTGGAGCGGGAGCGGATGGAAAAGTTCGCCGGCGGCGCGAAATAAATGGAGTACCCGCGCCGCAGCGGTGGCGTGCCGTTCACCGCGGCGCGTCGGCCTGCCCGGTGGCGCCGACGTCGCGCACGTTTTTTTGCACCGCCACCGCCGCGAACAGGCTGAGCACGAAAGCCATGGCATACAAGCCTTTTTCGCTCGGCGTCAGCGCGGCGTTGAACAAGCCGACCGTCAGCAACAGCAGCGCGAGCAGCAGCGACAGCCAGCACAGGCCGAAATACAGGCCGCCCACCGGGATGCCCTCGGCGCGGTCGCGCACCGATTTCTGCAGCGAGACGGCGGCGAACAGCCCGTACATCAGCAGCGTGAAGTAGTAGCCTTTTTCGTTGAGCTGCATGCCGGCGTTCCACAGGCCGATCAAAAAGGTGGATGCGCCGGCCAGCAGGGCGAGCCAGGAGGCGCCGATGAAGGCGGTGGAGGGTTGGTTCTGGGCCATGGGAACTCCTTCGGTTGGGGGGAGGATGGCGCCGGGATGGCGCGCCTCTTCCCATCAAACCAGAAGCGTCAGGCCGGCTTCTTGACAGCGCGCAAGAGTTTGCCGCCGACGGTGACCACCACCAGCGCCAGCGCGCCGGCGAGCACGCCGGCGACGGCGTCGATCACGCTCGGGGTGACGAAGGCGAGCGCCGGGCCCAGCGCCGGCACGGCCGCGGCCACCTCGGTGGCGTGGTGGACGATGTCGTGGGTGCCCGGCGTGCCGTGCACCAGGATGCCGCCGCCGACCATGAACATGGCGGCCGTGCCGACCACCGACAGCAGTTTCATCAGCTTGGGCGCGGCGGCCAGCAGCACGCGCCCGAGCAGGCGCACGGCGCCGTTGCCGCGCTCGCTCAGGTAGAGGCCGGCGTCGTCCATCTTGACGATCGCCGCGACGATGCCGTACACGCCCACCGTCATCAGCAGGGCGATGCCGACCACCACCAGCGCCTGCTCGGTGAACGGCTCGCCGGCCACGGTGCCGAGCGCGATGACGATGATCTCGGCCGAGAGGATGAAGTCGGTGCGCACGGCACCCTTGATCTTGTCCTTTTCCATGGCCACCATGTCGGCGTTCGGATCGGCCAGGGCGGCGGCCAGCGCCTGTTTCTCGCGCGCGTTCTCGTCCTTGTGCAGGATGCCGTGGGCGATCTTTTCAAAGCCCTCGAAGCACAGGTACAGGCCGCCGACCATCAGCAGCGGCGTGATGGCGGCCGGCAGGAAGGCGCTGATGGCCAGCGCCGCCGGCACCAGGATCGCCTTGTTCTTGAGCGAGCCGCGCGCCACCGCCCACACCACCGGCAGTTCGCGTTCGGCGCGCACGCCGGCCACCTGCTGGGCGTTGAGCGCCAGGTCGTCGCCGAGCACGCCGGCGGTCTTCTTGGCCGCCACCTTGCTCATCAGGGCGACGTCGTCGAGGATGGAGGCGATGTCGTCGATCAGCGCCAGCAGGCTGGTGCCGGCCATCAGCGGCTCCCTTGCGGGGTGGAGGGGGTGGAAGCGGTCATGTGGGGTCCGTGGTGAAGTGGCAATGTTGAAGGAGCGATATTAACGCAGCAATCTTACCCCAGCCCGGCCGTGTCGGGATGTGGCTTCGGGGCTACAATGTGCGTTGCCTCGCAGCACAGTGCTGCGTCCCGTGAAAATAATGGAACCGATATGAGCTTTGCCACCTGGATGGGGTTTTTCATTGCCGCCTGCATTATCGCCGTCTCGCCCGGATCGGGCGCCGTGTTGTCGATGTCGCACGGCCTGGCGTACGGCGTGCGCCGCGCCAGCGGCACCATCCTCGGCCTGCAAACGGGCTTGCTGCTGGTGTTTTTCATCGCCGGCGCCGGCGTCGGCTCGCTGCTGCTGGCGTCCGAGGTGGCGTTCAACGTCGTCAAGACGGTCGGCGCGCTGTATTTGATCTACCTCGGCCTGAGCCAGTGGCGCGCCAGGGTGGCCGTCGGCACCGGGCAAGAGCAGGCGGCGGCGACGGTGCCGTCGTTTAAGAAGCGCTTCCTGACGGGTTTCCTGACCAACGCCACCAATCCCAAGGGCATCATTTTCATGGTGGCGGTGTTGCCGCAGTTTATCAACCAGCACGCGCCGTTGCTGCCGCAATTGCTGATCCTGGCGGCCACGATGTGCTGCATCGATCTGGTCGTCATGCACAGCTACGCCTACCTGGCGTCGTCGATGCAGCGCTTTTTCCGCGACGCGCGCGCCGTCAAAAAGCAAAACCGCGTGTTCGGCGGCTTGTTGATGGGGGTGGGGGCGGCCCTGTTCTTCGTCAAGCGTGGCGGCGCGGCAACGTGATTTATGATTTAATTTGCAATTATTTGTAACCCCGGTAGTCGAATCGCGGCCTGCGGCGTTATAGGTGGATTAAACATAGGAGCTGCCATGAGCCGCAAGATCATCCCGTCCGTCGTGCTGGCCGCCCTGGCCAGCTTCAGTACGCTGGCCCTGGCCGACCCGCCCGCCGTGGTGGGCCGCATCTCGGCGGTCCAGGGCCAGGTGACGCTGGTTGGCAGCGACGACGGCGACGGCGAACCGGTCGCCGCCTCGCTGAACTGGCCGGTGACCGGCGCCAACCACCTGAACACGGGACGCGGCGCGCGCACCGAGTTCCGGGTCGGTTCGACGGCGGTGCGGCTCGACGCCGACTCCGACCTTGAAATCCTCGACATGGACGACGATTTATTGCGTCTGCGCCTCAATTACGGCAGCGTCAGCGTGCGCGTGCGCAGCCCCGAGTCGCTGCGCGACTTCGAGCTGAGCACGCCACAGGCGCGCGTCACGCTGCTCGAGCCGGGCGTGGTGCGGGTCGACGTCGAGCGCATCGCCGACACCAGCCAGGTGTATGTGCTCGGCGGCAGCGCCCGGGTCGAAGGGGCCGGCACGTCCATGGTGGTGAGCAACGGCCGCAAGGTCGACGTCAACAGCACCGACGTCAGCACCGGCGTGGCCGGGCGCGACGGCTTCGATGTCTGGGCCGACGAGCGCGACCGCCAATCCGAGGCGGTGGTGACCAGCCGTTATGTGTCGAGCGGCATCACCGGCTACGAGGAGCTGGACCGCAACGGCAGCTGGACCGAGAGCGTCGAGTACGGCCCGTTATGGGCGCCGCGCAATGTCGGCGTCGACTGGGCGCCGTACCGCGACGGCCGCTGGACCTGGCTGGCGCCATGGGGCTGGACCTGGGTCGACAACGCGCCCTGGGGCTACGCGCCGTCCCATTACGGGCGCTGGGTGACGGTCAACAGCCGCTGGTTCTGGGCCCCGGGCCGGCCGTCCGGGCGTCCCGTGTGGGCGCCGGCGCTGGTCGGCTGGGTCGGCGGCGACGGTTACTCGCACCAGCATCGCGGCCCCGGCCTGGGCTGGTTCCCGCTGTCGCCGCGCGAGCGTTACGTGCCCGGCTACCGCGTCTCGAACAATTACGAATCGCGCCTGACGTGGAATTTCAACGGCAGGCCGTACACCTCGCGCGCGAACCGGCCGGACCGCCGCGACGGCGTGACGATGCTGCCGCGCGAGCAATTCGAAGGCCGGCACACGGTGCCGGTCAATCGCGGCGGCGTGGTGATCCCGCCGCGCAATTTCGCCCAGAACGCGGTGCCCGTGGCGCCGCCGGCGCCGGCCTTGAGCACGCGCGTGGTCGATCCGAACCGGCGCGGCTGGCAGGACCGCGACGGCGACGGCAGGCCCGACCGTGGCGGACGCGGCGTCGGCGATGGGCGTTTCGACCGCGACGGCCGCGACGACCGTTTTACGCGCAACAACGGCCAGCAACAGCCGGGGCGGGTGATCACGGCGCCATCGCAGCCACAAGCGTTGCCGCAGGCGCCGGGGCGGCCGCAGCTCACCACCACGCTCGCACCCGGTCAGTTCGGCACGCCGAACGCGCCGGCGCAGACCATCAATCCGAACGACGTGGCGATCGAGTTGCGCCCCGGCTACCACTCGAACCGGCCGGCGGCGCAGACGCCCGGCGCGGGGGCGCCCGGCTATCCGAACCGCGACCGCTTCAACCGCGATGACGACAATGGTCGCCGGCCGGCGCGCCAGCGTGACGACCAACGTGAACAACGCGAGCAGCGAACCGCGTTCCAGCCGCAGCCGCAACAACCGCAGCCGCGACCGCAGCCGATGCAGCAACCACAGCCGCAGCCGCATTTCCAGCAACAGCCGCAGCAGTTCCAGGCGCCACAGCGTCCGCCGCAGGCGCCGCAGCAGGCACATCAACCGCCAGCGCAGCCGCAAGGCCAGCCGGCGGTGCGCAACGAGCCGCCGCGGCGCAACAACGAGGGACAGGGCCAGGGACGCGAACGCGGCAACCGCGCCAACCTGCAGTGATCGAAAGCGCTAACACCCCGCAGCGCGCACGCGGCGCGGCCGGTAAGGAAGAAAAATAATGCGTGACTATAGGCGCACGATGTTGCTTATTTTGCTGGGGCTGGCCTCGGCACCGGCCTGGAGCGCAGGTAAGCAATGCAGCCTCGATGCCCGGGACATGTTCACCTTTGCCTGGGTGCCGAAAACGGCGGCCGATCCCACGGTGGGCAGCATTCGCATTACGGACCGTACCGGCCAAACCGTGCAGGTGCTCGACAATCAAACATACTATTACGGCGGCGACGAGGGGGCCGCCGATAGCCTGGATACCAGGGATTTCAACAATGACGGCTGCGGCGATCTGGTCTTTGCCAGCGATGTCGCCGCCATCGGCAACACCAGCAATACCGCGTTCTTGTATGAGCCCGACCGCGGGCGTTTCGTCCTGCACGAATTACTGTCTGGCATCGGCGGGTTGGATGTTGATCCGAGCGATAAGCATTGTGTTTCCGGCTTTTGGAAAGGTGGGGCCATGGATGTCGGGACCCAGAAGTATTGCTGGTCGCAGGGCAGACTGGTGTTGAAAGAGGAGTTTTCCGTCTCGCCGCTCATTAACCCCGAAGGCGAGGTCGCCTGCTATGTGCACACCACCACCACCTACGCTGGCGGCAAAAAGAAGACCCGAACGAAATGCACCGCAAAGTTCTAGGAAATAGCCGTTCAGGCGGCGAAAACCGCAGTTCGTCGCAATCGGCTGGCGCGGCGTCCCCGTCTTGCCTACAGTGGGGACATCGCCAAACGGTGGCGGCGCGGCAAAAGGACCATGATGTCCGTCGCGCGACGCCATCGCGACCGTCCCCCTTTGCCTGCTATTTTCTATGTAATTCCCGACAGAGAATAGTCTTCGCCAGCCCACGGGCTGGCTTTTTTTTTGCCCCTTCCATCCCGGCCGTCGGTCAAGGTTGGCAGGCCTGCGCCGCCTTGCCTTTGCCGGTTGCGGCCGGGAATTGGCTACAATGGAGGCCGGTGGCGCCGCGTTGGCGCCGCCGGTCTTTTTTTGATTGGAATACATATGCAAGCGATCCCGCCGTCAGAGTCCCTCATCGAATACCCGAGCGACTTCCCGATCAAGGTGATGGGCCCGACTCATATCGATTTCGCGCCGACCATCGTGCTGGTGGTGCAAAAGCACGATCCGGACTTCCACGAAGGCAAGATGGAAGTGCGCCCGTCCGGCAAGGGCAACTACACCGGCCTGACCGTGACCGTGCGCGCCGTCAGCCGCGAGCAGCTCGACGCGCTGTACTCGGAGCTGTCGGCCCACCCGATGGTCAAGATCGTCATGTAAGTTAGCCCCGTTGCTGGCGCTGGAAGGCGGCGATCTCCTCGCGCAGCCAGTCGCGGAACGCCACCACCTGCGGCCGCTCGGCGGCGGCGGCCGGCGCGACGAAGAAATACTCGTCCGGGCACGGCGTGGCGATGTCGAACAGCCGCACCAGCTGCCCGGAGGCGATCTCCTGCATCGCCACCACATGGCGCACCAGCGCCACGCCGTTGCCGTCGGCAGCCGAGCGTATCAGCATCGACAAATCCTCGAACATCACCCCGCCCGACGGCTCGGCCATGTCTACCCCGGCCGCGCGCAGCCACGGCGTCCACGGCTCGACCGAGCGCAACAGCGTTAGCCCCGGCAACTGGCGGGGCGTCTGCGGCAGCCGTCCGCCGCGATAGTGGGGGCTCACTACCGGGTAGTACACGTCGCCCATCAGGCGTTCCACCACGAGGCCGGGATAGTTGCCCCGGCCGAAACGGATGCCGACGTCGATGCCGCCGCGTCCCAGGTCCTGCAACTGCCCGCTCGACTGCAGCACCACCTCTATATCCGGATGCAAATCGATGAAGCGGCCCAGCCTGGGCGCCAGCCAGCGCGCCGCGAACGAGGGGATCGACGTCACCGTCAGCCGCTTGGCCAGGTTGTCGCCGCGCAGCGCGTCGGTCGCCAGCGCGATGTCGGCGAAGGCTTTGCCGAGGAACTGGGCGAACTTGAGCGCGTCGCTAGTTATTTTCACCTGGCGGCCGTGGCGCACGAACAGTGGCCTGCCCAATTCCTGTTCCAGCGCCCGCACCTGGTGGCTGATCGCGCCATGCGTCAAATGCAATTCCTCCGCCGCCCGCGAGAAGTTCTCGTGGCGTGCCGCCGCCTCGAAGGCGCGCAGGGCGGAAAAATTGGGCAGGCGGCGTGCGCTCATCAAGTCGGCATGCTGTGGATAACTATGTGAATAAAATTAGCTAGAATCACGAAAATATAACGTTATACAGGCGCTACGGCAAGGTCTACCATGTGAATAAATCTACCCAAGCGGAGCCGCCATGTCCTTGATCCTGTATGTCGATAGCCTGTTTACCAGCCCTTACGCCCTGTCCGCCTTTGTGGCGTTGACCGAAAAAGGCGTGCCCTTCACCGTGAAAACGCTCGATCTGGCGGCCGGCGAGCAGCGGCGCGAAGACTATGCGGCGCGCGCCCTCACCGCCCGGGTGCCGGCGCTGGTCGAGGGGGACTTCGTGCTGACCGAGTCGAGCGCGATCACGGAATACCTGGAGGACAGCTTCCCGGCGCCCGAATACGTGGCGCTGTACCCGGCGGACCGGCGCCAGCGCGCGCGGGCGCGGCAGGTGCAGGCGTGGCTGCGCAGCGACCTGGTGCCGGTGCGGGTCGAGCGCGATACCGAGACCGTGTTTTTCGGCAAGGCCGGCGCGCCGCTGACGGCCGACGGCCAGGCGGCGGCGGCCAAGCTGATCCAGGTCGCCGGGCAGCTGGTGCGGGGGGAGCACTTGTTTGGCGAGTGGTCGATCGTTGATGTCGATTTGACCATGATGCTCAACCGGCTGATCTTCAACGGCGACGCCGTGCCGCAAGCGTTGCGGGATTACGCGGCCGCGCAGTGGCGGCGGCCGTCGGTCCAGCAATGGCTGGCGCGGCATCAGCCGGGGTAAGGCGGTGCCGCTGGCGCCCGGCCGTTGACGCCGGGGCGTCGGCGCCGCGCGCCCGGCGTGGCGCCACGTGGAATCGCCGGGGCCGGCCGCCTGCCCCGCTTTTCAGGCTGATTTATAATGGCGGCATGACGTCCCCTACCCACACCGAGCCGGCGCTGGTCCGCCACCTCGGCCACGCCGACTACGACAGCACCTTCGCCGCGATGCGCGCCTTCACCGACGCGCGCACGCCGGACACGCGCGACGAACTGTGGATCGTCGAGCATCCACCCGTGTTCACCCTTGGACTGGGCGCCGACCGTGGCCACCTGCTGGCCGGCGCGGCGGCCATACCCGTGGTGCAGACCGACCGTGGCGGCGAAGTGACGTACCACGGCCCCGGCCAGGTGGTCATCTACCTGTTGATCGACCTGCGCCGCAACAAGCCCGGCGGCAAGCTCTACGCCCGCCAATTCGTCCATAAAATCGAGCAAGCGATCATCAATGTATTAGGGGCGTATAATCTCGTCGGTGAGCGCGTCGAAGGCGCGCCGGGCATTTACATGGCCGGCGGGCCGAAGCGGGGCGCCAAAATCGCCGCGCTCGGCTTGAAAGTGCGCGGCAACGGCTGCACCTACCATGGGCTGTCGCTCAATGTGGCGATGGATTTGGCCCCGTTTTCCTGGATTAATCCTTGCGGCTATGCCGGGCTGGAAACAGTCGACATGCGCACCGTCGGCGCCCAGGCGCAGTTGTCGGACGTGCAACAGCAGTTGGCCGACGAGCTCATACGCGTCCTGGCCCATGTAGAACCAGCAGCAACACACGAACAACCAAACCATGCCCGCGAGGGCACGCAGCCAAATGACCACTGACACCACCTCCAGCATCGCCCCCGCCTACAACCCGAGCGAAAAGCAAAAAGGCGCCAGCAAGACGGCGCGCATCCCGATCAAGATCGTGCCGATCGAGCAAGTTGAGCGTCTGAAAAAGCCGGAGTGGATCCGCGTCAAGGCGGCGTCGGCCTCGACCCGCTTCTACGAGATCAAGGACATCCTGCGCGAGAACAAGCTCGTCACCGTCTGCGAAGAGGCGAGCTGCCCGAACATCGGCGAATGCTTCGGCAAGGGCACGGCCACCTTCATGATCATGGGCGACAAGTGCACGCGGCGCTGCCCGTTCTGCGACGTCGGCCACGGCCGTCCGGACCCGCTCGACAAGGAAGAGCCGGGCAACCTGTCGCGCACGATCGCCGAGCTGCGCCTGAGCTACGTGGTGATCACCTCGGTCGACCGCGACGACCTGCGCGACGGCGGCGCCGGCCACTTCGTCGAATGCATCCAGAACACGCGCGCGCTGTCGCCGAAGACGCAGATCGAAGTGCTGGTGCCGGACTTCCGCGGCCGCCTGCAAAAGGCGCTCGACATCTTCAAGGACGGCCTGCCGGACGTGATGAACCACAACCTCGAAACGGTGCCGCGCCTGTACAAGGAAGCGCGCCCGGGGTCGGACTACATGCACTCGCTGCAGCTGCTCAAGGAGTTCAAGGAGCTCTACCCGGAAGTCAAAACCAAGTCGGGCATCATGGTCGGCCTGGGCGAGACGGACGACGAGATCCTGCAAGTGATGCGCGACATGCGCGAGCACAACATCGACATGCTCACCATCGGCCAATACCTGGCGCCGTCGAACAGCCACCTGCCGGTGCGCCGCTACGTGCACCCGGACGTGTTCAAGATGTTCGAGGAAGAAGCGTACAAGATGGGCTTCAAGCACGCCGCCGTCGGCGCCATGGTGCGCAGCTCCTACCACGCCGACGAACAAGCCCACAACGTCCTCGCCGCCGTCTAAACATCGGGGTCAAGTCTGTCATTTGGACACGGCCTCATCTGTTGTAGGCCGGTCGACCGGTTTTTTTCCAGCGCCGCGATCGTCCGGCTTACCGTTTTCAGCGATACCTGGAAATACGCGGCGATTTCGCTCATCGTGTACGCCGTGGAATGGTAGGCCTGCGCGATCGCTTCTTCGCGCGGGGAGAATTTCGCCGCGTAGTGCGCCAGCGGCAAGGCGGTCGCGCGCCGTTGCTCCCGCGCGACCTCGCCGGATAGCGTCTGCGCCGCGGCTTGCCCGTGTTGCGCGATGAAGTCGTCGTCGCCCAATATGCATTGGAACGCGACTCTCTCCAACGGGCTTTCCGCTTCCATTCCCGCCAGCAGGAATGCCTGATAGGCGTCTCTTGCCGAGGCGCGATCCTCGCCAAACGACGCCAGCAGCCAGTCGGTGTTGAGCCACGACGGCGCAGGGCGTTCGCCCAGCATGAAGGGCAGGCTGCTCCATTCCCAGTCCTCCAATTTATCGACGATGCCGGCCCGCAGGGGATTTAACACGACATAGCGCGCCAGTTCGAGCAGGTAGCTTTCCTTCTGTACCAGGATGGCCTTGTACCTGCCCTGTAGCACGTGGCCGACCAGGCCGTGGCGGCGGTTGTAGTAGCCGGAATAGACGCTGTTGAGTTGCCGCATTCCCTGCCCGAGGTTGCCGTCGGGCGTTTCGACGAGCAGGTGATAATGGTTCGTCATCTGGCAATAGGCGTGGATCACGAAGTGGAAGCGGTCGCACATGCGCGCGATCTCTTCAAGCCAGACGCGGCGGTCTTGCCGGTCGCAAAAAACCTGCTCACGGCGATTGCCCCGGCACGTGACGTGGTAGAGCGCGCCGGGGAATTCAAGTCTCAATGGTCTGGCCATGGTGGTCACCTGACGGGTTGTTCACAAAAATCTCAAGTTACAGCTGGGCTCGTGTCCAAATGTCAGACTTGACCCCGAGGGAGTGGTAGAGGGCGACCAGTTTTGCGGCTTCCACGTCCCAGCGGTATTTGCTGGCGGCCGCGCGTTGGCCGTTGCGGCCCATGGCGTCGGCTTGCTCCGGATGGTGCAGCAGGTAGTTGATCGCGCGGGCGATGGCGTTGGGATTTTCGGGGTCGACGCAGATGCCGCATTCGGCGTCCTCAACGATGCCGCGCCACAGCGGAAAGTCCGAGGCGATCACCGGCACGCCGGCCGACATGTATTCGAACAGCTTGATCGGCAGCGAGTTGAGGAAGTTCGGCTCGGGCTTGAGCGTCACCAGCCCGCACAGGCTGCGCGCCATGAGCTCGGCCACCGTCTTGCGGTCGACGAAGCCGTGCTCCTCGACCTGGCGCCAGCCGCGGTAGGCCTTCAGTTCGTCGCGCAGCGCGGGCGGGTCGAAGCGCCCGGCCAGCAGCAGCGTGACCGGCGCCATTTCCAGCGCGGCGACGACGTGGCGGATGCCGCGCATTTCGTTGATGGCGCCGACGTAGCAGACGCTGTCGCGCCGCACCGCCTTGAGCGCCGCCGACGACGGCGCCACCAGCTCGTCGATGGCCGGGTAGTTGTGGATCACCGCCACCCGCCTGGCGCTGTGCGCGAACAGCGCGCCGATGTGCGGCGTGGCCGCGACCAGCGCGGCGAAGCGGCGCGCGGCGTGGTGCTCGAGCCGCCGCGCCAGCGCGCCGGTGACGCCGCGCAGCGCGGCCGGTATCCACGTCTTGGAGCGGATGTCGGCGCGCAAGTCCTCGTGCAGGTCGTAGACGACCGTGCGGCCTTGCCGGGCCAGCAGCAAGCCATATGGGATCAGCTCGGGATCGTGGAAGTGGTAGACGTCGGCGTCGAGCGCGCGCGCGGCGCGGTAGCAGCGCCAGCCGCGCGCGACCATGCGCCGCAGCCGTCCCCCGGTGGCCGGCGCGAGCGGGTGGACGGTGACGCCGGCGCCGGCCGCCTCGGCCACCTGCGCGGCGTCGGCGCCGATGACCAGGTGCACGTCGAAGCCGGCCCGCGCCAGCGAGACGCATTGTTTGCGGTAAATGCGGATGTCGAGGCCCGGATGCACCGACGAAAAATGGCAGATTTTCATGATCCGCCCCCGCCGTCACGCCGCCAGCCTCGACGGGCCGGCGCGCCTGCGCGGCGCGCGCGCCGGATCGACCAGCCAGGCCAGCAGCAGGGCCTCGTCGAGCAGCTCCGGGTCGTGCGCGAGCGCGGCGTCCGACAACAGCGCGTCGAGCTTGCCGTCGCGCTTGAGCGCGCCCTGCAGGGCCGTGGCGTGGTCGAAGATGCTGCCGCGCAGGCTGGCGCCGATGCCTTGCGCGACCCAGCGCTGGGTGACGTCGAAGCCGCGCTTTTTGCGGTTGAGCCGCACCACGTCCGGCACCATGCCACGGGCGGCGTCGCGCAGCAGCCATTTGCCGTAGCCGTTGGCGATCTTCATGCGCGTCGGCAGCGCCAGCGCGAACTCGACCAGCCGGTAGTCCATGAACGGCAGCCGCGTCTCGACGCCGTAACCCATCGAATTGCGGTCCTCGTAGCGCAGCAGCGTCGGCAGGCTCCATTGCTGGATGTCCTCGATCTGCCGGTCCGCCAGCGACAGCCCGGCCTCGCCCCACAGGTTGCAGGCGCCGGCCTCCCAGTCGAGCAGGCGGAAGGCGGGCGCCTGGCGCGCGGCGCCCCGGTAGCGCGCCAGGTTTTGCCAGTACATGCGCGCCTGGCCGGCCTCGTGCGCGAGCATCACGCCGAGCGAATACAGCAGCCGCAGCGCGTCCACGCGCTCGCGCCGGTGCAGCGCCTCGCGCAGCGCGATGACGGAAAACTTGCGGTAGCCGGCGAAGAGCTCGTCGCCGCCCTGCCCGCCCAGCAGCACCTTGACGCCGGCCGCGCCGACGGCGCCGAACACGGCGTTCTGGGCGATCGGACTGAGGCCGGAAAACGGCGCCTCCTGGAAGGCCAGCGTTCGCTCCAGCGCCTCGTGCAGGTCCCAGCCGGTGTAGCGCGGCCACACATAGGTGACGTCGATACCGGCGGCGCCGGCCAGCGCCGCCGTGGCCGGACCCTCGGACGCCGGCTCCGATGGCGCGCCGAACGAGAACGCGCGCGCCGGCGTGCCCAGCTTCTGCATCATGCAGGCGATCGATGCCGAGTCCAGCCCCGCGCTCATCGACACCGCGACCGGCACGTCGCTGCGCAGCCGCAGTTCGACGGCGCTGGCCAGCAGGGCGCGGCATTCGTCGAGCAGCTTGCCGTCGCCGCTGGCGGCGATGGCGGCGCGCCGCCGCGCCACCGCGTCCCTGAGCGCATACCAGCGGCCTTCGCTCACGCCGATGCGCTCGGGCGCGAGCTGGAACTTGACCCAGCAGCCGGCCGGCACCGCGTGCACGTGCTGGTAGGGCGAGCCCGATTGCGCCGTCTCGTAGGCCTTGTAGCGCACGCCGCGCGCGCAGTAGCCGGTGTCGATGTCGGTGCCGACCAGCCGCGCCACGCCGGCCACCGACGAGCCGAAGGTGATGTCGCCGTTCGGGCAGCGCCCCCACAGCAGCGGCTTGACGCCGAAGCGGTCGCGCACCAGCCACAGTTCGCCGGTGCGTTCGTTGAGTGCGGCGAAGGCGAACATGCCGTTGAGCCGGTGCAGCGCGCCCACGCCCCAGCGCGCCCACGCCCGCAACAGCACTTCGGTGTCGCTGCCGCCGCCGAACGCCGGTGCGCCGCCCTGCAGCGTGGCGCGGATTTCGCGGTAATTATAGATTTCGCCGTTGTAGACGATGCTCCAGCCGGAGGCGCCGTCGACCATCGGCTGCGCGCCCAGCGCCGACAGTTCGATCACGGCCAGCCGGCTGTGGGCCAGCGTGACGCCATGGCCGCGACACGCCACCTGCCTGGCGCCGCGCGCGTCCGGTCCGCGTCCCTCGATGTAGCGAAAGGCGTCGGCCAGCGCGGCAGAGTTGTCGCACTGGGGCGCGCCATTGTTGATGATGCCCCATATTCCGCACATGATTTTGTTCCCCGCGATCGTGAAAGTGGCGTTGATCGTAGCTGAACAAAAAGACAATCGACGGGAGCTGGGTCAAAGTCGCGCGTGATCGCTCACATCTGGATATCGAAGGCGCGCTCGACGAACCAGACCAATGCCAGCAAGGCGATCGCGGCCGAGCCACCGGTCAGCACGCGCCGGTAGAACAGCGTATGTCGCAGCGAAAATGCCAACGGTAAAAATAGTGCGACGATGCACAATTGCCCGATCTCCACGCCGAGATTGAATCCGAACAAGCTTGCCAGCAGCGTCGTTTGCGGCAGGCCGAGGTCGATCAGCACGCTGGCGAAGCCGAAGCCGTGGATCAGGCCGAACACGAAGGCGGCCACCGGCCGCCGGCCGCGGAACAATGGATAGAGGTTGTTGACGGCGGCCAGGATCACGGAGGCGGCGATGGCCGATTCGACCAGGCGCGACGGCAGCGCGATCAGCGACAGGCTGGCCAGCGTCAAGGTCAGCGAGTGCGCCAGCGTGAACGCGGTCACCACCTTGAGCACGTCGATGAAGGCGCCGCGCAGGTTGTTGGCCGGCGCGGCCAGCAGCACCGCCGGCAGCAGCAGCGACAGCAGGAACAGGATGTGGTCGTAGCCGATCCAGATGTGCCAGACGCCTTCCTTGATGTAGGTGGCGAACTGGTGCCAGCGGTCCGGCGCCTGCAGCGACAGGGTTTGGCGCGCGTGCTGCGGGTCGAAGATGGCGGTCGAGGTGGCGCCGTCGTCGGTCAGGCGCAGCAAGCCTTTGTGCTGCGGATCGAGGTCGGCGAACAGGCGGTAGTCGATGACAAGTTGCGCCACCGGCGCCGGGCAGGCGACGGCGAAGCGCAGCACGCTGTAGGCGCCGTCGGTGTGGTCGTCGATCAGCTGCGCGGTCGGGGTGACGGCGCAGGCGGCGCCGCCGGTGGACAGTTTGAGGCGTTCGAGCGCGTAGGCGGAGATGGCTGCGTGGCGGGCGCGCACTTCGTCCCAGGTCAGTTTGCCGTCGCCGTCCTGGTCGAGGCCGATGGCGAAATCGAGGTCGCGCAGCGCGATGTCCCATTGGCCGGTGAGGTGCTCGCCTTGCACCGTCAGCGACAGGTAGCTGTCGCTCGGTTTGTGCGCTTGCGCAGGGGCCAGCGCGGCGCACAGCAGCGCGAAGAGTAAGAGTAGACGTGCCATCATGCTTCCGTTGGTTGGTGGTTGGTGGACGCGTAGGGTGGATTAGGCGGAACGCCGTAATCCGCCATCGGAGCCGTCGGCGGCGCAGGCACGGCGGATTACGCTTCGCTAATCCGCCCTACGAGTTTCGAGACGGCGACGTCTTCGATGTGGTGCTGCGCCACCCAATCGACCACCGGCCTGGCCGCGCCGGGATCGCGCGCGGCCAGCGCCGCCTCCAGATAGATGCGGATGTCGGCCGGTTCCTTTTGCACCGCCCAGTTTTTCTTCGCCAGCGCCAGCGCCAGCGCCGCGTTCCCCCGCAGCTGCAATTCAAAGCGCGCCTGCTCGCGCTGGTGCACGGTGTCGCCGCGCTGCGCGGCCGCGTCGAAGCGCGCCGCCAGTTCCTTGACGTCGATCGCCAGCGCCCTGGCCTGGCCGCCCTGCTGGCGCAAAGCCAGCGCGCGGCGCAGCAGCAGGGCGTCGATCCGCGTTTGATCCTGCAACAGCGTGAGCACTTCGGCCGGCCGGCTTTGCCCAAGCAGGAAGTCGGCATAAGCGCCCAGCAGATAGCTGTCGTTCGGCGCCATCGCCAGCGCGCGTTTGTAGCGCGCCTCGGCCACGCCGGCGTCGCCGCGCCGCTCGGCCATCTCGGCCAGCAAGGTCAGCGCCCATTCGCGCAGTTCCACCGGCGCGTTGGTGCTGCGTTCGAGCGTCAACGCCAGCAACTGCTCGCTCTTGAGCGACCGCCCCGTGACCGTGCCAACGTTGGCGATGCAGGTGACGGTGATCAGCTCTATCGAAAGGCTCGACAAACGCGCGCAACTGGCGGTGGCGCCGGCGTAGTCGCCCCGCACCGTTTGCACGGTCGCTTGCGTCAGCCACGCTTGCGCGTTGTCCGGCTGCGCCGCCAGCACGCCTTTGAGGTCGTCGAGCGCGGGACCGAATTGGTGGGTGCTTTGCAGCAGCGTGGCGCGCAGCAGGCGCACTTGCGGCGGCGGCGCGGCCTGCGACCACCACGGCGCCAGCGCGGCCTGCGCGTAGCCGAGGTAGCGCGGATCGGTTTCGCTGCGGCCCAGCGCGATGTAGCGGCGCGCCACGTCCGCGGCCAGCGCGACGTCGGTCGGCTTGGCGCTCAATTCGGCGCGCAGGCTGCGCAGCTGCTGCTGCACCGGATCGCCGCGTCGCGGCAGCGTTTCGATCACTTGCTTGCCGTTCGACGGAATGTAAGGCGCTGCGCGCGCGCCGATGGCGAGCAGTCCAAGCGCGATGGCGATGATTGTTTTCATGGGTACCTCATGATGCATAAAGGGCGGACCGTGCGGCGTCCGCCCTTGCCACTACTGGCTTACTTTACGGTCGCCGGTTCCGTGTCATCCGGCGTGGTGACGGCGACGGCGTCGGTCGCCGTCGGCTCGGTGGTGGTTTCGCTGCCGTCGCCGATCAGCGACATCACGGCGGCGAAGAAGCTGTCGACCATGCCGACCGGCGGCGCGACCACCGGCGGCGGCGTGGTGGTCGGCGGCGGCGCCGAGGCGATCGGGTCGCTGCTGCCGCCGCAGGCGCTCAGTACCAGCACACATAGCACGCTGAGATATTTAAGGGATTTCATGTCGTCCCCCTTACATCTGCGGCGAACCGGCGATCGGCGTTTTCAGGTACGGGAACGAGGCGTTGAAGAAGCTGTCGTCCAGGTAGGCGCCGTCGGTGAAGTGCAGGCCGCCGGCCGGCGCGTCGGTCGGCACGCAGCCCAGGCTCAAGGTGCACAGCTTGCCCATGACCACGCGCAGCGCGATGTCGACCACGTCGTCGCCGGGACGGCGGCCGTTCGGGAAGCCGGCGTTGTCGCCGCCGATGACGCCGAGGCGGTTTTGCGCGCCCATGGCGACGGCCGGCGTCGAGGTGTTCAGGCGCAGCATTTCAGACGCGGTGACGGTGGCCGGCTGGTTCAAGCCCTTGACGCCGGTGAGGAAGGCGGCCACCAGGTCGTTGCGCGGGAAGTTGGTCGGCGCCTTGGCGCCGGCGCTGCCGTACAGGATTTCTATCAGCGCCGGCAAGGTTGGATTCGTCACGTAGGTGGCGAACTGGCCGTCGCCCGACGGCTTGCTGGCGTTGAACGTGTCCTTGTCCTTCAAGCCGATGACCACTTCGTTGACCAGCGGCGCGCCCAGGCGCGAGACCTGGGTCCAGGCGCCGCCCTCCTTCGATGGCGCGCTTGAATTGGGCGTCGGGTTCAGCAGGCGGCCCTGGCGCAGGCTGGCCGTGGTCCAGCCGCCGATGACCGGGTCGCCGCCGGCCGACGCGGTCAGGCACGACGCCGCCACTTCGAGCTCGATCGCGGTCACGTTCTTGGTCGCCAGGTCGTCCTTGGCGCCCTTTTCGGCGCCGGCCGAGAATTCGGTGGCGGGTGCCTTGATGTTGACCAGGTCGAAGGTCTCGCCGAGGTTGACGACGAACGGGTCCTTGCGCTGGCCGACGAACAGGCGCGCCGGCGTCGAGCAGCCGGGGATGTTGACGCTGTAGACGTGGGCGGCGGCGTAGGCGGCGTAGTTGGGGATCGACTTGTTGCCGATGTTGTCGAGCGGCTTGTCGAACACGGCGCCGCCGGCGACGTTGGTCACGGCCGCCTTGGTGCCGGTGCGGCGGTCGCCGCGCACCACGTTGACGGTGTAGGTTTCGCGCACGTTGGCGTCGGGGGCGTTGACGCCGGCGATGGCGCCGCCGTTGACCACCAGCGGGATCGATACTTCCTTGCCGCCGACGGTGAGCTTGGTGTCCTTGTTGGTGTTGGTGAAGCGGAACTGGAACGTCAAGTCTTCCTTGGCGTCGCCGTTGTTGTCGATGTGGATCTCGTAGAGCGCGTTCGGGTCCATGGCGAAGTAGTTCGGGCCGCCGTAGGCGTCCTGCAGCGGCACGTAGTCGGCGATCAGCGTGACGAAACCGGCGCGGCCGCTTTCGTAACTGCGGAACATATAAAAGTCGGTGGCGTCGACCTTGGGACTTTGCGTGACGAACGGTGCCTCGCGGTGGCTCGACGCCATCGCCGCCGGTGCGATGGCGCCGGCCAGTGTGCCGAGCACGGCCGCATAGAGCGCCTGCTTGAAGATTGTTTGCATTCGATTTCTCCCCAACTGGTTGATTTGATTGGACTGCACGCTGGTATACGCGGGTCCGTTCAGACCAGATTCAGATTCGATAAGATTTTTTTACAAATATTTTCAGAAGTTGTGCGACAGCGTCAGCCGCCAGCTGCGCGGCTCGACCGGATGCGAGTGGACGTCGTCGACGCCCTCGGCCGCCTCGCCCGGCAGGCGCGAGGCGTAGTAATAGTCGATATCGCTGGCGCGGCGGTTGAACAGGTTGAAGCCGTCGAGCGTGAGCCGGGTGCGCTTGCCGAGCTGGTAGCCGACGCGCCCGTAGGCCAGCGCGGTCGACGCCGAGCGCACGCTGTTGTCCTCGATCAGCGGGCGCGGGCCGAAGTAGCGCAGCTCCATGCCGCCGAACCAGCGCCCCACGTCCTTGACCGTGACGCCGAACGAGGCCACCTTGTCGAGCGCGCCGGGCACGCGGTTGCCGGCCGGGTCGTCGCGGCGGTAGCGCGCGCGCGAGGCCGACAGGTCGAGGTCGAACAGCAGCCACGGGGCGGCGATGTAGTGGTTGCTCCATTCGACGCCGCGGCGGCGGCTGGCGCGGCCGGCCTCGGTGTCGCCGCTGTCGCCGACGAACACCAGTTCGGAGTCGATGTCGAGCGTCCACAACGACAGCGAGCTTTGCAGGCCGGGCACCAGCTCGCTGCGCACGCCGAGCTCGGCGCCGCGCGTGCCCGCCAGCGGCGTGGCGGCGGCCGCGCCGGGCGCCAGCACCCCGCGCGCGTCGTTGCTGTGGAAGCCGGCGCCGTAATTGATGAAATATTCCGTGCCGGCCCATGGCCCGAGGATCAGCGACAGCTTGGGCGAGGCCTTGTTGGCGCTGGCGTCGGCGCCGTTGACGGTGAAACGGTAGGCGTCGTAGCGCAGGCCGGCGATGGTGCGCAAGGTCGGCAGCCAGTAGCTGGTGTTTTCCAGGTACAGCCCGGCGCTGGCCTCCCGGACCCGGTCCTCGCGCACGGTGGCGAGCCGTTCGCGCGCGCGCGTGGCGTACAGGCCGATCGGCGCGATGTGGTCGTAGCGCGTCTGCAGGCCGACCTTGTTGCGCATGTCGACGCCGGCGATGTTGTCGAGCCAGGTCTGGCTGGCGTTGAAGCCGCCCATGGTGCGCTGCTCGCTCTGCTGGAACTGGTCGCCGTTGACGGGATCGGCCAGCAGGTAGGTGAAGTTGCTGTACAGATCGAGGCTCGAGCGCACCAGGTAGGCCGACGCCTCGGTCACGCGGCCGTTGTCGCGCCGGTGCATGTCCCACGACAGGCTGGCGCGGGCGGTGTCGCCGCCGTCGGTGGGGTCGAGCGTGCCGAAGCGGCCGATCAAGCCGCTTTGCACGGCCCGCCGCGGCACCTGGTCGGTGGCGTTCCAGCGGTTGCGGTAGGCCATGGCGGTGACGCTGTAGCCGTCCTGGGCGTCGCCGTGGCTGTAGCGCAGCAGGGCGTTGTATTTGCGCACCTGCTCCGGCGTTTGCCACGGCCCGTCGTTGCGGCCCAGCTCGATGCCGTACAGCAGCGTGCCGCCGGCGCCGCCAAACGGGGCGGCCAACGAGTCGGCCAGCAGCGCGCGGCGGTAGCCGTTGCGGCCGACGGTCACGCTGGCCGTGCCCTCGGGCAGGCGGTCGGCCAGCCGTATGTGGGCCGCGCCGGCCGACGAAAAGTCGCCCTCGTCGGCGAAGTAGCTGCCCTTCTTGTAGTCGATGCGCTGCACCAGCTCGGGGATCAGGAAGTTCAGGTCGGAGTAGCCCTGGCCGTGGGCGTTGCTGCGCATATTGACGGGCATGGCGTCGACGTAGGTGGCGAAGTCGGTGCCGTGGTCGAGGTTGAAGCCGCGCAGGAAATACTGGTTGGCCTTGCCGTCGCCGCTGTGCTGGGTGACGATCATGCCGGGCACGAATTCGAGCAGCTCGCCGGTGCGCAGCGCCGCGCGGCTGGCGATCAGGCTCGACGTCACCGTGCCCTGGCTGGCCGCGTCCGAGGTGCCGACGGCGTTGTCGTAGTGGGCCAGCACCGTCACCCGGCTCATCGAGGCGCTGGCCGCGTCGGCGTCGTCGGCGGCCAGCGCGGCGCCTTGTTGTATCGCCAGCGCGCACAGCGCGGCCAGTTTGCGTTTGATCGCCATCCGGTCTCCCCCGTGTTATTTCCAAGTTGGAAACATGTACGGTGTGGCGCGCGGTTCGGATTCAATTGATGACCCGATAATTTTTGTTCGTGCGCGGCAGGGAGTATGGTATTTTTCACACGCCCAAGATGTTTTCCATTCATGCATCATCACCGTCAAGGCGAGCAGTGTCCGACGTCCATTCACTCGATCCCCAGCAGCTGCGCGCGTGGCTGCAAGGCGCCGCCAACCGCGATGCCGCCGCCTTCCGTTCCCTGTACGACGCCACATCGTCGAAACTGTTTGGCTTCGCCTTGCGTATACTCAACAAGCGCGAACTGGCCGAAGAAGTGTTGCAGGAGAGTTTCGTCGCCATCTGGAACAACGCCGGCAGCTATCAAAGCCACTTGGCCGCGCCGATGACGTGGATGACCACCATCGTGCGCAACAAGGCTTTCGATCTCTTGCGCCGCAGCGACGTGACCACCGAAATCGATGGGGAACAGTTTG
The DNA here is from genome assembly GCA_963513825.1 of uncultured Duganella sp. Taxonomy (GTDB): domain Bacteria; phylum Pseudomonadota; class Gammaproteobacteria; order Burkholderiales; family Burkholderiaceae_D; genus Rugamonas. The sequence goes on from CAUPRW010000019.1 coordinate 43,467, forward strand.
ACAGCGAGGTCATCAATGCATTGCGGGATCCGGGCGCCACGCCGATCGAGGCACTACAAATGAGCAGCGACGCCAAGGCCCTGGCCTATTGCATGTCGGCGCTGGAGGGGTTGCACCGGCAGGTGGTGGGCCTCGCGTTCTTCCACGACCTGTCGCATAGCGAGGTGGCGGCGCAGATGGCGCTGCCGATTGGCACCGTCAAGACGTGGATACGCCGCAGCCTGGAGCGGCTCAAGGCCTGCCTGACGAAGCGGGAGCAATCATGAACCTGCGCGACAATGGGCCGCTGCGCGAGAAGCTGGCCGCCGAATACGTGCTCGGCACGCTCAAGGGCGGCGCGCGGCGCCGCTTCGAAGGCTATCTGCACAACGACGCGGCGCTGCGCCGCACCACCCAGGAATGGGCCGACCGCCTGACGCCGCTGGCCGAGTTCGCCACCGCGCAGGCGCCGCGCCGCGAGGTGTGGACCAATATCGAACGGCGCCTGAACCTGCGGCGCGCGCACCCGGCGTGGCAGTTCTGGCGCAACGAGTCGGTCACGTTCTGGCGCTCGCTGGGCGTGGTGTCGAGCGCGCTGGCGGCCCTGCTGGTGGTGGTCCTCACCACGCGCACGCTGGACGCGCCGCGGCTCGACTATGTCGCCACGCTGACCGACGAGAAGTCGCAGACCGCGCTGGTGCTGACCGGCGACACGGCCCGCAAGGCGTTGACGGTGCGCCTGGTGGGCAACGCGCCGGTGCCAGCGGACAAGTCGCTGGAGCTGTGGGCGGTGCCCAAGCAGGGTAATCCGCGCTCGCTGGGCCTGCTGGCCGGGCAAGGCGAGGTCAAGCTGGCGCTGACGAGCAAGGCCATCGGCGACGACGTCGCGCTGCTGGCCGTGACGCTGGAGCCGAAGGGCGGTTCGCCCAATCCGAACGGCCCCACGGGCCCGATCCTGTACAAGGGCGCTTGGGTGCGGGTGATGTGACCGTATCGCCACGCTGCCCCGTTGTTTGAAACAGGTTGCAAAAGGTTGCATATGGAAGCATACTAAAACCTCCAGTCGAGAGGTGAATGATGGCAATCGCGTTGAAATTATCGGATGACTTAGTTGAGATGGCCAAGCCCCACGCTGCGGCCGAGCACCGCTCTGTGCCGAAGCAGATTGAATATTGGGCGCGCTTGGGCAAGGCGGTGGATGAGAACCCCGGCTTACCTCTGCAGTTCATCAAGGACACGCTGCTCGCCGCGCAAGAGGCCAAGGCCGGAATGTTGACGCCGTACCAGTTCGGGACATGACGGTGCTTGAAGTTCTTGTCACGCCAACATTCGCGAAGGCGGTCAAAAAGCTTCATTCGAAAGATAAGTCTGTTGTAGATAAAGCTGTGAAGGCTGTTGCCAACGACCCCGCAATCGGGGAAGAAAAGAAAGGCGACCTGGCCGGGATTTTTGTGCACAAGTTTAAACTTAACAAGCAGGAGATTTTGCTGGCGTATCAGCTACGTCCCACAAAGTTGCAGCCGGTCTCGGTAGTCCTCCTAAGCTTGGGTTCACACGAGAATTTCTATGCGGAGTTGAAGCGACTAAATTAGCCTGGTAGTTCGAGCCGTCCGATGGAGCGATTTGGTAAAAAATCGCCCCACTACATTCTTTCCCGCCGATGCGGCAACTATCCAGAATTCCTCGACGCCTCCCGGGAGCTGGAAGTTGTGAAAATTGTTATGATCGCTAGCTAAACCAACATCAGAGGCTTGCGATGGACGCTCAAAAATTCACCCCCGAGTACTTCAACCAGTTCGGCGCCGAGACCTTGCCGTCCCACTTGGACATCGTCATCACGTCGGTGACCGAGGGCGGGCTGGTGGCGCAGTTCGACGTCGCGGCCAAGCACCTGGCGCCGAACGGCTTCCTGCACGCCGGCAGCGTGGTCACCCTGGCCGACACCGCCTGCGGCTACGCCTGCTTCGCCCACCTGCCCGAGGGCGCGCAGAATTTCACCACCATCGAACTGAAATCGAACCACCTCGGCACCGCGCGCGAAGGCGTGGTCGTGGCCACCGCCAAGGCCGTCCACCTGGGCCGCACCACGCAGGTGTGGGACGCCGTGGTGACCAGCCAGGCCACTGGTAAAACGATAGCGTTGTTCCGCTGCACACAAATGGTTTTGTTCCCCAAATAGCTGATAAATTGTGCGAGGACAACATCCGAGCACAAGGACAAGCAATGAACCGTATCACCAGGATGGCCGGCGCCGGCCTCGGCCTGCTGCTGGCGTGCGCGCTGGCGCTAGCGCAGACCCCGCAGACCCCCTATCCCGACGACAAGGTCTACCAGGGATTGGGCGGCAAGGAAGGCATCAAGAAAATCGTCGATACCTTCATCCCCATCGTGCTGGCCGATCCGCGCATCAAGCACGGCTTCGCCGACTTCGACATGGAGCAACTCAACGTGCGCCTGCGCGAGCAGTTCTGCGAGCTGGCCGGCGGCCCGTGCAAGTACACCGGCAAATACCGCGACAAGACGATGGACGGCGTCGGCACCGTGCGCGACATGGCCACTGTGCACCAGGACCTGAAGGTGACCAACGCGATGTTCAACGCGCTGACCGAGGACCTGCAGATCGCCATGGAGCGCAACGGCGTGCCGACCAGCGTGGCCAACAAGCTGATCGCCAAGCTGGCGCCGATGCAGCGCGATATCGTCACCCAATAACCGGGCCGGGAGCCACCTAGTGAAAAACACCACTCTCAAAAACACGCTGGCGGCGTTGGCGGCCTTGTGCGCCGGCGGCGCGGGCGCGCAGGCCATGCCGGACATGGGCAAGTTCCTCGCCACCGGCGGCGTCAGCCAGGTCGAGGGCGCCGGCGGCGGCGGCATCGTGCCGTGGGCGCTGATCAGCGGCTACGGCACGCGCGACAGCTGGGGCGCCAACACGCATTACACCTACCTCAAAACCCAGGACTATAAGCTGACCAGCTACGGCGTGGCGATCGGCGTGGCCGACCGGGTCGAGGTGTCGCTGGCCAACCAGCACTTCAAGGGCAGCCTGGCGCCGCTCGACCGGCTCGATATCGAGCAGGATATCGTCGGTGTGAAGGTGAAGGTGGCCGGGGACGCCGTCTACGACCAGGACCGCTGGCTGCCGCAGATCGCCGTCGGGGCGATGTACAAGAAGAACAAGGGCGTCGGCGGCCTGGGCGCGCTGGGCGTGACCAATGTGACGCAGCTGGGCGCCAAGGATGATCATGGCTACGATTATTACGTGGCCGCGACTAAGATTTTGTTCGAGCAAAGCTTGCTGCTGAACGCGACGCTGCGCTCGACCAATGCGAACCAGATGGGTTTGCTTGGTTTTGGGGGCGATCTGCACCGGGGGCGGCGCTTGATGCCGGAGTTGTCCGCCGCGTATCTGGTCACGCGCAAGCTGGCCGTCGGCGCCGAGTACCGGCGCAAGCCGCATAACCTGGGCGTCGATGAGGAGAAGGCGTATTACGATGCGTTCGTGGCGTGGTTCCCGACCAAGCATTTTTCGCTGACGGCGGCGTATGCGGACCTGGGCGATATCACCATCTTCAATCCGAGGAAGCAGCACGGCTTGTACTTGTCGGCGCAAGCGGGGTTCTGAGGCGTAGGGCGGATTAGCGCAGCGTAATCCGCCATTGCGTGCGTTGTCGGCGGCTCGAGCATGGCGGATTACGCTACGCTAATCCGCCCTACGTGACACACGTGAACTTCAGCCTTCGAGCGACTTGGCCAGCAGTTTGTGCAGCTCGTCGAAGTCGGGCTTGCCCAGGTAGCGCTTGAGGATCTTGCCGTCCTTGCCGATGACGAAAGTGGTCGGCGTCATGTTGACGTCGCCGTAGGCCTTGGCGGCCGCGCCGTTGACGTCGAGCGCCACCTTGAACGGCAAGTGGCGCGTTTCGGCGTAGTTGATGACGTAGTTGGCCGGGTCGTAGCTCATCGCCACGGCGATGAATTCCATGCCCTGCGGCTTGAACTTGTTGTAGGTTTCGACCATCTGCGGCATCTCGGCCACGCAGGTGGTGCACGACGTCGCCCAGAAATTGACCATGTGGACCTTGCCGCGCAGGCTGTCGGCGGAGATCTGTTCGCCCTTGATGGTGACGAAGCCGACGTCCGGCGCGACCGGGCGCTTGGTCAGCGATACGTAACCGCCAAAGCCGATGGCGGCGAGCACCACGGCGGCCAGCACCGGCTTGATCCAGCCCGGTGCGGACTTGGACGGGGAAACGGGGGAGGTAAGCGTATCTTGCATGATGGTGTCGGGCGCCGTAGGGGGTGGGGCCATTATAGACCGGTATTTCCGACGGCGCCCGCGATGCCCGGTTTACTGCACCGAGTGGGTGGTGGCGCCACCGCTGTCGGCGTTCGAGCCGGCCGCCGGGGCCGGAGCCGGGGCGGGCGTCGCCTGGTACTGCTTGTACTCGTCCTCGGTGATGTACTCGAACACCTTGACGACCTTGTTCACGCCGCTCACGCCACGGGCGATGTCGGCGCCGATGCGGCCCTCGCGCTCGGTCACGCGGCCCTGCAGGTAGACCGTGCCGCGCTCGGTGACGACCTGGTAGGAGTTGGCCGAGATATCCTTGGCGTCGACCAGGCTGGCCTTGACCTTGGTGGTGATGAGCGTGTCGTTCGAGCGCGAGGTGTAGCTGGCCGGGCCGGCGATCTCGAGCTCGTTGGTGACCGAGATGACGCCCTCGACGCCGCGCAGCTCGCGCTCGGCGGCGGCCTTCATGGCCTCGTCGCGCACCTCGCCGGTCAGCAGCACGCGGCGGTTGAAGCTGTTGATGTTGATGTGACCGGCGTCGCCGACGACGTTGCGCACCTTGTTGGCGCCCTTGACCTGGATGGCCGTGTCCTCCGTCTGCGCGCCGAAGGTGCGGCGGTCGGACGCGGCCAGCGTGCCGGTGATGGCGCCGCCGGCGACGAGCGCGATGCAGCCCGTCAGCGACGTCAGCATCGTTGCGCACAGCACGCTCAGGGCCAGCGGCCGCTGGATGGTCTTCCAGATGGCACCGGGATTAGTCATTCGCATCTCCTCCGAATAGCGCGACGTCGATGCCGTCGCAAATACAATGTATGGACACCAGATGGACTTCCTGGATACGGGCGGTGCGGTCGGCCGGCACGCAGATGTGGACGTCGGCGTCGGTAAGCATTTTACCGATGGCGCCGCCGCCCTTGCCGGTCATGGCGACGACGCGCATTTCGCGCTCGAGCGCCGCTTCGATGGCGGCCATCACGTTGGCCGAGTTGCCCGAGGTCGAGAACGCCAGCAGGATGTCGCCGGCCTGGCCGAACGCCTGCACCTGCTTGGAAAAGATCTCGCGGTAGCTGTAGTCGTTGGCCACCGCCGTCAGGATCGAGGTGTCGGTGGTCAAGGCCATGGCCGGCAGCGGGAAGCGCTCGCGCTCGAAGCGGCCGACCAGCTCGGCGGCGAAGTGCTGGGCGTCGGCGGCCGAACCACCGTTGCCGCACACCAGGATCTTGTTGCCGTTCGACAGCGCCGAGAACATCAGTTCGATCGCCTGCGCCAGGTGCGGCGCGAGGACGGTGGCGGATTGGATTTTGATTTCGGCACTTTCGTGGAAGTGCGCCAGGATGCGTTGATTATTCATAGTGTGCTGATTATAGTGCAGCCGCCCAACGAGCCGGACAAGCTCTGTTAAAAATGCTTACAACTCGATGATGTTTTGTATCCATGACAATATTTCATTATCGATGGCAACCAGGTCGAAGCGGCATGGCGGTGGCGACGGATGGCGCAGCAAATAGTACTGGGCCGCGTTGACCAGCCGGCGCCGCTTGGCCGGGGTGACGCTGGCGGCCGCGCCGCCGAAGCCGGCCGCCGCCCGCTGGCGCACCTCGACAAACACCAGATAGCTGCCGTGTTGCATGATCAGGTCGATTTCGCCGACCTTGCACAGGAAGTTGCGCGCCACCAGGGTCAAGCCCTGGTCGCGCAGGTGGGCCAGCGCGCGCTCTTCGCCGAGGCGGCCTAGCCGCTGGCGCTCGGTGGGTTCGGCGGCGCCGCCGCGCTGGCGTGGCGACGGCATGGCGCGCTCACCGGGGAACGGCCTGTGGCGCGCCGTTTTTGTAGATGGCCGGCTGCTCGACGCGCTCGAAGCTGGCCGCGCCCTGGCCGAAGTCGACCGTCAGGCGGCCGGTCACGCCGTCGATGTGGAAGCGGCCGGCCGGGTGGCGGGCGATCTCGCGCGCCACCCGGTAGGCGTCGATGCCGAGCGCGTACAGGCGCTCCATGTCGGCCGTGCCGGCCTGCAGCGGCTGCGGGTAGACCATCACCGCCGGATGGTCGCGCTGCACCTGCCACGGCAGGTCGAGCAGGCGCACGCCCTCGAGCTCGGGACCGGCGAAGGCGGTGGTGGCGCCCGGATTGAGGGCCGAGGTGCCGTACACAGGCAGCGCGGCGAACGAGCTCACCGGCACCGGCGGCTGGGCCGGCATGGCGTCGGCCGTGCTGATGGTCGGGTTGGTCGGCTCGGTCGTCACCGGCGCGCTCAGGGCGCCGCGCAGCTGGCGGGTCTGGTCGGCGCCCATGGCCGAGAACAGCAGGCCGGGCGGGTCCTGCGCCAGGCGCGCGCGCAGCGCCACCAGGTCCGGATCGCTGAGGTAGCCGTTGGGCGCGTTCAGCTCGACCATGCGCACCGGCTGGCCGAGGCGCTGCCACTGGCCGGCGAAGGCGGCCGCCACGCGCCGCTGCCAGGCCGAGCTGGTGGTCAGGATCAGCGCGCTGGCGCCGGGATGCTCGGCGCCGGCCCACTGGGCGGCCTGGCGCGCCTCCTCCTCGATCGACAAGCCCATGGCCAGCATCTGCGGCGGCAGCGGCGCGGCGCCGGCGCCGCCGTGGCCCTCCGGATAGTTCAGCGCGATGGTCGGCTTGGTGACCAGGGTGCTGGCGGCCAGCGCGGCCACGGCCGAACGGGCCAGCGGGCCGACGATGATGTCCTCGCGCCCGGCCGCGTCGGCGTAGGTCGACAGGATGTCCTGCGAGGCGTCGCCCGTTTCGATGACGGTGACGGTGATGTTGTCGCGGTCGCGTTCCCAGGCGGCCATGAAGCCGGCCCGCAGCGATTCGGCGGCCGCGCCCAGGGTTTCCGAGCGCAGCGGCAGGATCAGCCCCATGTTGAGCGGGGCGTTCGACGGCCGCGCGCGCTCGTCGGCGAGGCGGCCCTCGGGCGCGGCGGCGTCGGCGCGGTTGGCCGCCGGCGCGGTGGCGGCGCCGGGCAGGTCGATGGCGAAGGTCTCGGCCGGCGGCGGGGTCGGCTCCGGCGGCGGCTTGGGCAGCGGTTGGGACGGGGCCGGCGGCGGCGCGCTTGGGCTTATAATGGGCGCCATCGGCGGAATCGGCGTGCTGCCGCACGCGCTCAACGCGACCGCCGCAACCACCGACATCGTCGTAATCGCCGCGGACCGCAGCGACAACCTCATACTTTTCATTCGACCCCCAATGACCGACCAAGAATTCCGCGCCATTTCCACCCTACCCGTCATGGGGGAAACGGCGCACCAGGCCTATCCTAGCGCAACCTTGTATATCGTGGCGACCCCCATCGGCAATGTGACCGATATTACGCTGCGCGCGTTGCACGTTTTGAGCCTGGTCGACGCGGTCGCCTGCGAGGATACCCGCAACACGGCGCAGCTGATGACCCGTTTCGGCCTGCACAAGCCGCTCATCGCCGCGCACCAGCACAACGAGCGCGAAGTGGCCGAGACGCTGATCGCCCGGCTCGGCGCCGGCGAGCGCATCGCGCTGGTGTCGGACGCCGGCACGCCGGGCGTGTCCGACCCCGGGGCGCGCATCGTCGACGCGGTGCGCGCGGCCGGCTTGCGCGTGCTGCCATTGCCGGGGGCGTCGGCGGCGGTGACGGCCTTGTCGGCCAGCGGCCTGGTCAACGACCAATTCTATTTTGTCGGCTTTCTTCCGGCCAAGGCCAAGCAGCGCGAGAATTTCCTCGGCACATTGCGCGCGGTGACGGCGACGCTGGTGTTCTACGAGGCGCCGCACCGCATCCTCGATTGCGCGGTGGCGCTGGCGGCCGTGTTCGAGCCCGAGCGCGAGGTGGTGTTCGCGCGCGAGCTCACCAAGATGTTCGAGGAGATCCACCGTTGTCCGCTGTCCGAGGCCGAGGCCTGGATCAAGGCCGACGCGCACCGGGAAAAAGGCGAATTCGTCGTGCTGCTGGCCGGCGCGCCGGCGGCCGAAGACGAGCAGGATGTGGAGGCCGAACGGATCCTGAAGATCCTGCTCACCGAATGCTCGGTCAAGCAAGCGGCCAACCTGGCGGCGCAAATCACCGGCCGCAAGAAAAACGCGCTCTACGACCGCGCGCTGCAGTTGAAAGAGGACTGACCGCGCCGGGCGGCAACGGCGGCGCCGCCACGGGCGCCGTCAGCCGGTAGCCGAAGATCAGCAGCGCGTGCAACACCACCGACACGGCCACGCCCCACATCATTCCCGGCCGCCGCATCCGGGCGGGCGCATCGACAGTCTGGGTCGCGTCCATGGTTTTTTAGCTAAGTTATACACACCCCGGCATCTTACCTTGAAAAAAATCGGCGATGGCAGATAATGATTCTTGGGGGGACACTTGACGGATACGGGGGCAGCTTGTATTATCTTGCTTCTTCGGAGTGTAGCGCAGCCCGGTAGCGCACCTGGTTTGGGACCAGGGGGTCCAAGGTTCGAATCCTTGTACTCCGACCAGTATTTTAAAACCCCCGTTTGACGGCAACGTTGAACGGGGGTTTTTCCATTTGCGGGCCGTTGATCTCGTCTTTGGGGCGGCTTGCCCGCCGGGCGCTGTTGGCGGCGACGCACCCTCTTTCATGCCTGGTTTTCCGGCGTCCGTCGCATGGCCGGCCGCTTCGTCGGCGCGCTCGGTAGAATGCCTTCAGTCCAAATGGAGGTGGTGCCATGATGTCGTCCAATTTGCCGTTCCAGGCCCAACTGCCGCGCGTTTCACATGATGCCACGCTGGTGCGCAGGTATTTTTTGCAAACGCTGCTGCGGCACGCGCTGGCGGCGGTGCTGGTTTGCGGTTTCTGCGTGCTGGCGCCGGTGGCGTATAACGTCTGGTCCCTGGGAGCCTGGCCGCACAATATCAACTGGATCTACCTGCTGCCGCTGCTCGACTTCGTGTTCATCTTCCCTGCCCTGATCGCCATGTGCTGGAGCTATCTCGGCAAGCTGCGCGAGGCCGGCACCGCGCTGACGCCGGAGATGATCTCGTCGCGTCCCCGCATGACCGTCTCCTCGCCGCTCGACACGCTTGGCACCTTCGACCTGTGTGCGGAAACGCTGTCGGGCCTGACCCTGGGCACGGAGCTCGGCTATGCGGGGCCGGCGGCGTTTTCGTATCAACAGTTCAAAGGCAGGATCGTGATCGCGCCACCGGGCACCTTGTGGCCGTGGCGCCGCACGGAAGTGGTGGTGACCGGAGAGCCGGGGCAGCCGGCGCGGATCCATGTCCGGCGCCGCCTAGGCCTGGAGTTCTTCCAGGTGCAAAGGGGCGAGCCCTGGGACGCCGTGCGCACGGTGGCGCACCACCTGCACGCCGAGGTCAAGCGCCGCCACCACACGCTGGAACTGGCGCGGCGCGGGCATGAGCTCGAGCGCGCGGCGCTGTCGGCCAAGCTGTCGGCGCTGCAGGCGCAGGTCGAACCGCATTTTTTGTTCAACACCCTCGCCAACCTGAAATACCTGATCCGCACCGACGGCGAGACGGCGCAGTCGATGCTCGACCATCTGGTCGGCTATCTGCAAAACGCCTTGCCGGATATGCGCTCGGTGTCTTCGACGGTGGGACGCGAGCTGGCGCTGGCCGGTGATTATCTGGCCATCATGCGCATCCGCATGGGCGAGCGGCTGCGCTATCGGATCGAGGCCGACGACGCGGTGCGGGCGCTGCCCTTTCCGCCGGCGATGTTGATCTCGCTGGTGGAGAACGCAATCAAGCATGGGCTGGAGAGCGCGACCCGCGCCGGCGAACTACTGATTTCAGCGGCCGTCGATGGCGCCATGCTGCGGCTGACGGTGCGCGACAACGGTGCCGGCTTGAGCGACGTGCCGGGGCAGGGGCTGGGGCTGGCCAACATCCACGAGCGCTTGCATCTGCTGTATGGCGAGGGCGCCGCGTTGACGGTGTCCGCGCCGGACGAGGGCGGGGTCGAGGCCGTGCTGTCGCTGCCGCTGCCGGTACGGGAGGCGGCATGACCAGCGCTTTGATCGTCGAGGACGAGCCGCTGCTGCGCGCGGAGCTGGTGGACCAGCTGGCGATGCTGTGGCCCGAGCTGGAGATCGCCGGGCAGGCCGAGAGTGGCGTCGAGGCGGTCGCGATGCTCGAGGCGCTGCGCCCGGATGTGGTTTTCCTCGATATCCAGATTCCGGGTTTGAATGGTCTGGAGGTGGCGCCGCATGTGCCGGAGTCGACCCGCATCGTGTTCGTGACGGCGTATGCGGAGCACGCGCTCAAGGCGTTCGACGCGGGCGCCGCCGATTACCTGGTCAAGCCGCTCAGCGCCGAGCGCTTGCTGCGCACCGTCAAGCGCTTGAAAGCGCGCGAGGGCGGCGCCGTCGCGTCGCAGTTGTGGCGGCAGTTGTTCGACAAGGCGCCGCCCGTGTACCTGAAGTGGATCAAGGCGTCGGTCGGCAGTTCGGTGCGGCTGGTGATGGTCAAGGACGTGCAGTTCTTCACGTCCGACGGCAAGTACACGCGGGTGGCGACGGCCACCGGCGACGCCTTGATACGCGTGCCGCTCAAGAGTTTGATCGAGCAGCTCGACCCGGGGCAGTTCGCGCAGGTGCATCGCGGTGCGATCGTCAACCTCGAAGCCATCGAGCGGATCGACCGCGATGGCATGGCGATGGAGATTCGGTTAAAAGCGCGGCCGGAAACGTTATCGGTGAGCGAAGCGTTCACCCGCCAGTTCAGACAAATGTAGGGCAGATTAGCGCAGCGTAATCTGCCATGCCCGAGCCGTCGATAGCTCAACCCGCCCGCTTGGCCGCGATGGCATTCCCGGCGCGGCTGGAGCCCTTACGGCCAAGGAAGTTCGAGATGAACTGTCCGGCATCAACGACGACATCGAGATCGATGCCGGTCTCGATCCCCAGCCCCTGCATGAGGTAAAGCACATCCTCGGTAGCGACGTTACCGGTCGCGCCCTTGGCGTACGGGCAGCCGCCCAGCCCCGACACCGACGAGTGGTAGATCGAAATGCCCACCTCCAAACTGGCGTAGATGTTGGCCAGCGCCTGTCCGTAAGTATCGTGAAAATGCCCCGCCAGCCCGTCGACGTGAAACTCCCGGATCGCCCGTTCCATCACCGCCTGCGTCTGGCGCGCCGTCGCCACGCCGATGGTGTCGGCGATGTCGATCTCGTCGCAGCCCAGGTCGCGCATGCGGCCCACCACGTCGGCCACCGCGTCGAGCGGCACCTCGCCCTGGTAGGGGCAGCCGAAGGAGCAGCTGATGCTGCCGCGCAGGCGCAGGCCGTTGTCCTTGGCCGTTTTGGCCACCTCCTCGAAGCGGGCGATCGATTCGGCGATCGAGCAGTTGATGTTCTTTTGCGAGAACGCCTCCGACGCCGAGCCGAAAATGACCACCTCGTCGGCGCGCGCGGCCAGCGCCGCCGTCAGGCCCTGCATGTTGGGCGTGAGCGCCGAGTAGACCACGCCGTCCTTGCGCGCGATGCCGGCCATGACCTCGGCGCTGGTGGCCATCTGCGGCACCCATTTCGGCGAGACGAACGACGCCGCCTCGATGTTGCGGAAGCCGGCGCTGGTTAAGCGGTTCACCAGTTCGATCTTCACTTCGGCGGGCACGTTGGCCTTTTCGTTCTGCAGGCCGTCGCGCGGGCCAACTTCGACGATCTTCACTTGCCGGGGCAGACTGTTCATCTTCAATATCCTTGGTTGCGGTCGACGATGTCGGCGACGGGTTCGCCCTTTTCGAGCTTGCGGATTTTTTCGGCGATCTGCTGCACGCTTTCCCGGCGCAAGGTCAGCGCCGAGATGTGCGGCGTGATGGTGATGCGCGGCTCCTGCCAGAACGGATGCTGCGCCGGCAACGGCTCGTTGCGGAACACGTCGAGCGTGGCGGCGGCGATGTGGCCCGATTTGATCAGCGACAGCAGGTCCGGCTCGGCGATGTGCGCGCCGCGCGCGACGTTGATGATGTAGGCGCCGGCCGGCAGCTTGCCCATGTTGGTGCGGTCGATGAGGTTCGACGTCTCCGGCGTGAGCGGCAGCATGCACACCAGCACCCGGCTGCCGCGCAGGAAGGTGTCGAGCCCCTCGGCGCCGTGGTAGCACTGCACGCCGGGCATGTGCTTTTCGCCGCGGCTCCAGCCCCGCAGCGGAAAGCCGAACGGCGCCAGCGCCTCGAGCACGCGCGTGCCAAGCACGCCCATGCCCAGCACGCCGATGGCGAAGTCGCCGCGCGGGTGCTGCGGCAGAGGCGCCCACAGGCCGGCGCGTGCCTGGGCCTCGTATTCGTCGAAGCGGCGGAAGTAGCGCAGCACCGCGTAGGTGACGTATTCGGCCATCTGCGCCGCCATGCCGGCGTCGCCGAGGCGGATGATCGGCACCGTGCGCGGAATGGCGTCGCCAAAGCGCAGCAGGGCGTCGACGCCGGCGCCGGTGTTGAAGATGGCCTTGACCTGCGCCAGTTCCGGCAGCATGGCTTCCGGTGGCGACCACACCACCGCGTAGTCGCACGGCTGGCTCGCTTCGCCGGCGTGCCAGATTTCGAATTCGGCCCCCGGCAGGAACTTGCTGAAGTCCTTGATCCACGGCTCGGTCTTGCCGTCGGCCCGATGTAAAAGAATGCGCATGATGAACTCCTTGAATCTTCCCTTACGCCGTCTTGAACGCCAGCAGCGGTGCGCCATCGGCCACCTGGTCGCCAACGCCGTAGAGGATGTCATCGACCACCCCATCGTGCGGCGCGGCGATGGTGTGTTCCATTTTCATGGCTTCCATGATGACGAGGGCGTCGCCCTTCTTTACTTCCTGGCCCTTGGTGGCCAGCACCGCGACCACCTTGCCCGGCATCGGCGCGGTCAGGCGGCCGCCCTCGGCCTCCGCCTCGCCGGCGTGGGCCATCGGGTCGTTGTAGGTCAATTGGTAGTGGGCGCCGCCGGTGAACACGTGCAGCACGTCGCCGTCGCGGCGCACCGCGCCCCGCACGGCGCGCGCGCCCAGCTTGATGCTGTAACCGTCGACGTCCTGCGACGCCAGGCCCAGCGCCTCCGGTTGCGCATCCGCGCCGACGCTGAGCAGCCAGCCGTCGGCGCGGTAGCTGACGTGGGTAAGGTACGGTTCCGCGTATTCGTCGCTGAACGACAGCGCGCGCAAATACGGCTGGTTCATGCGCCAGCCCAGCGCCACGCCCCACGGGTCGGCCGGATTGGCGCTGGTGGCGGCGGCGTCGCGCTTTTCGGCGGCCAGCAGCGACACCACGGCCAGCGCCAGCGCTTCGCGCGGCGCGGCCTGCGCGGCCGGGAACAGGCTGTCGTGGTTGCGCTCGATCAGGCCCGTGTCCAGGTCTGCCGTGGCGAAGGCCTGGCCCTCGACCAGGCGCTTGAGGAAGGCGATGTTGGTCGCCAGGCCCACCACCTGGTATTCGGACAGCGCCTGCGCCATGCGGGCCAGCGCCTGCTTGCGGTCCGCGCCCCAGACGATCAACTTGGCGATCATCGGATCGTAGAACGGCGAAATGGCGTCGCCGGCGCGCACGCCGGAATCGATGCGCACGCCGGCCGGCGCGCTGTTGGCGGCGCCGCCAAGCTCGAACGACACCGCGCCCGGCGTGGCCAGGTGGCGCAGCGTGCCGATCGACGGCAGGAAGCCCTTCTCCGGATTTTCGGCGTAGATGCGCGCCTCGATGGCGTGGCCGTTGATGGCCAGCTCGTGCTGCTGTTTCGGCAGCGGCTCGCCGGCGGCCACGCGCAGCTGCCACTCGACCAGGTCGGTCCCGGTGATCATTTCGGTGACCGGATGCTCGACCTGCAGGCGGGTGTTCATCTCCATGAAGTAGAACGAGCCGTCCTGGTTGGCGATGAATTCGACGGTGCCGGCGCCGACGTAACCAACCGCCTTGGCGGCGGCCACCGCCGCCTCGCCCATGGCGGCGCGGCGCTCCAACGTCATGTTCGGCGCGGGCGCTTCCTCCAGCACCTTCTGGTGGCGGCGCTGCACCGAGCAATCGCGCTCGAACAGGTAGATGCAGTTGCCGAGCGTGTCCGCGAACACCTGGATTTCGATGTGGCGCGGGCGCTGCAGGTATTTTTCGGCCAGCACCTTGTCGTCGCCGAAGGAGCTGATCGCCTCGCGCTTGCACGAGGCCAGCGCGTCCTTGAACTGCGCCGAGTTTTCGATCACGCGCATGCCCTTGCCGCCGCCGCCGGCCGAGGCCTTGAGCAGCACCGGGTAGCCGATCTTGTCGGCTTGGCCGTGCAGGAAATCGGCGTCCTGCTGGTCGCCGTGGTAGCCGGGCACCAGCGGCACGTCGGCTTTTTCCATCAGCGATTTGGCGGCGGACTTGGAGCCCATGGCGCGCATCGCCGACGCCGGCGGGCCGATGAAGACCAGGCCCGCTTCGGCGCAGGCGTCGGCGAAGTCGGCGTTCTCGGACAGGAAGCCGTAGCCGGGGTGGATGGCCTGGGCGCCGGCGGCCTTGGCGGCGGCGATGATCTTGTCGCCGCGCAGGTAGCTTTCCTTGGCGGCGGCGGGGCCGAGCAGCACCGCTTCGTCGCAGACGGCGACGTGCTTGGCGTTGGCGTCCGCTTCCGAATAGACGGCGACGGTTTTCACCCCCATGCGGCGGGCGGTGGCGGCGACGCGGCAGGCGATTTCGCCACGGTTGGCGATCAGGATTTTGGTGAACATTTTTTGTCTCTCTCTATTCTCTTTGTTTTTAACCCGCCGCGGTGCCGGTGGTCCGCCAGCGCCGCGGGTTTGGGGACGTACCCCTTGGGGTACGTCCCCGCTTGGCTGTGCGGGTTAATTGCCAGCACGGCCAAGCGGCGCGGTTTAGCAGCCGCACTTCTCCTTTGGTGCCGAATCGAGCACCGCGCCACGGGTTTTGAGGCCCAGTTTCGCCAGCAGCGCGCGGTCGTCCTCCGCTTCCGGGTTCTCGGTCGTGAGCAGCTTGTCGCCGTAGAAGATCGAGTTGGCGCCGGCCAGGAAGCACATCGACTGCACCGCCTCGCCCATCTGCCGGCGGCCGGCCGACAGGCGCACGCGCGCCTTCGGCATGGTGATGCGCGCCACGGCGATGGTGCGCACGAATTCGAACGGGTCGAGCGGGTCCATGCCGTACAGCGGCGTGCCCTCGACCTGCACCAGGTGGTTGACCGGCACCGATTCCGGATATGGATTCAAATTGGCCAGCTGCGCGATCAGGCCGGCGCGCTGCAGGCGCGTCTCGCCCATGCCGACGATACCGCCGCAGCACACCTTCAAGCCCGCCTCGCGGATGCGGCCCAAGGTATCGAGGCGATCCTGGTACTCGCGCGTCGAGATGACGTTGTCGTAGAACTCGGGCGCGGTGTCGAGGTTGTGGTTGTAGTAGTCCAGACCTGCATCCTTCAGGCGTTGCGCCTGGCTTTCCTCGAGCATACCCAAGGTGGCGCAGGTCTCCAGGCCGAGCGCCTTCACTTCGCGCACCATCTCCTCGACCTTGTCCATGTCGCGCTCCTTCGGGCTGCGCCAGGCGGCGCCCATGCAGAAGCGGGTGGCGCCGTTGTCCTTGGCCTGGCGGGCGGCGTCGAGCACGGTATCGATGTCGAGGATCTTCTTGGCTTCGACGCCGGTGTCGTAGCGCGCCGCCTGCGGGCAGTAGCCGCAGTCCTCTTCGCAGCCGCCGGTTTTGATCGACAGCAGCGTGGCCAGTTCGACGTCGCCGTCCGGGAAGTTGAGGCGGTGCGTTTGCTGGGCGCGGAACATCAGGTCGTTGAACGGCAGGTCGAACAGCGCCATGACGTCTTCCAGCGGCCAGGTCGCCGCCGGCGGCAGGGTGATGGCGGCCGTCGGGCGGTGCAAGGCTACGGTTTTAGGTTCTTGGAGGGTGGTCGTGGACATGGTGTTTCCTTCTTCGTTCAAAGTTTGTTCTGGGCGGGCCAGTTGGGCAGCCCGGTGAAATCGATGTGGGCGGCGGCCGCCTCGGCGCTCGGTTGTTCCAGGCGCGGGATGCGGCCGATCAGCGGGGCGTCGATGCGCTGCGCCAGCGCGGCCACGTTTTCGTCGGCGAAGGCCATGTCGGCCTGGGTTTCGTTGGCGACCCAGCCGATCACGGTCAGTCCGCGCGCTTCGATCGCTTCGACCGTCAGTAGCGCGTGGCTGATGCAGCCGAGCCGCAGGCCGACCACCAGCACCACCGGCAGGTCGAGCTGCTCGGCCAGGTCGGCGGTGTCGAAGTCGTCGTTGAGCGGCACGCGGAAGCCGCCCACGCCCTCGACCACCACCGCGTCCGAGGCGGCGTTGATTTCGACGTAGGCCGCCAGGATCGGCACCGGCGAGATGACGATGCCCTCGAGCGCGGCGGCGATGTGTGGCGCGGCCGGCTCCTTGAGCAGGAACGGCGTGGTGATGGTCGGCAGCAGGTGGACGTTGCCGGCGGCGGCCAGCTGGTCGCAATCGTCGTTGTGCCATTCGCCGTCGCGCAGCTCGGCGCCGGCGGCCACCGGCTTCATGCCGCAGGCGCGCACGCCGGCCTTGACCAGCGCGTGCAGCATCGCCGACGATACCAGCGTCTTGCCGATTTCGGTGTCGGTGCCGGTGACGAAGCAGCAAAAGCGCGGCGGCAGGCCGTTGGCCAGCGCGGCCGGCTGCGGTTTTTGCTCCGGCTTGTGCTCCACTTCCAGCGCGTCGGCGACGGCCGGGGCGTCCGACGGGATATCGACCGCTATGACGGGATCATCGAGGCTCATCTGACGTCCTTTCCAATGCCAATACCAATACATTAAGGGCGGCGATCAACCGCCCGACTTCCAGGCTGCTATGGCCCGCCGACAGCGTCACGCGCAGGCGCGCGGTGCCCGGGGCGACGGTGGGGGGACGGATAGTGCCGACCCACAGCCCCTGTTCGTAGAGGGCCGCGCCGGCGCGCATGGTCTCGGCATTATCGCCGATCAGGATCGGCTGGATCGCGGTCGTCGACGGCAAGCGCTGCCAGCGATGCAGTTTGAGCCCAACCCGGGCATCGTCCAATTGTGCCACCAATGCACAGAGGTGGGCGCGCCGCTTCATGCCCTCCTCGCCTTCGATCAGGTCGACGCTGGTGAGCAGGGCGTGCGCCAGCGCCGGCGGCGTGGCGGTGGTGTAGATATACGGCCGGGCCTTCTGGATCAGCGTTTCGATCACCGTCTCGTGCGCCGCGACGAAGGCGCCGCCGACGCCGGCGGCCTTGCCCAGGGTGCCCATGTAGACAATGTGCGGCGAGCGCAGGTTGAAGTGCTCGAGCGCGCCGCGTCCGTGGGCGCCGAGGGTGCCGAAACCGTGGGCGTCGTCCACCACCAGCCAGGCGCCGTGCTGCTCGCACAGGGCCAGCAGCGCCGGCAGCGGCGCCAGGTCGCCGTCCATGCTGAAGACGCTGTCCGTCACCACCAGCTTGGTGGCGGCGTTGCTGGCGGCGAGCATGGCGGCGAGCTTTTCGAGGTCGGCGTGCGGGTAGACCCGCACCCGCGCGCGCGACAGGCGGGCGCCGTCGATCAGCGAGGCGTGGTTGAGCGATTCGGAGAAGATCTCGGCTTCGCGGTCGGCGGCGGTCAGGCCGGTGATGATGGCCAGGTTGGCCATGTAGCCGGTGCAGAAGGTCAGCGCGCGCGGCGCCTCCAGGTGTCCGCCGACGAAGGCGGCCAGGCGTTCCTCGAGCATGGCGTGCGCGCGGCCATGGCCGCTGATCATGTGCGAGGCGCCGCTGCCGACGCCGTGGATGGCCGCACCCTCCTGCAGCGCGAGCTTGAGGCGCGGATGATTGGCCAGGCCGAGGTAGTCGTTGCTGCAGAAGGCCAGCAGCTCGCGGCCGTCGACCGTCACGCGCGGACCGCACGGGGTGTCGACGGTGCGGCGCTTGCGGATCAGGCTTTGCTCGTCGAGCGCCCGCAGCTGGGCGCCGAGTTGGTTTAGAAGCTCCATCGTCAGCCCGCCATGGTTTTGTTGAACACGGCCAGCGTGTTGGCGGCCAGGGCGTCGATTTCGTCGTCGTCCAGGATATACGGCGGCATCATGTAGACGGTGGCGCCGATGGGGCGCATCAGCAGCTCGTGCTCGACCGCCGTGGCGAAGAAGCGGCGCGAGAAGTCCGGCGTGGCGCCGATGGCGTCGAACGCCCAGATCATGCCGCGCTGGCGGAAGTTGCGCACTTGCTCGTGTTGGGCCAGCGCTTGCAGCGCCGCAGTCAGGCGCGCGGCCCTGGCCCGGTTGGCGTTGAGGACGTCGTCGTCCTCGAAGATTTGCAACGTCGCCAGGGCGGCACGGCAGGCCAGCGGGTTGCCGGTGTATGAGTGCGAATGCAGGAAGCCGCGCGTGACGTCGCTGCTGTAGAAGGCCTGGTAGATGTCGTCGCGCGTCATCACCAGCGACAGCGGCAGGTAGCCGCCGCTGATGCCCTTGGACAGGCACAGGAAGTCCGGCCAGATGGCGGCCTGCTCGCAGGCGAAGAAGGTGCCGGTGCGGCCGCAGCCGACGGCGATTTCGTCGAGGATCAGGTGCACCTGGTGGCGGTCGCACAGTTCGCGCACCAGCTTGAGGTAGAGCGGATCGTGCATGGCCATGCCGGTGGCGCACTGCACCAGCGGTTCGATGATGATGGCGGCGATTTTGTCCGCCTTTTCGGCGAACAGGCGTTCGACGTCGGCGGCGGCGCGGCGCGCGACGTCCTGCGCCGTTTCGCCTTCGGCGGCCTGGCGCGCGTCCGGCGACATCACCGTTTGCGAGGCGCGCAGCAGCGGGCCGTAGGCGTCCTTGAACAGCGCGACGTCGGTGACGGCCAGCGCGCCGATGGTCTCGCCGTGGTAGCTGCCCTTGAGGCAGACGAATTCCTGCTTGGCCGCCTTGCCGTTGTTGCGCCACGAGTGGAAGCTCATCTTGAGCGCGATTTCGACGGCGGAGGCGCCGTCGCTGGCGTAGAAGCTGTGG
Source organism: uncultured Duganella sp. (assembly GCA_963513825.1). Taxonomy (GTDB): domain Bacteria; phylum Pseudomonadota; class Gammaproteobacteria; order Burkholderiales; family Burkholderiaceae_D; genus Rugamonas. The sequence continues at coordinate 62,635 of CAUPRW010000019.1, forward strand.
CCGAGCACATGGCCGGTCAGCGCGGACAGCTTTTCCGATAGCTCGATCACCGGCTCGTGGGTGAAGCCGGCCAGCATGGCGTGTTCCAGCGTGTCCAGCTGGTCCTTCAGCGCGGCGTTGATGCGCGGGTTGGCGTGGCCGAACAGGTTGACCCACCAGGAGCTGATGGCGTCGAGGTAGCGGCGGCCTTCATGGTCGTACAGCCACGCGCCCTTGCCCCGGCTGACCGGGATCAGCGGGACGGTCTCGTGGTGCTGCATCTGCGTGCACGGGTGCCATACGCTGCGCAGGCTGCGCGCCACCCATTCGCTTTGTTTATTCTCTTGCAAAGTAACTCCGATTCTTCAATTCGTCAGCCAGTTCGGCTTGCGCTTGTCGAGGAACGAGGCCACGCCTTCGCGGCCCTGCTCCGATGCGCGGATGTGTGCGATGCGCTCGGCGGTGTCGGCCAGCAGCGCGTCGTCGACGGTTTGCCCGGCCACGTCGCGCACCAGGGCCTTGGCCTGGCGCACCGCGTGCGGGCTGTTGTTGACCAGCGCCTTGACGATCTCCGCCACCTTGGCGTCGAGGGCGTCGGCGGCCACCACCTCGTGGGCGAAGCCGATGCGCAGCGCCTCGCGCGCGGAAAAGCGCTCGGCCGTCAGGAAGTAGCGGCGCGACGCGTTCTCGCCCATGGCCTTGATCACGTAAGGCGAAATGGTGGCGGGGATCAGGCCCAGTTTCACTTCGCTCAGGCAGAAATTGGCCTCATCGACCGCGACGATGATGTCGCAAGCGGCCACCAGGCCCATGCCGCCGGCGTAGCAATCGCCCTGCACCCTGGCCACCACGGGCTTGGGGCACAGGTAGATCGTGCGCAGCATCTCGGCCAGTTGCAGCGCGTCGGCATGGTTTTCGGCGCGCGTGTAGCCCGCCATTTTTTTCATCCAGTTCAAATCGGCGCCGGCGCAGAAGGCCGGGCCGTTCGCGGCTAGTACGATGGCGCGCAGGTCGGCGTCGGCGCCGAGCTCGCGGAAGGCGCGGGTGATCTCGGCGATTGTCTCTTCGTTGAAGGCGTTGCGCGTGTCCGGCCGGTTCAGCGTGACGGTGGCCGTTTTAGCTTCGCGCGTGACGCTCAGTGTCGTGAAATCCATGCCTACTCCTTGATCGCGTATTTGACGTCGGTCGGCATGCCGACCGATTTGAGAAAGCGCTCGGTCTCCGGCAGCCAGATCGGCACGCCGTCGGCGCTGAGCACCATCGCGTGCGCATCCTTCTTGAACGGGCCGAAGGCGACCAGCTGCGCCTTGCCGCCCGCGCCGGTGTAGGCGGCGTACAGATCCTCGGCCAGCTTGGGCCCGAAGTGGGCATCGTTGGCACCGTAGAACCACAGGGTGGGCACCCTGCCGCGCGTGCCGTAGGCCTTGAATGCCTCCACCAGCGCGCCCTGCCAGTCGCATTTGGAGCGGCTGTTGACGCCACCGGCGAAGTTGATCACGCCGCGCACGCCGCTGATATTGTGGCTGCCGGCGGCGATGGCCGTCAGGCCGCCGTGCGACTGGCCGGCCAGCAGCACGTGGGTTTGATCCGCCCACGGCTGCTTCATCACGTACTGCATGGCGAAGAACAGCGAGTTGGCCTGGTCGTCGCCGTTTTGCTCCGCGCGGCAGTGCGAGTTGACGTAGATGCCGCCCGAGCCGGCGAAGCCGAGCCGCATCGGGATCACCACCGCGTAGCCGCGCCGCACGAACTGCTTCGACAGCACGGTGTAGCGCGCCCGTTCCTGCAGGTGGGCGTCGGCGCCGCCCGATTTACCGTGGTTCATGAACAGCACCGGAAACGGGCCGGCGCCCGGCGGCTTGAAGATCGTCGTTTGCAGCGTGATCGGGTCGCCGCCGATGGTGGCGGGGACGTCGACCACCTGCTCGCCCATGCGCTTGTCGACCAGCGGCAGCTGCGGCTTGGCCGGGCCGCTCAAAGGCTGCAGCATCTTCACTTGCGTCTGCGATTGCGCCCCGGCGGCGGCGCACGCCAGCGCACCGGCCAGCGCCCATGTCGCCATGCGCGCCGGGACGCGCGCCGATCCACGTGACGGCACGGCCGCGACGGCGCGCAGCGGACCGGTTGGTGCGGGAGGGTTTGATCGCGGGCGCGTCGTCATCGTCACATCCTGAAGACACCGAATTTGGTGTCGGGGATTTCGGCGTTGAGCGCGGCCGACAGGCCCAGGCCGAGCACCATGCGGGTGTCGGCCGGGTCGATGACGCCGTCGTCCCACAGGCGCGCGGTGGCGTAATACGGGTGGCCCTGGTGCTCGTACTGCTCCTTGATCGGCTGCTTGAACGCGGCCTCCTCGTCGGCCGACCACGAGCCGCCCTTGCCTTCGATGCCGTCGCGCTTGACCGTGGCCAGCACGCTGGCCGCCTGGTCGCCGCCCATGACGGAGATGCGCGCGTTGGGCCACATCCACATGAAGCGCGGGGAGAACGCGCGCCCGCACATGCCGTAGTTGCCGGCGCCGAAGCTGCCGCCGATGATAACGGTGAACTTGGGCACGGCCGCCGTGGCGACGGCGGTGACCATCTTGGCGCCGTTGCGGGCGATGCCCTCGTTTTCGTATTTGCGCCCGACCATGAAGCCGGTGATATTTTGCAGAAACACCAGCGGGATCTTGCGCTGCGCGCACAGCTCGATGAAGTGCGCGCCCTTCAAGGCCGACTCCGAGAACAGGATGCCGTTGTTGGCGATGATGCCGACCTTCATGCCGAAGATGTGGGCGAAGCCGCAGATCAGCGTGGTGCCGTAGCGCGCCTTGAACTCGTCGAATTCGCTGCCGTCGACGACGCGGGCGATCACCTCGCGCACGTCGAACGGCTTGCGCGTGTCGACCGGGATCACGCCGTACAGTTCTTCCGTTGCGTACTTCGGCTCCTCGGACGCGCGCAACGCGCCCTGTTGCGGCTTGACGCGGTTCAGGTTCGAGACGATGGTGCGCGCCAGCGACAGCGCGTGCAGATCGTTCTGCGCCAGGTGGTCCACCACGCCGGAGAGGCGGGTGTGGACGTCGCCACCGCCGAGGTCCTCGGCCGTGACCACTTCGCCGGTGGCCGCCTTGACCAGCGGCGGGCCGCCCAGGAAGATGGTGCCCTGGTCCTTGACGATGATCGACTCGTCGCTCATGGCCGGCACGTAGGCGCCGCCGGCCGTGCACGAACCCATGACAACGGCGATCTGCGGAATGCCCTTGGCCGACAGGTTGGCCTGGTTGTAGAAGATGCGGCCGAAGTGGTCGCGGTCGGGGAAGACGTCATCCTGGTTGGGCAGGTTGGCGCCGCCCGAATCGACCAGGTAGATGCACGGCAGGTTGTTCTGGTCGGCGATCTCCTGCGCGCGCAGGTGCTTCTTGACCGTCATCGGGTAGTAGGTGCCGCCCTTGACGGTGGCGTCGTTGCAGACGATGACGCACTCCTGCCCGGCCACGCGGCCGATGCCGGTGATGATGCCGGCCGCCGGCGCGGCGTCGACACCGTTGGCGTCGCGGTACATGCCGTAGGCGGCCATCTGCGACAGTTCGAGGAAGGGCGTGCCGGGATCGAGCAGCATCTGCACGCGCTGGCGCGGCAGCAGCTTGCCGCGCGCGGTGTGCTTGGCCGACGCCGCCGCGCCGCCGCCGGCGGCGATCTGCGCGACCTTGGCGCGCAGGTCGTCGACGATGGCCTGCATGGCGGCGGCGTTGGCCTTGAAGTCCTCGCTGCGGGGATTGAGCTTGCTTTCGATGTGCGGCATTGTTTTTCCTTTGTGCGCGTGGTCTCGGACGCGTCGTTTGTGGCTATTCGGGAAAACTACCGTCAACGTAGAACCAGCGCGGGCCGCCGTCGGCCGGCTCGCGCACAAAGTTGCTGATCTCGTGCAGGCGCTGCGCCTTGCCGTTGACCTTGAAGCGGGCGACGAATTCGACCGTGTCGCGGTCGCTGCCACTTGCCACTTCCATAACTTCTGCTTTACGTTGACGTAAACGTAAAGCAGATTTTACCTCAAGTCCCAGCCATTGCAGTTTTTCTTCGTCGCTGATGACGGGCTCGGTCGGCCGGGTGCTGGCATGCCAGGTGGCCAGCAGGTAGGGTTCGTCGCGCAGGCCATAGGCGGTATAGCGCGAGCGCATCAGCGCCTCGGCCGTGGGCGCGATGGCGGTGCCATCGATATAGGGGCCGCAGCAGGTGGCGAGGGACGGGCCGCCGCAGGGGCAGCCGGCGGGCGCGGCGGGCTTTTTGGACATGGGTGATTGGACGGGCTGGTGTGACAAGCCAGCATTATCCGCCAAATGGGCGGCCCGCGCAGCGTTCGGCGTTTCGGGGAAGGCACTAAATAATGAGTTTTCCGGGCTGGTGGGCGCCCGCGATTTCGATATCGCTATTACACTAGGGGCTGAGGAGAAACAAATGAGCCAGAGTGGGTTTGAATTCAAGGCGGACGCCAACGACAGTTCGCCGCTGTACATGCAGATCGCGCGCAAGTTGAGCGACGATGTGCATAACGGCCGTTATCAGGTCGACCAGGCGCTGCCGTCCGAGCGGGCGCTGTCGGAGTTGCTCAACGTGTCGCGGGTGACGGCGCGCAAGGCCATCGACCAGCTGGTCGACCAGGGGCTGGTGGTGCGCCGCCGCGGCTCGGGCAATTACATCGCGCCGCGCATCGAGCAGCCGCTGTCGAACCTGACCAGTTTTTCCGAACAGTTGCAGCAGCGCGGCCACGTGCCCGGCTCGCGCTGGCTCAAGCGCGCCATCGTCGCGCCCACCCCCGAGGAGCAGCTCAGCCTGGGCCTGTCGCCATATTCGAAGGTGGCGCGGCTCGAGCGCCTGCGGCTGGCCGACGACATCGTCATGGCCTACGAGGTCAGCGTGCTGCCGCAGACGGTGCTGGGCGACCCGGACGCCGTCGGCGCCTCGCTGTACCAGTATCTCGACAGCATCGGCCAGTCGCCGGTGCGGGCGCTGCAGCACATCCGCGCGATGAACGCCTCGCCCGAGCTGGCCCGGCAGTTGGGCGTGGCCGAGGGCCAGGCGTTGCTGTACATCACGCGCATCGCCTACCTGGAGTCGGGCGAGGCGATGGAATTGACCCACTCGTATTGCCACAGCGACCATTACGACTTCGTCGCCGAGATGCGCCGCGCCACCTGATGCCGGCCTCCGCCGGCGGCTCGGTCGGCGTGACCTGCGCCAGGTCGCCGCGCGGCGGCGTGCCGACGCCGGGGTGCCGTCGGGGAAGGCGCCGACCTCGCCGGTTCGCTTGTTGCTTGCCCGATGCGCCAAAAGCGCGCGCGGCGCCCGATTGCGCATACACTAGCGCTGGTTTCCGTTCCCGTTCCAGCACATGTCCGACCAGCCGAGCCCCCTGACATCCCTGATCGTGCGCCACACGCCGGCCGACGGCATGCACGATTGCGCGCTGCCCGGCGTGACCTTGATCCGCTCGTCCACGCCCACCATGCCGATGCCGGTGGTGTACGAGCCGTCGATCTGCATCCTGGCGCAGGGCCGCAAGCAGGTGCTCGCGGGCGAGCAGATGCTGGAGTACGACTGCGCCCACTATCTGATCGCGGCGGTCGACGTGCCGGTGATCGGCGCGGTCACCGAGGCCAGCGCCGCGCGGCCCTACCTGTGCGTGTACTACCGCTTCAACCGTCCCGAGCTGGCCAAGCTGGCGCTGCGGGGCGACGCCAGCGCGGCCGGGCAGTCCGGCGCGCGCCACGCCACGCGCGGGCTGGCCGTGCACGCGGTCACGCCGCAGCTGGTCGGCGCCTTCACCCGGCTGGTCGAGCTGCTCGACACGCCGGCCGACATCGCCGCGCTGGCGCCGCTGATCGAACAGGAGATCATCTACCGGCTCTCGACCGGGCCGGCGGGTGCGGAGATGCGCCACCTCGCCGTCGGCGACCGCAGCCTGAACCAGGTGGCCAGGGCGATCGGCTGGATCAAGGACCATTTCCGCGAGCCGATCACGATCGGGCTGCTGGCCGAACAGGCCGGCATGAGCCCGTCCTCGCTGCACGCGCATTTCAAGTCCATCACGCAGCTCAGCCCGATCCAATACCGCGCCCGGCTGCGGCTGCAGGAGGCGCGCCGGCTGATGGTGGCCGAGGGCATGGACGCGGCGCAGGCCGCCTTCAAGGTCGGCTACGACAGCGCCTCGCAGTTCAGTCGCGAATACGGCCGCCTGTACGGCGAGGCGCCGGCCACCGACGCCCACCGCCTGCGCGGCCGGGCGGCGATCCTGTGACACGGGGTCCGGACACATTTGGCGCGGTGCGGTTGCGTTCCGGCCATTGAGTGCGTATGGTAACTGCCTGAGCACAACAGCAGCGGCCGCCGCGAAAGGAAGTATGAAGTCAGCGCAACAACGCAACCCGTGGAGCTGGGTGCCCAGCATCTCCTTCAGCCAGGCGGTGCCCTACGTGGCGGTGATGATGCTGTCGACGGTGATGTACAAAAACCTCGGCATATCCAACACCGACCTGGCGTTTTACACGGCCTGGTTGTACCTGCCGTGGGTGATCAAGCCGCTGTGGTCGCCCCTGGTCGAGCTGGTCGGCACCAAGCGGCGCTGGATCGTGCTGTTGCAGCTGTTGACGGGGGCGTCGCTGGCGACGGTGGCACTGACCTTGCACCTGCCACAGTTTTTCGCGCTGAGCCTGGCCGTGCTGTGGCTGATGGCGTTTAGTTCCGCCACGCACGATATCGCTTCCGACGGCTATTACATGCTCGGTTTGCCCACGCAGGGGCAGCAGGCCGCGTTCGTCGGCGTGCGCAGCGCCTTCTACAAGCTGGCGATGATCGCCGGCCAGGGCGGCATCGTCTACACGGCCGGCGAGTTGATCAAGTCCAGCGGCGACCCAGCGTGGGCCTGGTCGGTGGTGTTCGGCGTGATGGCGGTGCTGTTTTTGATGCTGTGCGGCTACCACCAGTTGGTTCTCCCGCGGCCCGACGCCGACCGGCCGCACGGGCGCGGCGCGCTGTGGGCCGATTTCGTCGGCACGTTCCGCAGTTTCTTCGAGAAAAAGGGTATCGTCGCCATTCTGGGCTTTTTGCTGTTGTACCGGCTGGGCGAGGCGCAGTTGCTCAAGATGGCGGCGCCGTTCCTGCTCGATCCGCGCGAGCAGGGCGGGCTGGGGCTGAGCACGTCGGAGTTCGGGTTGGTTTACGGCACCATCGGCGTGTGCGCGCTGGTGCTCGGCGGGCTGGCCGGCGGCGTGGTCATTTCGCGCTTCGGGCTCAAGCGGGCGCTGTGGCCGATGGTGGTCATCATGCATGTGCCGGATCTGGTGTTCGTCTATCTGGCCACGGTTCTGCCGACCAGTACGGTGCTGATTTCGGCGTGTTTGGCGGTGGAGCAGTTCGGCTATGGGTTCGGGTTTTCCGCTTTCATGCTGTATATGATTTTGGTGGCCGATGGCGAGCACAAGACCGCGCATTACGCCATTTGCACCGGCTTCATGGCGCTGGGGATGATGTTGCCGGGTATGGTCAGCGGGTGGATACAGGACCATCTGGGCTATCAGAAGTTTTTCATTTGGGCATGCATTTCGACGTTGCCGGCGTTTTTCATGGCGACGCGGGTGGTCATTCCAGCCGATTTCGGCAAAAAGTAAGTCCGCGCGCTTTAGCCACGACGCAAGCGTCGCCGCTTGGGGGACGTACCCCGACTTCGGCAAGAACCTACCCCGTGTGCCTTTGCCACGAGGCAAGCGCCGCCGCTTAGGGGACGTACCCCATGGGGTACGTCCCCGCCTGGCCGTGCGGGGTGCGCGCGCTTTAGTCACGACGCAAGCGTCGCCGCTTGGGGCACGTACCTCGACTTCGGCAAGAACCTACCCCGTGTGCCTTTGCCACGAGGCAAGCGCCGCCGCTTAGGGGACGTACCCCACGGGGTACGTCCCCGCCTGGCCGTGCGGGGTGCGCGCGCTTTAGCCACGACGCAAGCGTCCCCGCCTGGCCGTGCGGGGTAGGCCTGGCCGCGAGGGTAGCGCGGCCGTGCGCGGGCGTAGCGAGCAAAACGCCCCCCAAGCGCCCCCGGCATTACAATACGCTGCTCAATTGAATCGAGGAATGGTTTTGGTTTTTAACGCAAAGAAGCGGCTGACCTTGACCGCCGGCGTGGCCGGCGCGATGGCGGCCCTCCTCAACGGTTGTTCCAGCACGCCGAGCGCGCCGTCGCCGGGTGCCGGCGCCGCCCCGACCCCGCCAGGCCAGCCGACCCCGCCGGGCACGCCCACGCCCGTGCTCGCGCCCCCGCCGCCGCCGTTCGATCCGAACACGCCGCCGCCGGCGCCGCGCGAATTTCGCGCAGCCTGGGTGTCGACCGTCGCCAACATCGACTGGCCCAGCCGCAGCAATTTGAGTTCCGAGAAGCAGCAAGCCGAAGCCGTCGCCATCCTGGAGCGCTGCAAGGCGCTGAACCTGAACGCGGTCGTGCTGCAGGTGCGCCCCAGCGCCGACGCCATCTACCCGTCCGAGCTGGAGCCGTGGTCGGAGTTCCTCACCGGCCAGCAGGGCCGCGCGCCCAAGGGCGGCTACGATCCGCTGCAATTCTGGATCGAGCAGGCGCACGCGCGCGGCATGGAATTGCACGCCTGGTTCAATCCCTACCGCGCGCGCCACGCGACGGCCAAGTCACCGCTGGCGCGCAACCACATCGCCAACACCAACCCGGAGGCGGTCAAGACCTACGGCCGCTATCTGTGGATGGACCCGGGCGAATCGGCCGCCTCGCAGCGCACGCTCGACGTCATCCTCGACGTGGTGCGCCGCTATGACATCGACGGCGTGCACATCGACGATTATTTCTACCCGTACCCGATCGACACGCCCAACGCGGCCGGGCCGGAGGGCGTGGCCCTCGACGGTGGCGGTGGCGCCGGCCGGCAGGAGCTCGAATTCCCGGACCAGCCGTCGTGGCAGCGCTACCTGCTGGGCGGCGGCACCCTGGACCGGCCGCACTGGCGCCGCCAGAACGTCAATTCGCTGATCGAGGCCTTGTACCTCGGCATTCACAAGGAAAAGAGCTGGGTGCGCTTCGGCATCAGTCCGTTCGGCATCGGCCGCCCGGACCGGCGCCCGCCCGGCATCGTCGGCTTCAGCCAGTACGACAAGCTGTACGCGGACGCCGAGCTGTGGCTCAACAACGGCTGGCTCGACTACCTGGCGCCGCAGCTGTACTGGCCGGTGGCGCAGGCGCCGCAGGCGTTCGACGTGCTGCTCGACTACTGGATGGCGCAGAACACGCGCGCGCGCCACGTGTGGCCGGGCCTGTACACCAGCCGCATCGACAACAGCGCGCGCTCGTTCCTGCCGGAGGAAATCGTCAAGCAGATCGGCGTGGCGCGCAGCCGCGCCGGGGTCAAGGGCCATTTGCACTTCAGCATCGCCGCGCTGATGGAAAACCGCAAGGGCATCACCGACCAGCTCAAAACGCGCGCCTACCAGACGGCCGCGCTGACGCCGGCCACGCCGTGGCTGGGGGCGGAGGCGCCGGCGGCGCCGACCGCGCAGGCCCGGCGCGAGACGACCGGCGTCGGCGTGCGCCTCGCGGCCGGCGCCGGCAAGCCGGCGTCGCATTACGCCATCTGGAGCCGCTACGGCGCGGAATGGCGGTTCGCCGTGGCGCCGGCCTCGCGCCCGGTGCTGCTGCTGGCCGACGACGCGGCCGGCGCGGCTGCCGAACTGGTGGTGGTCAGCGCGGTCGACCGCCTCGGCAACGAAAGCGCGCGCGTGAGCGTCTACAAACGGAGCTGACGATGGCTAAGCTCGGCCTTGGCATCGACGCCGGCGGCACCCAAACCCGCTGGGCGCTGGCCGACGCGGCCGGCGAGATCGTCGCCGAGGGCGGCGTGGGCGGCATGTCGGCGCTGCAAATGGGCAGCGAGGCCGGGCGCGCGTTGATGCGCGGCGTGTTCGGCCAATTGGCCGGGCAGGCGCTGGCGGCCGGGCGGCCGGTGGCCGTGTGCGCCGGGCTGACCGGCTTCGACGGCGCCGCCGCGCTGCCGGCGCAATGGCTGGCCGAGCTGCTGCGGGTGGCGCCGGCTGCCGTCATTGTGCGCAACGACATCGAAATCGCTTACCTGGACAGCTTCGCGCCCGGCGAGGGCTATCTGGTGTACGCCGGCACCGGCTCGATCGCCGCCTGGATCGACGCCGCCGGCGCGTTCCACCGCGCCGGCGGACGCGGCGTGACCCTGGACGACGGCGGCGGCGGCTTTTGGATCGCGCGCGAAGCGATGCGCCACATCTGGCGGCGCGAGGACGAGGAGCCCGGCGCGTGGCGCCAGTCGGCACTGGCGCAAGCGGTGTTCGACCATGTCGGCGGCAGCGACTGGGACGCGTCGCGCAAGTTCATCTACGGCCAGGACCGCGGCGCGATCGGGCGGCTGGCGCTGGCCGTCGCCGCCAGCGCCGACGCCGACCCGGCCGCGCGCGCCATCCTCGAGCAGGCCGGCCGCGAGCTGGCGCGCATCGGGCTGGCGCTGGTGCGCCGCTACGGCCCGCGTCCGCTTGTGCTGGGCGGACGCGCCGCCACCTTGCACCCGTCGATCGCGCGGGCGATGCGCGCGGCGTTGCCGGCGGACCTGCCGCTGAGCCAGCGGGAAACACAGGCGCACCACGCGGCGGCCCGTATTGCTCTACACTCACTAAACTGATTAGCTGCCGAGATTGCTTATGAAGATCGTATCGCTCACCGTTTTGTCCACCATGATGGCCTTGCTCGCCGGTTGCGCCACCGTGCCGCCGAACGAACCGCGCATCGACCGCAGCCTGAGCGCGCGCGGGCAGAGCGACCGCATCAAATACATCATCCTGCATTACACGGTGTCGGACACGCCGCGCTCGATCAAGACGCTGTCCCAGCAGGAAGTGAGCGCGCATTACCTGCTGACCGACACCGAGCCGCCGTTTTTCTATGCGCTGGTGGACGAGGCGCGGCAGTCCAACCATGCCGGCGTGAGCAGCTGGAAGATCTACAACCAGCTCAACTCGGCGTCGATCGGCATCGAGATCGTCAACCCCGGCTTCACCGACACGCCGGAGGGACGGATATGGTATCCGTTCAAGCAGGCGCAGATCGACCAGCTGATCCCGCTGTTGAAGCAGATAGTGCAGCGGCACGACATCAAGCCGGAGAATATTCTCGGGCATAACGACATCGCGCCGCAGCGCAAGCAGGACCCGGGGCCGTTGTTCCCGTGGAAGCAGCTGGCCGACGCCGGGCTGATCAACTGGCCCGAGCCGAGCCGCGTGGCCGCGCGCGTGCCGGGGTATCAGCAACAGTTGCCGGATGTGCTGTGGTTCCAGCTCAAGCTGGCGCAGCATGGTTACGCGGTGCCGCAGACCGGGCAGTTCGACCAGGCGACGCGCAATGTGCTTTCGGTGTTCCAGTCGAAGTACCGGCAATCGCTGTTCGACGGCACGCCGGACGCGGAGACGGCGGCGATTCTGGATGTGTTGACCAGTCCGCTGCCGGCGGGTGTGCCGGCTGCCGCGGTCAGCGCCACGGCGCGCACGCCAACGCCACCGATGCCGACCGCGCCGGTGCTGGTGCGGCCGGCTCCGGTAATCCCGCCGGCGCCGGCCGCCGGGATGCCGGTGACGCCGTCGCCGTTGCCGTCCGTGTCCGCGCCGGTGACGGCCGCGCCGGCCGCACCGGGCTCCACGCCGCTGACACTGACGCCGTCGGCACCGGCGCCCGCGCCCGTCGTGCCGGCCACGCCGCAGCCGCCGGTTGAAACCAAGCCGGTGGTGCCGGCCACCGAGCCCGTCGAGTCACAATAAACCCGGGTGCCGGCATGACGTCTCCCATCTACTGCGAAACAATTGCCGAGCATCCGGAATTCCGCCGGCTGTCCAGCATCGACGGCATCGCCGTCGACCTGCGCTACGCAACGCCGGATAATTTTGTCGGCCGGGATCTTTACTCGCCGCTGGACTGCGGCTTCCTGCACCAGGATGCGGCGGCCGCGCTGGAGCGGGCGGTCGCTTGGCTGCGTGCGCACCGCCCGGATTACACGGTTTTGGTGCTCGACGCCCTGCGCCCGCAACGGGTGCAGGAGCAGCTCTGGCAAGCGCTGCAAGGAACCGATCTGCTCGGCTATATCGCCGAACCCACGCGCGGATCGATCCACTCGTTCGGCATGGCGCTGGACGTCACGCTGCTGGACGTGCAAGGACGCGAGCTGGACATGGGGACGGGGTTCGACGATCTAAGTGAGCGCTCGCATCCGGCCAAGGAGGCATTCCTACTTGAGCGAGGCGAGTTGAGCGTGCGGCACATCGAAAACCGCCGTTGGCTGCGGGGGGCGATGTTCCAGGCTGGCTTCGTCGGCATCAACAGCGAGTGGTGGCATTTCGACTGCGGCGATCGGCTGCTGGTGCGGCGCGACTATGCGCGCGTACTTTAATGGAAATCCTTTTACGCACCGCTGCAAAGATCAGATCTTGAAAGCGACTTTCACGGACGGAGCTCCTACCTTAATGTCGTAGAGGACATCGATACGTCCGGTGTCAAGACTAAATTGGACGAAGGACTTTGACATCACATTTCCCGACGACTGGAGGACACTTTGAAGATGCTTTGTCAGTAGACAATCCCCTCTTTGACTTTAGATCAAACTAAATATTCATTGTGAAGGATTGCTCATCTTTTTGCGCATATCTTCAACAAAATGATACGGCGCTTGGCATTTGTACGTGCTGGTTATCCACTCTATGGGTAAATTAGTTTCCCCATAGTAAGCACCGGCTAGTTGACCAAAAACCGCTCCCACCGTGTCTGAATCCCCAGCCAAATTCACTGCTTCTAGTACGCCATCGTGAAAATTGTCATTTCTAGAAAATGCCCATAGTGCTGCTTCAAGCGTATGTATAACGTAACCCGATGATGAAATCTTGCTGCGATCCTTATTTTTATATGAGCCATTTGCAATTTTTTGGACTTTATCGGTCAGCGGATGTTTTTCCCAATAGCCTTTCTGGGGTGCATAACCTGGACTTAGAATGGTTTCTTTGTCTTCTCCGTTTATTGCGCCGAATAATAGAGATGAAAAAAAACGACAGGAATCTATGGCTTCTGGAGACTGATGCGTTAATTTTGAACTTTCCGCAGCATAGTGAATAGTTTTTTCAAAATCATTTGAGTAAAACATCGCTATAGGCGCCAACCGCATAAGCGAGCCATTGCCAGCCGAAAATTTGTCAGTATCACCTGCAAACGGATTTCCATCATTTAAGAATTTTTCAATTGCTCTGCGGGTTGTATTCCCTATGTCAAAACAAATTTCAGTTGAACTATAGGCGCCATATAAATACCAGTAAGAAAAGCACTGCATAATATGTTTTGCATTAAAACCGCCGCACTTGGTCAGGCTATAGGCTGTACAAAACGCCATACTGGTATCGTCAGTCCAATATCCTTTTTTTAAATTGAATGGACCGCCAGAGATCAAATCGGTAATAACTAATGCGTCTCTTTTACTAAATTCTAAAGGCATTCCTAGGGTGTCGCCGAGCATTAAACCCATTAGGGCACCGCGCAGATGATCGGTCAGGCAAGAGGGATCAGCACCCAGTTCTTTTAAATAAGAAAATTTCCGTTTCTGATCTGAATTAGGGTGAAATATTCTGAAATTCCAATAATCTTCCAACCATGTGGTTTTTAGACCATCCTTATGACCCCTACGAATCGGGTAAAATCCCATATCTTCGGGGAATTTAGATTTTCTTTGAAGAATATCATCTATATCGGACAAGTGGTATATATGTTGAGTTGCCATTCTTGGAGTTAATAAAATATATAATTCTATTATAATTAATTAAATATTTATTTTTTTAAAAATTTATATTGGAATTAGTAATTTTTTTATTGGAGCCCATAACCCGTAAAAAGGAGGATCGGGTGCAACCAATCGCCATATTTGCTTGCATTTTAAGCATTGATACCAATTTTCTTCTAATCCTACATTGGAATAATTTTCCTTAACGGCTGTTTCCAAAAAGACCTCGTTGGTTTGAATTGATTTTTTGAAATCATTATAGTCTTTCCATCCTGAAAAAGACTCAGCTGTACGGATTCTTGAACAAACACATGAAGTTGCCTGAGTGTACTTATTCATTTTAATTTTCCTTCTCCAATTTTCCACATAGGTTGCGCGCCGCCATCAATGAGCAGCTGACTCTTACCTCCGATCCACATTCCCCCTTGGGCGCCGACCTCGCCTAAGTGGATGGTAGCACCTGCAGGTATTTCAATAACACTATATTGATGGGCTTGCGCTTCTGAATGCAGAGTCAGGAATTCCCCCCCACTCTGGCAATAAGGCAGAGTCAATACGTGTCTGAAGGCAACCTGCGGGCTTTTCCAATGCCCAAAATGCTCCGAATTCCCGCGACTGTCCCGGTGTCCACGCGCGATATGCGATCAACGGTTGATCTAACATTATTGTCGCATACCGGCCGCCGGAGTATGTCGTAGCCAGCCCGTTTAAATCACTTCCTAGAATACCTGGGTTTAGAGGATCTGCCTCGTTCAAATGCGTCCAGGTGCGGAGTCTACTATTCTTTGATAGTTACTCAAGCCATTATTTCCCAGCGGGCCAACAATACGAATACCGTCACTATGGGATTTAATTGTAAGATTTGCGACTGCGGGTAGTCCGCCCCGAGCAGTAGCATGAGCAATATTATTGCTTGAGCTTAATGCCGCATCTGCAAGTTGAATCGCCTCGGCTGTGCGCGTGGTTACGGCGGTCGCCTTGATTGCACTGTTTTGCAGCAGTGATATCGTAGACCTCGTATGCTTCCGGACAGGCGGAGTCGGCCAATAGCGCATAGTCGGTGGCGGTGTGTCTGATGTCCACCGGCGCTGCGTGGCGCGCGAACAGGTTCACCACGGGTGCGCAGTTGAGCAAGAGATTCTTTTCCGAGACTGCCGCCAGCGTTTGTGCGAGATGCGATCCGTTCCGGCTACCCTTGATCGCCAGATGCAGTGTGAAGCCCCGGCAATTTTCTGGCATGCGCCTCGCGATCTCTTTCCAGGCGATGTCGACAAACTGGAATTTTTCAGGAAAAGCAAAGTATTCGGTCAACAGTCGATAAGCCGGGTGGGAGCGCGCGGTGAACGGGATTAACGCCTCGTCCTCGGCGAAACCGACTGGGGAAAGCAGTGGTTGTGTCAATTCCTCCCAGTTCGCGACACCGTCGAACGAAACATACGATCCGCTCGTGCGCATGAGCAGGGTGTCCCGCAATGCCGCGGCCATCGTGGGCTCGGCGTCGAGGAAGAGGCGCAACTGCTGCATGCTGAGCGCTGACATAGGCGGGCGGCCGGCGCTGGCCACCCGTATATCCAGACACGAAGTCACGCCGGGTTCCAAACGTATCGCTTTCGGTGCGTTGATAATTGGATGAAACCGTACCTCGGCGATGCTCAGGGGCGCTATCACGATGTCCGATGTCGTGGTGAACTTGCATCTAACGCCGCGAATCGCGGCCGATTTCATCGTGGTGCCGCGCGGTACGACACTGACGATGGCGGGCAATTCCCTGGTCGTTTCCCGGAAATCCAATTGCACCACCGAGCAGGATGGGAAACTGCGCAAATAGTGGGGGTACAGCATTTGCAGAAGCGACTCGGTGAACAGCGGATAGTCGTCATCGAGCCGCTTGGAGATGCGCGCCGCCAGCAACGCCGAGGCCTGGATCAAGCGCTCGACATGCGGATCTTTGCATGTCTCGCCGGACATCTGGAGGTTGCCGGCGATAGCCGGATAGCGTTCGCTGAACCCGCGGCAAAGTCGCCGGAGCAATGCCAGCTCCACTTCGTAATGGGGCAACAGGTCTTTCATCGACAGCCTCCGGGATCCAGTGACAGACGATGCTGACATTGAAACTCGGATCAAACATTGACCAACAGCAATTTTGACGCGGAAGGCGCGGTACAACGATAGCCTGATGCGAAGATATATCGCCGATTCGTGGCGTTACCGATCCACCATCGCCATGCGCTCCTTGCTATAGCGCGGTCCCGCAACCTGCTTCAAGGCGTTGTCGAGCACGCCCATCTCCCTGGCGTCGAGCGCGATCCCGGCGGCGGCCACGTTCTGCTCCAGATACGTGCGGCGGCGCGTCCCGGGGATCGTCACGATGTCGTCCCCCTTGTGCATGGCCCACGCCAGCGCGATCTGTCCCGGCGTGACGCCGCGCGCGTCGGCCAGCTCGCGCACGATGGCCGCCGCCTGCATGTTGCGGTCGAAATTCTCGCCCTGCAAACGCGGGTCCAGATGGCGGAAGTCGCTGGCCGGATACTCCTCGGCCCGTTTGGCGCTGCCCGCCAGGAAGCCCCGCCCCAACGGGCTGAACGCCACCAGCCCGATGTTCAGCTCGCGCAGCGCCGGGATCACGTCCGCCTCGAGGTTGCGCTCCCACAGCGAATACTCGCTCTGCACCGCGCTGATCGGGTGCACCGCGTGCGCGCGGCGGATGTTGGCCACGCCCGCCTCGGACAAGCCGAGATAGCGCACCTTGCCCTCCTTGACCAGCTCGGCCATGACGCCGACGACGTCCTCCACGGGCACCAGCGGATCGATGCGGTGCTGGTACAGCAGGTCGATGTAGTCGGTGTTCAGGCGCCGCAGCGAGCCCTCGACCTTGCCACGGATGCCGGCCGGATCGCTGGTGACGCCGACGGTCTTGCCGTCGCGGATGTCGAAGCCGAACTTGGTGGCGAGGATGACCTCGCCGCGCCGGCCGGCGAAGGCGCGCCCCAACAGCGCTTCGTTGTCGTAGGGGCCGTATTGCTCGGCCGTGTCGAAGAAGTTGACGCCCAGCTCGATGGCGCGGTGCAGGGTGGCGACCGCTTCGTTCTGGTCGGCCGGGCCGTAGGTGTTGCTCATGCCCATGCAGCCGAGGCCCTGCGCCGAGACCGTCAAACCCTGGCCGCCTAACGTGCGTTGTTTCATGATGACTCCTTGTCGCTTGAATGGATCGAGTATGCCAACCGCCTAAAAAATACACAACCGGCTTAAAATGCAAAGCATTATTGATGCAGGTGCAACGGCGAGGTGGCGCAACGATGGAAATGCTGAAGGAAATGGCGATCTTTGCACAAGTTGTCGATAGTGGTGGGTTCTCCGCCGCCGCGCGCCAGCTGGGCTTGACGACCTCGGCCGTGAGCCGCCACGTCTCGCGCCTGGAAACCTTCATGGGCGGACGCTTGCTGCAGCGGACCACGCGCTCGGTGTCGCTGACGGAATTGGGCGAGCAGGTGCACGTGGCCTGCGTGCGGATGTTGAACACGGCGCGCGAGATCCACGCGCTGGCCGGCAGCTACAGCGCGCGTCCCAACGGCGTGGTGCGCATCAGCGCGCCGGTGGTGCTGGGACAGTTGTGGCTGGCGCCGCTGCTGCCGGCCTTCCTCGAGCGCTACCCCGAGGTCGATGTGCGCCTGTCGCTGGTGGACCGCAATGTCGACCTCATCGAGGAAGGCATCGACCTGGCGATCCGCATCTCGTCCGACCTGGCGCCGGGGCTGGCCGCGCGGCGGCTGGGGCCGATGCGCTATGTGCTGGTGGCTTCGCCGCGCTACCTGGCGGAACACGGGACGCCGGCGACGCCGCGGGAGCTGCCCGCCCATCGCTGCAATTATCTTGGCTACGCCCGCTTCGGCGCCGCCTGGACCATGCGGCGGGAAGGCGCGGCCGGCGTGGAGCTGGTCAGCATCCGCGTGCCGTCGCGGTTGACGATCAACAACAGCGCGGCGCTGATGGGCGTCGTCGAGGCCGGCGGTGGCATCGGCCTGGTGCCGGACTTCACGGCGCGCGCGGCGTTGGCGCAGGGGCGCGCGCAGCCGGTGCTGGCGGACTGGACCTTCGACGAGCCCTATGCCGGCACCGTGCACGCCGTCTACATGCCCGGGCCGCACCTGGCGCTGAAGGTGCGCGTATTGATCGATTATCTGGTGGCGGAAGGCGCGCTGGGAACCTGACCGTTGATGTGGCCGGCGCCACCGCCCGTGCCGGCGTTCGCCGCCGCATCCGCGCCCGAGCGCGCCACCCAGTCGAGCAGCGCGTCGAGCACGGCGCGGCCGGCGCCGTTGGCCACGTGCTCGTCGTTGAGCATGGCGACGACGATGACGGGTTCGTTGTTGGCGTCCTGCACGTAGCCGGCGACGGCGATGACGCCCTTCAACGTCCCGGTCTTGATGCGCGCGCGCATCGCCGCCGGGCTGTCCTTGAGGCGGCGGCGCATGGTGCCGTCGGTGGCCGCGATCGGCAGGCTGGCGAGGAACTCCGGCATCCACAGGCTGCGCAGGCCGGCCTGCAGCACGCCGGCCACCTGCGTCGGCGTGGCGCGGGCCACGCGCGACAGGCCGGAGCCGTTGTCGATGACCAGGCCGGCGTCGTCGATGCCGCGTTGCCGCAGCCAGGCGCGGATGCTGGCGTCGGCGCGCGCGGCCGTGGTGGGGTAGGCGGCGTCCGGCGGCAGGGGGCGGCTGCCCAGCACAGGGTCCGCCTCCAGGCTGCCCAGGCTGAGGAACAGCGTGCTGGCGAGCGTGTTGTCGGAGTTCTTGTGGATGTCGCGTAGTGTTTCCGGCAGCGGGCGCGAGACGTGCTCGGCCAACAGGCGCAGCATCGGCGCGGAGGCCGACGAGGCCAGGGCGGCCGTTGCGGCCGGCGGCGTGGCGGCCTCGGTGTCGGCGTTGACGGCCGGGGCGGGCAGGGATGGCGTCGGCGCGCCGGCTTCGCGCACGTCGCCGCCGAGCTTGCCGCCAAGCCGGCTCCACGTGGCGCGCAGCAGGCGCTCCAGGTAGTCGTGCGGGTCGAGCACGTTGACGCTGATCGATTTGACGCAGTCGCGCGGGAAGCTGCCGTGCAGCACGACCTCGATCCGCTCGCCGTCGCGCGCGATGCCGGGGTCGCGCCAGCCGTTTTCCCACGCCGGGCAGGGCGCGTCGCTGGCCGCCATTTCCGAGCGCACGCCGACCTTGTCCATCGGCGGCATCATCGCCAGCGACAGCTTGCCGCCGACCGAGCGCATCTCCACCTTCAGCAAGTTGGTGTTGATCAGCAGCGCGTTGGGCACGACGTTGTAGTACGCCCACGGATATTCGTCGAATGGCGCCAGGCCCAGGTCCGGCCGCGCCGGCTGGAACAATTGCCGGTCGAGCACGACGTCGCCCTGGATGGTGCGGATGCCCTGGTTGCGCAGCGCCTCGAGCATGTGGCCGAGCACGTCCTCGTTGAAGTCGCCGTCGGCGCCGCCGCGCAGGATCAAATCGCCCTGCAGCACGCCGTCGACGACGGGCGCGCTGCTGAGCATTTCCGTGCGTCCCCGGAACACCGGGCCGAGTTGCTCGAGCGCCGTCATGGTGGTGAACAGCTTGACCGTCGAGGCCGGCTGCATGATTTGCCGGGCGTTGTGCGACACCAGGGTGGTGCCGCCGCGCAGCACCAGCACGCCGGCGGCCTCGGGCGGGATGTGCGAGGCGCGCATCAGCCGGGCGACCGGCTCCGGCAGCTCGTTGGCGTGGACGGCGCCGGCGGCGGCGAGGCTGGCCAGCGCGGCGAGGATGAAGCGACGAAGCATGGCGGTCCGTTCAGTGGAAGAAGATGTAGGCCACCGAGATGGCCGCGATGACGCCGGCGAAGTCGGCGATCAGGCCGCACGAGATCGCGTAGCGCGTCCTGCGGATGCCGACCGAGCCGAAGTACAGCGCGACGATGTAGAAGGTGGTGTCGGCCGAGCCCTGGAACACGCACGCGAGGCGGCCGACGAAGGAGTCGACGCCGTAGGTTTGCATGGCGTCGATCATCATGGCCTTGGAGCCGCTGCCGCTGAGCGGTTTCATCAGCGCGGTCGGCAGCGCCGGCACGAAGTCGGTGTTGAAGCCGAGCGTGCCGAACAGCCAGCTGAAGCCGTCGACGACAAAGCCGAACAGGCCGGCGTTGCGGATCACGCTGATGGCCACCAGCATGCCGACCAGGTAGGGGATCACCGTCAGCGAGGTCTGGATGCCGCCCTTGGCGCCCTCGATGAAGGCTTCGTAGACGTTGACCTTTTTCCACAGCGCGCCGATGATGAAGCCGCCGATCACGCCGATGAGGATCAGGTTGCTGAAGACCTTGGAGAACAGTTCGATCTCGGGGCGCGTGAGCACCTGCGTGAAATACCAGATCAGCGCGGCGATGGCGGCGGTGCTGCAGCCGAGCCAGGTCATGACGACGCGGTCGAACAGGTTGATGCGCTGGCGGATGGCCACGGCGATCAGGCCGGTGACGGTGGCCACGTAGGTGGCGATCATGCAGGGGATGAAGATGTCGGACGGGTCGGCCGCGCCGAGGATCGAGCGCTGCGCCATGATGGCCACCGGGATCAGGGTCAGGCCCGAGGTGTGCAGCACCAGGAACATGATCTGGGCGTCGGTCGGCTCGTCCTTGCTGGGGTTGAGCGTTTGCAGGCTTTCCATCGCCTTCAGGCCGAATGGCGTGGCGGCGTTGTCGAGGCCGAGCAGATTGGCGGAGAAGTTCATCAGCATGTGGCCGGTGGCCGGGTGCTCTTTCGGCACGCCGGGGAAGATGCGCGAGAAGAACGGCGCGATGATGCGCGCGAGAAGGTTGACGGCGCCGGCCTTCTCGCCGATGTTCATGATGCCCAGCCACAGGGTCATCACGCCGGCCAGCGGCAGGGCGATGTCCATCACGCCGCTCTTTGCCGACTCGAACGTGCCGTCGATGATGCGCTTGAAGATTTCCGTGTCGCCCATGAACAGAAATTGCGCCAGCGCGGCGGCGAAACCGACCAGGAAGAAGCCAGACCAGATGTAATTGAGCGACATATGTTCGAATTTTCCTGAAAGCAGTGGGCGACAGGCAAAGTATAGCGGGTCGGCCGGCGGAAAAAGTTATAAGCTGCCGCTTTACGTATGCGATGTGAAATGGACGCTATGCTGAAAAGTTATGCAGTCGCCGGGTTGGTGCTGGCGCTGGTGGTCGGCTTTGCCGCGCCGCGGCCTGCTTCGGCGGCAACGGCGACGCCCGCCTCCCCGTCCGCGCCCAAGGTCTTGCGCGCCTTCCTCAGTACCGGCGAGACCGGGCTCGATCCGGCCGTCGCCTCCGACATCGCCAGCCTGAGCCTGCTGGAAAACCTGTTCGACCCGCTGCTGCGCTACGATTATCTGGCGCGCCCGGTCAAATTGCAGGCCAACACGCTGGCGGCCATGCCCACCGTCGAGGACAAGGGCCTGACCTACACCTTCCACCTGCGGCAGGACGTGTATTTCACCGACGACCCCGCCTTCAAGGGCGCGCGGCGGCAGGTGACGGCGCAGGATTACGTCTACAGCCTCAAGCGGCTGTACGACCCGGCGCTCAAGTCGCCGTGGAGCTTCCTGCTCGAAGGCAAGATCGTCGGCGACGAGGCGCTCAAGGCGCGCTTCGGCTATGACGGCGAGGTGGCCGGCCTGCAAGCGGTGGACAAGTTCACCTTGCGCATCCGGCTCAAGGCGGCCGATCCCAACTTCCTGTTCTACCTGGCGATTCCGGCCACCGGGGTGGTGGCGCGCGAGGTGGTCGAGGCATATGGCGCGCAGGTCGGCAACCATCCGGTCGGCACCGGCCCGTTCAAGATCGGCACCTGGAAGCGCAGCGACCAGATCGCGCTGCTGGCCAACCGCGACTTCCGGCCGATGCTGTTCCAGGGGCGGCGCCTGCCGCTGGTGGACCGGGTCGACATCAAGATCATGGAGGAGTACCAGTCGCGCGTGCTCGGTTTCCTGAACGGCGAGTTCGATTTCCTCGAACAGTTGCCCGAATCGATGAAGGAAATGGTGCTCACCGACGACGCCAGGCCGACCTTGAAGCCCGAGTTGGCGCGCAAGGGCCTGGTGCTGTCGCCCTTCCCCGTGCTGCAAACGTATTACATGTGGATGAACATGGAAGACCCGCTGGTCGGCGGCTACGGCAAGGACAAGGTGGCGCTGCGGCGCGCCATCGCGCTCGGCTACAACAGCGCCGAGGACATCGCCCAGATGAAGAAAGGGCTGGCGTTGCGGGCGCAGACGCCGCTGCCGCCCAACGTGCTCGGCTACGACCCCGCCTACCGCAGCCCGGTCGGCTACGACCCGGCGCTGGCCAACGCGCTGCTGGACCGCTACGGCTACAAAAAGGGACGCGGCGGCTTCCGCACCCTGCCCGACGGCAAGCCGCTGACCCTGGTGATGCATACCGAGCCGTCGATGGTGGGCCGCCTGCGTGACGAGCTGTGGCGCAAGAATTTGAACGCCATCGGCCTCAACGTCACCTTCAAGAGCGACAAGAAAACCGAGATCATCAAGGCTTCGCGCCTGGGCAACGTGATGATGTTCGAAACCAACTGGGTGGCCGACTTCCCCGACGGCGACAACTTCTACCAGCTGCTGTACGGACCGAACAAGGCCGGGCCGAACTACGCGCGCTTCAACCTGCCCGCCTACAACGAGCGCTATGAACGCACGCGCGCCATGGGGGACACGCCCGAGCGCACCCGCTTGTACGATGAAATGGCGCAAATCATCCACGCCTACACGCCGTGGGTGTTGCTCACGCACCCGATTTCCGCCGATTTGCAGCAGCCATGGCTGCGCAACTACACGCGCCATCCGGTGGAATTGACCAACTGGCGCTATCTGGACGTGGACGCACATACCGCGCGCTGAGCGCGCGCGTACAATGGATAAATGAAATTTCTCAATCGCCGGGGCCTGGCCTACGTGCTCACGCACCCGATGGACTTCCTGCTGCAATGCCTCAAGGGCTTCCGCGCCAACCAGGGTCTGCTGCTGGCGGGCGCGGTCGCGTATTACTCGCTGCTGTCGATCGTGCCGCTGCTGATGCTGGTGGTGGTGGCGCTATCGCACGTGATCGACCAGGATGTGCTGCTCGATACGGTCGGGCGCTACCTGAACTACCTGGTACCTGGACAATCGACACCGATCGTCGCCGAGGTCGGGCATTTCCTCGAGCATCGCGACGTCGTCGGCGGCGTGCTGATCGTCAGCATGATCTTCTTCAGCTCGCTGGCCTTCACGGTGTTGGAGAACGCCATGTCGGTCATTTTCAAGCACAGGGTGGAGATCAAGCGGCGGCGTTTTTTGATCTCGGCGATCATGCCCTACTGCTTCATCCTGTCGTTGGGCGTGGGCATGTTGCTGGTCACGCTGGTGGCCGGCAGCCTGCAAGTGATGGGCGAGGAAAGCGTGCGCCTGTTCGGCTATGACTGGTCGTTGCAGGGCGTGTCGGGCGCGTTGCTGTACATGCTGGGCCTGGGCGGCGAGGTGTTGGTGCTCACGGCGATCTATCTGGTCATGCCGGTCGGCCGGCTGTCGCTGTCGCACGCGCTGATTGGCGGCGTGACGGCCGCGCTGCTGTGGGAACTGGCGCGCCACATCCTGGTCTGGTATTTCTCGACCTTGTCGCAGGTGAATGTCGTCTATGGCTCGATGACGACGGCCATCATCGTCATGTTCAGCCTGGAGATCGGCGCCACCCTGCTGCTGTTCGGCGCCCAGGTCATTTCCGAGTTCGAGCGGGCGTGCCGCCACAAGCCGCGCCGCAATGCGACGCCGCTGACCACAGAAGCTACACCAGTAAAATAATTTGTGCGTCGCACAAACATCTGTGTTACACTACGTTCGTGGTTGAGGTTCTCCTGGTTTCCAGGCGATCAGTCCCACGTCCGAGGCAAGCGCCGTAGTCCGATATGTGTAAGAACGGATCACAGCTGGCGCTACCTGGAGTTGTAGTTTCGAATACATTGGTCGTTTTACACGTTGGAGGCACCATGCAGATAGCACGGGCGTCCAAGAAACGCTGAAGTCACTTTGCAGATAGCACTGGACGACGGCACGATTAAAGCATTGGTAATACATTGGAACGAAGCCCGTTGAGATACGGGCTTTTTTTTCGTCCGCGGTTTCGTGGACGGGGTCAAGTCTGTCATTTGGACACGAGCTGAAGCGCTATGCCGCAGAGTTCGTGTCCAAATGACAGACTTGACCCCGATGTTTTACAAGGCGCGGGCGATGAGGAGTTTTTGGATGTCGCTCGTCCCTTCGTAGATTTGGCAGACGCGCACGTCGCGGTAGATGCGCTCGACCGGGAAGTCGGAGACGTAGCCGTAGCCGCCGTGCACCTGGATCGCGTCCGAGCATACTTTTTCCGCCATCTCGGAGGCGAACAGCTTGGCCATCGCCGCTTCCTTCAAACACGGCAGGCCGGCGTCCTTCATCGCGGCGGCGTGGCGGATCAGCTGGCGCGCCGCTTCGATTTGCGTGGCCATGTCGGCCAGCCGGAATTGCACGGCCTGGTGCTCGAAGATCGGCTTGCCGAAGCTTTCGCGCTCGCGCGCGTACGCCAGCGCCGCTTCGTACGCGGCGCGCGCCATGCCGACCGCTTGCGAGGCGATGCCGATGCGCCCGCCCTCCAGCCCCGACAGCGCGATCTTGTAACCCTGGCCTTCTTCGCCGATCAAATTCTGCGCCGGGATGCGGCAGTTGTCGAACAGGATTTGCGCCGTGTCCGACGAGTGCTGCCCCATCTTCTGCTCGAGCCCGGCCACGATGTAGCCCGGCGTCGAGGTCGGCACCCAAAAGGCGCTGATGCCTTTCTTGCCGGCGGCCTTGTCGGTGACGGCCAGCACGATGGCGACGTCGGCGTATTTGCCGCTGGTGATGAATTGCTTGACGCCGTTGAGGACGTAGTCGCCGCCGTCGCGCGTGGCGGTGGTGCGCAGCGCGGCGGCGTCGCTGCCGGTGTGCGGTTCGGTCAGGCAGAAGGCGCCGAGTATGTCGCCCTGCGCCAGCGGTCGCAGCCATTGCTCCTTTTGGCGGTCGTTGGCGTACATCATGGCGATGCTGCACACCGGGCAGTTGTTGACCGAGATGATGGTCGACGTGCCGCCGTCGCCGGCGGCGATTTCCTCCAGCACCAGGGCCAGCGAGACGTAGTCCATGCCGGCGCCGCCGAGCTCCTCGGGGACGGCGACGCCGAAGGCGCCCAGCGCGGCCAGTTCCTTCAGTTCTTCTTGCGGGAAGTGGTGCTCCTTGTCCCAGCGCGCCGCCTGCGGGGCGAGGCGCTCCTGCGCGAAGGTGCGCAGCGCGTCGCGTATCATTTCGTGTTCTTCGGTCAGTATCATGTTGTCTCTTTTTTTAGTTTTAACCCGAACCGATGCCGGGGACGTACCCCGAGGGGTACGTCCCCCTGTCCGGGGTGCGGGGGCGCCGTTGTGCCGGCCTTGCTACCAGCCGATTTCGCTGCCGTCGTAGTTGCGGTAGACGGCCCGTTCCGATGCCGGCAGCGCCGCCAGCGTCTTGCGGATGCCGCCGGCGCTTTCCTCCACCGAGATGTCGGCGCCCTCGCCGCCCATCTCCGTGCGCACCCAGCCTGGGTGGAAGGCGACGCAGGTGACGCCCTGCTTGCCGTGCACCAGCGCGGTGTCGATCAGCACCGAATTGAGCGCGGCCTTGCTGGCCCGGTACAGCGAGCCGCTGGGGTTGCCGCGCTCGCTGAGCGAGCCCATCCGCGATGACAGCACCGCCAGCTTGCCGCGCGCCGCGCCCACCATCGGCGCGATGATCGGCAGCAGCCGCATCGCCGCCAGCACGTTGGTGTGCATCACGGCGTCGAAATCGGCCTGCGCCGGAAAGCCTTCGTGGCGCGGCCCGTACACGCCGGCATTCAACACGGCGACGTTGAGCTCCTCGCCGTCGAGCTTCCAGCCGATGCCGGCGCAGGCCTCGACGTCGGTGACGTCGAGCTGGTGCGGTTCGGCCCCCAGCACGCCGAGCGCGGCGCAGTCGTCGGCCTTGCGGGCGGTGGCGATCACGCGCCAGCCGTCGGCCAGGTATTGTTTAACCAGTTCAAGTCCGATGCCGCGCGAGGCGCCAATGATCAGTGCGGTCGCCATCTGATTACACCAGCTCGATGGCCATGGCGGTCGCCTCGCCGCCGCCGATGCACAGCGCGGCCACGCCCTTCCTGCCGCCGGTGCGCTTGAGCGCGCCGATCAGCGTGACGAGGATGCGCGCGCCCGAGGCGCCGATCGGGTGGCCCAGCGCGCAGGCGCCGCCGTGGATGTTGACCTTGCTGTGCGGGATGTCGAGGTCGCGCATGGCGGCCATCGGCACGGCGGCGAACGCCTCGTTGATCTCGAACAGGTCGACGTCGCGGCTGGCCCAGCCGATTTTCTGGTACAGCTTTTGCACCGCGCCGATCGGCGCCGTGGTGAACAGCTTGGGTTCCTGCGCGAACGTGGCGTGGCCGTGGATCCTGGCGATGACGGTCGCGCCCAGTTGCCTGGCGGTCGATTCGCGCATCATCACCAGCGCGGCGGCGCCGTCGTTGATCGACGACGACGACGCGGCCGTGATGGTGCCATCCTTCTTGAAGGCGGCGCGCAGGCTCGGGATCTTGTCGACCTTGGCTTTGAGCGGCCCTTCGTCCTGGTCGATGACGGTGTCGCCGGCGCGGCTGGTGACGGTCACCGGCGCGATCTCCCACTTGAACCAGCCCTCGCTGGCGGCGGCCTGGGCGCGCTTGACCGATTCGATGGCGAACGCATCCTGTGCCTCGCGCGTGAAGGCGTATGTGGCCGCGCATTCCTCGGCGAAGGTGCCCATCGAGCGGCCCTCGCCGGTTTTCTCGTTGCGCGAGTAGGCGTCCTCGAGGCCGTCGTACATCATGTGGTCGAACATCATGCCGTGGCCGATGCGGTAGCCGCCGCGCGCCTTGGGTATCAGATAGGGCGCGTTGGTCATCGATTCCATGCCGCCGGCCACCACCACCTCGGCGCTGCCGGCGACCAGCTGGTCGTGCGCGAAAATGGCCGCCTGCATGGCCGAGCCGCACATCTTGGACAAGGTGACCGCGCCGGTCGAGGCCGGCAGGCCGGCCTTCAACAGCGCCTGGCGCGCCGGCGCCTGGCCCTGGCCGGCCATCAGGCAGTTGCCGAAGTAGACGTGTTCGACGAGCTTGCCGTCGATGCCGGCGCGCTCGACCGCCGCGGCGATCGCCACCGCGCCGAGGTCGTGCGCGGCCTTGCCGGAAAAGTCGCCCTGGAAGGCGCCCATGGGGGTGCGCGCGGCACCGACGATGACAATGGGATCATTCATTTTCTAGAGTCTCCATAAAGGGTGGCTGCACCGGGATCGATACCGCCGGGATGTTGGATTGGTTTTCGTGGAAGAAGCGGATCTGCTGTGGATACGGATAAACGTCCTCGATCACGCCGTCGACGATGCGCTGCTTGCGCCCCTGCCAGTAGTCGCGGGTGAGCAGGTCGGCGTGGTGCTTCATGAAATACTTGCGGATCTTCGCGTTGCCCAGCAGGAAGCGGCCGAACTGCTCGGGGAACACGTCGTGCTTGCCGATCGGATACCACGGTTCCGACGCCATCTCGTCCTCCTCGTTGCGGGCCGGCGGGATGTCGCGGAAATGGCAATCGGTGATGTACTCGATCTCGTCGTAGTCGTAGAACACGATGCGCAGGTGGCGGGTCACGCCGAAGTTTTTGTACAGCATATCGCCGGGGAAAATATTGGCGGCGACCAGCTCCTTGATGGCGTTGCCGTACTCGAGGATGGCGTGTTCGAGCCGGGCGTCATCGCCGTCGCGGTCGGCGTCGGCCAGCCACATGTTGAGCGGCACCATGCGGCGCTCGATGTACAGGTGCTTGATGATGACCTTGCCGCCCTCCTCCTCATATTGGGACGGCGCGCACTGTTTCAACTCGGCGACCAGCTCGTCTGTGAAGCGCTGGCGCGGGAAGGCGACGTTGGAGTACTCGAGCGTGTCGGCCATGCGTCCGACCCGGTCGTGGTGCTTGACCAGCAGGTATTTCTCCTTGATCTGGGCGCGCGTGGTGTCCTTGGGCGGCGGGTAGAAATCCTTGATCACCTTGAACACATACGGGAACGACGGCAGCGCGAACACCAGCATCACCAGGCCCTTGATGCCGGGCGCGATGGCGAACTGGTCCGACGAGTGCTTCAGGTGTTGCAGGTAGTCGCGGTAGAACAGCGTCTTGCCCTGTTTTTGCAGGCCGAGGATGGTGTAGAGCTCGCTGCGCGGCTTGCGCGGCAGCAACGTGCGCAAAAATTGCACATACGCCGACGGCACTTCCATGTCCACCATGAAGTAGGCGCGCGTAAACGAGAACAGGATGGTGATCAGTTCCTGGTCGAACAGCACGGTGTCGAGGATCAACTGGCCGTCGCGGTTGTGCAGGATCGGCACGACGAACGGATACTCCTTGTTGCCGTTGATGCCCTTGCCGACGATGTAGGCGCCCTTGTTGCGCAGGAATAGGCTCGACAACACCTGGATCTGGTTGTTCGGCTCGGCGCGCGCGGTGTTGAACACTTGCCGCACGCGCGCCTCGACCTGTTCGACGTCGCGCGCCAGGTTCTTGAACGGCGTGGCCAGGGCGAAGTCGTGGACGATGCGCTCGAGCGTGGCGCGCAGGCCGTGTGTGCCGGGGTAGTAGACGCGGTAGGTCGGCGCCGCCTCCCCGGTTTCGATGTACTCGGTCGAGACGACGGGACGCACGAAGATGAATTCGTTGTGGAAGTAGCTGCGGTGCAAAATCTTGCAGCAGACGGAGTTGAAGAAGGTTTCGGCCAGCTCCGGCTGCTTGTGGTCGGACAGCATGCCGATGTAGTGCAGCTTGAGTTCGCGCCAGACTTCGTCGGTGAGGTCGGCCTCGCTGTATTCGTCCTCCAGCGTTTGCACGCATTCCTGCACGCGGCGGTCGTAGAAATCGATCCGCGCGCGCGCGGCCTGCTGCGCCTCGCCCCAGGCGCCGCGCTCGAAATGGTGCTTGGCCTGCCGGCTGGTCTGGCGGAACAGGCGGTAGTGCTTGTCGAAGCCGTCGCGGATCGCGCGCGCGATGTCGAACGCGATCTGCGAGCGCAGCAGTTTTGGGAATGCGGCCTGGGTCATCGTGGTCCTGACTTGGCGTTGGCTTAGCTGGTTGGGTGGCTGCTACCCCGCACCGCCGGGCGGGGGACGTACCCCCCGGGGTACGTCCCCCAAGTGGTGACGCCGGCATGCCGGGGACGGCGCGCGGGGTAGCAGTGCGCGCCGCCTAGCGCGTTTCCGCGAACAACTCGCGCCCGATCAGCATACGCCGGATCTCGCTGGTGCCGGCGCCGATTTCATACAACTTGGCGTCGCGCCACAGGCGTCCCACCGGATACTCGTTGATGTAGCCGTTGCCGCCGAGCGCCTGGATCGCCTCGCCGGCCATCCAGGTCGCCTTCTCGGCGCTGTACAGGATGGCGCCGGCCGCGTCCTTGCGCAACGCGCGCACCGCTTCCGGCGTGGTGGCGCGGTCGCACGCCTGGCCGACCGCGTACACATAGGCCTTGCACGCCATCATGGTCGAGTACATGTCGGCCAGCTTGCCCTGCATCAGTTGGAACTCGCCGATCGGCTGGCCGAACTGCTTGCGGTCGTGGACGTAAGGCACGACCGCGTCCATGCACGCCTGCATGATGCCGAGCGGTCCGCCCGACAGCACGGTGCGCTCGAAGTCGAGTCCCGACATCAGCACGTTGACGCCCTTGCCCAGGCCGCCGAGCACGTTTTCGACCGGCACTTCGCAATCCTCGAACACCAGCTCGCCCGTGTGCGAGCCGCGCATGCCCAGCTTGTCGAGCTTTTGCGCCACCGAAAAGCCCTTGTAGCCCTTTTCGATCAGGAAGGCGGTCATGCCCTTGGCGCCGGCCTCGAGGTCGCTCTTGGCGTAGACCACCAGCACGTCGGCGTCGGGGCCGTTGGTGATCCACATCTTGGTGCCGTTGAGCACCCAGCGGTCGCCCTTGAAGTCGGCGCGCAGCTTCATGCTCACCACGTCGGACCCGGCGTTCGGCTCGGACATCGCCAGTGCGCCGACGTGTTCGCCGGAGATCAGCCTGGGCAGGTATTTCTGTTTTTGCTCCTCGGTGCCGTTGCGCTTGATCTGGTTGACGCACAGGTTGGAGTGGGCGCCGTACGACAGTCCGACCGAGGCCGAGGCGCGCGAGATCTCCTCCATCGCCACGATGTGGGCCAGGTAACCCATGTTGGCGCCGCCGTATTCCTCGGCGACGGTGATGCCGAGCACGCCCAGCTCGCCCATCTTGCGCCACAGGTCCATCGGAAACTGGTCGCTGCGGTCGATCTCGGCCGCGCGCGGGGCGATCTCGGCGGCGGCGAACTGTTGCACGGCTTCGCGCAAGGCGGCGATGTCTTCGCCGTGGTCGAAGGTCAGGCCTGGGAGATGGAGCATGTCATCCTCGTTGTTCTGGTTGGAATTGAACGGTCATCATACGCTGGAGTGACGTTTACGTAAACGTAAAGTGGGGTGGTTTGCGTCTTGCTGGCTTGAAGGCGGCCGGCGTCACGCCACGCCGGCCTGCGCCTGCGCCGCCAGCAAACGCTTGCACTCGTCCTCGTGCGCGGTGATCTCGGCCAGCGACATCTCGATGTCCTCGCGTTGTTGTTCCAGCGTTTGCCGGTGCTGGGCCAGCACGCCGAGGAAACGGTTCATCTGGGCGCTGGTGTCCTTGGGCGTTTCGTACATGTCGACCAGGCTCTTGATCTCGGACAGCGACAGGCCGAGGCGCTTGCCGCGCAGCGTCAGCTTGAGGCGGGTGCGGTCGCGCGGCGTGTAGACGCGGCTGCGTCCGCCCGCGCCTTCGCGTGACGGGCTCAGCAAGCCCTGGTCCTCGTAGAAGCGGATGGCGCGCGCCGTGATGTCGAATTCACGGGCCAGTTCGGTAATGGTATAGGTAGGCATCGGGATCAGGGTAAGTCGTTCGGTTTCCGTTAACGTCAACGTCATCACATTGTAGCGCGCCGGCGGCCGGCGCGGTGCGGCCAGTGGCGAAGGTGGCGCGCCGGTATCGTGCGACGCCGAAGTGGAGCCGGGCGGCATGATAGCCCCGTGTGCGGGTGAAGAAGGTGGCAGACGGGGAGTCGCGGAAGCGCTGGCCCTGGGCGCGCACCTAGTGATAATATTTACAACTTCGCTGCTGCAGTGAAAGAACTTGGCATGTTGCCAATTCCGCAGCGCGACGCCGAACAAAATTCGGCCGCGCCGCCACCCGGCTTCTGCACTTACAGAGGATAGAATGCCCGTTTCCAGCTCCCATCACGTCACCGTCGGCGCCGTTCTTCAAGCGACTGACTTTCATGACGCAACGTGAAATAGTGCACCTATGAACTCTTCCAATGAACGCGAAAGCTTTAGCCAGCGCTTGCAGCAGGCTCTTAAGAACGCACACTATTCCCCCGACAGCCCGACGCGGCTCGCTCGGGAATTTAATATTCGGTTTGATGGCAGACCGATCACGGTCCACGCGGCGCGCAAATGGCTCGTTGGCGAGGCCATCCCGACCCAGGAAAAGCTGCGCATGATCGCCCAGTGGCTGGGCGTGCCGGCCGAATGGCTGCGCTTTGGCGGCGCCGAGGCGGGCGCGCCGGCCGGCGAGAATGGCAATGGCGTGTCGCGCTTCGAGTCGGCCGACGTCAAGCTGATCGCCGATTTGCAGCGTCTCGACGAGCACCACCGGCAGATCGCGCGCGAATTTATTCGCATGTTGGTGCGCGTGAACTACCAAAAGTAGTCATTTTACGTACTAGTACGGAGTTATGTCGACTATTTGTGGCAGCGCTGCCAGTCGTTGCCGTGTGAAACTGGTTTCATGATTTCACCGGTTTTTGTTCGGAGTCGGGGTGGCTGGCGCAGTCACTTTTTATTTAGCGGGCCTTTGCGAATTGTCATCGTTTCGACATGGATTTCAGGCACAATGGGGAGTCAGCGCCGCTGAATCGCAGCATTTACTTCGGAGCCAAGCTTTTGAGCCATCCTATGAAAAGTAACTACAGCAACGTCGCGCAGCTAAAAGACTTGATGACCGCCCCGCCGATGACGGCCGCCCAGCACGCCGAGGTCATGCGCAAGCGCATCGCCCATCGTCGCATGGTCGAGGAAGCCAGGGATTTGAAGCGCGCCAGCGGCACGCAGTTCGACAAGCGCTAGTGTCCTGAATTGCAGATTCGTTGAATAAATATGGCGAGAATCGGCCTGATACGGCGTCGCCAATGCGCGCAAGGCCCCGGCCTTGCTGTGCTTAGCTCCTTGTCTCAGGCCGATTTCGCCACATTTATTATTCAAC
>CAUPRW010000020.1:0-91176 GCA_963513825.1 uncultured Duganella sp.
ACAGTTCTACTTCCGTACGACTGACGTGACCGGTTCGATCGAGCTGCCAGCGGACAAAGAAATGGTTATGCCAGGCGACAACGTGTCGATCACCGTCAAGCTGATCAACCCGATCGCGATGGAAGAAGGCCTGCGTTTCGCGATCCGCGAAGGTGGTCGTACCGTTGGTGCAGGTGTTGTTGCGAAGATCATCGCTTAAGGATTATCCTGATCTACCACCAGGGGCGTCTCTGGTGGTATAATCGATATCCTTTGTAGTTTTACGTAGGGACGTAGCTCAATTGGCAGAGCGTCGGTCTCCAAAACCGAAGGTTGGGGGTTCGATGCCCTCCGTCCCTGCCACCGTTTTCTGGTGCAGGGCACCGAAAGTAAATTAAATGTCAAATCAATCCGTGCAGACCGTCAGCACGTCGAATGACAAGATTAAGGTTGTGCTGGCAATCGCCGTCGCAATCGCAGGCGTGGTGGGGTTTTATTACCTGTCAGACAAACCAGCTCTCGTGCGCGCAGGTGCACTTGTAGCTGGTTTGGCTTTTGCCGTTCTGCTCTTGTGGACTTCGTCGACTGGCCGTGATTTCCTGAATTTCGCCAAAGAAGCCGTGCGCGAAACGAAAAAGGTCGTTTGGCCTACCCGCCGCGAAGCGGCCCAGATCACCGGCATCGTCTTTGCCTTCGTGCTGGTCATGGCGCTGTTCCTGTGGGGCACGGATAAGACGTTGGAATTCCTGTTGTACGATCTCATTCTGGGCATACGAAAATAATGAACGAAAACGTGCAAGATGATGCGGCAGGCGAATCGGTGGCCGGCGAAGCTCCGGCAACCGAGGCCGTCGCGGCGCCGGTAAGCGTTCCAGTAAGTAACAAGCGCTGGTACGTGGTTCATGCGTATTCCGGTATGGAAAAAAGCGTGCAGCGCGCGCTGACCGAGCGCGTCGAACGCGCCGGCATGCAGGACCAGTTCGGCCAGATCCTGGTGCCGACCGAGGAAGTGGTCGAAGTCAAGAACGGTCAAAAGTCCGTCACCGAGCGGCGTTTCTTCCCGGGCTATGTCCTGGTCGAGATGGAAATGACCGACGAGACGTGGCACCTGGTGAAAAACACCAACAAGGTGACCGGCTTCATCGGCGGCAAATCGAACAAGCCGACGCCGATTCCGGCGCGCGAGATCGACAAGATCATGCAGCAGATGCAAGACGGCGTCGAGAAGCCGCGGCCGAAGGTGCTCTACGAAGTGGGCGAGCAGGTGCGCATCAAGGATGGCCCGTTCACCGACTTCAACGGCAACGTCGAGGAAGTCAACTACGAGAAATCGAAAGTGCGCGTCTCGGTCACCATCTTCGGCCGCGCCACACCAGTCGAGCTCGAATTCGGCCAGGTCGAAAAAGTATAAGCAGCACCGTTCGCCAGAACGGGCGACGGTGTAAAAACCCGACAAATCTGGCACCAGAGGAGCCCCGCCATGCAATCGATCGCCTGGCGGGGCGCTACTACTCATACCCAAGATAGGAGCCATCATGGCAAAGAAAATCATTGGTTTTATCAAGCTGCAAGTGCCAGCTGGTAAAGCAAACCCATCCCCACCGATCGGCCCGGCGCTCGGTCAGCGCGGTCTGAACATCATGGAATTCTGCAAAGCGTTCAACGCGCAGACCCAGGGTCTGGAGCCAGGCATGCCGATTCCGGTCGTCATCACCGCGTTCGCCGACAAGTCGTTCACCTTCGTGATGAAGACGCCGCCAGCGACCTACCTGATCAAGAAGCACGCCGGCATCACCAAGGGTTCGCCGAAGCCGCATACCGACAAGGTCGGCAAGCTGAGCCGCGCGCAAGCTGAAGAAATCGCTAAATTGAAAACGCCGGATCTGACCGCTGCCGACATGGATGCCGCTGTACGCACCATCGCCGGTTCCGCACGTTCGATGGGCATCACGGTGGAAGGTCTGTAATCATGGCAAAACTGTCCAAACGCGCAAAAGCTATCAAGGCTAAAGTTGATAGCACCAAGACCTATGCATTCGACAACGCCGTCGCGCTGATCAAGGAACTGGCCACCGCCAAGTTCAATGAATCGATCGACGTGTCGGTCCAGCTGGGCGTCGATCCGAAGAAATCGGACCAGGTCGTTCGCGGTTCCGTCGTGTTGCCAGCCGGCACCGGCAAGACCGTTCGCGTCGCCGTGTTCGCCTCGGGCGAAAAAGCCGAAGCCGCCAAAGCGGCCGGCGCCGACGTCGTTGGTATGGAAGACCTGGCCGAGCGCGTCAAAGCCGGCGACATGCCTTTCGACATCGTCATCGCCTCGCCGGATACCATGCGTATCGTCGGTACCCTGGGCCAGATCCTCGGCCCACGCGGCCTGATGCCTAACCCGAAGGTCGGCACCGTCACCCCTGACGTCGCCACCGCCGTGAAAAACGCCAAAGCCGGCCAGGTCCAGTACCGCACCGACAAGGCAGGTATCATCCACGCAACGATCGGCCGCAAATCGTTCGCCGACGCCGATCTGAAGAGCAACCTGGTTGCCCTGATCGACGCGCTGAACAAGGCCAAGCCGGCCTCGAGCAAGGGTATCTACCTGCGCAAGGTGTCGCTGTCGTCGACCATGGGCGCTGGCGTCCGTGTCGACCACGCCACCCTGGCTGCCTAAGTTTTAAAAATCAAGTCCT
This sequence comes from uncultured Duganella sp., assembly GCA_963513825.1. Lineage (GTDB taxonomy): Bacteria > Pseudomonadota > Gammaproteobacteria > Burkholderiales > Burkholderiaceae_D > Rugamonas. Next base: position 2,664 of record CAUPRW010000020.1, read on the forward strand.
CTTGCGGCGTGTCCGCGGGGGGCAGTTCTTTGGGCTGGTCGGCGTTGCTTGCAATGCCGGCCAGACAATCAAAGACCGTTGGGCTCAGCGCAGCAGGCAGGCGCCGGGTTAATTGGATTTTCCGCCCAACGCAGATGGTGTACCCGATCAAGTTTCGTAGTCCATTGGACTCCTAAACCTCGGACGCCGTTGTTCGAACCGATGGCAGGCAGTCGCCCGTCATCATTTAAGGAGGTTGACCGTGGGTCTCAATCTGAATGACAAAAAGGCCGTCGTCGCCGAAGTTTCCGCAAAAGTAGCAACTGCGCAAACGATCGTCGTGGCCGAATATCGTGGCATCCAGGTTGCTCACTTGACGCAACTTCGTGCCAAAGCGCGCGCTCAAGGCGTGTACCTGCGTGTGTTGAAAAATACGCTCGCTCGTCGCTCCGTCGAAGGCACGCAGTTCGCCAGCCTGGCAGACAGCATGACCGGTCCGTTGATCTACTCGATCTCGGACGATGCCGTTGCAGCAGCTAAAGTCATCGCTGACTTCGCTAAAACCAACGACAAACTGGTCATCACCGCAGGCAACTACGCCGGCAAACAGCTCGATAAAGCAGCTGTTACCGCGTTGGCGAGCATTCCTAGCCGTGAAGTCCTCATTTCGCAGTTGTTGGGCGTTATGCTGGCTCCGGTGTCGGGCTTTGCACGTGGTCTGGCTGCCCTGGCAGCGAAAAAATCCGAAGGCGCTCCTGCCGTGGCCGAAGAGGCCGCAGCGGAAGAAGCCCCAGCCGCTTAATAGCGTCTGTGTCCCGGCCTGGCCGGGGCGGGTTTTTCTCAAGTACCAATCTGATGTACTAACGAATCAATAAATTATTGGAGTTTCAAATGGCAATTAGCAAAGACGACATCCTGGCAGCAGTTAGCGAAATGTCCGTAATGGACCTGAACGAACTGGTCAAAGCTTTCGAAGAAAAATTCGGCGTTTCGGCCGCAGCAATGGCAGCTCCAGCAGCTGGCGGCGCCGCAGCTGGCGCGGCTGTTGAAGAACAGACCGAATTCAACGTTGTTCTGACCGAAATCGGCGCGAACAAAGTTGGCGTCATTAAAGCAGTTCGCGAAATCACCGGTCTGGGCCTGAAAGAAGCCAAAGACGTGGTCGATGGCGCTCCTAAGACCGTCAAAGAAGCCCTGTCGAAAGCTGACGCTGAAGCCGCTAAGAAGAAGCTGGAAGAAGCTGGCGCCAAGGCTGAACTGAAGTAATCAAGTTGTACGGCGGCTAGTTAGCGCCTCGAGCCAAAGCTGCGGATGTCCTTTCGAAAGGGAGGAAATCCGGCTTTGGCTCCTTTGTCGTCCTCGTCGTATTTGTAGCGTATTGTCCGACGCTGCAGTGGTTAGTAGTTTATTCAAATCAGCTGGAAATGGTAGAGATTTCAGGTTTCGTCTGTGTGACATGCAGCCGAGATTGTTGCTGAAGTGGCTGTGGGGCGGTTGAAGCTGACCGGTTCGCGCACTGGCAAAACCTGAATTTTTTATCCTTTCTGTCACTCACGGAGTGTCCATGCACTACTCATTTACTGAGAAGAAACGCATTCGCAAATCATTCGCGAAGCGCGCCAACGTTCACCACGTTCCGTTCCTGCTGGCTACCCAGCTCGAGTCCTACCATAGTTTCCTGCAGGAAGACGTTTCACCGTCGACCCGCAAGAACGACGGCCTGCAGTCGGCCTTTACCTCGATTTTCCCCATCGTGTCGCACAATGGTTTTGCGCGCCTCGAATTCCTGTCGTACGTGCTGGGCGATCCCGCCTTCGACGTCAAGGAATGCCAACTGCGTGGCCTGACGTTCGCGTCGCCGCTGCGCGCCAAGGTGCGCCTGGTGATCCTGGACAAGGAATCGCCGACCAAGCCGGTCGTCAAGGAGATGAAGGAACAGGAAGTCTACATGGGCGAACTGCCTTTGATGACGACCACCGGTTCGTTCGTCATCAACGGTACCGAGCGCGTCATCGTTTCGCAGCTGCATCGCTCCCCTGGCGTGTTCTTCGAGCACGACCGCGGCAAGACCCACTCGTCGGGCAAGCTGCTGTTCTCGGCGCGCATCATTCCTTACCGCGGCTCGTGGCTGGACTTCGAGTTCGACCCGAAGGACATCCTGTTCTTCCGCGTCGACCGCCGCCGCAAAATGCCGGTGACGATCCTGCTGAAGGCGATCGGCATGTCGCACGAGCAAATCCTGGCGAACTTCTTCGTCTTCGACAATTTCAACCTGCGCTCGGAAGGCGCGGAGATGGAATTCGTTGCCGAGCGTCTGCGTGGCGAAGTGGCCCGCTTCGACATCGTCAACAAGGAAGGCAAGACGCTGGTGCTCAAGGACAAGCGCATTAACGCCAAGCACGTGCGCGACATCGAATCGAACGGCATCAAGCATATTTCCGTGCCGGAAGACTACCTGCTGGGCCGCGTCTTGGCCAAGAACATCGTTGATCCGGAGACCGGCGAAGTCGTCGCGTCCGCCAACGACGAGCTGACCGAAGACGTCCTCGGCCGCCTGCGCGAAGCGAACATCAGCGAAATCCAGACCTTGTACACCAACGACCTGGACCAGGGCGCCTACATTTCGCAAACCCTGCGCATCGACGACACCGCCGACCAGATGGCCGCGCGCGTGGCGATCTACCGCATGATGCGTCCCGGCGAACCGCCAACGGAAGACTCGGTCGAAGCGCTGTTCAACGGCCTGTTCTACAGCCCTGACCGCTACGACCTGTCGGCCGTCGGCCGCATGAAGTTCAACCGCCGCATCGGCCGCGACGAACTGACCGGCGCCATGACGTTGTCGAACGAAGACGTGCTGGCCGTGATCAAGATCCTGGTGGAACTGCGCAATGGCCGCGGCGAAGTCGACGATATCGATCACCTGGGCAACCGCCGCGTGCGTTGCGTCGGCGAACTGGCGGAAAACCAGTTCCGCGCCGGCCTGGTGCGCGTCGAGCGCGCCGTCAAGGAACGCCTCGGCCAGGCCGAAGCGGACAACCTGATGCCGCACGACCTGATCAACAGCAAGCCGATCTCGGCCGCGATCCGCGAATTCTTCGGTTCGTCGCAGCTGTCGCAGTTTATGGACCAGACCAACCCGCTGTCGGAAATCACGCACAAACGCCGCGTGTCCGCCCTGGGACCTGGCGGTCTGACGCGCGAACGCGCCGGCTTCGAGGTGCGCGACGTGCACCCGACCCACTACGGCCGCGTGTGCCCGATCGAAACGCCTGAAGGCCCGAACATCGGCCTGATCAACTCGCTGGCGCTGTACGCCCGCCTGAACGAATACGGCTTCCTGGAAACCCCTTACCGCAAGGTCGAAGGCTCCAAGATCACCGACCAGATCGATTACCTGTCGGCGATCGAAGAAGGCCGCTACATCATCGCCCAGGCGAACGCGACCATCAGCGCCGAAGGCACGCTCAGCGATGAGCTGGTCTCGGCCCGTGAAGCCGGCGAAACCATTCTGGTATCCCCGGAGCGCATCCAGTACATGGACGTGGCCCCAGGCCAGATCGTCTCCGTCGCCGCCTCGCTCATTCCGTTCCTGGAACACGATGATGCGAACCGCGCATTGATGGGTGCCAACATGCAGCGCCAGGCCGTTCCTTGCCTGCGCCCTGAAAAAGCACTGGTCGGTACCGGTATCGAACGCACCGTGGCGGTCGACTCGGGCACCACCGTGCAGGCTCTGCGCGGCGGTATCGTCGACTACATCGATGCGGGCCGTGTCGTGATTCGCGTCAACGATGACGAAGCGCAGGCTGGCGAAGTCGGCGTCGACATCTACAACCTGATCAAGTACACCCGTTCGAACCAGAACACCAACATCAACCAGCGTCCTATCGTCAAAGTGGGCGACCGCGTCGCCAAGCGCGACGTGATCGCCGACGGCGCATCGACCGACCTCGGTGAATTGGCGCTGGGCCAGAACATGACCGTGGCCTTCATGCCATGGAATGGTCTGAACTTCGAGGATTCGATCCTGATCTCGGAAAACGTCGTCAAGGACGACCGTTACACCTCGATCCACATCGAGGAACTGAGCGTCGTTGCGCGCGATACCAAACTGGGCGCGGAAGAAATCACCCGCGACATCTCGAACCTGGCCGAGAACCAACTGGCTCGTCTGGATGAGTCCGGTATCGTCTACATCGGCGCCGAAGTGCAAGCCGGCGACACCCTGGTCGGCAAAGTGACGCCGAAGGGCGAAACCCAGCTGACCCCGGAAGAGAAGCTGCTGCGCGCGATCTTCGGCGAGAAGGCTTCGGACGTCAAGGACACCTCGCTGCGCGTGCCATCGGGCATGATCGGCACCGTCATCGACGTGCAAGTGTTCACCCGTGAAGGCATCGTCCGCGACAAGCGCGCGCAACAGATCATCGACGATGAACTCAAGCGTTTCCGCCTGGACTTGAACGACCAGATGCGCATCGTCGAGGGCGACGCCTTCCAGCGTCTGGAAAAAATGCTGATCAACCAGGTCGTCAACGGCGGTCCGAAGAAGCTGGCCAAGGGCGCCAAGATCACCAAGGACTACCTGGACGATCTGGACCGTTACCACTGGTTCGACATCCGTCCGGCCGACGACACCGCCGCCACCGCCCTCGAAGCGATCAAGGAATCGATCAACGAGAAGCGTCACCAGTTCGATCTGGCCTTCGAAGAGAAGCGCAAGAAGCTGACGCAAGGCGACGAGCTGCAACCTGGCGTGCAGAAAATGGTCAAAGTGTATCTGGCCGTCAAGCGCCGCCTGCAGTCGGGCGACAAGATGGCCGGTCGCCACGGTAACAAGGGTGTGGTGTCCCGTATCGTGCCGGTCGAAGACATGCCATACATGGCCGACGGCACGCCGGCCGACGTGGTGCTGAACCCGCTGGGTGTTCCTTCGCGTATGAACGTGGGTCAGATTCTCGAGACCCACCTTGGTTGGGCGGCAAAAGGCCTGGGTATCCGTATCGGCGAGATGCTGCAACAGCAGATCAAGGTCGAAGAGATGCGCAAGTTCCTGACCACCGTCTACAACGAGAACGGCCGTCCGGAAGATCTGGACCAGTTCGACGACGAAGAGATCATGAAGCTGGCGAACAACCTGAAGAAGGGTGTTCCGTTCGCCACCCCGGTGTTCGACGGCGCGCACGAATCGGAAATCCGCCGCATGCTGGACCTGGCCTACCCCGACGACATCGCCGCCAAGCTGGGCATGACGCCGTCGAAGAACCAGGTCACGATGTACGACGGCCGCACCGGCGAAGCGTTCGAGCGCAAGGTCACCGTTGGCGTGATGCACATGCTTAAACTGCACCACTTGGTCGACGACAAGATGCACGCGCGTTCGACCGGTCCGTACTCGCTGGTGACGCAGCAGCCACTGGGCGGTAAAGCCCAGTTCGGCGGCCAGCGCTTCGGTGAGATGGAGGTGTGGGCACTGGAAGCGTACGGCGCATCGTACGTGCTGCAAGAGATGTTGACCGTGAAGTCCGATGACGTCAACGGCCGTACCAAAGTGTACGAAAACCTGGTCAAAGGCGACCACGTGATCGACGCCGGTATGCCTGAATCGTTCAACGTGCTGGTCAAGGAAATCCGTTCGCTGGGTATCGATATCGACCTCGAACGAAACTAAACGACAAGTTACTGTCATTTGGTTTGAGATGTACAAAGCCCGGCTGGTTTACCAGTCCGGGCGATGTAGTCTTAGGAATTAGAAGTTTAATCACCTCTGGAGTGATACATGAAAGCACTGCTCGATCTATTCAAGCAAGTACAGACGAACGAGACCTTTGACGCGATCAAGATCGGTCTCGCTTCGCCTGAAAAAATCCGTTCGTGGTCCTACGGCGAAGTTAAAAAGCCGGAAACCATCAACTATCGTACCTTCAAGCCCGAGCGCGACGGCCTGTTCTGCGCCAAGATCTTTGGTCCTATCAAGGACTACGAATGCCTGTGCGGCAAGTACAAGCGCCTCAAGCACCGCGGCGTGATCTGCGAAAAGTGCGGCGTTGAAGTCACGCTGGCCAAGGTGCGCCGCGAGCGCATGGGCCACATCGAGCTGGCCTCGCCGACCGCGCACATCTGGTTCCTGAAATCGCTGCCGTCGCGTCTGGGCATGGTCCTGGACATGACCCTGCGGGACATCGAACGCGTGCTGTACTTCGAAGCATACGTGGTCACCGATCCAGGCATGACCCCGCTCAAGAAGTGCCAGATCATGTCGGAAGACGACTACGCCGCCAAGTACGAAGAGTACGGCGACGACTTCACCGCCTTCATGGGCGCCGAGGGTATCCGTGAACTGCTGCGCTCGATCGACATCCACCGCGATGCCGAGACCCTGCGCGTGGAACTGAAGGAATCGAAGTCCGAAGCGAAGATCAAGAAATACGCCAAGCGTCTGAAAGTGCTGGAAGCGTTCCAGCGTTCGGGCATCAAGCCCGAGTGGATGATCATGGAAGTGCTGCCGGTGCTGCCGCCGGAACTGCGTCCGCTGGTCCCGCTGGACGGCGGCCGTTTCGCGACCTCTGATCTGAACGATCTGTATCGCCGCGTGATCAACCGTAACAACCGTCTGAAGCGTTTGATGGAGCTGCGCGCTCCAGAGATCATCACGCGCAACGAAAAGCGCATGCTGCAAGAAGCGGTCGACTCGCTGCTGGACAACGGCCGTCGCGGCAAAGCGATGACCGGCGCCAACAAGCGTCCGCTCAAATCGCTGGCCGAGATGATCAAAGGTAAGGGCGGTCGTTTCCGTCAGAACTTGCTGGGCAAGCGCGTCGACTACTCGGGCCGTTCGGTCATCGTGGTGGGTCCGCAGCTCAAACTGCACCAGTGCGGCCTGCCGAAGCTGATGGCGCTCGAGCTGTTCAAGCCGTTCATCTTCAACAAGCTGGAACTGATGGGCTTGGCTACGACGATCAAGGCCGCCAAGAAGCTGGTCGAGATTCAAGAGCCGGTCGTCTGGGACATCCTGGAAGACGTGATCCGCGAACACCCGATCATGCTCAACCGTGCGCCAACCCTTCACCGTCTGGGTATCCAGGCGTTCGAGCCGGTCCTGATTGAAGGCAAGGCCATCCAACTGCACCCACTCGTCTGCGCGGCGTTCAACGCCGACTTCGACGGTGACCAGATGGCTGTGCACGTTCCGCTGTCGATCGAAGCGCAGATGGAAGCGCGCACCCTGATGCTGGCGTCGAACAACATCCTGTTCCCGTCGAACGGCGAACCGTCGATCGTTCCTTCGCAGGATATCGTGCTCGGTCTGTACTACGCGACCCGCGAAGCGATCAACGCCAAGAACGAAGGCATGCTGTTCCAGGACGTGTCGGAAGTCATCCGTGCCTACGACAACAAGGAAGTGGAACTGACGACCCGCATCACCGTGCGTATCGTCGAGCATCCAAAGGATCCGGCGACGGGCGAGTTCGTCCGCACCGTGACGCGTTACGAGACCACGATCGGCCGCGCCATCCTGTCGGAAATCCTGCCGAAAGGCCTGCCTTTCTCGGTGCTGAACCGCGCGCTGAAAAAGAAAGAAATTTCCAAGCTGATCAACACGTCGTTCCGCAAGTGCGGTCTGCGCGCGACCGTCGTGTTCGCCGACCAGCTGATGCAGTCGGGCTTCCGCCTGGCGACCCGCGCCGGTATTTCGATCTGCGTGGACGACATGCTGGTACCGCCACAAAAAGTGACGCTGATTTCGGCCGCCGAGTCCGAAGTCAAACAGATCGAGCAGCAGTACGCCTCCGGTCTGGTCACCGCCGGCGAGCGTTACAACAAGGTCGTCGACATCTGGGGCAAGACCTCGGACGAAGTCGGCAAGGCCATGATGGACCAGCTGAAAGTGGAAGACGTCATCAAGCGCGACGGCACCAAGTCGACCCAGGAATCGTTCAACGCGATTTACATGATGGCCGACTCGGGCGCCCGCGGTTCGGCGGCGCAGATTCGCCAGCTGGCCGGTATGCGTGGTCTGATGGCCAAGCCGGATGGTTCGATTATCGAAACGCCGATCACCGCGAACTTCCGCGAAGGTCTGAACGTTTTGCAGTACTTCATCTCGACCCACGGCGCTCGTAAAGGTCTGGCCGATACGGCGCTGAAAACGGCGAACTCGGGTTACCTGACCCGTCGTCTGGTCGACGTGACCCAGGATCTGGTCGTCATCGAAGATGATTGCGGCACGACCAACGGCACGCTGATGAAGGCGATGGTCGAAGGTGGTGAGGTCATCGAAGCGCTGCGCGACCGTATCCTCGGCCGCGTGGTGGTCAACGACGTCGTCAATCCGGAAACCCAGGCCACGCTGTACGAAGCCGGCACGCTGATGGACGAGGACATGGTCGAAGAGATCGAGCGTCTGTCGATCGACGAAGTCAAGGTCCGCACGCCGCTCACTTGCGACACGCGCTTCGGCCTGTGCGCCAAGTGCTATGGCCGCGATCTGGGCCGTGGCATGCTGGTCAACGCCGGCGAAGCCGTCGGTGTGGTCGCTGCGCAGTCGATCGGCGAACCGGGTACCCAGCTGACCATGCGTACGTTCCACATCGGTGGTGCGGCGTCGCGTGCTGCGGTGGCCTCGTCGGTCGAAGCGAAGTCGAACGGTACCATCCGTTTCACCTCGACCATGCGTTACGTCACCAACGGCAAGGGCGCGCAAATCGTCATTTCCCGTTCGGGCGAAGTGCTGATCACCGACGACCACGGCCGTGAGCGCGAGCGTCACAAGGTGCCGTACGGCGCCACCCTGATCGTCAAGGATGGCATGGTCATCAAGGCCGGCACGGCCCTGGCGACCTGGGATCCGCTGACCCGTCCGATCATCACCGAATACGCCGGTGTGGTGCGTTTCGAGAACGTCGAAGAAGGCGTCACCGTTGCCCGCCAGGTCGACGAAGTGACCGGTCTGTCGACTTTGGTCGTGATCGATGCGAAACGTCGCGGTTCCTTGACCAAAACGCTGCGTCCACAGGTCAAGCTGCTCAACGACTCGAACGAAGAAGTCAAGATTGCCGGCACCGAACACTCGGTTGCGATCGGCTTCCAGGTCGGCGCGCTGATCATGGTCAAGGACGGCCAGGCGGTATCGGTCGGCGAAGTGCTGGCACGTATCCCGACCGAATCGCAGAAGACCCGCGATATTACCGGTGGTCTGCCGCGCGTTGCCGAGCTGTTCGAAGCCCGTTCGCCGAAGGACGCCGGTATGCTGGCCGAAGTGACCGGTACGGTTGCATTCGGTAAGGAAACCAAAGGCAAGCAGCGTCTGGAAATCACGGACATGGACGGCAACAAGCACGAGTTCTTGATCACCAAGGACAAGCAAGTGCTGGTGCACGACGGCCAGGTGGTGAACAAGGGCGAGATGATTGTCGACGGCCCTGCCGATCCACAAGACATTCTGCGCCTGCTGGGTATTGAAGCGCTGGCCCGTTATATCGTTGACGAAGTGCAGGACGTTTATCGTCTGCAGGGCGTGAAGATTAACGACAAGCACATCGAAGTAATTGTGCGCCAGATGCTGCGTCGCGTTCAGATCGTCAATGCCGGCGACACCAACTATATCGTTGGCGAGCAGGTCGAGCGTTCGGAACTGCTGGATGAAAACGATCGTATGAACGCGGAGAATAAAATCCCTGCAACCTACGAAAACGTTCTGCTGGGTATTACCAAGGCATCGCTGTCGACCGATTCGTTTATCTCGGCCGCATCGTTCCAGGAAACCACCCGCGTTCTGACGGAAGCGGCGATTATGGGCAAGCGCGACGGTCTGCGCGGTCTGAAAGAAAACGTCATCGTTGGTCGTCTGATTCCAGGCGGCACCGGCTTGGCATTCCACCGCGCCCGCAAAGAGAAAGAGCAGTGGGAAGTGGAAGAGCGTCAAGCGCTGCTGCTGGCTGAAAAAGCCTCGATGTCCGGCGGCGATGTGGAAGCGGTGGAAACCGTTACTCCGCACGACGGCGAAGCGTAATAGAAATAAAGCGCAATATAAAACGGCACCTCCGGGTGCCGTTTTTTTATGCCCGCACCAAATAGATAACATCGCCCAGCAATAAATTAATCAGGCGCATCAGTACGTAGGGCGGATTAGGCGTCCCGCCGTAATCCGCCAAGCTCCGCCAATATCCCAATCGCAGCCACGAATGCAACGGAGCGACAGTGTAAAATCAAGCCCCCACTCAACGACGCGCAATCGAGCATCAGGCACCGACCACTCTCGACGGATTACACCGCCATATCCGCCCAAATACCCGCGCACCCGACCCCGACTTCGCGCCAGCAACGAGTTTGTTCATGCTAAGATCTGGCTCATGATTGCTCAAGCCCTCTTCACACCCGCCCAGCAAAAACTGCTGGGCTTGCTATTTGTACGCGTCAACCAGGGTTTCCACCTGAACGAAATCATGCGCCTGACCGGACTGGGCAGCGCCTCGGCCCAGCGCGAGCTCAAGCGCCTGCACGAGTCCGGCGTCATCACGTCCGAACGCATCGGCAATGTGCGCCGCTTTAAACCGAACCAGGATTGCATCGTCTTTGGCGAATTAAGCAGTCTGGTAAAGAAAACCTTCGGCCTGGTGAGCGTATTGAATTCCGCGCTGGCGCCGTTGCAGCATGTATTGAATGTCGCCTTCGTTTATGGCGCGACGGCCAAGGAACAAGAGGGCATGGACACCCCGGTGGAATTATTATTGATTGGAGATAACACCAGCTACGGCGAATTGTTATCCCGCCTGCCGGTCGCCGAACGCTTATTGCGGCGAAAGATCAATCCCAACCTGTATTCCATTCCCGATTTTAAGCGCCGCCTGCGCGAGCAGCAGCCGTTTATTTTGCAGGTATTGCGGGAACAGAAAATCTACGTATTGGGCGACGAGAGTAATCTGGAAAAAGTCAGCGGGGACGAGGGCGCCGCCATTAGCTTATAGGGAACGACAGGGAAAACCGCGTATAACGTCCCGCCTGCGATTCGCAATCGATTTTTCCGCCAAACGCGGTAATGACCTTTTGGCAGAAAGCGAGCCCCATGCCGGTGCCGCCGCCATTATGCCGGGTGCTGTAAAACGGTTCAAACACGTGCGGCAACACATCGGCCGGAATGCCGGCGCCGGTATCGGTCACCAGCAGTTTCTTTTTCGTCCCGCTGGTATAGAACGCTATTTCAAGTTCGCCATGTCCGGCCGATTTGATGGCGTGCAGCGCATTCTTGAACAAGTTATACAGCACATACACCAGCAGCACGTCCGAGCCGTAAAACGTAAAGTCGTGCTCGCCCTTGACGACCACCTTGTCCCGCATCGTGCTTTCAAACGGATAGCAGGCCAGCGCTTCGTCGACGCATTTCTTGATTGAATGGTTGGCGAAATCGCTACGGTTGAGCATGCCGGCGCGCGCCGACGCCAGCATCATATCAACGACAAAATTCGAGCGGCTGATTTCGGCGTCGATATGCTGGGTCAGCTTGGTGAGATACGCGAGTTGGGATGCCTGCATGGTCGGCTCGATCAACTGGTGCTCCACCGCCCGCTGATAGCCGGCCAGCAGCTCGGGCAGGCATTTGGCGAGCACGCGCGACTGGCTGCGGATGGTCGCCAGCGGCGTGCGCATCTCGTGCGCGATCGTGGCGGCCACCTCCATCGGGTCGGCCAGCAGGTTGTGCCTGACCATCGCCTGGGCGATCAGGCCGAGGCTGGCGGCGACGAACAGCACGCCCGGCGGATAAAATTGCACGCCGTAATTGCACAGATAGTCGACGGCGGCGAAAAAGTAGATAAACAGGCTGACCAGGCAATAGCGCAGCCGGGTTTTCTCGGTGGACACCGCCAACTGCTGGCGCCGGTACAGCAACCACAATCCCCGCCCAACCACGATGGCCGTTTGCAGCAAGTGCAAGGGATGGAGCACGCCCGCCTTGGGATAGAAACCGAAAAAATAATGGTGGATGCCGGCGACGATCCAGTCGCTGCTCAGCAGCACGACGCCAAGCAGCCCGGCGATGACATACGACAGCTCGACCCAGCGCCGATCGCCGCGCTGGGCGGTCAGTTCCGCGATGAAATGGTACAAGGTGGTCGGCAGGAACAGGATCAGCAAGTAGCCGAGCTTGGCGACGGCAAGGGCGGCATTCGGGTCGCGGATCCGGAACAGCACGGCCCACGAGAACTGCCAGCAGAAAGTCGTGATGCACAACATGAAGAACGTCAGGCTGATCCGGCTCACGCCGCGCGAGCGCAGCACGTATGCGCCGTACGACAGGAACAGCAGGGAGACGATGGCTGGCAGTAAGGAGTGCATTGCGCGATGGACGTTGCTGGCTGGATGACAAGCGCAGTATTGCGCGGCCACGCACAACCCGCTTGTATTTCGGAAAGATGCTTGCGTTACATCAAAGAAGCTGCTTTCCATCCCGCTTAAGTGGACGGGCCCGTGTTGTCGGGCCACGCCGCCGGCCATCCGGTCGCGGCGCACACTTTATAGGGGATTACCATGTTATTGCACGCTACCGAAGTTGAAATCGCCGATGTCGCCGCAGCTGTGGCCGCCAGCGCCAAACAGACCTTCACGCACGCTTTAACGATCTATTTGAAGGACTCCAACGCCTACGGCAACACTTACTTCGCCCGGTATTTCGAGTGGCAGGGGATTTGCCGCGAGAAGTGGTTTTACGATTGCATTTCTCCCGACATGCTGCAAAACGAGGGCGTGTTCATCACCAAGCACGCCGAGCAGGACTATCTGCGCGAGACCTTCCCGTTCCAGGAAGTCCATTGCGAGATGAATGCTTATGACGTCAAGAAGTGCTCGTTTTGGCTGGAGTTCCGTTTCTTTTCGGACGGCACGCCGGTCTCGGTCGGCCGCCAGCAGATCGTCTTCGCCAACCATGCCAAGCAGATTTCGGCGTTGCCCGAGCGGGTGATCAAGCGCATCAGGCGTTACGAGAAATAAAGGAGCAGTAAAAGCGGGCCGCCGCGCCCTCTGGCGCGGCGGCCCGTCCGGCTTTTTGTGCCCCGTCTTTACCGCTGCGAGGCGATCCAGCGGTCCACTTTTTGCTCGAGCAAGGCCAATGGCACGGTGCCGTCCCCCAACACCACCTCGTGGAATTTCGGCAGGCTGAAGCGCTCGCCCAGCGCTTCTTCCGCGCGATGGCGCAGTTCGACGATCTTGAGCGAGCCGATCTTGTAGCCCAGCGCCTGGCCCGGCCATGCCATGTAGCGCTCGGTTTCGGTCTTGGCATAGTCGTCGTAGCCCAGCGTGTCGTGCATGTAGGCGATGCTGCGCTCGCGCGTCCAGCCCTGCGCGTGCATGCCGGTGTCGACCACCAGGCGCGTGGCGCGCAGCAATTCGTCGTTGAGGTGGCCGAAGTATTGCGCCGGATCGTCGAACAAGCCCATTTCCTTGCCCAGCGTTTCAGAATACAGCGCCCAGCCCTCGGTGAAGGCATTGTTGCCGCCGTATTTGCGGAAGTTCGGCAAATTCAGTTCCTGCATCAGGGCGATGTGGAAGTGGTGGCCAGGCTTGCCTTCGTGCAGGAACAAGGTGGTCATGCCGGTGCTGCCGTACTTGGTCGGGTCGTTGACGACCGACCAGAACACGCCGGGGCGCGAACCATCGCCGGCCGGCGCCGTGTAATGGTCGGACGCGGTGGCGCGGCTCAGTTCGGGTTCGAGGCGCAGGTCCAGCTTGGCCTTGGGCATCAAGGTGAACATCTGTGGCAGCTTGGTGTCGAGCACGTCGTTGAGCTTGTGGAACACGGCTTGCACTTCCGCCTCGGTCTTGAACGGGCGGAACTTGTCCTGGGCGGCGACCCACACCGGCAGCCCCTTGGCCGGCCCGGCGTAGCCGAGCTTGGGTCCGAGCAGAGCGAACTGCTCCTGGATGCGCGCCACCTCGCGCAGGCCGATGGCGTGGATTTCGTCGGGTTTGAGCGAAGTTGTCGTCGCGTTGGCGACACGCGCCTGATACCAGGCGGCGCCGTCCGGCAGCGCGCCCAGGCCGGTGGTGGCGCGGCAGGCCGGCAGGTAGTCCTGTTCCAGGAAACTGGCCAGGCGCGCCAGCGCCGGCATGACGTCGTCGCCGACGGTCTTGCGGTAGGCGGCCGTCAGGCGTTGCTTGTCGGCGTCGCTGAAACCGGCCGGCAACTTGCCGATCGGGGTGTAATAAATACTCTGTTCCGGCGTGTCGCTGAGCAGTTTTTTGAACTGCGGCAGCGCCGAGACCATGATGGCCTTCGGTTGCGTGATGCCTTTCTTCATGCCGTCGCGCATGTTGGCGATGGCCTGGTCGATCCAGGCCGGCAGTTGCGTCAGGCGGCTCAGGTAGGCGTCGTATTCCTTCACGGTGGCGATCGGCTGCGACGCCTCGCCGCCGGCGTAGTTGGCCAGCACCACCGGCACGCTGTCCATCTGGTTGATCGGCAGCAGGTGCTCGGGGAAACGTTCCATCGCCAGCAGGCCGCGCAGTTCGAAGGCGAGGATGTCGTAGTTGATGCGGTCGTCGGCGTTCAGGTAGTCGCGCTTGATAGTTTTGAGGCGCTTGCTAAAGTCGCGGTACAGCTTGAACTGCAGCGCGCGCTTGCCGGGCGAGATGCTCAGGCCGAGCTGGTCGTCGTAGCGGTTGTCGCCGTTTTCGGTGGCGTTGATCGGTTCATAGCGGGCGTTGGCGTCGTAGTACTGGTCGGCCAGGGCCAGCAGCGCCTGGTGCGCCGGCGTGGCGCTCACGCGCGGCACGGCGGCGGCGCCGGCGGCCATGCTATTGCTGATTGGAACGAACGCCAGCGCGAGCGCGGCCGCGACGCTGGCAAGACGGAGTGCATGCTTCATGATTTGTTTCCTGGTCGGTGGTAACTCTGGCGGCGACTAGCATACGGCATCGCGTCGCGGCGCTTGGAAACAAATTGTATCAAGCGGGCGCGGCGGTCTTTCGCCGCCGACCCCGCACGGCCGGGCGGGGTCGTACCCCATGGGGTACGACCCCTAAGTGGCGGCGCGCGCGTGCCGGCAAAAGGACAGAGGGTTCCCGTCAGGCGGCCGCTTCGGCGAAGCGGCTCTCGTACAGCGCCGCCACCAGGTCCGATTGCGTGATGATGCCGGCGAAGCGCTGCTCGGCGTCGACCACGGGAATGTGGTGGAAGCCGGAGTCGGCCATCAGCGGCACCAGGTCGACGATGGGCGTGTCGAGCCGCGCCGTGGTCGGGTGGTGCGTCATGATCTGGCCGACCACCTCGGCCTTTTCGGTGTGCGTGACGCCGCTCTTGCGCAGGAAGCGGCGCAGCTGCCGGCGGATGTCGCCGTAATTGTCCAGCCCGCCGTGGTCGAGGAAATCCGTTTGCGTGACGATGCCGATCACGCGGCGCGCGCGGTTGAGCACGGGCAGCGCCGCCACGCGGTGGCGCCGCATCAGCTGCCACGCGTGCTCGAGCTCGGTGCCGAACTCGGCGCTGACGATGTCGCGCGACATGATGTCCTCGCAGTTGATGATGCCGAAGCGGCGCTGGTAGGCGCGCTGCTCGGTCTGCATGAACAGCGATGCCAGATCGTCGCGGCTGATGTCGAGCACCTGGTCGTGCTGCTTGAGCACGGCGTCGAGGTCTTCCGGTTTGAAGCCGAGCCGCACGGTCGGCGCGGCGTCGCGCGTGCCGTGCGGGTTCGGCTGGGCCGCCTGTTGCCGGTGCGGATAGCGGCGCCCGGTCAGGTTGTTGTAGATGATGGCCATGACGGTCAGCAGCGCGGTGTTGCACAGCACCGTCACCAGCGCGAACTCGAAGCCGGCCGCGTGCACGGCGGGGCCGCCGATGACGGTGGTCAGGGCCACGGCGCCGCCGGGCGGATGCAGGCAGCGCAGCGCGAACATGGCGGCGATCGCCGCGCCCACGGCCACCCCGCACAGGACCGGCATCGGCAGGGCGATCGGCAACCCCGCGCCCAGCCAGCGCACGCAGGCCGCGCCCACCAGGCCGCTGACGACGTTGCCGCCGATGGCCGACCACGGCTGCGCCAGCGGGCTGGCCGGCAACGCGAACAACAACACGGCCGAGGCGCCGACCGGCGCCACCATGAACAGCGTGGCGCTGCCGGGGGTGAGCAGGAAGTGGCTGAGCACGGCGGTGGCCAGCAGGCCGCACAGCGCGCCGGCGGCGGCGCGCAATTGTTCGGCGCCGCTGGCCGTGGCCGGGCCGGGCAGCCAGCGATCGAGGAAGGCGCGCATGGGCGATTAATGAGTATTTGAAATGCGGCTATTATCCCATGCCGGGCCCGGCGGCGCACCCTATTGGTGCGAAACCAGTCCCAGCGGCAGCGCGGTGGTGTATTTGATCTGTTCCATCGAGAACGCCGACGACACGCCGGTCAGCTGGCCGACCTTGATCAGGCGCTTGTAAAAGGCGTCGTAGCCGTCGATGTCGGTGGTGACGACCTTGAGCAGGTAGTCGACCTCGCCGCTCATGCGGTGGAATTCCTGCACCTCGGGCAGCGCCATGACGGCGGCGGCAAAGCGGTCGAGCCATTTGGCGTCGTGCTGGCCGGTGCGCACGCTGACATACACCGTCACCGGCAAGCCCACCTTGCGGCGGTTGACGATGGCCACCCGGCTTTCGATATAGCCCTCGTCCTCGAGCCGCTTGACGCGCTTCCAGCAGGGCGTGCTCGACAGGCCAATTTTTTCGCTGAGCGCGGCGATCGACAGCGTGCCGTCGTCCTGCAGCGCGGCCAGGATGGCGCAGTCGAATTTATCGAGGGAGGTCATAAGTATCGCCGGGGAAAAACGTTCATTCTCCATTTTACGATAAGACAGCATGAAGTTGCTGATAAAGTGCGCGCAAGAGGTCGGTTTTAGCATGTTTTCGCGGCATGTCCTGGTTAAACTGTTCAGCTGACCGATCCTTTCCAGCCGCCCCGCCATGACCACTGAAATCTACCTCGACGGCAACGCCACCACCGCCGTCCTGCCCGCCGCCATCGACGCCGCGCTCGACGCCATGGGCCGCCGCTTCGGCAATCCCAGCAGCACCCACGCCACCGGCCTGCAAGCGAAGGCCGCGCTGGACCAGGCGCGCGCCTGCGCCAAGCGCCTGCTGGGCGTGGGCGAGGGCCGGCTGATGTTCAACAGTGGCGCCACCGAGGGCATCCAGACGGCGGTGCTGTCGGCGCTGGTGGCCGTGCGCGAGCGGCGCGCGCGCGGCGAGGCCGTCGGCACCCTGCTGGTCTACGGCGCCACCGAGCACAAGGCCGTGCCGGAAAGCCTGGCCCACTGGAACCGCCTGTTGGGGCTGGACCTG
Organism: uncultured Duganella sp.; assembly: GCA_963513825.1. Classification (GTDB taxonomy): domain Bacteria; phylum Pseudomonadota; class Gammaproteobacteria; order Burkholderiales; family Burkholderiaceae_D; genus Rugamonas. The sequence continues at coordinate 19,954 of CAUPRW010000020.1, forward strand.
ACCCTGCACCAGCTGCCGGTCGACGCCGACGGCGCCCACGACCTGGCCCATCTGCGCCGGGTGGCCGGCGACGCCGCCCTCATCTGCACCATGGCCGCCAACAACGAGACCGGGGTGGTCAGCGACCTCGACGGCATCGAGGCGGTGATCCGCGCCAGCGGCACGGCCGCCTGCTGGCTGGTCGACTGCGTGCAGGCGCTCGGCAAGCTCACGCTCGAACTGGCCGCCACCCGCATCGACTACGCGCCGTTCTCCGGCCACAAGCTGTACGCGCCCAAGGGCGTGGGCATGTTGTACGTGCGCGCCGGCGCGCCGTTCACGCCGCTGGTCATGGGCGGCGGCCAGGAGGACGGCCAGCGCTCCGGCACCGAGAACATGGCCGGCATCGCCGCGCTCGGCGTGGTGCTGGCCGCGCTCGAGCGCGGCGACACCTTCCGCCACCACGACCAATTGTGGGCCTTCCGCGCGCGCCTGGCCGACAGCCTGCGCGCCGCGCTGCCGGGCGTGGTGTTCAACAACCCGTTCGACAAGGCGCTGCCGACCACGCTCAATTTCTCCGTGCCGGGCCTGTCGAGCCGCGAACTGATGGACGTGTTCGACGCGGCCCAGGTGCGCGTTAGCGCCGGCAGCGCCTGCTCGTCGTCCAAGGCCGCGCCCAGCTACGTGCTCGACGCCATGGGCCTGCCGTTGTGGCGCAGCGCCGGCGCCATCCGCATGTCGTTCGGGCCGCTGGTTGACGAGGCCACCATCGCCGAGGCCTGCGCCCGCATCGCCCGCTGCGGCGCCGCGCTGCGCGCCAGCTGCCTGATCGCGTCCGAGCGCGGCGCCGCGCCGCACGACGGCTTGCTGCAACTGGGCGTCGAGGGCGCCTGCGGCTGGCTGCTGGTCGACGCCGCAAGCCACGCCTGCGTGGTCATCGATCCGCTGCCGGAGCAGGCCGCGCGCATCGCCTCCTACGTGCGCTGCCAGGACTATCGCGTGCTGGCCGTGCTTGGCACGCGGGCCGCGGACGAGGCCGACCGCCTGGCGCTGGTGGCGGCGCTCGGCCCGCATTGCGCGGCCGCCGCGGCGGACCAATACGGCTGGCCGGCGGCTACGCCGTCGAGCCCCGAAGCGACGCTGGCGGTGACGCTGGAGAACGGCGCCGTGGCGCGCGCCATCGCGCTCGGCGACCAGGTGCTGGCGCGCCTGCCGGCCGGGGCCGACCTCGGCGCGCGTGCTTACCTGCTGGGCGCGGCCGGCGGCGGCCATTTGTCGGCCGCGTCGGTGCGCTTCGCCTTCAGCGCGGCCGCGCGCGAGGACGCGCTGCGCGCCGTCAGCGGCGCGCGCACCTTGTCGTGTCCGACCCGCGACGAGCACAACCAGTTTTGCGACAGCATGCATCCGGCGGCAACGTCGGCTGCCGGGGCGCAACAGCAGATTCACGCGGGCATGCAATTGTCCAGCGCCGAGCTCGACGCGTTCCTGGCCGCCCATCCGGACGCGCTGCTGGTCGATGTGCGCGAGGCGTATGAGTTCGCCGCCACGGTCGTGCCCGGTCCGGGCGGGCGCGTCGCGCGCAGCGTGCCGCTCAGCCGCCTGGCCGGCCAGGCCGGCGAATGGCTGCGCGAGCAGCGTCCGCTGGTGTTCGTCTGCCGCAGCGGCAACCGCAGCCTGAAGGCCACGCAGTGCCTGCGACGGCTGGGCCATGCCAACGCGTACAGTCTCAACGGCGGACTGGCGCTGGCGGCGTAGGCGGCCCGCGCGGCGGCCCGGCTGATCGGCGCCTGACCCGCACGGCCACGCGGGGACGTACCCACGGGGTACGTCCCCTAAGCGGCGGCGCCCGCGTATCGGCAACCGCGCGCGGGGTGGATGCCGCGCCGCCGATAATGCAAGTCACCCGAAGGGCCCGCGCGGCCCTTTTTTTCGTCCCTCCGCCCCTCGCACTGGGCTGTATGTACGTCACCGTACAGTTCCCTGCCGTGCGCCCCCGTACGATGCAATCAGCACATAATTTCCCATTCGAAGATTCGTCGCGCCCGGGCCACCCGGAGCGCGGCCGCGTCTCGCACGCAACACAGCGAGGTATAAGTTGAAAAAGTCCAATCCCCTATTGCCCGAGCTGACCTTGGGCTTCCGCGAATCGACCACGGCCTCGCTCGTCTCCGACGAGGACGACGAAGACCTGCCCTTACGCGCCGAGCTGTTTAGCGCCGCGCAAATGGGCGCGCATGGCAAAACCCTGGCCGCCCACCACCAGCTGAGCACGCGCGGCGGTCCCGACCAGTTGCTCTCGCGCCTGTCGGAGAACGCCGACTTCATCAACACCACCTGCGACGAACTGACCGAGGCCGTCAAGGCCGGGCGCCAGATCACGCCCGCCTCCGAATGGCTGCTCGATAACTTCTACCTGATCGAAGAGCAGATCCGCATCGCCCGCCGCCACCTGCCGAAGGATTACTCCAAGGAGTTGCCGCGCCTGAGCCGCGGCGCGCCGGAGGGCTGCCCGCGCGTCTACAAGCTGGCGCTCGAGATCATCTCGCACGGCGACGGCCGGGTCGATCCGGAATCGCTGCTGCGCTTTGTCGCCGCCTACCAGGAGCTCGCCCCGCTCAAGCTCGGCGAGCTGTGGGCCATCCCCATCATGCTGCGCCTGGCGCTGATCGAGAACCTGCGCCGCGTGGCCGTGCGCGTGGCCGACAACCGCGCCCACCGCGACCTGGCCAACAGCTGGGCCGACCAGATGACCGAGGTGGTCGAGAAGAACCCGAGCGGCCTGATCTTGATGGTGGCCGACATGGCCCGCTCCAATCCGCCCATCACCAGCGCCTTCGTGGCCGAACTGGCGCGCCGCCTGCAGGGCCAAAGCTCGGCGCTGACCCTGGCGCTGTCGTGGATCACGCACCGCCTGGCCGAAACCGGCCAGACCATCGAGCAGCAGATCCAGGCCGAGATCCAGCAGCAGGCGGCCGAGCAGGTCTCGATCGCCAACAGCATCGGCAGCCTGCGCTTCCTCGGCACCATGGACTGGCAGGAGTTCGTCGAGGCCATGAGCTTGGTCGAGCAGACCTTGCGCCAGGACCCGGCCGGCGTCTACGGCCGCATGGAGTTCGCCACCCGCGACCATTACCGCCACTCGGTCGAAAAGATCGCCAAGTACTCCAACAAGTCCGAGGTCGACGTCGCCCAGCAGGCCTTGCAGCTGGCCGTGGCGCACGCCGCCAGCGGCGACGAACGCCACAGGCACGTCGGCTTCTACCTGATCGGCGCCGGCCTGCCGGCGCTGGAAAAACAGGCCGGCATGCGCCGTCCGTGGGGCGAGGTGTTCACCCAGACCTCGAGCGCCTCGCCGCTGACGTCCTACCTGGGCGCGATCGCCGCCATCACCTTCGTCGCCACCGCGCTGCTGCTCGAACGGGCCGCCTTCCACGGCGTCGGCGGCGTCGCGCTGGTGGTGCTGGGCGTGCTGGCGCTGCTCGGCAGCAGCCAGCTCGCGCTCAGCCTCGTAAACTGGATCACCACCCAGATCACCCATCCCAACCCGCTGCCGCGCATGGACCTCGACGACGGCATTCCCGTCGAGGGCAGGGCGCTGGTGGTGGTGCCGACGCTCGCCTACAGCAAGGACAACATCGAGGAGCTGTGCGAACAACTGGAAGTGCGCTTCCTCGCCAACCGCGATCCGAACCTGGTGTTTTGCCTGTTGACCGACTTCGCCGACGCCGCGTCCGAAACGCTGCCCGGCGACGCCGCGTTGCTCGAACAGCTGCGGCACCGGGTCGAACAACTGAACCGCAAATACGCCGTGCAGCCGAACGGCGAACCGGCCACGCCGTTCCTGCTGCTGCACCGCCCGCGCCTGTGGAATCCGCAGGAAGGCTCGTGGATGGGCTATGAGCGCAAGCGCGGCAAGCTGCAGGACCTCAACCGCTTCCTGCGCGGCGGCGCGCGCGACAAGTTCTCGCTCGTCGTCGGCGACGTCGGCCAGCTCGAAAGCATCAAGTACGTCATCACGCTCGACACCGACACCCAGCTGCCGCGCGACGCGGCGGCGCAGTTCATCGCCACCATGATGCACCCGCTGAACCGCCCGCGCGTGGACGCCGCGCGCGGCTGCGTGGTCGAAGGCTACGGCATCCTGCAGCCGCGCGTGGCCGTCAGCCTGCCGAGCGAGAACGCCTCGCGCTACGAAAAACTGTGCGGCGGCGAGCCGGGCATCGACCCCTACACCCGCACCGTCTCCGACGTCTACCAGGACGTGTTCCTGGAAGGCTCCTTCATCGGCAAGGGCATCTACGACGTCGACGTCTTCGAGCAGGTGCTGGGCCACCGGCTGCCCGACAACCAGGTGCTCAGCCACGACCTGCTGGAAGGCTGCTACCTGCGCGCCGGCCTGCTCAGCGACGCCCAGTTGTACGAGGAATACCCGAGCCGCTACAGCGACGACGTCAGCCGCCGCCAGCGCTGGATCCGCGGCGACTGGCAATTGATCTCGTGGCTGTTCGGGCGCGTGCCGGGCGCGGGCCGCAAGCGCGAGAAAAACCCGCTGTCGCTGCTGTCGCGCTGGAAGCTGTTCGACAACCTGCGCCGCAGCCTGACCGCGCCGGCGCTGGTGATCGCGCTCGTCATCGCCTGGCGCGCGCTGCCCGACCCTTGGCTGTGGACCGGCGCCGTGCTCACGGTGATCTTCCTGCCGCCGTTCGTCAGCGCGCTGCACGACCTGCTGCACCGCCCCAAGGACACCTTGTGGAGCCAGCACCTGAACGCCACCATGCGCCGCACCGGCCTGCAGTTCTCGCACGCGGTGCTGATGCTGGTGTTCCTGCCGTACGAGGCCTACTTCAGCCTTGACGCGATCGTCCGCAGCGTCTACCGCATGACGGTGTCGCACCGCCACCTGCTCGAGTGGCGCGCCTCGGCGCTGTCGCGCTCCGGCGCCAACGCCAGCACTTGGGTCAGAATGTGGCCGGCGCCGGTGCTGGCGCTGTTCATCGGCGGCATGCTGCTCGGCTGGCGTCCCGCCAGCCTGGCGCCGGCCGCGCTGTTCCTGCTGGCGTGGCTGGTGGCGCCGGCGGTGGCCGACTGGATCAGCCGCCCGATCAAGCGCAAGGACGCGCAGCTCTCGCCCGACCAGCAAGTCTTCCTGCACAAACTGGCGCGCCGCACCTGGGCCTATTTCGACCGCTTCGTCGGCCCCGACGACAACTGGCTGCCGCCCGATAACATGCAGGAGCAACCGGTGCAGGTGCTGGCGCACCGCACCTCGCCGACCAACATCGGCATGGCGCTGCTGGCCAACCTGAGCGCCACCGATTTCGGCTACATCACCGTGTCGCAGCTGATCGCGCGCACCGGCGCCACGTTCGCGTCGATGGACCAGCTCGAACGCCACCAGGGCCACTTCTACAACTGGTACGACACGCAAACGCTCAAGCCGCTGCACCCGATTTACATCTCGACGGTCGACAGCGGCAACCTGGCCGGCCACCTGCTCACCTTGCAACCCGGCCTGACCGGCCTGTTCGACCAACCCGTCGTCGGCCCGCAGATCGTCGACGGCCTGCTGTCGACCTTGCGCGTGCTCGAAGAGACGCTGGCCGACGCCGCCAGCGCCGGCGCGCCGGTCGCCACCAGCGTCGGCGCCGCCGTGGCCGAAGCCGGTGACGGCGCCGACGGCGCCGCGCCGCCAGCACCCGCCACGGCGGCCGCCACGGCCGCCGTAATCCCGGCCGAGGCGCAAGCGTCCGCGCCGGTCGCGGCCCCGGACCTGGCGCCGATGCTGGCGCTGTTCGACGCCCGGCCCGACGCCGGCCACCTGCAGCAACTGCACGCCTGGCTGGCGCGCGCCGCCGCGGCGGCCGAAGCGTTGCACGCGCAGGTCGACCCGCAAAGCGACGCCGCCATGTGGAGCGCCTCGCTGGTCCACCAGAGCAACGCCGCGCTCGACGAACTGGCGCAATTGACGCCATGGGTCAACCTGGCGTCGGACACCGTGTTCGACACCAGCATGACGCGCATGCCGACCCTGCGCGAGCTGGCCAACCTGGCCCACGCCGCCGCCGCCATTCCGCTCACCGACCTGGCGCCGGCCGAGCGCGAACGCCAGCAGCAACTGGCGCACCTGGTCGAACAGGGCAGCGCCGCCGCCCACGAGCGCATGCGCGCGCTGGCCGAGCTGGGACAGCGCGCCTGCGGCTTCGCCCAGATGGCGTATGGCTTCCTGTACAACCCCACCACCAACCTGCTGGCCATCGGCTACAACGTCAGCGAGCGCCGCCTCGACGCCAGCTACTACGACCTGCTGGCGTCCGAGGTGCGCCTGGCCAGCTTCATCGCCATCGCCCAGGGGCAGCTGCCGCAGGACCACTGGTTCGCGCTGGGCCGCCAGCTGTGCATCGTCGCCGGCAAGCCGGTGCTGCTGTCGTGGAGCGGTTCGATGTTCGAGTACCTGATGCCGCTACTGGTGATGCCGAATTATCCAAGCACGCTGCTCGACCAGACCTATACCGCCGTCATCGACGCCCAGATCGACTACGCCAAGCGCCGCGGCGTGCCGTGGGGGATTTCGGAGTCCGGCTACAACACGGTCGACGCCAGCCTCAATTACCAGTACCGCGCCTTCGGCGTGCCGGGCCTGGGCCTCAAGCGCGGCCTGGCCGACGACCTGGTGATCGCGCCCTACGCCTCGATGATGGGACTGATGGTGCAGCCGGAGGCGTCGTGCCTGAACCTGCAGAAGATGGCGGGCCTGGGCTTCATGGGCCGCTACGGCTTCTACGAGGCGGTCGACTACACGGCCGCGCGCCTGCCGCGCGGCCAGAGCTGCGCCATCGTGCGCTCGTTCATGGTCCACCACCAGGGCATGGGACTGCTGTCGCTCAGCTACCTGCTGCACGACCGGCCGATGCAGCGCCGCTTCGAATCGGATCCGCTGCTGCAATCGACGCTGCTGGTGCTGCAGGAGCGCAGCCCGCAGGCCGGCGCCTTCTACTCCAACACCACCGAGCTGGCCGCGCTGCGCACCACCGTGCCGGACCAGCAGGCCGCGCCGATGCGCGTGCTCACCCAGCACAACACGCCGGTGCCGGAAACCCAGCTGCTGTCGAACGGGCGCTATCACGTCATGGTCACCAACGCCGGCGGCAGCTACAGCCGCTGGCGCGACCTGGCCGTGACGCGCTGGCGCGAGGACAGCACCCGCGACAACTGGGGTAACTTCTGCTACGTGCGCGATCTGGACGACGGCCAGTTCTGGTCCACCACCTTCCAGCCGACGATGGTCGAGCCGCGCAAGTACGAGGTGATCTTCTCCGAGGGGCGCGCCGAGTTCCGCCGCGTCGACCGCGGCATCGAGCAGTACACAGAGATCGTCGTCTCGCCCGAGGACGACATCGAACTGCGCCGCACCCGCATCACCAACAAGAGCGACACCGTGCGCACCATCGAGGTGACCAGCTACGCCGAGGTGGTGATGGCGCCGGCGGCGGCCGACGCCGCCCATCCCGCGTTCAGCAAGCTGTTCGTGCAAACCGAGATCCTGCGCGACCAGCAGGCCATCCTGTGCACGCGCCGTCCGCGCGGCGGCAACGAGGCCATGCCCTATCTGCTGCACTCGATGACGGTGCACGACGCGCCGGTGGTGGCGGTCTCGTTCGAGACCGACCGCTCGCGCTTCCTCGGCCGGGGCAACACCGCCGCCACCCCGCGCGCGCTGCTCGAAAGCGGCCCGCTGGGCGGCGCCGAAGGCTCCGTGCTCGACCCGGTGGTGGCGATCCGCTACACCATCACGCTCAAGCCCGACCAGACGGCCACGGTCGACATCGTCACCGGCATGACCGAGCAGCGCGACGCCGCGCTGCACCTGATCGACAAATACCAGGACCGCCACCTGGCCGACCGCACCTTCGAACTGGCGTGGACCCACAGCCAGGTGGTGCTGCGCCAGCTCAACGCCAGCGAGGCCGACGCCCAGCTGTACGGGCGCCTGGCCAACTCCATCATCTACCCCAACGCCGCGCTGCGCGCCGACGTCGGCACCCTGGTCAAGAACCACCGAGGCCAGTCGGGCCTATGGGCTTACGCGATCTCCGGCGACCTGCCGATCGTGCTGTTGCAGATCAAGGACCCGGCCAACATCGACCTGGTGCGCCAGATGGTGCAGGCGCACGCCTACTGGCGCCTCAAGGGGCTGGTGGTCGACCTGGTGATCTGGTACGAGGACCAGTCGGGATACCGCCAGCTGCTGCATGAACAGATCATGGGCCTGATCGCCTCCGGCATCGACGCCCAGGCGGTCGACCGTCCGGGCGGCATCTTCGTGCGCCTGGCCGACCAGATCTCCAACGAGGACCGCATCCTGCTGCAATCGGTGGCGCGCGCCATCCTCAGCGACAGCCGCGGCACGCTGGCCGAACAGATCAAGCGTCCCGGCCCGCAATCGATGCGCATGCCGCCGCTGCTGGCGGACGGCCGCGGCGACTACGGCGACGTGGTCGCGCCGCCGCGCAAGGAGCGCGCGCTGATGCTGGAGAACGGCATCGGCGGCTTCACGCCGGACGGCCACGAATACGTCATCACCACCGGCGAGCGCCAGCGCACGCCGGCGCCGTGGTCCAACGTGATGGCCAACGCGCATTTCGGCACGGTGATCTCGGAAAGCGGCCAGGCCTACACCTGGCACGAGAACGCGCACGAATACCGCCTCACGCCATGGCACAACGACCCGGTCAGCGACGCCAGCGGCGAGGCCTTCTACCTGCGCGACGAGCAGACCGGCGAATTCTGGTCGCCGGCCGCGCTGCCGGCGCGCGGCAGCGGCGACTACGTCACCCGCCACGGCTTCGGCTACAGCGTGTTCGAACACTGCGAAGGCGGCATCGCCACCGAGATGACCACCTTCGTGTCGACCGACGCGCCGATCAAGTACACGGTGCTCAAGGTGCGCAACGATACGCTCGTCGCCCGCAAGCTGTCGGTCACCGGCTATGTGGAATGGGTGCTGGGCGACATGCGCTCGAAGTCCGGCATGCACATCCTCACCGAGGTCGACCCGGTCAGCGGCGCCATGTTCGCCCGCAATCCGTACAACACCGAGTTCACGGGCCGCGTCGCCTTCTTCAACTGCGACGCCAGCGTGCGCTCGATCACCGGCGACCGCGCCGAATTCCTGGGCCGTAACGGCTCGATGGCGGCGCCGGCGGCGCTGCGCCGCTCGCGCCTGTCGGGCAAGGTCGGCGCGGGGCTCGACGCCTGCGCCGCCATCCAGGCGCCGTTCGACCTGCTGCCGGGCCAGGAGCGCGAGATCGTCTTCGTGCTCGGCGTGGCCGGGCGCCGCAACGCCGACGCCAGCAGCCTGGTGCAAAAACACCGCAGCGCCGGCGCCGCGCAGGAAGCGCTGGCCGCCGTGCACGCGCACTGGGAGCACACGCTCGGCGCGGTGCGTATCGAAACGCCGGAGCCGGAGCTCGACGTCATCGCCAACGGCTGGCTGATGTACCAGACCATCGCCTGCCGCATCTGGGCGCGCAGCGGCTACTACCAGTCCGGCGGCGCCTTCGGCTTCCGCGACCAGCTGCAGGACGCCATGGCCACCATCCACACCCAACCGCAGCTGCTGCGCGACCAGCTGCTGCTGTGCGGCGCCCACCAGTTCCTCGAGGGCGACGTCCAGCACTGGTGGCATCCGCCGTCGGACCGCGGCGTGCGCACGCACTGCTCGGACGACTATCTGTGGCTGCCGCTGGGCGCCTGGCGCTACGTCGCCAGCACCGGCGACATGAGCGTGCTGGAGGAAGATCTGCCCTATCTGGAAGGACGGGCCGTCAAGCCGGAGGAGGATTCGTACTACGACATGCCGAGCCGCTCGGGCCAGAGCGGCACGCTCTACGAGCACTGCGTGCAGGCGATCCGCCACGGCCTGCGTTTCGGCGAGCATGGCCTGCCGCTGATCGGCTCGTGCGACTGGAACGACGGCATGGACAAGGTGGGCGAGCATGGCAAGGGCGAGAGCGTATGGCTGGCCTTCTTCCTGTGCGAAGTGCTGCAACGCTTCGCCGACGTCGCCGACATGAAGGACGACGCGGTGTTTGCCGCCGAATGCCGCGAGGAGGCCAGGAAGCTGGCCGCCAACGTCGAGCAGCACGCGTGGGACGGCCAATGGTACCGGCGCGCCTACTTCGACGACGGCACGCCGCTCGGATCGCACACCAACGAGGAATGCCAGATCGACTCGATCTCGCAGAGCTGGGGCGTGCTCTCTGGCGCGGCCGATCCGGCGCGGGTGCGCGGGGCCATGGAGCAGGTCAACGAGCGCCTGGTGCGGCGCGACTCCGGCATCATTCAGCTGCTCGATCCGCCGTTCGACAAGGCCGGCCCGAACCCGGGCTACATCCGCGGCTACGTGCCGGGGGTGCGCGAAAACGGCGGCCAGTACACGCACGCCGCGATCTGGACCGCGATGGCGTTCGCCCGCCTGGGCGACACCGAGCGGGCGTGGGAGCTGGCGCGGATGATCAACCCGGTCATGCACGGTGCCACGGCCGAAGGTGTGGCCAGGTACAAGGTCGAACCGTACGTCGTCACGGCCGACGTCTACGCGGTCGCGCCGCACGTCGGTCGTGGTGGCTGGAGCTGGTACACCGGCTCGTCTGGCTGGATGTACCGGTTGATCATCGAATCGCTGCTGGGCCTCACGCGCGGCGCCGAGGAACTGACGCTGGCGCCGCGCATGCCGGCCGGCTGGAGCACCTTCACGCTCACGTACCGCTATGGCAAATCGTCGTACGTGATCCGCGTCGTCAAGGCGCAAGCCGAAGGCGAAGGTGGCTTGACGCCGGTGCTCACGATCGACGGCGTGCGCCAGGCCGGCCAAGCGATCGCGCTGGTCGACACCGGCGCCACGCACCAGGTCCAACTGATGCTCTAACCTCGGGGTCAAGTCTGACATTTGGACACGAGCCCAGCCATAAACCATGAGGGTCAGTGCCGACATTCGGACAAGTCAAGAAAATCAGGAACTTTTTTGCAAATACAAGTTCCCCGATGTCCGAATGTCGGCACTGACCCCCGCCGTTGATGCCGCTGGCGGATGGGGCCGTGTCCAAATGACAGACTTGACCCCCACCGGGGTTAGAGGCCGAGGCCGCTGCCGGCGCCGAGCAGCGTGGCCACGCCCAGCACCGCGAAGACGGCGGCGGCGATGCCGTGCACCAGCTTGAGCGAGACCTTGTTGGCGACCCGGTCGCCCAGGTACACCGCCGGGACGTTGGCGATCATCATGCCCAGCGTGGTGCCGCAGACGACGGCGATCAGCGCGTCGTAACGCGCCGCCAGCGCCACCGTGGCCACCTGCGTTTTGTCGCCCATCTCGGCGACGAAGAAGGCGATCAAGGTGGTCAGGAACACGCCGTAGCGCGCCAGCTGCGTGTCCTCGTCATCGAGCTTGTCCGGCACCAGCGTCCAGGCGGCCATCGCCAGGAACGACGCGCCCAGCACCCAGCGCAGGATGTCGGGGCCGAGCAGGCCGGTGATCCAGGTGCCGATGGCCGCCGCGAACGCGTGGTTGGCGATGGTGGCGACGAAAATGGCGGCGATGATGGGCAGCGGACGGCGGAATTTGGCCGCCAGGACGAAGGCGAGCAGCTGGGTTTTGTCGCCGATTTCGGCGAGGGCGACGATGCCTGTGGAGACGAGGAAGGCTTCCATGGGGTTGAGTGAGTACGCGGGCCGGAACGATTAACCAATGATCCAGGCGCGACTCCGGCCCATCATGGCCGCGCCTTCGATCATGGTCTCGCCAAGTCTTGCGACCACCTGCACCACGGTCTGCGGACCGATTATGTTGACACAGGTTCCCGCACCAGGGGCGCGGGCCGACTACTCCCCATTTACGGCGCGTATTCTAACACAGCCGTGGGCCGGCGCCGCCGTTGGCGCCCGTACACATGCCCGATACATGGCTGTGCTATTCTGCTTCGCGCTCGAGACCAACATTGAAAAGATCACCATGCCAATCAAGAAACTGCCGGCGTTCGTGCTGGCCGCGCTGCTCTCGCTCGGCGCCCACGCCGATCCATTGAGCTTCGCGCGCTACGACCAGGTGCGCACCAGCGACCTGTATCTGGACCTGAAGGCCGATTTCGGCCGCAAGACGCTGGGCGGCTACGCCGAACTGACGCTCAACTGGATCGACAAGTCGGCCCGCACCCTGGTGCTCGACACCAACGAGCTCAGTATCGCGAAGGTGCAGGTGCTCAATTCGAACGGGCGCTGGAGCTCGGCCTCCTTCATGCTCGACAAGCTCGATGTGCAGAAGGGCCGGGCGCTGCGCATCGCGCTGCCGTTCCAGCCGCAGAAGGTGCGCGTGTACTACCGCACCGCGCCGTCGGCCGCTGCGCTGCAGTGGATGTCGCCGGCGCAGACCATGTCGGGCAAGCGCCCCTTCATGTTCAGCCAGTCGCAGGACATCAACGCCCGCTCGTGGGCGCCGGTGCAGGACACGCCGGCCGTGCGCTTCACCTACAGCGCCAGGATCGAGGCGCCGGCCGGCCTGCGCGTGCTCATGAGCGCCGACAACGACCCCGCCGCCACCGGCGCCGGCGGCTGGAAGTTCAAGATGGCGCAGCCGATTCCGTCCTACCTGCTGGCCATCGCCATCGGCGAGATCGAGGTGCGCAAGCTCGGCCCGCGCTCGGCCGTCTACGCCGAACCGGCCCGCATCGAGGCCGCCGCCAGCGAACTGGCCGACACCGAGAAGATGATCGCCGCCGCCGAGAGCCTGTACGGCCCGTACCGGTGGGAGCGCTACGACATGATCGTGCTGCCGCCGTCGTTCCCCTACGGCGGCATGGAAAACCCGCGCCTGACGTTCCTGACGCCGACCATGATCGCGGGCGACCGCAGCCTGGTCGACCTGATCGCCCACGAGCTGGCCCACTCCTGGTCCGGCAACCTGGTGACCAACGCATCGTGGAAGCACATGTGGCTCAACGAGGGCTTCACCACCTACGTCACCACCCGCATCGTCGAAAAAATCTACGGCCCCGAGATCGCCGAGATGAACCTGCAGGTCGAGCAGGAGGAGGCGCTGGTGTCGCTGCTGACGGTGCCGGCGGCCAAGCAGTCGCTGTCGACGCGCGGCCCCGACACCGATCCGTCGACCTACGCCGACGGCGGCCTGATTTATCCGAAGGGCGCCTGGTTCCTGCGCACGCTGGAGCAGCGCGCCGGGCGCGAGGTGTTCGACCCGTTCCTGCGCGGCTGGTTCGACCAGAACGCCTTCAAGTCGGCCACCACCGAGGAATTCGTCGCCTATCTGCGCAAGAACCTGCTCGACGCCCACCCCGAGTACATGGTCCAGGCCGAGCTGGACGAGTGGTTGTACGGCCCCGGCATCCCCGCCAACGCCGTGCGCGCGGCCTCGCCGCGCCTGGCCGCGCTCGACGCCGAGCGCGCCGCCTGGCTCAAGGGCGAGCTACCCACCGCCGAATTGGGCGGCAAGGGCTGGATCGCGCTCGAGTGGATGCACTTCCTCAACGCCATCGAGGGCAAGGCGACGGCCGCGCAGATGCGCGAGCTCGACCAGGCGTTCGGCCTGGCCAAGAGCGGCAACAACGAGATCGCCTACCGCTTCTATCTGGGGTCGGTCAAGGCCGGCTACGACGTGCGCGAGCCGCTCGACAAGTTCCTCATGAGCGTGGGCCGGCAGAAGTTCGTCGTGCCGCTGTATGCCGCGCTGCTGAAAAACCCGGCCGACAAGGACTGGGCGCGCGCCGTCTACGCCAGGGCGCGCGACCACTACCATCCGGTGACCCAGGCCGCCGTCGATAAACAGTTTAAACTGTATAAATGATTCGATCGTGCGCTCCGCCCCGGGCGCCGGGGACCGCCATGCTGATGGCGGCCATGGCGGCCGTTTTCGCCGCCGCGGCCGCCTTTGCGCCAACGGCCGCGTCGGCCGCTGGCGCCGTGGTGGCCGCCCCGGCCGCAACGCCGGCGCCCGGCGGCAACGGCGCCGCGACCGACGCCTACGACCTCGACGCCGACGTCAACCGCGTGCTCAAGACCTTCGACGTGCCGGGCATGGCCGTGGCCATCGTCAAGGACGGCAAGGTGCTCGTGGCGCGCGGCTACGGCGTGCGCAAGCTCGGCGAGCGGCAAGCGGTCGACGCCCGCACGCAGTTCGAGGTGGCCTCCAACTCCAAGGCCTTCACCGCCGCCGCGCTGGCGATGCTGGTCGACGAGGGCAAGCTGGCCTGGGACGATCCGGTCACCAAGCATCTGCCGGGCTTCCAGATGTACGACCCCTACGTCACCGGCGCGATGACGGTGCGCGACCTGCTCACCCACCGCAGCGGCCTGGGCCTGGGCGCGGGCGACCTGCTGTGGTGGCCGTCCACCACCTTCGGCACCGACGAGATCATCGCGCGGCTGCGCCACATCAAGCCGGCCACCAGCTTCCGCGAAAGCTACGCCTACGACAACCTGCTCTACATCGCCGCCGGAAAAATCATCGCGCAAAAGGACGGCAAACCGTGGGGCGAGGCCATCGGCGAGCGCTTCCTGGCGCCGCTGGGCATGGCCGACACCACCACCAGCGTGGCCGCGATGCTGGCCGGCGCCGACCACGCCGCGCCGCACAGCCGGGTGGGCGAGCGCACGGTGGCGGTCAGGCCGATGCCGGTGCCCAACGCGGCCGGCGCGGTCGGCGTCAACACCGGCGCCGACGATATCGCCCGCTGGATGGCCATGCTGCTCAACGACGGCAAAACCGCGGACGGCAAGCGGCTGCTCGGCGCCGGCCAGCTGGCCGAGATGTGGAGCGCGCAAACGCCGATGCGCATCGTCGAGCCGAAACCGGCGCTGGCGGCGACCAAGGCGCGCTTTTCCGCCTATGGACTCGGTTTCAGCCTGCGCGACTACCAGGGCCGCAAGATCGCCATGCACGGCGGCGCGCTGGTCGGCTTTTATTCGACGGTGCTGCTGGTGCCCGAGGAAAAACTCGGCATCGCCATCCTGACCAACGCCGAGAACCGCGAGGCGATGACGGCGCTGTACTGGCGCATCCTCGACCACTACCTCAAGGTGCCGCCGACCGACTGGATCGCGCTGTACGCGGCCGAGCAGGCCGACGCGCGGCGGCTTGAACGCGCGCGCCAGGGCCGCGCGCGCGCGGTGCGCGCCGCCGCCTCGTCGCCGTCGCTGCCGCTGGCGTCCTACGACGGCGACTACGTCGATCCCTGGTACGGCAAGGCCACCATCGCGCCCGAGGGCGGCAAGCGCGTGCTGCGCTTTTCGCGCACGCCGGACCTGGCCGGGGAGCTCGAGCACTTCCAGTACGATACCTTCATCGTGCGCTGGACGCAGCGCAGCCTCAACGCCGACGCCTACGTCAGCTTCGCGTTGAACCCGGACGGCAGCATCGAGCGCATGAAAATGGCGCCGATTTCGACCGAGACGGACTTCAGCTACGACTTCCGCGACCTCGATTTCACGCCGGCGCCGAAATAACCGCCCGAGTCCGGCTAGTGATATGATATCGCCCTCGCATTGCACCAGGTCCCGCAACGGCACTTTGGCAAGCTTGAACGACTACTAATCGAGGGATGAATAAGATGTCTATGCAACGAGTTATGCTGCGTGCCAAACTGCACCGGGTCACCGTCACCCAGGCCGATCTGAATTACGAGGGTTCCTGCGGTATCGACCTGGATCTGCTGGAGGCGGCCGATATTTTGCCGAACGAGCATATCGACCTGTATAACATAAATAACGGCGAGCGTTTCGCGACCTACGCCATTCCCGGCCTGCGCGGCACCGGCGAGATCTCGCTCAACGGCGCGGCGGCCCGCAAGGCGCACCTGGGCGACCTGCTGATCATCTGCACCTATGCGCCGATGACCGAGGAGCAGATCGCCGACTACAAGCCGAAGATCGTGTTCGTCGACGAGAACAACAAAATCACCGGCTTGAAGAAATAAGAGCGCCGATCCCGGTCCAAAAAAACGTCCCTCGGGACGTTTTTTTTCGCCGCTAGCGGCGAACGTCGCCGGCCGCGTCCTGGCGCAGCAGCTGCGACATGTACTGCGGCGTGATGCCGAGGAACGACGCCACCACCTTTTGCGAGACGCGCCGCTCCAGGCCCGGATAGTCGCGCCGGAACGCCGCCAGCCGGCCCAGCGCCGGGCACACGCTCAGGTAAAAACGCTTGCCCTGGTCGATGATGGCGTGCTCGGACGCCTTGAGGTAGTAGTCGCGCACCACGCCGTGGCGCTCGGCCAGCGCGCCCAGCTCGCGCCAGTCGATGCGGTAGCCGTGCACCGCCGTTTCGGCGACGACGAAATTGTGCGACAGCTCGTTCTGGTCGGCGCGCAGCAGGTCGTCGTGCGAGGCGGCGGCCTGGCCGTCGGTGCGGAAATACAGCGTGACCTCGTTGCCGGCGTCGCTGACGAAGCCGGCGCGCGCCACGCCGCTGTGCAGCCAATACAGGTGCTGCGCCAGCACGCCGGCACGCTGCAGGTACTCGCCCTTGCGCAGGCTCACCGGCGTGGCGATCGGTGCCAGCAGCTGCGACACCTCGTCGTACATTTGCGCGCCGACCCGGTAGCGCTGCATGACGGCGTCGCGGTACTTCGCCCGGTGTTCTAAAAATGTTTGGTTCATGGTTCGATGGCGCCGCTTGAGCAACCGGCAATGGTGGTTCGGATTCCGGTCGATGTCGCCGCGCGGGCCACTAGTGTAAACCCTTTCGGGGTTTCCGGCGCGGACCGGGTCCGCGGGTCGGGCTAAAGGGAGAGGCGGCAGGGGATGGCGCGGGCGCCGGGGCGCCCGCGCCGGGAAGGGCGCGGCTTACTTCGCGTCCGGCTTGCCGATGAAGCGGTAGATGGCCGCGCCGAGCAGCGCGCCGACGATCGGCGCGACCCAGAACGCCCACAGCTGCGCGGTGGCCCAGTCGCCCACGTACAGCGCCACGCCGGTGCTGCGCGCCGGGTTGACCGAGGTGTTGGTGACCGGGATGCTGATCAGGTGGATCAAGGTCAGCCCGAGGCCGATCGGCAGCGGCGCGAAGCCCTTCGGCGCGCGCTCGTCGGTGGCGCCGAGGATAATCAACAGGAACATCATCGTCATCACCACCTCGGTCACCAGCGCGGCGGTGAGCGAGTAGCCGCCCGGCGAGTGCGCGCCGTAGCCGTTCGAGGCGAAGCCGCCGGCCACGTCGAAGCCGGCCTTGCCGCTGGCGATCACGTACAGCACACCGCCGGCGACGATCGCGCCGAGCACCTGCGCGACGATATACGGCAGCAGTTTATTGGCCGGGAAGCGGCCGCCGGCCCACAGGCCGATCGACACGGCCGGGTTCAGGTGGCAGCCGGAGATGTGGCCGATCGCGTAGGCCATCGTCAGCACCGTCAGGCCGAACGCGAGCGACACGCCGAGCAGGCCGATGCCCACGCCGGGGAAGGCGGCCGCCAGCACGGCGCTGCCGCAGCCGCCGAGCACCAGCCAGAAGGTTCCAAAAAATTCCGCGCCATATTGTTTCATGTTTCTTCCTTTATCGAGTGGGGGTGCGACGCTGTCTTGGCAGCTATGCAACCTTATCAATTTACATTGAAAGTTAGAAATTGTCGAGTGGCGACGGCCGGCCGCGGGGCCGGCGAAAGTACCGTTTTGCTAGTCGCTACAAGGCGCCGTTTGAGGTTGCGCATGTGCAACAGGATGACACGATGAGGTCGCCAGATTTACAGTTTATGGGAACAAACGCGGTTCAAGTGCGCTAGAGTTGGAACTCGGACGCGCCCATCGGCGGCGCCTTCGCGACCTCCGAGGTAATGTTTGGTGAAGAATAATTCTTTTGTGGTAGACAGAAGCGTGGTGGCGCCTTTCGCGCTGGCCCTCGCCGGCGCCGCCGGCACCGTGGCCGCCGGTTGGGGCGCGTGGGGATGGTACACGGTGTTGTGGGCGGCCCTGCTGCTGGCCGCCGCCGCGTGGTGCGCCTTCGGCCAGGCGCCGGCCGCCGGCGCCGGCGGCGCCGCGATGATCGACGATTACCTGGCCGGACGCGAACGCTTCGGCGACGCCGTGCTGCCGATCTGGAGCCGCCACATCGAAAACTCGCGCGCGCAAATGGAGGACGCCGTGGCCGACCTGGCCGGGCGCTTCTCGAGCATCGTCGACAAGCTCGACAACGCGCTGCACGCCGCCAGCCTCGACGGCGGCAAGGGCGCGCCGTCGATGACCGAGGTGTTCGCGCACAGCCAGTCGCAGCTTGGCTCGGTGGTGGCGTCGATGAAATCGGCGATGTCGTCCAAGCAGGCCATGCTGGCGCAGATCAAGGACCTCGAGCGCTTCACGCGCGAGCTGCGCGACATGGCCGAGGGCGTGGCCAGCATCGCCGCGCAAACCAATCTGCTCGCGCTCAACGCCGCCATCGAGGCGGCCCGCGCCGGTCCGGCCGGGCGCGGCTTCGCGGTGGTGGCGCAGGAGGTGCGCAACCTGTCGAGCCGCTCGGCCGAGACCGGCCGCAACATCTCCAACCGGGTCGGCCTGATCAGCAGCGCCATCCTCGCCGCCAGCCAGGCGGCCGAGCAGTCGAGCGAGCAGGAGGACCTGTCGATGCGCTCGGCCGAGGGCATGATCGACACCGTGCTGGCCGACTTCCGCGCCATGACCGACGCGCTGGTCAAATCGTCGGACCTGCTCAAGCAGGAGAGCGTCGGCATCCAGGGCGAGGTCGGCCAGGCGCTGGTGCAGCTGCAGTTCCAGGACCGCGTCAGCCAGGTGATGGCGCACGTGCGCGAGAACATGGCGCTGCTGCCGGCGCTGCTGCGCGAGAACCGCGCCCGCTACGCCGGCGACGGCGTGCTCGCGCCGCTCGAGCCCGGGCCGCTGCTGCACGAGCTGCAGAAGACCTACGCGATGGCCGAGGAGCACGCTGTGCACGGCGGCTCGCAGCGCGCCACGCCGGCCGCCGCCGCCGACGAGATCACTTTTTTCTGAACCACCGCTGGACAACAAGGTAGATAAGGGTAAATAAGCCATGGCAAAAACGATTATGGTGGTCGACGATTCGGCCTCTTTGCGCCAGGTGGTCGGCATCGCGCTCAAGGGCGCCGGCTACGACGTCATCGAGGGCCGCGACGGCGTCGACGCGCTCTCCAAATGCACCGGCCAGAAAATCCATCTGGTGGTGTGCGACGTGAACATGCCCAACATGGACGGCATCACCTTCGTCAAGCAATTCAAGCTGCTGCCGAACTACCGCTTCACGCCCGTCATCATGCTCACCACCGAGTCGCAGGAGGGCAAGAAGGAGGAGGGCAAGGCGGCCGGCGCCAAGGCGTGGGTGGTCAAGCCGTTCAAGCCGGAGGTGCTGCTCGGCGCCGTCGCCAAACTGGTGCTGCCGTGAGCGCCGATGGCGACATCGACGCGGTGGCCCGCATCGCCATCGACGGCGAGCTGACGATCTACCGCGCCGCCGACATCAAGATCACCGTGCTCGAGGCGCTGCGCAAGGCGCGCGTGCTGGAGGTCGACCTGGCCGGCGTGACCGAGCTCGATACGGCCGGCCTGCAGGTGCTGATGCTGGCCAAGAACACGGCCGCCGCCGACGGCCGCGAACTGCGCCTGGTCAACCACAGCCCGGCCGTCGTCGAGATTGTCGAGATGCTCAACCTGGGCGCCTTCTTCGGCGACGCCCTGCTGATCCACAGCTAGAACCACATCGGGGGCGAGTCATGAATCTGGACGAGGCGCTACAGACCTTTATCACCGAAAGCCGCGAGCTCCTGGAGGACATGGAGAACGCGCTGCTCAACATCGACATCGCCGGCGACCAGGGCGAGGCGATCAACGCCATCTTCCGCGCCGCCCACACCATCAAGGGTTCGGCCGGGTTGTTCAGCCTTGACCACATCGTCGCCTTCACCCACGTCGTCGAAAGCCTGCTCGACGAGGTGCGCGACGGCCGCGTGGTGCTCAACGACGAGATGATCGTGCTGCTGCTGTCGTGCTGCGACTACCTGTCCGGCATGACCGACGCGCTGGCGGCCGGCCGGCTCGAGGCCGATCCCGACACCGCGCCCGAAGGCGAGATGCTGCTCGACCAGCTGCGCGGCCACATGGCCGGCGGCCACGCGGCGGCGGCCCCGGCCCCGGCGCAGCCGCTGACGGTGCAGTCCGAACCCGGCGTCGAGCGCATCGACAAGGTGGCCGGCGACAGCGACTACTGGCACATCTCGCTGCGCTTCGGCCGCGGCGTGCTGCAAAACGGCATGGACCCGATCGCGTTCCTGCGCTACCTGGCCAAGCTGGGCAAGATCGTCGGCATCGCCACCGTGCCCGACGCGCTGCCGGCGGCCGAGGAGATGGACGCCGAGCTGTGCTACCTCGGCTTCGAGATCGCCTTCGACAGCGCCGCCGACCGCGAGGCCATCGTCGGCGTGTTCGAGTTCGTGCAGGACGATTGCGAGATCCGCGTGCTGCCGCCGCACAGCAAGGTGTCGCAGTACGTCGAGTTGATCCGCGCGCTGCCGGAGCAGCCGGCGCGCCTGGGCGAGATCCTGGTCCTGTGCGGCAGCGTGACGGCCGCCGAACTGGCCGGCGCGCTGGCGCAGCAGTCGAGCAACGAGGCGGTGGCCGAGGACCAGCCGGCGCCGCGCCTGGGCAGCATCCTGGTCGCCGCCGGCAACGTGCCGCCGGTGGTGGTGGAGGCGGCGCTGGCCAAGCAAAAGCAGGTGGTCGAGCAGAAGGCGCAGGAGAGCCGCTCGATCCGGGTCGACTCCGACAAGCTCGATCGCTTGATCGACCTGGTGGGCGAGTTGATCATCGCCGGCGCGCGCGCCAGCATGATCGGCCAGCAAATCCACAACACCGACCTGCAGGAGTGCACCTCGACCCTGTCCGGACTGGTCGAGGAGGTGCGCGACGCCGCGCTCGAACTGCGCATGGTCAAGATCGGCGCCACCTTCAACCGTTTCCAGCGCGTGGTGCACGACGTCGCGCGCGAACTGGGCAAGGACATCGGCCTGATCGTCGACGGCGAGGATTCGGAGCTCGACAAGACCGTGGTCGAGAAGATCGGCGACCCGCTGATGCACCTGGTGCGCAACGCCATGGACCACGGCATCGAGCCGGCCGACGTGCGCATCGCCGCCGGCAAGCCGGCCAAGGGCATGATCAAACTGAACGCCTTCCACGAATCGGGCAGCATCGTCATCGAGGTCAGCGACGACGGCGGCGGCCTGCGCAAGGAGAAGATCCTGGCCAAGGCGGTCGAGCGCGGGCTGGTCGACCCGGAGCGCAAGCTCACCGACGGCGAGATCTACAACCTGATCTTCGAGGCCGGGTTCTCGACGGCCGAGAAGGTGACCAACCTGTCCGGGCGCGGGGTCGGCATGGATGTCGTCAAGCGCAACATCACGGCGCTGCGCGGCAGCGTCGACGTCGGCAGCCGCGAGGGCGCCGGCACCACCGTCACCGTGCGCCTGCCGCTGACATTGGCCATCATCGACGGCTTCCTGGTGCAGGTGGGCGGCTCGGTGTTCGTCATCCCGCTCGACATGATTGAGGAGTGCATCGAGTTCGCCACCGAGCCGGGACAGGACTACTGCAACCTGCGCGGCCAGGTGCTGCCGTTCATCCGTCTGCGCTCGCTGTTCCGCATCGACGGCGCGGCCACGCGGCGCGAGAGCATCGTCGTGCTCAAGCTGGGCAACACGCGCGCCGGCCTGGTGGTCGACACCCTGCTGGGCGAATTCCAGACCGTCATCAAGCCGCTCAGCCCCATGTTCAGCGAGGTCAAATGCATCAGCGGCTCGACCATCCTGGGCAGCGGCGAGGTGGCGCTGATCCTGGACGTGGCCTCGCTGATGCAGGCCGTCGGCGGCAAGGCCACGGTGGCGCTGGCCGCCTAGCGCGAGCGCGCCACCGCCCCACCTAACGAGGAGACTCCCCACAATGGCCCATCCATCCGCCAACCCCGCCGCCGGCGCGTCCGTTGCCGGCAACATCGTCACCTACGGCAGCGGCGCCATCGTCGCGCCGCACGGCGGGGCGGCGCTGCCCAGCCAGTTCCTGACCTTCATGCTGGGCGGCGAGCAGTTCGCCGTCGGCATCCTGCACATCAAGGAGATCATCGAGTACGGCAGCCTGGCGACGGTGCCGATGATGCCGGCCTGCGTGCGCGGCGTGATCAACCTGCGCGGCGCCGTGGTGCCGGTGATGGACCTGTCGGCGCGCTTCGGCCGCGCCCCCAGCGCCATCACCAAGCGCAGTTGCATCGTCATCGTCGAGGTGGCGGGCGGCGACGGCAAGCAGGTGCTCGGCATGCTGGTCGACGCCGTCAACGCGGTGGTGGAGATCGCCGCCGACGACATCGAGCCGGCGCCGTCGTTCGGCACCCGCATCCGTCCCGACTTCATCGAAGGCATCGGCAAATGCAACGGCAAGTTCGTCATCCTGCTGGCGATCGAGCGCGTGCTCTCGACCGAGGAGGTGGTGGAGATGGCGCGCTGCGGCACCAACGACGCCGCCGCCGCGCCGGCGCTGCTGTCCTGATTTCCACCCGTTTTTTTGACTGCGACGCATCATGCCTTTGGTAGCCATTTCCGACCGCGAGTTCATGCAGTTCCAGCGTTTCATCTACGACGCGGCCGGCATCACCATGTCCAACGGCAAACAGGCGCTCGTCAGCGGCCGCCTGGCCAAGCGCCTGGCGCACCACCAGTTGGACAGCTATGGCGACTATCTGCGCCTGCTCGAGAGCCGCGCCGATCCCGGCGAGCTGCAGATGGCGGTCGACCTGCTGACCACCAACGAGACCTATTTCTTCCGCGAGCCGAAGCACTTCGCGCTGCTGCGCGAGCTGGCCGTCGACGCCCGCGACAGGCGCCAGGCGTTGCGCGTGTGGAGCGCCGCCAGCTCCAGCGGCGAGGAGGTCTACAGCATCGCCATGGTGCTGGCCGACGTGCTGGGCGACGCCGCCTGGGACGTGCTCGGCACCGACATCAGCGTGCGCGTGCTCCAGCGCGCCCGCAGCGGCCACTATCCGATGGAGCGCGCCAGCCAGATGCCGCAGGATTACCTCAAGCGCTTTTGCCTCAAGGGCCAGGGCAGCGAGGCGGGCACCATGCTGATCGAGCGCGCGCTGCGCCAGCGGGTGCAGTTCCAGCAGGTGAACCTGAACGAACCGCTGCCCAAGATCGGCACCTTCGACGTCATCTTCCTGCGCAACGTGATGATCTACTTTAACCTCGAGACCAAGCGCCAGGTGGTGGCCAGGCTGCTGTCGCAGCTGCGCCCCGGCGGCTATTTCCTCATCGGCCACTCGGAAACGCTCAACGACATCAACGACACGTTGACCGTGGTGGCGCCGTCGGTCTACCGCAAGGCGTGACGGTGCCATGCCCGATTCCAAACTCATCGATGTATTCCTCATGCCCGGCGATTACTTCGTCGGCGACGAGCGCTATCGCGTGCGCACGCTGCTCGGTTCCTGCGTATCGGTCACGCTGTGGCACCCGTCGCTGCGCGTCGGCGCCATGTCGCACTTCCTGTTGCCCGGAACGAGCCACCGCAAGGCCCACGAGAAGCCCGGCATGTACGGCGACGACGCGATGCGCCTGCTGCTTGACGGACTGGCGTGCCACGGGGTCGAGCCGGGCCGCTGCCAGGCCAAGATCTTCGGCGGCGGCGCCATGTTCCCGCGCAACGACAAGGTGCGCGACATCGGCCTGCAGAACGGCGACTTCGCACGCGCGATTTTACAAAAGCACGGCATCCACGTGGTCTCCGAAAGCCTGTTCGGCGAGGGGCACCGCCAATTGATCTTCACCATCCGCAACGGCGAGGTCCTGAGCCGGCAGATACCGCCGGAACCGGCCGCCGCGCGCACCAGGGAAAACGCATGACTGGAATTAACGTGATGATCGTCGACGATTCGGCCGTGGTGCGGCAGGTCTTGAGCGCCCTGCTCAACGCCGCGCCGGGCATCACCGTCAGCTACGCGGTGGCCAATCCGCTGCTGGCGATGGAGCGCATGAAGCTGCAGTGGCCGGACGTGCTGGTGCTCGACGTCGAGATGCCCAAGATGGACGGCATCACCTTCCTGCGCAAGATCATGGCCGAGCGTCCGACCCCGGTGGTGATCTGTTCGACCTTGACGGAGAAGGGCGCGCAGACCTCGATCGAGGCGCTCGGCGCCGGCGCGGTGGCCATCATCACCAAGCCGCGGCTGGACCTCAAGCAGTTCCTGCACGACAGCGCCGACGAACTGGTGTCGGCCGTGCGCGCCGCCGCCGGCGCCCGCGTCGGCCGCCTGGTCGGGCGCGCGGCGCCGGCGCCGCTGCCGCCGGTGGCCGCCAAGCTCAACGCGGACGCCGTGCTGCCGCCGGCCGACGCCCGGCCGATGACCGCCACCACCGAGCGGGTGGTGGCGATCGGCACCTCGACCGGCGGCACCCAGGCGCTCGAGGAAGTGCTCACGTCCCTGCCGCGGGTGTGCCCCGGCATCGTCGTGGTGCAGCACATGCCGGAGAAATTCACCGCCGCCTTCGCCGCGCGCCTCGACAGCGTGTGCCAGGTGCGCGTCAAGGAGGCGGCCAACAACGACCGCGTGCTGCAGGGGCAGGTGCTGATCGCCCCCGGCGGCAAGCACATGCTGCTGCGCCGCACCGGCGCGCAGTACTTCGTCGAAGTGGTCGACGGCCCGCTGGTCAACCGCCACCGGCCGTCGGTCGACGTGCTGTTCCGCTCGGCCGCGCGCGCGGCCGGCGCCAACGCGCTCGGCGTGATCATGACCGGCATGGGCGACGACGGCGCCGCCGGCCTGCTCGAGATGCTCAAGGCCGGCGCGCGCACCGTGGCGCAGGACGAGGCCAGCTGCGTCGTCTACGGCATGCCGAAGGAGGCCGTCAAGCGTGGCGGCGTCGAAAAAACCGTGGCACTCAATGCGATCTATCGCGAAATCCTGCAACAGCTGTCCTGACACACCGCACTTTCAACGAGGGGAATCATCATGTTTTCAAGCTTGACCGTCAGGACCAAGATCCTGGCATTGCTGGCGGTGGCGCTGCTGGCGCTGTTGGTGGTGGTGGCGATCGCCTTCACCGGCATGAAGGCGCAAGGCCGGATGCTCAATGAGCTGGGCAAGAACCGCATGCCGTCGGTGCAGGCGCTGATGGTGGCCAACGAGGGCCAGACCGCGCTGCGCTCGGCGAGCCGCAACATCGACGCCATGGGCATGTTCCCCGACGACGTCAACGACATCGCCCTCGAGGTAAAACGCAAGCAGGACCTGTGGGCCAGGGTCGAGGCGGCGCTCAAGACCTACGACGCGCTGCCGCAGGAGCCCGAGGAGGCCGAGGTCTGGAAGATCTTCCTCAAGCAGTGGGACACGTGGAAAACGCGCGACATGGTGGTCACCGATCTCGCCACGCAGATCCCGCGCGCCGAACCGGCCAAGCGCCGCGAATTGTTCGCCAGCCTGCACAAAACGCTGCAGGACAACCGCCCCGCCTTCGCCGCCGCCGAGGAGAGCCTGGGCAAGCTGGTCTCGCTCAACGTTCAATACGGCGAGGGCGACGTAAAAAAGGCCGACGCCGCGTCCGCCGGCGCCATGGCCAGCATGTACACCAGCGCCGGCGTGGCGCTGGCGCTGCTGCTGGCGATTGGCCTGTTGATCTTGACCGGCATCATGCGCCAGTTGGGCGGCGATCCGGGCTACGCGGCCGAGATCGTGCGCAGGGTGGCCGACGGCGACCTCAGTGCCGACGTCCAGGTCAAGCCCGGCGACACCAGCAGCCTGCTGGCGGCGATGAAGGGCATGATCGACAAGCTTTCGCAGGTGGTGCAGGACGTCAACAACGGCGCCGAGTCGCTCGCCAGCGCCTCCGAGGAGGTCAGCGCGACGGCGCAGTCGCTGTCGCAGGCGGCCAGCGAGCAGGCCGCCGGCACCGAGGAGACCAGTGCCTCGGTCGAGCAGATGACGGCGTCGATCTCGCAGAACACCGAGAACGCCAAGGTCACCGACGGCATCGCCAGCAAGGCGGCGGTGGAGGCGGTCGAGGGCGGCGCGGCCGTCAAGTCGACGGTGGCGGCGATGCAGCAGATCGCCAAGAAGATCAGCATCATCGACGACATCGCCTACCAGACCAACCTGCTGGCGCTGAACGCGGCCATCGAGGCGGCGCGCGCCGGCGAGCATGGCAAGGGCTTCGCGGTGGTGGCGGCCGAGGTGCGCAAGCTGGCCGAACGCAGCCAGATCGCCGCCCAGGAGATCGAGCAGGTCGCCAGCAGCAGCGTCGAACTGGCCGAGAAGGCCGGCAACCTGCTCGACGAGATGGTGCCCAACATCCGCCGCACCTCCAACCTGGTGCAGGAGATCACGGCCGCCTCCGAGGAGCAGTCGGCCGGCGTCGGCCAGATCAACGCCGCCATCACGCAGCTGAGCCAGACCACGCAGCAGAACGCGTCCGCCTCCGAGCAGCTGGCCGCCACCGCCGAGGAGATGAGCGGCCAGGCCGAGCAGCTGCAGGAGACCATGTCCTTCTTCAAGCTGTCGGGCGCTTCGCGGGCGCCGCGCGCGGCGCGCGCCCCGGCCAGGGCGGCCAAGCCGGGCGCCGTGCGCGGCCGCCCCGGCCACGGCAGCAGCAAGCAGATGATGGACATGGGCGATCCCGACGAATCGCACTTCGTAAAATTTTAAGCGGAGCCGATGATGACCAGCACCCAGGGCGCCGAGCCGCAATTCCTCAGCTTCATGCTGGGGCCTGACATGTTCGCGATCGGCATCCTGGCCGTGCGCGAGATTTTGGAGTACGCGGGCGTGACGCCGGTGCCGCAAATGCCGCCCTGTATCAGCGGCGTGATCAACCTGCGCGGCACGGCCGTGCCGGTGCTCGACCTGGCCTGCCGCCTCGAGCGCGAGCCGGTCCCGGTGAGCAAGCGCACCTGCATCATCGTGGTGGAGGTCGACGGCGGCCAGGGCGCCTTCGTCATCGGCATCCTGGTCGACGCCGTCAACGCGGTGCTCGACATCCCGCCGTCCGAGGTCGAGCCGGCGCCGAGCCTGGGCGCGCAGGTGCGCGCCGAAATGCTGCGGGGGATAGGCAAGGTCAATGGCCGCTTCGTGCTGCTGCTCGACGTGCGGCAGGTGGCGTCGGTCGGCGACCTGGCCGCCATCGCCCCGGCCGCCCTGGAACACGCGTAGGACGCACCCCGCGTCGGCGCCAACGATCAATTCTGGAGAATCGTCATGTTTAAGAAAATGAAAATGGAGACCCGGCTGCACGCCGGATTCGGCGTCATCGTGCTGCTGGTGGTGGTGTTGGGGATCATCGCCTTCTCCAAGCTGACGTCCCTGCACCACCAGTGGATCAGCTTTGAGACGGTCACGCTGGCGCAGAAAAACGCCGTGCTCGAAGGCGTCATCTCGCACGGCCACGCGGTGCGCTACTTCAAGAACTACGTGCTGCGCGGCGGCGACAATAACACCCAGTTCCGCGCCGAGATGGCCAACATCGACAAGGAGATGGCCAAGTACCGGGCCGGCGGCGATTTGAACGCGGAGGAACAGGCGCTGCTTGAGGAGGTGTCGGCCGGCGTCAAAAGCTATAGCGAGAGCATGACCCAGCTCGAGGCGATGCAGGCCAAGGGCATGACGCCGGTGGAGATGGACAAGGCCATCAAGGGCGCCGACGCCGCCATCGCCGGCGCCTTCCGCAAGCTGCTCAAGGTGAACGAAGGCGAGACCCGGCGCGAATCGGAGGAGATGACGCAGGTGAGCGATTCGGCCAAGGTGTTGATCCTGTCGGTCGACGTGGTCATCGCCATCCTCGGCTGTGTGCTGGCGGTGTGGCTGGCGCGCAGCCTGTCGAACATCGTGCGCGAGGTGCAGCTGGTGGTCGGCGGCCTGGCCGGCGCCTCGCAGGAGGTCAGTTCGACCGCGCAGTCGCTGTCGCAGGCGGCCAGCGAGCAGGCCGCCGGCGTCGAGGAGACCAGCGCCTCGATCGAACAGATGACGGCGTCGATCGCGCAGAACACGGAAAACGCCAAGATCACCGACGGCATCGCCACCCAGGCGGCGGTGGACGCGGCGCGCGGCGGCGAGGTGGTCAAGGCGACGGCGGCGGCGATGCGCCAGATCGCCAGCAAGATCGGCATCATCGACGATATCGCCTACCAGACCAACCTGCTGGCGCTGAACGCGGCGATCGAGGCGGCGCGCGCGCACGAACACGGCAAGGGCTTCGCCGTGGTGGCGGCCGAGGTGCGCAAGCTGGCCGAGCGCAGCCAGGTGGCGGCGCAGGAGATCAGCAAGGTGGCGGCCGACAGCGTCGAACTGGCCGAGCAGGCCGGCGCCATGTTCGACGCGCTGGTGCCCAACATCCGCAAGACGTCGGACCTGGTGCAGGAGATTTCGGCGGCGTCGGAGGAGCAAAGCTCGGGCGTGCGGCAGATTAACAGCGCGGTCGGCCAGTTGAGCCAGACCACGCAGGTCAACGCGGCCAGCTCGGAGGAATTGGCGGCGACGTCCGAGGAGATGAGCGCCCAGGCCGAGCAGCTTGGACAACTGATGGAGGTGTTCAAGCGCTACGCGGTCGAGGAGCGGGCGCCGGCGCGGCGCGGCGCGTCGATCAAGGGTGGCGCGATGGCGGCGCCGTCGGTGCGCGGCGCGCGGGCGGTGCCCGTGGCAGCGCACGGCGCGCCGGACGAAAACAAGTTCACCCGTTTTTGAGGATGGACCCGTAGGGCGGATTAGCCGGAACGGCGTAATCCGCCAGGCATGCGCCGTCGGCGGCGCTTGGCGGATTACGCTGCGCTAAATCCGCCCTACGGTTTGACGAACTTGAGCGTCATGCGGTCGCTCTCGCCGATCGCCTGGTATTTGGCACGGTCCTCGTCCTTGTTGGCATAGGTCGGCG
Organism: uncultured Duganella sp.; assembly: GCA_963513825.1. GTDB lineage: Bacteria > Pseudomonadota > Gammaproteobacteria > Burkholderiales > Burkholderiaceae_D > Rugamonas. The sequence continues at coordinate 48,852 of CAUPRW010000020.1, forward strand.
GCAGCGCCCACACGCCGCCCTTGTGGTCGGCCGTATCCTTCGGATTGGCGTTGACCTCCGACTTGGCGGCGAGCTTGAAGCCGGCCGCCTCGGCCAGGCCGATCACATACTTCTCGTGCATGTAGCCGCTGCTGGCCGTGTCGTCCTGGGTTTTGCTGGCCGGCAGGCGGTGCTCGACCACGCCGAACACGCCGCCCGGCTTCAAGGCCGTGTACACGCTGGCGAACAGCGTCTTCATGTTTTCCGGACCAAGCGGTATCCAGTTATGGATGTTGCGGAAGGTGAGCACCATGTCGACGCTGCCGGCCGGCGCGTATTCATATTTGCGCGGCGGCGAAAACACGCCCAGCGCCACCTTGTTGTACACAGGATTGGCGTTCAGGCGCGCCATGACGCGCTGCGCCGAATTGCGTTCGCGCTCGTCGGGGCCGGCCAGGTCGGCGCCGCCCAGGATCAACTTGCCGTTCTCGCGCAGGTAGGGCGCCAGGATCTCGGTGTACCAGCCGGCGCCGGGCGCCAGCTCCACCACCGTCATGTTCGGACGGATGCCGAAGAACGACAGCGTTTCGTACGGATGGCGGTAGACGTCGCGCTGCACGTTGGCCGGGGTGCGGGTGGTCGCGGCGATGGCGGCCTGCAGCTTGGCGTCGGTCGCTTCGGCGGCGAGCGCGCCGGCCGCGGCAAACAGCGTGGTGGTGGCCAGTGCGGCCGCGAGATATCTCTTCATGCAAACTCTCCTGAGGTTCGGTTGGCGGCGCGCGTTCGCCCGCCCTGCGCGATCATCGGCCATGCGTGCGGGCAGGTCAAGCGAATTGCGCCGGCCGCACCAGCGAAGTGCGCCGCGCGGCCGGCGCACCCGCTTGGGCGCGCGCGGCGACGCGGGGCGCCGGCGGGCGGACACTCGCGGACAAATACCGGACACTTCGCGGACACCCGCCGGACACTTTCAACCCGTTTGAGCGGTCCCGCGCGGACTCTTGTAACACAGTGTTTCGTTGTGGTGATTGGCATACATATTGCCTATCCCGATTCCTGATCCGGCGCTAAGATTGGTGATCCCGCAAAAATGGCGACGGATATTCAGGTGTCACGTAAAGAAGCAAGCGCTCTGCGAGCAGGACGCGCTAGAAGAGCAAATAAAAGCAAAGCATAACCTTGGGCGGCTGGCCCACAATCCTTGCCTTACGTTTGGAGATACGATGGAACGACGTGCATTTCTCAATATAAGTAGTCTGGCCCTGGGCACGATGCTGCTGCCCGCCTTCGGTCGCGCCATCGCCGCCGAGGAGCTGCTCGCGCCGGTCGCCCTGCAATTTAAGAAGATGTTGGCCGATACCGCGATGACGGCGGCCACGCAGGCCGGCGCCTCCTATTGCGACGTGCGCGTCGGCCGCTATCTGAACCAGTTCATCACCACCCGCGACCTCAATGTCGAAAACGTCGTCAACACGGAATCGGCCGGTGTCGGCGTGCGCGTGATCGCCGGCGGCGCCTACGGCTTCGCCGCCACCAACGACATGTCGCCCGACGGCGTGGCCGCCGCGGCGCGCCAGGCGGTCGCCATCGCCAAGGCCAACGCCAAGCTGCAAACCGAGCCGGTGCAACTGGCTCCGGTCAAGGGCGTCGGCGAGGTCGCGTGGGCCACGCCGATCGTCAAGGACTGGCGCACGGTGCCGATCAAGGAAAAGGCCGAGCTGCTGATCGCCGCCAACAAGGCCGGCATGGACGGCGGCGCCAGCTTCATGCAGTCCTTGCTGTTCCAGGTGAACCAGCAGAAGTACTTCGCCTCGACCGACGGCTCCTACATCGACCAGGACCTGCACCGCCTGTGGATGCCGGTGTTCGCCACCGCCGTCGACAAGAAGACCAACAAGTTCCGCTCGCGCCAGGGCCTGTCCTCGCCGGTCGGCATGGGCTATGAATATCTGGACGCGCGCCCGGAGCACAAGATCAAGGCCGCCGGCGGCGTGACCACGCTCTACACCGGCTCCTACGACTTGATCGAGGACGCCCGCGCGGCCGGCAAGCAGGCCAAGCAAAAGCTGACCGCCAAGTCGGTCGAACCGGGCAAGTACGACCTGGTGCTCTCGCCCGAGCACCTGTGGCTGACCATCCACGAATCGGTCGGCCACCCGACCGAACTCGATCGCGTGCTGGGCTACGAGGCCAATTACGCCGGCACCAGCTTCGCCACGCTCGATAAGTGGCAGAGCAAGAAGTTCAAATACGGCGCCGACATCGTCAACATCGTCGCCGACAAGACCACCCCGGGTTCGCTGGCCAACGTCGGCTACGACGACGAGGGCGTCAAGTGCAAGCGCTGGGACATCATCAAGGACGGCATCCTGGTCAACTACCAGGCCACGCGCGACCAGGCCCACATCATCGGCGAGAAGGAGTCGCACGGCTGCTCGTATGCGGACAACTGGAGCAGCGTGCAGTTCCAGCGCATGCCCAATGTCTCGCTCCAGGCGGGCAAGAAGAAGATGACGCCGGACGAGATGGTCAAGGACGTCAAGAAGGGCATCTACATCGTCGGCGACGGCTCGTTCTCGATCGACCAGCAGCGCTACAACTTCCAGTTCGGCGGCCAGCTGTTCTACGAAATCAAGAACGGCAAGATCGGCCAGATGCTCGAGGACGTGGCCTACCAGTCCAACACCCAGGAGTTCTGGAATGCCTGCGCCGGCATCTGCGACGAGCGCGATTGGCGCATGGGCGGCTCCTTCTTCGATGGCAAGGGCCAGCCTTCGCAAGTGTCCGTGGTCTCGCATGGCGCCAGCACGACGCGCTTCAACGGCATCAACGTCATCAACACCGCACGCAAAATCGGCTAAGCCTGGAGAGCAGAAAATATGAAAAATTTGAGTCAAGAAGAGACCAAGCGTATCTGCGACAAGGTGCTGTCGCTGACCAAGGCCGACCAGTGCGAGGTGAACCTGACGGGCAGCCGCAAGGGCAATATCCGCTACGCGCGCAACGCCGTGTCGACCGCCGGCTTGATCGAGGATACGCAGCTGACGGTGTCGGTCGCCTTCGGCAAAAAGCAGGGCATCGCCTCGATCAATGAGCTCGACGACAAGTCGCTGGAAAAGGCGGTGCGCCGCGCCGAGGACCTGGCCCGCCTGGCGCCGGAAAATCCCGAGTTCATGCCGACGCCGGGCAAGCAGGAATACAAGGCCAGCGAGACGTTCTTCCAGAAGACCGCCGACATCGACCCGGAATTCCGCGCCCAGGTGGCGGCCTACAGCATCGAAAACAGCAAGAAGAACAAGCTGGTGGCGGCGGGCTTCTTCACCGATTCGTCGACCTTCACCGCCATCGCCAACTCGAACGGCGTGTTCGGCTTCCAGCGCGACACCGGCGTCGACTTCACCGTCACGGTGCGCACCGAGGACGGCCGCGGTTCCGGCTGGGCCAAGCGCAGCATCGGCGACGCCGGCAAGTTCGACGCGCGCGAGGCCTCCAACGTGGCGATCGAAAAGGCGCTGCGCTCGGTGGAGGCCAAGGCGCTCGAGCCGGGCCGCTACACGGTCATCCTGGAGCCGGCGGCGACGTCGGATCTGCTGGCCTATATGTTCAATGGCTTCGACGCGCGCCAGGCCGACGAGGGCCGCAGCTTCCTGTCGAAGAAGGGCGGCGGCAACCGCATGGGCGAGAAGCTGTTCGACGAACAGGTCAACGTCTGGACCGACCCGTGGGACAAGAGCGTCGCGGTGCTGCCGTGGGATAACAACACCATGCTGGCGCGCGAGCACCAGGAGATCATCAAGAACGGCAAGATCAACGCCTTGAACTACTCGATGTACTGGGCCAGGAAGCAGGGCAAGCGGGCCATCGGCGCGCCGGGCAACATCATCATGGCCGGCACCGACAAGAGCACCGAGGAGCTCATCGCCAACACCAAGAAGGGCGTGCTGGTGACGCGTACCTGGTACATCCGCATGGTCGATCCGCAGTCGGTGCTGCTGACCGGCTTGACGCGCGACGGCACCTTCTACATCGAGAACGGCAAGATCAAGCATCCGATCAAGAACTTCCGCTTCAATGAAAGCCCGGTGACGATGTTGAACAACATCGATGAACTGGGCAAGCCGGAGATCCTGTCGGGCGACGAGTCGGAGTACCAGCTGCTGATACCGGCGATGCGGGTGCGCGATTTTAACTTCACGTCGTTGTCGGACGCTGTTTAAGGGCGCGGGCGGCGCATGGCGGATTACGGCGTTCCGCCTAATCCGCCCTACGTGGTCCGCGTGGTTTTCTGTGGCACGCTGGATCACGTAGGGCGGATTAGCGAAGCGTAATCGGCCATCTATCCGCCGCCGGCATCAAATTTTATCCAGGAGCACATGTGGAACGACGTTCATTCTTAAAAGTCAGCGCCGCCGCCGGCGGCAGCTTGCTGGTCCCGGTCTTCGGCAACGCCATCGCCGCCGAGGAGCTGCTCAACCCCATGGCAGTGCAGTTCAAGAAATCGCTGGCCGACGCCGCGATGAACGCCGCCACCAAGGCCGGCGCCTCCTACTGCGATGTGCGCATCGGCCGCTACCTGAACCAGTTCATCACCACGCGCGACCTGAACGTCGAAAACATCGTCAACACCGAATCGTCCGGCATCGGCGTGCGCGTGATCGCCGGCGGCGCCTACGGCTTCTGCTCGACCAACGTCATGACGCTGGACTCGGTGGCCGAGGCGGCGCGCCAGGCCGTCGCCATCGCGCGCGCCAACGCCAAGCTGCAAACCGAGCCGGTTCAACTGGCGCCCGTCAAGGGCGTGGGCGAGGTGGCATGGGCCACGCCGTTCAAAAAAGACTGGCGCACGGTGCCGATCAAGGAAAAAGCCGAGATGCTCATCGCCGCCAACAAGGCCGGCATGGACGCCGGCGCCAACTTCATGCAGTCGATGCTGTTCCAGGTGAACCAGCAAAAGTACTTCGCCTCCACCGACGGCTCCTACATCGACCAGGACATGCACCGACTGTGGTCGCCGCTGACGGCCACCGCCGTCGACAAGGCCAGCAACCGCTTCCGCACCCGCGACGGCCTGTCCTCGCCGGTCAGCATGGGCTACGAATTCTTCGACGCCCGGCCGGAGAACAAATTCAAGGCCGCCGGCGGCGTCACCACGCTGTACAAGGGCGCCTACGACCTGATCGAGGACGCCCGCGCGGCCGGCCGCCAGGCGCGCGAGAAGCTCACCGCCAAATCGGTCGAACCGGGCAAGTACGACCTGGTGCTCTCGCCCGAGCACCTGTTCCTGACCATCCACGAGTCGGTCGGCCACGCCACCGAACTCGATCGCGTGCTGGGCTACGAGGCCAATTACGCCGGCACCAGCTTCGCCACGCTCGACAAGTGGCAAAGTAAAAAATTCAAGTATGGCTCCGAGCGCGTCAACTTTGTTGCCGACCGCACCACGCCCGGCTCCCTGGCCTGCGTCGGCTACGACGACGAGGGCGTGCCGGCCAAGCGCTGGGACATCATCAAGGACGGCATCCTGGTCAACTACCAGGCCACGCGCGACCAGGCCCACGTCATCGGCGAGAAGGAATCGCACGGCTGCTCCTACGCCGACAGCTGGAGCAGCGTGCAGTTCCAGCGCATGCCCAACGTCTCGCTGCAGGCCGGGAAAAAGCCGCTCACGCCCGACGACATGATCAAGGACGTCAAGAAGGGCATCTACATCCTCGGACGCGGCTCGTTCTCGATCGACCAGCAGCGTTACAACTTCCAGTTCGGCGGCCAGCTTTACTTCGAAATCAAGAACGGCAAGATCACCAATCCGCTCGAGGACGTGGCCTACCAGTCCAACACCCAGGAATTCTGGAACGCCTGCTCGGCGCTGTGCGACGAGCGCGATTGGCGCATGGGCGGCTCCTTCTTCGACGGCAAGGGCCAGCCTAGTCAGGTCAGCTGCGTCTCGCACGGCTCGCCGACCACGCGCTTCAACGGCATCAACGTCATCAACACCGCCCGCAAGATAGGATAAGCCATGAAGATGCTCAATCAACAGGAAGCGAAAGCCGTCTGCGACAAGGTCATGGCGCTGTCGAAGGCCGACGAATGCCGCGTGCAAATCAGCGGCAACCGGCGCGGCAATATCCGCTACGCGCGCAACAGCGTGTCGACCGCGGGGCTGGTGGAGAACACGCAGCTGACCGTCAGCGTCGCCTTCGGCAAGCGCCAGGGCACGGCGTCGGTCAACGAGTTCGACGACAAGTCGCTGGAAAAGGCCGTGCGCCGCGCCGAGGAGGTGGCCCGCCTGGCGCCGGAAAATCCCGAGTTCATCCCCGCGATCAAGACGCAGCTGTACAAGGGCTCGTCGACCTACAGCGCGGCCACCGCCGCCATCGATCCGGAGTACCGCGCGGAAGTGGCGGCGCAGAGCATCAACTCGGCGCGCAAGAAGGGGCTGGTGGCGGCCGGCTTTTTCAGCGACAGCACCGGCTTTGAAACGGTGGCCAATTCGAACGGCGTGTTCGGCTACCAGACCTTGACCAATCTGGGCTTCACCGTGACCACCCGCACCGAGGACGGCCGCGGTTCCGGCTGGGCGACCCGCTCGGCCAACGACGCCGGCAAGTTCGACGCGCGCGAGGCCTCCGACGTGGCCATCGAAAAGGCGCTCAAATCGGTGGATGCCAAGGCGCTCGAACCCGGCCGTTACACGGTGATCCTGGAACCGGCGGCGACCTCCGAGATCATCGGCCGCATGTTCGGCGCCTTCGACGCGCGTCAGGCCGACGAGGGCCGCAGCTTCCTGTCGAAAAAGGACGGCGGCAACCGCCTGGGCGAGAAGCTGTTCGACGAGCAGGTCAACCTGTGGGCCGACCCGTGGAACGCCGACGTGCCGGTGCTGGCGTGGGACAACGCCTCGATGCTGGCGCGCGAGCGCACCGACGTGATCAAGGGCGGCAAGGTCGAGTCGCTCGACTACACGCAGTTCTGGGCGCAGAAGCAGGGCCAGCGCGCCTTCGGCCGCCACGGCAACATGATCATGTCCGGCGGCGGCAAGTCGACCGAGGAGCTGATCGCCTCGACCAAGAAGGGCGTGCTGGTCACGCGCACCTGGTACATCCGCATGGTCGATCCGCAGTCGCTGCTGCTGACGGGCCTCACGCGCGACGGCACCTTCTACATCGAGAACGGCAAGATCAAGCATCCGATCAAGAACTTCCGCTTCAACGAGAGCCCGGTCACGATGCTCAACAACATCGATGAACTGGGCAAGCCGGTCGTCATCGGCGGCGACGAGGTGCGCTTCCAGATGATGATCCCGCCGATGAAGGTGCGCGACTTCAATTTCACGTCGCTGTCGGACGCGGTGTAAGGGCGGGGGCGGCGCGTGGCCAACTACGATTTCTACTTCACCCGCCTGACCTACGAGTCGGGCGACTGGGACGTGGACGTGCGCATGCCGAGCAACGTGCTCAATTCGCTGGTCGAGTACACGACCTTGCGCGTCGATCCGGTCGAGCGCATCGTCGCGCTGTCCGATCCGAAGATGCTCGAGGCGCCGTTCTGCTACTTCGCCGGCCACAAGCTGGTGCAGTTCACGGCCGCCGAACGCAAGAACCTGGAGCGCTACGTCAAGGGCGGCGGCTTCCTGTTCGTCGACGACTGCAACCACGACATCGACGGCCTGTTCGCCAAGTCGTTCGAGGGCGAGATCGCCAGCGTCTTCGGCAAGCGCGCCTTGCAGAAGATTCCCAACAACCATCCGGTGTATTCGAGCTTCTTCAAGTTCGACGGTCCGCCCAACACCAGCGTGGAGTTGAACGGCTGGGGCGACGATCTGGTGCACGACTACCTGAAGGCGGTGGAAGTGGGCGGCCGGGTGCGGCTTTTGTACAGCAACAAGGACTACGGCTGCGAGTGGGACTACGACTTCCGCAACAAGCGGTTCCTCGCGATCGACAACACCCGCTTCGCGGTCAATATCATTCAATATGCGTTGGGAGCTTAAAGATGGGCGCAATCGCCTGGAGTGAAAGTGAAATTGGCTCGCTGGTGGCCAAGGTGGCGGCGCTCAAGGCGAGCATGTCGAAGGTGATCATCGGCCAGGAGAACGTGATCGATTCGCTCATCATCTGCCTGCTGGCCGGCGGCCACGCGCTGGTCGAGGGCGTGCCCGGCCTGGGCAAGACGCTGCTGGTCAAGTCGCTGTCGCAGGCGACCGAGATGGACTTCCACCGCGTGCAGTTCACGCCGGACCTGATGCCGTCCGATATCGTCGGCACCGAAATCCTGGAAGAGGACCACGCCACGCGCAAGCGCGAGTTCCGCTTCCAGCAAGGACCGGTGTTCACCCAGGTGCTGCTGGCCGACGAGATCAACCGCGCGCCGCCGAAGACCCAATCGGCGCTGCTGGAGGCCATGCAGGAGCGCAGCGTGACCTTCGCCGGCCAGACGCACGCGCTGCCCAGGCCCTTCTTTGTTTTGGCGACGCAAAATCCGATCGAGCAGGCCGGCACCTATCCGCTGCCGGAGGCGCAGCTGGACCGCTTCCTGCTGCGCATCGACGTCGTCTATCCGACCGAGGCGGAGGAGATCATGATGGTGTCGGCCACCACCAACGCCGGCCTGAAGGACGCCGAGCCGGTGATGGACGTGGCCACCTTGCTGCGCCTGCAGCAGCTGGTGCGCGACATCGAGATCGGCGACCATCTGCTGGCCTACGCCACGCGGCTGGTGCGCGCCACGCGGCCGGCGTTGACGACGGTGCCGGCGGTGACCAGGCATGTCGGCTGGGGCGCCGGTCCGCGCGCCGGGCAGGCGCTGGTGCTCGCGTCCAAGGCGCGCGCGCTGATGCACAACCGCCTGGCCGTCACGCGCGAGGACATCGGCGAGATGCTGTTGCCGGTGCTGGCGCACCGCGTGATCCGCAACTTCGAGGCGGAAGCGGACGGCGTGGCGATCGCCGACATCCTGCTGGCGCTGCGCGAGCATATCCGTCCGGACTGACGCGAGTGAACGCCACGTTGTCCGACACCGCCGCCGACAAGGCCGCCGCCGCCGCCCGTCTGGCGGCGATGATGGTGCAGACCAAGGATCTGGAGCTGGTGATCCGCCACGTGCTGGCGGGGCTGGGCCACGGCCTGCACGCGGGCCGCGAGCGCGGCGCCGGCGTCGAATTCTCCGAGTACCGGGCCTACGCGCCGGGCGACGAGTGGCGCCGCGTCGACTGGAAGCTGCTGGCGCGCGCCGACCGCTATTTCGTGCGCGAGGCGGAGCGCGACAGCCATGTCGCCACCTGGCTCTGGCTCGACGCCACCGCCTCGATGGCGGAACCCAGCCGCGAGATCAACGGCATCGACAAGCTGTGGTTCGCGCGCACGGCGCTGGCCTGCGTGGCGGCCATCGCGCAGCGCCAGGGCGACGCCTTCGGCCTGGTCGTGTGCAGCGGCGGCAAGGTCGAGTTCACGCAGGCGGCGCGCGGCCCGCGCCAGCTGCAGCGCGTGCTGGCGCAATTGTCCAAGGCCAGGCCCGAGGGCGTTCTTCCGGACGCGGACGTGTTGAAGGCGAACCTGCATTTCGCCCGCGCGCCGGGCTTGATATTCGCCGCCAGCGATTTCCTCGACTGGCCGTCGCCGCTGAGCGAGGCGCTGCTTCGCCTGCGCAAGCTGCGCCACGACGTGCGCTTGCTCACGCTGCGCACGCAGGCGGAGGTCGATGCCAGCTTCAAGTCCGGCTCCGGCTATCGCGATCCGGAGCGCGGCGACGGCCTGCACCGCATGAGCGATCGCGACCGCGAGGGTTACAGACAACAAAGCCGCGCGCACTTCGACGGCGTGGCCGGCGGCTGCCGTCAAAACAATATCGTCCACTACGAGGCGCGCATCGAGCAGCCGCTTGGAACGGCGCTGCGCGCCTGGCTGCAACTGGCGGGAGCGCGCGCAAAATGATGATCGCGATGGGTGGCCGATGCTGAGTTCTTATCCTCTCTGGTGGTTCGCGCTGCCGGTGCTGCTGCTGCCGATTTGGTGGCACCGGCAAAAGCGCCAGCGGCTCAAGGCCGAGCCGCTGGCGACGGCGCGCTTCCTGCCGGTTGCCGCCCCCGAGCAGATGCGCGTCTGGCAATGGCGCGACCGCGTCCTGCTGGTGGTGCGTTGCCTGCTGCTGGTCGCGCTGATCGCCTGGCTGGCGGCGACGATCTTTCCCTGGCGTGGTGATACCGTGCTGCTCGACGCGGGAGCCGACAAGTCCTGGGCGGAGCGCGAGATCGCCGCCGCCGGCTTTGCCGACGCGCGGCGTGTCGACCTTCCGCCCGATGGTCTGCAGTGGCTGCGCCAGCATGAGCGCGACTGGCGGCAGGATGCCCGGTTGCTGGTCGTCGCCCGCGCCGACCGCATTCCCATGCCGGCGCGGTTGCCGCGGTTCGGCCACCGGGTGGAGTTGCGCACGATGCCCGCCGCCTCGGCCGCCGCATCCGGTGGCGCCGCCGAACCACGCGCCGAGCCTCAACGCGTCGGCCTGTCGGCCACGCCCGAAAGCGCTGACGGGTGGCGCGCGCTATTGGCCGCCTTTGGCCGCGCGGGCGATGGCGCAAACCGTTACCTGTCGACCGATACGCCGGATGCGGGCACCAAGCTGCTGGTGTGGGACAAGCCTGGCGCTGCGCCGCCGGCCGGGTGGCGCGCGGCCGATTGGTGGATTTCCACGGCGTCGGCCACGCGCGCCGCCTTCCCGGAGCTGGAACAGGGGACGACGTTGACGATCAACGGCATTGCGCTCAAATATGCCGACAGCCCGCGCGGGCGCCTGTGGACGTCGGATGCGTTTCCGCCGCGCGATGCCGATACCGCCCGCGTGCTCTATGAAGCATGGCAGGCCCTGGGCGCGGCGCCGGCGCCGGCGTATCCGACACCATCGCGGGTGCTGGCCGTGGCGCGGCCCTCTTCGGCGATCGACGCCAGGCCCGCCGACTGGCTGGGCTACCTCCTGCTCGCGTTGTTTTTACTGGAACGGATAGTTGCCCATGCACGGCGAAACTGACATCCTGCGCCGCCGCTTGTGGGCGGCCGTGCTGCGGCGGCGTGCGCCGCAGTGGCTGGCCGCGCTGGCGCCGCTGGCGCTTGCCGCCATCCTGTTGCCGGCCGCGCGGTCGGTCGTGCTGGCGGCCATCGCCGTCTGGACCGTTTGGCTGGCGACCGATATCCACCGCTGGCGCCGGCGCATCGCCAGCCAGTGGACGTCGTGGCTGGACGCCGCCGTGCCGGCGCTGGAGGACAGCAGCAAGCTGCTCGCCGCCGACGCCGCGACCCCGATCGCCCGCCTGCAGCAGCAACGCCTGATATCCCGCCTTGCCGAAGCGCTGACCGGCGACGACTATCGGGCGATCGCGCGCGAGCGCGTGCGATTGGCGCTGCTGCCGGTGCTGGCCGGTTTGATCGTCGCCGGCGCCGCCTGGGGCTTTCAGGCGCGACCGGCGGTCGCCACACCGGCGAAGGCGTCCGCACCGTTCAACAAGCCGATCGTCGATGGCGAGGTGTATTTGCGCGTCGCGCCGCCCGCCTACACGGGCGTGGCCGGTTTCGAGACGGCCGCGCGCGATATCCAGGTGCCGCAGTATTCCGAGGTGCGCTGGTGCGTGCGCAAGCCGTCCGGCGCCGCGCCGGTGGTGGAGCTGGGTGACGGCCAAACGCTGGCCGTCGGCAGCGGGTGCGCCGTCAAGCGGGTCGAGGACTCGCTGTTCTGGCGCGCGCGCGGCACGGCGGGCACGCGCTACAACATTCGCGTCACGCCCGACCAGGCGCCGCAGGTGACCATCGTCGAACCGGTGGAGCTGATCCACCTGCTGCCCAAGGAGGCGAAAGCGGTGCAGCTGTCCGTCCTGGCGCGCGACGACTACGCGGTGGTACGCGCCAGCCTGCACATGACGCTCGCGCGCGGCAGCGGCGAAAACGTCCGCTTCACCGACCGTGAAGTACCGTTGCCAAAATCGGCCGACCCGAAAACGCGCGGCTGGAAAAAACAATGGACGCTGGAGGAGCTGGGCATGGAGCCGGGCGATGAGCTGTACTTCTTCGTGCGCGCCACCGACAACGCGCCGGACAATGCGCACACCACGCAATCGCCGACCTACACCTTGCGCCTGCCCGGTCCGGACGCGGAAAGCCTCGACTCCACCGCCTTGCCGTCGATGGTCAAGCCGGAGAACCTGCGCAGCCAGCGCCAGATCATCATCGACACCGAACAGTTGGTGGCCGATCTGCAGGCCAATCCGAAGATGTCCGCGGCCACCTTGCGCTCGCGCAGCGAGGGCATCGCCGCCGACCAGGCCGCGCTGCGGCTGCGTTACGGCCAGTTCCTCGGGGAGGAATCGAGCCTGTTCGGCGACGAGCATGGGCACGAGGGGCCGGCGCACAAGGACGACGACGACGATCACAAGGCGGGGCATGACGACGGCGAGCATCACGCCGACGCAGGCAAGATGGGCAGCGAGGTGGCGGCCATGCGCCAGTTCGGCCACGTCCACGATCAGGAGGGCAACGCCACCATCTTCGATCCGCAGACCAAGGCGGTCCTCAAGCGCGCGCTGTCGGCGATGTGGGACGCCGAAAAGTCGCTGCGCGCGATAGCGCCCAAGCCCGCGCTGGCGCCGGAGTACAAGGCGCTCGAGGCGATCAAGGAGCTCCAGGCTGCCGAACGGGTCTACCTGCACCGCACGGCCTTCGTGCCGCCGGCGTTGAAGGAAGAGAAGCGCCTGAGCGGCGATATCGTCGGCGCGATGAGTTACAAGCGCGAGCAGGGCGCCGCAAGCGACAGCGTGCCGGCCGAGGTGCGCGATCTGGTGCGGGCGCTGGCACAGGATGGCGCGTTGCCGGCGCTGTGGACGAAATCGGCGCGCGAGACGATCGCCGCGCGCATCCCCGACCAGGAGTCGAAACTGGGCGCGCAACGGGCGGTGCAGGATGTGGCCGACGGTTGCGTGCCATGCCGCGCCGAGCTGCGCGCCTGGCTGCGCGGCACGCTGACCGACGCGCCGGTGCTGTTGCAGGCGCGCTCCTCCGTCGATAGCGCGTTCGCGCGGACGTGGCGTGGCAAGGAGGCCGCACGATGAGCGGCGCGATCGTCTCCATCCTGAACCTGGCCACCGTCGATGCCGGCACCCTGGCGGCGCCCGCGCTGGCGCTGGGCGCCGGTCTGGTGAGCGCGGTGCTTTTCGCGCGCCGTCGCCACTGGATCAACGCGCTGCTGGTGACCATGGGCGCGGCGGCGTTGGCGATCGCGCTGGCCGATGTGCGCTTGCCCGCAGCTGGCGGCGGCGTGTTGGCGCTCGTCACGGACGCCAACGGCCGGGTCGATGAGCGGGACTTGGCGGCCGTTCCCGGCGCCAGCGCCATCGCCGTCGTTGGCGACGGCCTGCGCGACGCCGAATGGCGCGATCTGCCGGCCCGGCCGCTGCGATGGACGCCGGCCCCGGCGGACGCGCTGTCGCTCGATTTCCCGCGCACGATGCCGCTCGGCCGCGTCTTCACGCTGACGGTTCGGCCTTCGCAGCCGAAGGCTGGCTGGCGCTTGCAACTGCTGGCCGAGAACAAGCAGGTGCTGGCCGATTCGGGCGCCGCCGGCGCGGCGACGGCGCCGCTGTCGGTGCGGTGGCTGCCGCCGGTGGCCGAGGCGATGGTGCTGCGCGCGCGCCTGCTCGACGCCAAGGGCAAAACGATGGCGGAGGGGCCGGTGCCGCTGTCGGTGACCGATGCGGTGCCGTTGCGCATACAAGGGCGCTTCGACGCGGCGTCGTTCGACGCCGGCGCGTTGAACCGGCTGCTGTCCGACAGTGGCGCGATCGTTGATTGGAACGTTTTGCTCGGCAAGGCGATTTCACGCGCCGAGACGGCGCGCGAGCCGCTGGCGGCGCCGAACGCGATGGTTGTCGATGCCGCCTATGTGGAGAAGTTGACGCCGTCGGCGCGCGCCGCGCTGCTGGCGCAGGCGGGGCAGGGCGTGCCGCTGGTGGTGCTTGGGGCGAACGCGGTCGATGCCGCGATGTGGCGGCGCGACTTTGGATTGCGGTTGCAGCCGCAGTCGCCGACCACGGAGAAGGAGGACCAGCGGCGGTTCGTCGTTGACGGGGTTTCGTTGGCGATGCCGCCGACCGCGCTCAATCCTGGCGATGGTGGCGAAAGCGGCGGCCCGTGGTCGGTGCTGGCGCGCGATGCCGACAGGCGGCCGTGGCTCTGGCAGCGCGGGTCGGGACAAGGGCGGGTGTTGTGGATCGGCGTCGCCGAGTGGCACCGGTATGCGATCAGCGCGCCACGGGCGTTGGCCTTGTGGTGGCAGGACGCGATGGATCGCATGGTGCTGGCCGGCGTGCAGAAGACCGGCTGGCGCTTGCCCGATCCGATGCCGTTGCCCGGCTTGCGTAGCGAGGTGTGCGCGCAGGGGGCGGATGCGGGGGCGTCGTTGCTTGTCGACGGCGGCGCTCCGTTGGTGCTGCGGGCGCGGACGGATAAGGCGGATGGGCTTTGCGCGGCCTGGTGGCCGCAACAGGCGGGGTGGGTGCGATTGCGCGCGGCGGGCATGCCGGCGCCGGCGGTGACGTATGTGTACGCGGCGCATGACTGGCCGTTGTGGCAGCGCGCCCTGCGGCGTGAAGCGACGGCCCGCTATGCGGCGCGTGCGCGCGGTGCGCACGGGGTGGCGACGGTGGACCGGCCGTTGTCGCCGGTGCCGTTCGGCGTGTTGTTTGCCTTTTGTTTGCTGGCGTTGTGGTATCGGGATCCGAAGCCGGTGTGATGTTGTCGGCTGCCCGGGCTTGGCGGATTACGGCGTTCCGCCTAATCCGCCCTACTTTTACTTGTTGGCGCACTGCCATTGGAGGACGTAGTCCGGGGCTTCCACCGTGCATTCGGCGTGCCGTTCGGGCGCCATTGGCACGCGCGCCCATGGCAGCACGCCGGCCCACGCCGGCCATTGCATGTCTTCCTCGTCGTCGGTCGGGCCGCCGCTGCGCACCTTGCAGGCCGCTTCCTCCAGCGATATGCGCAGGATGGTGGTGGCGGCGTATTCCTTGTCGTTGCCCGGCCGGACCTGCGCTTGCCGCCCCGGCGCCAGCTTGTCCATGAACAGCTCGAGCGAGCGATGGCGTTCGCCTTCGTCGCCGACCACCTCGAAGCGCCCGTAGATCATCGCCGATCGGTAGTTCATCGTGTGGCTGAAGGCCGACCGCGCCAGCACCAGGCCGTCCAGGTGCGTGATGGTCACGCAGGTGTCGCTGTCGACCAGGCGCTTGAGCATGCGGCTGCCGTTCGAGCCGTGGATGTACAAATGGCCCCCTTCGCGCCAGCATGCCGTCGGGATGCAGTGCGAACCCTTGTCGTCGCCGAAGGCGATGTGGCACAAGTAGGCGTCGTCGATGATGGCGTACAGGGTGTCGCTGTCGTAGCGCGCCTTGTCGGCGCTGCGGCGCACGCGGGTGCGGTCGCTGGGGGCGGCGGCGCGGTCGGCATGCGCGGACTTGGCGGGGGTGGCTGTTGCGGTCATGATCTCCATCCAAAATAAGTGAAACGCCAATATAATGGCTTGCTGGCCCTGAAAACAGGTCCAGGAATATCTCATTTTATGGAGCCAGAAAGGAGCCGGCCTTGGACTTGTCCCTGCTGATCAGCGGCTACGCGGCGCGCCACAGCCACCGTAAATGGCCGCGCCAGCGCATGCTGCACGAATGCCTGCGCGCCGCCATCCGGGGCGGCACGCTGGCCGCCGGCACGCGGCTGGCGGCCTCGCGCGCGTTGGCCGAGGAGCTGGGGCTGGCGCGCAACACCGTCTTGTACGCGTACGAGCAGCTCGCCAGCGAGGGTTTCGTCACCACCGACCGGCGCGGCACGGTGGTGGCCTCCATCGCGGTCGAGCGCGCGGCGGTGTCGCCGCCGGTGGCGGCGGCGCCGTCCGGCCTGTCGCGGCGCGCGCGCGATCTGCGGCCTTTGCCGGGGCCGGCCGACGTGATGGGCGCCTTCGTTCCCGGCGTGCCGGCGCTCGAGCAGTTTCCGCTGACCTTGTGGCGCCGCATGCTGGAACGCGCTTCGCGCTCGCTGACGGTGGCGCAGCTCAACTACGGCGATCCGGCCGGCGAGGCGCCGCTGCGCGAGGCGATCGCCGATCATCTGCGCGCCGCGCGCGGGGTGGTGTGCGACGCCGGCCAAGTGTTCATCACCGACGGCACGCAGGGCAGCCTGGATTTGTGCGTGCGGGCGCTGGCCGACGCCGGCGACACCATCTGGATCGAGAATCCCGGTTATGGCGGGGCGCTGGCGGCGTCGCGCGCGGCCGGCTTGAACGTGGCGGGCATCGAGGTCGACGACGACGGCATCGCGCCGGCGCCGCAGGACTGGTTGCTGCGGCCGCCGCGCCTGATCTACACGACGCCGTCGCACCAGTACCCGGTGGGCAGCGTGCTCAGTTTGCGCCGCCGGCTGGCGCTGATCGAGGCCGCGCGCGGGGCCGGAGCCCTGATCATCGAGGACGATTACGACAGCGAGTTCCGCCACGACGGCGCGCCGCTGTCGGCCATGCAGGGGCTGGCGCCGGAGGCGCCGGTGGTCTATCTGGGCACGTTCAGCAAGACGATGTTCCCGTCGCTGCGGATCGGGTTCGTGGTGGTGCCGCCGGCGCTGGCGGCGCCGTTCGCGCTGATGCGGGCGCAGTCGCACGCGAGCGGGCGGGTGGCCGAGCAGCTGGCGTTGGCGGAGTTTTTACGCAGCGGGCAGTTCGCGCTGCATGTGCGCAGGATGCGCAGGTTGTACCGGCAGCGGCGCGACGCGCTGGTGGCGGCGCTCGAGCGCCATCTGGGGTCGGTGGCGACCGTGCACGGGGGATCGGCCGGCATGCACCTGGCGCTGCGGTTCAGGGATGACGGGATGGATGATCTGGCCGTCAGCGCGCGGGCGTTCGAGCACGGGATCGTGGTCAATGCCTTGAGCCGGCATGATACGCACGGCACGTCCGGGTGGCGCGGGCTGATGCTGGGGTACGCGCAGGTGCCGGCGGAGCGGATGGACGAGCTGGTCAAGCGCCTGGCGGCGGTGCTGCATCTGGAGGCGTTCGGCCGGGCGCATGCCCGGACGGATACCCGGGCGCGTCGGGCGGATTAGGCGGAACGCCGTAATCGGCCGTGCATGCGTGGCCGACGCACGCGCCGCCGCCCGCGCACGCATGGCGGATTACGCTTCGCTAATCCGCCCTACGGTTTTAAAACGCCGTATCCACCCGCACGTACATCGAGCGGCCATTGACGCCGATCGGGCACGTCTCCCAGCAGCGCGTGAAGCCCAGTTTCGGGAAGTCGCCGCCGTTGGTCCATTCCGACGGCAACTCGTTGAACACATTGTTGACGCCGACGCTCACGAACGTGCGCTTGGTGAAGCCGTAGCGCACCGACGCGTCCACCAGCCATTTGGCGTCCCACGTGTGCAGGGGGCTGAAGCTTTGCGCCTGCACTTCTCCGTAGTAGTTGGCGCGCGTGTTGAGGTTCCACGCGCCGGCCGTGTAGTCGGCCGCCACCACGTGGTGCTTGCGCGGCTGCCCGCGCTCGATCAGGGTCACCTGCGCCTGGTCGAACAGCTGCGCGCCGCTCAGCACCGTCGACGTCGAATGGCGCTTGGTCACTTCGGTCTTGTTGAAGCCCAGTTGGCCCGACAGCACCAGCGACGACGCAGCGAACTTGCTGGTGTGCTCGGCGACGATGTCGAGGCCGCGGGTGCGGGTGTCGACCGCGTTGGTGAAGAACTGCGCCTGGCCCACGCCCAGCGGCCGCAGGATGTTGGTGATCGGGCCGCCGCCGGCCTCCGGCGCGATCTCGCTCGAGAACACGATGCGGTCCTTGATCTTGATCTGGTAGGCGTCGACCGTGAGCGACATGTTCTTGGCCGGGCGCAGCACCATGCCGACGCTGCCGCTGGTGGAGGTCTCCTCCTTGAGCGGGGCGATGCCGAAGGCCTGGGTCACGGAGCTGCCTTCGCGCGCCGTGAGCGTTTCGGTCAGCACGCCGTTATTGAGGTTGGTCGACACGGAGCTGTAGAAGCGCTGCTGCACGCTCGGCGCGCGAAAGCCCGTCGAGACGCTGGCGCGCAGGCCGACCGTCTTGGTGGGGTCGTAGCGCGCGCTGAGCTTACCGGTGGTGGTGGTGCCGAAGTCCGAGTACTTTTCAAAGCGCACGGCGCCGGCCAGCGTGAGGTTTTCGAGCGGCTTGTGCTCGGCGTCGAGGAATAGGGCGATGTTGTGGCGGCCCGAGTCGACCGCGGTGGCCGGCGTGTAGCCGGGGAAGCCCTGGATGCCGGCGGCCGCCGTCGCCCCGCTCGGCGTGGTGATGGCGATGGCCGGGTTGTTGGTGCGCCCGTACTGGTAGGAGATCGGGTCGCCGGCGACGATCTGGTAGTTGTCGCGGCGGTACTCGAAGCCGGTGGCGACGAACACCTCGGCGCCGCCGATGGTGACCGGGCCCTTGACGTCGGCGTTGATGGTGGTCTGGTCGAACTTGAGCGTGCCGGTGTCGGCCTCGCGCGCCGATTCGGCGTAGATGCCGCCGCCCGGTTTGGGCTCGTACCAGTAGCTGGTGTTCAAGCTGTCCGATTCGTGGAACGCCAGCTCGCTGTTGCCGTGGTTGACGCTGACGTCGGCCTTCCAGCCGCCGGCCAGCTCGCGCCGGTAGCCGAAGGCGAACGAGGCGTCCTTGATGTCGGTGTGGATCGCCGGCAGGAAGCCGTTCGGGTACACGGCTTGCACGGTGCGGTCGTCGCCGGCCGAGCGGAAGAAGCCGAACGAGTCGCTCTTGCGCTTGGACAGGCCGCCGAAGGCGTAGAACTCGCTGGCCTTGTCGATCGGCAGCGCCGCGTTCCACCACAGGTAGGTGTCGCGGGTGTCGCTGTCGCCCAGGTGCTGGGTCACGCGCGGCGGATTGACGCGCAGCGAGTCGGGGCCGGCGCGGTTGGTCTCGCCGCGCTTGCGCGCCTCGACCGTCAGGTTGACGAAGCCGCCGTCCTGGCCGAGCGCGAAGCCGGTGTTGCCGCTGGCCGAATAGAGGTCGCCGTCGCCCTCGGAGGTGGTGCCGACGGTGCCGCTGAGCGAGGTTTCGGCCGTCTGCGACTTGAGCACGATGTTGATCACGCCGGCGATGGCGTCCGAGCCGTACTGGGCGGCGGCGCCGTCGCGCAGCACCTCGATGCGGGCGATCGCCGCCAGCGGGATGGCGTTGATGTCGGTGCCGGCCGAGCCGCGCCCGACCGTCTGCTGGACGTTGACCAGCGCCTGCTGGTGGCGCCGCTTGCCGTTGACGAGCACCAGCACCTGGTCCGGCCCGAGCGAGCGCAGGGTGGCCGGGCGGATGCTGTCGGTGCCGTCGCTGACGAACGTGCTCGAGAAGTTGAACGACGGGTCGAGCGTTTGCAGCAGCTTGCCCAGTTCGAGCGGGCCGGCCGTCTGCAAGTCCTTCAGGCTGATCAGGCCGACCGGCGAGGAGGTGTCGAGCGCGGTCTTGGCCACCGTGCGCGAGCCGAGCACGACGACCTGTTGTTCCTTGGCCAGCTGCTCGTCGGCGGCGGCCTGGGTCTGCGCCAGCGCGGCGCCGGCCGTCAGCGTGAGGATGGCGCTGGCGAGCAGCGTGCGCTTGAATCGGGGGGCTCTTGTCATGTAGTTCTCTCTTGGTTTTGTTGGGTACGCCGCGGGTAGCGGTCGTTGAGAAAATACTATCGTGAGCCCGTGCACCGCCGCAACGCGGTACGCACCAGGATGTTGCGCAATGTGTACGAATGCTAATATTGCTCGCCTTGCGCGGCGATGTCGCGTACGCTGGCCGGCGGCCCGCGCCGCGCGCGCGGCAAAACGGTGCGAAACTGTGGCGCGAGCGCATCGGCATGGGGCGCTTGCATATCGATAGACGCAAAACGCGTAACGCAGCGCACCAGTGCGGCGCATCGACGGCGCCCGCCGGCCGCCCCTTGTGCCCGCCTGGCGGCGCGCCGTTATTGCTGGTCCAGCATCCATCCCTTCAAGCCGTTGACCCACGATTTGGCCGGCAGGTTCAGGCTTTTCTTGATGGCGCCGGCGCGCTCGTAGAGCACGGCGAAATCGATCACCGGCGCGCGCTTGAACGCGAGCACGACGATGTTGGCGTCGTGCACCTCGGGCAGCCACACCACCGCGTCGAACACTTGCTCCATGGCGTGCAAATTCTTGTCGTAGTTGGCGAAGTCGCCGAACACGTTGGTGGTCATCATGCCGCCGTCGCGCAGGCAGTCGTGGCAGCCCTGGTAGAACTCGGGCGTGTCGAGCACCGGCCCGCGCGCGTCCTGGTCGTACAGGTCGACCTGCAGCGCGTCGACGGTGCCGTGGTTGGCCGGGTCGAGCACGAAGTCGAGCGCGTCCATCTCCAGCACGCGCAGGCGTTCGTCGTCCGACGGCAGGCCGAACAGCGCGTGGCAGATGGCGATCACGTTCGGGTTGAGCTCGACGGCGGTCACGCGCGCGTCCGGCAGGCGGCGGTGGCAGAACTTGGTGAGCGCGGCGCTGCCCAGGCCGAGCTGCACGACGTGGCGCGGGGCGTCGTCGAACAGCAGCCACATCATCATCATTTGCACGTACTCGAGCTCGATGTTGTCGGGCTTGGCCAGGCGCATGGCGCCCTGCACCCACGAGGTGCCCAGGTGCAGGCTGCGCACGCCTTCGAATTCGGTGGTGGTGGCCGGCGGGTGGCCGGGGCGGTCAAAGCGCACTGGGGCGGAGGCGGGAGCGGTGTTTTTGGCGGACATGGCCGCAGTTTACCAGTTGGCCCATAAAAAAAGACGCCGCAGCGTCTTTTGGGGAAGTGCGGGGATGACTTAACTTTGTTTGCGACGGCGGGCGATGGCGCCGACCAGGGCCAGGCCGCCGAGCATCATGGCGTAGGTCTCCGCTTCCGGCACCGGCGACAGCAGGTTCAGGGTGCCGCTGTAGGAGCCACCGGTGCCGGCGTCGCCCCAGACGGTGAGGGTCAGCGGCCCGGGCGGGATGAACGTGCTCGCCAGCGACCAGCGGTCGGCAGCCGTCTGGACGAAGCCGACGCCGTTGAGCGAGGCGCCGCCGAAGCTGATCAGGCCGCCGCCGTCAAGCTCGAAACTGACGACCGTCCCGCTGGCCTTGCTGCCAGGCAACGCCCACGGCGTGAAGGTGAAGACGTCGCTGAAGTCGCCGGATGTGTCGTTGCCGAAGTGGCCGCTGTAGCGCTGCGGGTCCGCCAGGTTCTGTTGCAACACGATGTCCGGCATTGGATTGCCGTTGATGATACCCGCGTAGGCGCTGCCGAAAGAAGAAGCCAGCATGGCTGCCAGCAAGAGTGATTTTAGTTTCATTATTTTTGAACTCCACAAGTAAAGACCCAAGGAAAACATACAAAAAACTACCGACCGCAGGCTAAATTACGATGTTCAAAAAGCATTGTCCATTCAGTATTTCAAATGTACTTTTATAAAATAAATAGCTTTTGCCTAAGACCCGGGCGCGGGCCCGACTATTGAAATATAACAATTTCCGTTGCGCAAATTTACATACCGATAAACGCATCCGCGCAACACTTATTTGTTGGGCGACGACACTGGCAAGATGATAACCACGGCCAGGCCGCCGCCGTCGCGGTTGGCCAAGGTGATGCGTCCGCCGTGCGCCTCGGCGATCTCGCGCGCCAGCGCCAGGCCCAGGCCGGTGCCGCTGCGCTTGGTCGAATAGAACGGCACCAGCGCGTTGGTGAGCACCGCCTCGCTCATGCCGGGGCCGCGGTCGAGCACGTCGATGCGCACGGCCCCGTGGAGGCGCCGCACCTCCAGCCCCACCTGGTCCGGCGGGGAGCCGGATTCGTGGGCGTTCTTGAGCAGGTTCAGCAGCGCCTGTTCCAGCTGCGCCGCGTCGAAGGCGCACGGTTCGGCCGGCGGCGCGCCGACCACGGTGAAGGCCGCCTGGTCGGCCAGGCGCGCCAGGAACGCCGGCCAGTGCTGCCACTCCCGCCGCGGCGCCGGCAGCTTGGCGAAACGCGCGTAGCCGAGGATGAAGCCCTCCAGGTGGCGGCTGCGTTCGGCGATGGTGGCCAGGATCTGGGGCAGCCGCTCGGTCTGGCCGCGCCGCACCAGCTCGGCGCCGGAATGGGCCAGCGAGGTCAGCGGCGCGAGCGAGTTGTTCAATTCGTGGCTGATCACGCGGATCACCTTTTTCCACGTCTGCACCTCCTGCCGCCGCAGCTCCATGGTCAGCTGGCGCAGCAGCAGCAGCTCGTGGCGCCGGCCGTTGAGCTGGAAGCCGCGGCGCGCCAGGTGGAACACTTCCTCGGCGTCGATGTCGTCGGCGCCGGCGCCGTCGTCGCGGGTGGTAAACAGGCCGTCGCCGCCGCGCGCCATGGCCTCGGCCAGCGCCGGCGAGGCGCGCGCGAGCACCGCGTCGAGGCGGTGGCCCTCGAGCTGGCGGCCGGCGTTAAGCAACTGGCGGGCGGCGACGTTGGCGTACACCACCGGGCCGTCCTCGCTCACCAGCAGCATCGCCACCGGCGTGTTCTGCACCATGGTGTCGAGCAGCAGTTCGCGCTGGACCAGCTCGAGGCGTTGCCGGCGCAACACGTCGCCGAGCGCGTTGTGGGCGCCGACCAGGTCGCTGAGCTCGTCGTTCTGCGGCCAGTACAGGCTGAACGAGAAGTCGCCGTCCTGGTAGCTGGTGACGGTGCCGGTGAGGGCGCGGAACAGCGACAGCATGGCCTCGAGCTGCGCGCGGATGGTGATGATCGAGATCGGCAGCACGCACAGCAGGCAGGCCGCCAGCACCAGGCCGGGATGGTCGGGGAAGTGGCGGGTGAGCGCCAGCGCGATGAGGATGCCGACCGTCAGCAGCGTGCCCACCAGCGCGGTCCAGCGCGTGAGCAACGACAGGCGCATGCCGGTCGGGCGCGTGCCCTCGGGACGCGCGCCGTCGGCCCCGGCGCCGGCGGGGCCGGGCGCCGGCGCGTCCGCTTGGCCGCCGGGCGGGGCGTGCCGAGTTCCGTCGCGGGGCCGCTGCGGCGCGCCGTCCGCTGGCGCCTCCGGCGCGTCGGGCGGCGGGCCCGTTGGCGGCGCGGCCATCAGGGGCGGCCGATGCCCAGCCGCTCCATGCGCCGGTACAGCGCCTGGCGCGACAGGCCCAGCTCGGCGGCGGCCTGGGCCACCACGCCGCCGGCGCGGCGCAGCGCCAGGCCGATGGCGTCGCGGTCCGGTTCGCGCGTGCCGTCGTCGGCGCCGGCCGCCGCCGCCGGCAGGCCGAGGTCGCCGACCTTGATGGTGTCGCCCTGGGCCAGCAGGCCGGCGCGCGCCATGACGTTTTTCAGTTCGCGCACGTTGCCCGGCCAGGCGTGCGCCAGCAGCGCCGCCTGCGCCGCGGGGTGCAGCGCCAGGTCCGGGCGCGCGGCGGCCAGGAAGTGGCGCGCCAGCGGCAGGATGTCGGCCGGGCGCCCGGCCAGCGGCGGCAGGCGCAGCTCGATCACGTTGAGGCGGTAGAACAGGTCCTCGCGGAAGGCGCCGCTCTTGATCATCGCCGGCAGGTCGGCGTTGGTGGCGCTGACCACGCGCACCTTGACCTGGCGCTCGCGGTTCGAGCCGAGGCGTTCGAAACGGCCGGTCTCGAGCACGCGCAGCAGCTTCATCTGGCCGGCCGGCGGCAGGTTGCCGATCTCGTCGAGGAACAGCGTGCCGCCGTCGGCCGCCTCGAACTTGCCCTCGCGCGCGCGCGCTGCGCCGGTGTAGGCGCCGGCCTCGGCGCCGAACAGCTCGGCCTCGATCAGCTCGGCCGGCAGGGCGCCGCAGTTGAGCACGACGAACGGGCCGTCGCGCACCGCCGAGTTGGCCTGGATGATGTGGGCGATGCATTCCTTGCCGCTGCCGTTGGGGCCGGAGATCAGCACCGGCACGTCGGCGCGCGCGACCTGGCAGGCCAGGTGCACCACGCGCTCGGTGGCCGGGTCCTGCCAGACCATGCCGCGCAGGTCGTGGCCCCGTTCGAGCTCGCGCCGCTGGCGCAGCTCGGCCCGCAGGCGCTGGTCGAGCGCGCGCTTGGCCTGGCCCAGCTCGAGCAGGTTGTTGACGGTGGCGATCAGGCGGTGGTCGTCCCACGGCTTGGCCAGGTAGTCGGCGGCGCCGGCCTTGACCAGGCCGACGGCCGCGTCCAGGTGGGTCCAGGCCGTCAGCAGGATCACCGGCAGGTCCGGGTGGCGCGCGCGGATGGCGCCGAACAGCGCCGCGCCCTCCGCGCCGGAGGTGGTGTCGGCGCTGAAGTTCATGTCCTGGATGACCAGGTCGACCGGTTCGCGCGCCAGCAGCGCCAGGCCGGCCTCGGGCGAGGTGGCGCGCAGCGCGTCGATCTCGTGCAGCGAGAACAGTACTTCGAGGGCGATGGCGACGGCGGTGTTGTCGTCGATGATGAGGACGGTGGGCATGGTCGCTAGCATAACATTGTCGGCGGCC
The DNA here is from genome assembly GCA_963513825.1 of uncultured Duganella sp. GTDB lineage: Bacteria > Pseudomonadota > Gammaproteobacteria > Burkholderiales > Burkholderiaceae_D > Rugamonas. Next base: position 73,298 of record CAUPRW010000020.1, read on the forward strand.
TTTAGTGGATCGCCGTGGGGGGGCGGGGCCAGACGTGGCCCATGGGGGACGTCCCCGCGGCGACGCGCGCCTTCGCCGCCGCGCACGCCGTGCGGGGGCGGCTCAGGCGCTGCGCGTGGCCGTCGCCGGCGAGATCGTCGCCGCCCGCCAGGCCGGCCCGTAGACGGCCGCCACGCCCAGCGCCAGGAACACGCCGGCGCCGGCGACCAGGTAGCCGGCCGGCAGGCGCGCCATCTCCAGCTGGCTCACCAGCAATTGGTTCAGGCCCAGCGCCAACAGCACGCCGGCCGCCACGCCGGCGCCGGTGATCATCACGTTCTCGGTGATGAAGTAGCGCAGGATGTCGATCCGGCGCGCCCCGAGCGCGCGCCGCACGCCGATCTGCTTGCGCCGCTGCGTCACCCACAGGCTGGCCATGCCGACGATGCCGCTGGCGGTGATGAGCAGCAGCAGCACGCTCACGGCCACCAGCATCCAGGCCAGCGCGTTGTCGGCGCGGTAGCGGGCGGTGCGCATCTGCGTCATCGTCTTGATCTTGACGATCACCGGCAGCGGCGCGGCCGCGCGCACGGCCGCCTCGGCCTCCTTGACCACGCGATCGAGCTGTCCCGGCTCGGCGCGCAGCGTGAAGTTGCTCGAACCGCCGCCGCCGGTGCGGCGCAGCGGCAGCAAGGCCGAGTACTCGCCGTCCTCCTTGATCGCCGCGTCCGGCGTTTGCAGCTTCTCGACCACGCCGAGCACCCGCAGCTCGCGCGAGTCGTTGCCGGTGCCGTAGTAGAAGGTGCGGCCGACAAAGCCGCTCTGGCCCGGCCACAGCTTTTCGGCCAGCGGCCGGGTCAGGATGGCGGTCTTCGGAAAGTCGTTGCTGAGGTTCTCGTCGATCTCGAGCACGTCGGCCGGCGTGAAGTCGCGCCCCTCGACCAGCCGCAGGCCCCAGGTCTTGACCAGCGAATCGGAGCCCATGTAGTTGGTCGTCGTGGCGCTGGGCTTGAGCTGCTTGCGGTCGGTCGACAGGCTGCTGTAATTGCCCGAGCGCGACAGCGGCATCTGGCTGGTGACGGCCACCGACATCACGCCGGCGACGGCGCGCAAGGTGTCGGCCTCGGCGCGCCGGGTGGCCAGCTGCTCCTCGTGGCCGCCGGGTTTGAGGTGGCGCACCTGCAGCGCGAACACGTCCTGCTCGTTGGCGATGCCGCTGGCGCGCGCCGACACGGCCTGGCGCACCTGGACGATGTGCAGCGCGTTGGCCAGGATCGCCAGGCTCAGGGCGACCTGCACGGCCACCAGCACCGGGCCGGTCTTGCTGCGCAACAGCGCGGAAAGGATGGGGCGGATTTCCATGTCGGACCTCGTTGATCGCTCGCTTGGTTATTGGGATTTCAGTTGCAGCGCCGGCGTGACCTGGCAGGCGCGCCAGGTCGGCAGCAGCCCGGCCAGCACGGCCGACAGCACCGCCAGCGCGAAGGTGGTCAGCAGCATGATCCAGTCCATGTGCGCCACCACCGTGAGCGCCCTCGATTGCATGGCGATCAGCGCCAGGGCGCCGAACGCGAGCAGCAGGCCGAGCGCGCCGCCGGCCAGGCCGACCACGGTGGTCTCGATCAGGAATTGCTGGAAGATCTCGCGGCGCGAGGCGCCCAGCGCCCGGCGGATGCCGACCTCTGCGGCGCGCACCGAGAACTTGGCCAGCAGCAGGCCGATCGTGTTGACCAGGCACAGCACCAGGAAGCCGAACGCCAGCCAGGCCGACAGCTTGTTGTCGTTGCCGACCACCTTGTTGTAGTCGAGCCATTGGCGCACGTCGAACAGCTGGGTGGGGGCGCCGCGCTTGAGCCGTCCCAGTTTGCGCTGCTCGATGGCGTAGCTGTCGAGGAAGCTTTGCAGCTCGGCGCGGTCGCCGGCGGCGCGCGTCTCGAACCAGAACTGGATCCACGTGCACTCGGAGCCGAGGAAGGCTTGGTAGCCGGGGCCGAAGTCGCTGCTGCAGCTGGTGTTGCCGTTTTGTTGCAGCTCGTGGCGCACCGCCGTCGAGAACGGGATGAAGAACTCGTCCTCGTCGCTGAAGGCGCCGTCGTTGCTGCCGATGACGCGGTGGAAGCGGGGGATGACGGTCCAGGTATCGAGCACGCCGACGATCTGGTATTGGAAGCCGGCGAAGGTCACGCGCCGGCCGACCGGATCGGCGTCGCCGTACAGTTCTTCGGACAGCTTGCGGCTGAGCACGATGACGTCGGCGCCGGCCTTGTCGTCGGCCGGGCTCCAGCCCTGGCCATAGCGGAAGGGTGCGTCGAACATGTTAAAGAAGTCGCCTGCGGGCGCCAGGCCGGCGGCGGAGAACACGCTGACGTCCTTGCGGTCCGGCTCGAACGCCCCGGAGACGCCGAAGATCGCCGTGCGCCGCTCGCCGGCTTTGCTGGCCAGCAGGTTGACGGCGTCGCGGTAGCTGATTTGCTTGTCGTCGGGTTTGTCGCCCGGCGTCCAGCCCTCGAGCGGGCCGTTGTCGAGCAGCGGCACGAACAGGCGGTCGCTCTTGTGCGGGATCGGGTCGCCCGACATCACGTGCAGGATGGTCAGGGTGGCGACGCTGGCGGCCACGCCGATGGCCAGGGTCAGCACCATGAGCGCGGTCAGCGCCGGGTTGCGGCGCAGGCTGCGCAGGCCGAGCAGGAAGTAGTACTGGAACATGGCGGCCCCTTAAGCGACGTGCGACTGGCCGCCGGCGGCGGCGTTGGCATCGAACAGCGACGGCGTCTTGCGCACCAGGTCCGACACCTGGCCGTCGATGATGTGGACGTTGCGCTGCGCGCGCACGGCCAGCTCGGGGTCGTGGGTGACCATCAGGATGGTGGTGCCGGCGGCGTTGATCTGCTCGAGCAGCTCCATGACGCCGCGCGCCATTTGCGTGTCGAGGTTGCCGGTCGGCTCGTCCGCCAGCAGCAGCTTGGGCGAGCCGGCCAGCGCGCGCGCGATCGCCACGCGCTGCTGCTGGCCGCCGGACAGCTCGGCCGGGTAGTGCTTCATGCGCGCGGCCAGGCCGACCTTGGCCAGCGCGTCCTCGATGCGCTCCTTGCGCTCGGCGGCGTTGAAGCCGCGGTAGCGCAGCGGCACGTCGACGTTGTCGAACAGCGACAGGTCGGGGATCAGGTTGAAACCCTGGAAGATGAAGCCGAGCTTTTCGTTGCGCAGGCGCGAGCGGGCGTTGTCGTCCATGCCCTTGACGTTGACGCCGTCGAGGATGTACTCGCCGTCGGTGAACTCCTCGAGCAGGCCGGCGATGTTGAGGAAGCTGGTCTTGCCCGAGCCGGACGGGCCGGTCACGGTGACGAACTCGCCCTGGGCGACGTTGATGGCGAAGCCGCGCAGCGCGTGGGTTTCGATCATGTGGGTGCGGTAGACTTTGCTCAGGTTGTTCATGCGCAGCATAATGGATCCCTTCGGGCTGGTTAATTGTTGAGCGAGACGCGCGGGGCGTTCTCGAATGTTTCGCTGCCGGCGATGACGATCCGGTCGCCTTGTTTGAGGCCGCCGAGGATCTCGACGGCCGACACGCTGGTCGCGCCCATCTTGATCGGCGTGCGGATGGCCACGCCGTCGCGCACCACGTAGGCGAAGCGGCCGCCCTCCGATTCGACGAACGGGCCGCGCTGCACCATCAGGGTATTGGGCTTTTCATCGATCAGCAGGCGCGCGGTGACGCGCTGGTTCTGGCGCAGGCCGGCCGGCTGGGCGCCGTTGAAGCGCACCCGCGCCAGCACCTGGTTCTTGACCACCTCCGGCGACAGCGCCGACAGCTTGCCGGGGGCCGTGCCGGTGCCGACGTTGATCTCGGCGCCCATGCCCAGGCCGATGTCGGCGACGTAGGTCTCGGGCACTTCGAGCTCGACCTCGAGCTTGGACAGGTCGACCAGCGTCATCAACGGCGTGTTGAGCGGCACCACGCTGCGGTTGGCCACCGACAGCGTGCCGATGAAGCCGTCGACCGGCGCGCGCACGGTCAGCTCGTCGACGCGGCGCTGGGCGTTCGACAGGATCATGCGCTGCTGCTCGAGCTGCTTGACCTTGGAGGTCAGTTCCAGCGCGACGTTGTCGCTCTCCAGCTCGGCCGCCTGGCCGGCGTGGCGGGCGCGGATCTCGGCCGAGTTGAGCGCGTCCTTGGCCTTCTGGTAGTCGATCTTGGCGACGATGCCGTCGTTGGCCACGGCGTCGTAGCGCTCGAGCGTGCGCTGGGCCGACAGGCGGTCGATCTCGGCGGTGTCGGCGTCGCGCCGCGCCAGCAGCTTTTGTTTGCGCGCCAGGATCTTCTGGCGCTCGACGTCGGCCTCGATCTGGGCGTAGGCCGACTGTTCGCGCTTGAGCGCGTCCGACAGGTCGGGCGACTCGAGCACGGCGAGCACGTCGCCTTTCTTGACGGTGTCGCCGGCGGCCGCCTTCAGGGTCACCGTGGCCGGCGAGGTCGAGTACAAGGTCGGGCTGATGGCGGCGACGATGCGGCCGTTGACGGCGGCGTCGCGGATCAGCGTGCCGCGCACGACCTCGGCGATGCGCAGGCGCGACAGGCTCACCGATTGCTCGCTGCCGCGCCAGGTGTGGAACAGGTACCAGGCCAGCGCCAGCAGCGCCGCGGTGGCGGCGGCGAGGACGAGGCGGCGCTTGGCGGCGTGTCCCTTGGGGGCGGCGATGACGGCGTCTTGGCTGGAGGTGTCGCGGATCATGGTGGTCGTCGAGAAAAAGATAGGGGATGCTTTGCAGGATTCGTGCCACTTCGTAAGTGATTGAATTTCATGGGTTTTATCGGGTTCTGTCCGCTGTCCGCGTGTCCGGGGGTGTCCGTTGTCGCGTCCGGTGGGTTGATAACTTGATAATCGGCGCGATATGGGGGCGGTCGCCATGCGCCGCTGGCGTAGCTCGGCGGATTATGCTGCGCTAATCCGCCCTACGGGAACTACTCATGAATTGGATCGACCGTGCTGTACGTTTTTTATTGCCCGCCATGCCGGCCGACGAGATTGCCGACTATCCGTATGTCGCCAGCGATGTGGCGCTGTACCAGCGCACCTTGCACGGCGACGGCGGCGCGATCGACGCCCAGACCTGGGACGATATGCTGCTGCCGCGGTATGGGGCGCTGCTGGCGCGCGGCACCAGCATCGTCGGCCAGCAGGAGCTGCACCGCCGCCTGCACGCGCAGGACGCCGACGGCGGCGCGCGCGTGTCGGCCTCGGCCGCCCGCGTGCGCGCGCTGATCGACGATGCCGGGCGGCGGCAGCGCTTGCAAACGGCGTGCGAGGGCTTGCGCCGCGCCGACCGTGAAGTGAGCGAGACGGTGTTCGGCGCGCCATCGGCGCCGGCGCCGCGCTGGGCGTCTCGGCTGCATTGGCTGCCCATCGCGTTTTTGTTGTCGGCCGCGCTGGCGCTGGTGGCCGGCTTGCTGCCGCTGTGGGGCGTGGTATTGGGATTGTGGCTGTCGCTGTCGCTGGTGCAGGTGCGCTTTGCCGAGGCGGCGTCGGAGTGGGCGCGCATCGTCAAGACGCTGCAGCAGCTGCTGCGCGCGCATACCTTGCTGTCGCAGGTGGACGATCCGATGACGGCGCACCTGCGCGAGGACGCGGCGCGCGCCGGCAAGCTCAATGGCCGCCTCGGCGTCTCGCCGATGTCCCACATGCCGGGCGTGCGCGAGTACGGCGACTGGCTGTGGCTGATGAATATCCGCCACTATTTCGCCAGCCGGGAAGCGGTGCGCGCCGACGTCGATCTGCTGCGCGCCAGTTTCGAGCGGGTGGCGGCGCTGGAGGCCGACCTGGCGCTGGCGCGGCATCTGGCGCAGGCGCCACGGTATTGCTGGGCCGGGCGCGGGAGCGACGTGGCGCTGGCCGACGCCGTCCATCCGCTGCTGGCCGAGCCGGCGCCGTTGTCGTTCGCGCTGGCCGGGCGCGGCGCCTTCGTCTCCGGCCAGAACGGCATCGGCAAGAGCACCTTGCTGCGCACCGTCGGCCTGAACCTGATCGTCGCGCGCGCGTTCGGGTTTGCCTACGCCGACGCCGCCGTCACGGCGTCGCTGCCGGTCTATTCGAGCATGCAGAACGACGACGCGCTCGAAGGCGGCGAGAGCCTCTACATCGCCGAGCTGCGGCGCGCGCGCGAGCTGCTGGCGCTGGCCGAGCGGGCGCCGGCGGTCTTCATCATCGACGAGATCTTCCGTGGCACCAACCATCTGGAATCGATCTCGGCGGCCGCCGCCGTGCTGCACACGCTGGCGGCGTCGGGACGGGTGATCGTCTCGTCGCACAACCTGGTGCTGGCGCCGCTGCTGGCCGCAGTGCTGGCGCCGTGGTGCGTGCGCCGCGTGGACGGCCGGCTGTGCGCGGCGCCCGGCGTGCTCGACGACACCAACGGCATCGCGCTGCTGGCCGCGCGCGGCTTCGACCCCGCCATCTCGGCCAAGGCCAACCGGGTGTACGACTGGCTCAGCGATTACATGGCCCATCCGGCCGAGTGCGGGACCGTGCTGGACTAGCGTTGTGCGATAGCCGCCCGCCGGCGGTGGAACGGTTCGCATTTCCCTGTTTTCTGCAACACCGAGCCTGCCGCGACATGGTTTTGGTCGCCCGAATGTCAATTTCTTGGTATATTCGGCATTTACATAATTGCCAGCAGGCAATCATGATTACGGGGTGGGGGACAGGATGAAAAATATAACGGTGCGGGCGAGTTTGTTGGGGGTGTTGTTGCTGTTTGCCGGCATGCTGGTGATCGGCGCCGGGCTTGGTATCTACGCGCTCAGGGAGGCCAATGGCGCGATCGCCACGGTGCACCGGATCGGCTCCCAGGTGATCGTCATCAACGACGCCTACAAGGACACCACCCGCACCCGCTCGGCGCTCACGCGCGCCTACACCACCGTCAAGGAGGGCGGCGCCAAGGCCGACCGCGACTCGGCGCTGGCCAGCGCCAAGAAATCCTACCAGCGCACGCTCGACTTCCTCGACAAGTATGAGAAGGCGGTCGCCTACCCGGGCCAGGACGCGCAGCTCAAGGCGGGCCTGATCGAGGCCGGCCGCGCGCAGTCGCGCGTGCTCGAGCGGGCCGCCGCCGCGCTGGCGGCCGACGACACCGACACCTACACCGCCATCAACACCAAGGAGCTGACGCCGACCGGCGCGGCGTTCTCGGCGCAGCTGGAAAAATACCAAAAGCTCAGCGACGAGCAGATCAACGAGCTGATGGACGGCGGCGAGCGCGCGTACCACATCGTCATGTGGCTCGTGGCGCTGGGCCTGGCCGGCGCGCTGGCGCTGGTGGTCGGCGTGCACCTGCTGCTCAAGTCCATCGTGCTGCGCCCGCTCGAACGGGCCGTCGCGCTGCTCGACCAGGTCGCCCACGGCGACCTCACGGCCCATATCGACGAGTCCGGCGACAACGAGATCCAGCGCCTGCTGGCGGCGATCCGCCGCATGCAGCAGGATTTACTGTCGACCGTGTCGCGGGTGCGCCGTGGCGCCGAGGTGATCAACCTGGGCTCGCAGGAGCTGGCGGCCGGCAACATGGAATTGTCGTCGCGCACCGAGACGCAGGCCAGCTCGCTTGAGGAGACGGCCGCCTCGATCGAGGAACTGACCAGCACCGTCAAGCAGAACTCGGAGAACGCCCAGCACGCGCGCGATCTGGTCGAGGGCGCCTCGAGCACGGCCGCGCAGGGCGGCGAGGTGATGCACCAGGTGGTGACGACGATGAACGACATCAACGAATCGTCGCGCAAGATCGTCGACATCACCGGCGTGATCGACGGCATCGCCTTCCAGACCAACATCCTGGCGCTGAACGCGGCGGTCGAGGCGGCCCGCGCGGGCGAGCAGGGCAGGGGCTTCGCGGTGGTCGCCAGCGAGGTGCGCAACCTGGCGCAGCGCTCGGCGGCGGCGGCCAAGGAGATCAAGCTGCTGATCGACCAGTCGGTGGGCAAGATCGCGCTCGGCACCGAGCTCGTCGAGCGCGCCGGCACCACCATGAACACGCTGGTGGGCAATGTGCACCAGGTCACGCAGATCGTCGGCGAGATCGCCGTCGCCAGCCGCGAGCAAAGCGACGGCATCGACCAGGTCAACCAGGCGATCGCGCAGATGGACCAGGTCACGCAGCAGAACGCCGCGCTGGTGGAGGAGGCGGCGGCGGCCACCCAGTCGCTGCAGGACCAGGCGGGCGAACTGGCGCGCACGGTGAGCATCTTCAAGATCGACGCCGGCGGCGCGGCGGCGCCTGCGCGCACGGCGGCGGGCGCGCGCCGGCTGGCGCTGACGTAGGTGTCCGCTTGGTTGCTCACTTAGAGTTGCCCACTTAGTCGCTCACTTAGTCACTCACTAGTCACTCACTTAGTCGCCACCTGGTCTCGCCCACTCGGGCGCTGACCCGGCGCTCACAAGGCAAGGCACTGACCCGGCGCGGGCTCGGCACGCTCCGCTTGACTTGCGGCGCGCACCATTCTATTATTTCTGTAACGACAGAAATGAAAGAATTCCATGGCGCTCGCACCGACCATCGAGAAATACATCCTGCACTGGGGCGAGATGGGCACGCGCTGGGGCGTCAACCGCACGGTGGCGCAGATCCACGCTTTGCTGTTCCTGTCGAACCAGCCACTGCCGGCCGAAGCGATCGCCGAGACGCTGGCGGTGGCGCGCTCGAACGTCAGCAACAGCCTCAAGGAGCTGCAAAGCTGGGGACTGGTGCGCATCACCCACCTCGCCGGCGACCGGCGCGACCACTTCGTCGCGTTGCAGGACGTGTGGGAAATCTTCCGCGTCATCGTCGAGGAGCGCAAGAAGCGCGAGATCGATCCGACCCTCGCGGTGCTGCGCGAATGCGCGCGCGAGGCGCAGCACGACCCGGCGCTCGAGCCCGCCACCAAGGTCAAGATGGACCAGGTGCTCGACTTCCTCGAAATGCTCACCGCCACCTATGGCGACTACAAGCACCTGCCGCCGGCCACCCTGCAGCGCTTGCTGAAAATGGGCGGCCAGGTGGCGCGCCTGCTCGGCGGCGACGACAAGGCGGGGCCGCGCAAATGATGATCCCGTCCGAAGGGGAATTGTTTAAAAAAATCCTGGGCCCCGAGTGGAGCAAGCTGCACCGCGATATCCAGGCACGCTTCGACAAGAACCCGCTGCCCGGCAAGCCGCTGTATTACACGGGGCACTTGTCCGAGCTGACGTGTTCGCGGGTGGGCCGCGTGCTCGGTTATTTGAGCATGCCCTTCGTCAAAGGCGCGCTGATGCCGTATAACGACGCCGATTTCCCGGTCGACATCGAGGTCTATTCGAAGCGCGATTGCGCCTGGATCTTCAAGCAGCGCACTTACCGCCTCAACGCCCGCCAGCCGGTGATGTTCACCTCCTACATGGCGCAAAGCGCGAAGGGGGAGGTGCTCGAATACGTCGGCGCAGGCCTGGGCATGAAGCTGTTGCTAGCCGTCCGCGACGGCAACCTGCATTTTGAGAGCGACGGCTATTTCTGGCAGCTGTTCGGCATTCGCATTCCGCTGCCAGGGCTGCTCACGCCGGGCAAGACCTTCCTGTGCCACCGCAATAACAACGCCAACCAGTTCGACATCCGCATCGAGATACGGCATCCGCTCTTCGGCACCACATTCACGCAAGCAGGCGTTTTCAGGGAGGTATCGGCATGAACACTCATTTATTGGCGCTGCAGCTGATGGCTTTCCAGGGTTGCCTGGGCGCCTTTGACACGCTGTACCACCACGAATTGACCGAGGCCTTGCCCGGCCGCGCCAGCGCGCGGCGCGAGCTTTCGATCCACTCGGCGCGCGCGCTGATTTACAGCGCGATGTTCATTGGCCTGTCGTCGTGGTCCTTCCAGGGGCTGTGGGCGGTGCTCCTGCTGCTGGTGTTCGTGGTTGAAATCGTGCTCACGTTGTGGGACTTCGTGGTCGAGGACCGTACCCGCCTGTTGCCGGCGACGGAGCGGGTCACGCACACGGTGCTGGCGATGAACGGCGGCGCCTTCATCGCCCTGCTGGCATTGAACACGCCAGCGCTCGCGGCCATGCCGACGGCGCTGGTGTGGCAACCGCAGGGTGCGCTGGGCGTGTTCCTGGCATTGTGCGGCGTTGGTGTCGGCCTGTCCGGCCTGCGCGACGCCTGGGCCGCGCGCGCCATCGGCAAACTGGCGCGGCGCGAGGCGGCCGCGCCGTCGATGCGCTTCGCCGACGGCGAGCGCGGCTTCCTGGTGACCGGCGCCACCGGCTTCATCGGCCAGCGGCTGGTGCGCGCCTTGCTGCGCGACGGCCACCGCGTCACGGTGCTGAGCCGCCAGCCGCGCCAAGCCGCGTGGCTGTTCGACGGCCGCGTCGAGTGCGTGGACGACCTGGCGCGGTTGCCGGCCTCGCGCCGCATCGACGTCGTCGTCAACCTGGCGGGCGCGCGCATCCTGGGCTGGCGCTGGACGGCCGCGCGCCGGGCGGCGTTGCGCAAGAGTCGTGTCGCCTTGACGCGCAAGGTGGTGGATTGGATCGCCGCCGCCGAACGTAAGCCGGCCGTGTTGTTGTCGGCGTCGGCGATCGGCTACTACGGCATCCAGCGGCGCGGCGACGACACGGCGCTGACCGAGAACGCCGGTCCGCAGCCGATGTTCATGTCCGACCTGTGTCGCGAGTGGGAGCAGGCCGCGCAGGGCGCCGAGGCGCATGGCGTGCGCGTGGCCCGCATGCGTTTCGGGCTGGTGCTGGGCACGCAGGGTGCGCTGCCGATGATGCTGCTGCCGATCAGGCTGGGGCTGGGCGGCCCGCTCGGCGGCGGCACGCAATGGCTGTCGTGGATCCACGTCGACGACCTGATCGGCGGCATCGCCCACCTGTGCCGTGGCGGCGCTGGCGGCGCGTACAATTTCACCGCGCCGGAAGTGGTGCGCCAAGCGCAATTTAGCCGCATCGCCGCGGGCGTGCTGAAGCGCCCCTACGGCTTGCCGACGCCGGGCTGGCCGATGCGGCTCGCGCTCGGCGAGCAGGCCGACCTGCTGCTCGAGGGACAGCGCGTGGTCCCCGAGCGATTGACGGCCGAAGGCTACGCGTTCCGCCACCCCGCGCTCGAAGGCGCGCTGCGCAGCCTGCTATAACCGCCGGCCCTAACGTCGGGGTCAAGTCTGACATTTGGACACGGGCTTAACCGTATCGATGTCTTATGGTTGACCTCGTGTCCAAATGACAGACTTGACCCCGACGCTCTACCGGGCGATCGGCACGACCTTGCCTTGCCAGCCGCCGTTTTCCGTGGCGACGACCAGGCAGGCGCCCGGGCCGTCGGCGCGGGCCAGCAGGACGCCGCCGCCGGCCCATACGGCGCTGCCGCCGGCGACGTCGTAACCGCCCGACGGCGCGGCGTGATTGGCCATCAGCACGCCGAGGTTGAAGTCGGCCGCGTATTGCCGCAACAGCGCGGCGTCGTGCGCGTAGCCGCCCTTGGAAACGAGCACGCCGGCCAGGTACAGCGTGGCTCCCGCCCCGGCCGCCGCCGCCGCGTGCGTGCGCTGCGACGTGTCGGCGCAGATCGCCAGCGCGTAGCTGTGGCCGTTCATGGCGGTGGCCTGCGCGCCGATCGGGCCCGCTTGCACGTGGCGCTCTTCGCCGGCATGCAAATATTGTTTGCGATAGACGCCGAGCGCGCCGTCCGCGCCGAAGATGAAGGCGGCGATGTGCGGCGGTGCGCCCTGGCCGTTCGCCAGCGGCGCGCCGACGATGACGGTCATGCCGCCGGCGCGGGCGGCGTCGCGCAGCGGCGCCAGCCGCGGGTCGTCCGGCGTCAGCGCGCAGTCGCGCAACATCGGCAACTCGTAGCCGCTGAGCGACAGCTCCGGGAACACCAGCAGCCCGACGCCGTGCGCGCGCGCCGCCTCGATGAACGCGAGGTGGATGCCCACGTTGGCCTCGACGTCCCCGGCGACGGACGGCGACTGCGCCGCGGCGATACAAATAGACATGACGGTGTCACCTTCCCATGGTTAAAAGCGCCGGTTCATTTTTCCTGCTTGAGCGGCTTGCCCTTGTCGATCACTTCGCGGCAGTCGCCCTTGAACGTGGCGTGGTCGTAGTCGCTCCAGCCGTAGCTGTCGACGTAGCGCTTGTGCGGCTTGAAGCGCTTGCTGACGAAGCTCCATTCGAGCCGCTCGTCGGCGTATTCGATGTCGCCCAAATCGAGCAAGGTGTGGAAGATGTTTTCCGTCGCCAGCCTGGCCTTGCGGTGGCGCACCAGCTGCGCGACCTTGCCCGGGTAGCGCTCCTTGTACTGGTCGGAATACCACACCAGCGCCGGCACGTGGAATTCGAATTGCGTGTTGTGACCGTGGAAGGCGTAGCGGCAGCTGCCGTCGTACAAGGTCTGGCCGTGGTCGGCGACGTACATCATCGACGTCAGCTGGGCCGTGTCCCTGAGCTGGCCGATCACCTGCGCCAGGAACCAGTCCGTGTACAGGATCGAGTTGTCGTAGCTGTTGTTCATCTCCGGCTTGAGCTTGACGTCGGTGTGCACGGGCTGCTCGACGCCGTACAGCGACGGCTGCCATTTGTCGAAGTCCTTGGGGTAGCGCTGGCTGTAGTTCCAGTGGCTGCCCAAGGTGTGCAGCACGATCAGTTTTTTCGGCGCCGGGTCGGCGATCGCGTGGCGCAGCGGCGCGAGCAGGATCTGGTCGAGGTTGGAGCGGCTCTTGTAGCCGCCCAGGTTCATGAACTGGATCACGTCGGCCTCCTTGGCGAACACCGACACCGGCGTGTCGAACTCGCCGAACGAGATCTGGTTCGACAGCCACCACGTCTTGAAGCCGGCCTCCTTGTAGGCGGTCAGGAACGATTTTTCCGAGAAGCCTTCCTTCAGGCTTTGCGTGGCCGGCTTGCGCGAGATGATCACCGGCACCGACAGCCGCGTCGCCGACACGGCCGTGATGACGTCGCTGAGCATCACCACGTTGGGCTCGGCGCGCAACAGCGGCGTGGTCTCGCGCGCGTAACCGTTGACGCCCCAGCGGTCGTAGCGCGACGATTCGCCCAGCACCATGATGACGATTTCCGGCCGCTCGTTGGCCTCGGGCTGGCGCGCCTGGAAGCGGAAGGCGCTGCTGCGCTCGCCCAGGCGGGCCAGGTATTGCCGCTCCTTGTAGAAGTCCAGTCCGCGCGCCGGCAGGCCGAACGGCCACGACGAGGCGAAGTCGGCAAAGGCGAGCGGCGAGCGGCCGTTGGCCGCCAGCGCCGCCAACACCACTAATATAGAGAGCGCGATCGAGCGGCTGCGGCCGCGCCAGGCCAGCGCCGGCGCGCGGCGCGCGGCCAGCAGCAGCGCCACCCACCAGAGGAGCACGCCGGCCATGACGGCGGTCATCAGCCAGATTTTGCTGCCAAGGAACTCCATCGCCTCCTTCGGGCTGCTCTCGGCGATGATGCCGAGGTGGTGGGTGGAGATGCCCTGGCCGTAGTAGAGGAATAGATAGAGCTCGGTCGGCAGCGCCAGCAGCGCCGGCAGCAGCAGCCAGTGGAACCACGCCGGACGCTGGAACACGCCCCACACCGCCACCCAGCCGACGAGCCCGGCGGCGAGCACGCGCGACAGCTCCGGCGCCGGCCGGCCCAGCAGCAGCGGCACGCACGGCACCACCGTCAGCAGCGCGTAACTGACGAGCAAGAACAACGTGGCCGGGGACGGGGCGGGGGACGGTACGGCGAAGAGGCGGCGCATTCCAGGGGCAAGATGTGTTAATGTTTGCCATTATCAGCCGTTTCCTTGCTTCCAGGCCAGTTTTTAGGGGCCTGTCATGTCGCATGTTGCCGCGAAAAAGTTTGACTGGTCATCCGATCACGTCTATACTCGCGAGTTCTCTATTTAGTCTGCGCATCGTATACGCTGTTTCAGGCCGCTCCCCGCGAGTGGCTATTCGCGCCTCCGCTGCACATTAGATCGGGACTAGGTTTTAGTCCCCGGACATGTTGTCCGGGTGTTCAACGTTGTTATTTAGTTGGGTTTAGAACGATGCCAACCATCAATCAACTGATTCGCAATCCACGTGTCGCCCTGACCGTGAAAAGCAAATCGCCGGCGCTGGAAAACAGCCCGCAAAAGCGTGGTGTTTGCACCCGTGTGTACACCACCACTCCTAAGAAGCCTAACTCGGCTTTGCGTAAAGTCGCCAAAGTGCGTCTGACCAACGGTTTCGAAGTCATTTCGTACATCGGCGGTGAAGGCCACAACCTGCAAGAGCACAGCGTTGTCCTGCTGCGCGGCGGCCGCGTAAAAGATTTGCCGGGTGTGCGTTACCACATGGTTCGCGGTGCACTGGATACCCAGGGCGTCAAAGACCGTAAGCAAGCCCGCTCGAAATACGGTACCAAGCGCGCCAAGGCTGGTAAGAAGTAATCTGCATTAAAAAACAAAAGTTTTCGCTCGGTGGCAGCTAGCTAAGTGAATGTAATCGACCGCAACTGGTCGAGTAAGTGGATGGCTATGATGGCCCTCCGCGAGAGTGCGAATCCCATATCTGCGCACCTCAACTGAAGATTGAAAGGAATTGATATGCCACGTCGTCGTGAAGTACCCAAGCGCGAAATTCTGCCGGATCCAAAATTCGGCAACACGGATGTCGCCAAGTTCGTGAACGTTCTGATGCTGTCCGGTAAAAAATCGGTCGCAGAAAACATCATCTACGGTGCCTTCGAGCACATCGCTTCGAAGTCGGGCAAGGACCCGCTGGAAGTGTTCGCAACCGCGATCAACAACGCCAAGCCACTGGTTGAAGTCAAATCCCGTCGCGTCGGTGGTGCAAACTACCAGGTGCCGGTCGAAGTGCGCCCAGTGCGCCGCATGGCCCTGTCGATGCGTTGGTTGCGCGAAGCCGCGAACAAGCGCAGCGAAAAATCCATGCCACAACGCCTCGGCGGTGAGCTGATGGAAGCGGCCGAAGGCCGTGGCGGTGCGATGAAGCGTCGCGATGAAGTGCACCGCATGGCTGAAGCGAACAAGGCGTTCTCGCACTTCCGCTTCTAATAAAAATCGGCCGGATCCGTCCGGCTGTTATCTGTTGTTCGAGGCCGGGCTCATTTTTTTCCCAAAAAATGGTGCTCGGTTTTGTCCATTCAAAGATTTAGGAATAACTATGGCCCGCAAGACCCCCATCGAGCGCTACCGCAATATCGGTATCTCCGCTCACATCGATGCAGGTAAGACCACCACCACCGAACGCGTCCTGTTCTACACGGGCGTGAACCACAAGATCGGTGAAGTCCACGATGGCGCCGCCACCATGGACTGGATGGAGCAGGAACAAGAGCGCGGCATCACCATTACGTCGGCCGCGACGACCTGCTTCTGGAAAGGGATGGCTAACAATTTCCCTGAGCACCACATCAACATCATCGACACCCCGGGCCACGTCGACTTCACCATTGAAGTCGAACGTTCGATGCGCGTGCTCGACGGCGCTTGCATGGTTTACTGCGCAGTGGGCGGTGTTCAGCCACAGTCGGAAACCGTATGGCGCCAGGCTAACAAGTACAAAGTGCCACGCCTGGCCTTCGTCAACAAGATGGACCGTACCGGCGCCAACTTCTTCAAGGTCTACGAGCAGATGCGCGCTCGCCTGAAGGCCAACCCGGTCCTGATCCAGATCCCGATCGGCGCCGAAGAAAACTTCAAGGGCGTGATCGACCTGGTCAAGATGAAAGCCATCCTGTGGGACGAAGCGTCCCAGGGCATGAAGTTCGACTACGTCGAGATCCCGGAAGAGCTGGCAGCATCGGCCGCCGAGTGGCGCGAGAAGATGGTTGAAGTGGCCGCCGAAGCGACCGAAGAACTGATGAACAAGTACCTGGAAGAGGGCGACCTGTCCGAAGCCGAGATCAAGAAAGCGCTGCGCGATCGCACCATCGCTTCGGAAATCGTGCCGATGATGTGCGGTACCGCTTTCAAGAACAAGGGCGTGCAAGCCATGTTGGACGCGGTCATCGAGTACCTGCCGTCGCCACTGGACATCGAAGACGTCGGCGGTACCGACGAGGACGAAAACCCGACCACCCGCAAGCCGTCCGACGAAGAGAAGTTCTCGGCGCTGGCGTTCAAGATCATGACCGACCCGTTCGTCGGCCAGCTGGCCTTCTTCCGCGTGTACTCGGGCGCCGTCAATTCGGGCGACACCGTCTACAACTCGGTCAAGGGTCGTAAAGAGCGTCTGGGCCGTATTTTGCAGATGCACGCGAACCAGCGCGAAGAGATCAAGGAAGTGCGCGCCGGCGACATCGCCGCCGCCGTTGGCCTGAAAGACGTGACCACGGGCGAAACCCTGTGCGATCCGACCTCGATCATCATCCTCGAGCGCATGGTCTTCCCTGAGCCTGTGATTCAGCAGGCCGTGGAGCCAAAGACCAAGGCCGACCAGGAAAAAATGGGTCTGGCACTGAACCGCCTGGCACAGGAAGATCCGTCGTTCCGCGTCAAGACCGACGAAGAGTCGGGCCAGACCATCATCGGTGGTATGGGCGAGCTGCACCTGGAAATTATCGTCGACCGCATGAAGCGCGAATTCGGCGTGGAAGCGACCGTCGGCAAGCCACAGGTCGCCTACCGCGAAACGATCCGCAAGACCTGCGAAGAATCCGAAGGCAAGTTCGTCAAGCAGTCGGGTGGTCGTGGTCAATACGGTCACGTGGTGCTGAAGATCGAACCGCAAGAACCAGGTAAAGGTTTCGAATTCGTTGACGCCATCAAAGGCGGCACGGTTCCACGCGAATACATCCCTGCGGTTGAAAAGGGTGTGCGCGGCACGCTGAACACCGGTGTTCTGGCCGGCTACCCAGTGGTCGACGTCAAGGTCACGCTGTTCTTCGGTTCGTACCACGATGTGGACTCGAACGAAAACGCGTTCCAGATGGCCGCTTCGATGGCGTTCAAGGAAGGCTGCCGCAAGGCCTCGCCGGTTATTCTGGAGCCGATGATGGCTGTGGAAGTGGAAACGCCGGAAGACTACGCCGGTACCGTGATGGGCGACCTGTCGTCCCGCCGCGGTATGGTGCAGGGCATGGACGAGATCCCAGGCGGCGGTGGCAAGATCATCAAAGCTGAAGTGCCGCTGTCCGAAATGTTCGGTTACTCGACCACGCTGCGTTCCGCAACGCAAGGTCGTGCTACCTACACGATGGAATTCAAGCACTACTCGGAAGCGCCTAAGCACGTTATCGACGCGATCGTCACTGCTAAAGCTAAGTAATTTTTGATTTTTTGCGGACGGGGGAGATCCTCCCGCCCGCATATTTAAAACATTGTTCTAAGGAAGAATAAAATGGCAAAAGGTAAATTCGAACGGACCAAGCCGCACGTCAACGTCGGCACCATCGGCCACGTCGACCACGGCAAGACCACCCTGACCGCTGCAATCGCTACCGTTCTGTCGAAGAAATTCGGCGGCGAAGCTAAAGCCTACGACCAGATCGACGCGGCACCGGAAGAAAAAGCACGCGGCATCACCATCAACACCGCCCACGTCGAGTACGAAACCGCAGCGCGTCACTACGCTCACGTTGACTGCCCAGGCCACGCCGACTACATCAAAAACATGATCACCGGCGCGGCACAGATGGACGGCGCGATCCTGGTTTGCTCGGCGGCCGACGGCCCGATGCCACAGACCCGCGAGCACATCCTGCTGGCCCGTCAAGTTGGCGTTCCATACATCATCGTGTTCCTGAACAAGTGCGACCTGGTCGACGACGCGGAACTGCTGGAACTGGTCGAAATGGAAGTTCGCGAGTTGTTGTCGAAATACGAATTCCCAGGCGACGACGTGCCTATCATCAAAGGTTCGGCCCGTATGGCGCTGGAAGGCAAAGAAGGCGAAATGGGCGT